>JAEWMJ010000040.1 GCA_023393165.1 Bacillota bacterium | reverse complement strand
ACATATTATCAGAGAAATGTCAAGTGTTTTTATATATATTTTTAAATAAAAAAACAGGGGCATATTTTCATATACTCCTGTTTGTGATTCTTAATTTTTAAATTGTCTTAACTAAATGACATTACGCTTAGCGGGGGGATTTCGCTTCACATTCAAAACTGTTTGATATTATTCGGACAGTTTTTTGATTGTTAAAGTTTTTTAAAATTGTACCCTGCTTACATTTCCGCAATTATTTTTTGAATATAAAAAACTATACAAGCTTGCATGTTCGATCTCATCAGCAACTATGTCTGTAATTATATTGATATCTGTTCTATCCTGCATAGCGAATAATATCTTTCGATATTTTGAGCCGTCTTCAATTTCCCCCAAGAATGCTTCATATAGGCCCTGGCAATAATTTCTGATCACTGGTACATTACCGGCAAATGGATGAGGCACGGGAGGATGAGTTCCGATAATTTTTGTATAAATCTGGCCGATGAGATAATAATGGTTCAACTCATCCTTTTGTATATTGATAATAACATTTTTATCTTCCTGTGTAGGCGCTTGATTAACTAAATATTGATAAAACTGTGCATCTTCCGCCTCCTTATTCAGAGCGTCCAGTATCAACTGCAAGGCGTTTTGCAGATTTTGAGGATAAGTATATTGTTCCATCAAAGCGGACAGCGCTTCCTGAGAAGATCTTTGCATCTGAGTCTGTTGCTGCGCCGACGCCTGTGGCTGAGTTTGTTTCGGCGGCTGCGTCAGTGCTGGAGGCTGATTTCGCAGTGCCATGGTGGACTGCGTCATATTGTAATCCCGGTTGTTTGGAAATATGTTTTTATAATAAGAATTCATATTCATTCTCCTTCAATGATATATAAGGATTTCTTTCTTATATTTTATGTAGCCAAAATATTTTTGTTCAATTCACTCCGGATTTCGCAGATATGTTTTACATGAATCGGAATAGCCCTTTGGTTTTTGCGGGTAGCTATTAAAAATATATTGTAGTATAATAATAAATAAGAGGTAATAAAGTGATTCAAAGGAGTGAAAGAAACAAAGGGCAAAACTTTATCAGAGTTTTGCTGCAGAGTGGAACAGGGACCAGTCCGTTAGGGGAAGAAGAACTCGTGATATTTTGTAAATGTAAATGCGACTGTGGCGAGCCCTCAATAGAGGATGTAGATATTAAAGGCCTGGTTCAGTGGGTTAATAAAGGATTTAAAAAGAATCAAAGTAATGATAGCTTCCACATTTCGCAAGAGATCGACGCTATATCTGTTATTTTTTTGAATTATCGGGAAATTAAGTCCTGCCATATTGCAAATAGAATTTATCCCAGCGAATGCTGAGAAGTGCTTGCAAAGCAATTGGAGCGGTATGAAGCGAAGCTCCTTTTCAATTTTTAAAGATTTCTGGCGGGTGAAACGAATTATTAAAGCGATTGATGGAATATGGTGGCCCCGTAAAAAAACATTAATATTATACACATCGTACTGGTTATCAGACCTTCTGAGAATATACCGCATCTATCCCTTATAGTGATCCTGCCTATGCTGGTGAAGAAAGATTGCTTGGTTGCACGCATATAGGCACGGGAAAAACTGCTGGGCCATTTTGTTGTTATATTTTGTTGAAAATTCAGGAGAAAAATGATAACAGGTCTCATAAGAAGTGTCCATACCTTAAGATTCCACGCAAAAGGAATCTGTCAATCACTAGTGTACTCGAGTGAGTTGTAGACCGCGTAAAAAAAGATTTAATTTTTTATAATTTTGAATTTCAATTCTTTTTTGCACTTTACAGTTTAAAAAAAACGTTTTCTCAATTGCTTTTAAATAAGATATGTCAAGGTATCGTTCAGGAAAATATTTGTGTCTAATATAAAGTGATTATTTGCTAGAGGTTATGAATGACAACAAGAAAAAAATATAAAATGAATGCATCAAAAATAACAAGTGATGCTTCGGATATAGGGGCGCAGTCTCTTAATTGGGCAGTCAATGTCTCACAGGAGGATGTTGGGATGAAAAAAGAAAGGTTCCCTATCGTCGGCATAGGCGCGTCTGCCGGGGGACTCGCGGACTTCGAAACTTTTTTCTCCAGTATGCCTTCCGATATAGACCCCAATATGGCTTTTGTTTTGGTGCAGCATTTAGCGCCGGACCACAAGAGCATATTAGCCGAACTCATTCGGAAGTGTACCCACATGCCGGTCTTTGAAGTTGAGGACGGTATGACGGTAAAGCCCAATTGTGTTTATATCATATCATCCAACAGCGAGATGGCGTTTTCTAATGGTATTCTTCAACTGCTTGAACCCTCTGCGCCGCGCGGCCAGCGCCTGCCGATTGATTTCTTTTTTCGATCTCTTGCCCAGGACCAGCATGAGAGGGCAGCCTGCATCGTGTTCTCCGGCACCGGCAGTGACGGAACTCTGGGTGTGCGAGCTGTCAAAGGCGAGGGCGGCTACACGGATGAAGATAAGGAGATGCTTGAAGCGCTGACCCCAACAGTAATGGAAGTAGTTCTTAGAAAGCATGCAAAAGAGGCTCTACAGCAAAGCGAGCAGCGCGCTCTTACTCTGGTGGAAGAACTGAAAAAAGCAGACAGGAGTAAAAATGAATTTATTAGCACGCTTTCCCATGAAATCAGAAATCCGCTGGCTGTTATTACGGCGGGTATTTCGCTGCTTGAACTAACCGACGATGCAGAAAAGGTAATAAGTGCAAAAGAGATTATGAAAAGGCAGTCGACGCAACTGTGCCGCCTGGTGGATGATTTGCTGGATCTCACCCGCATAACCATGAATAAAATCAATCTGAAGAAAGAGCGCATAGAACTGAATAAATTGGTTGCCACAGTGGCTGATGATTTTAAATCGCAGTTTGATAGAAAAGGAGTGCGATTGGAAACTGATATTTCTACTGATTCTCTATTTTTAGAAGCAGAGAGATGTGCGAGGGAAGAACCATCCCGCTCATTTAGAATTTTATTTATTGAAGACAACAACGATCTTGCCGATATTCTTTGTTCTTTGCTTAAACAATCTGGGCATAAAGCCATTTCGGCATGAAATGGAATCGACGGCATTGCAAGAGTAAGGGAGTTTTTACCGGAGGTCATTTTCTGCGGTATCGGTTTACCCGGTATGAACGGTTATGAGGTAGCCAGGAGTATAAGAAACGATCATTCGCTTGCTAAAATTTACATGGTCGTTTAACAGGATATGCAGGACCTAAGGATACTGAGATTGCTTTGAATTCCGGTTTTAACAGACATTTATCAAAACCGGTGGATATAGATGCACTTAATAGGATACTGAATGGAATTCCGTAAAATATAGAGCGGGATTGTACCGATGATTATTGACGGGAATTTTTGAACATGTTATGTAATAGTAGCTGGCAAATATCTCAAAAGAGCATACGCTCTCTTTTTTTTACCATTATTGCATGGTATAAGCTTATAAAAAATGATGAAACCGTCTATTTTATAAAAATTAGAATAAGATTAATTAAAATGTTTATTGGAGGATTCAAAATGACTGACATTATCAATAAGAATGTGGCCGATAATCAGTTTTGGATTCAAATAATGGGCGATTTCGCAAGGTTTATATTCAACTCTTTATCACCTGTCGAAGCAGATGAAGCTGAAGCAGCGCAAAGATTTATAACACAACTTGACGTTCTGTTAAGCCGATCAAGGCAGGTTTTAACAAGTGAGCATTTAATACAACTAAATCTTGATGTTTTTTGGACAATACAGGATTACCGCAAATACATATTGCATTTGATTAAGAGGCAAATATCCGAGAAAATCATATTAAGCTTACGGCCTTCATTCTTAAATCACATGGTAAACGATACAGAGTTATATCTGGATCTCCTTGGTCAATACATACAAAATAGTGCGGCTGTTATAAATGCAGCAGAGGTCAGCATTATATGGCTAACCAACGTATATGTGAATGCATTAACCGTTCAGGACGGGCTGGATACTACCGTATTTAATACCAACAAAAAAAGAGCAGGAGAATTGGCAAATGAATTTTTGGATTTATACTTCAAAGCGTCCGTAATGAACGGCCTGCGTCGCAGCGGATTAGATGATTTTCCGGCGTTAACTAGTTTAAACGATGACATCGCATATAAAATGATTGAATACACGGAATTCCTGGTAGACTTGATCAATCTGATGGAGCAAAAAAAGGTTTTAGGTAATATTACCTTGCTCTATCTGGATAGTATGTACCGGCAATTATGTTATTATATTACCGAGTTATCCAGGGTATCAAAAGTGAAACCGCCGGTATGCGATCCTGCCAGCCCCAGAAGAGAATAAAATTGAGATACATACATATTTATTTAAAAGGTGAGTTATCTCTAAGGGTTCAAATCCCTCTTATGAATAATCTAATTCGAGTTGGGGTACATGGACGGTTTCAAGTATCATCAAACATGCAATACTAAGATGTATACCTTTTATAGAGAAGATTTTTTAAAAGGGGTATTTTTAGGGGTATTTATAGAGAAAGAAATTATGAAAAAAGCCACTAAACATGGATGTTTAGTGGCTTTTTGACTTGGTGGAGCATAGCGGATTCGAACCGCTGGCCTCTGCATTGCGAACGCAGCGCTATACCAACTTAGCTAATACCCCATTGCTCAAGTATTTTATCAAATATTTCTGTGAATTGCAATATCCAAAATCCAAATAAAAGGCAAAATTTTTATACGATTCGTTTTGCAAACATAAAATTGCTGTTGTAATATCCGTTTGTCATTGTGCTGCGCGCAACGCCGCCCATGGATTGGGACGCGTGGATAAAACTTCCGCCGCCGACATAGATGCCCATATGGTTGATATTGCTGCCGGAGTCTGATTTAAAGAAAACAAGATCGCCGATCTGAAGGCTTTCAATATCGGTTATTTTTTGCCAGTCTTTCACGTTGCTGAGGGCCGATGGGCTCATTTTATTGATCGCAAACCCCGAGTTGTTTAAGATATAGTAAATAAATCCCGAGCAATCAAAGGAATTTGGTCCGCAGGCGCCGTAGCTGTAGTCCTTGCCAAGGAGTGAGTATGCCAGTTCCAGCGCTTTATCAATGGTTTCCGTTTTTGACTGGATGGCTGAAGCCTCAACGGAAGGGGCTGGTTCGCCGCCCGGATACGTGACCGCGTTTTCCGAATAAAGCGCGTTTCTTGTTTTGCTGCCTGCTTTTCCGTCAACGGCAAGATTGTTCTGCTTCTGGAATTCCTCCACGGCCGAAGCGGTCAGGCTGCCGTAATAACCGGTTGAGCCGCCGGAAAAATAACCAAGATCGTGCAGGCGGTCCTGCAGTTTCTGCACATCGCTGCCGTAGTCTCCCAGGGACATGGTATATGGAACCGCGGAATTAGAAAAAAGCTCGGCAAGCGTATCAACATCCGCAATACCGTTTACCTGAAGTCCGGCGTTGCTTTGGAACTTTTTAACCGATTCTTCCGTAACGGGTCCGTAATATCCGGTTATTATATCATAATCGTAATATTCAAGCGCCATCAGGCGTTCCTGAAGAAGGGTAACGTTATCTCCCGAGTCGCCGGGCAGTAACGCTGCGGCCGATCCGTTCCCGGTATCGGCAAGAGATGCGATCAGGGCCGTGTAATCGTTCCCGAATATGGATTCGCCGGTTTTCGGCCCAACCTTTCCGTCCGGAGTGAGGCCGTTTTCTTTTTGATATTCCAGAACGGCGTCAAAAGTCTCGTCGCCGAAATAACCGGTAATTTCCGAATCAAAAAATCCTTTTTGTTTCAGTGCCTGCTGCAGTTCCACAACGTTTTGGTTGTTGTCGCCCCGTGATAATATATCATCATTTGTTGCCGCGTAAGCGGCTGAAGGTATGGTCATAAAAAAAGCGATACCCGCGGCCAGAAAGCCGAGCATTTTTTTACTCATTACATCCTCCGTTTTATTGGGGTGCGTTGCGGTGATCTTTAAATGCAACGTAAGAATTGTAACAATTTTTTAATAATTAATCAAGTATTATGCTGCAAATTTAATAAAAAGTTACATATTGGGTAGCCAATATGTAACTTTTATATATTGTTTATCTGTAATTTGGTTCAGCCGAAAACTTTTTCTTCAAACTCCACGTATTTTCCGATGTTTTTCATCAGCGAATCAAAGCATTCCGGGGTCAGGGACTGCGCGCCGTCCGAAAGCGCCCGGGGCGGATCGTTATGCACTTCTATCATCAGCCCGTGCGCGCCGGCCGCAACCGCGGCTTTCGCCAGGGGTTCCACAAGCCAGGCCATGCCCGAAGCGTGGCTGGGGTCCACAATAACCGGAAGATGGGATTGCTTTTTGATTACAGGCACCGCGCTGATATCAAGGGTGTTTCTGGTCATTGTTTCAAATGTGCGGATGCCCCGCTCGCAGAGGATCACCTTGTCGTTTCCGCCCGCCATAATATATTCCGCGCTCATCAGGAATTCTTCAATGGTGTTGGCAAGGCCCCTTTTCAAAAGGATGGGTTTATTGAGCCGTCCGAGTTCCTTTAACAGCCTGAAATTCTGCATATTGCGCGCGCCTACCTGGATCACGTCGACGTCTTCAAAATAGGGGATATCGGATATGCCCATGATCTCCGTTACTATGGGCATGCCGTACTTTTTTTTGCAGGCGCTTAAATATTCAAGGCCCTGTTCCATTAACCCCTGGAATGCGTAAGGTGACGTTCTGGGTTTATATGCGCCGCCGCGCAGGCACTGCGCGCCGCTTTTTTTGATCGAGTCCGTGATAACGTCCATTTGTTCCATGCTTTCCACAGAGCAGGGACCGGCGATCACGCAGAAGTGGTTGCCGCCTACCAGAACGCCGCCTCCAACGTCTATCACGCTGTCCTGCTGGTGAAATTTACGGTTTGCCTTTTTATAAGGCTCCTGCACGCGCCGCACGTCTTCCACGATGTCGATCGCTTTGATGGAGTTGATGTCAAGAGAAGTGGTATCGCCCACAAGGCCCATTATCGTCGTATTTTCGCCTTGGCTGAAATGGATCTTTATGTTCCTTTCCTCAAAATCGTGTATCAGTTTGTCAATCTCTCTTTTTTCCGCGTTCTTTTTAAGAATAATAATCATAATCTATGCTCCAATTAAAAAATTAAAATAACAAATTCAACCACCTATATATAGTACATGAAAACAGCAAGGAAATAAAGCCATAAAGCAAAAAAGATTGCGCGCGCCTTTTCGTTATAGGCGGGACCTTTTTTGGGTATATTTGAAATAACAAAAAGGAGGCCGATATGAAGATCACGCGTTTTTTAAACAACAGGGAAATCACAGCGGACGAGCTTGCTAAAATTACCATCGACAACGAAAGAATAAGGAATATCATAAAAACTGTAGAGAAGAGAATCAACTAAAGGGCTGGTGAGCAGTTTGCAGACGAAAAAGGCGGCGCTGTATATCCGCGTATCCACGGACGCGCAGCGTGAAGAAGGATATTCCATAGAAGCGCAAAAAGAGATGCTGGGCGCTTTCTGCAAGTCCAAGCAGATCCAGGAGTATCAGTTTTATATTGACGGCGGTTTTTCCGGAAGCAACATCGAGCGTCCGCAGATGAAAGACCTGATACAGGATATAGAAAACCGCAAGGTGAATATCGTGGTCGTATACAAGCTGGACCGGTTGTCCAGGAGCCAGAAGGACACTTTGTATCTGATTGAAGACGTTTTTCTGCCCAACGGCGTAGATTTTATATCCGTACAGGAAAGCTTCGATACGTCCACATCCTTTGGAAAGGCCATGGTCGGCATACTTTCGGTGTTCGCGCAGCTCGAGCGCGAGACCATCCGGGAACGCACGCGCATGGGCATGAGAGAACGGGTTAAAAGCGGGCTTTGGATGGGCGGTGGAAGGGTTCCCTTCGGGTACGATTACGACAGGGAAAAAGGCGTGCTGGTGCCCAACGGGGACGCCGAACGCGTAAAAAAGATATACGACCTGTATCTGAAAGGGTATTCGCCCGCAAGGATCGCGCAGGCGCTGGGCCTCAAATACGACAGGCTGGCAGAGCAGATATTGAAGCGGAAATCAAACGCGGGTTTTATCCAGTACAACAGCGAGGAATTTGAAGGGCAGCACCAGGCGGTCGTGAGCCTGGAGACGTACCAGAAAGCCATGGATATGATGGCCGAGCGTTCGCGGAAACGGCCCGCCGCTTCCAATTATCTTTTGACCGGGCTTGTGTACTGCGGAAAATGCGGCGCTAAGATGCGGTATCAGAAGTGGGGAAAAAACGGGTGCAAACTATGCTGTTATTCCCAGCAGAAAAATAAGCCTTATCTTGTGCGTGACCCGGACTGCGATAACGAACGCGTATGGGCCTGGGAAGTGGAAGAAGCGCTTACCGAGGACCTTTTTAGGATTTCGTTTCAACTGGAAGAAGAAAAAAGCAGCATGGAAAAAAGCGCCAGCGTTCTCGATCTCCTGAACGCGGAGTACGAAAAGACGGCTGCCAAACTCAAACGCCTCTATAACCTGTACGCCCAGAGCAGCGACGATCTGTTGCTTGAAACCATACGGGAAAACAATACGGAGATCGAAAAAATCAAAAAACTCATCGCGGACGAGAAAGAAAGGCGCGCGGTCAGCAGCATGCACGCGCAGAAGAAGATCCTTCTCAAAAATGTGCGGGACGCATGGCAGTATATGTCCATGCACGAAAAACAGTACATTGTGCGGCAGTGCGTGGAGAGGATCGTAATAACGGACGGCAGGGCGGAGATATATTACCAGTTTGATATATAAAATAATGATGATAACCGGCACTCCTTTCGTGTTACCGTATAACCAAACGGATAAACGGGAGGCGGTGGACATGGAAAAGCTGACGGACAGGCAAAAGGTGTTCTGCAGGGAATACCTCATAGATCTTAACGCGTCGAAGGCGGCGGTCCGCGCGGGGTACAGACCCCAAAACGCAAGGATCTGCGCGTGCAAACTGATGGCCAGGCCGCTTATAAAGGCGGAAATCAAAAAGCTGATGCGCGAGCGTGAAAAGCGTCTTAATATTGCCGCGGAAGATATCATAAATGAGCTCATGATCATAGCAAAGGCAAACGCGGCGGATTTCGTGCAGGTGACTACCCGGAAGGGCAGGGACAGCGAGGGCAACCCGACCGAGGTGAGTATGGTCAGAATAAAACCCACGGACGAAATAGACAGTGAAAAGATCGCCGCTCTGGCCGGCGTCAGGCAGCGGGTATGTGGCGTTGAAGTCAAATTGTACGATAAGCTGAAGGCGATAGAGCTTTTGATGCGGCATCTTGGGTTATTGAATAATAAGGCGGATGAAGAAGAAAAGGTAATAAGGGTGGAGATGGCTAAGGAGATCAGGGAATGGGCGAAATAGGCGTTTGATGTATGCATTTGCATAGGAGTTTACCTCTAAAGATTTATAATCGTACCTCTAAATCAATTTTTGGCAATCTTTCGATACGCCTGGTAAGCTATAAGCTCATATACGCAGGAAATCAGCAAAAGACCGCCAAAAATCCGCGAGAGAGTTTGCAATCCTCCAAATCCAAAAGTAAAGATGATAAGGATAATGCCGCCTATGGCAATCAAAATCGCAAAAAGAATGAGGACCGCTTTTAATTTCGTTCTTGCGCCAAGAGAAGCAACAAAATAAACAGCGCCCTCAAGCATCGTCAACGCACCAAAAAAAACAGGAAGTGTCCTGACCAGATAACGGTAATAAACGATTGAGAAAAGCCCCAATATAATCATCAGCGCAGCACCAGCAAGGTTCAAGTAATTTACGGGGGTTTTTGTTTCGTTTTTGTCGGCAACAAAACTGGCAACGCTCAAAGCGCCGTTAAGAAGGGCATATCCGGCAATTACATAAATCATACCGCTTAAAAGAGATTCCGGGAATAAGAGTGTTACAACTCCCATCAGTCCAAGAATTGTAGCCCGAAGCATTGCGTATTTGGTAAATTTAGAATATAACATAAGACTCATAGAAAATCCTGCCTTTCCATCAGGCAGGATAGCACTGGCTCCTTACTCTCACGTGAATTTCAGCTTACAATTTTGTAAGATGTAACCAGAGGTAACCAGAGGGACGGTTCTCGTGGTTGCTGAGCTAAATAAGTCATAAGAATCGTCAGACTTTGTTAAAAGTCAAGTATATACTAACATTATTGTTTATCTATCAAACAGTTTTAGGGGCCATACAGGCGTCTTTGTAATATCTTTGGGATTTATCAGCACTATTTCCAGCCTGTTTTTTCGCACGTACTTCAGAGTGTGTCTTGTTGCGCCGGATTTTCCGTTAGATATTGCAATTATATGCGCGGAAACGTCCGCCATAAAGCAGCCGCAGCTGTGAAATGGATTTTTGGCGTAATGTTTCTGCAATATGATTGTTTGATTTGCTTTTGCTAAAATATTAAAATAACGCTCACAGTAATATGGGGGACAGCGGCTGAGCCGTTTCTTATCGGCGATGATTACAACTAAACGTATTTGATCGTCAGGATAAGCCCTTTTCAGGTCAAGTACGATCTCCGCTCCCCAGATGCCCTCAATCTGCGCCATGCTTGCAAGGAATGTGATCACGCCCTTGTTGCGCATTTCTTCGATATGGACCGCCAGCTTCATTTTAAGCTTGATACATTTTTCTTGCGTCTCGTTATATCTGAAAGTAAACTTATTTATCGGATGTCCTATAATGCAGCATGTAGTTTGTTTCATATGCGCCTCCTTAAATTTGGTGCAGCCAAATATAATTGGGATTACCAAACATAGTCAAGTTTTCGGCAGGGATGGGCCCTTGTCCTGTCGCACAATAAGTTTTGAACTCATGTACTCATGTCACTTTGCCTTTTTGCACCCATAAATTATGCGGATAACGCAATGATAAATCAAATAATTCCCTGCGTCAACAAAAATGGCGAAACGGATTCCCTGAAATTCGGTTTTATGCATCCTATAATGATACAAAGGCAGGTGAAAAGATTATGTATGATGATTTTTTTAGTGAGCGCCTTGCAAGCTTGAGAACAGCGAAAGGCGTTTCGGCTCGGGACATGAGCTTATCAATAGGGCAGAGTGCAAATTATATAAACAAGATTGAAAACCAAAAAGCGTATCCCTCTATGACGGCATTTTTCTTCATTTGCGAATATCTTAATATAACTCCAAAAGATTTTTTTGATAAGGATAATGCATATCCAAAACAGCTTACCGATCTTATTGCTGATTTAAAAAAATTGGATGAACAGGCCCTTGCCAATATTTCCGGAATAGTGAAGGGACTTATCGGAAAGAAATAGCAGATGTAAACAAAGGGTATGGTTCTTGGATGGCCTATACTAACTGTGAAGTCCCAACGTACGATACATACTATTTCTTGGTAATTGTTTAATTGCTTTGCCTATACTCTAAAACAGTTACATACTTAGACACCCTATGATTTATTTTTGGTATTCTTTTTATTTTTTTCGTCAGGGGGTCCAGGGAAGATTCCGATTTTTAGTCCCCAGGGTTCCGCCTCCCACTTCGCTATGGATTCGCGCAACTTGTAAGCAAGCTTTTGGGCTAAGCACTTGCGCTCATCTCATGCTCAGTGAAAACTGCGTTCCCTTTATCCGCCGCTGGCGGCGGTCACTCCGTTTTCTCCTTAAAACGACCCGCAGGGGCCCAAGGTCAAACTCCCCAAGGAATGCTTCAGCCAAGATTACGCTGTATTGCTTATTGTAATGCTACGAATAGTTTTACGGTACATTTTTGAGTTAATTTCAAGAATAAACACTTTTACCATTAAAAGGTTTTCTGATTGAATGTCGAAAATAATAGATAATCGGATTATGTTTATAACCAACAAATTTTTCTATAAGGCGCGAGGTGACATAAATGCAGGATTTAAAAAAGGTTCCCAAAATAGAGTTGCACTGCCATTTGGACGGCGCGGTGACCCCCGAAACAATTTTTGATTTATTAAAACAAAAAGGAGAGGAAAAGCCGCTGTCTTATATAAAACAACAAATACAGGTTGAAACTTCCTGCCGCGATCTCACGGAATATTTAACAAAATTTGATTTAACCCTTCAATGCATCCAAACTCCTGAGGCCATGCGAAGGGTTGCCGCTGAGGCCGTGGAAAACGCAGCGAGGGACGGCGTGATTTACATAGAAGTGCGGTTCGCTCCCCAAATTATGCGTCTTAATGGGCTTGCTTGCGGGCAAGTGGTTGAAAACGTTTTGCTTGGCCTGGCGGACGGCCAGAAAAAAACAGGGACTATTGCGCACGCCATATTGATATGCATGCGCCACCATACGATTGACCAAAATCTGGAGGTTGTCGAAACCGCCAGGGAATTCATGCAAAAAGGCGTGGCTGCAATCGATTTGGCAGGGGATGAAGCGGCCTATCCGTTGTACTTATATAAGGATATCTTTCTTTTTGCCCGGAAATACGGCATTCCTTATACAATACATGCCGGGGAAACCGGAGACCAGAACAATATTATGCTTGCGATAGAATATGGCGCGTCCAGAATAGGCCATGGTATAAAAGCTAAAAATGATCCGAAATTGATCGATTTTATTGCCGAAAAAGGGGTCGGCATTGAAATGTGCCCAACCAGCAATCTGCAGACCCACAGCGTAAACAGCTGGGAGGAATATCCTGTCAGACTGTTTTATGAAAAAGGCGTGAAGATCGCGGTCTGCACAGACGATCCCGTTGTATCCAATACCGATTTGAGCAGGGAGCTGGGCATACTTGTTCACCACTTTCAATTCAACACACATGAACTGAAAAAAATTATCTTGAATTCCATCAATATGTCTTTTGCATCACAGGAAGAGAAAGAGCGGATGAACAGGGTTATTCAAACGCAATTCCGGTAGCATAGCCAGATTGCAATATTTGTAACTCCAATTAGATCATAGAAATATCCGGATTGTTTAGCTGTCGTCCGATTTTAGGGGTCAAACAGGCGTCCTTGTAATATCTTTGGGATTTATCAGCACAATTTCCAGCTTGTTTTTTCGCGCATATTTTACGGTGTGCCTTGTTGTGCCGGGTTTTCCGTTAAATATTGCAATCATATGCGCGGAAACGTCCGCCATAAAGCAGCCGCAGCTGTGAAATGGGTTTCTGGCGTAATGTTTCTGCAATATGATTGTTTGATTTGCTTTTTCTAAAATATTAAAATAACGCTCACGGTAATATGGGGGCCAGCGGCTGATCCGTTTATTATCGGCGGCGATTGCAACCAGTCGTATTTGATCGTCGGGATAAGCCCTTTTTAGGTCAAGGACGATCTCCGCTCCCCAGATGCCCTCAATCTGCGCCATGCTTGCAAAAAATGTGTGGTAACATCCTTGTTGCGCATTTCTTCGATATGGACCGCCAGCTTCATTTTTAGTTTGATACAATTTTCTTGCGTCTCGTCATATCTGAAAGTAAACTTATTTATCGGATATCCTATAATGCTGCATGTAGTTTGTTTCATATGCGCCTACTTAAATTTGGTGTAGCCAAATATAATTTAATTATATTTGGTAATACCAAATTTGAAAAGATGTAATTGAAATATACTAAGTTCAAGGATGGTATACAGCATTGAAAACACGAAAGCTTGAGCTTGGTGATAAGAATATGGTTGGCGCTCGAGTGACTGAGGCGCGAAAGAAGCTCGGTATGAAGCAAGTGGAATTGTTGGCAAAGCTTCAAACCGAAGGTGTTGATATTAGTATTCCCGCGCTTTCATTGCTGGAGGGACAGAAACGCCCGGTTTCAGATTTTGAGATAAATGCACTTTCGAATGTTCTTGATGTATCGGTTGATTGGTTATTGGGAAGAGAATAAATAGGTTAATATGAAAGTTTCGCTTTCTCTCCCTCTGACGAGGGAGCTGTCGGCAAATCCGGTTGAGGGAGAAAAGACTTTGCTGTTCATCCGGCGCTGACAGCGTTCGGCTATGCTTACTGTAGGCGGTTGAGGAGTTTTGTATAGTTTTTTCATGATTCTGATAGCAGTGGGAATTGTGTCAGGGCCATTGGCGATTGATTGTAGAGGCGCGCATTGCGCGTCATGATTGGATTACTTTTTCCGCCGTTTTTTATTTTAGCAATCTTTTTTGGTATTACTGTTTATTTTTTCGTCAGGAGGACGGAAGGGAGATTCCGATTTCCCGCTTCATTATGGGTTCACGCGTCGCGTCAGAATTCTTTTATGAGTGACGCTAGCGTTCGCCTCCCTGCATCCGCCATCGGCGGCGGT
>JAEWMJ010000006.1 GCA_023393165.1 Bacillota bacterium | reverse complement strand
GAAAGGTCGTGAAGATAGGGTTGGCAAAAAAGCTTGAATTGTATGGCTTTAACAACCTCACAAAAACACTTAGTTTCAACATCTACGATGTTTGCTATGCTAAAAGTGAGCGCGAACAAAAAGATTATATAGAATATATCGACGAGCAGTACAACTCGGAGCGTCTGACCAAAATACTCTGCGAAGTAACAGGAATCATCGAAGCTCATATCCTCAACATATCCAAACAGGATTATGATCCGCAGGGTGCAAGCGTCACAATTCTGATTGCCGAGGAACTGATGAAGGCAAAAAAAGCAGATAAAACCGGCGCCGCCGAAGATCCGCTGCAGTCGCGGGATACTATATTGGCGCATCTGGATAAAAGCCATGTTTCTGTGCATACTTATCCAGAGTACCATCCGGACAACTCCATCGCGACCTTTCGCGTGGATATCGACGTGGCCACCTGCGGACAGATATCTCCGTTAAAGGCGCTGGATTACCTGATCGGAAGCTTTGACTCGGATATTATTACGATAGATTACCGCGTACGCGGTTTCACACGGGACAAGGACGGCAAGAAACTGTTTATGGATCAGAAAATCATGTCCATACAGGATTATATAAAAAAGGAGACTCTCAGAAAATACGATGCGATAGACGTGAACGTGTACCAGGAAAACATGTTCCACACCAAGATGCTCATTAAAGAGATCGAGCTGCAGAACTATCTTTTCAACCTGGACGTATATGAGCTGCCTCCAAAACAAAGGCTGATGATCACCGACAGCCTGCGCAAAGAAATGATAGAGATATTCAGCGGCAGTAACATTTACAGTTGACGGAAAGGGGAGGAAATGGCTACTCTTTCTCAGTCCGACGCGCCGATCTATAAAGCATTACTGGAATACAAACAAAAACGGATCGTCCCGTTTGATGTGCCCGGCCACAAGCAGGGCCGCGGCAATCCTGATCTGGCGGAATTTCTGGGCAGGCAAGCCCTGAGCGTTGACGTGAATTCCATGAAGCCTCTTGATAATTTGTGCCATCCCGTGGGCGTGATCCGCGAGGCGGCCGAATTGGCAGCAGAGGCTTTTTGTGCTGCCGGCGCTTTTTTTATGGTAAACGGCACTTCATCCGCCGTGCAGGCCATGATCATGTCCTGCTGCGGACAGGGCGATAAGATCATCCTGCCGCGCAACGTACACAAAAGCGTTATCGGTGCGCTGATTCTTTCAGGCGCCATTCCCGTATACGTCAACCCAGGGCTTAATAAGCGCCTGGGAATCCCTCTTGGGATGTCCCTTGCGGACGTAAAAAAAGCGATAGCCGAAAATCCGGACGCTAAGGCGGTCCTGGTAAATAATCCAACCTACTATGGAATCTGTTCGAACCTTAAAGAGATCGTACGCGCCGCGCATGAAGCGGGCATCAAAGTGCTTGCAGACGAGGCGCACGGTACGCATTTTTATTTCGGCGAAGGCCTCCCCCTGCCTGCCATGAAGGCGGGATGCGACATGGCTTCCGTGAGCATGCATAAAACGGGAGGTTCGCTCACGCAAAGCTCTCTTCTGCTGCTGGGGCCCGCCGTGAACCCCGACCATGTGCGGCAGGTGATCAACCTTACGCAGACCACCAGCGGTTCCTACCTGCTGCTTTCGTCTCTTGACATCTCCCGCCGCAACCTGGCTTTAAACGGCAAAAAAATATTTGCGCGCGTAGCCGAACTTGCGGAATATGCACGGGGAGAAATCGGCAAAATCGGCGGATATTACGCGTTTTCACACGAGCTTTGCAACGGAGATACTATCTTTGGGTTTGACGCCACCAAGCTGTCCGTACATACGCTGGAAATCGGACTTGCAGGCATAGAAGTATACGATATCTTAAGGGATGATTACGGCATACAAATCGAGTTCGGCGATCTGGGCAATTTCCTCGCTATCATATCTGTCGGCGACCGCGCGCTGGAAATCGAACGGCTGGTCTCTTCCCTGTCCGAGATCAAACGGCTGTATGCCAAAGACCCGGCAGGCATGTTTGATCACGAATACATTGCCCCGGAGGTTGTCAAGCCCCCCAAAACGGCATTCTACTCCTCCCAGCGTTCCGTACCTCTCCGCGAGGCCGAAAACGGAATCTGCGGGGAATTTGTCATGGCTTATCCGCCGGGTATCCCCATTCTCGCGCCGGGCGAACGCATCACAGGCGAGATCCTGTCCTACATTGCCTATGCCAAAGAGAAAGGCTGCTTTTTAACAGGTACGGAAGACCTGAAAATCGAATATTTAAAGGTTCTGGAGGCTTAATCCATGGAACTGTGGTTTACAGAGGAACATACGCCAAATGTGCGTTTTTCCATAAAAGTGAAACAGCACCTGTTTACCGTAGAGAGCGATTATCAGAAAATCGACGTGTTCGATTCCTTTGAATTCGGGCGTTTTCTGACGCTGGACGGCCTGATGATGCTGACGGAAAAAGATGAATTCATTTATCATGAAATGATCGTTCATGTACCCATGGCGGTAAACCCGAATATCAGGAACGTTCTCATAATCGGCGGCGGCGACGGCGGCGCTGTCCGCGAGCTTGTCCGCTACCCCGGCATACGCCATATCAACCTGGTTGAAATTGATAAAACGGTGGTTGACGTTTGCCGGGAATATCTTCCGTCAGTCGCCGGAAAACTGGATGATCCCAGAGTGCATCTGCATTTTGAGGACGGTTTGCGTTATATACGCCGCAAGGCGGACGCTTTTGACCTGATTATTGTGGATTCCACAGATCCGTTCGGCCCGGGTGAAGGCCTGTTCACGAGGGAATTTTTCGGCAACTGCCAAAAGGCTTTACGGGAAGGCGGAATTCTGGTCAACCAGCATGAAAGCCCGTATTATGCCACCTACGCGTCTTCCATGAAGCGCGCGCACCGTACGATAATGGAGTTCTTCCCAGTGTGCAAGGTCTACCAGGCGCATATACCCACCTATCCGTCCGGCCACTGGCTTTTTGGCTTTGCCTCGAAAACGGCGCACCCGACGCGCGGTTTGCAGGCGGACGCCTGGAACACGCTGGGTATCCGGACACGGTATTATAACACAAGCCTGCACATGGGCTGTTTTGCAATCCCTACCTATGTTCTGGATCTATTGGAGAAAGAAAAATGAACAGAAACATACCGACCTTTTTAGGCTCTGACTGCGATTACAGCGATGCCAGAATCATACTCTTCGGCGCTCCTTTCGACGGCACCGCATCCTTCCGGCCGGGAACGCGTTTTGCCATGTCCGCAATGCGAGGAGATTCCTGGGGCCTTGAAACATACAGCCCCTATCAGGACAAGGAACTCGCCGAAGCAAAAGTTTTTGACGCCGGAGACTTAGAACTGCCCTTCGGCAATACCGCAAAAGTGCTGGACCAAATACAGGAATTCACGGGCGGAATACTTTCGTGCGGCAAGATCCCCTGCATGGTGGGAGGCGAACATCTGACCTCTCTTGGAGCGTTCCGCGCGGTATATGAAAAATATCCGGACGTGCGCGTGATCCATTTTGACGCGCATACCGACCTTAGGGAAGATTATCTGGGCGAAGAGTTGTCCCACGCTACGGTGATGCGGAGAATTTGGGACATTGCCGGCGACGGCCGGATTTGGCAGTTTGGCATCCGTTCGGGAGAGCGCGCCGAATTTGAATGGGCCAAAAAACATACAATCCTGCATCCTTTTGATCTGGATGGATTTGAGGATGCGATTAACATGCTCTCGGGAAAACCGGTCTATTTTTCTCTGGACCTCGATATCCTGGATACTTCCGTGTTTCCTGGGACGGGCACGCCCGAACCCGGCGGAGTGAGTTTCCGCGAGCTGCTGGACGTCGTGCTCAAACTGAGCACGCTCAGCATCGTAGGGCTGGACGTCTGCGAACTGTCCCCTCCCCTGGACGCAAGCGGAGCCTCCACAGCGGTCGCCTGCAAGATACTGCGCGAACTTCTGATGGTTGTTTGAACCGAAACGCGGCAAAACCCGCCGGTTAAAATCCGCGGGTTTTTTTAGTTGTAAATAATTAATAGAACATATATAATTTGAAAAACAGGAGGCGATCACTTTGACGAAACAGGAAATCATTGAAAAGGCCGCCGGGTTTATAAAAACCTCGGATAAAAACGTCTTTCCAAAAGAAGCCAAAACGCCTGCGAACGCGTCCGGCATCCGGATGTACGATGAGCCTCTGTTCTCATTCGGCAGCGCGAAGGACCCGCTTTTCGGCGAATTTAAAAAGCCGGAGGCATTGGGTGCGCATTTCATCTCACCGGACGGTTGGCTTGACGGCGCCCAAACGGTGATTTCCATCTTTCTGCCTTTTACGGAAGAGATCAAAAAAAGCAACCGTGCGGATGCTTTTTATCCCTCGCCGGAATGGCTGTACGCGCGCATCGAAGGCCAGATGTTCATCAACGACCTGCTGCGCCATCTTCAAAATGAGCTTATCCGATTGGGCTGCCGGGCCGTCGCGCCGTCTCTTGACTCAAGATTCTGGTCCAAATCCGGAATGAAAGAAATCAAAAACCACGAGGACCCCTACCCCGGCCAGTCCATATACACCAGCAACTGGTCCGAGCGGCATGCCGCTTATCTGTGCGGCCTTGGGACCTTTGGGGTTTCCAGGGGGCTGATCACAAAAAAGGGAGTTGCGGGAAGGCTGGGCAGTATTATTACGGACCTGGAACTTGAGCCGGACAGACGCGCATATGCCGGGCTTTACGATTACTGCTCGCTGTGCGGCGCATGCATGCGCAGATGCCCCGCACATGCTATTTCCATGGAAAACGGAAAAGAGCACGCGCCTTGCTCGGCATACCTGGATAAAATGGGAGAAATGTTTTCACCACGCTGCGCCTGCGGCAAATGTCAGGCGGGCGTGCCCTGCGAAAGCGGGATACCTGCAAAGTATAAAATGAATATATAGATTTATTCGGATATTGGTAACCGCCAAACCATATAATATAATGTTTATATACAAATATGGCATTTTCCATCACACTTCTGTGAAAGGAGGACAAACGTGGTAAAAGTCCTTGTTTCTTTGGGAAGCATATGTACAGTCGCATTCGGCGTCTGGCACTTCTTTGTGCCCGTACAATGGGACTGGTATTCCTACATCTCTCAGCAGGCGCCTGAACTTGTGCTGGCCATACGCGCCATCAATGTATTTTTTTCACTGTGCCTGGTACTGATCGGTGTTGCCAATATTCTTTTCGTATATTTTTCATCAACGCGTTTTACGCTGACCGTGATGCTTACCGTTACAAATATATTGTGGGCGGTGCGGTGCCTTTTTCAGATCATCTATCCTCAGGGCTCCTATAATCCCTGGTTGCAGTATGGTATGCTGTCTGCCTTTATATTGATTTTGGCCTGCTTTTTAATTCCTTTGTTATTAATATTATTTAAAAAACCAAAAGCCGGGTAAACTTTTATATCACCGCAGGCAGCGAATGAAGCAAAAAAGAGCCCCTGTGAGGAGCTTTGAAAAAAAGTCCAATACCGCTGTTTTTTCAGAAAAATATCTTCTGGTTATCCGGAGACTGCCGGTACAGCACGAACTTTCTGCCCAAAACCGTTATCCCCTGCGCCTGAGTCAGGTTGCAGAGCATATCGCAGGCCTCGCGCGCGCCGATCTCGCAATTCTGCTGAACCGAACACTTGATCAGCTCCCTTGCTTCCAGCGCATCCACGACCTGCCCGACCAGGTTGTCCGTTATCCCGTCTTTGCCGATATAAACGATCGGATCCAGAGACTGCGCCATCGCGCGCAGGGATGCGCGCTGTTTGCTTGAAATTTTTTGATGTTCCATAAATATGCTTACTCCGTTATTCTACAAAATCAAATTCTTCGCCGCCCATGCGTACGGTATCCCCGTCCTGCGCGCCGCATCTTTTCAGTTCTTTTATCACGCCGAAATCTTCCATCAGCTTATGAAAATGCCGCATGGATTCGGTATCGTTCGGGTCGATGCGGGACAGGATCTCGTCGATCAGCGTCCCCGTTACGTTCAGCACGCCGTCTTCGTCCCGGCATACTTCCATGGTAAGCTCGTCCTCTTCCATCGCCCATTCCTCAATCACGCCTTCTTCCACAAAGGTTTCCGCTTTGGGCAACGTTTTTAAAACCTCTGTGACTGCGTACTTCAGTTCCGGGATCCCTTCTCCTGTGACCGCAGAAATAGGATACAGCCTCTTATCCGGATATTCTTCCTTAAAAAGCGCGATCCAGTCCCCGGCGCCTGTAACGTCGGTTTTATTTGCGGCTATGATCTCGGGTAAAGACGCAAGCGTACCGCTATATTCGGCCAGTTCCTGCCTTATCTTGGAATAGTCTTCTATGGGATTTCTCCCCTCACTGCCCGAAATATCCAGCACATGTACGATCATGCGCGTACGCTCGATATGCCTGAGGAAATCGTGTCCCAGCCCTGCGCCCTGATGCGCGCCTTCAATCAGGCCGGGAATATCCGCAAGAATATAATCGAAATCATCTGTGCGGGCTACGCCCAGGTTGGGGGCCAGCGTAGTGAAATGGTAATTCTCAATCTTGGGCCTGGCGGAAGTCAGGCGTGAAAGCAGCGTGGATTTTCCCACATTGGGAAACCCAACCAGCCCGACATCCGCAATGGACTTGAGTTCCAGCCAGACGTAATGCCCTTTGGTTTTCCGTCCCGGTGTAGCAAACCGCGGGGCCTGGCGCACCGCATTTGCGAACCGCGCGTTTCCGAGGCCGCCTTTGCCGCCCTTGAGAACGGTTTTGCAGTCGCCTGAACGGATATCCGCGGCGACGCGTCCGGTTCCCTCGTCTATCACCACTGTACCTGCAGGCACATGGATTTCAAGATCTTCGCCGCTTTTTCCGTTCATGTTCTTTTTACGGCCGTTTTCCCCGCGCATGGCGGTATACTTGGTTTTATATCTGAAATCCATTAACGTGCGCATGTTTTCATCCGCAACAAAAACAACATCGCCGCCCCTTCCGCCGTCGCCGCCGTCCGGGCCGCCCGCCGCAACATATTTCTCCCGGTAAAAGGAAACCGCGCCGTTTCCGCCTTCACCGGCTTTTATATAAATCTTTACCTTATCAACTATCATCTGTCTTCCTCCAGTAAATGATGATTAAATGAGGGATGTTGGATTGGTGAGCAGGCTTTGCGCTCTTGCATGGAGCGAAATCGAAGGAATAGCAGCGCTATTTCAAGATTTCAGCGACACAGCAGGGCACAAGTCCGGCTGCCAAGACAGCGTTCCGAATTAATCAGCGTTTACTCCAATACCGCACTCGGACAGAGCTCCCGGACCACGCACCGGGGGCAGTCCGGCCGCTGAGCATGGCAAACTTTTCTCCCGTGCCATATCAGCCAGTGGTGCGCGTCGCCCCAGCGCTCCCTCGGAATAATTGCGCATAACTGCTGTTCTATTTTAACAGGATTTTTGGAGTTTGCAAGCCCCAAACGATTTGATACGCGTCCCACATGGGTGTCCACCGGCATTGCGGGAATGCCAAACGCAAAAGCCAGCACCACGCTGGCGGTTTTTCTGCCCACGCCTGCCAGCGAAGTAAGTTCTTCCATGGTATGCGGCACCTCTCCGCCAAACTCCCCGACCAGCCTTTTTGCGCAGGCCAGGAGGTTCTTCGCTTTTGCCTGATAAAGTCCGCAGGTTTTTATCAGTTCCTCGATTTCGCCTATCTCTCCCCTGCTGAGCGCCTCAGCGTCGGGAAAACGCCTGAAAAAATCCGGCGTTACCATGTTTACACGCTTGTCTGTGCATTGTGCGGCCAATATGGTCGCCACAAGCAGTTCGTACGCGTTCTCATAATCCAGTGCCGTCCGGGTGTCCGCATACTCCTTTCCCAAACGTTCAAGTATCTCTTCCCTGAAATTTTCCATGCAATAACCCCTTAATACCCGTTCCCGGTTTGGAGAACGGTCACTTTCTTTCTTTGTCCTTTTTATTTATTTTTTTATGTATCAGTTTTCTTAACATATATGCCGAAACCGTAACGGCTGCCGCCACAGCGCCCCATACCAGCACCGCCCATTCTCCCGAGAGTCCGGAAATTCCCGCCCGGTAAAGGATCCGGGTTGTAAACGGCACTTCTTCGGAATACTGCTCTCCGGATCCGTCCCCGTACCATACTACAAGCTTTCCGTTCACCTCGCCGGGTTCATTCCCGGCTTTTGCCTTAATTCCGGCTGTTTTGGACCCGCCCGGTTCAATATTTCCCACAAACGTATCCGCTTTAGTGGTAAACCCATCTGCTGAAAGCGAAACAGCAACGTTGTAAAGAGGATCCCTGCCTTGGTTGTAGATATTGATGGAAGCTGACACGGTTTCCCCTGCATGGACCTGCACGGGTATGCTGGGCGGATCATATTTAATCCGGATAGGCTGCTTCACCTCAACCGGAATCTCGCTGGAAGCCGACCGGCTGACGCCGTTTTCATCGGTATAATTTATTTTCAGGATTATTTTCTGTTCGGACGTTTTCGTATCCGCGTTTGCATTCATTTTGAAATGAAAATTTTGCTCCGAATTCCGTCCGATTCCCGATACAAAAAAAGTATTGGCCCCGCTGTTCGGGACGATATCGCCCGTCACCCCGCTGTACGATACCACAATATTCGAGACCCCGCCTGTCCCGCTGGTGTTTTGCAAAGTAATATCCACCGAAAACGGCGAGCCTGCCGGTACGACCTCAGGGGTTATCCGGTACCTGCTCACAACGATCCCGGGCGAAAGCCCGGTTTCCTCCACAGTCTGGCCGCCCGATGGAGTTGGGGTCGGCTGGATCCCGCCTGTTTTTTCAACATATACCGTGAACGATTGCTGGATGGATTCCCCCAAATCATTCACATAACTTAACAGGAATACCACCGGATACTTTCCGTTTATCGCGCCCGGCTGAACCGGGAGGTTTAAGGTTATGTAATAGGCGTATATTTCATTCCGGCCGCCGTTTTCGTCCGTTGCGGCGTATTTGGCAAGCCTCACTGTTTTGCCGTAATCACCCGGTTTGAATGGAGTTTCCGCAATATCCCCAATATCCGGTTTGACAGTGATCTGTTCATTTTGAATGGTTCCGCCATAGACTTCCGAAACCACAAGCGGCAGACAAATAAACACGTCAGAACCGTTCACCTGGGGCTTATATCCCTGACTGTATGTCTTGTCCATTCCCTCGTATTTATGATTTGCGTCGATAACAAGTATCTGATCCGCCGCATAAACTGTGCTTGCCATAAGAAAAACAAGGAATAAGGCAATCATTTCTACAGCAAAAATACAAAAAACGATTTTTTTTCTGTAAGCGTTTCCTCCTGATTGATTAAAAATTGTTTTATTTGCCTTTCTATCCTGCATTGCTTGTCCACCTGCCGGGAGGAGGATTGCGCCCGCTTATATTCTCAATAAAAGCGGCGCGCTATAAAGAACTCCCCTTTTATCCTGTTGTTTTTTTGTTTTTTTATGCGTATGACAGACCGCAACGTAGGTATATCATATTGCATAAAACGTTTTATTTCAAGCTGTTCACCAGATTAATAATATTTCTCCTTTGTTCCTGGGTCAAATTATTCCCCATGGCATCCAAGAATTGACGCAGCGTTTGATCGTTCAGGGATCCGCTCTGCTTAGCCTTCCGCAGTTCGTTCATCATATCATTTTTGTTCATATTTTCATACTGCTTGATCTGTGATTCAACGTCATTCATTGGAATGTCGTTGAATGACCCTCCGTCGTTCTGATTTTTTTTCTGCTTGTTGGACTGGACATAATTCTTGAAATCCATTGCATCTCACCTCATGATATAGTATTGCCAAATGGGGCTTTTAGTGAACATAAATATACGGTCCGGCATAAATATATTCCATAGAGGTGGAGCATTATGTATAGAAGTTATAAGATTCGTCCCAAGATCAATCAAGATCAGCAAGAGCAAAAGACGGCGGCACCTAAACAAAATCCGCGTCCTAATAATACCGGCGGATTTGCGCAAAACCAGAACCGCACAAAAAAAACTTATCCATACGACTACAACCAACAGGGAAGAGGAGAGAGAAAAAACGATCCTATGCAGTCCGGCAGGGGAAATCCCAATCAATATAAAAGCCAGAACTTTGGCAATCCTTTCGGAATGGGAGGCGGCAGCCCGTCCGGCGGCAACGGACAGACGGGCTGGAACCCATTTGGCGGAAACGGGCCAAATAATTATGGGCAGGGCAATTGGGGAAATCCTTATGGCGGACAGAATTACGGGCAAGGCGGCTTCGGCAATCCTTACGGAGGCCCTCAGAATGCCGGCCAAAATTGGAATCCCGGGATGGGCTCGCAGAGCCAAGGGCAGAACTGGGGGGCCCCCGGCGGAAATACCGGCGGCTTTGGATACGACGGGCGCGCCGCCGACAACAATTATCAAAACTGGCAGCAAGGCCAGGGCGCAAACAACGGAAGCCCTTTTGGAGAAGGCCCGATGGATGGCGGGCCGGCGAACAACGGACCCATGGGAGGCCCGATGGGCGGCGGGAACAGGGGACCGTTCGGAAATATGTCCGCAACGGACCTATTCCGCATGATGGGCGGAGCGGGAGGCAACCCACTGTTCTCCATGCTGTCGGGAATGGGCGGAATGGGCAACGGAATGAATATGGGGAATATGGGCAACATGGGCAACATGGGGAATATGGGCAACATGGGTGGTATGGGTGGATTTAATCCTATGAACATGCTTGGAATGCTGCTCAACCAAAACGGAAGAAGATAAATAATCCATCCAAAGAATCTTCGAATTTTTGAGGCCCAAATCTCATTCTGCCTTACCGCGTCCGCCTATGTGCGGCGGTGGGCATAGTTTTAATAACGTTTTTTAAGCACAGGCTGCTTTTCGGCGGCGGGCGCTTTATACCACCAAAGATAAAAAAAGATCTGCGTTTTTGACCCATTACCCTTTTGAGAATATTAAAACATGAACGCAGGTCTTCTGATAGCTGATATATTCCGGCCGTTTGAATTTATGCAGCTTAATGTTTAAAAATAACCCCAGAAGGCTTTGCTTTTTGGGGTTTACATATGATTATAGTTTTGTTGGGGTTTGAATAAGGAAGCAAACTCCTGTATGGTTTTCTTTGGGTTACTTTTCTTGTTTCTAAAAGAAAAGTAACAAAAAAGCGGGCAGAACCCGCTTTCAGTATTTTTAATAATTTGAAGATTTGATCTGGAAATACGCCCTCGGATGGCTGCACACCGGACAGACATCGGGCGCTTCCTTTCCGTAATGGATATGCCCGCAGTTTGCACAGTACCAGACCTGATCCTCCGCCCTGCTGAAAACCTTTCCGGTCTTCAGGTTTTCAAGCAGCTGGTTGTACCTTTCCTCATGAGTTTTCTCGATCTTTGCAACTTCCTCAAACAGAAAAGCTATTTTATCAAGCCCTTCCTGCCTTGCGGTTTCTGCAAATCCCTTGTACATATCGGTCCATTCATAACGCTCCCCTGCCGCGGCGTCCGCAAGGTTTTCTTCCGTTCCGCCGATCCCGTCATGCAGCAGCTTAAACCAAATCTTTGCATGTTCTTTTTCATTGCCCGCCGTTTCTTCAAAAAAATCGGCGATCTGGTTGAATCCCTGTTTTTTTGCTGCCGAGGCGTAATATGTATATTTATTCCTCGCCTGCGATTCTCCTGCAAAAGCAGCCATTAAATTTGCTTCTGTTTTTGTTCCTTTTAATTCAGCCATCTTTAAAACACTCCTTTTTTTAATTTGCTATCCTGCATCCGGGACATATGCCCTTAAAAACGATATCATGGCTTTCCATATCATAATCCGTCAATTCTCCGACCACCGCATCCAGATCGCCCATATAGGGAAAATTGATATCCGTAAACTTCCCGCAGATCGCGCATTTGATATGGTAATGCTGTAACAGATTGAGATCAAACCTGTCGGCGGCGCCGGGAACGGCAATCCTGCGTATTTCCCCGGAATCCGATAGCTGTTTTAAGTTTCGGTATACGGTGGCCCGGCTGATTTCCGGATACCTGGAAGCTATATATTCAAATACGTCTTCGGCAGTCGGATGTGTTTTCATAACCTGTACCGCGCCCAGCACAAGCTTTTTTTGCATCGTATTCCGTTTCATCATTAAAACCACCACTGATACTAATTCCTTATTGATAATATATCCTATTAAGGATACAATGTCAACTAGATTTTGATTTATTTTTGTCCGTAATAAGCGTTCTTTCCGTGTTTGCGCAGATAATGATTGTCAAGCAGCGCCTGAGGCATGGATGAAAGCCCCGGCCTCAGGGTAAAAGAACCGTAAGCCATTTCCGCTATTTCCTCCAGCACAACCGCATTCTCCACCGAATCCCGGGCGCTTTTCCCCCAGGTAAACGGTCCGTGGCTGGCGACCAGCACGGCGTGCATCTGATCCGGATCGCGTCCCGCAAAGGTTTCCACAATTACCCGGCCTGTATTGCGTTCATAAGCATCTTCTATCTCGTTTTGAGTAAGTTCGCGCGTACAGGGTACTTCGCCGTAAAAATAATCCGCATGCGTGGTGCCGATCGCGGGAATCCCCATACCTGCCTGCGCCCAAACAGTCGCCCATTTTGAATGGGTATGTGTAACGCCGCGCGCTTCAGGAAAATTCCTGTAGATTTCAATGTGGGTGGGCGTATCCGAAGACGGATTCAGGCTGCCTTCCGCTACCTTGCCGTCAAGATCCAGAACCACCATGTCCTCCGGCTTCATGGTTTCATATGCAACTCCGGAAGGTTTGATCACCAGAAGCCCGCTGTCCTGATCCAGCGCCGAGACATTGCCCCATGTAAACAGGACCAGATTGTATTTTTGAAGAAGAAGGTTTGCCTCAAAGACCTCCCGTTTCAGATCTTCAAGCATTCCCGCCGCCGCCTTTCCGGATGGATTTCAGGTGTTTCATTACGTTATTTGCGCCCCTGCCGAAATAATCGTGCAGCGCGTCGTACTCGGCGTACATGAGATCGTACACCTCTGCGTTCCCGCTGTCAGGCAGATAAACAATGTCGCTCAGTTTGCCCATTGCGCGGGCGGCTTCAAAAACATCGTCATATCCGCCGGCCTTGCCGCCTGCCGCAACCGCGCCGAATATAGCCGATCCCAGCGCAGGTCCCTGCGCGCTTCCGGATATCCGGATGGGCTTGCGGATGATATCCGCATAAATCTGCATCATGAACGGGCTTTTTTCCGCAATGCCGCCGGCGGCAATATATTCGTCTACGCGTACGCCGCTGACCTCGAAGTTTTGGATGATTTTGCGAGTCCCGAACGCCGTGGCTTCCACCAATGCGCGGTACATCTCGTGCGGCCTGGTTTGCAGCGTCATTCCCAGCATCATTCCTGTCAGATCCACATCCACCAGCACCGACCGGTTTCCGTTCCACCAGTCGAGAGCCAGAAGTCCGCTTTCTCCCGGTTTCAGTTCGCCCGCCTTTTTCTGAAGATAAACATGGATGTCCATGCCGGCTTTTTCCGCTTCCTTAAAATACTCATCCGGCACGCAGTTCTGCACGAACCATGCGAAGTGGTCGCCTACGCAGGACTGACCCGCTTCGTATCCGTAGTATCCGGGCAGTATGCCGTCCGCAACGGTTCCACAGATTCCCGCGACGTTTTTTTCTTCTTTGCCGATCAGCATATGGCATGTGGATGTGCCCATGATCGCAAGCATCTTTCCGGGTCCGTCGATCTTTACCGCAGGCACGCATACATGCGCGTCCACATTGGATACGGCCACGCTGGTTCCTTCCACAAGCCCTGTCTTTTGGGCCATTTCGCGGGTTATGCCTCCTGCGCGCGATCCCAGCGGAAGCACGGCCGGCCCCATTTTCTCCTCCACGATATTGCGCATCCTTGGATCAAGCGCCGCAAAAAAATCTGGGGAAGGATAACCATCCCGTTTATTCCAGATTGCCTTGTAGCCCGCCATGCATGAGTTTCTGGTTTCCTGTCCTGTCAACTGCCAAACCAGCCAGTCTCCCGCCTCAATAAAACGGTCCGCCCGCTCATATATTTCCGGCGATTCATCCAGCACCTGCCAGACTTTCGGAAAAAACCACTCGGAAGAAATCTTTCCGCCGTACCGTGCAATCCATTTTTCGCCCCTGCTGTTTGCAATTTCGTTCAGGCGGTTGGCTTTGTCCTGCGCGGCGTGATGCTTCCACAGCTTCACATAGGCATTGGGCTCGTTTTTATACTCATTAAGAAAACAGAGAGGCGTTCCGTCCTTCAGTACGGGCAGAATGGTGCATGCGGTAAAATCCACCCCTACTCCGATGATTTCCGCGGGAGATACGCCGCTTTTTTTTATCACATCGGGGATGCAAACCTCGAGCACTCGAATATAATCCGCCGGATGCTGCAGCGCCCAGTCCGGGCCCAGTTTCCTGCCGTCCGGCAGCTCATCGTCCATAACCGCGTGCGGATAATTCAGCACGCTTGCCGCAATTTCTTCGCCTGTCCTGGTATTCACCAGAAGCACCCTTCCCGAAAGAGTGCCGTAATCTATACCCAAAGTATACGTAGCCAATGTAATATCCTCCCCATAAAACGATTTAATTATTTTACTTTAATATTAACACATTTGAGCCCAAAATTTCCAAATTTTTTTATGATTTGGAAGAAAATAAAAGGGCGTTTGGCAATCCTTTATGATTAAAAACAGGCAGCCCTGTTTTGAGCTGCCTGCACCATAATCTGGATCTGTTATTCAGCCGGTTGTTCTTCGGACGGCTCGGCCGAATCAGCCGGTTCGGATGAGGCCGGCGGCAGGTTGAGCTGCTGATTGAGCATATCGATCGCCATTTTGAGCTGCGTATCGGTATCTATGGTAAGAGCAGCCGATCCGGCTTTTACGTCTTCCGGAAGTTCCACCACCGCGTCTGGCGTAAGGCCGATGCCGTTAATGTTCCTGCCTTTTGGCGTATAGTACAGCGCGGATGACAGTTTGACGCCGCCGCCCGAATACGGCATATCCAGAATAGACTGCACGACGCCTTTACCGTACGTCTGGGTCCCTACCAGCTTGCCGCGGCCTTCGTCCTGTATCGCGCCTGCGAGTATCTCGGAAGCAGACGCAGTGTCGCCGTTCACCAGAACGATAATGGGCACATTGTTGTACTGATCGTCCGCATTGTATTCGTCCCGTTTGCCTTCCTTATCCAGCGTATAGCAGATAAGTCCATTTGGCAGTATCATATCCGCAATCTCCACGCATTCCTTGACCGATCCGCCCAAATTGTTCCGCAGGTCCAGGATCACGCCTTGCGCTTCCTCATCCTTCACAAATTTCATTGCGTCTTCAAACGTCTTGGATACATCTCCGTGGAATTCCGTGATGGAGATATGCGCAAAGCTGGTATCGCCGATCATAGTATAAAACACATACTGGTTCTGCAACTGGGCGCGTACGACATTGATTACGGAAGGGGTATCGGCGCCGCCCGGCAATATGGTAAGAGCGACGCTGGACCCTACCGGACCTTTTAAAAGATCCTGCAGCTCGTCGATCCCCATATTTTTCACATCCACATTGTCTATTTTGGTTATGAGGTCAGACACTTTCAGTCCGGCCGTTTCAGCAGGGGCGCCCGTATAAATGTTTACCACCTTCAGATATCCGGTCTCTTCGTCCTTGGATACCGTAGCGCCGATTCCAACAAACGTACCGTCGTTCTTTTCGTTGTAAGCCTTGTATTCCGCCTCGGAATAGTATACCGAATAAGGATCATTAAGAGCCTGCACCATTCCCTTTAAAGCGCCGTTCACCAGCGCCTGGGCGTCTATATCCTTGAAGTAATATTCGTTTATCAGTTTTTGCAGATCGCCTACGTCCAGAAACTGTTTGATGGAGCCGTAGTCTTCATCGCTCAGCCGCACTTCATTGCCCGACGTCTTGTTTGTGACATAATAGTACGTAAACGTACCCGTAGCCACAAAGGTTGCAAGCGCGACCGCGCAACATAAATAGATTACTTTTTTTATATTCAACCGTTTTTCCTCCTAAGGTAAAGAGAATCGGACCCATGCGCCCAAAAGCCACCGCTTGGGCGCATTTCTTTGTCATCGTCAGTCGCCATAGCGCCGCTATGGCTCCTTCCTCTTTCGCTAACTGCATCCCAAATGGCGGCTTTTGGGTCTGCGAGTTCAGAGGGGCGTAAGGTTTGGCAGTGCAAGGCGCCGGGATGCAGCCGTAGTAGGTGCTACGGCAAAGCGCGGCAAAGCAGTAATGCCGTGCTTGACGCACCTCTGAACCGCATGGGCTCGACTCCCTTTGCCTATAGAGCTCCGCATATTGTACCCTCTCGAGTTTCCTCCAGATAAATAACGTTTTCTGTCAATCTATCAAAAGCGTCGTCATGGCTTATGATAAATATCTGGGTAAAATCGCCCAGCATCTTTTTTAATATTTCGGCCAAATTCTGCTTTTTTTCAGCGTCTATATTTTCTGTCGGTTCATCAAAAAACGCGATAGGCAATCCGGCAAAACAGGTGAGCATGGCGATACGCACACATAACGCGGCGATCATCCGCTGCCCGCCCGAAAGCTGGTTGAAACTGCGTATACGCTTATTCCCTTTATATATATCAACCAATTTGGCGTCATATTCCGTGTCAAATTTAAGCTGCGCGCCGTCTTCGGCCACCCCGGCGTACATCCGTGCGGCAAAGGCCGATATCTTTCCCGTATACAGTTCGGCAACCCTGCCGCCCGCGCGCCGGAGAAGATCTGCCAGCAATTCTGCGGTGCCTGCCGCCCGCGAAAATTCCGCGTCCTGTTTTTCGTATTCGGCGATTTTTGAACGGGTTTTATCCATCTCTTCAATATCCCGCGCCAGCGACCCCAACATTTTTTTAAGGCTTTGCCGCTGCTCATCCACGCGGCCCGCTTCCCCGGTAATCCGCATGAGTTCGTTCTGCGCCTCACCGGCGCTTGTTTTATCTTTTCCCAGCGCCGCTATGATTTCGTCACGCCTTTTTTCCTTGATTCCGGCTGTTTCCATTTCCCGGCGCAGGCTTTCAATTCTTTTTTGGGTCTCGTCCTGTCTCTTGCGAATACCGGTTAAAGCCCCGGACACTGATGCGCCGCGTGAGATCAGGTCTTTATGCCGGGCGTCCAGAGCGGACTCAAGTTCCGCCGCATGAGACGAATAAATTTCTTCTGCCCGGCGGATCTCCCCAGCCCACCGCGCAAGCGCGCCGTACAGCGCCAGAACGTCTCCGTCTGCGCTTATAAACGCATGAAACGGTTCCATTGCAGTATTCCCGGAAAGCGGCTGCTTCTCAAAAAAACCGCAAAGTTCCCCGGCAGCCGACACATAGGCTGAAATGTGTTTTTCCCATTCCATTTTCCGGGGACGTATCAGCGCTTCATAGAATCTGGATTCGGTTTCCCTCAATTTTTCCAGTAAAGGCTGCGTGCGGCTGAGCGCCTGCCTGCCCTGCATCTTAGCGCAGGATTCACCAAAATAAGGGCAAATACCGTTCTCCAGTTTGGCTGCTTCGGATTTTGCTTCCTCAAGAGATTTTAACACATTATCCCTCTCGTACGCAATCCTATCAATAGTTCCATGCAAATAATCCCCAACGCCGGAAGCGTCCCGCCTGATTATATCAAGGGCTTCACGTGCCGCGTCCATTGCAGCCTGCCGCTTTTTATGGGATTCCGTTTCCCTTAAAACCGCGTTTTCTTCTTCAGCCGCACGGGAAAGTTCCGCCGCCAGGCGCTCCGATTCCGAAAGCGCCTCACTCATCTGTTTTTCCCCGTTTTGCCTGACCATCTCAATCTGGGCTGCCAGCGTTTCCAGTTCGCGGTGAAGTCCGTATACCTCTTTTGCTCTTTTACTCTGTTCGCTTAAATTTAAAAACGCCTCTTCGGCTGATGCGAGTTCGGACCCAAGGCGGGCATATTCCTCTTTTTTGGCGTCGTACTGCGCAATCGTCCCCTCCAGAACAGCGGATAGGTTTTTAAGCTCCGACCGTTTTGACTGTATGTTTTTTTTGACCGCAGCCATGTTGTCCCGCGCCCGGTTGAAATCCGCCACGCCGAATATCTCGTTGAAATACCGGATGCGGTTTGCCTGTGAATCCTCAAACGGCGCTTTAAACTGTCCCTGTTTCACGCCGATCATATCCGTGAACAGCTTGTCCGTCTTTTGCTCGGGCGGAATGCCCATGGCGTCCTGCAGGAAGGCCATCCTGTCCCTGTCCGTCAGCAGCCCTACCACGGGTTCTTCCCCGCAGGATATCTGCCATCTGCGGCGTCCGGTTTCCTGGCATACCGTACGGGTCACGGAATAACTCTGGCCGTTTGCCCGGAAACGCACGCAAACTTCGCCTTCCCGTTCGCCTTCCCGCAGCAGATAGGAATGGATGCCGCCCGAGAACCCTGTGGTGGTTACATTGAACAGGGCGAATCCAATGGATTCTATGAGAGTGCTTTTGCCCGTTCCGTTTGCTCCCTTTATGAAATTGACGCCCGCTTTAAAACGTATCTCCGCGTCCGAAAAGCTCTTGATGTTTTTCAGGCGGACGGATTCAATCAGCATTGCGGCTCACCTCCAGCAATCCCGCAAGCGCCAGTTCCGGATCAAAATCGTTTGCGTTTTTTTTGAGTTCCATCGCATAGGCGGCAAGGGCCGCTGCGCGCTCCTCTTTCATTCCGTTTTCACTTAATAAATTGAAAAGCACAGCCCGTTCAAAGTCCTCCCTGTTGAGCGTTTTAAAATCGTCCGCCGTCTCAAGTCCCGCGCCGGAAACCACGGTTATCTCTGCCAGCAAAGCGCCGGATTCCTGCGCTACCTTTTGTTCCAGTTCTTTTTTATCGGCCAGCGGCCCGGATATCCTGAGCGTGACGCCCAATACGGGATTACCCTTGAGCACTCCGGTTTTTTTAAGGATCGTCTCCGCAATATCCGTGCTTTCCCCCGCATCCACGTCAAAAAAGCAATAAGGCCGTACCGGAACCGGTATAAAGGATATGCTGCTCGTCCCTGTATCCACCGTGTAAAAACCTTTTTCATCCCTGCGCATGGCCTCCCGTGAATCGGTGTATTCGGTGGAGCCGGGCATATATACCCTGCCCAGCATCTCTTCCCTGCGGTGGATATGCCCCATCGCCACATAGTCCACCCTGTCAAAAACCTTCTCCAGGAGCGCCATATCCATGCGGCCCATATCCTCTGAGAATATATTGGAAAAACCCGCGTGCAGCAATAGCACGGTGTAATCCTCGGTTTTTTGGAGCCATTCGTCCATTTTTTGCAGATATGTCCCGCAGGACGCGCCCGGATACCCGAGGCCGATGAGACGCACGCCCGCCGCAATTGCCACGCAGCCTGCGCCCTGCCTGTATTCCTCGAATAGGACATCCTGTCCCGAAACCGTAGGACGCAGAAGCTTTAAATACCCCCTGCCCTCCAGAAAATGCAGCCATGAATCCCGGTCGCGCAAAAACGCCCTGTCGTGATTGCCTTCGATCGCGTACACATCCATGCGGTTCTGCGATAACTTTTCGAAAATTGAAACCGCCTGGGACAGTGTTGCCGAATTGATCACGCGGGCGTCGAAAATATCCCCGCTGATTAAAATAAAATCCAGTTTTTCTTTTATAGCGTAATCTGCGGCGTATGAGAACGCGCGCATCATATCCAAAAAGCGCTCCGGATTTCCATATGCGTGTTTCCCTAAATGCAGATCGGCGCAGTGTAAAAATCTCGCCATCATTTTCCCCTAATATTTATCACAAATTTCTTTACAGGGCAGGTTTGTTTATAAGCTGCAAAACCGCTGAAAGCGCCAAATACGAGGCGTTTCGAGCATTGGGAGGTAAGCGTAGTTAATCCTACGCTGACGACCAAGCGGAGAAACAACAAAGTAGTTGGCGTTTCTCAACGGTTTTGCTAAACCGAATTGCCCACTTTATAGGCGTATTGCACCATAGCCTGATGCCTGGGGCATTCCGCCGAGGTTTCGTGCACCTTGCTTTTGTAAAAGTGGATGCAGTGATGCCCCGGAAAATTATTCCCCTCTATGGGAGATGCCATATGCGGCATACCGTTTATGGAAGCCGCCATTGTGACGCCGTCGATCGTGACCCAGACCGCACGCCTGTCCCAGCTCCATTCACCGCCGTACGCCTCTTTCAGCTTGGCGGTATCCTCCGCGGACACCGGTTCACAATCAGCGTGATACCAGCCTCCAAACCGCTGCTCATGCCATTGCAGCCCCGTCTTGACGTCTGTGATCAGTGCAACCGATCCTTCCGAAAAGATATCCTGCGCCTCGCTCCAGGGGGTAAGCTGCACTTTTCCCTCGAGCCCCGCGCGGGCGGCTGCGGTGCGCACAATATTGCTGTTGCTGTAAAGCGCCTCCAGAGTGGCTTGGCCGGCAATCCCGTCCGCGGCTATTCCGGCGGCTTCCTGGAACGCGCTTACCGCTTCAAAGGTTTTATCGCCGAACTCCCCGGTGGAAGACGCGTCCAGAAAGCCGCGTTCCCTGAGCTTATTCTGCATTTTGGTTACTTCGGCGCCCTTCATTCCCTTCTTTAAAAGGTTGGACGCCGTTTTCGCGGAACTGGTCTTCAGGTTTGTGTTCTTTACGAACCCTTCGGAACCGTCCTGCAGGCTGATCCTGTAATACTCTCCCTGGATATCCGTAATGGTTACGCCATCGCCCGCGCTCAGCGTCCCTATGGACTGCGCGTAGTCTCCGGACGTATGGGTAACCGGACACGAATCGATCAATACATTTCCCACCATGGTATCGGTGGATGGCAGGAACACGTAATCCTTGCTTACGTATCCCCGGTAATTGCCATAAATAATACGGCACCATCCGTCCACTTCCTCGCAAAAGACGCCTACCCTGGTGCCCAGTTTCAATTTCAATACGAATGGAGAGTCAACCGTCGGCCGGAGCCTCATATTCACATCGTCGGCTATGACCGTAGCCTCCTCGAACGCCGCGATAGCCGATGCCGTTTTTGGGAACGCCGCCCAGACAGCCGCCGTCAGGCAGACCGCGCATAAGAGGCATACCCATCTTTTCATCCTTCGCATAATTTACCTCGTAAGGTTTTAAAAGAATATCCCGGCCCAAAACCGCTTCTACTCTAATGTCCTCACAAATTCGGCAAGTTTTTTAAGATCCTGTTCATACACCGCCGCCAGCTCTTTTCTGTATATAATGCTGGCGGGATGGTATAAGGCAAACAGATAGCGGCCGCTTTTGGGCGAATGGATCGCTTTTCCGTGATACGCGCCTATTGTCAGCGCCATGTTGTTCATCACGCTTTTCAGCGGCACGTTTCCCAAAGTAACGATCACCCTGGGGTCTACGATTTCCACCTCTTCCATTAAAAAAGCCCGCTGCGCCGCGATTTCCTCGGGCGTGGGCGCCCTGTTGGCCACCGAACCCCACTCGCTGATCCGCGTCGGACGGAACTTAACGGAATTGGTGATGTATATGTCTTCGCGTTTCAGCCGGATATATTGGAGAAACATGTCCAGGTTTTTTCCGGCCTTACCCACAAACGGCCTTTTCAGCTCCACTTCGGTTTTGCCCGGAGCCTCGCCGATCAGCATGATCTGCGCCTTTGGGTTTCCGTCCCCCAGAACTAGTTCCTGCCCGGGAAATGCGTCCCGTATTTTTTGGTATAAATGTTCCAGCATATGATTCCTTGAATTATAATTTATCTAATTATACCAAAAAAGACTAAAATTTTATATACCAAAAATCAATTTCAGCACAAAAATAAGCACTACCCCGGGCAGGCCAAGAAAACCGACGATCAGGGCGGTTGCAGGATTCACAGGGATCGTTACGCCAAAGCTTGCGCCCGCAAGATTGATGACAACTACAGCCGCAGCCCCCAGAAACGCGCTTAATATAAACTTCATAAGCAGCGTAAAAGGCGATAATATTATGTACCCTAAAAAATATAGCAGCACAAGACCCAAAGCAAAAAAAAGAATTTCCTGAAAGCCGATTCCCAGGTCCATAAATTTCGCCCCTTCCGCGCAATACTCTTATCAATAATTATGAGCGCAAAAGGGGCAATATACTTAAGTCTTTGGGTTTAATTGTGTGATTTGCACTGGCGCAGCATATACAAGAACCGCCGTTTTGCGGCCTCGATCGCGTATACCGCGTAATCCACCAGTTCAGGTTCGCTTACATACTCAAAGAAGTTTTGGGCGTCCTCCCAGTCCCTGTACGCCGATTTGATGTCTTGCTCGTTCATGAATTGACTGAATTCCTTATTCATTTATTTCCTCCAAAATACATTTAAAAAACGATGCCGTTTTTTCTTTAGTAGCCGATGATTCGATGAGGTATATGGAATTGGCGAGATGGATTTGCGTCCTGCCAGGAGCAAAAGCGCAGGAATAGCAGCGCTATTTCAAGCCTTTTAGCGACACCGCAGGGCACAAAGCCCAGCCGCCAAGACCGCGTTCCGAATGAATCAGCGGTTACTTTAGTGCATTATGCCCGGTTTTGGAGGGAAGTATACTTGAATTGCTTTTAGTTCTTCTTATCACCGATTTTTTTCAGAACCATTAGCAGCCTCAATCTACTCTGTTTTAATTCAATTTTAAAAATTTTTAAAACTATATAAGGATAAAGATAGTCAAAATCAGCATCGAACTCAAGAAGACGTTTAAGGGCTAAAATTTCTTGGTCTGTCATTAATTTTTTGTTATACTCTTTTTCCAGTTTTGTAAAAAAAGTTAAATAATAAAACTTGTTATTTTTATCATATTTTAAAAATGCATTGTATTCGATTATTTTATCTATGGTATTTTCAATATAATTTGTATTTAAATCATTTTCAGTAATAGTTTTGGGAATATATGATTTAATCAGTCTTTCTAGACGATCGAATTGCCTTTCAAGTTTTATATATTGATAAATAAAGTTAAATTCTTCATTAATACACGGCAGATTATAATAACCATTTCTTTTAAGTATGTTCAGACACAAATCTGTTATATTCTTCAAATTAACTAATACATCTTTGTATAGAGGGATATTATATCTTTTGCAAAAATTCTTGCAAAAGGCTTCCATTCCGTGCAATGAAATATCTTCAAACATACTTTCAATAATATTTTCTTCGTTTTTTATAACAAGGTAAGCTCTTAAAACCTTTTGTAGGTGTTCCTCGACTCTATGTATCCTAAATAATTGTCTTTTATAATTTAGAATATATTTTAAAGCTTTCTCCCAGTCATTTTGGGGATTAGTATGGTTATTATTAAGTGCAAATTGATAAATTTTTAAATAAAAACTTGTACTAATATTTACTCTAATATAATCGGATTCAAAAATTTCAAATATTTCTGATAAAGAAATTTCTTTATATAGAATACTTGATACATATTTAAAAAATCTTTTTAAAATAGAGCTTGCATTAACATTTTTAATGGCTTCATATTCAATAATATCTTTTAAAACTTTTATGATATCCGTTTTTGAATTAATACTAAAATTTACATTATTTTGAAAATGATTATTATAGAATGCATTGAATAATCTTATAGTCCGTTCCTCATCTGTTTCTTTATATATTACAATAGGTTCAATGACCTCCCTACCATATATTAATATTTCAATTACTTCTTTTACTGGATAATCAGTAAAATCATAGCTTAACCATAAATTATCTGATAATATATTTGACATTGAGATTGACATAATATTTGTTGTAAATAAACCAATAATCAAATGACCACCTTCCATAAATTTTTCCAGACCATTCTGCTGAATTTTTAAATATTCTGATCTAAAATAAATTTTAATTAACGCAACAAACAAGATGCAATCCATAATATGATATTTATTAAAAAAAGCAGCAAGATCAATATCTTCTCTTAATTGATTTTTATACGCAACTTCTAACTTATAAATTAAATCTTCAATTTCTCTAAAATAATTTTTAAGTTTTCTTACATTTGACAAATTATTTTCAAAATCAGCCAAGAATATTTTTATACTTTCTATTTCTTTCTGTTTTTTTGTTTTATCTTCTTGTTTTTCTTCATGTTCTTCATAATTTTTAATAGCCTCAATTTTTTTCTTTCCATTAGTTAAAGCATCATCAAGATAATTAGTTATCCTTTTCTTGATTAATATTGTAAGTTCTGAATCAAACTTTTCTATAACTTTTTGCTCATCTAAATAAATCTTATTTTTAATATAATATTCAATTAAATCTCTATAAGATACTTTATATAATTCAAATCTTTTTTGTATAAATTTCTCTAGATACTCATCTCCAATTAAATCTTGTAATTTTACATAGTCACATAGGAATATCGTAATTGTATTTAATAAACCAGCTATTTCTTTTATAAAATATAAATATTCTTTTGCTCTATTTTGATCACACCTATCAATATCATCTAATACAATTAATAATTTCTTCTTTTGTTTATTTATTAAGGTGCTTCCTATTTGATTTTCAATTATTGGTTGAATATTTCTAAAATTGGAATCTCGACTATCTGTATGAAACAAATCATCTAATAAAGAATATGTTTTATTATCAATTAGTTTTAAAACAGACTTCATATAACGCTTGAAATCTGATCCATTACCAGTATAACAATGATTTTTTTTTAATAAAGTTTGTAATTGGTCGAAGAATGCTTTAAATAATATCTCTAGATTATCTAAATCTTTTAAATTTAACCATATATTGTCATATTTTAGTTCGTTTAATAAAGCGTTAACTAATGAAGTTTTTCCATTGCCCCATTCTCCTGATACACAAATTATAAAAGGCTGAGGGTTAAAAGATTTTTGAATATAATGACATAATTGTTTACACTGTAATTGCCTTTTATCAAATAGATCTGCTAAATTATTTCTAGCTTGATCCAAACTCTCATCATGTTTTAAAACTAAAGAATTCTTTTTTTCTTTTATTTCTTTATACTGGTTAAGAATAAAGATATACATTATTGCAATTATCATATATATCCAATTTCCAAAAGCTAAAATCTCAATGTTAGCAATAAGATAGTTTGCCAGCAATATTATCAAACCAATTATGAAAATGTGTTTTTCAATCGTATCAATATAGGAATTTTTATTTTTGTATATAAATAAAAAAAATAAGCTAATTAAAACAAGACCTAATAATAAATATTGAATATTATAGATAGCGGTAAAGATGTTTTTCATAAAATCAATTTGATTGCAAAGTATTAAACAAAAATAAATGAAAACTAATAAAGAACTTAACCAAAGGGATTTCAATACAGAACTTTTTAGGTCTTGGAAAATAGGTTTATTATTTATATAATAATTTAAAATTTTTATTAAATAGTAAATTGAGAAGCTAATTATAATTGCAGCGTAAAATGAAATTAATTCAACTTTGATATTATTAATTAATAAATATTTATTTTCAAACATAAGGGACCTCAAATAATTATTCTAATATAATATTAAATTCGACAACAAACACATTAATCCTTTTATTGGTAATACAGTTTGACATTACCTAAGCGATTAAAATAACAATAATGAAAACTTCGTTTTATTCTATATTACATGCTATTATTCCGTCTTCTACATCATAATAATAAATCTCATGCATATCTGCTATTACTTTAACACTATGCTAGACCTGCCACCCTTTAGAGCGCACAAATAAAAAAGTAACATGTACAAGTTGCTGAAGAAATCAATTAGATTGGCAAGCATTGGAGAAGGCTTGGGGAGATTGACAGAAGGCCCCTGCGGGCCGATTAAAGGAGGTTGCAGGGGTTGTCAGGGGGCAAAAGGGGGGAAATCGGGCGAATTGTCAATTCAAGTGCAACACTTAGCTAAGAAATCTGCTGGCGAAAGCCAACCAAGGCATTTTCTCGGTCTACTATTTAGTAAATCCGCTACTTCGTTTAACCTTTCTTGAGTAATCTGTCTGAAATCCGAACCCTTAGGAAAGAAAAATCGAAGTAGCCCATTTATGTTTTCGTTACTGCCCCTTTGCCAAGGTGAACGAGGATCCGCAAAATATATAACTGCTTTTAGCATCTTCTCCATACCTTTAAAATCTGTGAACTCGGTTCCGTTATCCAAGGTCAATGAGTGAATCGGAAGGCCTGCCAATGCTTTACATACAGCTTCGTTTGTTTCTGGAGCGGTTCTGACGGGCAATAATTCCATGGCTAAATAGCGGCTTTTTCGATCTACACAAGTTACAATATATCCTTTTCCTACTCCTCCACGTATTGTATCTCCCTCCCAATCGCCGATGCGATCACGACGCCTTATCACTTCAGGCCAGTCGTGTATGGTATGGGTGGGGTTATACGGACGTATTCTATTACAAAATCTTAACCGTCCACGACGTTGCAGATGGGTTCTTTCGCTATACCCTTTTATTCTTTTGCTTCTTAAGGCTGCGTAAATAGTACTATGACTGAGTTTCGCATCGGGATGAAGCTCTTTCCACTTAACCGTGATTATTTCAGGTGACCAGTATTTATTAAGTTTATCTTTGATAAATTCGTCAAGCTCGATATCTTTATTTATTCTAAATTTTTTTCTGCATCTCTTACGCCTCCACATGTACAGGGAACATCCCCACCATGCATTAACGCTGCCGTCTTTTTTACCATTTCTTTTTAATTCCCGACTGACTGAAGATACATTTCTATTCAGTTCTCGGGCGATTTGCCTCAAACTTTTACCTTCCTGTAGCTTAATTCGTAGATTTTCACGTTCTACTAATGTAAAATGATTGTATGGCTGCATGTTCCCCTCCGTGTTAATGGTTGTGTGGTAACATCATTTTACACCTTGGTTAACATGCAGTCTCTTTATTTTTGATTGTGTTGCACTTGCTATTATAATTCGCCTCGGAATCTTCCCTTAGCCCCCTGACGAAAAAAAAAGAAGACAGACCCAGAAAATATTTTATTTAAAAAACTTTTAAACATAAGTAAACCGCTTATACCAACCAAGAGCAAAGAATATCCGTACGGATTCTTCGCTTCGCTCGGAATGACCCAGGCCAGAGCTTTGCACAGCACCTCATCCGACGCTACGCGCCACCTTCCCCTCAAGGGGAAGGCTTTCAATATAAAATATTCACGGAGGGAAATAAAATCCGGTCAAGACGCACGCCTCTACGATTAAACGACGAAAACCCGGACACAAAGCCCGCCGCTGCAGTGACAGAACGCAGGGGCAGCCTGCTCCCTCGCTCAACGGAAGACTCCTTATTCCAAATGTACCACCTTGGTCGCGATTTTCTCCGTAAAAGAAAGATCATGCTCCACGAACAATATCGTCGGTTTAAACTCCATCAGCAATTCTTCTATCTGCATCCGTGAAAAGACATCTATAAAATTGAGCGGTTCGTCCCAGACGTACAAATGCGCGTTCTCGCACAGGCTCTTCGCGATCAGCACCTTTTTCTTCTGTCCTTCGCTGTAATCGCCGACGTCCTTTTCAAACTGCGCCCTTGAGAAATCCAGCTTGCGCAGTATCGACATAAAAAGGCTTTGATCTATATGGTTTTCGGCCGCAAAGTCCCAAAGGTTCCCCTTCAGGTAAGAGGTGTCCTGCGTCACGCAGGAGACGGCAAGGCGGCTGCCTATATGGAGATTGCCGGTATAGTCCAGAGGATCGCCGCATATAAGCTTTATCAGGCTTGTTTTGCCCGAGCCATTTTTGCCCTGAAGCGCGATCCGCTCTCCCTGTTCTATAAAAAATGAAACTCCCCGGCAGGCCTGCTTTTGGCTGTAAAATACCGATACATCATTAAGTTCCAGAAGCCTTTGTTTGTGATAGGCAAGGGGCGTGATCTTCAGGCTGTCCGTGCGGTCGATGTTTTTCAGAAGCTGCGATTTTTCTTCGATCGCCGATTGCTGTCTTTGCCCGATGTTTTTGCTTCTCTTCATCATCTTTCTGGACTTTTCTCCGATATATGCGCGTCTGCCCTTGCTGTTGTCCGTTACCGCAGGATCGAACCCGATTTTTGTCCCCTCCGCCTTTTCCGCCCACTCGGCCGTCCGCCTTGCGGCGGCCTGCAGCCGCTTGATGTCCTTCTTTAATTTCTCGTTCTGATCCAGTTCAAAATTATCCTGCCGCCGTTTATTTTCCCACCAGGACGAAAAATTGCCTTTTTGGACCTCTATATTCGTTTTGTTTATGGACAGGATGTGATCCGCGCAATGATCCAGAAACGACCGGTCATGGGATACAAGGATAAACCCCGATTTGCTCCTCAGATAATCGCTTACAACTCTTCTCGCATCGATATCCAGATGATTGGTCGGCTCGTCGATCAGGAGAAAACTGGTTTCCTTAAGAAACAGGGCTGCCAGCAGCATTTTTGTCTGTTCGCCGTTGGAAAGGGTCCCGAAAGGCCGGTTTAATACTTCTTCCTCCAAGTCCAGCATGGAAAGCTCGCGCTCCAGTTCCCACATCTGAAAATGCGGATTGATCCGGCTGATAATATCGATTGCCGGGAGCGTTTTGTCCGTCACCTCATAGGGAAAGTATTCAAATGGAACGGGCGACGATATACTGCCCTTATATTCGTATTTCCCCATCAGCAGATTCAGGAAGGTTGTCTTGCCCCTGCCGTTCCTGCCGATAAAGCCCAGCCTCCAGTCCGTGTCTATCTGGAAAGAGACGTCTTCAAAAATATTATCCCAACTGCCCTCGTAGGCGAATGTTAAATGTGATATGTTTATTTGCGACATAGTTCAGTCCTCCGATGAATTACAAAAACCGCAAGAAAGTCAAATTCCTGCGGCTCATTATTCACGGAAAACGTCAAACTATTGAGGCTTTTTATGCTCTTGAGGTAAGGGATCGTAACTTTCTTGCATACCGCATACCAAAATCAACGGAATCCGTTTACATTTAATATGCTTTTCAATTTTTATCTGCAAGAAAATTTGCGCATCTAACCTCTCCTTTTTTTTATTGTTATCATTATACCACCCGGCGCGCATAAAGTCAAATATAGCGCCGCGGGCTGTCGAATTGCAAACAGCCGGGAGCAGCTTAATAATTAATTGTTTGCAATAACTCCAATGGGTGTTATCATAGTGCTTGGAATCCTAGATATAAAAGGTGATGAAATGATCGATTTTTCAAAGATGACCAAAAAAGAGACAGGAAAGCTGTTTGACTACGCCATCCTTCCAAAGCAGACGACCGAGCGGGAGATTCGCGAAGGATGCAGAAAAGCCATTGCTTACAACTGCAGGGCGTTCTGCTATTCCTCCACCTACTGGACGCGCATCGTTTCCGAAGAGCTTTGCGGCAGCGATCTTTTAAACGGCGCCGCTATCGGTTTTCCTTTCGGGCAGCAATCCGGCTGGCTGAAAGCCCTGGAAGCCGAAGAAGCGGTCCGCCTGGGTGCGACCGTACTGGACGACTGCATGAACGTGGGTGCGCTGAAAGACAGGAAGTATAAGGAGATACTGCAGGAGTTCCGTGATTATAAAAGAGCAGCGGGGCCTGCCGTTACCAAAATGATTCTGGAAGTCTGCTATCTGACGGATGAAGAAATCGTTACAGCCTGCAATCTGGTTGCGGAAGCGGGCATTAACTGGGCCAAATCCTCCACAGGACAATACGCCGGGCCTTCCCTGGAACAGGTGCTTTTGATGGTGGATACCCTGAAAGGTACGGATACCAAAGTTAAGGTATCCGGCGTAAAATTCCCCCGTCCGCAAAACGCGTATACCTTCCTGATGGCCGGCGCGGAGCTGATTGGCAGCCGCGAAGCGCCCGAGATCATCGATTCGCTTGACACCATGCGGAAAATAGGCGTTGTTCCGGCATATACCGGATAAACCAAACTCCATCCTTGTTACATTTTAATGTGTATCGTATAATCTTTCCATACATACTGATTAAAGGAGATTGCTACTGTGCTGCAAAAAATTGAGGCTCTTTTTAGCATCGTTGCCGGAATCGGGATTTGCGGGATATGGATCATGTTAATGTCTGCTGGTGGAATTGCAGAACTTGAAACCGAACCCGTCCGCATAACCCTGCATGTGTTATCCGAATTCCTGACCGCACTCTTGCTGATTATTGGCGGGGTTGCGCTTTTAAAAAAGAAATCCCGGGCAAAAGCATTTTTTTACGTTTCCCAAGGTATGTTGATCTACTCAGTCCTAAACGCCGCCGGATATTATGTACAGTTGAATAATGCCGCTATGGGGATCATGTTCAGCGTTATTCTGGCAATTTCAGCTGTTCTACTGATCATGGAATTTGCAAAAAGCTATGCTGAGAAAACGGAGTGACCGCCGCCAGCGGCGGATAAAGGGAACATAGTTTCCACTGAGCATGAGATAAGCCACGGGTTCAACCCTATTAAACGGCTTACCGGAAGTGCGAATCACAAGCGTAAGTGCCGAAACCCATAATGTCCCTTACCTCAGCACTTAAGTGCTGAGGTGATAAGCTGAGAAATAGCACAGCAGTTGGGCTTTATCATCGGTCTGAAAGTTTCTGTTCTGCAATTTCCCTTGAATCCGCGTAAGGGTGCAGATATCGCCCGTTGGTTTCAGAAAATGATTTTACCCCCGATATGCTCTTAACCTGGACGGATTGCCTTGGGCAGTAGTTGAGGCATGCAAAACACATATGGCATAAGGTTTTTTTCTGCCATTCCGGTTTTCTGCCGGATACGGCGATTTTCCCGGAAAGGCATACTCTTTTGCAAATACCGCAGCCTGTGCATTTGTCATCCGCATAAAAAAAATTCTTGCCGCCGATCATTTCCGCAAGCGTTTTTCCGGCCTGCGCTTTTTTCTCCGGAAGCCAGTCTTTTTTTGGGTCAACCGGTATAAAAGCCCCGGCGTCTTTTTCTGCACTGGGCTGTTTATTCTTTACAATTTCTGAAATGGCGTTGATTTTATCCAAAACGCTGACTTCAATTTCTTCAATATCATCCTGCGAAGGAACCGCGTATCCCTCCCGGTTCGATTCGTTCCCGTACATATTCAGCAGGAAACGCGCCGCCAACTGCTTTTTGCTTTTCTTGAGCAGGGCGTCCATCACTTCAAAGCCATGGAATACGGTCCCCCTTCGCGTTGCGACGGTAAACAGATAACCGGCGGATGCAAGGTCTGCTTTTGCCAAAAACTCCTTTACTGCAAAAGGTATCGTCAGCGCATGTACAGGAAAAACAAAGCCTACTGTGACGGCTTCCGTTTGAATTATTTTTTTGCCAAGGAGGCTTGCAATGGGCAAAAGTTTTGCATCCGGCAATCTTTTTTGCAGCTCACGTGCCGCAAACAGCGAATTTCCCGTGCCGGAAAAATAATAGATCTCCGTACTCATAAAACCTCTTCCTCATTTAATCTGTTTTTTAAAATTCAATTTACCTGTTATTAATAAGAACTTATTCTCGATCTCAAACATGAAAAACGCCTGCTTATTGAAGCGGCGTCAATTTTTGGCAGGCACGCGGATCACCGTTCTGCGCAATCCTTTGCCTATAATAATTTTTATTTTTCCTTTTCGCTCGATTTTACGTACAGTTTTTCCGGTCATATCGCGGATCGTTTGGAGGGCTTTCTCGTCGGGATCGCCGATAATGCCTATGGCCGCGGCCGCAGGGCCGTCCTTTTGTTTTATTTTGATTGCTTTTATTTTGCTCAAAGCCTTCTTCGTCCTTCCAGAGCCTTCAGCAGCGTTACCTCGTCCGCATATTCCAGTTCCGCACCCACCGGCACGCCGTGCGCGATACGCGACACCGTGATACCGTCAAAATGGGCAAGAAGACTCGCAATATAGGCCGCGGTCGCTTCTCCCTGTACGTCCGGGTTAGTGGCCAGGATCACTTCCTTTACGCCGCCGGAACCTATACGGGCAAGCAGGGGCTGTATGGCGATATCGTCCGGCCCTATCCCCTCGAGCGGGGAAATCGTCCCACCCAGCACATGATAGGCGCCGCGGTATTCGCGCGTCTTTTCAAACGCAAACGCATCCTTGGAATCACGAACCACGCATATGGTGGAAGCATCCCTTTTCGCGTCCCCGCACACATGGCAGACCTCGCTGTCCGTCAGCATACCGCAGACCTTGCAGTAACGGACGCGCATGCGCGCGTCATACATATCCCGCGCGAAGCGCTTGACTTCCTCCACCGGCATACGCAGCACATAATAAGCAAGCCGCTGCGCCGTTTTCCTGCCGATGCCCGGCAGCCTTGCAAACTGTTCCACCAGCGTATTAAAGGACTGCAGATTGTCCATGTATTAAAAAAGTCCTCCCAGATTTAAGCCGCCCGTGATTTTGGCCATTTCCTGCTGCATCATTTCGTCTGCCTTTGCAATCGCCTCGTTCACCGCCGCCATCACCAGATCCTCCAGCATTTCAACATCGTCCGGATCAACCGCTTCGGGTTTGATCTCAATGGATTTGATCACTTTTTTTCCGGTGGCTACTACGCGTACCACGCCGCCGCCCGAAGTCGCTTCAACTTCCCTCTGCTCAACTTCTTCCTGCAGCTGCTGCATTTTCTGCTGCATCTGCTGCGCCTGGCGCATCATGTTCTGCATATTCATCCCGCCGCCCGGGAAACCGCCTTTTGCCATTCTCTTATTGCCTCCTTATTCCTTTATCACTACTTTATCTTTACCAAACATATTTATGAGTTTTGTTTCCACATCGTCCTCGTCTTCCGGCGGGGCTTCCTGCCGGACGGCTTTCGCAAGAACGTCTGTGTTCACGTTTTTCTGCTCTGCCGTATCCCGGATATCCGTATCCGGCGCCTGCGCGGCCTGCGGAGCTTTGTCCCTTCTGGGAAGAGCGGGTATCTGTTCCAGCTCATCCAGCCTTTTTTCCAGCCTTTCCACCCGCAGTACCAGATCCCGTGCGCCCGTATCCGTTTCGGGAAGCGCCGCCCTCATAAAGGCGGTTTCCAATACGATATCCGGCGTGTTTGAATACCGGAGGGTCGTCTGCGAACCGATCCATATTTCCAGCGCGCGCAATATCTGCCTTGCCAAAACGCCTGAATCCTCTTTGGCGAGCGCGGCCTCTGTCAGACGCGCGCTCAGGAAGCAGATCATATCCCTTAAAATATTGCCGGGATCGCCGCCTTCATCCAGCATCTTCCGCAGTATCAGAAGTCCGCCCGAAACGTCGCTTTTCAGCACCGTTTCACATAAAAGACCCATTTGCTCTGCGTCGGCAGCCCCCAGCGTCCTGGTGACGTTTTCCCGGGACAGGTTTTTGCCGCCGGCGATGCACATGTCCATCAGGCTTAAAGCGTCCCGCATAGCCCCTTCGCCCGCATTGGCGAGAGTCCAAAGCGCTTCATCTTCATAGGAGATTCCCGCATCCCTTGCCACCACAGACAGCCGTTTTACAATATCTTCGTTTCCGATACGCTTAAAATCGAACTGCTGGCAGCGCGACAGGATGGTCTTGGGCATCTTTCTGAGCTCTGTCGTCGCAAGAATGAATATCACATGCGGCGGGGGTTCTTCCAGCGTTTTTAAAAGCGCATTTGCCGCCCCGCCCGAAAGCATATGAGACTCGTCTATGATATATACCTTGTACCGGCCGAAAGCCGGTAAAAGGCTCACTTTTTCCCGCATATCCCGGATATTGTCCACGCCGTTGTTGGACGCCGCGTCCATTTCCACGATATCTATCATTGTATCCGAAGCAGCGCTTTCGCATACTTCGCATTTAAGGCAGGGATTTCCGTTTTCCGGCTGCAGGCAGTTGACCGCATTGGCAAATATGCGCGCGGTGCTTGTCTTCCCCGTTCCCCGGGGACCCGCAAAAATATAGGCGTGCGATACCTGGTTTTTCTCAACCTGCTTTTTCAGCACGTCCGTAATATGCTCCTGTCCCATGACTTCTTCAAATGTCCGGGGACGGTATACCCTGTACAATGCCCTGTATCCCATTATTTTCTCCTGTTCGGGATTATTTGCTTAAAATTACTGAAACAGCGCGTCAATTCCGCTGGTATCAGCCGTGGACGGCAATATATCCTTATCCGACAGAGTCCCGATCTTTGCGTAGTACTGATCGATATTGTCGTTGGTGATATATTCCTCGCCCGTTGAATCGTACACGTAATTCTCGCTGGGCAAAGACTTGCCTATGGAAATATAGTAAGCGAATTTATAAACGATCTCTCCTAAGTTTTGCGACTGCGTATACGCCATGGCATGGAATTTATCGGGCGTTGACTTAAACGGAACAGTCGTGGGCGCGGGCGTCGCTTCTTCATCCTCGTCGTCTTCATCTTCATCGGCGTTTTCATCCTCGATCTCGAACGTTACGCCGTCGTGAAGAAGATTATACCAGGTTTTGATAAACCCGACATAGGCGGGCGTTGTAATAGAATTTGGAACCATGTCCTTTTGAATGTACATTTTAAGTACGCTGTTGGCGCTGTTGTCAAAAAACATCAGATCCCGGATAGGTTCGCCGTTTTCAAGCCTTTCCGATATATCCGCCGTCGCATTTTCGCCTTCAATGTTGGCGTCGACGTGCAGCAGAGTGTTGATCGTATTCACCTCGGTTTCGCTGCCATCCACCGTATCTACCGTGGTAGCGCCGGATTGTTTGGCAAATTCGGCAAACTTCTGCGCGTGATTGGACTGGCTCATGATGTTTACCGCAAACCCCTCGGTTGCATCCACGTTGCACGCCACGATCTTCACATTGTTTTGGCTGCAAAGTTCGGATATCTTTTGGAAGTTTTCTTTTTTGGTTCCCATCACGACAACAGTATTGGCGCCATTGTTGATCATCGCAAGCACATCCTGAAGCTGCTGGTTGTTGTCCCCTTTGGCGTTATACAAAAGAAAATCGTCTATTTGCTTGGCTTCGATCGCTTTGTTTGCAGCCTTGTCTATATAAGCGAGAAGCTGATAATCTTCCAGATTGGGCGAAAGCACGGATATTCCAATAATATGTCCTTTATCCGAAACGTCTCCCGAAGGACTGGGCGCCGCTTCTGAAGGTCCGGACGTTTCCGTTCCGCTGATATACGGATCTTCCCCGGGAGCTACGGTTGCAGCCTCATCCGTTTGCGCCATCGCCTCCTCTGAGGGACGGGGAGCAAATACACCGGACGCATAAAGCACAATCACAACCACAACAGCCGCAGCGATTCCCATAAAGAGGTATTTTCTCTCCATAATGAAACGGGTTATGACTGCCGGAGAAAAATTAACCTTCTTTCCATATTTCCTTTTATATTCTCTCATACTACAATTCTCCCGCAAACAAAATATATGGTATTATTATACCATAAAACCGTACTGTTTCCAAAGTCCTTATTTTACTAGCCGGTTCCGCCTTTCCTTTAAATATTCATCCATGGATTCCCGCGACCGGTTGACGATCAGCTCAAAGGGGAAATTCTGTTTTTGAAGTTCCGAAAGCGCATGGTCAAACCCGCCTATGCTCATGCAGAAATGTGAATCGGATGAAACGGTAATCCTTACATCATATTTTATGCAGTACCTGATAATCTCGCTGCAATTACATTCGCTTCCCGGACGGAAACGGAAAGAATGATTGTTGATCTCAATCAGCTTGTCCGCCCGCTTTACGGCTTTTACAAATTCTTCCCTTTCCATGTCGTACGCAGGGGTTCCGGAATGTCCGATCACGTCTACGTAAGGATTTTCAAGGGCGCCGATATAGCCGGCCAGATGTTCCTCCCTTGTTCCGGGTTCTATCACAACGTCGTGCAGGGAGGCAATCACAAATTCCGTCTTTTTTAAATATCCTGTCGAAATATCAAGCCCGCCAGCATAATTGATGATGTTTGCTTCAACCCCCCGGTAGATCCGGACGCCGCCGATTTCTTCGGGCACCGTTCGCAGTACGTTTATAATGAACTCTGGACTTGCGCCCGGAATAGCCGGGCCGTGATCTGTGCTCACAATTCCCTGAAGGCCGATCTTTCCCGCATATTCCGCATTTTCCAGCAGGGTCGAAAAAGAATGGCCGCTCAAAACGGTGTGCGTGTGCGTATCCACTAAAATCTTCATGCGTTTTCCCTTTCTCTGATCCAAAAAAATAAATATTGCTGAGCAATGCCCGCGTGCCTGCCGAACTTTTGGACGGCAAACGCCGCAGTTTGCTTATCGTTCCCTTTAAAACCGTATTGCTGTATAAGCACGCGCTTGATCCACACATCGGCGGGAAACGCGCAGGTGTGCCCCAATGAAAAAAGCAATACGCAGTCCGCTACCTTGGGGCCCACGCCCGGAAGGTTGATGAGAGCCTTTTTTGCCTCGTCATAGGGCTTTTGGCGCAGCGCTTCCAGGTCAAAGCCATCCGCAATCATTTGCGAAGCTTTAATGATATACGGCGCGCGGTATCCGGCGCCGATTTCCGCCAAATCTTCAGGATCGAGTGACGCGAGCAATTCCGGGGTCGGAAAATCATAGAAAGTCCTGCCTTCAAATTGGAACGGCTTTCCATATTTCCCGCATAACCGCCGGACGATCCCGCGGATCCTTTTTACATTGTTGTTTGCGGATATAATAAATGATATCAGAGTATCAAAAGGCGGCTGGTTTATGATCCTGAGGCCCGCCGCGCAGCGGAGTCCCTCCTTCAGTACATTGTCCGCGCCGCTGAAAAGGCAGGAATAATCCCTCTCAAGGTCAAAGTAATTTTTCCATTTGGTATCAAAATCCCGCTGGGTACAGGGATAAAGTCTGATCGCGTCTCCATCCTGCGTTACACGCAAATAACCGCCCAGCGCTACGCCCTCGTACCCGCTTTCTGTCTCGTCAAAACGAAAACACTGCCCGCAATCGAATGTATGCTTTAAATCAAAATCGCTCAAATCGCGGATCAGAGCCGCGCCGTTCTCAAATAGTACTCGCATGGTTTTATTATACCAACCCGAAAAAGAAAAACGCAACCGTTAAATAACGGCTGCGTTTTGATTCATATCGTTAGTTCGCCAAGTCTTTAGGATAAACGCTTACCTGCTTTTTATCCCTGCCCTTGCGCTCAAAGCGGACGATGCCGTCCACCATGGAAAACAATGTGTCGTCACTGCCGCGGCCTACGCCGTTGCCCGGATGGATCTTGGTCCCGCGCTGACGCACGAGTATATTGCCGGCCAACACGAACTGTCCGTCCGCGCGCTTGGTTCCAAGGCGCTTGGATTCGCTGTCGCGGCCGTTCCTCGAACTTCCCATTCCTTTCTTATGAGCCATATCGTACACCCCTTTTCAAAACAATTTTTAACCGATTTCCAGAATCTCTATCACCGAATAGGGCTGCCTGTGGCCCTGCTTTCTGCGGTAATTCTTTTTGGATTTATACTTGAACACAATGATCTTTTTTTCCTTATTGTGTTCCACAACCTTGGCGGTAACCTTCACGTCCTTTACGGTGGGTTTGCCAACCTTGATTGTTTTTCCGCTGGCCGTCAGCAATGCGTCGAAAGACACTTCGCTGCCTACCTCCGCATCCAGTTTCTCAACATGGATCTTGTTGCCTTTCTCCACCTTGTACTGTTTGCCGCCTGTCTCAATTATCGCGTACATTCAAAATACCTCCTAGTCCACCAGTCTCGCCGCAGTTCGGTCCCGCTTTTGGCAGAGTTTATTACCTTATGCGAGCGGCTCAGTTAAATATATTAACAGAGAAAAATGCATGTGTCAAGGCTAAAAACGCTGAAGGCCCCAAATACAAGGCATTTTGAGAGTGGAGCCGACCGCCGCCGATGGGGGAAAAAGGGAGGCGAACGCTCACTGAGCATGAGATAAGCACGAGTGCAATCTATAAAGACAGCATACACGAAGTGCGAATCACAAGCGTAAGTACCGAGGCGACGCAAGCGTAGTGAGACCTGCGCTGGGAACGGAACCGAGCGCACGCCCAAGCGTGATGAAGCGAGGTGAACGTTCACTGAGCGTTAGATGAGGGCGAGCAACTTTCTTCATAATACTTCTATCGCGATGCCCGAATCAACAGCGAAGTGCCGGGTAGCGGAAAAATAACGAAGCAGTTGGGTTTGTCAGCGTTTTTAAAGGAACATCTGCGCCCCCTGCATCGCGTTTTTATCCGTCGCGGCATACACCCGGATATATTCGGGATGGACGTTTTTAATAGTCTTCATATAAAAACGTTTGTCGTCGAACAAAGGAAGTATGGGTTTGTTGATATTATTTTTAGAGGCTATATAGTTTGCAAGCTCCTCGCTCATTTCCACGATATAAGCGTCCTGTTTCTGCCCCTGGATGGTACGCAAAACTTCTCTCCTGACGCGCATTGCCATGTTTTCCAGATTGTATACGCGTCCCGACCCGCCGCAGGTGGGGCAGGTCGTCTGAGTCAGCGCGGAAACTTTGCGGCGGGTTTTTTTGCGGGTCATTTCCACAAGCCCAAGCTCGGTCATGCCGAGAACATTGGTCTTCACCCTGTCCACGCGCAGGGCTTCCGTCAGCGCATCCACCACTTTCTGCTTATTTTCCGCGTTGTCCATATCTATAAAATCGATAACAATGATTCCGCTGATATCCCGCAGCCTAAGTTGCTTGGCAATTTCCTGCGCGGCTTCGATATTGGCGTTCAGTATGGTATCCTGCAGGTTGTCCTCACCGATATATTTGCCTGTGTTTACGTCTATCACAGTCAGCGCCTCGGTTTCGTCTATCACAAGATAACAGCCGTTTTTGATCCAAACCTTGCGCTCCAGCGCTTTTTCGATTTTTGTTTCGATATCGTAATAATCGAATATGTTTTGATCCGATTCAAAAAAACAGACCTTGCCTTTCATCTCGGGAGCGACAATGTTGACCACCGCCTGCACCTTGTTGAAATAATCGCTGTCGTTGATGATAAACTGCTCCACATCTTCTGTGAACATATCCCGTACGGTGCGGAACAACAGGGTTTCTTCCGCATGTATGAGCCTGGGGGAAGACAGGAAATCCGCTTTCTGCTGGATCTTTTCCCACAGCCTGTATAAGAATTTTATCTCGTTTTCAATATGTTCGGCGCTGCATCCTTCGGCAACGGTGCGTACGATCACGCCCACTCCCTTGGGTTTGATCGATTCCACCATTTCCTTTAAGCGCTCGCGTTCCTCCTCGTTTTCAATTCTTCTGGAGACTCCAACATGGTTCACGGTAGGCATAAGCACCACCAGTCTTCCGGGAAGCGTGATATGGGTTGTTACCCGCGCTCCTTTTGTCCCGCCCGGCTGTTTTAAAACCTGTACCATGATTTCCTGGTTTTGATTCAAAATATCACGGATATTGGGCACATCCAGTTTTGGCCGGCTTGGTTCCTCTCCATCGCTGTTCTCGGGAAAATAAAAATCAGATTCATCCACCAGGATATCGCCTGCGTAAAGGAAAGCGTTTTTATTAAGGCCGATGTCTACAAAGGCCGCCTGCATACCGGGCAGTATATTGGCAACCCTTCCCTTATAAATGTTGCCCACAAGCCTTTCCTGCCCCCTCGTTTCAAGCTGCACTTCCACCAATTTTCCGTCTTCCAGAAGCGCTACTCTTGCCTCGTGCGGGTTTACGTCTGCAACAATCAATTTTTGCATAAACAATTCTCCTTAGAATCCATAAAATATATACTTTAACAGTTTATTTTCCCAATTTGTGAAAAGGTATTACCTCTCCTTTGACCATACAGAAACATTCGATCCGGGTTATTTTCACCTTTCCCGGCGACAGCGCCGCCGCCAGTACCCCCGGATTAAGGGCTCCCGCGCTGCTGTTTGCAAGACGCGCGGTCACGGTATTCCCCTTCGCGGAAAGCCCGTACACCAACGGCCTTATATCCAAAGTCCTGCCTTTTTTATCCTGCAGCACGATTGACGTGCTAGCCATGAAAGCATCCGTTTCCGCCGGCTTTTGCGAAAATACAAGCTCATACAGCGCCGAATGGCTGATTGCCATGAGCTTGGGACAATTTTCCTCCAGTGCGCCGGCGCTCACGATTTGTATATCTGCGGGCAGAATTTCATTCAGCCTGTTTTTTATCGTTTCTCCGGAGCATTCCTCTTCCATCCGTACTTCCAGATAATCGCCCAGCGTACCCACCCCCACGGAAAGGGGAGAAGCGAAGGACGTCAGGATATGCGGATTAAACCCTTCCGAATACTTGACAGGGAGCTCCGCGCGCCGGAATGCCCGCGCAAACGCGCGCTGCATATCCAAATGCGAAATAAACCGGGCGCCGCCGCTCCTTGCATATTTGATAATCGACCTCATTGCCCGGCCTCCTGCATTTTGCATCCATTATTCTGAAGCCCGCAGGCACGGCATCCTTTTCTGCAATCCGCCGTGGTGCGTGCGGCGTAGGCGCAATCCAGTTCTTTTAATAGATAGTTTTTATCTATCCCGTAATCTATATGCGAAAAGGGAAAGATTTCCTCTTTGCTTCTTTTCCGGTTTGCATACCAGTCGGGATCGACGCCGGATTCCACAAAAGCTTTTTTATATTTTTCAAAATCAAAGCAGTCCTGCCAGCTGTCGAATATAGAGCCGTTTTGGTAAGCCTTGAGTATAGCCGCGCCAAGGCGCCTGTCGCCCCGCGCGAATACCGCTTCCAGAAAACTTAAATACGGGTTATGATAATCAAATTTTACGCCCTTTATTGAAAGCTTCTGTTTTAAATAAGCGATTTTTTCCCGAAGCGTTTCAATCGTATCCTGCGCTTCCCACATGAAAGGCGTCTGCGGCTTGGGCACAAAACAGGCGGCGCTCACCGTAATGGCAATGCGTGCCCTTCTGCCCTCCCGTTTTACACCATAGGAAAGATCTTTTATTTTGCGGACCAGTTCCGCAATACCGTCAAGGTCTTCATATGTTTCTGTCGGAAGCCCGATCATAAAATACAGTTTAATGGTATTGGCGCCGCTTCCGATCGCATTTTCCGCGGTATTGAGGATATCCTCTTCCGTAACATTTTTGTTGATGACGTCGCGCAGGCGCTGGGTACCCGCTTCGGGCGCAAAGGTAAGCCCGGTCTGCCGGACCCGCTGCAGTTTTTGGGCAATCTCGGGCGGGAAAGAATCGACCCGCATGGACGGCAGTGAAACAGATACCCTTTTATTTTCAAATTCTGCAAGCAGCCCGCCGGCAAGTTCCGCTATTTTGGAATAATCCCCTGAACTTAATGAAGATAATGATATTTCGTCGTACCCTGTAGAGGCTATTATATGCCTTGCCTGATCAAGTAGAACATCCACGCTGCGTTCGCGCACAGGACGGTATAAAAAACCTGCCTGGCAAAAACGGCAGCCGCGCGTACATCCGCGCATGATTTCGAGGACGCACCTGTCATGAACCGTGCCGATATAAGGCAGTATGGGCCGCATCACTTTCGGAGCGCCGTCAAAATCGGATAACGTCCGTTTTTTTATTTTTACAGGTGCGCCAGCGCCCGCCTTTATTTCTTTCAGCGTCCCGTCTTCATTGTAACCGGGATTGTAAAGAGAAGGAACATAAACTCCCTCTATTCCGGCCGCTTCCGTCAAAAAAGCCTTCCGGTCAAATCCCTTTTTTTTATGGCGCGCATAAAGTCCGCAAATTTCTCCCGTTACTTCTTCCCCATCGCCGATCGCGAATAAATCGAAAAAATCTGCAACAGGCTCCGGATTCACCACACAGGAACCGCCGCCGATCACAACCGGACTTGAGTCCGTGCGCTCGGACGCCAGCAGGGGGATCCCCCCAAGGTCCAGCATATAGAGCACATTGGTATAACACATTTCATAGGACAGGTTGAATCCGACCATATCAAAATCACAAAGAGGCCTGTCCTCTTCCAGGGAACAAAGTTTCTCCCCGTTTTTGCGCAACTCTTCCCCCATATCGGTCCAGGGGGCGTAAACGCGCTGGGCATAGGTATCTGTCCTTGCATTTAAAAGTTCGTAAAGAATCGCCGAGCCAAGATGGCTCATCCCGACTTCATATGTATCGGGGAAGCAGAGCGCAAAACGGATAAGCGCATCTTTTTTCTGCACGCTCCCGAGCTCTCCGCCCATATATCTTGCAGGCTTTTCGATCTCGCCTGTTACAAAATCTTTCAAATATTCCTCCTAATGCCCGCGGGCAACCTTGGGCACCATGATAAGCTGTACGTTTTTTTCACCTATTTAACTTTATCACTTTTTTTGGTTCAGGTCAATTCTCCCACTTTTTTTTCTGCCCCGTATTTAGCCGCGGAATTTACGATTTTAATCTCGCTTAATGTGGACCGGATGGAAAAATCATCGTTTAAAACCGTTACGATATTTACTTTTGAGGACTCCATTTCGCGAAGAACATCCCGTAAAGTCGCTGTGCGCATCACGGCAATATGCTTAACGTTAGCGCTGCCCTTCCGCACCAGCCTCTTTCTTTTTTCCTCGGCGTTTTTATAGCAGGCATAGGGAATATTCTTGAGGCTCATCGCAGCATAGCCCAGTAAAAAAACGCCCATAATAAGCCACGTTGCATTCAGGCTTCCATTCAGTATCACATAAAATCCAACGCAGCACATCACCAGGCCGGCGGCTACCCCCAGACCGTTCAGAATACGCCATGCGGTCCTTTCGTTTATAAAGTTTTTCATAACCGCCATCATGATCCTTCCGCCGTCCAGAGGGAGAACGGGCAGCATATTGACGGCGGCTATGATCACATTTGTCCAGACGAACAGCATCATCATTTCGTCCAGATACCTGGGGGGCAAAAGCGTTAAGGTGCAGGCCGTAAAAATATTGAGCGCCGGTCCCGCCGCCGCCGTAATGATTTCTTTTGCATATTCCGCGTTGCCGTATCCGCTGATTTCGGCGGCGCAGCCGAATGGGAGCACATACAGGGATTCCACGTTCAGGCCCACTGCTTTTGCCGTAATAATATGAGCGCATTCATGCACCACCAGGGCAAGCATGAGCGCCATGACCAGTCCCGCATTGCCTAAAAAAAGGGAAATAATAACAACCGCCAGAAAGACCGGATGAATCTTAAGGCTGCCTCCGAATAGATTAATCGGTTTCATTTTGCCGCTCCTTTAATCCTGACGTTACGTTTCTCTGCCGAAAAATACCGGCAGCTTAAAGCCATGGGCCCAGGCGCCGCCTTAGTAAACGATGATTATATGAGGAATGTTGGATGGGTGAGCAGGCTTTGCGCCCCTGCATGAAGCGAAATCGAAGGAATTTAAGCGCTATTTCAAGATTTCAGCGACACAACAGGACACGAAGTCCTCGGGGTCCCCAAAAAGACAAGGCTTTTTGGGGTGGGCCTGCTGCCAAGACAGCGTTCCGAATGAATCAGCGTTTACCTTAGGACAGCGGATCGATCTTTTCTCCGTTCAGGCTCTGCTCAACATATAACGCCTGGGATAAAAGCTGTCCGATCGTCTGGCCCGCTTGCACAGAATCGCCCTGCAGTACGGACGGAGACACTCCATAATATGTGGTGACCGAAGCATCCTGATTTTCGACACTTAAATAATTATCGCTCACCTCGGTGACCTTGCCTACCTTGGATGCTTTTACATCCATAGAATCCGCTGCCTGGATAATCACGCCCGATCCATTCTCGGCAAATGTTGCCGTTACGATACCGTCCAGGGGATATACGAATGCGGAATCTTCCGCCGCCTGTGCTTCCGCTGCCGCGGCTTCGCTATCCGCTGCCGCCTGTGCCTGGGGGTCCGCCGCTACGCCAGTCTCAGCTCCGGCTTCCCCTGCCTGCGCGTCTTCCGACAGAACCTCGGTCGCGCTTTCCTCAAGCGTTGCGTCCACAAACTTGAGATCACCCAAATCCTTTTCCAGATCCATTTCATAACTGATCACATTTTTAATGGATTCGCTGGCTTCCAGTCCCGCAGGCGTACCAGATGATGCAATGCCCCAAATTACCAGCGCCGCCACAGCGCAGATAGCGGTATTCCTTATCAGCTTATTTTTTCTAAATGTATCGGCTGTTTTCTGAAAGGGAGTAGATCTGACCTTTGGAGCGCTCTCCCTGACTCGTTCCTCTTCTTTGTCGGCTCTGCGAAAATAATACCCGCCGTTCTCTTCATTTGCATTTCCGTTACTGGTAAAAAATTTTCCTATAGTAATTTTTTCCGTCTCCTTGCCTTCTACCATTTTAAAAATGCACCTCTCTTAAATTTTATATTGGTACTGTATTTATACGCTGTAAATTACGCCGTATACCTTTTTCATGGCAAGTAGGATAAAAAAGGAGGCCGATATATGTTGCCTGCAATTGGTTTTTATGATGATTTGCCGTGTTCCGGTTCCCTTGAAACTATATGTCTTTTGTGATATAATTTGCTTCATGAAAAATGTGATAAATAAAAATATGTTTAAATATGTCGACTGGTTTTTGCTGATACTGATATTCGTTTTGGTTGGCTTCAGCCTGTTATCCATCACGAACGCCACCGCAAGCCCGTTTACAGGAAGCGAATCTTCTCTTTCGGATATTTTTTCCAACCTGAATCTGGACAACACAGTCTCTCAGTTTATGTTCTTTTTACTGGGGCTGGGGATAATATTCGTTATCATACTGGTCGACTATAACAATCTCCGGCATTATATTGAATATATCTACTGGATATGCATCGCCCTCCTGGTGCTGGTGCTCGCGTTTGGCAGCACGCAGAACGGCACTACCGGCTGGTTTATGATCGGCAGCCGCGGATTCCAGCCCAGTGAGTTTACCAAGATCGGACTTATTCTGGCGTTTGCCCGCATTATGGCAGGCCAGACCGAAGGAAATGAAAACGGCATCACCCGCTTTTCCCAGCTGTGGCCTCTGCTCTGGAGGTTTTTGATCCCGTTTGTGCTGGTAGCCGTACAGCCCGACATGGGTACTGCCCTTGTGTATGTTTCCATATTCATTTGCATACTTTTTATGGCCAGGACAAGCCTCAAAATGTTCGGCATACTGGCTGCAATGGCGGGCGCGGCGGCTCCGATCGCCTGGTTTTCCATGCCGGATTACATGAAAACGAGGATTTTCACCTTCCTGCAGCCGGATTACGCATCCACAGACCAGGCTTACCATGCCACCCAGGCAAAGCTTGCGATAGGCTCCGGGCAATTAACGGGCAAAGGATTGTTTGCATCCGGTTCCATGAGCCAGCTTGGATTCATTCCCGAGAGGCATAACGATTTTATCTTTGCCGTGACCACAGAGGCGTTCGGTTTCATCGGCGCCGCAATCGTGATCACGCTTTATGCCCTGCTGATCATCCGCACCTGTATGCTTGCCATGCGCGCCAAGGACGATTTTGGCACATATATCAGCATCGGCGTGGTAGCGATGATTCTTTTCCACGTGGTGGAAAACATCGGAATGAACGTTGGCATACTGCCCATCACGGGTATTTCGCTTCCGTTTTTCAGTTACGGCGGTTCCAACCTGTTAACGTGCATGATCGCCTACGGTTTCGTACTCAGCGTGGATATGCGGCGAACGCGATGGAGCGTTTAAGCTCCCCTATTATCCTGACATAAATACACAAAATCCCCCGCACGAAACAGTGGAGGATTTTTTTATGGGTTATTCAAACAAGCCGCAGACTTCCGGCAGGCGGTGTCACAAGTTCAGGCAAATTGTCCGTTCATATCGTTAAGAGCAAAAATCAATTTCCTGAAGAAGAATTCTTTACCATCTGCTTCATTTTTCTGATGGGAATATTGGCGGTCAGCTTGGAAGATATGCCTTCCTCACCCATCTGGCTGGTAAGGTCAATATGGAATTCCTGTTCGTCGATCTCCACATATTTTGAAATAACGGCAAGCAAATCCTTTTTCATCATTTGAATCATGTCGTCGTTTGTCGTAGTCCCCTGCCTGTCGTAGATCAAAACCAGTTTTAATCTGTCCTTCGCAACCTGACTGCTTTTTTTCTTGTTCCCAAAAGGCCAAGCCAATGTTCGCCACCCCCTATTTAGATGCAAATAAATTCTTAAGTCTGGATACAAATCCCGTCTGCGCATCCAGCTTCATCAGAGGAATGTTTTCGCCCAGTATACGGCGCGTAACATTCATGTAGGCCTCGCCTGCCCGTGACGACTTGTCCGTTACCGCAGGTTCGCCCAGGTTACTGGAGCGGAAAATCAGTTCATCCTCAGGAATCACGCCGATGAGATCCACTCCCAGTATCTCCAGTGTATCCTCTATGGCCAGCATATCGCCCCGTTTCACCAAATCGGGACGGATGCGGTTTATAAGCAGCTGAACATCTTCAATCCCGCCTGCCGACAGCAGGCCGATGATCCTATCCGCGTCACGGACCGAAGAAACCTCGGGTATCGTAACGACAATGGCGGATTTTGCCCCGGCGATCGCATTTTTAAATCCGCGTTCAATACCGGCGGGACAATCGATGATTACATAATCGAATTCGCGCTCAATCTGGGCGATCAATTCTTTCATCTGTTCGGGCGCCACCGCGTTTTTATTCCGGGTTTGCGCTGCCGGAAGCAGATAAAGTCCTTCGTAACGTTTGTCGCGAATCAGAGCCTGCTTCAGTTTGCAGGTTCCTTCCACCACATCAACCAGATCGTAAACAATACGGTTTTCCAAACCAAGTACTACATCCAGATTTCTGAGGCCTATATCCGTGTCCACCAATACGACCGATTTTCCCTGCAGCGCCAGCCCCGTCCCGATGTTTGCAGTCGTAGTCGTTTTTCCGACGCCGCCTTTACCGGAGGTAATTACGATTACTTTTTCCATATCCAAACTCCTTTTTAGTAATTTACTTTCTGCTGATAGGTTTAAAAACAACCCTGTCGTTTACCAGTTGCGCAATTTCTCCTACAACGGAATCTTTTCTCTTGTCGTCAGGCATCACAACGCGTCCTGAAAGCCGGAGCTGTTTGGGCCGCATATACAACGCCGCCACGCAAACATCTTCGCGGCCGCCGGCACCCGCATGCGCCAGCCCCCTGAGCGTACCAAATATGGCGATAGAACCGCCTGCTATGATCTCCGCGCCCGGGTTTACGTCCCCCAGCACCACAATATCGCCTTCGCATTCGATCCTCTGCCCGCTGCGTACGGTAGAAACGATAAAGATGGATTTCGCATCGAAATATTCCCTCGAAACCAGTTCTATTTCAGTATTCTCATTTTGCATGGCTTTTTCAATCTCCGCCGATTTGAATTCGTACGTCTTTGGGGCTTCTTTCATCTTCTTGATTTCGTCCGAATAAAAAACATTATGAATGCCGTAATCCATGGAAAAAATCCGCTTGATTTCACGCCTCTGCGCGGGTGAAAGCGAACGTCCGCTGATGACCACCTTTGCATTGCTGTTTAAAAAAAAGTTTTTATTGCTCTGAAGCCTCAGAATTAATTCTTCCCTTAAGGATTGGTAAGATGATTGCTCATTTAAATATATTTCCAGTTTATCGTCAACGCCTTTTATGGCAACACTCTGCACCGACAAAAAACCCCCTGATACAGCAAATTATACAAATATTTTACATCAAAACGTTTTTTTGTGCAATAACAATAATTCTGACGGAAAGCATCAATGAATTCCAATAAAATCCAATCGTAAAACCGTCGAAAATATTCGGTTTGACGGCGGCGCATTATATATAAAAAACAGTATTCTTTTGGCAGCAATGACCGCTTCTCACACAGGAATTTAAAATCATGCGGAATCAGCCTGAAAAAAGAAGCCGGGGAGATCTTCTGTAAAAAAAAAGCGGCATAAAGCCGCTTTGCTGTTACTGATTGCCGGTTTCCGTATTTGTTGCCGCCGCATCGCCGGTATTTGCCGCATTGGATACCGAAGGAGACGGAGACGGCGTCGGGGTTGGCGACGGCGATGGAGATGGAGTTGCTTCCGAAAGGGCTGGGACGACCGAATTGGGATCGGGCACAGTGTTGTCCGTCACGCCTCTTTCCCTGTCCAGATAATACTGGATCACCTCTTTCACCGAAGGGATCGCGTTTCCGCCGGCCGCGCCGTGCGGAATAAAAGTCACCACCGCGATCTCGGGATCGTCAAAGGGTGCAAACGCGACGAACCACGCGTTGTCTTCCAAATCCACGCCCTGCGTAACAACGCCCGTACCCGTTTTGCCGCCAATTTCGTCTTTATACGGCCACCCTTCAAAGGCGCTGGACGCCGTGCCGTCTTCACCGGATACAACGTCTTTCATGCCGTGCTTGATCGCGTCCAGATACTCCTGATTTACATTAAGGTCGTTATAAACGCTGGGCTGCTGCTGGACCACTATGTTTCCCTCGGCATCCACGATCCGGTCGATCAGGTTCGCGTTATATACCGTTCCGCCGTTCACCAGCGCGGATATGTAACGCGCTATCTCAATGGGAGTTACTGCCGTGATGCCCGAACCGATGCCGGCGATGACCGTATCGTTTCCTTTCCAGACCAGTTCCGCGATCCAGTTGGATATAGCGTTGTCGTAACCTTTCTGAGATGATACCTGTGTGGGAACATCCATCTCCTCAAATAACACCTGGCGGACCTCCGGGCCGTTTTTGAGCTGGTTGTTGGCCGCCAACTGGACCAGTTTCAGGGCCGTATTATTGATCACATCATCCGAATACTGTACGTTGCGTTCATCGCCTATCGCTTTGAGTTTCCTAACGATGGAATTATATACGATCTGCGGAAGCGCGGTCTTCTGCTGGCTTAGATCTTTGCTGATATCGTAGAGCGTTTTGGATCCTCCCACCTGCCCGGCGATCTCGCCCGGAAGCTGGACTCCGGTTTTTTCCGTCAGCCCCAGTTTTTGGGACCAATCCGCCAGTTTGTCCATACCAAGCCTATCGGCCACGGTAAAGAAGAAATAGTTGCAGCTTTTCTGCAGCGCCGTTTCGATCGTCAGATCCTTGTGCTCGTCGAAATAAGGTTCCACCCAGCAGGCGGGACCGTGTTCGTCCGAACCTTCCTGAATGTATTTATCAAAATACCCCTCGTCGCTGATCTGCGTATCCAGGGTAATGACCCCTTCTTCCAGCCCGGCCAGGCCCGTCGCCATCTTGAATATGGAACCGGGGATGCCCTTGGAAGCTATGGCCTTGTTAAACAGGGGCGTGGCGGGGTCATTCTTCAACGCCGTGAAATTCTCCTCGGATATCCCGCCGGAAAAAAGGTTCAGGTCATAGGAAGGATAGCTTGCCATTGCAAGGATGTTTCCGGTTTTGACATCCATGACCAAAATCGCGCCGGAATTGGCCAGGTTTGGTTCTCTCCCTCCAAGCACCTCGTCATATTCCGCTTTTTTTTCATAATAATCTGACAGTTCCTGCTGGTAAACGGCATCGATATTGTCCTTCAGCGCTTTTTCCGCCACCATCTGCAGCTGCAGGTCCAATGTCAGCATAACGGTGTCTCCCTTTGTCGCAGGCTCGCTGCCGACTTCCTTGATCACCTTGCCCAGGCTGTTTACCTCGTAGGTATTTTTCCCTTGCCGTCCGGTTATATCTCCGGTCAGGTAATCCTCCATGGAGCTTTCAATACCGATAATCCCGATGGTATCGTCCTGCGTGTATCCTTTATCAAGCATCGCATTGATCGTATTCTGATCGGACATCTTTCCGGTGTAACCAATGATATGCGCCGCAACATCGCTTTTGGGGTATATGCGCTTCGTGCTGGACGCAACCTCAATACCGTCCAGTTCATTCGCGCGCTGTTCTATCTCAGCAACGGTCGTCTGGTCCACATTTTCCGCAATCGTTACGGGTTCGTATGCGCGGTAGGACGAAAGCTGAATCTCCTGCCAGATGGAAAGCAGTTTTCGCGCTTCCTCATAACTTGCGTCCTCGGGAATGCGGTAGCGGTCTCGCAGATCCTGGTATATCAGCTCCGGGTCGCCCGTCTCGGAGACAAACATATTGGTCCGCCAGTTCGCTTCCCTTTTTGCGCTTGCCTCCTGTGAAATGTCGCCGAAATCAAAAGAATAATTATCAGCGTCGTCCCGCTTAATGTTAAAGGTATCTATGACTTTTCCGCCGTTTTTCTCTATGATGTCAATGGCTTTCATGAATATATCCGTAAAATAGGCGCGATCCGTGTACGTGTTTTTAGAGGGATCGCGGAGCACCTGAACATCGTAACTGGTTTGGTCGTATGCGAGCGGAATGCCGTTGACATCCGTGATATCCCCTCTTGCCCCATCCACCGATACGGAACGCAGTATTTTGGTCGCGGAAACCGACGACAGTTCGTCCCCCTGGGTAAGGGTAAGCGCCCCCACCCGCGTAAGAAGGCCCACGCACAAACAAACAACGATAGAGATGGCTATGATAAATCTGATTTTGAATTTTTTTTGCATTGTTAACCTTTACTTAACCTTTCACTCCAAAAAATCATCGTAAAGTGATTTTGTCGGAGTCATCCAGTTCCTGGTATAAAGAATCCTGATTACATAATACGCTAGATACATCAGAACGGAAGAGACAAACGCACCCGGCAGAATATACCGGACAAACATATACAAAAAATCGAACTCAATTCCCGTTAATCCGACCACCGCCGCCAGTATCAGCTCTTTGGCAATATAGGCGGCGAATCCCACGGCGGCCAGATATACAAGCCTCATACGGGCCATGTTCCTGAATATCGCATAAGCGATGGCGACCGTTATCACGTAAGCCAGCGCGTTGAAGCCGACATACGGGGCGAACATCACGTCAAAAACGATCCCGGTGATCCCGGCGTACAGAATGGACGCGGACGTTTTTTCCAGGAACACTATGCAAAGCGCCGTAACAAGCAGGATATCTGGAACAATCCCCCCGATATTGGCAAAACTGAAAACCGATCCCGGGAGTATAATGCTGACCGCTCCCAGTAAAACGAATAGTATGTATCTCAACTGGCTGCTCCCGTACTTGTCATAACCATCACTTCCTCCAGATTCCTGAAGTTTACGGCTGATTTGACCACAACTTTCTTCTGGTTCCCCTGTTGACCTACCTCAACAACCTGTCCGATGGTCAGTCCCTTGGGGTATATCCCGCCTATTCCTGATGTAAGTACATTATCCCCCACCTGGATATCCGTGTCTATTGGTAAAAAGTCCATATCCAGCAACGGATCGGACGGCTCGCTTTGCATCCTGCCCCGTACGCTCCCCACATCCCTGGTGCGCTCGATCTGCGAACTGATGCCGCTCCGCCCATCTATGACCGTCATTACCTTGGACCAGTTAAGGCCCACTTCCTCTATCCTGCCTACCACGCCGTCCGGCGTCACAACAGGCATATCGACGGCAACGCCGTCGCTTGTTCCCACGTTTATGGTGAAACTGTCAAACCATATGCCCGGATCTTTGGCAACAATACCCGCCACCTTGAACTGGTAATTGGTTTGCGCCTGCTTATATTCAAGCAGCGCGGAGAGACGCTGATTTTCTTTCTGCAGTTCGTCGTAATCCGCAAGTTCGCTTTTCAGGTTGGCCAGCTGCTCTTTCAGATCCTGGTTTTCCTTTGCAAGGTCCGTCGTGTTGAATGTTTTTTGGAAAAAGGACGATATGTTGTCCGTCATTTGATAAAAAAACCTTTGCACGGGTACAAAGACGCCGCCCGCAACGGTCTGGCCCCCCGATACGTTCTGCATATTGGCTGTAGAAATCAGTAAAACAAAGATGATGATTACCAATATTACCGTTATTACCAGCGGTTTGTTCCTAAAAAAACGGTCCACGCTGCCTCCTTAAGGTAAAGAGATTCGAACTCATGCGCCCAAAAGCCGCCGTTTGAGCGCATTTTTTTGTCATCGTCAGTCGCCATAGCCCCACTATGGCTCCTTCCTCTTCCGCAAACTGCATCCTAAACGACGCTTTTTGGGTCTGCGAGTTCAGAGGGTGGTAAGGCTTGGCAGTATAAGGCGCCATGATGCAGCCGTAGTGGTGCTACAGCAAAGCGCGGCAACGCAGTAATGCCGTGCCTGGCGCCCTCTGAACCGCATGGGTTCGACTCCCTTTACCTTTATGTACCCTTCAATTATTTCACTAATTATATCATACGCTTAACACTTTTGTAAACTTTGCGGAGGCACATGCAAAAGCCCTGCAATTTGCCGGATTTGTGGGCAAATTGCAGGGCTTTGTTCATAAAAAGTTTAATTTTTATTGTACTGCTAATTTTTGCTTTTCTTCCATAACCTTACGCACGGGATACATTTTTTCAAGAGCGACTCCGGTACCCGTAATGATCGTACACTCCGGCATGGAAGCCATATGTACGTCCAGATCCAGCCGCTCCTGCAGAATCTCTCTCAGATGCGCCGTCCGCGCGCCCCCGCCTGTCAGCAGCACTCCGTTTTTTATGATGTCCGACATCATTTCGGGAGCCGTTTTATGGAGCATTCTTTGAATCATTTCCATAATATCGTTTACGCAGGGCGCCAGCGCTTCGTGAATCTCATCTTTGGATACCCGGACATTTGCCGGCAATCCTGTATCGCAGCTGCGGCCTTTCAATTGCATGGTTTCTTCTCTTCCGTCCGCGTTGATCTTTAATATCTCCGCAACACTTTCTCCTATAGCGACGCCGGTCTTGTGCCGTACATGGTCCACGATCTTCCGGTTCATGGTATCCCCGCCGACCCGTACCATTTCATTAGAAATAATTCCATCCAGCGCAACAACCGAAGCTTCGGTTTTTCCGCCGCCCACATCAACGATCATATGTCCCTCAGGGCGGCTGATATCCACTCCTTCGCCCAATGCGGCGACAATAGGCGCTTCAATTATATACACTTCCCGGAGGCCGGCCGCTGCCGCCGTCTCCTCAAACGTTTCCCGTTCCATCTGGGTAATCCCCGCGGGCACGGTAATGAGCGCCTTAAGATTTGCGCGTTTTTCCTGCATGGATACGCTCTTCACCACTCCGGAAAACATGATCTTTGCAAGTTCCCAGTCCGCAATTACGCCGCCGATCACAGGCCTTAAGATACTGATGCCTACCGAGGCGCAGCGCACCAAGTCCCGCGCTCCGTCACCCATCCCAAGCACCTCGGATTCACTCCCCCGAACGGCAATCATGGTGGGCTGGTTGAAAACAACTCCTTTACCGCTGGAATAAACGCGGGTATTGCTGCTTCCCATATCTATTCCAACACATCCGGAAAAAAACATAAGTACATCCTCCATTTTTATTGTTTCTATAACAAGATATACTATCAAGGTTTTGCGCTTGCGCAAAATATCCTTAACAGCGTTTCAACGAGGCGGGGGATATATGCCCTCCGCTTGAACACCAAAGCGGCCCCCACCCATATAGGTGTAAGACATTTTCCGCCTCGTTATTATTATGGGGCTTTTATTTCCATTTTATACAATTAAATTTCCATACTTTTCTTGCACCGGCCGTCTTAAAAAGGCTTCGGCCGGAAATGATATTTCCGTCAAACAGCCATAATTTTCCTTATATGCAGAATAATTTAATAAAAAAACGCCTGGATTCTACTGATGGTTGAGCTATTCACTCAACTGTTGATTGAATTTTTGACCCGTAATGGATAGAATTAAGCCTGTCGGATACGTTTCCGGCGCTTTGATCAAAGGCGGTATAAAAAACATGCAATTACTTTAAATTTTTAAATATAGAAAGGATCAAGAAATGGAACAGGAATCGATCGGAACAAGAATTAAAATGCGAAGAAAGGAACTCGGGTTAACGCAGGAAGAACTCGCACAAAAAGTAGGCGTCACCTACCAAGCGGTATCCAAATGGGAAAACAATACGTCTTACCCAGATATTGTATTGATGGGCGGGGTCGCGCGTGCGCTGGATACGACATTGGATAAACTGGTTTTGGGCGTTGAACCCGAAGCACGGGAAGAGAGTGAAAAGAAGCGGGCTTTCTACGGTAAAATATCCGGAACGGTCACAAAAGACATTCACGGGGACGTGGGTAAGATCACAGGGGATGTTCAGGCTGATATATATGGAGACATTAAGGGCGATATTATGGGCACGGTGCGGAATGTGTTCGGAAACATTGAGGGCAGCGTTCTTGGTACGGTCAACGGTGACGTAACGGGTTATATAAACGGCAATCTGACAGGAAAGGTCACCGGCAGCGTCAAGCTTGGTGTTCATGGCCGGATTATGGGACAGATCATCGGGGACGGGATTAATGTTCCACAGGAGAAAAACAAAAAATAATTCAGGGATTGACTTTGCCCTAAGGACAAAGTATATCCTTAAAACCGCTCCGGAAGATACCAGGGGCATCCGGTTAAAATATAAAACAATCTTGAAAGGAATATCAATCATGGAAATGATCACTACCCAAGACTTGTGTAAAACCTTCAGAAATACAAAAAATGTGGTTGAAGCGGTCAAAAATGTAAACCTGCATGTAAAGCAGGGCGAAATATTTGGGTTTTTAGGGCCGAACGGCGCGGGCAAAACAACCACTATGCGTATGCTCACAACGCTTATGCCGCCTACATCGGGTATCGCCACCATTGTTGGCAAGGATTTAATGAAAGGGGCCTCGAAGATACGCCGGAAGATCGGCTACGTAAGTCAGAAAGGAGGCACGTACGAGCATGCGACCGGATACGAAAATCTGGTGCTGCAGGGCAGGCTGTACGGTCTATCCGAGAAGGTTTCCCGCAAAAACGCGGAAGATATAATAAAGGCATTTCGTATGGAGGAATATTGCAATCGCAGGGTGGCAACCTATTCAGGCGGGCAACGCCGCCATATAGATCTCGGGCTTGGCGTGATGCACAATCCGGAACTCCTGTTTTTAGACGAACCCACGACCGGTCTGGACCCGGCATCCCGTGCAAACTTCTGGGAAAAGATAAAAGATCTGCGGGCTACGGGCATTACCGTGTTTTTGACCACACATTATCTGGACGAAGCCGACAATCTATGTGACACAATCTGCATTATGGATCATGGAATGGTAGTGGCGGAAGGTACAGCGCTGGAACTTAAACGCCAGATATCCGGGGATATTATTGAAATCGGCATAGATACCGCGCTTTTTGAAAAGGCAAAGGCCATGCTTTCGGGGCGGACGGATATTTATGAACTTAGCATGGAAAGGGATAAACTCAAAATGTATGTTGAAGCCGGCGATAAGGCGTTACCTGAAATACTCGCAGGATTTGCACGCGAAGAGCTTCCTGTCCGCACCATAGAAATGAGCAGGCCTTCCCTTGACGAGGTGTTTCTGAAAAAAACGGGCCATTCCATACAAAATGGCGAAAAGGAGATACAATGATGAAAGTATTGGGAGAAACCTGGGTCTTGTTTGTCCATTATGAAAAATTGCTGGTACGCAATCCCGCCTGGATTCTGGCATCGCTGTTCCAGCCGGTCTGTTACCTGTACCTGTTCGCACCCCTGCTGCAAAACGTGCTTGGCGGCGGGCCGGTAAGCCCCATCAACCAATTTACGCCGGGACTGCTGGTTACGGTCAGCCTGTTCAGCGCCATGTTCGCGGGATTCAGCGTGATTGAATGGCTGCGTTCCGGGGTGATCGAGCGCCTGCGCGTTACAACGGCCAGCCGCGTTTCCCTGCTGCTGGGCATGGTAGCGCGCGACGTTGCGACGCTCCTGATACAGGTATTTATCGTGATAGTGCTTGCTCTTCCGCTGGGTCTTACCATCTCGCCCGCCGGCGTGCTTCTTACAGTCGCCCTGATGATATTGATCGGCCTGTTTATGGCGACGTTTTCCTACGCGCTTGCGTTCACAACAAAATCGGAGGACGCCCTCGGGCCGATCCTGAACGTGCTGGCGCAGCCGATGATGCTGCTTTCGGGCGTGCTGCTGCCGCTTACCCTGGCGCCTGCTTGGCTTATGAACGCAAGCTGGTTTAATCCCATGAAATATATGGTGGACACTTCGCGAGCCATATTCAACGGAGACCTGTCCAACCCGGCAGTCTGGCAGGGATTTCTGCTGCTGGGCGCGCTGGCCGTGCTGGCGTCCTGGTGGGGGCTTAGTACCATGAAAAAAGCCACCGAATAAGGTTCAGGCCAAGAAAACCTATAACAAAAATCGAAGTACACTGTATACTTGGCAAATGCAGCCAATAATTATGGCTGGCAGCCCTGAACAGCTTGGGGAGATTGACACCGGGCCCCTGCGGGCCGATTAAAGGGGGTTATGGGGGTCGTCAGGGGGCCTAAGGGGGGAAATCGGGATCCTCCCTTGGCCCGCCTGACAAAAAATTTAAAAATAAATACTTAAATTAATTTTGTTAATTATAATTTTCAAGCTTTTTAAACTAGCACAAATAAACTAAGAACCACCTTTTGGATGGTTCTTATAATATTTCTTTTAAAATCTTATATAATGCATGCACCGGCAGACCCACCACGTTATAATAGTCCCCGCATATGCCGGTGATGTATTTGGCCGCCGCGCCCTGTATTCCGTAAGCGCCTGCCTTGTCCTTATAATCGCCTGCCGATATATAATCGTCGATATCCATTTGGGACATTTTGTCAAACGAAACCAGCGTTTTACAGCAGATTATTTTTATGAAACCTTCCGCGGCCACGCAAACCCCGGTATGCACCGAATGTGTCCGCCCGGCAAGCAGGGCGATCATCTTCCTAGCCTCCGACTCATCGCGCGGTTTTCCAAGTAGCTTTCCGTCCGCCGCCACCACCGTATCTGCGCCGATCACCACCGCGTCCCGGTTCCGCGAAAACACGTCCGCAGCCTTACGCTCAGCCAGAGTGCCGGCCAGCTTGTCCGGATCGGTCTCGCCGCTTGCTTCGTCTATTCCGCTTTCCTCTATTTCAAAGTCCTCCAAGATCCGCCCCAAGAGTTCTTCACGCCGGGGCGATCTGGATGCCAATATCACCTTTTTCATGTTTCGCGCTGTAAAACTATCGCGCAGTTCTCACATTTTTCCATGCAGGAACCGCATCCCCTGCAATTGTCATACACGGTAAAAGCGCTGTCCGCCTCGCCGTCTATCGCGCCAAACGGACACGCCTCTTTGCACGCGCCGCAGCCTATGCATTTATCCGCGAGTATTTCCGCGCGCCGCACCGGTTTTGTGCGCAAGATCGATTTCCGCGGACATTTTTCCGCGCATACGCCGCATTCGCGGCATTTTGTATAATCGATTACCGGAAGGTCGTTTATCATTGTAAGCGCGCCGAACGGGCAATTTTTTGCGCATATCCCGCAGCTGATGCATCCCGAAGAACAGACGGTCGTAACCGCCTTGCCCTTTTCCGGATTCCTGCATGCAATATAATAATCGATATCCAGGTCGAGTACGGCTATAGTCTTCTGCGGACAGGCCTCCACGCAGGCGCCGCAGCCTGTGCATTTCATCAGATCGATTTCCGCAATTCCCTGGCTGTCCATTTTAATCGCGTCAAACTTGCAGGCTTTCGCGCAGGAACCCAGACCCACGCAGGCATAACGGCAGTTTTTAGCCCCGCCGCCGACCGCCAGCGCAGCGCGGCAATCCTGCGCGCCCTGGTATTCAAATTTGTTTTTACAGCCTTCCTTCCCGAGGCACATGATGCGCGCCGCCTTGGGCCGCATATCCCCTGATGATACGCCGAGCAATTCCGCCAGGTCTTTGGCCGCAGGGACGCCCAATACCGCGCAGCCCGAAATCTTCGCATTCCCGGCAGCCAAAGCCGCCGCGAATCCATCGCATCCCGGAAATCCGCATCCTCCGCAGTTTGCGCCCGGCAGAAGCGCGCGGACGGCCTCCACTTTTTCGTCTTTTTTAACCGCAAATTTCTTGGAAGCACCGGCAAGCAGGAAGCCGAATGCCGCCCCGATGCCGCCCAATGCTATTACAGACCACCAAATTACATTCATAGCACTCCTCCTAGACCAGCCCTTTGAATCCCATGAACGCCATGCTCATTAATGACGCCGAGATCAAAGCGAGCGGAAAGCCTTGCATAGGCTTTGGGATATTGATGACCTGCCATTTTTCCCGTATGCCCGCAAAAAGAACAATCGCCAAAGTAAAGCCGATCGCCGCGCCGAATCCATTGATAACGGATTCTATCAGCGTATAGTTTTCGGAAATATTTATAATCGCTACCCCAAGCACCGCACAGTTGGTCGTAATCAGAGGGAGATACACGCCCAATCCCTGATACAGAGCCGGGCTGGATTTTTGGATTACCATTTCCACCAACTGAACCAATCCCGCTATAACCAGTATAAACGCAATGGTCTGCATATATTCAAGACCCAGGGGGACCAATATATAATACTGGACCAGATAGGTAATGAGAGAGGCCAGGGTAATGACAAACGTCACCGCCATTCCCATTCCGGATGCGGTTTCCAGTTTTTTTGACACGCCTAAAAACGGACATATTCCGAGAAACTTGGAAAGGACGTAATTGTTTACCAATATTGAACTTAAAAGCAGCAATAAAATCTTAATAAAATAATCCATTTACCGCACCTCCTCTTTCACAGTCTTTTGTGCGGGCAATTCGCAGCAGGATGCCGGCGCTTTTTTAGGTTTGTTTTTCTGAAAAGCAATCTGATTGATCAAGGCAAGCAACAGTCCCAGCACCAAAAAACCACCGGGAGCCAGTATAAACATCAGCGCCGGCGGATATCCATCCCCAAGCACCGGAACTCCCATCAGCGTACCGTTCCCCACGAGTTCACGCACGAACGATATCATTACCAGCGCAACCGTAAAACCCGCGCCCATACCAAGTCCATCAAATACGGAGGCCCTGACGGAATTTTTAGACGCAAAAGCCTCCGCGCGTCCGAGTATAATACAGTTCACTACGATCAGCGGTATAAATATGCCGAGCGATTCATCCAGCGCGGGCAAATACGCCTTCAAAGCAAGCTGGACAATTGTAACAAACATCGCGATCACGACAATGAAACAAGGAATCCTGACCTTATCGGGTATGAAACCGCGGATCAGGGCGATGATCGCATTGGAGCAAACCAGTACAAATGTAGCTGCCGCGCCCATCCCGAATGCATTGGTCAGAGAAGTTGTTATGGCTATCGTCGGACACATGCCCAATACAATCCTGAAAATGGGGTTTTCATTGAATATCCCGTTTAAGAATATTCCTCTATAATTCGTATTTTTCATTTCAAACCCCCTCTTTCACATATTGGTTATAAAATTCCGCCGCGAGGTTTACCGCGTCCGAAACAGCTTTGGATGTTATCGTCGCTCCTGTAATTGCCTGCACGTCGCCGGAATTCTGAGGTTCTGTTTTTACCACATTGGCCGGAGGCGTAAGTCCTTTATACTGCGCCAAATACTCAGGGTCGCCGGCTTTCGCGCCCAGACCCGGGGTTTCTGAATGCGAACCGATATCCACGCCCGCTACAGTCCCGTCGCTTTTGATTCCCGCCGTAATATTGAGTCCGGCGGAATACCCTGTTACGGTCATGGAAACCGTTATGCCGATGGTCTCCCCGTTGTTTATCCCGAGGTAGGCCTCCTGTATCACACCGTATTCTTCCGGGAGATTCAGGGAACCGAGGTCAATCTGTTCAAAGTCGGACGCATCATTCAGAACCACCCTGCGCGATTCGCTGGCTTTCAGAGCTTCCTGCTGCACGATCGGTTCCTTTGTGGAGCTGTAGGTAAAGCCTAAAAGCAGCCCGGCGATTACGGTTATTACGATCAGCCTGAGGGCAATATTTGCAACGTCTTTCATTTAGAACTCACCTCCCCAAACACTCTGGGCGTAAAAGCCTTGTCCAGGAGCGGAGATAAAAGATTCATAAACAGGATGGAAAAAGAAACGCCTTCCGGATACCCGCCAAAAAGCCGGATCAGCATCGTGATTCCTCCGCAGCCCAGGCCGAATATGATCTGCGCCCTGGGTGAAACCGGCGATGTCACATAATCGGTCGCCATAAAAAACGCTCCGAGTATGACGCCGCCTGCCATGAGGTAGTAAGGAAGGTTTGCGAGATCTCCGGTCAGAAGAGAGATCAGTGCGACAATGCCGATAAACGATCCCGGTATCCGCCAGGTGATCACCTGCCGTGCCAAAAGGTAAACACCGCCGGCGATCAATGCAAGAGCGCTGGTCTCACCTAAGCAGCCTGCATGGTTCCCGATGAACATATCCCAGAGAGAGGGCATATTGCCGCCGTTTGCCATTACCGCAAGAGGAGTCGCGGTGGCAACCGCATCCACCCCGCCCGGCGCAAACCACGTAGTCATGGCGACAGGCCAGGAGATCAGCAAAAACGCGCGCGCGCCCAGCGCCGGGTTCATAAAATTGTTGCCCAGACCGCCGAAACACTGTTTTACAATTGCAATGGCAAAAACACTTCCCACAACGGGTATGTAGAACGGCACGCCCGAGGGCAGGTTCAAAGCGAGCAGAACGCCGGTGACGGCTGCCGAAAGATCGGCTACTGTAACCGGTTTCCTGCAAAAAAACTGGATCGCCGCTTCCGTGCCCACCGCTGCGCCTACACAAAGCAATATCAATATGAATGCGTTCAACCCAAAGAAATATACAGCTGCTACGCATGCAGGCAGTAAAGCGATCAGCACATCCAACATAATACGCTGCACGGACTGATTGCCCCGGATATGCGGCGCACTTGATAGAATTTTTTGCATTTCGTTTCCCCTTTAAACTTTCAGGCTATGATTTTTTTATATTGTTAGCCGCTTTTTTAGCGGCAATTTCATCCTTAGCCAGTTTGATATATTGTGCGATATGTTTTTTTGCCGGGCATACATACGAACAGGATCCGCAGCTCATGCAATCCTGTGCGTGCAGCTCGGCGCATTTTTCCAGGTCTCCTGCAGCCGAATAGGCCAAAAGTTTCATGGGCATCAGGTGGATCGGGCAAGCCTGAGCGCACTTTCCACAATAAATGCATTCCGACTCAACTTCCCTTTTGGGAAGATAACTTTTGTCCAGCACCACAATCCCGGAAGTCCCCTTGGTTACCGTGCAGGCAAGGTCGGGCACGGGAAGCCCCATCATAGGACCGCCCATGACGATTTTCAAAGGTTCTCCGGAAAAGCCGCCCGCAGCGTCGATTACTTCCTGAACACTCATACCGATACGGGCCATAAAATTGGAGGGCCTTGCAACCGCTCCGGTCACGGTGACTACCCGCCGGATCAGCGGTTCTCCGTCAATCAGCCTATCCGCAACCGCTTTGACCGACCCGGCGTTGGCAACTACAACGCCGACGTCCATAGGCAGCCCGCCCGAAGGCACGACCCGCCCGGTGATCGCGTCTATCATTTGTTTTTCAGACCCCTGGGGATATTTGGCTTCAAGCGCCACCACTCGTATGGCATGCGTGTCCAGCATGCTTCTCATGGTTTCTATGGCTTCGGGTTTATTGTCCTCAATCCCGATTATAGCCTTTTGCACCCCCAGCGCATGCATGATCGCGCGCGTCCCGTACAGAATCCTTTTTGGGTATTCCATCATCAGGCGGTAGTCCGCCGTTAAAAACGGTTCGCATTCAGCAGCGTTCACAATCAGAAGATTCACCTTTTTCTCGGGCGGCGGGGACAGTTTTACATGCAACGGAAAAGTAGCGCCTCCCATTCCTACAATTCCGGCTTCTTTTATAATATCAATCAGTTCTTTTGGCTCCAGATTCGCGAACTGAACAGGTTCCGCATACGCGCGCCTGTCCTGCCCGTCGTTTTCAATGACTACAGCGTCTATCGGCTTTCCTGTTATGGAAGGAATTTTTTCGATGCCTTTCACTTTGCCCGAAACGCTTGCATAGCAGGGTACGCTGACAAAGCCGTTCGCATCGGCGATTTTCTGGCCCATAAGCACGTCGTCTCCGGGACCCACCACGGGCATGCCGGGCGCGCCGATATGCTGCAGTACGGGTATTTTTACAACCGCGCCCGCAGGGAGCTCCATTATTTCACTATTTTCACTCAATGATTTTCCATATTGAATGTTTTTCAGCGGATGGATACCGCCTTTAAATGTAAGAACGTCTCTCATCGCATAGTCCTTCCCTCTTCCATCAATACCGGATAATATTATAACATATCTTGTCCGGTTAAAAAAGCAAAATAAGAAAGTATACAAAATAGCGCTAATTTGTATAGAATCTTTCAATTGAGGGTTGAATCCCTAACATTATTTGCTTTTATGCCCGCTTCTTGCTTTTTTAATTGAGGAGTAAATCCGAAGTCCGCCCAGAAAGAGCAGAAAAAAACCGAAAATGATTCGCAGAACATCTCCGCTTGTCACTGTTGCGATCATAGCGCCCAAATAAGCGCCGCCCGCGCCGGTCGCAGCCGCCAGGCCGGCCTGTTTGTATTTGATCCGTTTTGCCTTGAGGTGCACGACAATCGCTGCAGCCGACATGGGCAGGAAGGCAAGCAAAGTAGCGGCCTGCGCCGCATGCTGGTTGTACCCGAATAACAATGTCAGCGCCGGAATCAGTACGATTCCGCCTCCCAGCCCCATTCCGCCGATAAACCCGAAAGCGGCCGCAATAATTCCAATCCACATTACAATATCATCCTGATCCCCGAAAAAATCATTATGCCGGTAAATACCCACTCCAGCACTTTTTTATTGATCTTGTCCAAAAAAAACGCCCCGGCAATCCCCCCGATCACAGAACCTGTCAGCAGGGGCAGAGAATCCTGCCACTGTATATATCCGCCCCTGCTGTACACAAAAACGCTGATCAGGCTGATAGGAGCGATTACAAGAAGAGAACTGGCATGGGCGTTTTTTTGTTCCATGCCCAAAAAAATAAATCCCGGCACAATAAGCATTCCTCCGGCAGATCCTATAAAACCGTTTACAACGCCCGCAAGCACGCCTAATCCGGCTATCTTGAACCAAAAAAACTTATTTTTCATAAAGGATAGTATGTGCAAGCCCGCAATTTATCATCCGAAATGCCTTACAAAAAATGAAACGGCATCGTATTGCGGCAGAACGGTCCCGCTTGAAAAAAGCATTCCGCCCATTGTATAATAATAAGATAAGGAAAAAATTCAGGGGGATGCGTGCATGAATATGGATTTGATTTTTGTCTGGCTCTTTTTGGCGGCACAGATCGTTATAGCGCTGATATATTGTTTTTGGGGATACCGTTATTTCAGGACAATTATGTCCCTTTATGTGTTTCTTTTTGTCTTTCCGATTGCTTTTTCCGCAATATCCGGATTTACATCCATCAGCCAGCCGGTCGCCATCCTTATTTCCCTGGTCATATCTGCGCTTGCGGCGTTATTAACATGGTTTATTTATAAGCTCGCTATCTTTTTGTGCGGCGGTATTGCCGGTATACTGACCGCCCTCTGGATCTACTGGACGCTTGGGAGCGGATATTTGGCATTGTGCATCATTCTTGGTATCGTGTTTTTTATTGTGCTTGGCGTGCTTGCGCTCAAGTTCCAGAAAGCCATCATTATTTTTATATCTTCGCTGACCGGCGCATTTAATATTGTTACGTACGTACTCTTCCTGATATTTAACTACGCTGCCGTAAACAGTTTCTCCATTCTTCAGATCGATAATATCACGAATTCGGTCAGTTCTTCCTACCGTCCGGAAACCCTGTGGATACTCCCCTCCATCGTGCTCGCCATTGTGGGCATACTGGTCCAGGCGCTGGTAACCGCGCGCGGAAAGGATTAAAGCCAAAAAAAATTTTAAAAAAAAATTTTTTTAAATGTATAAAATTTGAAACTCCGTCAATAATAATGAATGCAGAGTTTCCCTATATAATTTTCCTCTATTGAAAGTTTCGCGAATAAATGCCTCAGCGAAACTTTCGCTTTTTATACGCCTTTCCTTTAAGCGGGAGGGGCGTATAAAAAGTTTACCTTAACTCAAACAAAGCGCTGATATTCAGTCCAGCTAATGACAAACTATTCAATTCAATCAATTGCGAAGGCCGTTGAAGGCCCAAATACAAGGCATTTTGAGCATTGCGACGTAAGCGTAGTTAATCCTACGCTGAGGAACAAGCGGAGAAATAACACAGTAGTTGGGGTTTGTCAGCGGCCTAAGCTGATATTTAGTCGATTTTTGTTGCAATCATATATAGCTTTTGTTATACTTGACTCAATTACGCAGAGTAAGTTTTGCGCGTCAGCATTTCGGATTCAAATCCGGGATGCGCCAGTGTGCGGGGATGGGATGTTGCCCCGTAACGAAAGGTTTTATACCGCGGTGCAAAACTGCGTCCGCTGCTCACATGAGAAAACCGAACATAGGGCGTTTTGCCTCCTGTTTTCTTTTGTAGAGAGCAAATTAAAAGGGAGGTATTTTTATGCAAAAAAAGACGCTTTCTATCACTTACTGCGCCATTCTGATAGCAATTGCAGTGGTGATCAAGCTGTTCATGAACAATCTTATCTTTTTTCCCATCAGCTACCTTGGCGCCGCAAAGATCATTGCGATTTCCCTGTCCCCTGCTGTCGTCATGTTTGCCGGGATACTGCTCGGGCCTGCCTACGGCGGCATTGCCGGGGCAATTGTGGACCTTATTTGTTACATCATATCCCCGCAGGGGTCCTATTTTCCGGGATATACGCTTTCCATGGCGCTTTATGGAATTATACCCGCTTTCCTCCTGCATCAGCGCCAAAAAACACAGAAAACGGGTTTTCTGCGCGTACTGTTCGCAACGGGGATCACGCAGCTTGTGTGTTCGGCATTTTTAAACACGCTCTGGCTTTATATTTTAACGCAGATCCCTATGGAGGTCATCTGGTTCAGGTGGATCACAGCCTGCGTATCCTGGCCGGTATATGCCGTGATTATTTACCTGCTGCTGAAGTATAAGACAAAATACGTCAATCCGGCGCTGACAAAATAAACTTTTTAAATCAGACAAACAACATCCAACTAATCGTGCTCCTTAAACAAATGCCGTTTAAGGAGCTTTTTATTTAGCAGATATATTCAAAATAAATATTTTCTTAAATCTTAGAATGTTTCGCCGAGAAAAACACAATAGCCAAGTGCGAACACTTGGCTATTGCAAAAACAATAAAAGGGTGGGGATTGACAATGTCCAAAGAACGTTGGTCCCTTAGACGAGTTGTATTATACACCACTCTTTTTTAAAATGCAACATCTTAAAAAACATTTTTTCAAAGCGTATATTTTTAATACCCGGAGCAATATTAATTCCATCGGCGCTTTTTTCATTATTCCGGTATGCCCCTTTTCAGGACCGAAGCACCGGCTTAGCCCGTTAATTATTATTCGGGGAGGTTATAAGAATTGTTCAATATTATACTGAAAACGATCATTATTTATTTTACAATCGTATTTGCCATGCGCATCATGGGAAAAAGGCAGATTGCACAGCTCCAGCCCTATGAACTTGTACTGGCTCTTTTAATAGCGGAAGTTACCGCAAAGCCTATGGATACCCCCGGCACTCCGCTCTCATACGGCCTGGTGTCTGCAATCACGCTTATCCTGCTGTATTTTTTGATCGCCCGGTTGTCCTTAAAAAGCGATACGATCAAAAAATTGTTTTCCAGCAAACCCACCATCGTAGTCAACAAGGGGATCATAGACCGCAAAGAACTGAACCGCCTGGACTATACGCTGAGCGATCTGATTGAACAAATCAGGTCAAAGGGGTATTATGACATATGCGATGTGGATTACGCCATTCTTGAAACAAACGGCCAGTTAAGCGTTTTTCCGGTTACGGATAAGATGCCCCCTACCTTAAGCGACCTGAATCTGAAACCGGGCCATACCAACCTTGCTTACTCTCTCATCATGGATGGAAAGCTGCAAAAAGAAAACCTGCAAAAATGCGGCCTCTCCCAGGAAGCAGTGCAGTCCGCCTTATCGCATGCGGGCGTCAGCGATATTTCACGCATCTTCTATGCCAGCCTGCACGACAACAACAAAATATTCATCCAACAAAAAAACGGCAATATCAAACATGCATCCGTTCCAAAATCCGAGGTGAAAAATGGCTAAAAAAATAGCGATCGCCGCTCTTGTGTTGTTTCTGATCCTGTTTGCAGTTATTCAAGGCCGGTATATAAACTCCACATACGATGAACTCTCGGGAGCCGCGGATAATATAGGCCTCAATTTAGAAAAAAAAGATTTGCAACAAACAAATAACTCCATCGACGAATTCGGAAGTATATGGGAAGAAAATTCGGATATCTGGATGACCCTTATGCTGCATGAACATGTGGATTCGGTTTATAAAAATTATCTTCTCATGAAGGAATTCGCAAGGGAAGGCGATCTTAAAAACGCTGCCGTTTACTTACAGCAGCTTCAATATTCCCTTCGGGATGTGAATGATTTGGATCAGCTGAACGTAAAGAATATCTTTTGACGGATACCGGGTATTGAATTTGCGCTTTAATTCCCGGCAGGCTATAAGAGGCGGGTTGCCCCTGCCTTCTTTTTTTGTTAATATAATGAAAACAACCAAAATGATCCGGCCTGTGCCGGACGATCCGCAGTTTTGGTTCCGGGAAAGGATTTTTTGCAGATGGACTGGTATTTTGAAAATCATGACGAGCACACTAAATTCGGTATTGCCTATAAAAAACATATTGTAACCGAAAAAAGCGAGTATCAAAAAATAGATTTTTACGATACCTATGATTTTGGAATCATTTTCACGCTGGACGATATTTTGATGCTGACCGAACGGGACGAGTTTATATATCATGAGATGCTGGTCCATCCCGCTCTGGCTGTCAACCCGGACATTCGCCGCGTACTGATGATAGGAGGCGGAGACGGCTGCGGAGTACGCGAGCTTTTGCGGTATCCCCAGATTTTAAATATAGATATTGCCGAGATAGACGGCAAGGTTGTGGATCTGTGCAAAAGATATCTTCCCGGCGCGGCAGAGGCTTTGAGCGACCCGAGGGTGCACCTGCATATCGGCGACGGCGTAGGTTATGTGCGTGAGACCCGCGACGTATACGATCTCATTATCGTAGATTCAACCGACCCCATAAGCGTTGGCGCAGGCCTTTTCACACGGGAATTTTATATGAGCTGCCTTCATGCGCTGGGAGAAAACGGCATACTGATCAACCAGCATGAAAGCCCGTTTTACAGCCCGGACGCCCGCGAAATGGTGCGGACGCATCAGAAGCTTAAAAGCGTGTTTCCAGTCTGCCGTGTGTATCAGTTTCATATGCCCACCTATGCTTCGGGACATTGGCTGTTCGGCTTTTCCTCAAAGTCATTGGATCCTCTTACAGATTTGAAAGCGGACAGATGGAATTCGCTGGGGTTGCCTACCCGGTATTACAACACGGAACTGCACAAGGGATGCTTTGCGCTTCCGAGCTATGTTATAAAAGCGCTCACTAAGCGCTAGATGAACGCGAACGATGGCTTAAAACGTACTTACGCGATGCGCGAATCAGCAGCGAAGTGCCTGGAACTTAATGTAATAAAGCTCGTTTAAGGTAAAGAGATTCGAACTCATGCGTTCGACTCACCTTAAGCAAAATGGATAATAACGATTGAAATAACAAGCGAAAGCGCGGGAATCAGCGTACCCGCGAGAAGTTCAACCGGCTTGTGACGGCGCGTCTTGATGCTTGCCCAGTAAACGGCTACCAGAAAGATCAGTCCAAACAACGCTTTTGCTCCAAGAAACCAGATCAGCGTCCACACCGGCCCCGCTACCCCGCAGGAGTGTCCGCTCGCCTTAAGGCCGATCACCTTGTTGAAGAGCGCTATAAAAAGCGCTGAAATCAGGTAAGTCAGATATATGATCCATACGCCGGAAGCAGGGTTTCTGAACAAAGCGAAGATTACTGCAAAAACATATCCGAACAACGCAAAAATAATCGCAAGGTTTCTCTGTCCTTCCCTTCCCTTATCTTTAAATTTGGGGATCAGAGGCTGCAGCGGATAGGCCAGCAGCGGGAATACAACCAAAAAAAGTATGCTCACGGTAATATCAAACGGATCCCTGAAAGAATCCGGGAATTGCCAGATTAGAAGCGCAAGCAGAATCGCGGCCATAATAGGGGCGACCGTGACGATACGAATTACCTTTGCAGTTTTTTCAGAAACATTGGTTTTACTCATATCCATGTTCATAATATTTGCCCTCATCAATCGCTTTTATACCATCAGGTACGGTTTATTTTCTTAAAAATGGTAACACAACCTTTCATTTAAGTCACCCGACCGTTTCATTCACCGTAAGTAGAGTAAAAACGCGCCTCTCTACCGCCGGTAGAGTTCAGGATTTTAAGCATATTTAAAGCTTTTATGTGTTTGCTTGTTTTAAATCATTCAAGTATAATAAAAACAGCAACAATATGGAGGCTGGGAAATATGGATGATTTTAAGAGAATAATTGCAAAAAACATAACAGCCCTCAGAAAAGAAATGCGCCTGACGCAGGCGGAGCTTGCTGAAAAAATCAATTATACCGATAAAGCGGTTTCAAAATGGGAACGCGGCGAATCCATGCCCGATGTGGAAATATTAAAAAAACTTGCGGACCTCTTCGGCGTGCCGCTTGATTACCTGGTCCAGGAAGTACACACGGAAGAAAAACCGCAAACAAAACATAAGCTCTCAAGGCACAACCGTATGGCGATCACTTATCTTGCCGCCGCCGGCGTCTGGCTGGTGATAGCCGTCGTGTTTTTCTTTATGAAGATCAAGGGGTTTAAAGAAACATGGAAGCTGTTTATTGCCGCCATACCGGCTACCTTTGTTGTGCTGCTTGTATTCAATTCGATATGGGGGAAAAAAAGGGCCTTTTTTATAATACTGTCCGCCCTGTTATGGACCCTGCTCTTATTTGCCTATATCATGCTGTTTGAATACAACGCCTTTTTTGTTTTCTGTATCGGTATCCCGTCGCAGATCATGATAATCATATGGTCCCGGATGGTGGCCAAAGAGAAATTGTAATGATTTGAACTCAAAACAGACCGGACAAATTGCCCGGTCTCAGCTTAATGACATACTGTAGCTTTGAAAAAGACAAACTTTTCATTAATTTACGAAGGCCGCTGAAAACCCCAAATACAAGGCATTTCGAGTACTGCGACGCAAGCGTAGTTGACCTACGCTGAGGAACAGGCGGAGAAATAACGCAGTAGTTGGGGGTTATCAGCGGTCTGAGCGTTAATTTTTTGATTTAGCCCTTAGATCCCGTACAATCAGTCCTACATCCTGACCTCTTGCTTCCGCAATTTGTATCATCTGCGAGACCGTTACGAGTTTATATCCCCTGTCCGTAAGCTCCCTGATGATGCGTTTTGCCGCGGCGGCCGAAGCATCGTATATGTCGTGCATCAGGACGATATCCCCGTCCCGAACGTTATCCATAACATTGTTGTAGTCAATATCCGCATCCTTGTATTTCCAGTCTTCGGGGTCGACAGTCCAAAGCACGCAGGCCCTGCCGATCACATTCGCAATATCATCCGTTACATTTCCGTAAGGCGGGCGCACAATAATCGGCCTTAAACCCACCGTTTCATAAATCGCCTGATTTGTCTTATCGATTTCGGCTTCGATTTCTTCGTCAGACAGCCGTTTGAAGTCCTTGTGGTCGTAACTGTGGTTACCGATTTCATTTCCGCTTTCATAGACTTTCCGGACTGTTTTAGGGAACTCCTCCACCCTGTTTCCCAGCATAAAGAATGTTGCATGCGCGTCATATTCTTTAAGCGCTTCCAGTATATCTCCTGTTGTGGATGGATTGGGGCCGTCGTCAAATGTTAGCGCAACTACCTTATCTTTCAGCGGATCGATCCCTTCCAGACTGAACGCCTTCATGTCCCCAACGTCGCTTTTCAGGTAATCAGGTAATACGTTCTGCACTTCCGCCTCCTCCGCTGCGTTTGCAGCGGCAGCCACAGCCTCTTCCGGATCATAAATATCGGGCCACAGAACGTCCTTTAAGTCCTCAAAGGACAGGGATACTTCAAAGCTGCCCGCCGCAGCGGGCGCGATCTGATATTGGTTGAAATAAAATATTACTTCCCGGTCTCCAACCACAAAATTTTGAAAATTTTCTTTTTTAGGCGCAGTGCCAGAATCAAACAGTTCCTTATCAAGGCTGCCCTGCAGCACGGAATTCGCGTTCAGTTTATTTCTTACGAGATCCGAAATCCTGGTCAAATAATCCATATTACCGTTAAACACCTGGTCTAAAGACATTCTCACCTGTGTGCCCAGATTATAAACAAAGGTCGTAATATAATTGTCCGTTCTGGAAACGCCCGAATCCGCGTTAGTCGTCACCTTAAAGCTGACTAGCGCGTTCTTTAATGCATAGGGCTTATATGTAATGGATAATTCGGGTTTTGTTCCGCTTACCGTTTGTCCCTTGCCCTGGCTGACTTCGCCCTTGAACAAATCCACCTTGTTTTGAATATAACTCTGCATCTCGGATGTTATGGCATCCTTTCCGGTTACCTTGGGATAAACCGCGTAGACAAGATAATTCTGTTCCCAATCGATGATACTGCCGTACTCCACCCCGTCCAATGCCGGGACTTGTTTGGCCTGCATAGCATTCATCCAAGTCTGCTGATCCATTTCGGCAGGGGTTTCCGAGGGCAACGAGCCCGAATCCGAATTAAATGTTTCGCGAATGATATCGCAGCCGGATAGTATCAGACAGAATGTTATGGAGGCAAGAATCAAAGCCAGAATTTTTTTTAACATATTTACCAAACCTTATTACGATTTAAATTTTCAGGCTAAAACTCATAGCCTTTAATATATGCATGGTTATTCTAACATAAAAATCATTGGATTTGAAAACTGTTTTTTATTATTTTCATATTATTTCCTTTTTTCAACAAAATTCTTTTAACTTCAGAATTTATGTTTTTTACAATAACCTTAATATCAGACCGGAATTTTTTAAAAAGGTTCCATCTTTCGGCTTGAGAAATAATTCCTGCGCCGTATTTTCACAGCATAATATATTATATTCGCTTCAAGTCCGTGCTAGCCGCAAAATAAAAACGCTCCGCATCCGGAAACGTTTCATTCACCCGATTTCTTAATTCTTTTTATCGCCCACCGGGCGCGGTCACTTCGTTTTCAGAGTATGCGGCGTCCACCGTGGACAACAGCTCGTCTATCCACAAACCGGCCTGTTTTGCCTCCCAAGTAAGTTCGGTCAGTCTTTTCAGCAGTTCCTTCTTTTTAAATATCCGCAGAGCGCTCACATTCTCAGACACAAAATCCCCTTTGCCTTTTTGCGAATAAAGGATACCATCCCTGAGCAGGTTGGCGTAAGATTTCTGAATAGTATTGGGATTCACGCCTAATTGCCTGGCGAGGATACGAACGGAAGGGATTCTGTCACCCGGCTGCAAAACGCCGTTTATTACCTGAGAAATTATGCTTTCGGCGATTTGTTCATAGATGGGAAGCTCAGATTTTCTATCAATTTGAATCACACAAGCTCACCTCTTGTACTATATAAATTAGTACACTTTAAGTGTAATAATTGTAAAACGCTTTGTCAACTTTTGATATTTATTATTTTTTTTATATTATCTCTTTAAATATGACAAGAAACATACTATAATAAATATGATAAAAATACAGGTATTTACATTTATTCAATAAGAAAATGTTATTTTTTTTATTGATTGACATAAGTTTTAAAATATTACTTTTTACGGCTTAAATCAGGGATTAAGCATACGAGATAAAAAAATCAAATTTATTTTTAAATTTTATAATAAATCATTTTAAAAGAGGAGGTATTACATCATGGACTTGACTTATTTGGCTTTGATCGGCGCTGTAATCGGCCTTTTATTCGCGTTGTTTCAAAGCAGGCTCATCATGAAGAAAAGTGAAGGTTCGGATAAGGTCAAAAAGATCGCCGGCCTCATCAGGCGCGGAGCGAACGCTTATCTGAAGCGGCAGTACAGAGGAGTTATTTTATTTTTTATTGTCGTAACCGTCGTTCTTGTCATTTTAGCTATTACGGGATTTGTGACTTTCTTAATGCCCGTTGCATTTGTAACGGGGGGCTTTTTCAGCGGTCTCGCCGGATTTGTTGGAATGAAAATAGCGACCTATTCCAACTCAAGGACGGTCACGGCGGCAAAATCCAGCCTTAACCAGGGGCTGCGGGTTGCATTCTCCAGCGGCACCGTCATGGGCATGACGGTTGTAGGTCTTGGTCTCTTGCTGCTTACCGTTTGGTATTTTATTTTAAAAGCCGTATTCACCGGCCCGGATGCGCTGCAGCAGATTACCACGACTCTTTTGACCTGCGGCATGGGCGCATCCAGCATGGCGCTGTTTGCACGCGTCGGCGGCGGCATATTCACAAAAGCGGCCGACGTTGGCGCAGACCTTGTAGGCAAGGTGGAAGCGGGCATCCCGGAAGACGACCCAAGGAATCCTGCGGTTATTGCCGATAACGTGGGCGACAACGTGGGCGACGTAGCGGGCATGGGAGCCGATCTGTATGAATCCTACATCGGATCCATCATATCTTCAGCCGCGCTGGCAGTGGCTGCCGGGCTGGGTACGGCAGGCGTGCTTCTCCCCCTGATCCTCGCGGCGCTGGGCATTGTCGCCAGCGTCATTGGTACCTTCTTTGTGCATACGAAAGAAAACGCGTCCCAAAAGGCGCTGCTTTCCGCACTTCGAAAAGGCGTGTATATCAGTTCCGTGATCATTGCGGTCGTCAGTTTCTTTGTAGTTCAGAACGTACTGGGCGAAGGCCACATGGGAATATTCTTTGCGATATTAAGCGGCTTGGTTGCGGGAATACTGATCGGATTTTATACCGAATACACCACCAGCGATACATACAAACCCACGCAGGATCTTTCTGCGTCCACCAGCGGCGGCCCTGCTACCGTCATCATCAGCGGCCTCGCGCTTGGAATGCGCAGCACGTTCTTCCCCATCGTTATCGTTGCAGTAAGCGTTATTATCAGCTTCTTTGCTTCCGGAGGCGGCGAAAGCTTCAATACCGGCCTGTTTGCCGTAGGCATTTCGGCCGTAGGAATGCTTTCAACGCTTGGGATCACCCTTGCGACCGACGCATACGGCCCTGTTGCGGATAACGCGGGCGGCATTGCGGAAATGTCCGGCGAACCCCATGAGGTACGCGAACGTACGGACGCTCTTGATTCCCTTGGCAACACGACCGCCGCATCCGGCAAAGGATTTGCAATCGGTTCGGCCGCTTTGACGGCTCTGGCCCTGATCGCCACATTTGTAACTCAGGCGCAGTCACTGGGAGCCGATTTCGACCTTTCTCTTTTAAATCCCGCGCTTCTTATGGGATTATTCATCGGCGTTATGCTGCCCTTCCTGTTCTCTTCCATGACGATGTCTGCGGTTGGCAGCGCGGCGCAAATGATCGTAACCGAAGTGCGGCGCCAGTTCAAAGAAATCAAGGGACTGATGGAAGGAAAAGCTGAACCGGATTATGAGACCTGTGTGGATATCTGCACCCGGTCCGCGCAGAAAAAGATGATCCCTCCCGCGATCGTAACGATCATCGCTCCTATTTTGATCGGCATATTGCTTGGAGTGAGCGGCGTTGTGGGCATGCTTGCAGGAGCGACCGCGTCCGGTTTTGTTCTGGCGATCATGATGGCAAATTCGGGCGGCGCCTGGGACAACGCCAAGAAATACATCGAAGGCGGAGCACATGGCGGCAAGGGTTCGGATGCGCATAAAGCCGCAGTTGTGGGAGATACCGTCGGCGATCCGTTCAAGGATACTTCAGGGCCTTCCCTTAACATATTGATAAAACTTTTGAGCATTATCGCAGTTGTATTCTGCTCGTTTATAATTTCGTCGTCAATTATGTAGCCGGCTGAATCAAGAACCGCTTTTTTAAGCGGTTCTTTTTATATTCCGGACTTCCGCGGAACAGAGTTTGAATTTATATGAAACAAATATCAATTGAACTTTTGGTTTTATGATGATAGAATAAGAATGACTATTTGTGTATATTGGAGAATATAATGTCGGCTTCTGTTGAGTCAAAGAATAAACGCTACTACATCATCGTAAAAACTATTGTTGATTATGTCGCTGCGCTTATATTACTGGTTGTGTTATCTCCGCTCTTTTTAGTTATCAGTATTTTTATTGCCCGGGATTCCCAAGGCCCTATTATTTACAAGCAGGAAAGACTTGGCAAGGATGGCCGCAAATTTATGCTGTATAAGTTCCGTTCCATGAACATTGATGCTGAAAAAGGCGGCGCTCAGTGGGCGGATATGGATGATCCCAGGGCAACAAAAGTTGGAAAATTTCTTCGTAATAAAAGGTTGGACGAACTGCCGCAACTGATTAATGTGTTGCGCCACGAGATGTCTTTTGTCGGCCCGCGCCCGGAACGCGAAATTTTCCATACCGAATTTTTAAAAACTATACCTGATTTTGACAAGCGTCTTGCCGTTCTTCCCGGCATAACCGGATTTGCGCAGATCAGCGGAGGCTACGATCTCTCTCCCGCCGAAAAACTGGTGTTTGATCTTGCATACATTGAAAATCAATGTTTTACAGTGGATGCAAAAATTTGCATCAAAACGCTCAGTGTAATTTTTTCGCACGAGGGAGCAAGGTAATTTTTACTGTCCCGACCGATCCTGACAAAAAAATAAACCGGAAACGTTTATCGTTATAAATTTAAGTACTCACGGCATAAAATATGAATCTTTAGATTTAATGTTTTTGAATCCGTATTTTAAAAAGCCGCGGGGATATCCTCGCGGCCTTCTGCTTGAAACCATGGATTAAAACGCAATTTCGTATATTTCACGTATATCCTTTGCATTCAGCTTTTCGAAATTTCCTACGCTGCCTCCCGAATGTTCCGCCGCGGCTTTTGCCAATTCCTCCAGATGTGTTTTTTCGGTGATGCCGAGTTCACGAAGGGAAACCGGCATTCCTATGCTCTCACAAAACACCATGAATCTTTTGATCCCCTGCCGCGCCGTCCAATCAGGGTCTTCCGGGCGGTATTCCACGTCAAACACGCGCATGGCAAACTGTACGAAACGGCTCAGGTGCTTCTTGTAAACGTATTTCATCCATGCGGGGAAAACTACGGACAACCCCGCGCCGTGGGACACGTCGTATTTGGCTGAAAGTTCGTGCTCAATCATATGCGAACCCCAGTCCTGCTCGCGGCCTATGCCAAGTGTATTATCGTGTGCGATCTTGCAGGCCCACATGATTTCAGCGCGCGCGGCGTAATTATTTGGCTCGCGCACCACCACCGGCGCGTATTTTATAAACGAACGAAGCACGCCCTCGCACATACGGTCCGTAACATCGACAGCCTCCGTGTTGGTAAAATAGCGTTCAAAAATATGCGCCATTCCGTCAACAATGCCTGCCGCAGTATGGTAAGCCGGCACCGTATAGGTCAGCTCGGGATTTAATATGGAGAATACCGGCCGCAGTATATCGCTGCCGCAAGCCATCTTTTCCATCGTTTGGTCGTGGGTGATAACGCAGCCGTCCGACGATTCGCTTCCCGCACCCGGTATGGTCAGTACAGTCGCCAGCGGAAGCGCGCGCTCAAGTTTCTCCCCGTTTATAAAAAACCGCTGCCAGATATCGCCGTCGTTCACAGCCGAAAGGGCAATACACTTGGCTGAATCGATCACGCTGCCGCCGCCGACGGCAACAATAAACCCTATGCCGTTTTTACGGCAGATCCCGGCGCCTTCCTGTGTGAGAGAATATCTGGGGTTTGCCTGTACGCCTCCCAGTTCGAAGGCTTCAACCCCTGCGTCTTTAAGTGATTTTGCTATTCTATCGATCAATCCTGATTTTTTGGCGGAATGGCTGCCGTAGTGCAGCAGCACCTTTTTGGCATACCCGGCTACTTCCTGCCCCACTCCATCTTCAGCGCCTTTGCCGAAAATAACCTTTGTCGGATTGGAATAAACATCGTTTAACATGTTTTAAAACCTCCTATTATATTTTCAATATTTTTTTGGCGTTTCCAAAAAAAATCATATCCAACTGGTCCTGAGAAAGCCCCAGCATTTTCAGCATTTCCGCCTCTTCTTTTGCATGGCTCCAGGGAAGATCGCTTCCAAAAACGATCTTGTCCGCTCCATGCTCCAGGATAACGCGTTTTGCAATCTTGGGCGGTATCCGGCCCACCGCATAAGCCGTGTCGAAATACACGTCTCGTCCGCCCAGCAATTGGAGCGCCTTCTCCCACATCATATAGCCGCCGAAATGGGCCGCAACAACGGCCGCGCCTTCAAGCGGTTTCAGAGCGTTTAAAAGTCTTTGGGGCGTCATATATACGGGCGGATAAAGACCTATATCCACTCCGGAGTGAAAAACAAGGACCAACCCTTTTTTTGCGATTTTTTCGTAGATGGACGTCATTTTTTTATCGTCCCCGTAAAACTGCTGATAATCCGGATGCAGTTTAATGCCCTTGAGACCCAGATCACATATTCTATCGATTTCGTCAAGGGCATCCGGCGCATCCGGATGCACCGAGCCGAAACCAATCAGAGGTTCCACGTTCAGGGCGGCGGCAAAATCATTTACCGAGCGCTGCTGGCCGGGATTTGTGGCGATATTTAATACCACCGCACGGTCAACGCCGTTTGCATTCATATATTCCAAAAGTCCTTTTTGTGTTCCGTCGTACCAGGGTTTTGTACAGCCCGCTTCCGAAAGATTTTTAATAGCCTTGGGCGCTATTTTATCCGGAAAGATGTGAGTGTGAAAATCGATCAGCATGTTTTCCTCCGTGAATATCACCCAAAAATTTGGGCTCTGTAACAGTTTATCCCGGCGGGTAAAAAATGTCAACAGACTCACTCGGCGGGGGAACCTTTCCCCCCGTCCGACGCTTCGCCATGGATTCGCGCATCGTAAAAGTTTTTAATAACAGTATATACTTGCGCTCATCTCATGCTCAGTGAGTGTTCGCCTTCCTTTTTCCGCCACTGGCGGCGGTCGGCTCCACCCCAGCCCTTATTGAAGGTATCCTTATCAACTTCATATAGGAAGCTGATAAGGATGTTTTTGCTTAGGGCTTGAGTTTTAAGATAATGCCGATAAATAGCGAAGCTCTTGCATCAGGCAAGAGCTTCAAATATATCATGTGTGTTTTTCCCTGAGATTTCCTTGTTCTTTTCTGATCTCCAGCATGCGTTGTATATAAGGCTTGTTGTACGTCGCGCAGCCGACGTGTTCCTGTCTGATTAGAAATTCGATACAGTTGTCGCAGGCGGTACACCATTTGATTTCCTTTTCGCGCCCTTCCATCATCTTAACAGGCACATACGGATCCGCAAACGCCTGCCTTCCCAAAGCAACTATATCCACAACGCCTTCCGAGATGTTTTTATTTCCCCAGAACCGGAGGGTGTTGTTCTCCGGTTTCACAGCCTGAAACGACTGTTTTCCGTCCCTGTATATCGTATAATCGGATCCGATTACAACCGTGCCTTTTTTTAAATTATCGCGGCAGACCTTTTGAAAATAGAAATGGAAGTATCCGTGGTCCGGTATTTTTCTGTCCGTCTGGGACAACGCCAGCGTATGGGAAGGGGATCCCGCGGACTGCCAGATGTAATGCGCGCCGCGCGCTTCAAGGCCGCGGATCAGATCAATGGATTCGGTCAGGTCCATCAGCGCGGAGTCAGGGCCTGCTGTCCCCTGTCCGCCCGGGAAGCCTTCAAAAATAGAGACCTTGGAACCAATCACAAAATTGGGGTCGTTCACTTCTTTTACAACCCTTTCCGTCAGGTCAAAAGCGTAGCGCCTTCTGTTTTCCCAGGGACCGCCGTATTTCCATTTTTCCCTGTTGAATGGGCGGAGTATCTGCGACCCCAGATACCCGTGGCAAAACTTCAGGTCAATGCCGTCAGCGCCCGCGTCGTGCGCGATTTTTGCGGCCAGAACAAATTTGTCCATAATATCGTCCACTTCTTCTTCTGAAAGCAGCCTGGAGTTTTCATAGCCGTACAGGGGCTCCTTCGTTACGCGGACGCGCTCGGAAAAACCCGGATGGCTGATTTCTCCCGAATGAGTCAGCTGAAAAACAAATATGTTATTTTTGTTGATGTTTTTTAAATGCTCCACAAATTTTTTCAGAGCATCCACGTTTCTTTGCATAATGCTCAGTTGATGGAGCCTGGAGCGGCTTTCATACTGGATTGTGATTGCTTCCAGGTTGACGACGCCGGCCTGGCCCTTAAAATAATTCTCATACCTTTCATATGTAAGATCGGTCGGGTTGCCGTTTTCATCCGCGTCGCAGCACTCCATTGCGTTCAGCGCGAACCGGTTGGGCGCGGTTTTTTTGCCTATTTTTATCGGTGTAAACAAGGGTTCTTTTTCACTCATTTTACAGAATACCTCTCTTGATTCATTGTTAAAGGATATCTATATCTTATCCATTATCTGCAGTTTTATCAAAAGACGTTCCATATGAAATCTCCGCGTCAAAAGCGCTGCATATAAAAAAACTCCCGCTTCCATGGCGGGAGTTTTTTAATGAAAACGATCAGGTGTGTTTTTCTTTCAGATTGCCTTTTTCTTTTCTGATCTCGACCATGCGTTTGGAATACGGTTTGTTGTATACCGCGCATCCCACGGGTTCCTGACGGATCAGGAATTCGATACAGTTGTCGCAAGCCGTGCACCATTTGATGTCTGCGTCGCGGCCTTCGATCATCTTCTGCGGCAGATACGGATCCGCAAAAGACTGTCTTCCCAAAGCGATCATATCTACGATGCCTTCTTTGATGTTCTTGTTGCCCCAGAATTTCAGGGTGTTGTTTTCGGGTTTCACTGCCTGGAACGGCTGTTTTCCGTCTCTGTAGATCGTATAATCGGAACCCACAACAACAGTGTCTTTCTTTAAGTTGTCGCGGCAGACCTTCTGGAAATAGAAGTGGAAATAACCGTGATCTGGAATCTTCTTGTCCGTCTGGGACAGAGCCAGCGTGTGGGAAGGAGATCCCGCGGACTGCCAGATATAATGCGCGCCGCGTTCTTCCAGTCCTTTGATCAGGGAGATGGATTCGGTCAGATCCATCAGAGCGGTATCCGGACCGGCCGTGCCCTGTCCGCCCGGGAAGCCTTCAAAAATGGAGACCTTGGAACCTATTACAAAATTGGGGTCGTTTACTTCTTTCTTTACTCTTTCGGTAATGGTGAAAGCGTACTTGCTTCTGTTTTCCCAGGAACCGCCGTATTTCCAGTTTTCCTTGTTGAAGGGGCGGAGGATCTGAGAACCAAGATACCCGTGGCAGAACTTCAGGTCTACGCCGTCAAAACCGACATCATGGGCAATTTTGGCGGAAAGAACGAATTTGTCAATGATATCGTCCACTTCTTCCACGGAAAGCTGCCTTGAGTTTTCATAACCGTATAAGGGTTCTTTGGTGACGCGTACGCGTTCGGAGAACGCGGGATGACTGATTTCGCCAGAGTGTGTAAGCTGGCAGATGAATACGTTGTTGGGGTTAATTTTCTTCAAATGCGCCACAAACTTCTTTAAAGCGTCTACGTTCCTGTGCATTATGCTCAGCTGGTTCTTTCTGGAACGGCTTTCATACTGCACCGTGATTGCTTCCAGATTAATGAGGCCGGACTGGCCTTCAAACAGCTTTTCATATCTTTCATAAGTTTTGTCGCCCGGATTGCCGTTTTCATCGGAATCACAACATTCCATAGCATTGATCGCGAAACGGTTGGGCGCAATCTTGTTACCTATTTTTATAGGTGTAAACAATACATCTTTTTCGCTCATTACAAAGTACCTCCCTAAATTAATTGAATTGATTATAAACTTTGTCCATATTTCTGTAGTTTCATCATAATTCAAAGGAATGCAACAGACAACCCCAACCATACCCCTAGTTTACCCCAGGTCTAAACTGGGGTTTTGGTTGACAAATCTTCGGGGTATATCTATACTGTTATGAGGAGGCTAAAAACATGCAGATACCGAAGCAAGAGCGTGTGGACTGGGTATTTACCCCTGACGTCAACACCACGATTTCCGTTAAAAATGAGGAACAATTCCTGTCCAGCAACCAGCTTTTCAAAACCATTCTGGAAAGCATACAGGACGGCGTAAGCGTGCTGGACCGGGACCTTGATATCAAATACATCAATACGTCCATGGAATACTGGTATACCGGCGACGAGTCGGCGATCGGCAAGAAATGCTACGAAATATACCACAACCGCAAAACCCCCTGCCCTGCCTGCCCTACCCTGCGGGCTATTGAAACAGGCGCTCCCCAGATGGAAAAGGTTCAGTACTCCACCAACGGGAAAAATCAGGGTTGGCAGCAGCTGTACGCTGTGCCGGTTATAGACCCCGATCAGAAAGTGATTCTGGTGATAGAGTACATACGGGATATCACGTTTCAAAAACGCATAGAATATAATTTGCAGGAACTTGAGCACCGTTTTGAAGCTATGGAGAAGCAAAACGAGATGCTGATGCAGATACTGGCGCAAAGGGAACAGTACCGCGAAGAACTGGAAGCGACCATCACGAGCAACGTGGAAAAGTTCATCAAGCCGTCCCTGAATTATCTGAAAAAAACCGTCCGCGAACAGGACGTCAATATGGTAAACGGCCTTATTGACGAGATCGTTTACCCTATTACAAAAAAACGTCCCTCTGCGATCAGTTTGCTGACCCCCAGGGAACTCCAGGTCTGCGCGCTGATCAAGGAAGGCAACGTGAGCAAGGAAATTGCCGATAAACTGTTTATTACGCAGAAAACGGTGGACTATCACCGCATCAATATCCGCAAGAAACTGGGAATCAAACGCAGCGCCAGCCTGCGTTCCTACCTCGAGGCGCATCTTTGATACCTTTCTTTTAGAAAAAAGAAAGGTATCCGAAAGAAAACCCATATAAATAATTCAAATAAATTGATTTTCTTTTGCGTTCCTTTTCTTTTTCAAAAGAAAAGGAACAAAATATAATATTTTATTGATTACAGGAGGTCCAAAATGGCAGGTTTCAAAGAAATATCCCCGGCGGAACTCAAGGAAAGCCCGTTTCATCTGATCGGAACAGACTGGATGCTGGTCTGCGCGGAAAAATCGAACGGCCGTGCAAACGCAATGACGGCAAGCTGGGGAGGCCTGGGCGTGATGTGGGGGCAGAACGTTGCGTACACCGTCATCCGTCCTCAGCGGTTTACAAAGGAATTTGTGGATGAAGCGGAAACCTATTCCCTCAACTTTTTTGACGGTCAAAGGCAGATGCTCAACTATATGGGCACGGTATCCGGCAGAGACGAAGACAAGATAAAGAATTCTTCGCTGAACGTGCTGCACGAAGGCAGGACGCCTTATTTTGAACAGGCAAAAACCGTACTGATCTGCAAAAAACTTTACGCACAGGAGTTCAAACCCGAATGCTTTATAGCAAAGGAACTGGACGGCAAATGGTATTCCGGCGACTATCACACAATGTATATATCCGAAATAAAAAAAGTACTTGTAAAAGAATAAAAAATTACAGCAAAAAAATCCGCGCTTATTGCGCGGATTTTCTATTAAGCGGATTCAAAACGCTATTCCGCCGCAACCCTTGCCGGAAGGCCGGACAGTCCTTCGAAATGAAGCGGGAACGTATATATTGTGCAGCGGACAGACTTTTTTCCTGAAAGAAGCCTGTCCAGGTTAACGAGATTCTCCACTACAAAAACGCCGCTGTCCGCACATTTCCGGTCCGTGGGCGTATGTACAGCATAATCTTTTTGGATACCCTTACGCTGAGATCAATCATACTCATAACTCCTCAATTTTATTAAGACGCGCATAAAGGCTCCGTATCCTGCTCGCGATTTTTTTGGTTTATTTTGTGGGCGGCCGCGATCAGGGCGGCGCTGCCCAGCATCATGACGGAAATGATATACAGCGGTATGGTAAAGCCCATCTGCTCCGCCATCCATCCCATCCACAGGGGCGAAGTGATCCCGCCCAGATTGATGGCGATCATCACTATCCCTGTAGCCGAAGCGGTTTTTCCGGGGAACATTTCACAGATCAGAAATACGTAAGACGCGACATAAGCGCCCTGCATCACGCCTCCGGCTATGGCTACCGCTACGGAGAGCCCCACCCAAACGGGCGCGAGCGCAACCGACGCCGCCATGCATACGCCCGAAAACACCGTCATCAGGATACACATCCTGAGTATACTGAACCTGTTGAATAAAAACGGCGAAGCAACGCGGCACGCGAGAGATCCCAGGAAAAACAGCGTCAACGCCAGACCGGAAAACTGGAAGCTGACATTCGCGCTTTCGATCAGATACGACGGATACCAGGTCGAAACCCCTCTCTGGAAAGAAAAATATAGGACGCCTGCAATAACCATCACCCAGGCGGCAGGATATTTAAATATACTGCCGGAATTCTGCGTTTTTCCGGGCGCTGCCTTTTGGGGCTGCTGTCCGCGCATCCCTCCCGAAGCGATCAGAAATACCGCAAGCACGGCAAACCCGGCGATACCCACCACCAAAAAAGGACGTGAGAAGCTGGAAAGGACGTCCGGGTCAACGACCGCCGTAGCGAAAAACGGGCCGGCAACTGCGCCAATGCCAAAAGTCATATGCAGCGCGGGCAGCGCTGTTTTTGTTTTATCCGGAAATATTTCAACCACCGCGGCATTTTCCATAATATCCATAAAGTTGTATCCGATACCGCCAATCAGCGCAAACATCATTACCTGCAGATAATTCACGCTGAACACGGTGGCAAGGCTTCCCGCGCTTAAAAGGATGATCCCAAAAGCGATCATTTTAAGCTTACTCATTCTTTCGCCAAAAAAGACGCAAAGAAGCGAGACTCCGAGGCCTCCAATACACTGAATTGTAATCAGAAAACCCTGCTGCGTCGTGCTTATCCCAAAAAAGTTCATCATGACCGTTGCTTCCGCCCCGTAAAGGCTGGAGAAAACGGAGTATACAATCCATGCGGATGCAAAAGAAGCCAACAAGAACAGTTCTTTACGATTAAATTTTCCCATGAAAGTCCTCGCTATCATTCATATTATTTATGCGGATATGGACAAAAAAAGACAGCACAGACAATTTAACGGTTAAAAAAACCGCAAATATACCTTTCCTGCCGTCCTGTTCCGTTCATGTCAATCCTCGCTTTTTTGACCGGGTTTAAAAGTTATTCGTCTTCCGCAAGATATGCTTTTTCTATAACAGCATCCACCACCGGTTTATCCGCAAAGTCGGTCTTGGAATTTGCGATCGCGTCCACTATCTCCATGCCTGAAACAACTTTTCCGAATGCGGCATATTGTCCGTCCAGATGAGGCGCGTCGGCGTGCATGATAAAAAACTGCGAACCCGCTGAATCCGGATCCATGCTTCGCGCCATTGAAATCACGCCGCGTTTATGGGTCAGCGGATTTTCAAAACCGTTTGCTGTAAATTCTCCTTCAATGGTATATCCCGGGCCTCCGGTACCCGTGCCTTTGGGACATCCGCCCTGGATCATGAATCCGCGGATCACACGGTGGAAAATAAGGCCGTTGTAAAACCCTTCGCTCACAAGTTTCTCAAAATTTTCGGCAGTTTTGGGCGCCGCTTTTTTATTGAGCTTAATCGTGATGTCTCCCTCGCCCTTGATATTCAATATCACCATTCGATTTACCTCCTCATTTCGGATGGTATAAATTAACTATACAGGAAAGCATTCCGATAAGCAAGCAAATTAAAGCGCGGGCTGCCTTAAAAGGCCTGCGATTGCACAGCCTTTTAAAACGGCGTTCTCCACCTCCAGCACATCAGCCTCTATATTTCGGCTTTCAAGGCATGGAAGCAGATTCTTGAGCACTTCCTCCTGAAGCCCCGCCAGTTTATAATAGGTGCTCCCTTCAGCGGTGATGCATACCCTGTTTGAATTCCTCTTTTTGGATTTCACGGCCAACGCCGCCATCTGCAGCGCGCAGAGCCTTGCCGATCTCAGCACGGTGTTCTCTATGATTGCAAAAGCGTTTTCCACATCCCTGGGCTGCAGGCAGAAACTTGCTATACTGCCTTCCCCGCTCCGTAAAAACTTATCCGTATCCACAGACGTAATACTGTGGATTTTCTGCATATGCGGACCGAAGACGCCTTCCTCCCCCGCCTTTCTCAGCAGAAATTCGCATAAAGGGCCGATATAGCCGCCGCTTGCCATCTTCTCGCATATATGGTAACCCGGATCGGCGGTGGTGGCGTCAAACGCGATGTCAAGGTCGCTCCGTGGCATAAGCGCATAGCCTCCGGACTCCGTATTAATCATCATCGTGCCTTTTGGAGGCAGCCCCTTTATTTTTCCGATTTTTTTATTGGATTCTATATAACAGCCGTTCATGCCGGTCCCCAGTATGTTCCCTGTAAAACTGCCGTATCCACCGTTCATTTTTTCGGCCATGCCGGACAGCGCGCCGGCAACTGAGTCGTTTGTCACGGCAACCCTGCAGGCCGCCACGCCCTTGGACATCAATGACTGTCCCACGCGTTTTCCCAAAAGCTGCCTTTCCATCCCCGTTATGGCCACCTCTTTCACCATGCGGACGATCCGCCCGTCCATATTGGGCAGTATTTCGGTCGGATACGCAAATGAAATCACAACTTCGGACGCAGTTTTCATATGGGGCAATATCCAGTCTGTCAACCGGTCGAAAAACTCTTCCGCGCTGATCGTCTCGCCGACGCCGGGCATTTTATATTTTTTTATTTCGCTTTTGAAACAGCATTCGCCCCGGTTGTTGAATTCAATCAGAGCGATACGGAGATTGGTTCCTCCGGCGTCCACCGCCACCACCGGCCGCTCCTGCTGAACAATGCCGCTGGTATTGACATAGGAAGGAAGCATGAGAAGGGAACTGTCCTCGCCGTTCAGCCCGCGCTGCATTTCCTCCAGATAAGTCTCCAGCAGGCTGTCGATATGGATATCCTGATAACTCATTCCGTGTCTTTGAATAAATTCCAGCCCCAAATTTACGTCCATTATATCCTCCTGTTTTAAGGTAAAGGGATTCGAATCCATTTACCTTAGGCTTCTTTTTATTATAACAATTTGCCATCACAGATGCAATTGTGATATGATTTCAATAGTTTAAAATCTGTGATACGAGGAAAATGAATATGTTACAAGATCTGCTGAATATGAAGACCTGCGAATGCGGACGGGACCATACTCTTTTAACGCGCGAATTTGTGGTGGAAGAAAACGCGTACGAGGCGCTGCCTGCTCTTCTTCTAAAGCTTGGATTTAAAAGCATTCTCGCCGTTTACGACGAAAATACACGTAAAGCCGCGCAGGCAAAGCTGTCTGCCGCACTGCCGGACGCCGTGGCCTGCGTCCTTCCGGGAGACTTTATCCATCCCGATGAAGAGCGCGTTGACCAAACGCTTTGCGCTATCGAAGAAAACCGCCCCGAAGCGGTTCTGGCGGTAGGGGGCGGCGTGATATGCGACATCGTCCGTTATGCGACGTTCAAAGCAAATATTCCGTTTATATCCCTTCCGACCTGTGCAAGCGTGGACGGATTTGTTTCGGGTGCGGCGGCAATGACTTTCAACGGCGCCAAGGTTTCCCTTCCCACCCACGCCCCTGTCGCCGTAGTGGCCGACCTTGGGATAATCGCAGCCGCTCCCAAAAAGCTGGCGGCCTCGGGCGTAGGCGATATGCTTGCCAAGTTTATCAGCATTGCCGACTGGAAAATCGGGCATCTGATATCCGGAGAATACTACTGTCCCTTTATCGCAAAAATAGCTCAGGAATCCGTTGAGACTATCGTTGAGTACCTGCCTGATATCAAAAAAGGCGGTATTGAAGGCACGCGCAAACTGATTGAAGGGCTGATCCTGTCCGGGCTCGCCATGCAAATGGCGAATATCACGAGGCCGGCCAGCAGCTTTGAACACCACTTTTCGCATTATCTTGAAGTTGTTCCCGTACCCGGCGTGGATCATGATGCGCTGCACGGCGAAAAGGTGGGAATCGGGACCGTGATCGCGGCCAAATATTATCCCCTGTTTGCCGAATCGCTCCGGGCCATATTTGAACAAAACGTCCAAAACAAATTTGACATTGAAAAAGTGGTATCCTATTATGCGCAATATTCCAAAGGGCTGACGGACATGATCAGGGCCGAAAACACCCCCACCTGCACCTCCGCCTTAAACCCTTCTCTCCTTGAGAAAAACTGGGAAGAGATCCAGAAGATCGCCCAGGCCCTTCCCTCCGCCGAACAAATGATATCCTGGCTGAAAGAGCTTGACGGATACTATGATTACCGTCAAATAGGGCTTTCTGAGGAAGGCTGCCTGGAAGCGCTGAAAATTTGCGTGTATATCCGCAACCGGTTTACCATGCTCCGTATCGTACGCGACTTTGAAGTATTTGAATTTGATGCTTTACTAATTTAGCAGGGTAAACTATAATTGTGTTAGCATATTTAATTTTTATATATTTGGAGGAATAACCAATGAAAAAAGTACTTGTCTTATTGCTGGCGGCGGCAATGGCGTTATCCGTGCTGACCGCATGCGCTTCCACGACGCCTGAGGCGTCTGAATCCGCTTCGGCATCCACCCAGCCCGCAGCTTCGGTTTCGGAATCCGCGGCTCCCAGCGAGAGTGCGGCGGCATCCGAAAGCGCACCAGCGGCGGCGGACGCTTCCCTGGATTATATCAAGGAAAAAGGCAATATCATCCTGGGTCTGGACGCAAGCTTCCCGCCCATGGGTTTCAAGGATGACAGCGGCAATATCGTTGGCTTCGATATCGACCTGGCAAAAGAAGTCGCTTCCCGTATGGAAGTGGAATTAAAACTGCAGCCCATCGACTGGACGGCAAAGGAACTCGAACTCAACAATAAAAACATCGACCTCATTTGGAACGGCATGACCATTACGCCCGAACGCCAGGAATCCATGACGATGAGCGCACCTTATATGGAAAACAAACAGATCGTTGTTGTGCTGAAAGACAGCGAGATTCAAAAACTGGAAGACCTGAAGGGCAAGGACGTCGCTGTTCAGGACGGTTCCAGCGCGCAAAGCGCCCTTGCCGCAGATGCGGATCTCTTGTCCAGCATCAACCAGATAGACTTTAAAGACAACGTGACCGCTCTGATGGACCTGAAAAACGGCCAGGTAGACGCTCTTGCTGTTGATTCCGTAGTTGCGGATTACTACACCAGCCAGGAACCGGATACCTTCCGCATTCTGGACGAATCGCTTGCGCCCGAGCAGTACGGCATCGGATTCAGGAAGGGCGAACAGGCTTTCGCCCACGCTGTGCAGGCCGCTCTGGACGAAATGAAAAAAGACGGCACATTTGAGAAAATCAGCATGGAGTGGTTTGGCAGAAACGTAGCCCTGTAACCAAAATATCTACGGGTGTGTCCGCGTCTGAAAGCGGGCACACCTTTTTTACCTTTTATAACGGAGATATCAGGATGGATGAATTTATTAGCTTATTAAACGAGATCGTATCCGGGCTGGGCACCACGCTGTGGCTTTTTGCGCTGACATTGGTGATATCCATTCCGCTCGGATTCTTAGGTTCGCAATTAAGCCTGTCCCACCGCGCCTCGACACGCAAAACCTATAACACCTATGTTTACATCATGCGCGGAACGCCGCTTATTTTGCAGGTTTTGTTCCTTTATTTCGGCGTCGGGCTTCTTTTGAACATGGTCAATACGAATCTTGGCCTTCATATCAAGTATCCTCGCGAGCTGTCCGCCCTTATTTCCTTTGTTTTGAATTACACGGCTTATTTCAGCGAGATTTTCCGCGGCGGCATCCAGTCCATCAACCGCGGCCAGTATGAAGCGGCTTCGGTATTGGGGCTTCCCAAATCCGTAACCATGCGCAAAATCATTGTCCCGCAGGTATTCAAGATCGTGATGCCGTCCATCGGCAACGAGGTCATCAACCTGGTAAAGGACACCGCTCTCGTAAGCATCATCGCGATCGCGGACATCACTAAAAACGCCAACTCGGCTGCAATGCGCGTGGGCAACATCGCTCCGTTTGCGGTTGCCATGCTGTTTTATCTGGCAATCACGGCTGTTGTTACCCTTGTGCTCAAGAAAATAGAAAACAGAATGAATTATTATAGATTTTAGGAGAAGCCCATTATGAATGTTCTGGAAGTACAAAACGCATGCAAGTCGTTTAACGGGTTCAAGGCGCTGACCGACGTCTCCCTCACGCTGGAAAAGGGCGAGATACTGGCCATTATCGGCCCTTCGGGAAGCGGAAAAAGCACTTTGCTTCGCTGTATCAACTGTCTGGAATATCTGGATTCGGGCAGCATTAAAATACTGGATACCTATCTCGCAAAGGACGTTTCGGGTAAAAGCGAATATTTGAAAGAGGACGAACTCCGCCAGGCGCGGCTGAATCTCGGAATGGTATTTCAGAACTTTAATTTGTTCCCCCACCTCTCGGTGCTGGAAAACCTGACTATGGCCCCCATCCATACCCAGGGAAAGACAAAAGAAGAAGCCGAAGAAACGGCGGTTTCCCTCCTTTCCAAGGTTGGGCTTGCGGACAAGGCGAAAAACTACCCCTGCGAGCTTTCGGGCGGACAGGCCCAGCGCGTTGCCATCGCGCGCGCCCTGGCGCTTTCTCCCAAAATACTGTGTTTCGACGAACCGACCTCTGCCCTGGATCCGGAACTGACGGGCGAAGTTCTGGCGGTCATCAAGGAACTGGCGCAGGAACATATGACCATGCTGATCGTTACCCATGAAATGGGCTTTGCAAAAGAGGTCGCAAGCCAGGTTTCATTTATGGATACCGGCCGTATACTGGCTTCAGGACCGCCAGAGGAACTGCTCATTAATCCGCGTGAAGACCGCATCCGGGCTTTTTTAAACAAACTGATCACAGTATAAGCGTTCGAATTTTGTCTATGCAAATTTTGGATTTAGTCGTACAATACTAATTGTATGGCTTATTTTTTTACGGAGGACATATGATAGGACAATTAACGCAAAACGTAACCTTGCGGGCATTTGAATCAGATTTTTCGGAAGGCCAATGGAAGCCTTCCGGAATACTGGTACGCATGCAGGAAATCGCCGAAGACCACGCGATCGCTCTCGGATGCGGCCGTAAGGACATGGTGGAAGAAACCGGGATGGTCTGGATGATTACGCGCCTGCATCTTGAAATGAAGAAATATCCCCGCATCGCTCAGGACATAGTGGTGAAAACCTGGCACGGGCCTGTCACCCGTCTGGTGTTCCCCAGGTATTTCAGTTTTTCATACCCCAACGGTGAGGAACTTGGATGCGCGACCTCGGATTGGGTGCTTTTCAACTACCGGGAGCGCAAACTGCTGCGGCCCTCAGCACTGCTGGTGCCCTATGAGGCGGACGAGTCCCTGACCCCGCCGGCCCGGCCTCCCATGCGGATCCGGTTTCCTGAAAACATGCAAACGGCCGAGATTCGCCGGGTACGCTACAGCGATACCGATATGAACGTGCACATGAATAACGCAAAATATGCGGACTGGATCTGCGACCTTTTTCCGGCCGAAAAACTGAAAAGACAGCGGTTTTCGGAACTGGACATCACCTATTCCGCAGAAGCGGCTGCGGATCAGGAAATTGAACTGAAAACAGCCGAAGAAGGCGCCCGTTTCTATGTTTCAGGCGTAACGGCGGAAAAACAGGTGTTTAGCGCAACGGGGATATGGACAGACTAGATTTAAAAAGGGGGACGAATATGGCACGCAGAATAGGCATTCTTACAAGCGGAGGCGACTGCCCCGGCCTGAACGCCGCCATCCGCGGGGTCGCAAAAGCGGCTTACCGCCAGATTGAAGATGTGGAAATCATCGGAATAGCAAGCGGATATCACGGGCTGATACACGGGGACCACAAACTGATGAACCAATCGGATTTTTCCGGCATCCTCACCATCGGAGGCACCATTCTGGGCACCCGGCGCACGCCTTTTAAAAACATGCATGTTGTGGAAGAGGATAATATAGACAAGATCGCCAACATGAAAGAAAACTATAAAAAAATGAAGTTGGACTGTCTTCTAACCCTTGGCGGCAACGGCACGCATAAAACGGCCAACCTGCTTGCGGGCGAAGGGCTGAACGTCATCGGGCTGCCCAAGACAATAGACAACGACATCTGGGGAACGGACGTCACATTCGGTTTCCATACCGCCGTTGACATTGCAACAGACGTGATCGACCGCGTGCACACCACCGCAGCCAGCCACGGACGGGTGATGGTTGTGGAACTTATGGGAAACCGCGCCGGATGGCTTACGCTTTACGCCGGAATCGCGGGCGGCGCCGATGTGATATTGATCCCCGAAATCCCGTTTGATACCAAAAAAGTAATCGAGAGCGTTTGCGACCGGACCCAAAAAGGCAAGGCGTTCTCCATTGTTGCTATTGCGGAAGGCGCTGTTACCTTGGAAGATGCGGGCAAAAAACGCAAAAGCTTAAAAGAAATGCGTCTTCGAGCAGATTATGTGCCGCCCTCTCAAAAGCTTGCGAAGGCAATTCAATCTGAAACCGGAATAGAAACAAAGGTATGCGTTCCGGGATATATCCAGCGGGGAGGCGCGCCGTCCGCATACGACCGCCTGCTAACCACCCGTTTTGGTATCGGGGCTGCCAAACTGATCGCGGAAGGGCATTTTGGAGTCACAGTCGCCCTAAAAAACAACGAGATCTCCTGGAACGATCTTGCCGACGTAGCCTTTAAAACAAAGACTGTTCCCGTGCCGTCCCCAATGATCGACGCTGCGGCGGAGATGGGCCTGTCCTTCGGAATATGATATAAAAAATCAGCCGCGCGGTATGCGCGGCTTTTTTGCTATATTCCTTTTACATTCACGTTTCTCATTCCTGGGTTCGCGGTTCAAATAAGAACATACTGTGAAGATTACGATTCCCTGGCTCACGCCCAGCCAAACGCATTTAAAAAAATCCTGGCTGCTTTCAATCACAGAGGTGCTTAAAACATACCCGACTGAAATAATCAACGCAAAGCACATAAAAAAAGCTTCCAGTTCTTTTTTTCTGCATGGATAGCGTTTTTTTAAATACCCCCGCAGAAAACACAGTATGGGTAAGAGCACCACCAATTCGGGCTTTAAATACTGAGTAAAATCCACTTGGTTCCCCTCTTTTTCTTTTGATTTGAAAGACCGGACATATTTTATGTTATGAAAACCAGGGGAATTTGTTACACCGTACACAGCGCCGGCAATGTATGATTCATAAGTAAAAAAACACCCCTTCGGGGTGTTTCAGGCGTTCAAAAATATCACGGCGCAATATTCTCAAATATCATTGTGTCGCAGTACCTGGCCGCTTTTTCCCGCTGCTCCTCGCTTCGTACCGTCCAGCCCAAAACGTAAACGCCTTTCCTGCGCAGCCGGGAAACAACCTGCCTGGGCAGCGAGTTGATTTCGTAGCTGATGAAATTCGGCCGGGCCAGTACGTTTACCAGCAGATTTTTAAGCCCGAATATCTGGTAAGCAGGCAGGGAATCATGCATATCGTCAAAGCGCGAAGCAAGCTGGCCGCGCAGCACATCCGGGGCGTTTATGCGGAACCATTTCACAGAGAACGGCGAAAACGACTGGACGGCATATTTGCCGCCGTAATTTTTCAGCAGTTCGTATGTTTTTTCTTCCAGTTCGCCCGCTCCTCCGGTGTTTTTGAGCTCCACCAGTATAGGCACCTGCCCCGCTACCAGTTGAAGAACATCGGAAAAAAGCGGGATTCCCTCTGAACTGTCCGCAAGGCGCAACGCCGCAAGCTCTTCAAAATTGAGATCGGATATGAGCCTGTCTATTCCGGTCATCCGTTTTAAATTATCGTCATGGAACACAACGGGCAGCCCATCCCTGGATAAATGAACGTCCAGTTCGATGCCATACCCCTTTTCCACAGCCAGTTCAAACGCCAGCATGGAATTTTCGGGTATGGGTCCGCCGTGCAGCCCTCTATGGGCATACCTGTATTCGGTGATCCAGCTTTTGACAGGTTCTCCGGCGGTCAGAATAAAATAAAGAATAAAAAATGCGGCGGCAACCGCCGGCAAAATGATGAATGCAGCCATGTGAAACCTCCGTTTCTATTCTTTTCCATAATACCTTTTTTGCCATTGGAACGCAACCTTGCCCATTATATTTTTCAAATTTTTTACAGGCGGCAACCGTCGGCATATTGTATATTTGGGTTCCATTTGCTATACTATACGGTGATTATATTGGAGGAACTTATGCAAAAATACAGGTTAGGATTGGATGTTGGCTCTACCACCGTTAAACTGGTAATTGTAAACGAAAACGACGAAATCATATTCAATGAATATATGCGGCATTTTTCAGATATGCGCGGCGTGCTGGCCGACTTGTTTGAACTTGCCGACAAGGAATACGGGCATTTGTCCGTCACCACAGCCGTAACAGGATCGGGCGGATTGACCGTATCCAAGCTGCTTTCCCTGCCTTTTGTGCAGGAAGTGGTTGCGGGCGCCCGGGCCACTCAGAAATTCATCCCGGACGCCGACGTTGTTCTGGAATTCGGCGGCGAGGACGCAAAAATCACTTATATGAAACCCTCTCTTGAACAGAGAATGAACGGCACCTGCGCAGGCGGAACCGGCGCGTTTATAGATCAGATGGCGACTTTACTCAACACAACGCCCATGGGTTTAAACGAGCTTGCTTCCCAGCACAGAGCCATCCATCAGATCGCTTCGCGCTGCGGCGTTTTTGCAAAGAGCGATATACAATCTTTGTTAAACGACGGCGTCTCCAAGTCGGATATTGCCGTATCCATATTCCAGTCTGTTGTCAACCAGACCATTTCTGGCCTGGCCTGCGGACGGCCTATCCGCGGCAATGTAGCTTTTCTGGGCGGTCCGCTCCATTACCTGCCCGAACTGCGGGAGCGCTTCCGCGAAACCCTTCATTTAACGGACGATACCATGATCCATCCGGAAAATTCCCATCTGTTTGTAGCGCTGGGCGCCGCCCTGATGGCGGAGGGCGGGGAGATCACGGTTTCCGACCTGTATGACCGTCTGAAAAACGCCGGCGATATCCAGCATGAAACAAGGCGGCTTTCGCCCCTTTTTAAGACAAAAGAAGATTACAATGCTTTTCTTGACCGCCATGGCTTAAACAAAGCCAAAACGGCCGATATATCCGCGCATTCCGGGCCCTGCTATCTGGGGATCGACGCGGGCAGCACAACGATCAAAGCCGTGCTGACGGATGAAAACGCAAATATCCTTTTCACCCACTACTCCGGCAACCAGGGCAGCCCTGTTTACGCTGCGGCGGACATACTCAAAAAAATGTACGGGCAGCTTCCGGAAGGAGCGTATATTGCCGGAGCCTGCGTTACGGGTTACGGCGAGGCGCTGATCAAGGAAGCGCTGACCCTTGATCTGGGCGAAGTGGAAACCATCGCGCATTACCGCGCGGCCGCCTATTTCAATCCGGAAGTTGATTTCATTATCGACATCGGCGGGCAGGACATGAAAGCACTTAAGATCAGCGACGGCGTGATCGAAACGATCATGCTGAACGAGGCCTGTTCGTCCGGATGCGGCAGTTTTCTTGAAACGTTCGCGCATTCCCTGGGCATGGACATTCAGGCGTTCGCGGCAGAAGCGCTTAACGCGCAAAACCCCGTGGATCTTGGTACGCGCTGCACGGTGTTTATGAACAGCCGCGTAAAACAGGCGCAAAAAGAAGGCGCTTCGGTGGGAGACATATCCGCCGGCCTCTCTTACTCCGTTGTGAAAAACGCGGTCTATAAGGTCATTAAGATAAAAGACCCCGAGGAACTCGGAAAAAATATCGTCGTACAGGGCGGCACGTTCAAGAACAACGCCATACTGCGCGCTTTTGAAATTGTTTTAGGCCGCGACGTCGTCCGTCCGGATATCGCCGGACTCATGGGCGCGTTCGGCTGCGCCCTTATCGCGCGTAAAAAAATGGCGGGGAAACGTTCCTCAATCATCGCCCCCGCGCAGCTTGAAAACTTCTCTCTTGAAGGCAAAAACAGGCGCTGTGCAGGCTGCGAAAACCATTGCATGCTCAATATCATTACATTCATGGACAAACGCAGGTTTATTTCGGGAAACCGCTGTGAACGCGGCGCAGGGTTTGAGAAAAGGAAGGATATCCCCGACCTGTTTGAATACAAATACGGCCGCACCTTCGATTATACATCTTTGGGCGACGCGGCGCCAAACGGCAAAATAGGCGTCCCGCGCTGCCTTAACATGTATGAAAACTACCCGTTCTGGCATACCCTGCTGACCAATCTGGGATTTGACGTAGTGCTGTCCTCACGTTCCGACCGGAAACTCTTCGCCCTCGGGATGGACACCATCCCCAGCGATACCGTCTGCTATCCGGCCAAACTCGCGCACGGGCATATCGCCGATCTTCTGAAGCAGGGCGTCACCACGATTTTTTACCCCTCCATCCCCTACCAGCCCAAGGAATTCATGGGAGCGAACAACCGGTACAACTGCCCCATCGTGACTTCTTATCCGGACACCGTCAAAAACAACATGGACGCGGTGCACGCCGAGAATGTTACCTTTATGAATCCTTTTTTCAACCTGGACAAACGCAAGTCCATTCCGGGCAGGATCTTCGAGGAATTCAAAAAGTTCGGCATAACGCGCAAACAGGCCCAATTGGCGGTTGACGCGGCATATGCGGAACAGGAACAGTATAAGGCGGACATCCGCCAAAAAGGCGAAGAAACGCTTCAATGGATGAAGGAAACAGGAACGCGCGGCATTGTTCTTGCCGGACGCCCCTACCACATAGATCCGGAAATCAATCATGGCATACCTTCCCTTATCACCAGCTACGGCATGGCGGTCTTGACAGAGGACAGCGTGGCGCACCTGGGAAACCTTGCGCGTCCCCTGCGTGTTCTGGACCAGTGGGCGTTCCACACCCGCCTGTATGAAAGCGCCGGGCTGGTAGCCAAAACGCCGGGCCTTGACATGATACAATTAAATTCCTTCGGATGCGGCCTTGACGCCATTACCACCGACCAGGTGGAAGAAATACTGGAAGCGGCGGGTAAGATTTATACGCTTTTAAAGATTGACGAAATCAACAACCTTGGCGCCGCCAAGATCCGCATACGTTCTCTTATCGCCGCCCTGGAGGAAAAAAGCTTCGATCCGGAGAAATACAAGGAAGCGGGCCACGTATACCACCGCCGCATGTTTACCAAGGAAATGCGCGAAAAACATACGCTGGTCTGCCCGCAGATGGCGCCCATTCACTGGCAGTTCCTTCCGGATGCGTTCAATCCAACGGGATACAATTTTGCGGTCATAAAAGAAGTTACAAAAGAAGATATAGACGTGGGCCTGAAATACGTGAACAACGACGCTTGCTATCCGACGATCATTGTTGTCGGGCAGATCGTAAACGCGTTTATCAAGGGCGACCTTGATCCGGACAACACGTCCGTCATGCTGACACAGACGGGCGGCGGATGCCGCGCGTCCAACTACATCGCATTCCTGCGCAAAGCGCTCAGAGAAGCCGGCTTTCCGCAGGTTCCGGTGGTCTCCATCAACTTCTCCAGGATGGAGCCTAACCCTGGATTCAAGTTTACCGTCAAATTTGCCATCCGTATCATGATGGCGGTTCTTTTCGGCGACCTTCTGATGAACGTACTGCTGCGCACGCGCCCCTATGAAGTAAACAAGGGTTCTGCCAACGAGCTTTATATGTCCTGGGTCAAAAAATGCAGCGAAATCATCCGGCGCGGAAAAAAATCCGAATACAAACGCGCAATGCGCCAGATCGTAGCCGATTTTGAAGCGATCCCGATAACGGACGTTAAAAAACCCAAAGTAGGCATTGTGGGAGAAATACTGGTAAAATACCATCCGGTGGCCAATAACTTTGCGGCTGAGACGATCGAGGCGGAAGGCGGCGAATGCGTGATGCCGGGTCTTATGGATTTTGGCCTGTATTCTTTCTACAACACCCAATTCTCGCATACCCACCTGGGCTCCTCCGGCCTGCTTGCGTTTGGGGGCAGGATCGGGATCAACGTGATCGAAAGCTACCGGAAATATTTAACGAAGGTACTTTCGGAAAGCAACCGGTTCTACACTCCTCAGCATATCAGGGACGTCGCGCGCCGCGCGGAAAGCGTGCTTTCCGTAGGCAACTGCACGGGTGAAGGATGGCTGCTGACAGCCGAAATGCTGGAGCTTATTGAAATGGGCGCGCCCAACATCATATGCGTGCAGCCCTTCGCATGCCTGCCCAACCACGTAATGGGTAAAGGCATGATCAAGGAGATCCGCCGCCAGCATCCGCAGGCCAACATCATCCCGGTGGACTATGACCCCGGCGCAAGCGAAGTCAACCAGATCAACCGCATCAAACTGATGATATACAGCGCATTTGAGAACATGCGGAACGGATCCGACCGGGCGGAAGATGCAGCCAGAAGAAAAGCAAAATAAAAAACAAAAATCTAAAACATCTCTGACCGTGTGTACAGAGATGTTTTTTTAACCGTATAGCGGCAATGCATATTTTATTAGGTCACGGGACCGGTTTTCTCCATATGATATATTGACTTTCTTCGCACAAAGCGTATAAAGCGAAACAATATATATCAGGAGGAATTGATTTTATGTATATACATAACAATAACGTAAAATGCGGGCGGTTTTCCGGAATGTCCCCGGAGTTTATTCCACAGCCCATAAGAGGCGGCGCGGGCGCGACCGATCCCGGTCCGCGCGATATCCTGCGAGATCTGGAAAACCCGGATATGCTTGTCCCGCCAAAAACAGACGCAGGGCTGCTTCCCAATCTCAAATTTTCATTTTCTGATACACATATGACACTCAAAAACGGCGGATGGTCCAGGGAAATAACGGCGCGCGAATTGCCCGTCAACACCACCCTGGCGGCCGTCAACATGCGGCTTACGCCCGGAGGCGTGCGGGAAGTCCACTGGCACGTGGCTTCGGAATGGTCGATCATGCTGTCAGGCAGCGCGCGCGTGACGGCGGTCGACCAGCATGGGCGGAATTTTATCACGGATATCGGTCCGGGCGATCTTTGGTACTTTCCCCCGCGTCTTCCGCATTCACTGCAAGGCCTTCAGAACGGCTGCGAATTTTTGCTTCTTTTTGACGACGGAAACTTTTCGGACCTTAATACCTTTTCCCTGTCCGATCTGTTCGCACATTATCCCAGAGAAGTGCTGGCGGCGAATTTCGGCGTTCCGGAAAGCGATTTTAAAACCATGCCCGCCGGGCAGATCTATATCTACCAGGGCAAGGTACCCGGCCCTCTGGAAAAAGAATCGATACGTTCCCCTTATGGTACCGTACCCCAAAGCTTTAAGCACCGGCTGCTGGCGCAAGAGCCGATCGTAACGGAAGGCGGCAGCGTGCGTATTGCGGATACATCCAACTTTCCGGTCTCCAAAACCACAGCCGCAGCCCTGGTCGAGATCAAGCCGGGCGCAATGCGTGAGATCCACTGGCACAACAACAACGACGAATTCCAGTATTTTCTTTCGGGTTTTGGCCGTATGACTGTATTCGGCACCAACAGCAGAGCGCGCACATTTGATTACCGTGCGGGCGACGTGGGTTATGTTCCCGTAGGTTATGCGCATTATATACAAAATCTTGGAAACGATACGCTGTGGTTTTTGGAAGCGTTCAAAAGCGATAAGTTTGAAGGCGTATCTTTAAACCAAATGATGGCGGTTACGCCCCGCGATATCATTCAAAGCAACCTCTGCGCAGGTCCGGCAATTCTCAATGCGCTGCGCAAGACGGAATGTCCGGTGGTTCCGTGTTCGGCCGAACCCATGCAAATGGATACATTACGGCACGGCTTAATGCGTACCCTATAAAACGGATTGCCGCCTTTATGTGTTTTTTATGACCTGAACAGTAAAAAAGCCGCATGAAGCGGTTCAGCTTGATAATGCCCGAATCAGCAGCGAAGTGCCGGATGACGGAGAAATAACACAGTAGTTGGACCTTCTCAGCGGCCTGAAAGGTTATTTTTCTGTGCTCAGTGCGAAAATATCATCCATCACCATGGCAAGGCCGCCCTTCAGCCTTTCCTCTTCGTCCAGGTTGGAGAAACTGATGATGCTGGGAAAATCGGTATGCTTCAGGTTGAGTTTTTTCATTTTTTCCTTGATCAGTTCCAAAAAGCCCTCCCCAAGATGCCGTATGGTACCGCTGATAAATATATATCCGGGATCAATGATATTGTTCATGTTTGTGAGTCCAAGGGCGATCCATTCCGCCTCCTGATCCAGTATCCGGACCACCGCGGGATTTCCCGCCTGCGCCAGTCCGGCGACCGTTTTCATGCACTCTGCATTTTGACTTGAGTTGAACTCGTCCCTGTAATCCAGGGTAACGCCGGCCTCCTGCTCGATTCTCTTAAAAAGGCTGCAGATACCGACCAGCGCTTCCAGGCAGCCCCTGTTGCCGCATTTGCACACAGGCCCTTCCCTGTCCATGATCAGATGCCCCAGTTCGACTGAGAAATCCATGGTCCTCTCGCCCTTTTCGTTTATAAAAATAGCGCCCGCGCCCACCGCCTCGAATATATTCACCGATACCAGGCTGCGGTCGTAATTATAATCGTTAAAAATATATTCGGCATAGGCCGTTACACTGGAATAATTGCTGACCATTACAAGCGCGTTAGGATATTGCGTTTCAAGATACAAAACTTCGCTGTCATTCAGAAGCTCACTGGTCGTGACGATGGCCGAATAAACCATTTTCCTGGCCGCCTTGTCCACAATTCCGGGATAAATGACGTTGATCCCCAGCAGCAGGGAATCGGGTATCTTCCTTTTCTCCAGCATCTGGCGGATAAAACCCGAGGCCACGTTTTTTTTGATGGTGCCCGTGATCCTGTACTGCATACGTTCCAAATGCCGAAGACTCAAATCGTATAAATGGCAAATAAGCCCGGTATTCGTCATCTCTACCAGAATAAAATAACCTCCGGCCCCGTTCGCCTCCAGCATGATGGGACGCCTGCCGCGCGCGCTTGGTTCCGCCTCCCCTATTTCGCGCACCAGGCTGTTTGCAAGCAGATCCTCAATCAGCAAGGATACCGTAGTCGCCGACAGTCCGGTCATATCCGCCAGCATGATCCTGGAGACCGGGCTGTTTTTCCGTATTAAATTGAACAGAAGCATCGTATTGTTCCGTTTTGTCTGCTGCTGCGAAAATCCTGTCTTCACCTTGCTCCTGGCGCTCTTTATCTCGAACATATTCACCTCAAATAGGTTTTGAGTGATAGTATAAATATACCAAATTCCGCCAAAAAGCACAATTTATTTTTTACATTTTATATATATCTTTCTTTTATTTCTATTTTTTACTACACAAGGGCCGTCTGAAGCCAAAAGCATACCCCGCCTGGCTGCATTGTTTGTTTCAGGTTTGTTTGATCTCTGAAATTTTTTACTCGATATTCAGTATAATGTCCAGGGACAACTTTGCATTGATAACAGACTGATAGGGAAAACGTTTATAGTTGGGCAGGAATTCCACCGTTGCCCAATCGTCGTATCCGATCTCACGCGCGGCATGCATCACGGCGGTAAAATCCACATCGCCTTCAAACAGGTCCACAAACATATTGAGGCCGCATCCCTCTAACCGGCAGTCGCAGAAATGCAGTTTTTTGATCCGGCTTCCAAGGATGCGCATCCATTGGTCGGGATAACCGATGTAAATGATGTTGCCCACGTCAAAATACACGCCCACATAATCGGATCCAATTTCGTCCACAAACCGGCGCATCTCAAGGGGAGACAGCAAAAACTTATTCCATACGTTTTCTATGCCGATAGCCACCTTTACACCTTCGGCATATCCTGCCAGCGAACCGATGGCCTCGTGCGCGCGTTTATAGGCCGTATCGTAAGAAACGACGCCCGGCGCAAAAGGCGTTCCCACATATCCCGGGATCACAAGAATGGTATCTGCTCCCAGAATCGCCGCGGCGTCCAGCTGCTTTTTGACAATATCGCGGGCATGCGCCGCTGTTTTTTTATCGTCGCTCACCAGGTTGTAACTCCAGAGGTTCCATGCGCCCACGCTTGGAACGGAAAGGCCCATGTCGCCGGCCATCTTTCTCATGCCGGCAATTTCACGGTCCGTCGTTTTCATATTCAGGCTGCCTTCTTCGCTTAAGATCAGTTCCACGCCGTCGTAGCCGGCCTTTTTGGATTGCTCCATGGCTTCCTTTAAACTTACCCTTTCATCAAACGTAAAAAAACTGACCGCTGTTTTCATCTCTTCCTCCTGTCTTACACAAGCGTTTTTATGCGGCGCGCCTTAAATACACGCCGCTTATATCCACATCTGAGATTTTATAAACCAAAAATTCCTCTTACATCCAGGGGCAGGTCGTCCATCAGCGTATCGTTTGGATTCTTTACCAAAATATCCGGATTCAGATAAAGAATGAACTGCGCTCCTTCCTTGACGGCGGCATGGAGGTTCCTTGGACGCTTTGCGTCCCCGATCGTCACCACGGGTATGCCTTCCGCTTCCAGTTTTTCAAACACGGACGCCATCTCCGTATTCGGCCTTGTATGGCAGGTCACGATATCGTCCGCGGGAATCGTCGTGATATTCATGTCCTTACCGATGATTTTTACTTCCTTTTCGCCGATATTATAAAGCGTCGAGCTCTGGAATACCTTCACCGGGTACTTGTACGGCTTGGAATCGAGCGCTTCCGCGTCGCCTTGCGCCATGCGTTTTCTGAGCACATACATATGGATCACTTCCACACTGGAGCCGAATTCCTTCCTGTCCGTCACAACGGTTACGTCTTTGCCTATGGACCCGAGATATGCGGCCAGGTCCGCGGCGCCGTAATGGTCGCCCCAGACCACAACCTTTTCCCCGAGTTTTGCCGGCATTCGGCCGCTATCTTTCGGGTAGAATTCACAGCTCACTTTCGGGCACGCAAACGCGGCTTCCATGGGAACGACTTTTTCCGCAAGACCGTTTACCTCGGGCACATAGGAAACCGCGCCCGTGGCATTCAGCACCACGTCGTACCCGCAAAGCTCCTCATAACCCGGAACATGGCCCGGCTTTACTTCAACGCCCAGGTCGCGTATCTCATTGCGCAGCCAGTCGGCCTCCCATTTCATTTTGTCTTTGCCGGGAACCAGACAGCATCCTAGGATCGCTCCGCCAAGTTCTCGCTTCTTTTCAAATATCGTGGGTTTATGACCTCTCATGGCCGCCCACCTCGCCGCCTCCATGCCGCCCGGGCCGCCGCCTACAATGGCGATGCGGACTGCCTTTTTGGCTTTGCTCTTATCCATTTTATAAAAATCCATATCGCCGCAGATCGGGTTTACCGCGCACTGGATGTTCTTTTTGGCCATCAAGGATTCCTGCCAGCAGCCGGTCAGACAGGAAATACACTTGCGGATCTTTTCCTCCCTGCCCTGCTGGACCTTGAGCGGCCAGTAAGGATCGGCAAGGGCCTGGCGGCACTGGCCCACCATATCCGCCTTGCCCTCCGCGATAACGCTCTCCATGAATTCGGGAGTCCGGAGCGCGTGGCTTATGATCACAGGGATATTGACGTGCGGCTTGACGGCTTCCGCGGAATAAATGGTCCAGCCTTCGTTATACTGCATCGGATCGAACCCGGCGCCCGGCGTCTCCTGGATGCATTGGCTCAGGTCGATAGCGTCCGCTCCTCCCTGCTCCAGCGCAACGGCGATTTTGATTGCCTCGTTAGTATCGATTCCGCCCGGCACCCATTCGTTTGCGGAGAAACGTACGATAACCGGGAAATCGCTTCCGCATTTTCCTTTGATCTCCTTGATCACAGACAGCGGATAAAGCATGCGGTTTTCAAAGCTTCCGCCGAAGCGGTCGATACGGCGGTTTAAATACGGACTTAAGAAAGCGGACATCAGATAACCGTGCGCCGCGTGCAGGCATACGCCGTCAAATCCCGCCTGCTGGCATCTCCATGCGGCAAGGGACCACATTTCTATGTTATCCAGGATCTCCTGCGTGGACATGGCCTTTATTTCTTTTCCTTTTTCCTCCGCATTTGCAAATACGATCTCATGGCCCGCCGACCACGGGAGTTTTATCACCATGTCGTTGGTGGACATGTAGCTTCCCTTGGGCATGGGACACTGCCTGCCGGGGTGCTGTATCTGCGGAATCGCAAGCGCGCCGTATTTATGTATGCTGTTTGCGAGCAGCGTCATTCCGGGTATCATGTTATCCTCGTCGGCAATCACGCCTGTGACGGTAACGCGGCCCGTTTTGGAATCCGGCGTGCATCCGCCGATGTTGATCATGGCATATCCGCCCTTTGCTATCTCCGAATACACCTCCAGGTCCAGCTCGCTGACCGAACCGTCGGCATTGGAGCAGCTGATTGCGGTAGGTTCGAAATTGATCCTGTTTTTGGCGACCATAGAACCGATCCGAAGAGGCTTGAATAAATTTGGATATTTTTGTGCAGACATAGTATTTTATCTCCTTTCAAATTGTTTTTTATAGCTCTACCACTTTCCCCGTTTCAAGCGATTCTTCAATCGCAAGCAAGACGCGCAATACTTCCCTGGAGGCTTCCGGCGGGACCGTTTCCACCGGTTTTCCGCTCTCTACGCATCCGGCGAAATATTCAAGTTCGGCCTGATAGGCGTCCACGGAAATATCCGCCTTGATCCTTCCCGGATTGCCGCCATTTTCATACAGTACGGCTTCGCGGATGGAACTTCCCACATCCTCCAGATTAAATCCCGCAATCAGTTTGAAATCCGCCGTCCGCGTCTCCCCGACGATCCTGAAAGCCATGGTAAACGGGAACTTTTCGGTCATGTCGAACGCGCCCTCCGCCACCGCGTTGACGCCGTTTTTGAACTTAACGGACGTCTGCACATGGTTCCAGCATCCGGTTTTGCTTTTCCAGCCTACGGCGTACACGCTTTTTACAGCCCCAAAGACATAGGTTAAATAATCGATATCGTGCAGATGCAGGTCAAAAAGCCCGCCGCCGCTGTTTTTGGGATCGCGGTGCCACCGGGTCCAGTTTGGATGCTGGGCCAGCCGGCTGGCGCAGACCATCTTGATTTCGCCGAATGCGCCCGTGTCATAAAGCTTTTTGATTTCCACATATTCGGGCCAGAAGCGGACGACCTGGGCAACCATAAATTTTACGCCAGCCGCCCTTGTGGCGTTCAGCATCCTGTCCATAGACTCAAGCGTCAAGGTAACGGGTTTTTCGCAGATGACGTTTATCCCGTACTCCGCCGCCAACAGCACGAATTTCTCATGAAGGAATGTAGGCAGGCAGATATCCGCAATATCCGGCTTTTCTTTTTTCAGCATTTCCTCCGCGTCGCCGTAATACGCGCATCCGTATTCCTGCGCGGCCATCCTGCCGGCTTCTTCGTTTATATCGCAAATCGCGGCCAAACGCAGCGCTCCTGAATTGCGGCAGGCAGACGCATGCGCGTTTCCGATAAATCCCGTTCCGATGATCGCAACGTTGACCATATATAATCACATCCTTTCACAGCGTCAGTTGCAGTCCGCGTTCAGCGGGCCGGCAAGTTCTTTCAAAAAGAAAAGTTTTCCGGGCATTGTGGGCATAAAGCTGGATGGAACCCATATATCCGGTCCGTACCGGAGCGTTGCCCAGAACGACATTCCCTGCCAGATCATCCCGCGGTTGTAAGCGCCGTCGCATCCGCCAATGATCCGGTCGGACTGAAGGAACAGCCCCGGTCCTATGGTGTTTGCAAACGCGGGGACAAGCGTGATCCTGCTCTTGAAACTGTGCAGCGCGTTCTGCTCGACGGTCATGGGATTAAGGCGCGCGCCCAGCCTGTGCGTCTGCTTTTTCCATTCCTCCGCGCTTCCAAATTCCTCCGCGAAATGCGGCTCCCAAAAAGCGATATGAAAGCACCGTCCGACGCCGAACACCGTCACCAAGTCCGCGCCCTTCGCTTTAAGATTTGCTATCTTTTCCGCGTATGCGGGCAGATTCCGGCGCGTGGCAAAATTGCGCTGCTCCAAAGGGACGGTCAGTTCTTTAAGAGGACCGTAGAATGCTTCTTCCATGGCATTCTGGAAAGAGCCTTTTTCTTTTGGATCCAGCGTATTGCCTTCCGAATCCGACCATTCGTCCATATTAAATCCATACACATGCCTTAAGTCCACATTCCATTCCCTGAGGAAATACACCGCCCACCTGTACATGCCCATAGGGCCTACCGGCAATATGAGCGCCAGTTTTTTGCCTTCGTTTTTTGCCTTTTTGACGGCAAGCGCGATCTCATGCCCCATCTTGACGCCGAATACCGTATCGTCTTCGCACAGTACGGGCGTAAAATCCTTATGCCAGAAATCCTGCCGGTCCAGGACCTCCGCGGGTCCATGCGACGCGCATTCGTCCAGTTTTTTAAGGTCCCATCCGCGTGGGAAATAGTTTTCCATATTGGATCCCTTTATGGTCGATAATAAATCCATATTCACACCATCCATTTCTTTCTACGGCAAGAGCCTATGCGTCCTGAACCTCGGCCACCCCGCATACTGGCGGAAACCCTCGGCAAAGGGCACGCCTGCCTGCAGCCCCCTGTATTTGTTGCAGGTGCGGACAAAATCCAGAAAATCGATCCGGTCGTGCTCCAGCATCCATTTGACCTGGCTTTCATGGCAGGCGACCGCCGAAAGCTTTTTTTCCATCTCTTCCGTAATGTCCACATATTCGGTAGGAATAAATCCGATCCCCGCCAGGGTATCCATATAGAATACCGGCGGAAAATTCGTAATAAAGGGCGATTCCGTTACAATATGTTTTACTGTGGCGCCGAAAGAGACGTCGCAGGCAAACTTGCACGCTTCCATATGGTCCCGCATGTAATCGTCCGGATTGTGCGTGATAATGAGGTCTGCCTTCGCATAACGCACCATCTCTATCAGCTTCCTACGGATCTCCTTGTCGGAGGACTCCACCTGCATATCCCCCACATTAAGGCCGATGGCCTCCGCGCCTATCACCGCCGCCGCGCGCTCCGCTTCCTTTTCCCGCACTTTAGCCAGTTCTTCCGGTTCCAATACCATATGCCCCAAATTTCCGTTTGCAATATGGCACATAAATACCTTATGCCCCATTTTTGCATATTTGGCCAGCGTTCCGCCGCAGCCGATCTCCAAATCGTCGGGATGGCTCCCGATCCCTAATATATTCATGATCATTCCGCCTTTTCCTGAATAGTTTTATTTTATGCCTAATCCACACGACCAAGCTTTTTTAAATACGCGTACGAATCCGCCATTTCTTTGTCCGCCACGCCGATATCGCCCGGACGGTCCTTATCCCGCATGCAGAAGTCCTGCGTATATTCTATTTCCACGGAATAGGGTCCCCCGTACCCCTGCGCGTCCATATAATCCATGAAAGCGGCAAGCGGAAGTTCTCCGTTTCCAACTCCCGGGAAATTCCATTCCTTCTGCGGGCCTTTCTTGTCTTTCAGATGCACATAACTCACGCCCGTAGCACAGGTTTTGACGTCGTCGGCAGGCAGTTTTCCGCCGAAATAAAACACGTTTGCCGTATCGTAATTAATTGCCACCAGCGGAGAATTTACCTTTTGGGTGAGCGCGTACATCTTTTCCCCCGTGTTGTGTTCCCCGTGGATCTCCAGCACCATTGCAAGGCCGTGCTTTTCCAGCGCCGGGATCACTTTCTGGATGTTTTTCACCAGCCCTTCGTCGGTAAAAACCTCGTCCTTTCCGAAATGCGCCTCGCCGGTGGAGGATATGACATATTTGCAGCCGAATTCGGCGGCCAGTCCGATATTGCGTTCAAAATCCGCAAGACGGGATCCGTCCATCAAGTTGCAGTGGCCCGAAAGGCCGATGGGCGTAAGGCCGTATTTTTGAAGAAGATCCCTCGCACGGTTCTTTTCTTCATCGTTCATATCCGGCATCACATGCTCTGTCCATCCGCGGACCGCAGAGAGTTCCACATATTGAAAGCCCGCCCGGCTGATTCCCGAAAGCGCTTGTTCCAATGTGAAGCCGTGATAGGAATTGGTATGTCCCGCAAAAATGTTTTTCACTTCATTTTCCTCCTTTTTATTTGCGGCGCAGATTATCGAGGTTGCTGATGATCACAGCTACCACCACAATTACGCCGTTGATGCTGATCTGTACGTAGGAATCGATGTTTAAAATATTCATCGCGTTGGCGACAAGCCCCATGAAAACCATACCCAAAAATGCGCCGATAACGCTTCCCTTGCCGCCGTCGAACGTTACGCCGCCGATGATTGCCGCGGAAAGCGCCGTCAGTTCATACCCATTCCCGCCGCCGGCCGTGATGGAATCCAGGCGGGACGCATACAATATGGAGGCGATTCCGCAGAATATGCCGCTGATCATATAGGTCAGGATCTTGTATTTATCCACCTTGATACCGGAGAGGCGCGCATTTTCCTCGTTTCCGCCGATCGCAACAATCCTGCGTCCGTATTTCGTACGGTTTATGAGCAGCCAGGCGACAAATACCAGTCCTATGAATATGATCAGAGTCACCGGTATGACCTCCGCGATTTTCAGGACCCTTAGAGCTTCAAAGGATAGGTTGAACGAAAGGAACTGGCCGCCCGTCATCAGGAGCGCCAGGCCGTAATACACATTGCTCATGCCCAGCGTAATAATAAGCGGCATGCATTTGCTTTTTGAGACAATAAACCCGTTCAGCGCCCCACATCCTATGGCCACCGCAAAACCCGCCAATACCGCGACAGGCAGCGTTGTGAGTCCGCCCGCAATAGCCTCCTGCCCCGTTATGTCCGAATCAGGCGCATAAGAAGCCGTCTGCGAGCCGCCCGTCAGCAGCATGGACATCGTGCAGCCCGCCAGAATCATGATATTGCCGATGGACAGATCCAGGCCGCCGCTTAAAAGAAGCATAGCCATAGACATGGTGAGAACGCCGCCGACGGCAATTGCCTGGAATATGGATACCAGGTTTTTTACCGCAAAAAACCGGTTGTTTATGAGTCCCACCACTACGGCGATCGCAACGATCAATATCAGGAGTATTACTTTTTGGTCCCTCAATATTTCACTTGCGCTCTGCCTTTGCCTGAGAACAAGGCTATCATCCAGCTCTCTCTTCATCTTTTTTTACCTCCAAAGCGTGTCTTATTATCGAATTCTCAGATATCTGGTCTTTTTCCAGTATCGCGCTGATTTCTCCTTTGCGGACAACCACAACACGGTCGCTCATGGATATCAGCTCGGGCATATCCGAAGAGATCATTAAAATCGATTTCCCCTCGCCGGCCAGCCGGGTCATGATCTTGTAAAACTCGGATTTTGCATTCACGTCGATTCCGCGGGTCGGTTCGTCAAATATAAACACATCCGATTCGGTAAACAGCCATTTTCCCAGCACTACCTTCTGCTGGTTGCCGCCCGACAGATTTTTTACCGCCTGCATGGGGGACGCCATCCTGATCTTAAGGCCTTCGATCACGCCCCTGAGCATTGGAACAATATTACGTACGTTGATGAAAGCGCCTTTTATTTTGGTCTGCAGTCCTACTACTGAAAGGTTCTCGGCAATAGGGGCGATCAGCATCAGCCCCCGTTTCTGGCGGTCTTCCGTGATATACGCGATTTTATACCGTATGCTGTCAACAGGACTGTCAATTGAAAGTTCCCGTCCGTCTAAGACGAGCTTTCCTCCGTATTTACGGTTTGCGCCCACAATGGCGTTGGCGATTTCTGTCCGGCCCGAGCCTACCATGCCCGCCATTCCCAAAATCTCGCCGCGGCGGATATAAAAACTGACGGGCTTTGAATCCGGAGATACCATTAAATCAATAACTTCAAAGTACGTTTCTCCTATCTCGTGATATTCTTTTTCATAAAACATGGAAGCTTCCCGTCCGACCATATCGCTCACCACATGGTCCAGGTCCACATCTTTTTTTGAATTGTCATAGGTGCGGATGTGCGCGCCATCCCGGATCACCGTGATCCGGTCCGCGATTCTTTTCACTTCCGATAAAGTATGGGATATATACATAACGCTTACGCCGTTTTTGGCTATACGCTCCACCATGTCCAAAACACGGCTTGCGTCCTCAACGTTAAACATGGAAGTCGGCTCATCCATGATCAATACCTTGGGCTGTGTGCTCAGCGCCTTTAAAATTTTCACAAACTGCTGTTCGGCAACGCTCAACTTGTCTATTGTTTTGTATAAATTCAGTTTTATGCCAAGCGAATCGCACAGCGCCTTTGCTTGTCTAAATTCGCTTTCAAAATCCATAAAACCTTTTTTTGTAATTTCCTGCCCGATAAATATATTTTCAATAATATTCATCCATGGTACCAGTAAATTTTCCTGATAAATGATATTGATTCCAAGTTCCCTGGACAGGCCTGAGGTAATGAATTTATATTCCTTCCCGAAAACTCTGATCTGCCCGCCGTCCGGCTTGTATGCGCCCGAAAGCACCTTCATCAGTGTGGATTTACCCGCGCCGTTCTCCCCTACCAGGCAATGGATCTCCCCCGGATACAGATCCAGGGACATATTATCAAGCGCCCGGACGCCGGGAAAGGTCTTTACGATATCGATCATCTCTATGACCGGTTTTTCAGTCATCCAGCATCACCTACTTTGAATAAATATTGCAGCTGGCGGCCGCTTCCAGGAGCGGCGCGCCAACCGTTTTAAAGGCACCCGAAATCATGTGAAATTTCAGGTGAATATCTTGAAGAATCCGTCACGGCGTAATTCCGCCGATATAATCGTATGCCGCCTGATAATCGTCCCATTTGATCCACTCGTTAATGTTTTTCTGATCGATCGGAATGATAGGCAGCGGGATCTTATTCTCTGTGATCGTGACGCCGTTCGCTGCCTGCCACAGGAACCTAAAGGAGATTAAGCCCTGGATATTTACAGGCGCGGTCATGTTTGCATATTCCGTTCCTTTTTGCATCATTGCCAGATCTTCCATAGAACCGCCCGTGGAGATGATCGGAATGTCTTCCATTCCGTTGTCTTTCAGCGCGTTGAATACTCCGACGGCCTCCATACCATTGTTGGCAAATACAATATCGAACTCAGATTTTCCGGAAGTAATGAAGTCCTGGGTCACATTCTGGGCAGCCTCGGTCTCCCATTTTCCGTCGATCAGGCCAACCATGGTCACCTTGTCTTTGAATTCTTCCAAAGCCTTGTCTACGCCGATCTTATAATCTTCGTAAACGCCCATTCCGGCTCCGCCATGCACATAGAGCAGTTTGCAGCCCGGGAATGTGTCCGCGGCGTATTTGATTGCGGCATAGCCGATATCCCTGTACTGGCAGGCTACCTGTCCGACCACATCTGCGGCAGCCGCATCAGACAGGAAGATGTTCTCAATTGAAATTGGAATGTCCGCTTCACTGCACATACGGACGATTGTGGCAGCACTTTCAGGTGTGCAGGGGAATACGACCATGCCGTCGACGCCCTGGTTGATGAACTCCTGCGCCTGCGAAACCTGTTTTTCAGGATCATTCTGCGCATCCGAAACCTTCACGGTCACGCCTTTTTGCTGGGCCGCCCACTGAAAAGCCTCAACGTCAAACTGGTTCCATACGTCCGACATGTCATAAGCCAGGTCGGCAAACACAAGGTCGGATTTGGGCGCCTCAGGACTTGCGGCAGCCTCGGACGGCGCTTCGCTGGCAGCCTCGGACGCCGCCACGGAAGGCGCCGGAGTTTCGGCCTGCGAAGCGGCTGCAGTCGTCGGTTCGGATGCTGCGTTATCCGGGGTTGAACAGGCTGCCAGAAGAACTGCAGCCATTAAAACCGCGATCAGGATCGCTACAAATTTTTTCATCAATCGATTCCTCCTTATTTTCTTTTTTATTTAACCCGGCTTCTATGCCGAATCCATACGAATAAGATTCATTCTGCCCGCACCATAAGCGGATAAAGTCCGCAAGCGCAAGCGTCACATTTTTCATACTTTCTATATCCACCCATTCGTCCGGGCCGTGCAGATTGCCGCCAATGGGGCCGAATATCACGCCCGGCGTACCACCGTATTTCTGAAACGCAAACAGGTCGCAGGGAAAGGGCGCGCAGGATATCTGCACTTCGGGAATATATTTTTTGGCGCATTCCGCGATTTTCCTGACCCCCGGATGTTCCGGCGGCGTATCGGCCGGTTCCACATAGTGATACAGCGGCGTAATCCGTAAGACGGCGGAAGATTTAAAACGCGGGCGGATAAAATCATTCAGCTCTTTGAGCACGGTTTGGGGCGTTTCCCCCGGATACGTCTGCACCGATACCTCTACCCAGGCGTCGATAGGCGCGCCCAGTTGCCCGTGGGGTTTGACCTCTCCCGCTTTTACCTTTGTAACGACCATCTTCCGTTTCTGCAGAGCCGAATGCCACAGAGGCGGGCATTCAGCTTCCTCCCGTTTTCTTTCCAGCTCTTCCAGCAGACGCAGCATATGCCCCAGGGCGTAGGCGATATTGAACGTCTTTTCTCCGGTATACGGCATACCGGCCTGGCCGCTGATCTCTATGCGCACCATCACGCCCCCCACGTTTGCCGGACATATTCTGAGGCCGCTCGGCTCCAAAACCACGGCAAAATCCGCGTTGTATCCGCGGAAACGAGACGCGATAGTGCCGTTTCCGCTGGCATATTCCTCATCCACCACGCTTTCAACGATCACATCCCCGCGGGGGGTAAACCCGCTCTCACGCAGCAGTTCGACCGCGGCCGCGGCGCAGGCGAATCCGCCCTTCATATCGCATGATCCCCTTCCGTATATCCTGCCGTTTTTTACCACGCTTCGGAACGGCTCGCATTCCTTCCAGGGGAGAGGTTCCCTTGGGGCCACATCCATGTGCCCGGACAGCACAACGGATTTTCCGCCTCCCGATCCTTTCCATACGCCTACCACATCCTTACGGAGATTAAGGTTCCTTCCGTGCAAAAACGCGGGATTTTGTTCGAATCCGCTGATCTCCACAGGGGAAAACACGTCCAACCGGAAGCCCATTCCGCCCAGAAGTTTTTCCACATATGCCTGGGCGGCGGCTTCATCCCCGTCCGGCGGATTATTTTCGGTCGGAATATCCACCAGATCCCGCGTCAGGCTGGTTAAGCGCTCCTTCAAATCTTCCATTTCCTTGTTCATAACGCTACCTGTATATAATCTCTCTTCCAAAACCGGACAGCTGCTCCAGACCTCTTTCCGTTACCAGAACGCCGTCCTCGTAACGGATGCCGTATAGACCGTCCGCGACCCAAATATCCACATTAAAAACCATACCCGGCTTGAAAACCATGTCCCCGCGGTTATCCACCCACGGACCGTCCACTTCCTGCATTCCGGTTCCATGCGCCGGTCCGTAAAGGTTTAAGCCCTCAAATCCGTTGTTTTTCAGTTTTGCCATAAACTTTTCATAAACCTCCGCAAACGCCGCGCCCGGGCGCATCATTGCTATCGTGTCATTCATGCAATCCAGGCAGACCTGCATCATGCGGATATGCCTCTTTGGAATTTGACCAAGCACGATCCCCCTGCATATGTTCCCGCAGTATCCGCCGTATTTTGCGCCCAGGGAAAGCTGCACCATGCTGCCCCTTTCTATAACCCGGTCGGTGGATTTGCACAGGCTCTGGAAGGTGGAAGGACCCGATGTGACCCAAACGGAATAACTAGTGCCTTCGGCCCCCAGTTTGTAAATTTCGCTCCTCCAGGCCGCCTCCACTTCCCATTCGCGCACGCCCGGGCGGATAAAATCAATCGCTTTTATGACGCCCTGCTCTGTAATGCGGTAGGCTTCCTTCAGCAAAGCGATCTCATTTTCGCTCTTGTTCCATCTGCAGCGCATAATTGTATCCTGCGCGTCTTTGAATATTACGCCCGGACCGGCGCCCCTTTGAAGATCCTGCATGATCTTCCAGGGCATGATATTGGGGTTTGCAACGCCGATTTTTTTAATGGGAAACCGTGCACGAAGCTCCTTTAATATCATTGTAAAATCATACGCGTCCGACGGTTTGTCAAACTCGGGAGCGCCGGTTTCCACATAAAGCGGATGCACCCGGAATCGTCGATCCGGGCAAATTCTTTTGCAAAATCATAGGATTCCGGGCCGCCGGTCAAGAGTATGGGCTTTCCTTCCCTGGGCACCAACACCCCGGCAAAATCAAATACCGCCCAAAAGTTGGTAAGATACCGCACATTGGCCGATTCGCATTCGCAGGCGTGCGCGATAAGAACATCTATCTCCTCCCGCGCCATCTCCTTCTGCACGTTTGCTATCCGTTGATCATATTCCCATCCGGGAATGGAAAGTCTTGCATCCATACCTTTTCTCCTTCCGATTCAGAGCATGATTACCCTGTCGGTTCGCGCGGATTCCTCGGCGACCGTGCATATACGGATCACTTCCCCGGATTCCTCCAGGGTGGTGATATTGGGCTTTACGCCTTTTATAATGCAGTCCACAAAATACTGCAGTTCGGTGTGCAGCGCCCCCGCCCGCCGTCCGTGTACAACCGGCCAGTATACCGTATCCGGGATTTCACGCCGCGTTCCGTCGTCTATCACCAACGGCTGGGCCGGATCGCAGATGTAAATAACGCCCCTGGTGCCCATGATCTCCATTTTTTGATCGATGGCGTACGGCGATCCGCCGGGCAGCGTCCACTGGCTTTCGGCAACGCCCAAGGAACCGTTTGCATATTTTATATTGACCCAGCCGACGTCCGGATTAGGCACGTCCGCAGCGGTACGCGCCATCGCATACACGCTTTTTGCCCTGGCTCCCACCATCCAGTTCATGATGTCAATGTCATGCACAGCGTCGCCGCTTATGGATGACACCACGAATAAATGTGAATTCGCGCGCGCGGCGCCCACGTTCCTGCGGCTGTAAATGGACAGGATATCGCCTATGCGCCCGTTTCTGATCTCCTCCCTCGCGATGGCGTAATTGTTTTCAAACCGGCAAATATGCCCCACCATCAGATTCTGGTTGCAGCTTTTGGACGCCGCAAGGATTTGGCTGCATTCCTCCGGGCTCACAGACATCGGCTTTTCCAGGAGTACATGCTTCCCGGAACGCATCGCCGCCAGCATAGGCGCCAAATGGTCTTTTGCGTGCGTACAGATAGATACCGCGTCCACCTCCGGGTCGGCCAGAAGATCATTGTAATCCCTGTATGTTTTCGGGACATCATATTTTTGAGCGACTTCCGCCAGCCGGTCCGGCCTGCGGGTGCATACTGCAATAACCTTTGCCCCGTGAACGCCACGGTAGGTATCCACATGCATCTCGCCGAACCATCCCAGGCCGATAACGCCGATTCTTACCGTTTCCATATAAAACAACCTCCGTTTAATTTTTAAAAATAAGCAATACGAAAGAAGCGTCTGCCAAAATTCCTGTTTTATTGACACCTTTTGTAATAAATAATGCGGATACTTTTCTCCGGGAAATTATAACCTGCTTTACTTATGTGCTTTTGAGTGACACAAAAAAATGCGGCTGTTATATTTGCTTTTGTGTAACCGTATCTGTTTTTGTGTAAAGAGTATTTGTTTAAATATTTATTCCAATGGATTTAACAAATAATTACATACTCTTTTTTTAAGTCAATTGCGCTTGATTAAATCATTAAAACATACATGCTTAAAGAAATTTATGCCTTTCATAGCGTGAATATGCCTTTCCTGAAAAATTGAACAAAAACGCAGGAGAAAAAATAAAGAAAGATATTCACCCGGCGGTTTCCCCCCAAGAATCCGCCGCGAATACCTCTCTTTAAATCTTAAACCGTATTGAAAACTGAATTATTCTGCTATTACATTGCGCAGCCACTCTACGCTCTTTGCAATGTTCTCTTCGCTGCCGTTGCATTCAATGGAAACATCCCCGTCCCATCCGGTTTCCTTCCAGTATTTGAAGCAATCCCGGATATTTTCTGCGTTCACGCCCTGTCCGATATACACGGGCGAACACGGGATCCCCGTTTCCTCCCCGCGTACCGCAGCGGCGAGGCCTGCATCCACATCCTTTATATGCGAGGATACAACGTACTTGCCCAAGAATTTCAGATATTCAACCGGGGTATGTCCCTGAATGAATGTGTTTCCCGTATCAAAGTTCACGCGCAGGTATTCGCTGTCGAAATGTTTCATCAGTTTGATCATGAAATCGGGATCTCCGGTATAAGGTCCGTGCGGCTCCACACAAACGATTATTTTATAATCTTCAGCCCATTTTAATATTTCCGTATAGTTCATAACTGTGATTTTATACACTTCGTCTCTGGGCATATCCAGTTCCTTGCCCGAATCCGTACTGTCAACCTTGGGACAGCCCAGATCGTGTGCAAAACGGATGGACTGGCAGCAATACTGCACGCCGTAGAATGCTCCCCTGGGTCCCATCATCGGGAAAGAACCGTCCACCATGGATATACGGATCCCCTTGCTTTCCACCAGCCGGCGGATAGCCATCGGGTTTTGTTCGGTGGAGAGACTGGGTTCATACCCCATTGCGCTGATAAAATAATTTCCGTGAATCATCCCCGCCTCAATGTGTTCCAGTTTGTGCAGAACTGCGGACTCCAGCGCCAGCTCAAAACTGCCCGAACGCTCCCTCCAGTTGTCCGCATGCATGCCAAGATGAATGGCCATAGTCGTATCCTCCTTATTATATTTTTTATTAAAATCCAAAAAATGATAAAATGCCTAAGCATTCTAAGCTGTTATGAATAATATTTTTTAAAAATATATCAAAAACCGGTTATGCTTAATCGGTTAAGTTGCTGCTGATTTAATAATTCGACACATATCATATAAATCCTTTTTTTGCACAGTAAATTTTAAAAGTTGAATTGCTTGAGCGGAAAAATAACTCAGGCAACGGGTTTTTGCCGGCAACATGAACGTTGAAAATGATTTCTATATGCACTATACTGGAAAAAACGGGATACACGGGAGGAAAAGTTATGAAGATAGCGAAAACTGACCAGATCGACCAGATAAGGGAACATATGCGGGGCGGAGACGGAAGCATCCTTATCCACCATATCCTGCAAAACGAAAATCTGCCGGCCAACTGCAGGATGATTGCCCGCATCACCATTGAACCGGGCTGCTCGATTGGGGAGCATGAACACACGGGCGAAGCGGAAATATTCTATATCCTTTCAGGCCGGGCAGAGATGACCGATAACGGCAAACGGATAGAGCTTGAGGCCGGAGATTCCTGCGCAACAATGAACGGCAGCCACTCCATCCGCTGCGCGGGCGAAGAACCGCTGGAACTGATTGGGGTTATCATAAAAGGCTGATGGATACAATAGAAAAATTTCTGAACGAATCAGGGATCGATCATTTCGGTTTTTGCGAAATACCTCCCCGGTACCGCCCTTTTCCCCATCTTCCCTACGCGGTCAGCCTGGGCGTTCCGCTTCCCAAACCGATAGTAGCATCTATAGAGGAAGGGCCTACTCATACTTATTTTCATACTTACCGTACGACAAACGCCTTTTTGGACCAGACGGCGCTCCGCCTCGTGCTGGAAATAGAGAGCGGCGGATATAATGCGGTATACGTCCCCGCCTCACAGACCGTGGACTCGGACGGGATCCGGGCGCTTTTTTCACACAAAATGGCCGCGGTGCTCTCTGGGCTTGGCGGCATCGGCCAGAACGCGTTGTTTGTTTCAAACAAACACGGCCCCGCGCTGCGCCTTTCAACCGTGCTGACGGATTACCCTGTCAAGGCCGGGTCAATGTGCGAAAATCCCTGCATAAATTGCGGAATCTGCGTCCAAAAATGCCCCTGCGGCGCGCTGACCGGCACGTCCTGGGAACCGGGCGTCCCTCGGGACGAACTTCTGGATGCAAAAAAATGCAGCAATTATATGAAAAAAGCTTACCGCGACATCGGCCGCGGCGCGGTGTGCGGCATTTGCATGGCCGTGTGCCCTTTATGTTCCGGAAAGCAGATAATAAAATAATTGTTCCTTTTCTTTTAGAAAAAAGAAAAGGAACCTAAAAGAAAACCCATAATTTAGGTTTTCTTTCGCCAGAAGCCATATTCTTTTTATGATTCAGAAGACAGTATTACGCAATCATTTTGCGTTTCATTATTATTTTATCGCTGACGATCCCGTTGTATTTGTAAGCCGATAAAAACAACCCTACCAGACACATATTGACGGCCAGGTTTGTGCCGCCCCCCAGCATAAGAGGCAAAGAGAGTACCCCCACCATCATCAGTCCGGTATTCACCATAATAAAAACAATACTCTGAAACGCTATCAAAATGGCCACCGACAGGCATACAAAAAAACCAAGTGTGTTCTTTTGCCTGCATGCCGCTGCAAAAAGCCGCCATACCAGCAGCGCGATCCCAACGATCACAGCCAGTCCGGCACACCAGCCGTATAAGCCTATTATCGCCGTCAGCATCAGGTCGCCCTGCCATAAAGACATGCTTAGCGCAAACGATTCATCGAATGGCCAAGCGTACGTCATGCCAACCCATTGAGCTCCGGCTAAAGTATCTTTAACTTTACTCATAAAAAAGCTGCCGGAAGTATCAAAAAGATGGATAAAACGCTCTAGCATAAACATACCGGTGGAAGAAAAAATATATGCAAAAGCAAATACCGCGACGGGAATGGCCAGCATAAGCACCAAAATAAGTTTTTTTCCGCAAAACCAATTTTTCACCACAGCCGCAAGAAGCAGTATCACGCAGGAGGCAAACACGATTGCCAATGTTGTATAATTAGGCGCAGCCATACATATCACGGCTGGCACCGCCATAAAGAGGATACAAACCAAAACGCCGGTATATTTCTTTCCTTTTTGGCTGTATAATATGCCGCAGAATGCCGGTACAAACAGCAGCGCTATATAGCTGACATAGGGAGTAATCAAGCCGTGTGCCCCTTTAAACCTGAGAAGCAGCAAAAAGCACACTCCTGCAATACCTAAAAAAGCAAGCAGCGGCATTTTTGCCAACATGGTGTAGTCCAGAAAATAGATAATCAATAATGCAACCGCCCCGACCGGAATACCGTAGGCCATCCAGTCAAGTTCCTGCTGAAAACGTGAGCCCGAGAGCACCAGTACCTGCAATACTATGCCACCCGCCATCAGCAGAAACGCAAGCGTCAGTACAGACCATTCCGGCCTTGGGCGGTGCGCCGCGTCCAGTTGTCCCCCCACAAGCACCGGATCGCCCATCTGCCGTACGGCTTCCTCCTGCGCTTTCTCCGGGTCCATCCCGCGTACCGCCGTATATGCCTCCGCCTGGTCTTCCAGATGGCTTAAAAGCTCTTCCCGAATGCCCTCGTGCGCTTTTTTGCAGCGTACCTGCTGGCATACCTGGCCGATATATTCTTCAAACGCCTTCTGCATTTCTGAACCCTCCCAATACACGGTTGACCGCCGATGCGTATTCCCGCCATTCGGCTTCCTTTTCGTGCAAATAATGCTTTCCTTTGCGCGTAAGACTGTAATATCTTCTCACACGGGCGGCTTCTTCTTTTTCGTATGCATCCACCAGCCCTTTTTGCTCAAGCGTATGCAACAGCGGATACAGCGTGCCCGCCTTCAGTTCAAATACCTTTTCCGATCTTGCCGAAAGAGTCTCAATCATCTGATATCCATACATATCCGATTCTTCGAGCAGCTTCAGTATCAACAGCGACGTGCTTCCAGCCAACAGGCTTTTATCGATCTTTATTTTCTCCACCCCCTTATATATCGATCATCTACATATAATATTATATAGATGATCGATATATGTCAACCGTTTTCTGTTAATTTTCCTTATATATGCTTGCAGGCTATGATTCAGTAGTATTGAAAGGCCGTTCATAAAAGAACCGCCCGCAGCCGCGGACGGTTTTCATCGTTTATTTCTCGGGCGTATTGATGACCTGCATTGCCCTGTCGTAATTTTTTTTATCCACATACACATAAAACAGGTTCATATATTCGGTACGCTGGCCCATGGAACTTACTATTGCCCTGGAATAGTTGGTCGCGCCGCCGCCCCCAAGAGAACCAAAACGGTTTACCGCTTTTATATCATAACGGATACCCGCCGCGGCGAGTTTTTGGCGCACGGCGGCATACGCTTCCAGAGAAGCTCCCATAAAAACTTCCTTCCGTTTCCAGAACAGCATCACAAAACCTCCGGCTAAATGATAGAGGGAATCTTAACTCCCAGGTATTCCGCCATGGCGTCGGCCAGGAGCTGATGGTCTTTTTCATGAGGCAGCGCGGATACCAACGCATATCCGGCAATCTCGCCGTTCTTCAGCCTTACCGGCATGCAGCCGCCGCACAGCACGTAATTTCCTTCGTTGCGAGTCCATTCCTCGGGTTTCCTTACCCCAAATTCGAACTCCAGGGCCGCCCTCATGGAGCTTACGCCTGTTTTTTGGCATGTATTCAACTTTTTATTTATCCACCAATTATTTTCAAGTGAAGAACCATCCATCATATGATAAAAAGTAGTGGCTCCATCCGATACAATGCGGACAGCCACACCGTGGCCGTACCTGGTTTTCGCAAGATCGATGATTCTTAAACCGAGAGCCAGTACGTCTTCCCTGTCAAACTTATCGAACACCAGCAATTCTTCCTGTTTGACCACCGGCTCAAGCCATTCCTTTTTTTTCAGCATCTTTTCCCCTCTCCGCGCGGCTACAACCCTGATCCGGCCGCCTGCCCCAAATATTTTTTTCTAATATTATTTCTAATATTATAATAATATTCGAGCTGTTTTTTTTCAATTTATATTTAATAATATATTTTCAGATTGCCGCGCGAATAACCTTTTATCCGTTGGTATATTTCGTCTAATTCCTGGTTGGAGAGCGTGCAGCGCCCCTCCGCGATATCCTCCCTGAGGGCCGGTTCCAGCTCGTTTTTTTTGAGCGTTTTGGCATTCAGGGAAGTATCCGTAATATTATGCATCTGGCAGCGGTCTCCGAAGATAAGATATACGCAGCAGGGTATGTCCCGCATATCCCCGAGCTTAGCCTTCAGCGCCCGCACAGAGATGCCCGCCAGTCTTACCGGATTTGGGAATGTTTCCTTTCTGCCGTTTGGGAAAGTCAGTATCCATTCTGCATCCACCTCGTCCCCCGCCATCCGGCCGCCGTAGTCTTTAAACAGAAACACATAAAGGCCGGTCGTATGCGCCATCAGAAGATCGATTGCCGCATCAGTCCCATCTCCATACGGTATGCGGAGGTTTGAAAGCGTCCTTTTTTCCCCTTCGAGCTCTTTCAGCAGGCAGGATACGTGGTATTCAAGGCTGTTGCGCCTGTCAAAATAAGGCCTGCCAAAATTTGTTTTGATACCGGATCTGCTGTAATTTCTGTTGCGTCTCTGTACCACCCTCAGCCTCATCATCAGCGAAATCAGTGCAACGATTATTAAAACAACAAAAACCCAAGGTGAGTTCATTTCCCTTTCGTCCTCCTGCCTAACACGCCGCTTAAGCGCTTACAGCCATTATAACATCTTTCCATGAATCAGCAAACATACCGCCATTTTTCGTTGCATTTATAGGATATTTTCCATTTGTTTCCGTTGCATCAATGGGATTACGATGCTATAATCGAAACACCAAAGGAAATACTATACTTTTGAAAGGACGATTTTGCCAAAATGGAAACGCGGTCTGTTTTGCATTCTGATCTGAATAATTTTTATGCGTCGGTGGAATGCCTGTACCGCCCCGAACTGCGCGAAAAGCCGCTGGCTGTATGCGGCGATCCATCCCTGCGTCACGGGATCGTTCTGGCCAAAAACTATTCTGCCAAGGCTGCCGGCATCATGACGGGCGAGGCGATATGGCAGGCCCGCCTGAAATGTCCGGATCTGGTTGTGCTCCCGCCAAACTTCTCGCTGTATTTGGATTTTGCCCGCCTGGTAAGGAAGATCTATGCGGATTATGCAAGCCGTATCGAACCTTTCGGTCTCGACGAGGCCTGGCTGGACGTCACCGGAAGCCGGACGCTTTTCGGCGATGGAGAGGCAATCGCAAACCGAATCCGCGAACGCATCAAAACCGAGCTGGGTATTACCGCATCGGTTGGAGTCAGTTTCAACAAAGTATTTGCAAAACTCGGTTCGGATATGAAAAAACCCGATGCAACCACCGTCATTTCCATGTTAAACTATAAGGAGAAGGTGTGGCCTCTGCCCGTCCAGGAACTGCTTTACGTGGGTCGCGCCACCCGCAGAAAGCTGAACCATAAGAACATTTTGACCATAGGCGACCTTGCCCAAACGGATGTGCGCTGTCTTACCGGCGCGCTGGGCAAGTGGGGCGCCGTACTCCACGATTTTGCAAACGGCAGGGACGATTCCCCCGTAGCCAATTTCGGCGAGGACTCGGTCATCAAAAGTATCGGCAACAGTACCACGACTCCCCGCGACCTTGTGGATGAAAAAGATGTGCGCATGGTATTTTACGTTCTCACGGAAAGCGTAGCGGCCCGGCTTCGTGAACACGGTTTCAAATGCCGCACGGTGCAGATCCATATCCGCGACAACGGGCTTTTTTCCTTTGAGCGGCAGGGCAAGCTTTCCCGTCCGACCTGCATTTCCACCGAGATTGCCGACAGGGCGGCCGCGCTTTTCCGGGAAAACTACACCTGGGAAAAGCCTATCCGCACCCTTGGCATACGCGGGACCGACCTCGTACCCTGGAACGCCGACGCGCAGACCAGCCTTTTTGTAAACGAGGAGCGCCGGGTAAAGCAGGAAAAGCTGGAAGAAACGCTGGACGTCCTGCGGCGGCGCTACGGCTACTATTGCCTGCAGCGCGCCGTGCTTCTGGAAGATAAGCCGCTGCATATAAACCCCAAGGAAGACCATGTCATCCATCCGGTGGGATTTTTCAGCCAGTCCCTGAAAGTCTCCGACTTATCGGGTAATTCAGACGGGAAGTGCTGCCAGTGATCCGCAGGATGCCCGAACCTTCCCGCCAGAAAATATATGTGGATGTGCTTGCCATGTTTCACAAGGACGGGCGCCTGATACCGGTTTCTTTCGAGTGGGAAGACGGCCGGAAATACGAGATCGACCGCGTGCTGGATGTTACCCGCGCGGCCAGCCTGAAAGCCGGCGGCACCGGGATGCGCTATACCTGCAGCGTGCGCGGCCACGAGACCTATTTGTTTCTGGAAGAAGACCGCTGGTTCATGGAAAGGAAGGGAGAATAAAATGTGCGGCAGATACGCCGTTGAATGCGAGGAAGAAAACATTGTTTTAAAGGAAATTATAGAGGAAATAAACCGTAAATACGCCGGGGACCCTCTTTTATCCCGCATGAAAACGGGCGAAATATTCCCTACCGAAACGGTTCCCGTTCTTGTGCTGGAAAAAGGCAGAATCGCCCCTTTTCTGATGCACTGGGGATTTCCGCGGCCGGGACGGGGGGCGCCGGCCGGCGTATTCATTAACGCCCGTGCGGAAACAGCAATGGAAAAACCCATATTCCGGCTTCCTTTCGTTTCCGGGCGCTGCGTTGTGCCTTCCACCGGTTTTTACGAATGGAAGCGGGAAGAGGCCAAAACGGAACTTCAGACAAGTTTTCTCGAGCCCGCCGGTCCCTCCGCGGAAAGACCCGGGGGATCCCGTACCCTGAAAAAAAAGAAGGATAAATACCTTCTGCGCACGGACGGACCCATGCTCTATATGGCGGGGCTTTACAACGATTTTGCCGGCGGCCCGGCCTTTGGGGCGCCCGGTTTCGTTATTATCACCACAGCCGCCAACGAATCCGTATCTCTCATCCATGACCGTATGCCGCTGGTTCTGGATGAAGAAACTGCCCAAAAATGGCTTTATGACAGTGAGGCCGCGGCGGAAATACTGCTTCGTCCCTGCGATGAGCGGCTTTTGGCGGTAAAGCAGCGCGAGGGCCGCTGAACGCCCATTATCACCGGTGACTTTATCACAGCGCATTTTTCTTGATTCGAATATAATACGAACATAGAAAAGAAAATGAAAGAAGAGAATGAAAACCGGCGGCCCAAACCGAAATCTGCATAGCTTCCTTTAAACTTAGGCGGATATTCTAAAAGAACAGGACCGGATTACAATTATTCATTCTACTTTGGATAAAAAAAACATAAAAATATATGGGATGAAACCAGCAGCTCCATCCCGCGCTTAAAAATTTATTAGCTTCCTTTAAAGAAATATCCGGGCCGCCCCGGATATTTCTTTTATGCAAACAAATTCTTACCTGCCTACCAAGAAATAAACCTTTCTTGTATCAAAAGCATTGCCGGCAGCCCGCCTTTGGCTTTTACACCTTTCGCAAGAATTTTCCCCTGCATTTCGGGCAGGTAATATAGACCTTGCCCTTCCCCCTGGGAACGCGTACCGTACGGCTGCAGTTTGGGCATTTAAAATACCGGTATTGCCTTATATCGCGCATCCGCTGTATTCCGTTTCCAAACCGGTTCCGGAATGTATACCATCCGTATAAAAACCTGGTGTTTTCCGCCGTCCTTTTGGAATTGTTGCGCGATAAAATCCTGAAAAATGAATATCCGAAAAAAGAGTACGAAAGAATATACAGCCAGTAAATTCTCAGTATCTGGGACGTCATTGCGATTACCATATATACAAAGAAGAGCGCAATGGAAAGTTGATCGACTCCATGCCTTCCATATAAGAACCTTCTCAGCCAGTTCATCAGTGAATCCTCCGCAAATATAGTATACCGTTTTTTGCAGACTCATACAGCGGATAATTCCGGTGAAAATTTGTGGTATAATAAAAAAAGGAAAAATTTGAAAGGATGAATTCAATTATGGCAATGCAGGACCTCTGGAACAAACCTCTTCCCGAAATCAGACAGTTTTTGGCGTGTATTCCGCCGTCCGGCGGGCATCTGCAAGCTGCCCGTATTAAAATCGGAGCTGTTCCCTGTGAGTTGTTCGATCCCCCGGATGCCGGCACAAGCAAGGCCATCGTCTATTTCCATGGCGGCGGATTTTGCCTGGGGATTTACCCCTCCAACCGTGAATTTGTCGCCACAATAGCCCAATCCACGCATATCAAAACAGTTATGCCCGACTACAGGCTCGCGCCTGAGCAACCTTTTCCGGCGGCTCTGGACGACGCCAAAGCTGTTCTGGGGGAACTTTTAAAGAATGAAGAAAAGCTGATCGTAATGGGCGATTCTTCCGGCTGCGCGCTCGCCCTGTCCGCCCTGCTTGCACTCAGACAGACAAAAATAAAAAAGCCTGCGGCGATTGTTTTTCTGACTCCCATGCTGGATTTTGCAGGCAAAGGAGATTCGATGAAGACTCGCGCCAAAAACGATCCGTCTCAAATGGAAGATCCGCTTAAGATCGCAAAAATATATCTGGGCGAAAACGACCCATGTGACCCCATGTTCTCCCCAATCTATGGCGCGTTTGAAAACCTTCCCCCCGCATTGGTGCACGCGGCGGATAACGATGTGTTTTTAAGCGACGCAGAGCGCCTCTCCCAAAAAATGAAGGATGCGGGTTGCCGCTGCGATCTCAAGATCTGGCCGAATATGTGGCACATTTTTCATATGCAGGGGGCTGTTGTCCCGGATGCCGCCACTGCTCTGCATGAAATTTATAATTTTATCATATCCATTTAATCATGAATATCTGCAGGACAGTTGAAAAAGCAGCGGTTTTACCGCTGCTTTTTATAATCAATTCAAATTCAATTGCTTTATCTTTGATCGCTGATCACAGCGCTGCTGTTATACGCCGACAGCGCCGTCAGCGGGTCATACGGAGGACCTGTGGGGGTGCCCACCAACAAGGCTATATCCACCGCGTTTTGCGGGATCCCCCATGAGTTGTTGGAAAATACAAATATCGCTCCGTCAACAACGTAGCCCCGGGTGTTGTACACTTCGGTATCAACAATATATCCCGTGGAATTCGGGTTAAGATAAGCCGGCTGTCTCATAAAATAAAATATACAATCCTGTACAATCAGGTTGACCACGTTTGACTGGGTTACAAAACCCCGGTTGACCACCCAGGTTGACGAATCTCCGGCTTGCGGCGGGCCAAAAATATAACAGTTCACAAGCTTATGATTCGTTCCGGCAAACTGAATAAACTCAACCGCATAAGGATTATTGCTTGTGATTGTCAATCCGTCCACGGTCACTCCGGTTCCTGTAACAAGAAAAGCAATCACCGCTGCCTGCGTTTGTATCAGGGTATTCGGATAACCCTGCAGCGTAATATTGGCTTTGTTCACCGCTATCGTCGCTGTAACTGGATACGTTCCGGGCAGGATGTGAACCGTGCCGGCCGGCGAAACCGCCGTAATGCCCTGCTGTATTGTTCCATAAGGATTCGAACGAGTACCGTCTCCGCCTACTGCTCCGGCCTGAACATATACGTCAAACGGCGGTCCAAACGTACCGGTTGGACCGGTATCCCCCGTCGGCCCGGTCGGCCCTGTGGGTCCGGTCGATCCAATATCTCCTGTCGGTCCTGCGTCCCCTGTTGGTCCTGTTGGTCCGGTATCTCCCGTCGGGCCGGTATCGCCGGTATCGCCTGTCGCTCCTCCCGGAGGTCCTCCTGGGCCGGTGGGTCCTGTCTCGCCGGTCGGTCCCGTGGGACCCGTTGGGCCGGTATCCCCTGTTGGACCGGTATCTCCTCCGGCCGGCCCGGTATCCCCAGTAGGCCCTGTCGGGCCTGTATCTCCTGTAGGGCCGGTGTCTCCCGTCGGGCCGGTATCCCCTGTCGGTCCGGTATCGCCCGTTGGCCCTGTATCTCCCGTTGGTCCGGTGTCCCCTGTCGGCCCGGTATCACCCGTTGGTCCGGTATCCCCAGTAAGTCCAGTATCCCCCGTTGGTCCTGTATCCCCCGTTGGTCCTGTATCGCCCGTTGGTCCTGTATCTCCCGTCGGTCCGGTATCCCCGGTTGACCCAGTGCCGCCTATTGGCCCGGTATCTCCTGCCGGTCCGGTGTCCCCTGTCGGTCCGGTATCCCCGGTAGGTCCTGTATCGCCCGTTGGTCCTGTATCCCCAGTAGGTCCGGTGTCGCCTATCGGCCCTGTATCCCCAGTAGGTCCGGTGTCGCCCGTTGGTCCTGTATCCCCCGTTGGTCCTGTGTCCCCAGTAGGTCCGGTGTCGCCCGTTGGTCCGGTATCGCCCGTTGGGCTTGTATCGCCCGTTGGGCCTGTATCCCCAGTTGGTCCGGTGTCGCCCGTTGGGCCTGTATCCCCAGTAGGTCCAGTATCGCCCGTTGGGCCTGTATCGCCCGTTGGGCCTGTATCCCCAGTTGGTCCGGCGTCGCCCGTTGGTCCTGTATCCCCTGTCGGCCCGGTAGAACCTGTTGGACCGAAGTCATCTTCAACAATTGCAAGCGTCGCCTTAACCGGTACTATTGCTGAATAAAAGTAAAGAGCGCTGCTTGCGTTGACCAGGGATAAAGTTACCGGTGCATTTGTAACTTGTACGATACCTACTCCCATAACTTCCCCCGTTTTAATAGGCGAAGCAGCCTCCAAAAAATCACCCTGCGATGTGGCTACCGCAAAAACCGCTCCAATAGTTGACAAGGATTGCTGCGTCGCCACCCACCAATTCAGTAAATATCTTCCGGCTTCATTAAATGTGACCACTCCCGTTATAGCGTTATAGCTGACGTTTCCTGAAGAGTACACAATAGAATCAAATATGACATTACTGCCGGCTTCTACCGTTCCAGCCGCAAGCCGTTCAATCTGTAAGGCTATATTGCTCATGAAAACACTTCCTTTTCTAAAACTTTGGCAGCCCTTATCGCAAATACATGGTAAATAAGATTTACAAAAGTTATCCTTTGTTGAATCCTACAATCATAGGTCCAATTGTTCGGCGCAGTTATGCATTATTCTATGTAAAATAAACTTTTTTGTTACCTTGTGTAGATCGTCCGGTCCATATGGAGCCCTCCCTTGCCGTAATGGCGCTCCTCTGTAAAAATAAATTTGCCAAGAGGTTTCCGAAAACACAGCGGCATTCTCCCGGCAACCCCCTAAAAATAAAAAACTGTCCGGCAATCTTGCCAGACAGCGTGAAAATCCATTCTGATTCAGTTGCTTTCGTTCAAAACTTCTTGGGAGGTTTTTTCTCTGGCGTGATCGGCTATTACCTCGTAATAGATCTGTTCCATCTGATCCACGCATGTATTGATCTCATAATTCTTTCCGAATTCAATATACCGATGGGAAAGTTCTTCCTTTTCCGCCGGATGATCCAGCCAGTAATCGATTTTTTCTGCAAGCGAATTCGGATCTCCCGCGGCAAATTCATTTTCAGGGGTCAGGGCAAACTGCTTTGTCGCCGACCGCCTGCTGTCCGATATGACAGGAACAAGCCCGCACGAAAAAGCTTCAATACAGGAAATCGCCTCAATATCCACGTCGGACGGATGCACATATAGGTCGCAGTAGTTGATTACAAGGCTTAATTCTTCTTCTGTCATCAATTTAAGAAGCGGTTCGTTTGAAAGTTTTTGGCTCCTTTTTTTAATTTTGTCCTCCCTGGGTCCGTTTCCCGCAAATATAAGCTGAATCTTATCCGCATATTTGCTGATCGCGGCCGCGTCAACGAGCAGATCATGCCTCTTTTCATCCGCGAATCTGCCGATAAAAAGGATACAGATTTTATCCTGAAATTCAGGGGGTTTACAGGATTCTTTTTTATGGAATATAGGGATAACGCCGTTGGAGACAACGCGCAGATTCGCATAATAGCCGTTATGAATCAGTTCTCCCGCAATAAAGTTGCTTGGACAGTGTATAAATCTTGTGTATTTGTAGCAGTGGTTCCAAAATACCCTGTATATAAACCGGTTGACGAGTTTTGAATTCATTAAAAACATATGGCTGGTTATATTTTCGGGCTGGACATGAAATGAAATGATCAGAGGAACGCCCGACTCACAGGCAAGGCGGGCTGCCGCAGAACCCGCGGAAAACGGCATTAAAACATGTACTATATCGCTGTCCCGTATAACTTTGAGAAGTATTTCCTCATCTACCCTGGCGAATACGATACCGTTCTTCCCCTCAATATACTCCCCAAAAAAAGGTATATGCATTTTCTCAAGCTGTACATAGCCCTCTTCCCGGCATTCATACGGTGAAATAACGGTAACCTCATGACCTTTCGCCCGCAGATTTTTCACCAGCCGGGCAGCCGTAACAGAAGTCCCGTTGTTGTGCTGACCGTAAAAATCGGCAATTAAAGCAATGTTCATATTCCCCCCGCCAGACTTGCCCAAATTATTGAACAAGCAAAAGTCCTTTCCGGCAATTATCGAAACAACAAAAAAGCATACACTGCCTGCCTGAAACCATACTGCCGTGCAGATATTATATGTTACATATCATATTTACGAGCCTGCATTGATGTATCCGATTGATATTTGGGAGGATGTGGCTTATTGATCCGCAGCCCGGAGCTGCAATTATATGATGACAGATTTTTATAAAAATAAAAACGCCGCAATCTCCTATATGTAGATTATAACAAAAATGAGCACAAAAATAAAGCCGCATTTTTCGGCTTTACTTTATAAATTTAGTTTTTCAAAAATCCAATTATCCGTTCGTTTATCCCCAGTAGGGCATGTTGTCCTTCCGGTATGATCTGGACCTCGGCGCAAGGCGTCTTTTTCTCCCGCTATCAAAAACGCCCTCGCTTGCATCGACTATATGCAAAAACATGCTGTTTTTCTAAAAAAATTTGATAAATTTGGTAATATATTATATAATGAAATAAGTTTTTAAACAAGTTTTTACATTTTACAACATTATAAATGGGGTTTCACATGAGTAATACGGTCTAAAATGGAAAATCGGAACGAGTCTTAACCGGCATTCAGTGTTTGAAATCAAATTAAAACGCATTATATAAATCTTCAAATGCGGTCAAATTCACACAGCCGGAAGAATAAATGTTATCATAAAAAAAGCACGGACGGAGGTAAAATGATCATTACAGTAATATACAACGGCATCTGAATATCGAAATATCAGCAAAACGCTAAATTCAGTCGTTTCATAAGGGGAGAAAAAGCCCGATATCCGAGCGTCCGGACGAGTGCATCTTTGTATGCCGGGCTGAAAAGTGAATTTGACATTGAACTGCCTGGCTGGTTGCCTCAGACCGCGAAATATCCCGCTCCGGCGATATAGAAAGCAGCGTTTCCTTTGAATTTATAAGCTTTAAGAATTAAGATATAAAGGGAGTAATACTATGTCCAATCGTGTGAAGGTGTTGATCGCCGACGACAGCAAAGATTTCACAACAATGCTCGGCAACTGCATATCGCTTTATCCTGACATTGAAGTCGTAGGTATAGCGCAAAATGGGATTGAGGTTTTAAAGCTTTTGGAACAGCAAAAGCCGGACGTATTGTTGTTGGATATCATCATGCCTGAAATGGATGGCCTGGAAGTACTGCGGCATCTCAAAAATATGGGTGATCAGGCGCCGCATGTATTTATGCTATCTGCGGTAAGCAGCGAATCCGCCGCCTTTCAGTCGATAAATATGGGCGCCAGCTATTTGTTAAAACCAATAGACGCAAAAACAATTGTTGAAAGAATCCGTTCGGTTATGAAAAAGGCATGAGAATAATATAAAAATACAGCCACTTGCATTTTTATTTAGGACGTGCTAGAATAGCCTCCGAGGAAATATTTTATATAGGGCGGCGCAATGCTGCTCTTTTTTTCATGCTAATTTATTGCCTTTGAACGGGAACGGTAGTATATTTATCTAAAGGAGCTGCAAAGCTCCTGATTGGAAGCTCTCCGGCGGGTCCGGTTGCGAACATTTGATTTCGGTATCGGATCGGAACGGACGCTTCTTTCCATATATTTGACGCCCTTTATGGCTGATTTTCAGCTTCAGAAGGGCGTCATTTCATTTTTACTTGCCTGCAAGAATTTTCTGAGATTTAGTGTTATGATTTACAAGCAATCAAATCCGGCTGGGGGGACGCGGGGTTCCCAGCTCCTCAGTAACAATGACCATGTGGCCGATCAATCTTACCGTAGTGATTAATTTCAGTTTATCTTCGGGGGACAATGATTGAAGGAGAGCAAAGTAGAGCGTGATTGCAAGGTCCAAATCAATGGCGGATTCTTCACTTTGCCCGTTTTCGTCATTATTTTGATTTAAATTTGGTTCATCTATTTTCTTATCTGGCATGGCGGCCTCCCGGTTTTCTTTATGTTTTAAGATATACCTTTCACAGGAAAACAGCAGCTAATATCCCTTTAAAAAATTTCTCTGTTATAAATAATGAGAAAAACGGCGCAAGTGTGTGAATAAAAGGCCGGAAATAAAAAAATATTTTATAAAAATTATAAAAAGAGCCGAAAATAGATTATATCAAACGTTTTTAGGTCCATGGAATTTTAAATATTTAGTTTTATATAGTAATTGACGTAAATTCATCTGCAATTTAATTTGACTTTGATCGACATTTTTCTTAATATATACGTAACACAATTTTAAAAAATCGGAACGGAGCTGCGCATGTATAAATCAAGACTAAGAAGATCAACATATAGACGCTATGTAGTCATTTCTCTTGTGCTTATAATAGCACTCTCAATATTTTCGGTGCTTGAATATTTAAAGGTAGACTCTTTGTCAAAAGAACTGGCTCAGGAGCAACAACAGAACAGCAGCTTATCATCCGACTTAAGCGCATTGCAAAGCCAGAATCAAACCCTTCAGGACCAATACAATGCATTGCAGCAAAACATAGACGCCTCCAAGACCGCATCGGAGGACGGAGGTTCGGATACATCCGGTCAAGGCAACGGTGATCAGGGCAAGGTTGCGTATCTCACCTTTGACGACGGTCCTTCCAGTTTGACTCCGCACCTGCTCGACGTCCTTCGTGAAAACGATGTAAAAGCCACTTTTTTTATCGCCTTCATGAGCGAAGACAGCGCGGATAAAAGAGCATGGATCAAGCAGATTGCCGACGCCGGGCACACGGTTGGCGTACATTCCTGGTCGCATGATTACGATAAGATTTACGCCAACGAAGATAACTTTCTGGAAGATTTTAATAAAATGAAAGACGTCATTAAGGATGCAACCGGCATTGATCCCAAGGTTAGCCGATTCCCCGGCGGAATCGGCAATTCGGTATCCATTACCGCTTCGGGCGGAGAAGAAATCATGCCCGAACTTGTGGAAGATGTGGAGAACATGGGCATTAAGCCTTTCGACTGGAATGCCGGAGGCGAAGACGCAAGCACTCCATACCCCACGACCGAAGAATTGGTGCAGGCGGTTTTAAACGACGCCAAGGGACACGATACCGTGATCATTCTTTTGCATTCAGAGAGGCATCAGTTCTCAATAGACGCAGTTCCGGAGATTGTAAAACAACTGCGTAACCAGGGTTATACGTTTAAAACGCTGACTCCCGATTCGCCCGCCGTGCAGCAATCCTTTGCAAAAAAAAATAACGGCTGAAAATATCAAAAAACAGGCCGGTTATTCATTACCGGCCTGTTTTTTTATTGAGCATTGCGTTCGGTAAAAATCTCAGACTATATAGAGAGTAATGCCTTTGTCCAATATCATTTGTTTGTGTTCTTCCCGAATATCGGTATCCGTAATAATAATATCAATTTCGTTTAAATCGGCGTATTTAGCATACCATGACTTTCCGAACTTGGATGAATCAACCAGCAGTATTTTTTGCTTGCTGACGCTTAACGCCGCTTTTTTCATATTGACCTCGTAAGGCTCGGCTGTGGTTATGCCAACAACATCGGATACGCCCCGCGCTGCCATAAAAGCCTTGTTGATCTGCGTTTTTAAGATCAGGGAAGCTCCCTCCCCACTCTCGAACATGCCTGTGTTGCTGTGATAAAATCCTCCGCACGCAACGATGTTGAGAGAGTTTTTCCGGCATGCGCCGTTCAGGATATTAAGCGCATAACAATATACCGTGTTAAAACTGTCTTCCGGAAAATAATCAAGCATGCACCCGGTGGTCGAACCGGTATCTATCAAAATGACGTCGTTGTATTCTACCATGGACGCCGCTTTCATTGCAATCCGCCTTTTTTGTTCCTTCCTTTCAATCAGTTCGGAGTCAATTGTATACGATTGAGCCAGCGGCTGCTCATATGCAGGCGCAAGCGATATACCGCCGTAAAAAGACTTGACCTTGTTTTCTTGTTCCAACAATGCGATATCCCTCCTGACAGTCATCTCCGATACATTCAGATCCTGCGCGAGTTGTTTTACTGTTAAAACCTGGTTTTCTTTTAAACGGGTGATAAGTTTTTCAAGCCTGGTATTTTGCTTTGCCATACATTTATCCTTTCAATCAAATTCAGCTGCGGCGCAATCCTGCAAAGACCCTCTTAATGATAACCCCTTTTCAAGTACCCCAAAACATGAATCCCGCCCTCCGCGTCGCAGCACTTTTCATTTGTAAAGCCGGTTTCAAAAGAATAGTATGTCCCTTCTTTTGCCGCCAAAAAACGGGCCATAATGACTTTTAAAAAAAAGATTGCCCACAAGGTTTCTCCTGTGGGTCAACATAATACTCCATTGTAATCGCCGACAAACTTCTATTCATTTTTCCCACTCAAAAACATAAGGCACAACTAATATTATAAAAGAAATTCGTTATATTTCAAGTTGTTCGCCAAACTATCACAGACAAGCCATTATTATAATTTTTTATTGACTACTTCAAAACCGCTTCCCTGATCATCCTGACCATCTTGTTGGGATCACCTTCTTCAATCATCTCTTCTATAACGTCAATGCCCATAAGATCTATTGCGTCATCATATTTTTGCATGTTAAGCACGCTTTGGCGCGTCGCCTCGTACTGGTCTTCCCTGTACGGAAAGATATCCACGGATATGAACCCGTCATATCCCACCTTGCGCAGTGAATAAAACATTTCAATAAACTCCGTCAGGCGCAGGGAGCCTACTATCATATCGTCGTCCCATAAGTTATAATTGTCGTTGGCGTGCATCATAAACAGTTTTCCGTATCTGGCTGCGATCTCAATATTTTGCGCGACATTCTGCTGCGCGTAGAACACGTGTCCCGTGTCGATCGCCACGCCCACATTCAGCCGGTCTATTTCCATACACATCATAAGCGCGGTCATTGTTGTATCCACAAGGCAGCGGTTTCTTGGCTCGCGTATCTTCCCTTCCAGAGTTAAATTAATCTTGGGATTATAGTCTGCGAGTTCTCTTACATTTTTAATCAGATAATCCCATTGTTTGGAATAATCCGTTTGCAGAGGGTAGTCAAACCCATCCTGGCCAAGCCAGAGGTCGACGCTCGGATTCCCTATAAGCTTTGCGTTAAAATCAATATTCTGCTTTATCAGCTCCATTGCCTGTCTGCGGATCTCCGGGTCCGCAGCGGAAACAGATCCCTTCTGCCATCTTCTTTCACCAAATACCAGCGGAAGAACGGAAGACGCTTCCAGGCCGGATCCCATTAATATTTCGTTCACAATATCCGGATCGGAAAGCGGGCCCGATGGAGCCTGGTACAGATCGGCGCCTTTTAATACTTTCATTTTTTCAAGATTTTTTATCACGTCCGGAAACTCAACGTTGTCAACGGCAGGGTCCTTATATCCGCATTTCATAAACCGATCGCAAGTCTGCCCTAAAGAACCTATGATCGCACTGTACTTAATATTGCTCATGTTTGATTCCTCCTGCTTTTTACAGCAACATGGATTTTCATATTCTCGGGTCTATCAGGATCTCGATGCCTTCGCCCCTCCTGAGTATCTCGATGCCTTCGCCTACTTTTTCAAGAGGCAGCGTATGCGTGATCAGCGGCCTTAAATTCAGCGCGCCGTTTTCAAGAATCTTTACAGCCTTTGGAAATGACGCGTTGGCAAGCCATGTTCCCAAAACCATTACTTCCTTGTTTGTAATCTGGTGTTGTTCCAACGGCGGCTTCGCCTTGGCATTGAAGCCGAAAAGCAGTACCGTTCCGCCTTTTCTCACGGCTTTGACACCTTCCCATATCTGGGATCCTACAACGTCTACCGCATAGTTCGCGCCAATCCCGGTATGTTCCAGTACAACCCCGGCAAGATCTTCCTCAAGCGGATTCACCACAACATCGGCGCCGCACTGGAGCGCGTAATCCCGTCTCAATGCAACCGGTTCGGAAACAATAACGGGATGAGCGCCGCTTGCTTTCATCATTTGCACAAATAAAAGCCCTATTGCGCCGGCGCCCATAATCAGCACGCTGTCCGACGGCTTTACCGGAATTTTATTCACGCCGTTCACCAGACAGGCCAAGGGTTCAGCAAAAGCGGCTATTTCCGGAGGCAAATCATCGGATATTTTATGCGCGACTTTTTCCGATACCCGCACATACTCCGCAAACCCGCCGTCTGCGCCGATCCCCATAGGTATAATATTCCGGCAGAGGTTGGGCAGATTTTTCTGACAGTATTCACAAACTCCGCAATAATCGTTCGGATTGGAAACGATTCTGTCCCCCACTTTCAGATTCTTGACCCCGCCGCCAACGGCAACAACCCTGCCTACCAGTTCGTGCCCCAGGATTGTTCCGGGCTCTGCGATATATCCCGGCGGAACCGACATAATGTGCACATCGGTACCGCATATGGAGCACATTTCAATTTCAACGATCAGATCGTCATTCTTCAGAATCACCGGGACGTCTACTTCCTTCACATTTAAAACGCCGTTTCCCTCGAATACCGCCGCACGCATTTTGTTTTTCACGTTATAAACCTCCTTCATATCGTATAATCCGTCGTCTGAATTTTTTAAATCCATTTATCACATTCAGGCCCGTATAAACAGGGACAAAAAACGATTATGCAAAATCCCTGTTCCGGGAGCCTGCCGGCAACGTTTGCCTTTCAAAAAGATGCCTGCCGTGAAGCAGGCATCTGCTTATGTAAACGATGATTAAATGAGGGATGCCGGATGGGTGAGCAGGCTTTGCGCCCCTGCAAGGAGCGAAATCGAAGGAATTTAAGCGCTATTTCAAGATTTCAGTGACACAGCAGGGCACTAAGTCCTCGGGATCCCCGAAAAGACAAGTCTTTTTGGGGTGGGTCTGCCGCCAAGACAGCTTACCGAATTAATCAGCTTTTACTTATGGTCCCCTGAAAGCCTCGCGGCCCTCAGGGGCGGTGCAGCATTTTTTGATTTATTTGCCGATAAAATCGTCTACGTTATCCTTCGTAACGGCTGCAAGATCAATCTTGATCACATCCGGCAGATCTTCGCCGTTAAAATATTTTGCCGCCGCTTCTACAGCCGTATAAGCCTGCAGGTAGAAGTTTTTATATACGGTGACTTCCATCGTGCCTTCCTTTATAGCGGCAAACGCATCGTTATTCCCGTCAATACCGCCGACGAATACCTGATCAAGCTTATTGGCTTCCTTCAGCGCCTGGACTGCACCCAAGGCCATCTCGTCGTTGCAGCTGAATATAATTTTCAGATCGGGGTGTGCCTGAAGAAGGTTTTGCGTGGTTGTGAATCCTGTGGACCGGTCGAATTTGGCGTCCTGGATATCAACTACTTTGATATTCGGATATTTTGCAAACACAGCCTGCGCCGCGTTGGAAAGATCGATCGTTACCTGTCCGCCGGAAGGTCCTTCCAGAATGACCGCTTCGCCCTCTTCACCTGCGAGTTTGACGAGTTCTTCGGCGCAAAGCGTGCCGCAAATCGTGTTGTCCGCAACTACAAATGTTTCAATTTTCAGTGTTCCGGCGTCGTTGTTGATCTTTGTATTCAGATTGATAATGGGGATGCCCGCGGCATTTACTTCCTCCATTGCCGGAACAATACCTTTGGAATCCGCAGGAGTCATGATCAGAATGTCTTTATTCTGCGCGATGGCCTGCTCTGCAAGTGAAATCTGCTCGTCGTTGTTGTTGGATTTAACCGGGGCCACCACTTCCAGGTTAATGCCGAAATCTTTGGCTGCTGCCATAGCGCCGTCGCGCGCTTTCAGCCATACCGGATTTGTCAGATCTTTTAAAACCAGCGTAGCTGTTTTGCCTTCCGCTCCCGGATAAGGGTTACTGCCGGACGCTTCGGATGCGGGCGCCGCAGACGCTTCCTGGGTGGACGCCTCGGCTGCCGCCTCGGATGACGCCGGCGCTTGGGATGCCGGAGCTGCCGGGGACTGGGATGCCGGCGTTCCTGCCGATGTGCATCCGGAAAGGATCATGGCTGCAGCCAGGCATATCACCAGAAACAACAATCCAAACTTTTTCATTTTAATTCCTCCTTAATTTTTCTTTCCTAATGTATATTTGATACTATAAAATCCGCAGAGCCGTTTTATAGTACAATTAGGCTACATCTGCAGGCGCATGACATGCTTTTGCCTTGCCTGTTCCATAAGCGCCGCCAGTATAATGACCATACCGAACACTACGTTCTGCCACAGATGCGAGATTCCAAGAACGGCAAGCGCATTGGTCAGAAACACCATTATAAAGACGCCTATGATGGTATTGCCTACCCCCCCTTTTCCACCTGTAATCGCCGTGCCGCCTACCAGAGTGGCCGCGATTGCAAGCAGCGAGTACTCGGAACCCACATTCGGCTCCGCGCAGTCCAGCACCGCAGCGTAAAGCAGCCCGGAAACGGCGGCCAGCAGACCGGAAACCGCATAGACAATGATCAGAATCCTGTCTGTGTTGACGCCGGTCAGGCGGGTTGCCTTCACATTGAAGCCCACCGAATATACGTTGCGCCCGAATGTCGTCTTTTTCAGAATAAAAAGCAATACAAGGAAGATAGCGACGGAAATGATGAACGGGTTGGAAATATTCATTGTATTGGAAAATTGAACGGGGTTTCCCGTTGAGATCACACGAAAGGATTCATCGAAACCGAATATTTTCTGGCCGGCCAGGATAAACAGCACAACCCCGCGGACCACCCAGTCCATGCCGTAAGTCGCTATGAAGGGAGATACCTTAACCTTAGATATCAAAAGGCCGTTGACCGCGCCGATGCCTGCGCCGATTGCCAGCCCCGCCAGTATGCCCGGAATGATCAGTCCCTCAATGATCAGGGTTGCCGCAATATAGGACGAAAACGCCGCGACGGAACCTATGGAGAGATCGAGTCCTCCGGTTAAAATGACCAGCGTCATACCGAAGCAATAGATCAGCATGAAGGGGGCCTGGCTCATGATTACGGTAAAAACATTTTCTACCGGGTCGTTCGCGTACGCGCTCGCGAGGCCTATAATAGCCACAAGCAGCATGATCTTCAAATAATTCAGAAAAAATCCCGATACCCTGGTTTTCATCCTTCCACCCTCCTTAATTCTTCACGTTTACGGCGCTCGTTGATCATAACATCCATAATGATCACAGCAAGTATGACGAGGCCTATGATAACGTATTGGAGCGAGGGCGTGATATTTAAGAACCTCAGCCCGTTTTTTAGAACCGATATTAAAAGCGCGCCGATGAGAGTGCCCGTAAGGCCGCCGCGGCCGCCGTCAAACGGCGTGCCGCCTATGATGACGGTGGCGATCGCGTTGAATTCAAAACCGTCGCCAATGGTAACGTTGCCGTTGTTCGCCTTGCTTGCAAGCAGTATGCCGCCCAATGCCGCAAGCACTCCTGATATCAGAAAAACTTTAATAAAAACAGCTCTTGTTTTGATCCCGGCCAGGGACGCGGCCTGTTCCGATCCGCCGATAGAATAGATTTTATAGCCGAATTTACTTTTTGTAAGGAAAAACATCGCCGCAAGGAATACGGCGGCTCCGATCCATATAAACACATGAATGCCGGCAAACAGTGTCGTACTGCCGCCTATGGCCTTGAATGCCAGACTTTCGGAATTAATGATGTCTCCGTCGCAAAGAACAAGCGCGATGCCTTTGGCCAGGCTTAAGGTTGCAAATGTGGTCACAAAATGATCCAGTTTCTGAATGCCGATCAGGTATCCGTTCAAAAGGCCGATCAGCGCGCCGCTTGCAGCGGCTGCCATCAGCGCAACAACGATATTCACGCCCTGCGCAAGGAGTATGGTTGCGACGATGGCCGCAAGCGACATAACCGAACCTGCCGACATGTCGATCTTTCCTATCAGTATAACCATCGTCATACCGGTGGCTACAATCAGGAGTATGGAGGTGTCTTTCAGAAGATTATGCAGGTTGTACCAGCTTAAAAATCCGTTCGCAAATACGCTCATGAATACAAACAGAACAATAATGCCTATGACCAGCCCGAATCTTTCTCTGCTCCTCAAAATATTTTTACGTCCCAAGTACCTTCACCTCCCGCTAAATACTGCGGGCGAGCAGTTTCTCCTGCGTCGCCTCTTCGCGTGAAAATTCGCCTGTGATCCGCCCGTCTTTCATCACATAGATCCGGTCGCAAAGTCCAAGCAGTTCGGGCAGATCCGAGGATATCATCAGTACCGCCTTGCCCTGTTTTACGAGATTGTTCATGATCCCGTAGATTTCTTCCCGCGCGCCCACATCTATACCGCGCGTCGGCTCATCAAACAATATAAGGTCGCACTCCGCGCAAAGCCATTTGGCGACAACAACCTTCTGCTGGTTTCCGCCGCTTAAGTATTTTACAACCTTGCCTATGCCGCTTGTTACGATATTGAGTTCTTTTTTATACCTTTCCGCCGCTTCCGCCTCCGTTTTTCTGTTGAGGACGCCGCGGCGGAACATCTTTGGAAGCGAGGCGTGCACGATATTTTCACGTATCGGCATATCAATAATGGCGCCCTCCTCCTTGCGGTCCTCGGGGACCAGGCCAACCTTCAGCCGCGTTGTGAGCCGCGTTGTAAGCCGGCGGTATGTTTTGCCGAATATGGTGACCGTCCCGCTTTCAAAAACATCATAGCCAAATATAGACTTGATTACTTCGGTACGCCCCGCGCCTACCAGGCCCGACAGGCCGACGATTTCCCCGCGCCGTGCATAAAGGCTGATATCCCTGTAGCGGTAGGAGGACAGTTTATCAACGCGCAGCACCTCTTCTCCCGGTTCTCCGAAATCACGGTGATACTGGTTTGTGATTTCGCGTCCCACCATCATTTTTATAATGGTTTCCGTATCCGCTTCTTTCGCCGGCATTGTGCCCACCAAACGTCCGTCGCGCAGTACGCTTATGGTGTCCGCAATCTCCTTGATCTCTTCCAGCCTGTGCGAAATATATATGATGGAGACGCCTTCGCTCTTCAGCTTATGGATGATCTCAAACAACCGGGTAATTTCATTGCGAGTCAGCGTGGCTGTGGGTTCGTCCATGATCAGCACCTTTGAATCGCAGGAAAGCGCCTTTGCCACCTCTATCATCTGCTGCTGTGCTATGCCAAGGGCCGCAACCTGCATTCCGGGCTCCAGCGATATGCCCAAAAAGCCCAATAGTTCCCGGCTTCTCGCATTCATTTTTTCAATATCAATGACATGCAATCCCTTGTATTTCACGGGCTCCCGTCCTAAAAAAATATTCTGCGCCACCGACCTGTACGGAAGCAGATTCAGTTCCTGATGGATAATACTGATTCCAAGCTCCTGTGCCTGGCGGATACTGTCCAGGGTGACCGGCTTTCCTTCAAACAACAACTCTCCGCCGTCCTTCTGATATACGCCCGAAATTATTTTCATCAGCGTAGATTTGCCGGCGCCATTCTCGCCGACTACAACGTGAACCTCTCCTTTTTTGATCTGCATACTGACGCCGTCGAGTACCTGAACACCGGAAAAGCTTTTGCTCACGCCGCGGATCTCTAAAATATTTTCCTGCATTTACCTCTCTCCTTAAAAATATTTCTCCGCTGAAAACAGCTGTTGGCAGCAACTGAAGAAAAGGGCGTCAAAAAGATAACGGCCGTCCTGTCGGCGCTCTTCCCGGCTGCTTCCATCTTTTGATCATAGGTTGAAAATGTTTTTAGGTACGGTTTTTATTGTTGGTAACGTTCCCACTTCTCTGTTGTTTTAATATAAGTGCATTACACTCTGCCGCTCTATACCTCTCAATCCTTAATTTTTTGATACTGATTCTTTTGCAGAAAAAATGATTCTTTTTACTGAAATGCTCGGGTAAATTATATTTATTGGCTTCCTCCTTCAGCCAAATTCAGATACAAAATTCATTTTCAGTCAGGTTTTTGGTTTTTTCGGTAACGTTCCCATTTATGCTCTTAAAAAATGCCTGCGTTATTCCGGTTGTCCAAAACACTAACTATTTAATTTTTCGTACTTTTGCGGAATATAATATTGCTGCTGATTGAAATGTCCTTGAGAATATTGTTTCAGGCATGTATTTTGACGGTCTGAAATATGAACTAGACACACCCATGTTTATATAATAACACCGTTTTGTTATTTGTCAATTATTTCGTTGTTATTTTATCATTTATTTCATAGTTTTTTATTTTATTTACAGCACCCCATATTGACTATGTTCATATAGTTATCTATAATAATTATTGCAGAAATTCTTTTATTACTGATTTCCAGGGTAAATTACCGAACTTTTTTACGAAGCCAAACAGCATAAATACGATAAAATGAATCTATACCATTGATAGGCTCGGATTCTATGTTTATTGTATTATTTTACCCTAATGAAGAAATCAGTTTTTTTGTGCATATTTATGTTCGTTTCACAAAACGAATCCTTCGGCCGAGTAAAAGCTAATGCTTCTGCCGGCTGGTCAATGGTTTTTTGGAGGTTTAAAAATGAAAACATATGTAGAAGATACAACAATAAAAGGCAGAACGGAAGAAATCGGGATAAAAATAAACCGCATTCAGAAATTGCTGGGATCGGAAAATCTTGATGCGCTTTATCTTACCAGGCAATCGAACTTTTTCTGGATCACCGCGGGTTCCAGCAGCGTAGTGACAATCTGTACGGAAGACGGCGTCGCCGCCATACTGATCACAAAAGACGGACGTAAATTTGCGATCACCGACGAAGTGGAGGCAAAACGTTTAAAGGAAGAGCAGCAGCTTGAGGAACTGGGTTTTGAAGTGATCTCCCAGGCATGGTATGAAAAGCGCAACGAGGAGTTTGTTAAAAATATTACGGGCGGTTTGGAGAAGGTCGGGGCGGATATCCATTTCGGCGCCGCAAGGATGATACAGGACAAAATCAATCCCCTGCGTTTCTCGCTTACGGATAATGAAATCGGCCGCTATCAGTATTTGGGCGACCATATGTCCGAAGCGCTTGAAAAATACCTTGCAACCGTAAAGCCCGGCATGACCGAATACGAGATCACCGGCGGAGTGGCCAATGCATTGTGGCCGGAACAGATAGGGCAGACGCTTTTCCTTGTAGCAGCCGACGACCGTATCATCAATCACAGGCATGCCGTACCCACAATGAACAAGCTTCAAAAGAGCCTGATGGTTTCCTGCAACGGAAGATACAAAGGACTGATCACCACCGTTACCAGAATGGTATACTTTGGCGATCCGCCGGCAAGCCTTTTGAAAAACTATGACGACACGGCCGAGGTTGAATGCAGGATGATTGCCGCGACAAAACCGGGTGTGGACGATATTGTTCCGCATCTGACCGGAAAAGAAGCCTACCGCGAACTTGGGCATGCAGAGATGTACTACAAACACCACCAGGGCGGCCCCCAGGGGTATTATAACCGCGAATACCTGGTATCCGAACAGGCGCATGATTTCACGCAGGTGAACGAATGCTACTGCTACAATCCCGTTATCACCGGCGCTAAGACCGAAGACGCTTTCATAGCGACGGAGGAAGGCCCTCTGTTTGTCACCAAGCCCAAGAGCTTCCCCAAAATCGTAAAAACCGTGGATAACATCACCATGGAAAGGCCCGGCATGCTGATCATAGACTGATACCTCCATCCTTCATAATATTCTCTTACTCTATAAACAAACCTCCTTTGCGCCCGTCTGCAGAGGAGGTTTGTTTTATATGCATACTTATACTTTACAAAGGGTTTTCTCAGCGGCCCGAATGATATTATTTGTACAATGGGCCGAAGTTCTGGCATGCCCTATAATCCGCCCCCTCCAGATCCTCCGTACCGAATGCGTTCCAAGCGGAAGGCCGGAAAATCTTTTCTTTGGGTACATTATGCATATTGACGGGTATCCGCAGCATGGACGCGAGTGTAATAAGGTCTGCGCCGACATGTCCGTATACGGACGCGCCATGGTTGGCGCCCCAGTTTGCCATGACGCTGTACACATCGGTAAACGCGCCCTTTCCCGTCAAGACGGGCGCAAACCATGTGGTGGGCCAGCCCGGATCGGTACGGCTGTTAAGCGCCGCGTGCACATCGTCATCCAGTTCGCAGGTGTATCCCTCCGCAATCTGCAGCACGGGCCCAAGCCCCGCGACCATATTCACTCTTGCCATGGTAACCGGCATGCCGCCCCTGGATTTGAACGTGCTGGAAAATCCGCCGCCCCGGAAATACCCCAGATTGGCCGGCGTCCATTTGGCAGCGTCCAGGCACTTTTGCGCTTCCGTTTCACTGATTTCCCAGTAAGGCTTCATTGCGGGTTTTCCGTCCTTTTCCTGCCGTCCCGTGGCGTCCAGAGTGGTTGCGCCCGAGTTAATCAGGTGTATGACGCCGTTTGCCGCCGTTCCCGTAAGTTCCCTGCCTGTCACCCGCTTTACAGCCTCGGGGCTCCAATAGGTGCGCACGTCGCTGAATATGGGCGCGGTATTGGTTAAAAGATGCCCGAAAAGCATTGCCGTACCGTTCATGCAGTCGTTTTCCGTCGCCACCACAAATGGCCGCCTGATCCCGTTCCAGTCAAAACTGGAACAGAGCATGGCCTCCATAAAATCGCCGTTGGGCATGAAATCTGTCCACTGCCGCTGCCCCTGAAATCCGGCTGCGATCGCATTGTTCCCAAGGCCTTCTTCGTTGAACCCGTTGCTCCGCAGATATTCGCTGCCCTCCATCATGTCCCGCACGATCATTGCCATCTTGACGCAGTACTCCCATTCGGCGTCCTTTTTCGCACGTGCAGACCCGTTTTGGCCGTTGTATATGTCCTCTCCTTCACGGCAGTTCTTTTTCACCCATGCAAGCGCCCGGCTGAATTCTTCTTTGTCATAAATCCCGCCTTCTACCCGGCGGATTATTTCGCTCATATCCTTGTATTCGCAGCGCATGCCCAGGTATTTTTCAAAAAAATCGGGATTCACGATGCTTCCCGCGATCCCCATTGCCACGTTGCCAACGGACAGGTAGCTTTTGCCCTTCATTTCGCCTGCCGCAACCGCCGCCCGCGCAAACCGCAGGATCTTCTCCGCAACGTCTTGAGGGATTGTTTTGTCCTGTGCGTCCTGCACGTTATGCCCATAAATAGAAAACGCCGGAATTCCCTTTTGCGTGTGCCCTGCAAGCACCGCCGCAAGGTATACCGCTCCCGGCCGCTCGGTCCCGTTGAACCCCCAAACAGCCTTGGGCGTAGACTTGTCCATATCCATGGTTTCACTGCCATAGCACCAGCAGGGCGTTACCGTGAGCGTACCGCACACGCCCGCGCGGTCGAACTTCTCCTGGCAGGCCGCCGCCTGCGCAAATCCGCCGATCGTCGTATCCGCAATCACACATTCCACCTTGCTTCCGTCACGATCGCGCAAGCCCGATTCTATGAGCTGCGCCGCGGCCTTTGCCATCCACATCGTTTGGTCTTCCAGACTCTCGCGTATTCCGCGCTCCCTGCCGTCAATTGCAGGCCGTATCCCTATTTTCACCATGTTTTTAACCTCCTTGAATTCACCTTAATTGCCTAACGATAAACCTACTTGCCTGTTCATATCCAATTTGATTTTTTTAATCCAAATGAAATACCTCTTCCAGGTCCATCCACCAGGCGTTTTCCGGCCGCCCTTCCACAGGCCGCTGGCAGGGCATGCACTCGTTCCACCATTCCTGCGTCAGGGGGTCGGCGGCCATTTTTTTCATGTCTGCCTCATAGTCTTCTCCGGTATATTCGTAATACGCAAACAGCTTATCCCCAAATACATAAATGGAATAATTTTGGATATTACAGGCCTTAATCATATCGAGGACCCCCTGCCAGGGCTTGGCGTGCAATTCCCTGTAATACTCCAGTTTCTCCGGCCTAACGCCTATCACCTGTCCAAACCGTTTCAAGACTCCTGCCTCCCATAAGCATGAACCGCACATTTATACGATTATTCTTCATCATTAATATAGAAGCTTAAGTTTGAGCACATAACCACTTCAGGCCTCACATACTCCATGGCATATTGTTTATTATAACTTGTGATATACTGATAAAGAGACAATATGGCATTATATCCATATTTGTGCGGATTCTGATATATGGACACATAAATCGTGCCATTTTTAATATACTTGATGTTTTCTTTAAAAATATCGGATGTAATCAATCGGACCCGGCCCGCTTTTTCCCTCTCGGTCAGCGCTTCGCAGACTCCGGGAGAGTTTACCGTATTCACATAGATGCCTGACAGATCCGGGAATTCGTCCAGCGATTTCATTGTATAATTATAAGCATGCTCCCGCAATTCGTACGTCTCAAATACCGCCTTCACACTGATTGCGGGCGCAATATCTTTCAGCTTGTTGCAAAACCCCGAAACCTTTTGTTCGTTGTCAGAAAAAGTATTGAAACCGGTCAATACCACAACGCTTCCTTTAAAATCCAGCAGTTTCGCCATTAGCTCTCCGGCTATCTCGCCTATTTTATAGGCGCCCGCGCTGATATAAGCAAGGCGCTTGCTTTCGGGCGCGTCATTCCCAAGCGTTACAACCGGGATCCCGGTTTCCACCGCGGAGTTTATTGTATTGTTCAGTTCAAAATAGTGAAACGGGCAAATCACAAGTCCGTCAATGTTTTCTTCAATCAGGTTTTCATACGCTATGATCTGTGAGCGATAATCAAAAGTATCGACATTCTTGATAATAATCTCGACTTTGTTGTCCCGTAATTCTTCAGCCGCGTTAAATATGCCTCTTGTTACGTCATCGTAAAAGTACTTCATATTGGTCTGGCGGTTGGGTATGATAACACCTATTTTGATATTTCTTTTTCTGGATAATGACTGGGCAACCATATTTACCTGGTAGCCCAACTCGGCCGCTTTTTCCAGCACTTTCACCTTGGTAGCTTCATTGATACCCGGCCGGTCATGCAGAGCACGATCAACCGTTCCGATTGAAATATTCAATTCTTTCGCTATATGAAGTAATGTCACTCTCTGATTATCTTTCATTATACTCTGCTCACCTTCCTTGCTCTGTAAAATATATAATATAATTCTTCATTCTACCAGCAGCAGAATCCACCGTCAACTAATATATCTATGCCCGTGGTATAAGCCGAAGCCTCACTGGCAAGGTAAATAACCGCTCCCTGAAGATCCTCGGGCTGACCCAATCTGTGCATGGGCGTTCTGTCCAGCCAGCTCTGTTGTTTGACAAGTTTCACGATCTCTGTTTCCGTATATCCGGGGCTTACGCTGTTGACACGCACGTTATATGGCGCCCACTCGGCGGCAAGCGATCTCGTCAGATGCAGCACGCCTGCCTTGGACGAGCTGTATGCGCAATGATACTGCGGCTCCGGAATAATCTGTCCCGCCATAGACCCTGTATTGATGATGGATCCGGACCGTTTCTGAATCATGATCATTCCTGCCGCCTTTGCGGTAAGGTATACTCCTGTCAGATTGATATTGATGACTTTCTGCCATTCCGCCAGCGTCATCACATCCGTATTTTTGTTGATGCATATGCCCGCGTTATTGACGGCAATATCAATCGTGCCGAACCTGCCGATGATCCTGCTCATCATATCGGCTACTTCCGATTCATTGGATACGTCTGCGCCGATCGCAAAAACGTCCCGACCGGGCAAAGCGATTTCTTCCGCGGTTTTCTTCGCAGCTTCGAAATTTACATCGATAACCGCAACGTCGGCGCCGGCTTCCAGAAGCCCTATCGCCATACTCTTTCCGATGCCCTGGGCGCCGCCCGTCACATACGCTTTTTTTCCATCCAAACGGAATCTGTCAATAATACTCATTTTTTAACCTCCTATAAATCAATAAAACCACCCATTGAACATTTATCAAGCAGGCTTTTCATCTTTGGTAGTTATGAACTCCATGATCGCCCGGCTTCCGCGTTCATAATCCTTTTCATTCTGCAGTTCTCCGCAGATCTGCCCATTGCGGAACACCAATATCCTGTCGGCAAGCTTGATGATTTCAGGCAAATCCGAAGATATCACGATAATGGAATCGCCCTTTTGAGCCAGCCCCCATATCAGGTCGTGGATTTCCTCCTTTGTCTTGATATCGATTCCGACAGTGGGCTCGTCAAAAATCAGAATCCTGGGCTGCGTCACCAGACCCTTTGCGATACAGACCTTTTGCTTGTTTCCGCCGCTTAGATTGTTGACCGTCTGATAGATGCCGGGGGTTTTGATCGCAAGCTTTTTCACATATTCGTCCGCATATTCGCGTTCTTTATTTTTTTGAACAACACCCATTTTATTGCTGATCCTGCCCCATACGGATACGGCTATGTTGCTTACAATATCGTGCTGCAAAAATAAACCGTCTTCCTGTCTGTTTTCACTGACATATACAATGCCATATTTTTGCATCGCTTCCTTTACGGACCTGATTCTGGCCTGTTTTCCGTCGATACAGACCTCGCCCTTGATTGCGGTATCAAAGCCGATCAAAGCTCTGATCAGTTCGGTTCTTCCGGCTCCCACCAATCCGTAGAAACCAAGGATCTCGCCTTTATACAGTTTGAACGAATTTGGTTTTAAGCTGTTCTTGCTTCGAAGCTCTTTGGTCTCCAGCGCAACATTTTCACCGACCATATTTCTTGTCGGATAACCGGATTTGTTTTCCGTTCTTCCGACCATAAGGTATATAAGCTTATCCCGGTCCAGTTCATCCATGGGGACTCCCGCGCAGGCGTTCTTTCCGTCGCGCAGCACCGTAACGGTATTGGCAATGGAAAAAACTTCTTCGATCTTGTGGCTCACATAAATAAAAGTCATTCCCTGCTTTTGAAGGCGGCGGATCATTTCAAGAAGCGTATCAGCTTCCTTGATGGATATGGATGCCGTCGGTTCGTCCAATATCAGCAATTTGGCGTTGTAAGCCAGAGCGCGCGCAATCTCGATCATTTGTTTTTTCCCCGCGCTTAAGCTTTCGACATCCTGATAGGGGGATATATCGAGCCCAACCATGTCCAGATACTTTTGGGATTCCCGGTAAACGGCTTTCCAGTCGATCGTTTTAACGTCCATTGACGAGACCTTGTCAAACATAATGTTTTCTCCGACCGTAAAAGTCGGAATCAAGTTTCTTTCCTGGTGCACTACGCTGATCCCGTTGTGAAAAACATCGCTTGGGCTGTTGAATTGGACTTTTTTTCCGTCCAGCATCATTTCCCCGGAATCCTGCTTGTATACGCTGCATATGACTTTGATGATCGTGCTTTTCCCCGCGCCGTTTTCTCCCATCAAGGCATGCACCTCCCCGGGACGCACGGAAAGGCTCACATTGTCCAGCGCCTTGACTCCCGGAAATGTTTTTGTAATATTTTTAAGTTCAAGAAAATAGCCGCTTTTCTGGTTTTGCATCATCGTTTCATCCATATTCATACCGCTACATGCTCCTTTCGCTGCATATTCTCGGAATTAATCTGCCTGATACGTTCTACCGCCACCGCGGCAAGGATAATGACCCCCTGTATCAGCGTCATCCAGAATACGTCCACATTCAGATGAACCAGTCCGTTGGATATCATCGATAGTAATACCGCTCCGAGAACAGTTCCAAACGCGTTCACTTTTCCTCCGGTCAGCCTTGTTCCGCCGATGAGCGGCGCCGCGAAAGAAAAGAGCATCCAGTCCGACCCGATATCCGGCTGGGCCGAACCAAGGCGCGCAACAAGCAATATGGCCGCTATGGACGCGATCAGGCCCGATAAAACGTTGGATACAATCACTACGCGTTTGATGGAAATGCCGTACAATTCCGAAGCCCTGATATTCCCGCCGAAAGCCAGTATCCTTCTTCCCGTGCCCGTATATTTGAACAGCAGGCCTACTAGTACGGCCACAATTATCATGATCCACATGACAAGCGGCATCCCGATAAATGTTGTCTGCCCGATTGCTAAAAATCCGGGATCCAGTTTATAAAACGGATTGGCATTTGTGATTCCCTGAACGATTCCGCCGAATACGCTGCTGGTTGCCAGAGTTACAAGAAAAAACGATACTCCCTTGGACCCTGCCCGGTTGATCAATATCCCGTTAACGAGGCCGCACAGCATGCCGATGCAAATACCCGCCAAAACCGCCAGTGCCGCAGGCGTTCCCATTTTATCCATCAGCGCGCCGGCTGTTATTCCGGCAAGTCCTCCCATCGATCCAACCGCAAGGTTCATGCCGCCCGCCGCAATGATAATCATTTGCGCCAGGCCCACCAGCGCCGTTATGGTGAATGCATTTGCCAATACATTAAAATTATCCATTGTTAAAAATGAAGACCTTATTAGCCCGAGTATGGCTCCGGCGCCAATGATTACGAGGATAATGGTAAGCATGTTGGATATATTTGAACCTTTTTTGTTGCCTGGTTTGGGCTGTTTCATTAAATTCATCATTTACACCCTTTCTTTTGACAATAAACGGATTTAGTAAAAAACACTAACTTGCTTTTTGAGACGCCAGCGTTTTTGTGCGCATCCTGTCAATTTCATACGCCCCGAGCAACACCAATCCCATAAATGTTTGAAACCAGTACTGGCTGATATTGATCATGATAAGACCATTTGAAATGATATGCATTAAAGCGGCGCCGAACACCGTGCCCACAATATTTACCTTGCCGCCGGACAGCAGCGTTCCGCCCAATACCGGAGCGGCAAAAGAAATGGTCATCCAGTCCAATCCGATGGAAGACTGTCCTACTCCCAGCTTTGCCGCCATCATAATACCCGCAATTCCCGCCATCAATCCGCTCAACGTATGCGCTGAAATTACAATATTATTGACCCTGATTCCGGAAAAATTAGCAGCCCTTTTATTTGCTCCGACAGCCAGCAATTGACGGCCAATGATCGTTTTGGTGATCACAAAGTACATTACCGCCGCTATCCCAATGCCGATGATCAGCAACAGGGGTATTCCAAACAAGCTTAATTTTCCCGCAGCTTTAAAACTTTCCGGAAGATTTTGAAAAAGCGCAGCTTTGGTCAGCCCTATTGCAAGCCCCAAATAAATGCTTGATAAGGCAAGTGTAATGATAAAAGGATTGATACCCGTTTTGGTGATCAGCAACCCCTCGATCAAACCTAGCATCATCCCCATTGCAATGCCGGCAAGGACGGCTGTCGCTACGTCCACCCCAAAAACTTCCATCAGCCCGCATGTGGTGATTGCGGAAAAGCAAGCCATCGAACCAAGAGCCAAATTGAAATCGCCGATAGCAAGAACGCACAACTGCGCTAAGCCCACGACTATCGTTACGCCGATCCCTCTGCCCAGCGATCCCAGGTTATAGCCTGAAAGGAATCCCTTGGTGGTGATACTGAACAGTATAATCAGTATCACCAGAGGCAAAATAGCGCTCATCGTATCCCATTTTGAAATAAATTTTACAAGTTTGTTCCGCATAAAAAGAGCCCTCGCTTTCTGTTGTTTTTTGAAAGGAGCATGTCCTGATTATCTAGGTACGATGATCACTTCTAATCCTTCGCCTTTTCTTAACGCAGATATACCCTCGTCTAATTTCTCCAGCGGAAGAACGTGCGTTATCAGCATTTCCAAATCCAAAACGTTCTTTTCGAGTATCTTAACGGCATCCGGGAAAGTACCTCTTGCAATCCATGTACCCAATACCTGAATTTCCTTGTCTATGATCATATGCTGAACCACTTTTGGCTCGGCCTTTGTATTATAGCCGAACAGAAGCACTATTCCGCCGTTTTTAACGGCTTTCACGGCCTCCCCCATTTGCGACCCGACAACATCAATAACGATATCAGGGCCCAAACCGGTCAGTTCTTTCGCAGCCTTTGCGACATCCTCATGAAACGGATCCAGCACATAATGCGCGCCGCTTTTTTTTGCAAATTCGCGCCTCGTTTCGCTGGGCTCGGAAACAATAATGGGATTCACGCCCGCCGACCTCAGCATTTGCACAAAAATCAGAGCGATCGGCCCCGCGCCTATAACAAGAGAGCTTTGGCCCGGCCTGGCGTTTACTTTCCTGAAACCGTTCACAACACAGGCAAGCGGTTCTGCAAACACAGCGATATTCACCGGCAGATCGTCCGAAATTTTGTGCGTTACTTTCTCCGTCACCTTTACGTACTCGGCAAATCCGCCGTTTTTGGTTACGCCCAGCGACGTTTGATTTTCACAATGGTTGGTCAGGCCGTCCAGACAATACCTGCATATACCGCAGTAATCGTTAGGTTCCACCACCACCCTGTCGCCAACCTTTATTTTTTTCACGCCGCTGCCAACATCCGCAACCTGTCCCGCGATCTCGTGACCGAGTACAGTGCCGGGCGCGACGTCAAAGCCTGCGGGCGGGACCTCCAGGATGTGGACGTCCGTTCCGCAAACGCTGCAGGCGTCTATTTTTATCAGAACTTCATCAGGTTCTGTAACAGCCGGCACATCAACTTCCTCAACAGACAATCTTCCGTTTCCCCGAAAGACGCCCGCAAGCATTTTCTTCTTTATTTCCATAGCAACCTCCATTACCCAAAATTAAAAACTGCATAGGTTTTAACCGGATTAATAAGCCTTCATCAAACAGATCGGTTTTAAGACTTCCTGCTCCTCATTCTCCTGAACCAGGATTTCCTTGATGTATCCGTCAAACGGCGCGTTTACATCGCTTGTGATTTTTTCCGTTTCAACCTCGCAGATCACTTCATCCTTTTTCACAGGTTCATTTATTTGCTTCTTCCATTTTGAAACCATTCCTCGGGTCATCGTTAAGCCGAGCTTGGGCATCAATACATATTCTTCCATTTCGAATTCCTCAACATTTTATTTAAGCATTTTTTTCACGGCATCAACCACGTCGTCCGTCTGGGGCAAAACATAATTCTCCAGATCCGGGCTGAAAGGAATAGGCGCTTCTTTTGCTCCCAGCCTTTTTATGGGCGCGGCCAGGCTGTCCATTGCATTCTCAGCGATCACAGCTGCAACTTCGGACATTACGCTGCATGTGAGCCATGTCTCCTGGAAACAAAGAACGCGTTTTGTTTTCCTCACGGATTTCAGGATCGTATCCGTATCCAGCGGCTTAATGCTCCGAAGATCCACGATTTCGGCGTCAATTCCTTCCTTCTCCAGTTTTTCAGCCGCTTCCATCGCCTTCTTCACCATATAGGAATAGGTTATGATCGTAATATCCTTGCCTTCCCGTTTCACGTCCGCCTTGCCGAGGGGAATCAAAAATTCCGGGTCGTCCGGTACTTCTCCGATTTCGTCATACAGTCTTTTATGTTCAAAGAACAAAACCGGATTGTTATCCCTGATCGATGTTTTCAGCAGCCCTTTCAGCTCGCCCGGCGTGGAAGGGATTACGATCTTCAGTCCCGGAACGAATGCAAACCACGACTCCCACATATGCGAATGCTGAGCCGCGGCCTGAACATAGCCGCCTTCAGGAAGCCGCATAACCAGCGGGATCTTGAACATGCCGCCGAACATATACCTCATGTTGGCCGCCTGATTGCACAGTTGGTCGGATGCTATGGTAAGCCAATCTGAAAACTGCAGTTCGGCTATCGGCCTGAGCCCCGTTGCCGCCGCACCTACGGCGGCGCCCACATAGCCCGCCTCTGAAATCGGCATATCCAGAATCCTCTCGGGCCCAAATTCTTCATAAAGACCCTTTGTCGCGCCAAAAGCGTTGCCATACGCCCCGACATCCAATCCCATCAGTATAACGTTTTGATCGCGTCTCATCTCTTCGGCGATTGCAGTTTTCACTGCTTTTGCATAACTCATTCTGCTCATGTCAATACTCCTTCCGCTTAATCCGCATATATGTCTTCCAGCGCGCTTTCAACTCTTGGATACTCGCTTTTTCTTCCGTACTCAACCGCTTCCCCGAGTTCCTTGACGACCGCTTTTTCGATATCCGCAAGTTCCTGTCCGGTAGCCGTTCCCTCGGCTTTCAGCACTTCGGCATACCGTTTTATGGGACATTTTTTCTTCCACTCCTCAACTTCTTCAGGCGGACGGTATGTATCCGTCTCCGCATTGTGATGACAGCCCCAGCGGTAGGTCAGGCATTCGATCAGCATCGGGCCTTCTCCCGCTCTCGCTCTTTGGACCGCATATTTTACTGTGTTGTAAACCGCCTCCACATCGTTCCCGTCTATGGTTTTTCCGGGTATCGCATATCCGGCCGCACGGTCGGCAATATACTCGACTTTTCTTACCCTGCTTTGCCTTGTTCCGACGCTGTAAAGATTGTTTTCACAAATGTAGATGCACGGAAGATTGAATGCCGAAGCCAGGTTGATGGATTCGTGAAACGTACCCTGGTTGCTTGCGCCGTCTCCAAAAAAGCTTACGGATACTTTATTGTTGTGCAAAAGCTTTGAACTCAGCGCCGCTCCTGTCGCGAGAGGCATACCCGCTCCTACGATTCCGTTTGCTCCCAAGATTCCGAATTCAGGAGACGCCAGGTGCATAGAGCCGCCTTTCGCCTTGTTGTAACCCGTGATTCTTCCCATCAGTTCTGCCATCATCTTATCCAGGTGCATGCCTTTTGCAATCACATGACCATGTCCGCGGTGCGTACTGGTTATGTAATCGTCTTTATGGAGCGCGGAACACGCGCCTACCGCGACGGCTTCCTGGCCTGTGTACAGGTGATAAAAACCGAACAGTTCGCCTTTCCGAACCAGTTCGTTTACCTTGTCCTCAAATAACCGTATTTTGAGCATATCTTTATACATTTTCAGTTTGAAATCTTTGTCCATTTTTATCTTCCCTTCTGCGACAATAAAAATATGTCATTTGCATATTCAATGGATCGGTATTTTTCTGGATTTCCCCCCGCCTTTGGCAGGAGGGAAATCCGGCCATTTGCCTGGATAAATTATTTTGTGAAATATTTATCCGTCAGATCTTTCTGCAATTGCTCCGTAATTTTGGTAAGTTCGTCTGCATAGGTAGCAACGTTGTCTTTGTTTATAAACAGCGTTCCGGAATCCACCAGGAACTGAGAGCTGTCCTTCCATGTATATCCGTCAGCCATGAGTTTCAGGGCGCATATGGAGAGATAAGCCTGTCCATAAGGATTCTGGGCCATAGTGCCTGCAAAGTCCCCGGATTTGATGGCGTTTAAAACAGCTTCGTCGGTATCCATGCCTACGATTTTGATGTCTTCATCTTTATAGTTGGGGATCCGGCCGGCCAACACCACCGAAGGAATGTACGCCGAGCATACAATACCGTCAATTTCAGAAGCCTTTGCAGCCAGCAGGCTGTCGATCGCATTCTGGGCTTTTTCCGTATCGTCGATATCCGTAATTGTCTGCAGGATTTCCACGCCCGGATTTTCTGATACCGCCGCCTCGACGCCCTTCATACGCAGTTCTGTGTTGCCGTCCGTAAGGTTACCGGTCAGATGAACGATCTTTCCTTTTCCTCCCAAAGATTCGATCAGGTTTTTTGCTCCCTGGTAGGCAGCCTCTTTCACATCTGTTGCCAGGCACATTGTTGCCTTAGAGGGAGTGGAGGGCGACATTGCGAAGGTGACGACCGGAACGCCCGCTTCCACTATTCTTGTGATCTCTTCATTTCCGGCTGCGGGGTCGGATGTGCACAAAGCGATTCCGCCAACACCCTGCGCCACAAGCGCGTCAAGAATGTTGTTCTGCTCATTCTGGCTCCATTCCTGCGGAGACTGCATGATGATAGCAGGCAGACCCAGATCCTGCGCAACTTTTACAACCGCATCGTCCATTGGCGTGAAATAAGCATTCACACCGCCCTTTACCAATGCAAATTGGTAATTGCCGCTGCCGGTATTTGCGGCGGAGGCGGAGTCCGAAGCCGCAACAGAAGCGCTCTCCTGGGCTGCGGTGGCTGCAGCTTCAGCCGTAGACGCCGACGCGCTTCCGAACGCTTCTGATGAAGCGGGCGCGGGAGTCTGTGAACATGCTGCAAGAGCAAACACAAACACCAGGACTAACAAGACACATACACTTTTTTTTATCATTGATTTTTCCTCCTATATTTCTCCTTCTTTAGTAAACGATGATTAAATGAGGAATTTTGGATTGGTGAGCAGGCTTTGTGTCCCTGCAGGAAGCGAAATCGAAGGAATAGCAGCGCTATTTCAAGATTTCAGCAACACAGCAGGGTACGAAGTCCGGCCGCCAAAACAGAGTTCCAAATAAATCAGCCGTTTAATCTATTGAAGCTTTAAAACGTTAACGTTAACGTTCGATTGTAAAAAAAATTATTTATAATTAAATTCCAGTTGTTTTCTGGTTTTTTCCATTCCTGTTCTAAATACTTCATCCGGATCAAGCTCCCAGTATTCTTCCCTGAACAGTTCAAGAGAAGCGATTTTTTGAAAACCTTTAGCATAGAATATTGAAAGCATCCGATTTAAAGGAATTATGCCTTCCCCCGGCCATACCCTGTGGTTTAATTCAATTTTGCTGAGAGGTATATTCCCCTCGCAGTCATTGATATGGAAAACAAAAACCTTATCCATATCAATCGTATCTAAAACATCGATATCACTCAGCCTGTCGTAAATATACACATTGAAAGCATCTATGACCAGCCCTACGCTTTTTCTGTCAACCTTTTTCACGATTTCCCAGGCGGTATTCATATCCCTGACAGCGCAGGCTGGAAAACCGACGGGTTCAAAAGCAATGTGAACGCCATATTTTTCAGTTATATCCGCAAGCTTATTTAACACTTCAACGGAATCCTTTTGAATTTCATCCTTATTTTTCGTTTTTAGGGTTTCATTGCGGAACGAAGGAACCGCGATCATATAAGGATTGCCTATTTGCTGGGCAATTTCGCACAACCTTTTTATTTCACCGGCCTTTTTTTCAAAGCTGCGCGAGTCAGGAAAGTTGACCTCTTCAATGGCATTGAAAGCGTAAGGCTTTAATCTGCTGCATGCAAAGAATGACGCCAGTTCCTTGACACTGTGTTTTTCAAGATACGCGTTCAGCATATCCATGCGGATTTCAATATAATCATATTGATACTTCTCAGCAAGCAAAAGATCCGTCTCTAAATTCGATTTTTTCATTGCGGTTGCTTCATTAAAACCGATTTTCATAAATTGTTTCATATTGTTGCCTCTAATTACGTTAACGTTAACGGTGATTATAGTTAATATATTCTCCCTTTATTTTTAAAATCCTTTTTTTATTTTAAAATTTTTATTATTTTTTTTAAAATAAATCATCCATAACCTTATTTTCGTTAAATTTTACGTTAAAAATACCGCTGGATCAGCAAAAAACAGTTTGTGATCCAATTGGTTTTGCGTTCTTAACGAAATATTTAACGTAAAAAAGCCGGCAGGCCATTTATGAAACTGCCGGCTTTACAATAAGCTTATTCCGCTTTAATATTTGCTTCCGCTGCCGCTGAGTATGGTTTCCACAGACGGAGCAGAAGATTCTTCCGTTTTTCTTGCAGAAGGCAGCTGCCCGATCGCTTTTTTCAGCTTGAACATCGCTATTTTTTCGCGCAGCAGTTCCGCCTGGCCGGAAAGCTCCTCACTTGCGGCAGCGCCTTCCTGAGATGTTGCGGAGTTCGTCTGGACCACCTGGCTCATTTGCTCTATGCCCTGGTTAACCTGTTGTATTCCAATCGCCTGATCTTCTGACGCCATGGCAATCATTTCTCCCAGTTCAACCGTCTTGTCCACGCTTTCCACGATCTGCAGCAAAGCGCTGGCGGTTTCGTTCGCTATTTTTGTTCCTTCCCCAACGTTCTTAATGGAACCCTCGATCAGCTCGGCTGTTTCTTTCGCTGCATTAGCGCTTCTTGCCGCCAGATTGCGGACTTCTTCGGCAACCACCGCGAAACCTTTGCCGTGTACGCCTGCGCGTGCGGCTTCCACCGCGGCGTTGAGAGCCAATATGTTGGTTTGGAAAGCGATATCGTCGATCACTTTGATGATCTTGGATATATTCTCCGATGAATTGTTGATATCCCCCATGGAATTCAGCATTTCTTTCATATGCTCATTGCCCTGCGCAGCAGCCGCCTTTGCGGCCAACGCCGTCTCATTGGATTTTTTGGAATTCTCGGCATTTTTCCTTGTCTCCTCTGCAATACTGGTTACGGTAGCCGAAAGTTCCTCCAGGCTGCTTGCCTGCTCTGTTGCACCCTGGGATATTGCCTGGTTGCCGTCCGAAACCTGCTGCGCGCCTGCCGTCACCTGATTGGCGGCAATATTGATTTCAAAAAGCACTTCGTTCAGCGACCGGATGATGGTGTTTATGGATGTTTTGAGCTGCTCAAAACTGCCTTTATAATCGGAGGTGATATCAACGCTTAAATCTCCTCCCGCCATTTTACCGAGCACGTCTTCAATTTCGGAAATATACCCTTTTATGGACCGTACGGTTTCATTCATCGCATCCTTGATGATTGCATGATCGCCCCTATAGTCCCCGTCCATGCTGACGTTCAGGTTTCCTTTTGCCATCTCGTTCAAAACCTGCGTCGCTTCGTTAATCGGATTAACCACCGCATCCAGTGTGTCGTTTACCCCCTGAATGATCGAACGGTATCCTCCGTTGTGCCGCAATGTATCCGCTCGAACGGACAGCCTGCCCTCCACTGCCGCCTGCGCCAGCATACCGACATCGGAAAGCATCATATATAAGGATCCCCTTACCAGATTGAGATTTATTATAATTTGTTTAAAATCTCCATTATATTGCTCTTCGTCAAGCACTTCGAGCTCGCCGCCTTCCGCCATCAGCGCCAGCTGGGCGGAAGCGGCGTCCAACGGACGCGTTACCGCGTCCATCATATTGTTAACGCCCCCTATGATCCTTCCGTAATCCCCCTTGTGCTGCGCCGCATCCGCGCGGACGTCAAGATTGCCCGCAACCGCGGCCTCCGCCAGCATGTTGGCATCCGCAATCAGTTTCCCGATCGAACCGATCATACTCTTAAATGCATCAGCCAAAATGCCGATTTCATCTTTGGACTTTACATTGAGATCCACATCCAGATTTCCTTCAGCAAGTCTCTTCGCTCCTTCCGCCATCTTTTTGACAGGCCGGCTGATACTCCGAGAAAGTGTTATGCCCAGAAGCAGCGCCGCCGCCACTGCGCCTGCAACAACGCAGATCAAAACGATCCGTTCCTGCGCAACAGATGCAGACTGCCGGCTGACCATCTCTTCCGCCTTGCCGACATTTGCCGCAATTGCGCTGTCTATTCCGGTTGTAACATCTGTGAGCATTTGTTTTGTGCTGTCCGCAGTTTTCAAGGCCACGGCGCTTTCGTTATCCCCCGCAATGTTCATTTCAAAAAGCTTTCCCGTAAACGTACGCCATGCTTCCACTTTCGTTTTAAGATCATCGTACATGGCCCTGGTCTCGTCCGTTGTACACTTCTCCCCGTAAGCCGCCAGCTTGTTCATCATATCCTGGTCGACCTGATCAAAGCTTTCCTTGACTTTTTTTACGTTTTCCACATCCGGGTTCAGGTCGACTTCCCGCAAGTATACGCGTTCTTTCTGGAAATCGGCGGCAACGTAGCCAAGGTCCCCCTGGGAGTTTCCATAACTTTCAAACAACATTTCACTTTCTTTGCCCATGGATGTCAGCACATAGACGCTGAAAATTCCGATTCCGCCTGCAATAACTGCAACGGTCAAAAAACCGGTTACCAATCTTGTCCCAATTTTTACATGCTTTTTTTTCATTCTAGTAATCCCCTTACATACTGTTAATGTACTATTTGGTCAAGCAGTTCATATCGTTTTCCGTTCATTCATCCTCTTTCTTTCCTATTAATTAATGTTTTTTGCGCAAAAAAATAAACAGGTAAAGTGCAAATGCCCTACTCATACTGATACCTTAAATACCTATTTAAAAATATATGAATTTACCTAAGATTTTCCACTAATGATAATATCGTATAAATTTTTTTTAAGTTTAGTTTTTTTTATAAAATTGTTTATGCCATGTTACATTCATAAAAAACATGGTATGCCCGCTAAATATGTTTTACGCCTGCGGAGGAAACGCCATGTCATATTTATATGGTTTTTAGTATTTTTACCATCCCGTATTTTTCCAATAACCGGATGCTCCTGTTATCCAGTTTCAGGTTCAATTTTTGATCCGTATCTTTGATCAGCAGATCATTCGGAAATTTCCAGGCAAGAGCCGGGATGAGAAACGGTTCGGGCAGAATTCCGTTGATAAAAAGGAGGATCATTGCATAAATATGCGGGTCTGAACCGCGCAGTTTCCAACTGCACTTTCTTTTGAGAATAATACTGGATTGCCGGATTGGAACAACCTGCAGCTTAAGACAAAGGCCGTCCGTTCTTCGCGCTATAAAATCTACTCCGGTATGGTCTGATTCCGGTTCAAATACCTTGTAATCCAGTGCAACAAATTCCAGCATGGCAAAATATTTCGCGCAAATCTCTAATTTTTTGTTATCCAAAGCCGTCCAATTTGTGCCCATTCGTTTCCTCCTTCAGGATAAGCAAGTTTAATCTATCGCTTTTTTAAAATATCCGTCTCATAGGTTCTTATTTCTTCCATCCAATCAAACCCTGCCGGAACTCCGCATTCGATACAAAATCGGTCCCAAACAGCCCCCCATGGAAGCTGCTTTATTTCTTCCATGAGCGCAAAGCGCATTGTATAATCCATTTTTTCTTCGGCATCCCGGATTATCTCAGGTTCCAACAAGGCGATCAGAAGCGCTTTTAAAAACGCTCTGGCTCCAATCACCCAGGCCGCGATCCGGTTGATACTTGCGTCAAAATAATCAAGTGCGCAAAAAACTCGGTTTATCCCCGACACGATACATTCCCTGGCGATCATCTTTGTATCGTCGGAGAGCGCCGCCACATGATCGCTGTCCCACCGTATACCGCGGGATACATGCAATAATATATTATCAATATAAAGAAGAACCGAACTGATTTTATCCGCAATGGTTTCTGTTGGATGAAAATGCCCTGAATCCAGACAAAGGGTTAAATTGTTTTTAATTGCATATCCAAGATAAAACTCGAAAGATCCCGGAACAAAGCTTTCGGTCCCGATTCCAAAGAGTTTGCTTTCGACCGAATCCACCAGGCAGGACTTGAGATATTTAACTTCAAATATCTCATCCAGAGCATCCTTTAAGCGTTGCCTGAACATCAGTCTTTGCGCCGGCGTGTCTTTCATTCCATCCGCCACCCAAATATTGTTTACGCAGGGCGTCCCAAGCTGTTTACCAAATTCAGAGCCGATCTCCCGGGTCCTTTTACAGTGTTCGACCCAAAACTTTACGATTTTTTTATCTGAATGCGTTAAAGACATATTATCTCTGAACATTTGGTGGGAAAACAGGGTGGGATTAAAATCAAGCCCATATCCATTCCGTTTTGCCCACTCTATCCATTTTGTGAAATGAGACGCGTCTATTGCATCCCTTTCCGCCTTTACGCCGTAAAATTCCGCATACATGGCATGTAGATTCAATTTCTTTTTCCCGGGTATCAGCGAAAAAGCCTTGTCGATATCCTGCCTCAATTCATCTCCCGTACGCGCCCTGCCGGCATAATTGCCCGTGGCCATGATTCCCCCTGTCAGTTCCCCATCCGATTCAAGGCCCATCACATCGTTCCCCTGCCAGCAATGGATGGACAACGGAATTTCCTTTAATATGCCTATCGCCCGGTCCGTATCGACATCAAGACTTTTATACCGGGATTTTGCCTTAGCATAATCATTTAAAACCGTATCCGTATCTCTCATGTAATTCTCCTTACACATTGAATCAATGAAACTTCCACTATTATTGGAGGTTTTGCATTAATTTTAAGCCTCCGGCGACCGGAGGCTTAAAATTCAGTTTTTAGAGCGCAGCGTCAATATACGGACTTCCACTCGTCAATATTGCTCTTGTCGAATTTAAAGGGATCTCCAAGAAGTATCTGCGTTCCTCCCGCGCCGTCGTCCGTTACGGATTTTTCGCCAAGTTTTCCGGCCGTCAGTTTATCGCCTGCCTTACCCGTGGTTTCGCCTTTTACAATCGATAACGCGGTATATCCGGTCAAGTATCCGACGTCAATTGGATTCCACAGATACATATACTCGCATACGCCGTTTGTAATATAATCCGCCATTTCACTCGGCAAGCCAAGTCCGGTTAACGCAACCTTCCCCTGGAGTCCTTTATCGGTAAGAACTTTACCTGCCGCGGCAATGCCGACCGTTGTTGGCGCAACAATGCATTTCAGATCCGGATATGCCTGAAGCAGGCCTTCCGTTTCGGATACGCTCTTGTCACGGATATCGTCGCCGTATGCCACTTTAACGAGTTCGAGGTTAGCATACTTAGAATCCTCAAGTACTTTTTTCATTTTCTCAATCCACAGATTCTGGTTTGCCGCCTGTGATGTTGCGCTTAAAATCGCAAACTGTCCGGATCCTCCCGTCATATCGTACGCGGATTCAACCAATATGCGTCCGATCGCATCCGGATCCGCCTGATTGATGAATACCTGCCTGCTGGCCGGGTTTACAGCCGAGTCATAGGACAGTACCTTTATGCCCGCATCCATTGCGGCTGTCAGGGCAGGCTGCAGAGCATCCGCATCGTTAGCTGAAATTGCGATGGCGCTTACTTTCTGGCTGACCAACTGATTGATAATGGCGATCTGGTCTTCTGCCGTGGGGTTTTGAGGTGATTTTTTAATGCAGGTGTAACCGAGTTCATCTTCCACAGCCACTCTGAAACCTTCCATCAGTTTCTCGCCGTATGGATTGCCCGTATTCTTGAATATGATTGCAAATGTTTCGGGGCCTGTGGATCCGGGCTGCTTGACTTCCGCCGCTGCAGAAGCGGATTCGGCGGGAGCCGAAGAGGCTGGGGCTTCGGATGCGGCTTCCGATGAAGCAGGCGCTGCCGACGACGCCGGGGCTTCCGAGGATGCTGGCGCCGATGATTCGGCAGGCGTAGTTGTGCATGCAGCAAGCATAACAACAACCAACGCTAAAACTACTACGATTGCAATTAGTTTTTTCATTTTTTTCCTCCTGTTTTTTTATTTATTAACAGACGCGATTAAACCGATCCGTTAATTTGCTTGCCTGGACCTTCCGGCTCGGTACCATTCCTGTATCTGTGGAATTGAAACGGCAATAATCAGCAGCAAACCGACAATTATGATAATCAACTGGGAACTTGCGTTGACCATACCCAATCCATATTTCAGAAAACCAATAACGAAAACCGCTATAATCGGTCCGATCATACTTCCCTTTCCTCCGGCAGTTGAAACGCCGCCCAGTACAGCCATTGCTATGACATCCAGCTCAGCGCCGTTGGCCACATTTGGGCGGGTGCTCATCATGGTGGACGTCAGAAATATCGCATATACGCCCGACATAAGCCCGGCGAGTGTAAACACAGTCAGTTTTATCCGGTCCGCTTTAACGCCTGAGAACCGGCTTGCGGTGATGTTGTTGCCCATGGCATACAGCCGCCTGCCAAAAATGGTTTTATGCAGTATCAACGAGTACAATACCGCGCAACCTGCAAAACAGATCAGAATAAACGGTATACCCAAAATTTTTCCGTAGGAGAAGTACTGGAACCATGTGGGGAATCCCCCGGCAGCCTGATCCTCAAGTATGATATAGGCAATGCCGCGGTACAGCGTCATGGTTGAAAGTGTTACGATAACGGCGGAAAGTTCTTTGAACCTGATCTGCAGCCAGCCATTAAAAAATCCACACATCGTTCCCACGCCGAGGCACAGCAGCAGAGCAAGCGGCATAGGCATCCCCGCCTGATAAGAAACGCCCATCAGTACTGCGGACAGCGCCGTTGTAGAAGCAACCGAAATATCAATATCGCCCAGCAGGATAACAAATACCATGGGAAACACGATAAACGATTTGCCCAGAATATCGCTCATCTGCGTCATCATTCCAGAAAAATAGGTATCGGGCGACATCAGCGTATTGATTACCGTTACAATGATCAGTATATATGCAAGTATCCATTCCCATTGCAAAAAGAATTTTTTGGCAACAAATTCTCTTTTGCCGATTAATCTTTCAGCCATTTCTTTTTCCATTTATATTGCCCTCCTGCTTAAATTGCCCTTATCCACAGACCGTTTAATGAATACATTCAATAGAACGGCAAACAGTATAATGATTCCCTGCAATGCGCTTTGCCAGAATTCCGAAACACTGATTAGCGGCAGCGCATTGTTTATAATGCCGAAGAGAATTGTGCCCAATACTACACCGATGATCCTGCCCGATCCCCCGGCGATATTTACGCCGCCGATCACACAGACCGCTATTACCGACAGTTCGTAGCCTGTCGCCGAATCGCCCTGTGCGGACGCGTATTTTGATACGTAAAGCACGCCCGCCAGGCCCGCCAGCGCTCCCATTATGGTATATACGAGCAGGTAAATCCGTCCGCATTCGATTCCGCTTACCACGGCGGAATCCGGGTTGCTGCCGACCGCATATATCTTTCTGCCCGTCCTTGAATACTCCAAAAAATAAAATGCAATCAGGAACGATGCAAGCGCGATCCATATAAGCATGTTGATATTCAGAAAAGATGTTGTTGAAATGGATTTAAAAGCGTCCGACATCTGGTTCGCGCTGACCCACGACCCGTTGCTTATGATATAGGTCAGCCCCCTGTAAATATTCATCATGCCAAGCGTTGCTATTATAGGAAGTATCCTTATCCCCGCCACGATCAGGCCGATGATAATGCCGCAGGCCAGCCCCACGCCTATGCCTATCCCAAGCGCTCCTATAATGGGAAGGCCCGGGTTTTTGGAAACGACCAGAGCGGTAGACATGCCTGCCAGCGCAAGCGTGGCGCCGATCGAGAGGTCTATGCCCCTGGTGATGATCACCATCATCATGCCGATCGCAAGTATCCCGTAAATCGCGCAGTTTTTGAGCAGATCGTTTATATTTTCAAACGAGAAAAACTTTGAATTATTTAATTGAACTATAACAGCAAAAATGATTATAAAGGCAAGCAGCCCGATTTCCCTGAACTTTGAGATGGATTCCCTGAAACTGTTATCCTTGATTTCTTTATTCTTCAATTTTTTCACCCCTGCACTCAATCTAATTTGCCTGTGATTTGGTCACAGCGCGTTCCAGAATGCCTTCCTGGGTAGCTTCCCCGGCGTTCATCTCGCCGGTGATCCGGCCCTCGCTCATCACGATGATCCTGTCGCTCATCTCCAGTACTTCAAGCATTTCGGAAGAAACCATAATAATCCCGTGCCCGGTCTGAACCAGCCTCTCCATGATCTCATATATGGCTGCCTTAGCGCCTATATCTATGCCCTTGGTAGGTTCGTCCATAATAATAATTTTTGGCGCGATGCTAAGCAATTTTGCCACCACCGCCTTTTGCTGGTTGCCGCCGGAGAGCGATCTTGCCAGATCGAAGATGCTCTGCGCTTTTACGTTTACCTTTTTAGCAAACTCCTGCGCTACTTCATTTTCCTTCTGCAAGTCTATCCAGCCTTTTCTCGCGTATTTTTCAAGATTTGGAAGCGTAATGTTTTTACTGATCTCCCAGGGCAGCACTAGGCCCTGCTTCTGCCTGTCTTCCGGCAGGAACCCTATACCGTAATTCATTGCGTCTATGGGCTGCCTGATGTCCGCTTTTTTACCTTCTATAAAAATTGAGCCCGCATCTTTTTTGCGTATGCCGAATATGGTCTCGCATACTTCCGTGCGCCCTGCGCCCACCAGGCCGGTCAATCCCAGGATCTCGCCTTCATGCAGTGAAAATGATATATCGGCAAATAAACCGATTTTACACAGGCCTTCCACACGGAGGAGTTCCTGTCTGACGACGGATTCCTTTTTCGGGAAAAACTGCGTGATCTCGCGGCCCACCATTGCCTCTATCAGTTTGGGTTTGGTGATCTCCTCCACATTCCAGGTGCCTATGTACCTTGCGTCCCTGAAAACCGTTACCCTGGAAGCCAGTTTCTCCACGTCTTCAAACTTGTGGGAAATAAATATAATCGCAACGCCTTTATCCCTGAGCTGTCTTATGATCTTGTACAGGTTCTCGCATTCGCTGTTTGTAAGAGCTGCGGTAGGTTCATCCATTATGATCAGCTTGGCGTTCATAGACAGCGCCTTAACAATTTCCACGATCTGTTGCTGTGCAACGCTCAGCGCGCCCATCTGGGTCTTTGATGAAAAGTCCGCTTTCAGTTCGTCCAACAGCTTTTGCGCCTTCTCGTGCATGCTTTTCCACAGAATGCGCTTCATCTTGGGTGATACCTCTTCATGTTCCAGATAGATATTTTCCGTTACCGAAAGATCGGGATAGCAGGTAACGTTTTGATAGATCGCGGCTATGCCGAGATTTTGCGCGTCTTTTGGGTTCCTTATATCCACCATTTTCCCTTCATAATAAATTTCGCCTTTTTCCTGCCTGTGCACTCCGGTGATTATCTTTATGAAAGTTGATTTGCCTGCGCCGTTTTCTCCCATCAATGCATGGATCTCACCGTATTTCAGCTGAAAGTGTACGTCATCCAGCGCACGTACGCCCGGGAAAATCTTTGTTATTCCTTTTAATTCAAGAATGAATTCAGACATTGCACGACCCCATTTCGTTATTGATTATTTCAAGCCCCGTTTATTTACGGGTGCAAAACGGTACTGTGCACAGATGATAAATATTCGAACGGCAGGTACTTATTTTTGATTTTATATTAAATACTTTCGTTTCGTAACTATATTTAAATATTTCTACTTTCGTTTTGAAATTCCTTCTTTTTATATCATAATTTTTTATAAAAAAATACCCCGCTTTTTAGCGGAGTTCGGTTTTATAAATTATTTTTTAATTTGTACTGTGATCGGAGGTTGCCGGCAGTCTGAATCAACCCGCAGGTATATAATTCGTACTGTCCTGCGTAACCAGTATGGGGACAATCTGCACCTCTTTATCGATTTCTTTCCCTTCAACAATGTCACAGGCAAGCTCCACGGCACGTATTCCCATTTGATCGGGCTGCTGGCTGATATCCACTTTCAGGTTTGAGCCATTCCTTATTTCTTCATATGCGTCCTGCACGCCGTCGTACCCTGCAATAATAGTTTTTGCCTGGGATTGTTTCACAGCCTGCAACGCACCCAGGGCCATATCATCGTTTTCGGCAAATACCGCTGTCAAATCCGGGCACGTCTGCAAAAAATCTTCCATCACAAGCATCGCCTGATCCCGCAATGAATTGGCGGAGCGATCCAGCACCACCTCAATACCGTTTTCCTTCATTATATCGATAAACCCCTGATGCCGCTGTCTCGCGTTTTCCGCACCGAGCTGCGCCTCAATTGTTGCCACCGTGGGATTTTCTATACGGTTGTCTTTAAAATACTGTATCATCCACTCACCTATCATCCTGCCGCCCAAATAATTGTCCGTAATAATAAGCGACTCATACTCCACATCCCGGGCGTTTAAGCCTATATCCACAATCAACACGGGGATGCCCGCCTTGTTGGCCAGTTTGATTACGGGAGAAAGCGAAACGCTGTCATACGGAGTAACCATCAGCACATTAACCTTCTGCTCGATCAGGTCTTCAATATCCGATGCCTGTTTGGCAGTATCGTTCTGCGCATCCCTTACAGTCAGTCCGACGCCCATTTCATCCGCTTTTTGCTGCATGGCATTTGTAACGCTTACCCAAAAAGGGTTCTGAAGGGACGGCGTTGAGTAGCCAAAAACGTATTTATACTGAGCGCCGCTATCCAGCGTGCAGCCCTGCAGAATACAAAAAAGAAAAAACATGCCGGCCATGATTAAGATTCTTTTTTTCATTTGTTAACACTTTCCCCTTTCATGTTAACAGAGTTGCGAATTGTTAATCTGGCGCTGTCTTTATCCAACAAAATAATGACAATAATTACGATTCCCATGACCGTCTGCTGCCAGTTGGACGAAACGTTCATTAAATTGAGGCCATTTCTGAGAACCCCCATTAAAATTGCTCCGGCAAGGGTGCCGATTATACTGCCTCTTCCGCCCGACAGGCTGGTACCGCCGATGACAACCGCTGCAATGGCGTCCATTTCATATCCCAATCCTCCCTGCACCTGGGCAGCATCCAATCTGGAAGTTAAAACGATTCCTGCCAGCGAGGCAAAGAGGCCGCAAAGTATATACGAAACCGTCACCATTAAATTGACATTTACCCCGCAGTTTCTGGCCGCGGTAGTATTGCTTCCGATTGCATAAACGTATTTGCCGAACTTTGTTTTATGAAGTATCACCACGGTCATAAAAACAGCCAAAATTGCCATCCAGAACGGAATGGGAAGAAAGATAAAATAACCCGACGCAATGCTTTGGAAGCCCAGAGGAAAATCGGAGATCGGGAGCCCTCCCGAGTAAATGGCGGTGAAGCTGCGCCAAATGGTCATGGTGCCCAGCGTGATGACAAAAGCCATGCTTTTACGCCGAGACACAATAAGGCCGTTTATGAGACCCACACCTGCTCCTACCGCCAGCCCTGCCGCTATTGCCGGAAAAATATCATAGCTTTTCATGATGTCAGCCATAATAAAGCTGGAAAAAGCAAGACATGCGCCGACTGAAAGATCTATGCCGCCAATAATAATAACGATGGTCATACCGCTTGCAAGGATAATGTTTACGGATACCTGGCGGAGGATATTTGTAAGATTTGTGTAGGTTAAGAACGTTTCCGAAGATACCGAAAGCAAAATACCTATAATAATCAACAGAAACCATATGCTCCAGAACTGGCTCATAAAACGGTTTGAAAATTTGCGCTTCACTTTGGAATTTTCCCCCGATCCCTTTAGTAGTTGCTGCCCAATTCTTCAGCCAGTACCCTTTTTAAAATTCTGTCATTGGTAATAGAATCTTTCTCCATATCCATTACAACCTTTCCGCAGGATAAAGCTATCACCCTGTCGCTCATGCCGATAATTTCGGAAAAATCCGAGGATATGAATATCACCGATTTTCCCTGCCGGACAATTTCGTTAATGAGATTATATACTTCCACCTTGGATGCGATATCAAGTTCCTTGGTAGGTTCATCCAATATCAGCACGTCCATATTTGCAAGCAGCCATCTTGCGATCAGCACCTTCTGCTGGTTGCCGCTGGATAGGTATTTCATCTGCTGGCTTAAGGAAAAATAGTCGACCCCCAGCCTCTCCAGATATTGTTCTGTCAGCTTTTTTTCGGATGACTTGCTTATAAGCCACCTTATTATCTGATGTTCAACCGCTTCCAGGTGCGTGATGGTGATGTTGAGCATAAGATCGGATACATTGAAAATACCTTCGCTTTGCCGGTCGTCCGGCACCAGCCCTATACCGTATTTCACCGCATCCTTGGGGGATGTGATCTTAACTCTTTTCCTGTTGTAGTATATCTCACCGGTATATCTGGTTTGAATTCCAAAAATACATTTGGCAAGCGAAGTCCTGCCCGAACCGACCAAACCGGTAATTCCCAGCACCTCCCCCCTGTTTAGAACGAAGGATACGTTGCTCAAAACAGAAGGTATGGAGAGATTGCTTACCCGAAGCAGCTCTTTTCCCGGCCTGGCGGGAAGCTTGGGATACCGCTTGCGGACGTCTTTTCCAACTATGGATTGGATCAGGTCCACGTCTTTTATTTTGGCCGCGTCCTCCTGGATGACCACTTCGCCGTCGCGGAGAACGATAATATTGTCAACATGTTCAAAAATTTCATTCTGGTTGTGCGTAACAAAAATAATAAATTTTCCTTTTTGCTTCAGTTGACCGGCTATCTCAAAAATCTTTTTTGATTCCTGATTTGTGAGGGCAGATGTTATTTCGTCTATTACCATCACGTCGGCGTCGCGCGCAAGCATGCGCATGAACGCCACCAGGTGTTTTTCGCCCATGCCAAGGCATGACGCTTTTAATTCCGGATCCGCACGAAGACCGACCATATTTGCCAGCTCGTTTGTCCGCTCCTGCATTTTTTTATTATTTACGATCCCCAATTCATCTGCCGGGTAATTGTTGAAAAAAACGTTTTCGGCAATGGTCAGGTTGTCGAACAATTCAAGATCCTGAAAAGCAAAACTCCACCGAAGATCAAGAGCGTCTTTGGGCGTTTTAATGATGACCTTACGGCCGTTATAATAAATTTCACCGTCATCCGGCTGGTATATTCCCGCAAGCAATTTAACAAGCGAGGACTTGCCTGCTCCGTTTTTTCCTACAACGGCATACACCCTGCCCGCTTCAAAAGTCATGCTGACGTTTTTCAAAACAGGGATTTCGTTAAAACTTTTGGACAAGCGATTTATTTGAATCACATTTGGCATTGAAGAAAACCACCTTTAATGGCAGGATTTCAAGCTTATTTGTTCAAAGGATATGTTGTAAAAATAGGAATGTCGTGTTCAAAAAAATACTTTATATATTCATGAGGAGCCAATTGATCCGATATGATTTTATCCGCATAGGTCAGGTCCCCCACGTTGGCCAGCGAGTTGCTGTCGAACTTGGTATGGTCCGCAACAATAATGATTTCGTCCGTATAATCCTTGAGCGTTTTATACATCTGCGCTATAAATCCGTTGCGTATCATAAAGCCTCTTTTCAGGCTTATCCCATCCACTCCCACAAAGGCTTTATTCATATACATGTTCCGAAGGCTGTTTAATAAGATGTCCCCGGTCATCATCATTCCATGCTCGGTGGTATCCAGTTCTCCGCCCGTGTCCAGCACCCGGCAGTTTGTCTGGTTTGCTAGTTCGAGCATCACCCTGAGATTATTGGTGATAACAATGATGTCTTTTTTATCCTTCAGGTTTTTTGCAATTTGTATGCATGTGGACCCCGGGCCCAGAAAAATCACATCCCTGTCCTGAACAAGCGCGGCGGCAAACATCCCGATCATTTTTTTGCTATCCAGATTCGGAACTCCGTCTTCCAGGGAACTTTCATTTCTGGGAGCGTCTTCTTTTAAAACCGCTCCTCCGTGCGTACGGATCAGGAAGCCCTCGAGTTCCAGTTTTTCCAGGTCTTTTCTGATAGTTACTTCCGAAACGGAAAGCACATTGGAAAGGCTGTTTACATCCACTTTACCGTAATCATAAAGCAACTGTTTTATTTTATTGTATCTCTCGGATGCAAACACCTGTACAATACACCCCAATAATAAAATTCAAATAAAAGCGAATACTTTTATTTTCTTTTGTTTCGTAAATTATTATTTCGACATGATAAATAAATAATCCTTTTTTATTTGAAAATAATTGAAGACTATTGTAAACCGGTCTGACATATTCAATATTTAATATTTCTATTACTTAAAAAATAAATTCTTTGGACTATAAAAGCGTATCCTTTATCATTGAGATAGCGGATGCGCTTGTTTTGCTTAAAGGTAACACCATTGTGCAAGAATCCCTGTGGTATCTTCAATCGATATAAAAAATTTATTTTCTCAGAAACTGCCTGATTCCATAAGCTGCAAATTATTTCTTTCGTCAATGCGTTTCAGGTTATCAAACATTTCTCCCATTTGAATATCTATTGCGGCCAGTTTCTCAGAACAATCAAAGAGTTTTTCTTCTATTTGCCTGTCTTTTCCTCTGTTCGTTTTGTAGTAAAGCTCATGTTCCAGGCTCGCCCACATGTCCATAGCAATAGTTCTGATTTGGATTTCGACGGGCACCTGCTCGGTACCATGATATAACACAACGGGTATTAAAATCACCAGATGCATGCTTCTGTAACCGTTTGGTTTAGGATTTTTAATATAGTCCTTCTTGCGCAGCAATGTGATATCACTATGACTGAGCAGCATATCCGTTATAACATATACATCTTCCAAATAGGGACAAACGATACGCAAGCCCACCACGTCAAAGATGTTTTGGGTGATATTGCTTAAAACGCAATCCAATCCCTTGCTTTTCAATTTGCGTACAATACTCTCTGATGACTTCAGTCGGGATTCGATATGATGGATTGGATTATGTTTTCCCATCACACGAAATTCGCTTTCCAATATTTCCAATTTCGTACTGATTACTTTCATTGCGGCATCGTAGATATTGAACATTCTTTGAACTTCAAGATTCGAGTATTTGTCTCTTTCCGATTCATTGGTATATGTACTGTTAAGGCCGAACAAAGGCTTCATACTTTTTTCTATAATCATTCTAATCTTCCTTTAAGTACAAGATTCATCTAAGATACGTTTTTCTCATTATTTCCGGATTGATCTTGATTTTCTTCATGCTGCGCATGTTCCCCGGCCAGATTTAAAACGTGCTCCAGTTCATCGCAGGCTGTAATGATTGCCTGCTTATCTTTGCCTTTGAGCGCCTTTTTGACTTGTCTGAGCGGCTCCTCCAACACAGCTTTATCTTCTTTCCGCATTTTTTTCATAGCGCTTTCAGTCTGAAAAAGCAGCTGTTCCGCCCTGTATTTTGCGGTTTCTTCGTCCTTTTGCCTTGCATCCTCCGCCGCATACTGCTGTGCTTCGCGTATTGCTTTATCTATATCTTCTTTGCTCATATTGGAGGATGCGGTAATGGTAATATTTTGTTCCTTTCCTGTCCCCAGATCTTTTGCTGAAACATTTACAATGCCGTTAACGTCAATGCTGAAAGTCACTTCAATCTGCGGTATGCCTCTCATGGCAGGCCGTATACCGTTCAGGCGGAATTTTCCAAGAGCTTTGTTATTTGAAGCGATATCACGTTCGCCCTGCAGCACATGGATGTCCACAGACGTTTGAAAGTTTGCCGCAGTGCTGAAAACCTGGCTTTTTTGAATGGGCAGGGTTGTGTTCCGGTCAATGATCCTTGTAAAAATGCCGCCCACAGTTTCAATACCAAGGGACAAAGGCGTCACGTCCAACAGCAGCAGACTCTTCACTTCGCTGCATAATACGCCTCCCTGAATAGCGGCCCCCATAGCGACGCATTCATCCGGATTAATTCCTTTAAACGGTTCCTTTCCGGTAAACTTTTTTACCGCTTCCTGCACAGCCGGTATGCGGCTGGAGCCGCCCACCAGCAGCACCTTGCCAAGATCCGAAGAGGAAATCCTTGCGTCGTTCATAGCCTGGCGCACCGGTCCCATTGTGGCTTCCACAAGGTGTGCGGTCAACTCATTAAATTTTGCTCTCGTGAGCGGTATATCCATATGTTTTGCTTCCTTCCCTTTGGCGGCAATAAAGGGAAGATTAATATTTGTGGAGGTGATGGCCGAAAGTTCAATCTTTGCTTTTTCCGCCGCCTCTCTGATCCGCTGTAGTGCGGCCGCATCCTTGGAAAGGTCAATATGGTTTTCTCTTTTAAACTCACGGATCAGATAATCAATCAGACACTGGTCAAAGTCGTCTCCTCCCAGCCTGTTGTTGCCTGCCGTGGCAAGCACTTCTATAACATCACCGCTGATTTCGAGGATGGATACGTCAAATGTGCCGCCGCCCAGATCATACACCATGATTTTCTGTTCGGTTTCCTTATCAATTCCATAAGCCAGGGCCGCTGCGGTAGGCTCGTTAATAATCCGTTTCACATCCAACCCGGCTATTCTTCCGGCGTCCTTTGTCGCCTGGCGCTGCGAATCAGAAAAATAGGCGGGCACGGTTATTACGGCTTCGGTTATGGGATAGCCCAGATAACTCTCGGCGTCTGCCTTCAATTTTTGCAGAATCATCGCCGAAATTTCCTGCGGTGTATACGATTTTCCGTCTATTTTTATTTTATGGTCTGTCCCCATTTCACGCTTTATTGAGCATATGGTGCGTTCGGGATTTGTTACAGCCTGGCGCTTTGCAACTTGTCCAATCAAACGCTCTCCTGATTTGCTGAAAGCTACTACGGACGGCGTCGTACGGTTTCCCTCTGATGTTGGAATAACAACAGATTCACCGCCTTCCATAACAGCTACGCAAGAGTTTGTTGTTCCAAGATCTATACCAATAATTTTTGACATAAAAACCTCCGACCGGATCCAAATTATTGCTATTTTATATCAATAGCCCTAACTGATATACTTTAGTTATTTAGTATATTGTCTTTTTATGAACCATAAATGAATTGCCGGCATCAGAAATAAAAAAAGATGTACTAACTTTCCTATTGCAAAAATTCGGTTTTGCCGGTTATTCATATTAACAATAATTCATGTCGCCTGAAAGATAATAGATAAAGATATTAAGACGATAAAAGCTGCCTCATGTATACTATAGCCTCCGAATGTTGCAAACAACCCCGTCTCCATGACACAACTCATTTAATAAGAATAAGTAATGACAATTTTCTATTTTGAACGTCTTAAAATATGCAACTGTGGCCACAGTTGCCCTGCTTACCATTTAGTGAAACGCCAAAACGACACGCAAGATTAGACTTACTTGACAATCTAACAATTCTGTGCTAATTTATAGAAAATGAAAAATTAGAGGTGTGTTGATGTCTGTCAGCCGATAAGGTAGTTGGTTTGTGTCATAAAAGTAGGTTTTGCCTGCTTGTTTTTGTGTACCCAAAACGCCTTATGGGATGACTGAAGAAGTGTTTCACCAAACGCCTCTTTTATTTGTCTTGTAGCGCAGTGGGTAACTGCGCTTTTTTTATTGCCCAAAGGTAATTTTGGAAATGCTATTTGAAAGGATTTGAAAACCATTGAACAGCTATTTAAAAAAATATGGGCTTACTGAGTTTTTTGAACAAGAAGCAGCCTTATATAACGGCCTGTTTCTTGCAAGGATTGCTGAGCAACACCGCGATTTGTATAAAGTGATCGGCGAACAAGGAGAATTGAACGCAAGCATATCCGGAAAACTTGCGTACAGTGCGGAGAATCAACTGAATTACCCGGCTGTCGGAGATTGGGTTATGATTGACAGAATTGACGGAGCTACCGGCAACGCGATCATACACCATGTCTTACGGCGTAAAAGTATGTTGGCGCGGCAAGCGGCTGGTACAGCTAAGGTTGAGCAAGCTATTGCGGCAAACATCGACACCATTTTTATTTGTATGTCGCTCAATGCGGATTTCAATTTAAGAAGAATCGAAAGATATTTGACAATCGCATGGGATAGTATGGCGACCCCAGTAATCATATTAACCAAAGCCGACTTATGCGAGGATTTACAGCAAAAAATGAATGAGCTTTCCTCCGTCAGCATGGGAGTAGATGTTGTTGCTTGTTCCTCTGAAAATGGATATGGGTATCAAGCGATTAACGCTCATATCGGTCAGGGAAAAACGATTGCATTTGTTGGTTCTTCCGGTGTCGGTAAGTCAACGATTATCAACCACCTTATGGGACGGGATGTTCTGGCAACTAAAAAAATCCGTGATGATGATGATAAAGGCAGACACACCACCACATATCGTCAATTGCTGCTTTTGCCAAACGGCGGTATCGTAATTGATACTCCCGGCATGCGGAAATTACAGATTTTTACAGGCAATCTTTCAAAATCGTTTGAAGATATTGAAGAAATTGCCGCCAAATGCAAATACAGCGATTGTTCTCATGGAGCCGAGCCGGGGTGTATGGTCAGAAAGGCAATTGAAGATGGGCTGCTTTCGGAAGAGCGGTTTAAGAGCTATCAAAAACTGCAACGGGAAATATCTTATGATGGATTGAACTCTCGCCAATTGGAAAATGAAAAAATCAACAGAATGTTCGGAAGCAAGGCGGAAATGAAGCAGACACTCAAACGATTCAAAGATAGAAACAGCAGATAAAAATGAAAGGTGGCTTATTAGGCGGCATGGGTTAATGCCCTGTCGCCTTCTTGCTTCTGAACTTTTTAGTAGGGAGCCTTTATAAAAGAAGTAGGGTATAATTAAATTATACGAAAGCAATAAAGCAAATAAAAGACAGGAGAAATCAAAATGGAGTATATTAAAAGTCAAAAATACAATTCACCTGAACTACTAGCGAAAATCATGGGGCCTAACCCATTCAAATTGCAAGAAGAAATGCTAAGGGGGCATAAAATTCCTGCCGGAAGCCGCGTCTGCGACCTTGGAAGTGGTCAAGGGCTCACAAGCGTTATGCTTGTCAAAGATTATGGTTTCTCTGTTTACGCCACAGATTTGTGGAGTGAACCGCAAGAAAACCGTAGATTTTTTTATGAAATGGAGTTGACCCTTGAACAGATTACCCCTATTAAAGCCGACGCTACCGCCTTACCCTTTGAAAAGGAGTTTTTCGATGCAGTAGTCAGCACGGATTCATATAATTTTTGGGGACGCGACCCAGAATATCTGGATGCAAAGCTGCTACCTTTTGTCAAAAGTGGCGGTTACCTTTATATCTGTGTTCCCGGTATGAAAAAGGATTGCCATGATAATCTTCCGAAAGAACTGCTCCTTTCATGGACACCAGAGCAACTTGCCTATCTGCGTGATATTAACTACTGGACGGAAATAGTGAACAGCAGCCGGGACGCCGAAGTTATTTCCATATATGAGATGGAAAGCAACGAGGACGTTTGGGCGAATTGGCTTAACCAAGAAAATGAGATCGCGGCCAATGACCGCAAAACAATGGACGCGGGCGGCGGGAAATATCTGAATTTTATCGCTTTCGTCTTGCGAAAAAAGTAATAACGGGAGACATGGGGACGGTTTTTCTGTCTTGTTCATTCACCACGACCCCAAAGTTTACCATTTCTTTGCACACTATATCATAAAAGCAAAAGAATGGTATAAGTGAAATGTTCCACTATGCGCAACGTGATATTACCGCCTTGCGGCGGCAGTGATATTTCGGTTCCCGAAGTGATATTATATTCGCCTCGCTTAACCGGGTGCAGCCCGGTATCACTGGCTTTAGCCAATAAAACTCGGCGGCGGCGAATATAACTGAAAAAGCTCAGTCATTATAATGACTGAGCTTTTTCTGGTCGGGGTGACAAGATTTGAACTTGCGACCTCTTAGTCCCGAACCAAGCGCGCTACCAAACTGCGCTACACCCCGACAAAACAGCTTTATCATTATAGCATAATATAATATTGGATTTCAATAATAATTTTTAAGTGGAAAAGCATTATTCTTATAATTTATCTTTATTATGTTTTGAAATAACAACCTAATCTGATATAATTTATTTGAACAAAAATTCTTCCATTTTAGGCTAAAAACCGTTTTAAGCGTGAGAAAGAGAGATATTCTTTGAAAATCGTGATTCAGGATGTGCCGGCCGGCGACGAGGAAGAAATCATAATTAAATGCCATGAAATGAGCAATGAATTGATCCAACTACTTTCTGCCATCAAGGCTACGGAACAAATCGTGGGATATGAGGACAACCGCATTCATAGAATAACCCCTTCCGATGTTTATTATTTTGAAGCGGTTGACAGCAAGGTGTTCATATACTGCAGGCAAAAGGTATTCGAATCCAAACAAAAGCTCTATGAGCTGGAAAGCCAGTTCTTAAACAGCGATATTATGAGAATATCGAAATCCGTTATTCTGAATATTAAAAAAATTCTTTCCCTGAACCCGACTTTCAGCGGCAGGTTTGAAGCCATGCTTGATAACGGAGAAAAAGTCATTATTTCAAGGCAATACGTTCCGGCTCTTAAAAAGAAGCTGAATATATAGGAGGAATGCGGCATGGATTTAAAAGAGATACTCAGCAGAATGTTTCATTCGTATTTTATTATTCTGACCGGAACATTGACGGCGGCTGCCGTATTTTGTTCGATCTTTGCAAACGATGCAGCCTTTGGAGTGGATATGTTCTGGAAAATGTTGCTTTTGGCATTGTTAACAGATCTGCCTTTGTTGCTTTTTTACTCCAGAAAGGAAATAAGCAACAAGGGATGGATAGCAAGGGAGATCCTGCACTTCGGCGTAATAATTGCCATATTGCTGTATTTTGGATACACATGGGAATGGATTGAACCAAGCTTTTTGCAGACCGGCATATTTATTGCATTGGTAGTCGGGGTGTATGCTGCAGTTAGGGTAATTGTTTTCCAGTTAGACAAAAAAACGGCGGAGCAGTTGAATAAAGGAATTAAAAAATATAACGAAACAAGAACCAGAGAATAAAAACCGGACCGAAAGGGCGGCGGGCTGTTTGCAGCTTACCGCCTTTTTTTTTCACCTTACCCCGCCCCTTTCGCAGCATACCCGGGGCGGTATTGTAACATAAATAAGCGGGTTTTATACTGGGCTCATGAAAGGAGCAAAAAATGGAGAAAGTAATTGAAGTTAAAAATCTGCAAAAAAGATACGGAAACATTCAGGCTGTAAATAGCATCAGCTTTTATGTGGAACAGGGCAGTCTGTTTTCTTTTCTTGGACCGAACGGCGCGGGAAAATCCACAACGATTGATATTCTGTGCACGCTGCTCAAACCGGACGGCGGAGAAGTCATTGTCAACGGAAACCGTCTGGGCGCAGACGACAGTAAAATCCGCAGTTCCATAGGGATTGTTTTTCAGGATAATGTGCTGGATTCCCTTTTGACAGTGGGAGAAAATCTCTCGATCAGGGCGGGTTTCTATTATCCGGATAAGAAAAAAAGAGCGCAGGCCGTCCGCAATGCCGCCGTTGCCGCCGGGGTAATGGAGTTTTTTAACCGGCCGTACGGAAAGCTTTCCGGCGGCCAAAAAAGACGCGCGGATATAGCAAGGGCCTTGATCAACACCCCAAGGATTCTTTTTCTGGATGAACCTACGACCGGACTTGACCCGCAGACAAGGCAAAACGTGTGGGATACCATTACAAGACTGAAAGAAGAGACGGGCATGACGGTTTTTCTTACGACGCATTACATGGAAGAAGCGGAAAAATCAGATTACGTTGTTGTGATTGATCACGGCGAAATTGTTGCCGGCGGAGCCCCGGCTAATCTGAAAGAAAAATACGCGAGCGATTTGCTGCGTTTGACATGCAGGGATCAGAAGGCGGTAAAGAAAGATCTGGATGAGATGAATGTCGACTATTTATGCAATTCGAACCAAATCATCGTAAAATTGCCCTCCACTTTAGGCGCGCTGCCGATTTTAAAAAAATGCGAAAATTGCATCGCGGGTTTTGAGGTTTTGAACGGCACAATGGACGACGCCTTTATCGGCATTACCGGAAAGGAGCTTCGGCAATGACTTCGTTTGCAAAAAGAAATTTAATGCTGTTTTTTAAAGACAGGAGCGCGGTGTTTTTTTCTTTGCTTGCCGTACTCATTATTATCGGCTTGTACGCGGTGTTTTTAGGCGACGTCTGGATAGAAGACCTTGAGGCAATCAAAAACGCGCAATTTTTAATGAACAGCTGGCTGATATCCGGATTAATGGCCGTCACCTCGGTAACGACAACAATGGGGGCCTTTGGCGTTATGGTGGAAGACCACGCGAAAAAGATCAACAAGGATTTTTATGCGGCGCCCTTAAAAAAATCCGGTATTACCGGCGGTTATATCCTGAGCGCATTTTTGATCGGCGTCATTATGAGCATTGTTGCATTTGTTATTTCGGAACTATACGTTGCGGCTAACGGCGGGGAATTTCTTCAGTTTGAAGCGGTCCTGAAAGTAACCGGATTAATATTTCTGACCGGCATGGCAAATACTTCGCTTGTATGCTTTATTGTGTCCTTTTTTAAATCTCAAAGCGCATTTTCCACAGCCAGCACAATCATCGGCACTTTAATCGGTTTTTTGACCGGGATTTATCTTCCGATCGGCTCTTTGCCCGAGTCGGTGCAGTTGATCATAAAAGTCTTTCCCGTTTCTCACGCGGCCGCGTTATTCCGCCAGACGATTATGGAAACTCCCATGAATACGGCTTTTGCCGACATCCCCGCGCAATATTTGAACGAATTCAAGGAATCCATGGGCGTTGTGTATCATTTTGGAAACTCCACGGCGACGCCCCAGTTCAGCATAATGATTTTGCTTGGAACTGCGGCGGTTTTCTTTCTTCTGGCGCTGCTGAACATCTCAAGAAAGCGCGTCTGATAACTGCGCTTTTTCTCCGGTACGAACGCAGCATGAATAAACCGCTTTATATGAAAATAAGGCGGTTTTATTTGTTCCCCTCTCCGCTAAAAAACGGCGTTGCTATTCCCCTATAAAAGAAAAGCGGCATTCCTGCCGCTCTTTTTCAAAACCATAAATCAATATAAATAAGAGCCAAACAGCGAGAACATAGTTCCAAAGGCTACAAGCGCAACGATCATGGCAATCAGCATAATAATACCAATCACCATTCCAATGATGCCCATGATAAATCCTGCAAGAGCCATTCCCCTTTTATCCGGCGGCAGGGTCTGCCTTCCTTTTCCGCCCAGTACGACCGCCACGATACCAAGCACAAGGCCGACAATGGGTATCCAGCATAGTACCAAGCTTATGATACCGCATACCATCGCTCCAACGCCCGTTCCCGAAGACTCCGGCTGCTCGCTGTATGCAGGTTCGCTGAATGAAGCCTGAGAAGGTTCGGAAATTGTCGGCGCAGCCGCATCAGCCCCGCAGGATGGGCAGAACTTTACGTTGTCATCCATCTCTTTTCCACATTTAGCACAGAACATATTATTATACCCCTTTTTTGTATTATTATTTATGAATATCTTACCATTAAAAAGCATTTAAAATCAATCATTTTTCGCAATATTGTTCACTATTTATTCATATTTCAGCAAAACAAGGGACTATGAATTTTTATGCCAAAGATCCAAGCAGCCAGAAGACTTTTGCGCCGGATGTAAGTACCACGATCCACCAGATCATGGCGCCGATGCTGACGACCAATCCTATAACGCCCATGATAAACCCTGCGACCGCCATTCCCCTTTTCCCCGTAAATTCTTTGTTCCTGGCTTTTGCTCCCAAGGCCATAGCAAAAATGGATAAAATCAACCCGGCCACAGGTACCCAGCAGAGAGCAAGGCCAAGGATCCCGCAAGTCAGCGCACCAATCGACCTGCCTTTAGACATGCCCGCCCCTTCTGCAGACTCCTCTTTGGGCAGAACAGGCTCTCCCAAATCTATCGCCATATCGGCCGCGGCTTCGATATCCGGTTTTTCGGGAGTTTCTTGCCCGGCATCGCGAGGCGCTTCTTCCGATTTATTCTCTGATCCTACGGTTTTCTCTTCTTCAACCTGCTCCCCCGTATCCCCGGTTTCAGCTTCCGCCTGCACGTCTTCTGTTGATCCGTTATCTACGGATGGAGCTTTTTCCGCTGGTTCCGATTCCATGGGTTCGGCCTCTTCCTTCACGTCTTCTTGTGTTGAGCCGGTTTCTTCGGCCGGAGCTTCTTCCGCCGGTTCCGCTTCCGCGGTTTCAGGCTCCTCCTGCACATCTTCTGCCGGGCAGGCTCCTTCGGGCGGAGCTTCTTCCGCCGGTTCCGCTTCCGCGGTTTCAGGCTCCTCCTGTACGTCTTCTTCCAAGCCGGTTTCTTCGGCCGGAGCTTCTTCCGCCGGTTCCGCTTCCGTGGTTGCAGGCTCTTCCTGCACGTCTTCTGCCGGGCAGGCTTCTTTGGACGGAGCTTCTTCCGCCGGTCCAGGTTCCGTGGTTGCAGGCTCCTCCTGCACGTCTTCTATTGATCCGGTTTCTTCATCCGGTTCGCTTTCCTCTGTTACTTCAGGCTCTTCCCCAGCCGGTAATTCCTCCGCAACAGCTTCCTGCTTTTCTTCCGGGGCCTCTGCTGTTTCTCCGGTTTCATCTTCCGCCGCATCCTCTTGCTCTTTTATTACGCTATCCGGAACGTCAGCTTCGGTTTCTCCTGCAGTCTCATCTTCCGGACCTGCCGTTTTACCGCCTTCTTTTCCGTTTTTCTCAGCTTCATCCGAAGGCGCGTCCTCTGCAAGAACACTCTCTGCCGTTTCCTCTTTCTCCTCGGGGTCCGGCGTTTCATCCCCGGCAGAAATAAAGGATGCGTCGGATTCTGTAGTGCCGGTTGTTTCCTCCCGGATAATTTCGTCCTTTTTTTCTTCATCCTCTAGCGCCCGGACTTCCATTCCGCAAGCCGGGCAAATGATTGCGTCGTCTTCCAATTCATTTCCGCAATTTACACACAATATCAATTCTGTATCCCTCCCTTTTCGTACAAATCGTCATATAAATATATGAATATTCTTCCTTATAAAATACAGTTGTATGACGAATTTGGAATATTTTTTTATAAATTTTAACATTAAAAACAAAATGCGGATGGATACGGATACCAGAAAAACCGGGGACGTAAAAAGGCGGTTGTTCGCCGCCTCCCTTACATTCCGATTTTGTATTTTTTCTTACATATTTATCTTAAAATCAGATATAATTCAACTCCATTTGCGGATCATTCAGATAAAAGCCGGAATCTCCCGTCGTGGACGCAATTATCCATATGGTCAGCGCCAGAGCGGCGATTCCTAAAACAAGGCCCGCGATTGCCCGGCCACTCTTGTTCTTCAGGCGCATCTGTGCCAATCCTAAAACTACGGCCACGATTCCCAGAATAAATCCCGGAACAATCAGCCAGAAAAAAACCGCGCCCAGTATGCCGCATATCATTGCGGCAAGCCCGTAATTTTGGTATCCGGTTCCGGAATAAAAGGATGGATAAGTCCGCTGCAAGCGTTCCCCGCGGGTATCCCATCGGACTGGCCCGGCCGGTATAACCGGCCTTTTAGCCTGTGCACCGCAAGTTGTACAAAAATTTGAATCATCCTTAAGCTGCTGTCCGCACCTTTGGCAAAACATACCCAGACTCCTTTTACTGCCTTATACGCATACGATACCAGTATACAGCAAAAAAATCAATTCTTTTAAATCCTTGCTATCCGCACGGTATTGACCGGCCCCCTTAAAACGGGTTACTGGTCCCCGTTTTTGTTTCTTTTATAGAATATAAGCATGACGGCCACAGCCGCGGCAGCCGCAATAACTAAAACAAGCTTAACGGTATCGTCGTTTACCGTCCCCCGCGGAAGCGCCGGGCTTGCGGTTGTGACGGCTCCTGTCGGCTCGCGAAGTACCTGCTGCGACGCCGTTGCAGATTCAGGCGTTGCAGTATAGCTGGCCGATGTATCATCGGGAGCAGGCGCAGCCGCCAAAGCCGTGTTACCGGAAGAAAGCAGCAGGACAACCGCCAGTATGATTAAAAAAATCTTCATAGGTATCCTTTCCTTTATGTATTATCTATAATATGTGCAATTATATTCCGAAAGGCAAATCTCGTAAATATTGGTATTTATAAATTTAAAGGGCATATCCGCCGGGATACGCCCTTCCGATCCGTATTTTATTGCTGCGCTGTATTCGACCCGGCCTCCGATATATTCAGATTCTGGTTCAGGAATACAATGTCCACCCGCCGGTTCATCTGCTTGTTTGCCTCAGTATCGTTTGGAGCAACCGGGCGGAATTCCCCGTAACTAGTTACGGAGATACGGGTAGGATCCACGCCGTTCTGAATGATCAGATTTGCAACGTTGATCCCGCGCTGGGAAGCGAGTTCCCAATTGGACGCAAACTGGCCGTTCTGTATAGGCACATTATCCGTCGAGCCTTCGACACGGATATAATTGGTTGTATTCTTTATAATCTCCGATATCTTGTTCATTGTGTCTATTGCCGATTGATTAATTGTAGCCGATCCGGAAGGAAACATCATCCCTTCCTCCAAGCGGACAACCACGCCTCTTTCCTCGATATGCACGCTGACCGAGTTGGCTATTCCGTTCGACTGGATCAGGGCATTGATTTGTGCCGCAATTTCCTGGGGTGAAGATTCGCTCGGAGACGGACTGTCTTCCCCTTCTGCACTCAATGAAGATGCGCCGGGTGTAACTTGGGGAAACTTAAGATCGACTCCACCGGAAAGGCTGGCGCTTCCATCCGCTGTCTGTGTCGTAGATGTTCCGTTGTTGAAAAACGCGTTTAAGCTTTCCGCCAGTGCTTTGAATTTAGCCGTGTCCACATTGCTCATGGTATACATCATGATAAACAAAGCCAACAACAGAGTGATCATATCCGAATAGGTTAAAAGCCAGCGTTCAGAATTGCCGTGACCTTCTTCGTCTTCTTCATCCCGCCACTTACGCATCCTGCTCCTCCTTGTTTCCTTCCGCTTTTTTCTCGTCGATCTTTATGGGTTTCTCTTCATACTGCAGATAAGAACTCAGACGTTCCTTAATCTCTATAGGGCTGTATCCGTTGTTGATGGATACAACGCCGTCAATAATCAGCTGCTTGTCCACTCTTGCGAGTTTATACCGCAGTTTCAATTTATTTGCCATGGGCAGATACAGAAGATTTGCAAGAATAATACCATAAAGGGTTGCGGTAAACGCCACTGCGATGGACGCCGCCAGCTCTTCAGGCGTACTCATGTTCGCAAGTACCTGAATCAGTCCCAAGACTGTTCCAATGATACCCATGGTCGGGGAATACCCGCCCGCCGCTTCAAACATGGATATTTCTTTCTTCTTTATCTGATCAAAAATATACAATTCCTGGTCCAGTATATTCAGCAACGCTTCTTCGGTAAATCCCTGCATCAACAGCAATATGCCGCGGACAACAAGCGGATCGTTATTTTTAATAAATTCCGGGTCCTGAACGGTTTCTTCCAGTACAAGCAAGCCTTCCCTTTTTGCCCTCCCCGCCAGATCAAGAATCGTCTGCATGGTTTTTTCAAGCGATGTAGAGGGTTCGCTGATGGTTTGCTTCACCAGGGGAAAGATCTTTTTAACGTCGCTCATGGAGTATGAAACCAATATCGCGCCGGCCGTACCGCCGACAACAATCAGAATCGGGCTGATGAGAAACAGCGACGCTACGTTCCCATGTTCAATAATAAAGCCGGTTATTATCATTCCAAATCCGACTGCTATGCCAAAGATTGTGGTTTTACCCATTAAAATTACCTCTATGTTTCTGTTTTGTCCCTACCGTACTGCTTATTAATTTATCGTATATAATTATTAATTTATTAGTTAATTTTTTGAAAACACGTTATATTCCATAGTCGCCATTTGCTGGCAGAAAACCGCTAAAAATACGCTTAAATTTTCAATAAAATATTCGTAAACCGGCTTCCCGATTACCACAATATCGCCCGGTTCAGCAGCCTGGGTTTCCCGCAGTCGCGGGGCCGTAATATCGATTGTACGAATATCACGTCCCTGCCCGTGTCCGATTGCGTTTACCGCCCTCTGTTCATACCGTTTGGTGAAAAATACACATTATGCAGCAGATTTTCATAATTTCTCCTTACCCGGAAGTAACGCCTGCTCCGCCGTTATTTAAAATTGATACGGTATCCATTTGCCCGGGCCGGAGTTTAGCGATGCATACGGCAAAGTCCTTGCAGCGCGCCACCACCTCACGCAAATCGCGGTACAATTGTCCCTTCTGCTGCGGCTCGGCTGCAACACCCCGCGCTTCAAGTCCTAATGCGCGCGCAATATAAAGCGCCCTGTACAAATGATAAGACTGGGTAACTATCAGCACTCTGCGCACACCGTACAGTTCCTTCGCACGGTAAATGGATTCATATGTATCAAACCCTCTGCGGTCCAGTAAAATATTCTGTTCCGGAACTCCTGATTGGATTGCGTACTGCTGCATCACGCTCACTTCATCGTACCGGTTTTCCCCGCCATCACCTGTCAAAAGCAGTTTGGGCGCATCTTCACGGTTGTACAGATCAACCCCGCAAGCAAGGCGGCTTTCCAATATCTGGCTGGGTTCGTTCCCGTCTACCCGGGCGCCAAGAATGAGTATGCAGTCCGCACCAAAATCTCCGGCTTCCTGCGCTCCGACAATATACCGGTCCGAAGATAAAAGAATCGTCCCATTTGCCCAAGCGGTGCATGCAACGATGACTGCAACGATGATCCATACGGCCGCAGTCCATTTATTGTTCTTTTTTTGCTTATGAATTTTTTTCATATGCAACCCCGGATTTTTTGTTTTATCATACCATAATCCGATCCAAAATCCTATTATTTTTAAAGATGGTTTTCTGCCGTTCCGGTGAATCAGCACATTTGGCCAAAAACATAAAAAGCCTTTGTAAAGCAGCATGCTTTACAAAGGCCTTTAGCGTCTATCTATCTATTTTTCGTTTCATCCGGATCCAGTTCAACGGTCTTGCATAATTCCCCGGTAAAAGGATGCGCATATGTGGCTTCGCCTTTTTCGGGGTCTTCACGGACTACCAGATCCGCCCTGACATAGTGTCCGCTTTCAAGTTTACAAACACCTTTTTTTCTTGTCATTTTTTTCACCCCATATCCTGATTGATCAATATGTTTCCATTAAATATTTAAACCGGAATACGGCGTACTAAACCTTCCGGGCGTTTTATGTACTGATTTACAATTTATCAGGCAAAATAATTGCGGCGTATTAAACGAAAAAAACGGTATAACCGCAAAGCTATACCGTCCGCCAAACAAATGCCTTTCCATTTTATCCGTCCCAGAGAAGCTCTTGTTTTATGAAAAGGCCGCAATTTTTTTACCGTATTCAAACGCCGCCGTTTTCCCTGTTTCGTCCGGATACCATTTATACCTCAACCCTTCGTCCATCACGGCAAATCCGGCGTCGGTCATTGCCTGTTTCAATATCCGTGTTCCCTCGCCACTCCATCCGTAGGTCCCGAAAACCGCGGCCTTCTTGTTTCTGAATCTCATTTCCTTAATTAAGGCCAGTATTGCCGCCACCGCGCTTAAGATCCCGTTATTCGCCGTAGGAGACCCAATTGCCACGGTTTTTGATTTAAACACATCCGTAATCACATCGTTTTTGTCTGTCTTGGCCAGGTTGTGCACAACAGCGCGGACCGCGGGATCAGCCGCCTTGACGCCCCAGGCGATTCTGTGCGCAAGTTCCTCTGTCCCCTGCCACATGGTATCGTAAAGAACCGTGATCTGATTTTCCTGGTAATCGTTTGCCCAAACCGAATACCGGTTTATGATCTGTGCGGGATCTTTTCGCCAAATCATTCCGTGGCTGGGCGCGATGACGCTGAAAGGCAGATTCATTCCGGCAATCTCCTTCAGCTTATTCCGCATTACAAAGCTGAAGGGCGCGAGGATATTGGCATAATATTTGACAGCCTCTTCATAAAGCGCGCATTGGTCAGCCAGATCGGCCCACAGTTCTTCTCCGGCCAAATGCTGGCCAAACGCATCGTTGCTGAAAAGGATGTTGTCCTGCGTCAGATATGTTGCCATACTGTCCGGCCAGTGCAGCATGGCCATCTCAATAAAAATTAATTCCTTGCCGTTTCCTACCGGCAGACGGTCGCCGGTTTTTACCGTGTGAAAATTCCAATCCTGATGGTATTGGCCCCGAAGGGAATCCACACCATTTGCGGTGCAATAAACCGGTATTCCCGGAATCTTTTGCAGCAATGCGGGAAGCGCACCGCTGTGGTCAACTTCCCCATGATTAATTATGACATAATCGATTTTTGATAAATCAATAACTTTGGATAAGTTCTCTACAAAATCGGCTGCAAACGGTTTCCAGACCGTGTCGATCAGTACGTTTTTTTCTTCGCGGATCAAATACGAATTGTATGTGGTCCCGCGGAAAGTGGATAACTCGTTTCCATGAAACTTTTGCAGTTCCCAGTCAACTTTACCAACCCATTCCACGTTGTTTTTAACTAACCGTTCCATCTCCCCCTCCTTTTTCATTGATTCCGCCAGCCCTTACCATACAATTGCCGCCCGCCAGCTTCGCTTCATGCAGCGCCCAGTCTCCCATCTTATACAGCATCTCTATTGTGGTATTATTCTGCGGAATCACCGTTGTTATTCCTATGCTGATTGTAATCTGTAATTTGATACGCTCGTCATAAATCAATTTTGATTCGACCATTGACCTTAGTCTTTCCGCCACCGTATCCGAATCTCTCTCACCTGTTTCCAGCAGCATTACCGCAAACTCATCGCCTCCGAACCTTCCCAGAAAATCGTAGCTCCTTAACTGATTCTGCATTTCCCTGGCCACGTTTATTAAAGCGATATCCCCCACAAAATGGCCGTATGTATCGTTCACTTGTTTAAAACTGTCAATATCTATCAGCATAAATGATACCGGCGCTTTTTTCCGGACGAAATAACGCAGGGCGCGCCCGGTCTGTTCAAAAAACGCCCTGCGGTTCATTATACCCGTAAGTTCGTCAATGTTTGCAAGAGCAAGTAATTTTTCGTCGGTCTGCTCTTTTGCAAGCAAAATAAATCCGTTGTTTTCAAGTATCATGAGTACAAGCAGCGAAAAAGCCAGCCATGACTGCCCTTGCAGTTTAATTGCGGCGTCAGCGCCAAAAATACCTCCCGCAACAAGCGCTCTCGCGGCAAAAGCCCCCATTATCAGCAAGTACAAAACACCGACAAGTTTCAAAAGAAACGAATTTCTTTTGCGGATAAAACATAGTATCGCCGTATATAATATGATCGTTACCGCCATTATAGAAAAGGTTATGATGCGGAAGTCTTCAGAAGCTTCCAAAAAATAAATAAGGCAAAATGCAGATATGAATATAATTAAAAGGCTTATATAAGCACTTTTTAAAGTTGTGCTGCATTCCTTGAGCAGCATGAGATACGCAAGGCATTCGTAAACGATCGCAGTCAGAAAAAATGCGTTTCCAGCCAGAAGCAAAATAGTCTGCGACCATCCCGGCAATGACAAAAGCAGCAAAATTCCCCAAGAAATAAAAACAGACATCTGGAAAATCTTGGCTTTTAAAAAAAAGCTGATTGAACGTTCTTTTTTTAATCTGCCGCGGTACCCAAGCAGAAGAATAATCATAAAAATGTTTACTAATAAAGCCGCCAGAATAACCGTGCCTGTATCAACTTGTATCGCCATACTTCTCCTCTGTTTTTTTTGGACTTATTGCATTCGTGTCAGTGAATAATGTCCCATTCAGTATATCAAAGCGCCATGCGTAAAAAAACAGCGAAAATAAATGTTTTTTATAATTTGCTACTTGGTGCCGCAGATTATTGCGATTCTCCCAAGCGCAAACGGTATTTTTAATAATCTTGGTATAAATTCTTCGCGGCTGGTATCAATAAACTGAGCCTTACGGACGCCAAAAAAATAAACTTTATCTTGAAGGCTCTCCTTTTCTCCATAAAGAGATCTTAATAAAAATTTATCCTGGAAAACAAATACTCCCTCAGGTTTGAGCACGCGCAGCGCCTCTCTAACCGCATCCCATTTGTCTCTTGCATCCCGTACTTCATGAAAAGAAAGATTGCTTACTACCAAATCGAACGATCCACCCTCGAAAGGGAGATTCACCGCAGACCCGTTTATAAAATCGGTACTTCCATTCACATGAGCCAGGCATGCGTTTTGCCGGCATTGTTCCATCGTATATTCCCGCCCGGCGCGCCAACTGTCCAGGCCGGTCACCTGTGCATGAGGAAATTTTTCTGCCAGTTTTATTGCAAGGGCTCCGCTTCCGCAGCCTATATCCAATATATTTTTATATGTTTTTTTTGGTATGTGAGATAAGATCAGATCTAAAAGCTGCTCCTGCACATTCCCGCCGTCGTAAGAAAGAACATATCTGGCAGCAAGATAGTATAGAGAAACAGACAGAAATAGAAGCATTAATACGGTGAGTATAATTCCGACCCCCATCAGAAATGATACGTACCAGGCACCAAAATACGCTATAGCAGCAGCAACGGCAAAAATCGCCGTGAATGTCAGCAGCATAATAATAGATTGGCTTGTCACCCAGTTGCCGTATTCCGGTTTTTCAGCACCGTTTGTCATCCTGCCACCCCTCCGTTAATTTGAGCAGCTCCTTCAGCGGCGCTTCGCGCTTTTTATTGATTATCAGCGCAAAACATCCGCCGCCTGGGCTGCTGCCTGATCTTCGTCAGCCTTGTTTTTCGGTATACCGAACTTAAAAGGAATCTTTCCGATCCTGGATTCCAGCTTTTCAAAAACAGGGGCCGTTTCCCCCCCGCCGCTGCTTAAAACCAGGCAAATCTTATCCAAGCTGGCCTTTTCCCGCATGAGCAGGGAAAATACAGCGGGTACGGCGTTGCCTGCCCACACTGGACCAACTATCGCTATCCGGTCATATTCAGCAAAACCCACCATGGGAATAAGCCTGGGGTTTGTCTCACGAAATGTGATTGCGTAATACCCTCCGCGCAAAAATCCAAAAATACCCTTCCAGTTTTTTTCATCCGTGATTTGCGATAAACCGCATCCGGCTTTTTCCGCTATTTTCTGGGCAATACGTTTTGAATTTCCTGTGCGGGTGAAATACAAAACAATTGATTTCATGTTTATTTCTCCTTTAAACTATAGCCTTTTCAGTCATGCTTAAAATTTCGATAGTCAGATTCAAAACCCTTTATTTGGAAAAGTTATTTTATTTATTTTTTACAACTCATTATCTGAAAATAATTCGGAGCGAATTGGCGCATGTAAAAAAATCGGCGCATATACGCCGGTTTTTTTACTGCACTTGTTTCTTATTCTACGCGGATCGCTTCCGAGGGGCAGCTATCCGCAGCCTCTTTCGCGCTGTCTTCCGCGTCTTTCGGAACTGTGTCTACAATCACAGTAGCCACGTCTTCCAGACCGTACTCAAATACCTCGGGGCAAATATTTGGGCAAAGCCCGCATCCGATACATAAATCCTTGTCCACATAAGCTTTCATAATTGCAATCCCTCTTTCAGTATAAAATTACCATTTTTTTTATTATAAAACATACCAAAAGAACTATGCAAGTTAGAATCAATCAATTTTTTATCGGTATTTTTTTCATGCAAACACAATTAGGACCATATATCCCGGGTTGAAAAAAGCAGCCGGTCAGCTGCTCTTTTTTAGCTATTCTTCAACTTTTATCGCATCAACGGGGCATGATTCCTGCGCTTCGATTGCGCGGTCTTCCGCATCCTTAGGCACCTCGTCGCCGATCACAACGGCTACGCCCTCTCCGCCCATTTCAAACACTTCCTCACAGACTGTAGGACAAACTCCGCAGCCTATACATTGATCCTTGTCGACGTAAGCTTTCATGTATCATTACCACCTTTTTTACAATATAATCGCTTATGGTTTTATTATAAACCGCTTTTCTGGAATTAATCCTCAAAATAAAGATTTTTTCAATAAAAAGGAACGGAATAAAAGCCGCTCCTTTTCATATATATAAACTCCTTGAAAACAAAAAGCGGGCAAATTCTTGCGGCGCTTTCTGTGGAGGAATAATTATGAAAAAATGTTATCAGCCCATGAGGCCTGTTGTTTTCTTTGCTCTGGTATTATATTATCTCCAGATTATGAATTTTTCACTACAAAAATATGAAGTTTTTATAAACAAATTTTTATTCGACTTATCCGGTCGGCTGCCTGCCGCCGGTTATAAAAACAAAAAAGGGGGAGTCCCCCCTTAAATGGCGCAATTATTCATTTTTTGAAGTTTGTTTTATAACCTGATTCGTGTATACGCTTGCCCCGGCAAGCAGTACTCCCTGCACGACTGCCGTGAATGCTGCGGTCAAAATATCAGAGGAGCTGTTTGCGGGCAGTGTCCTGCCCAAAACCCAGATCAGGGATAAAAATATCCCGATCGCCCCAAGTGTCACCGGTATCCATTTATCCGGATACTGCGATTTTTTGAGTCCAAGTCCTATTAAATATAATACCGGAATTAAAACAAGAAGCTCCGGCTTGATATATTCCGTAAAGTCCATTTTTTATCCTCCTTTGCACGTTGGATGCAATTTACTCTTTTGAACATTCTTACCGTCATTATTATCTTATTTTATTGTTTTGCGGAATGTTACCGTATATATGTGTCCCATTTAACAATTGAACGCTGAATAAACCATAAACAGGTTTTGGGGCAAATAAAAAAGGCATCTGTTTGATGCCCTTGAGATTATATTATATTTACAGCGGTCTCCGTCCACAGATAAAATTTCTTTGCCAGTAAGAGCTCTCCTGTATGTTGTATGTTATCCGTACTTTCCCCTGGCTGTAAGACGCGTCGATCATCGCGCCGTTTCCCAGATAAATCCCTACGTGTCCGCGAAAGCAAACGACATCTCCCCGCTGCAATTCGTCCATGCTGTTCACCCGGGTATAGGAACTTACCGCCCAGAGACGAGACGTCATATACGGGATCCCGTTCCCGCTGCTCTTCAGCGCATAATACACCAACCCGGAACAATCAAATACGGAAGGTCCCTTGCCTCCACGTACATATTTTTTACCAAGCTGAGCCTCTGCAGCGTCCACAAACGCTTCAATGTCAGCTTTTTCGCTTAAATCCGCTGCGGATGCGGCTGGAGCCGGCGTGGAAGACAAATTTTCAGACGGCAGGGGATTTGCGCGCATGACCGTATCCGAGCCATCGGAAACTGCCGGCTGAGTTATTTCCGAGCCGGTTGGTGCGGCTGCTTGGGCAGGAATGTGCGGAACAGTTTGCGCAAAAGCCATGGGTGCAAACGAGCCCATCAAAACGACCGATAAAAATAATCCAAATAATTTTGTTGCTCTTTTTTTCATTTCATATTATCCTTTCTTCTACTCGTAATTGATCAAACGAATATACGCACAGATTAAAGTTCGTTGAAATGAAATCAACATTTTTGATTAACAGAGATTAAAATATGACAGGCAGAGTATTTCCGTAATATGCGTGCGATTACTTAATATATCCGTAATACTTTATTAATATCTTAACATGCACGGATTTAATGCGTAAACCAGTAATATTATCCACAATTAACAGAAATGTTTATAAAAAAGGCATAAAAAAACCGCCTTCGGGCGGCTGTACCGGATTTATTGACTTAATCCCTTTAATTCTCCAAGCATTTGCAGCGTTTCGGGCTGGCATCCGCCCAGCCTCCAAAGCGCTATTTTTCCGTATCCAAGTGATCTGGAAAGGTTAAACCATCCCGCAAGCGTCTCCCCGTCCGCATACCATACGGTGTGTACTCCGTCCTCCGCCTGGTAGGTGAAATGCAGCGCTCCGCTGCCTGCATCCCTCTCAAGGTCACTGCTTTGCTGAGACAATTCAAACGCCTTGGCTTCCGTTATCTGTACCGCTTTACCGTTTGCGTCCCACTCGTAGCCGCCTGTAGCAAACGCGATACATTTTTCACCAGGCAATACGCTCATCCGGGCAGCCAGTTCGCTGATAAACTGGTTGTCGGCCTTAGGTCCCGGCTGGGTGCCTTCGCCATACAGGTTATAAGCCATCATTACATATTCGGGTCCGGCAGGAAGAACCCCCTGTTCAATAGGACTGCCCGGTTCCAGTATTACCCGCAGCGGAATATTCATTTGTGAAAGATCGTTATAAAGCTGCGTACAAAAAAGGGCAAAATTACTCCACGTTTCATCGTTGATTTTTTCATAATCAATCTCCACTCCGCTGAAACCGTTTTTCTGCACCATATCAATTATCTTGCCGATATGCTCGGAGCGCGATTCTTCACTTGCCATCAAACGCTCAACCAGAGCGCTGTCCTTGAGGTTCCAGTCGCCGTTTGTATCCTGAACGTCGTTAACTATGGTCAGGTACACCGGCATTTCTGGGTAAGCCGAAGAAATTTGCTGCAGATTTGTCAGCATTTCGGGCTTTGTTTCCGGAAATGTCAGAGTGTCCGGTTCCTGAAAAGAGGCTGCAAAAACATTCACACTGTCCGGCACTTCGGTTATCGCATTCAAATCGTTCAGGCCGTTTTCCCAGTCCAAGTAAGACACCCAGACCGAAAGACTAAAGGAAGCAGCCGATGTGGGCGTGGGTTCGCCGGTGGTTGCGTTTGGGGTCTCCGCCGCGACCTCGGAAACAAAGGGTTGCTGCTCTGATGGCGGCAAACTTGGAGGCATGCTTGATATGCTGTCCAACGGCCTTATAGGCTGGCTTAAAAAACCAACCAAAAAAATACCCGCCGCCGCTATACATACCAGCAGGCATATTAAAAGTGCTTTTCCATTAATACGTTTTGGATTTGCCATAATTTATCCTTAAAACATTGCCATTGTCCAATTGACAACAGCGTCGTATGCATCCTTAAGCCAGGCGATTATGCCGTCCTTAAAACTATAAGTATTACTATACAAGACAGCATGCTGATCATCTGCTTTTGTAATTTTTAAATCCTGAAAAACAGCGTCGTAAGTGTCGTCTTTTGCGTTGATCCGGCTTCTCCCTGTCCCGAGTGCAATATTATAAGCAAACAGCGTTTCCACAGTTTCACCAGGACATTTCTGCTCCACAATTATCTGGTTGTTGCTGGAACGTATTCTGAGATAAGAGCTACCGTCCGCGGCATAACGCAGGTAAATGCATTGTTTACCGACAACCTCGCCGGTAAACATTGTGCTGATGCTTATGTTATCATAATTTTGACCGGATTTCAATATCATTAAACCGTCTGATTTGGGGGAGATATAAAAGCAATTTTATTTCCGACAAATTCAGCTGCGCCTTTTTTAACTTCCCCATTCTGACGCGCGATCGGCGTCTCCCGTCAAAAAAGTTACATTTTGCCCAAATCCCGCTGCATGGCCATCAGCAAACGGTTGGTATACCAGTACGCGCCCGCCTGAAGACGGTTCAGATCAACGCCCACACATGGAAAGCCGACGCATCGCCGGCTGCAAAGTTCTCCGATGTTGCACCGGGCGGGTATGTACGCATCGGCACCGGCTGCTCCGGCGCCGGAATAATAGACTCCTCCGCTTCGTCGGGAACCGTCAAATTTACGGGACACCCACAGGCGCTTAAAAATACGGCGGCTAAAAGTACGGCGATGAGCAGCATGACTTGCTTTTTCACATTATCCTCCCTTATTCATTAAAAAATATTTCAAATGTCCTCAGACATTTATACACGCATCATTCCTTTTCAAGGCAAAACATATAGGACATTTTACTATTCTTTTTTTTATTGTTCAAGCTTTCTTTGGGCCGTTTAAACCCTGCTGTCCTTAAAAAAGCCGGAATAACCTCCTGAATACCAGTCATTCCGAATAATACGACGGTATATTGCCGTAATTTTTTCATTCTCTGCCATATAAACTGAAAACGGGTATAAAAAAAGCGGTTAAATCCGCTTATAAATTGCTCTGCTATTTCAATTTATTTTTCATCCTGTACATTTCCTTGTCCGCTCTTGCAGCCAATGTTTCCAGCGAATCGTCTTCTTCCAGCTCTGATATTCCGTAGCTGCAGGTTACCTCCATTGCCGAGCCGTCATCCAGTATGAGCGGCATTTTGAGAAGGTTCCGGATACGTTTCATCAATGCCGACGCTTCTTTAAGATTCGTATGCGGCAAAAGTATAATAAACTCGTCTCCCCCGTACCTTCCCACTATATCAAACGTTCGGATATTGCCGGATAAAACTCCGGCAAATGCCTGAAGCACCCTGTCTCCGGTCAGGTGCCCGTTCGTATCATTGATCAATTTAAATTGGTCAATATCCGTCATTACAGCACACAATCCGGTTTTGTACCGCTTTGCCTTTTTCAGTTCGGACGCGGCAAGCTGCTCAAAGTACTGCCTGCTGTTAATTCCGGTAAGCCCGTCTTTTTCCGCCATTTCTCTCAGTTGCTCCACAATTACCCGTTCCGTTATATCCATACAGCTTCCGATATAACCCCGGAATGTATTCCTGACATCAAAATGCGGCAATCCACAGGCGTTGATGTAGCGCCATTCGCCGTCATGCCGTCTTAATCGAAATACGATTTCAAACGTGTCATTGTTCTCAAATGCTTTTTGAAAAGCGGCGCGGGAACGCTTGATATCGTCCGGATGCATGTTATTTAACCAGCCTGTCCCAACTTCCTGTTCCATTGTCCGTCCGGTAAAATTCAGCCATTTAGCGTTGAAGTAGACGGGAAGCCCGTCTGTTCCGGCCCTCCAGATCATAAAGGGTGAGGATTCAACAATTAGCTTGTATTGGCTGTAGTCCAGATCCATAATCATACCCCGTTCTCTTATTCAAATCAATTCATTATAACATAATCGACAAAAAAATCGACAAAAATATTTATAATTTTTACCAACACGAGTAGAAACTGCAAATTTTTTGTGTGGCGGGTACGCCTCAGCGCAGTAAGCAAACCGGAGCCGGGTTGAATATATTATAGATAGACAGACCTGCCTGGAATATCAAAATCAGAGGAGATAAAATGTGATTCCTTTTTTATACCGGTCATGAATGGACGGGGCGTTTTCTTTATGAACCCGCCCGGCAGCGCCATAGGGTTCGTCGGTTTTGCCGGAGGCATCATGTGTGAAAACTTTAGCGGAAGGCACTCAGGGAGGAAGAGATACCGCCGGTAACATAAGCGGAGCCATTATGACTCCGCAATAAAAAACAGCCTGGGAAATTTAAAAATAATATTTCCGTTTTTTCGGACAGGGTACTCGTCCTTCAGGCGTTTTAAAACCGCCCGTTCAAACAAATGCCTTTTCCGAGCAGGAAGGGCGTTCAAATACGGCCTTAATCCTGTGCCGCGATACCATTCCATGATCTGCTCATGTGATGAAAGCGCATGGTAATATGTCGTCTCCCATATGGAAAACGCCGGTGATATTTGGGATAAAAGATCGAAATATTTGCCTGTAGAAAGATTATAAAAAATCCTTGAGAAGGAGAACTCATCCTTCCACTCCTCGCTCCCCGCGACTTCACCGATTATCAGATGGATAGGCTCACGATAATTTACAGGCGTCTGTACGGCCAGTACGCCTCCTTTTCTCAAAAGCCCGATCATATTTTTCAGAAGTTTTGGGTGGTCAGGTATCCATTGAATACACGCGTTTGCAAATACGATATCAAAATCACCGCCCAGTCCGGATAAATCGCGCCCGGCGTCACAGATCCTGAATTCTATGTCCGGATAATTTTCTCTGGCCGCCTCAAGCATATTCGGGGAATTGTCGCAGCCCAAAATATATGCATCCGGATACCTTTGCGCCATCACCTGCGTGCTGTTGCCGGGCCCGCAACCAATGTCCACGATCCTTTTCGGTTTTTTTACAGAAATGCGGTTTGCCAGATCCACAGCAGGCTGCGTACGCTCTTTTTCAAACTTCAAATATTGTGCCGAACTCCAGTCGCTCATTCCATTTCCTCCCGTCAATATTGGCGTCTTCTTTACATTATATAACCTGCCGGCATATATGCAATATGAATCGGAAGGAGCCGGATTTACTACCGGTACCGGATGAATATGCTATCGGGTACATTATGCCTTTTTGTTTCTCTTAAAATTATTCGGAAGAAAAAGAACGGCTTGCAGATCAAGCCGTTCTTTAAAATGCAACAAAAATTCAGTGATTTGTTTTCAGGTTTCAAGTTTCTTCAATCTGCCTTAATTCACTGCAAATCATATTTTTGAGGATCCAGTTTCTCACATTGCGGGATCATGGTTTCGGTAAACCTATCCACATCCGATGGAAGTGCCGCAATATCTTCCGAGATCCTCTCCATCCACGTCAATTCTTTTTGGTCCAATTGGAGTTCGCCGTCCTGATGCGCCTTTTCGATTTTTTTCAAAGCCAATTCGGCGGCTTTCCTGGTCCTTTCATAATAGCCTTTTTCTTTTACGATTTCTTTTGAGATTTCCAGTACAACATCCGGCCGCAATACGAATGCCTGAGGGTCAAGAGCGCTGTCCGAGTCTGCCAGGATATTTCTGAAAAGTAGCGCGGTTTCCCTGCCCCGTGAAGCCGCAGTATTCATTAACCGGCAATCATAGGCAAGCTGTTCAAATGATACTGTCGGCGCCATTCCGCCCAGGAGTTTGATATTCTGGATGGATTCGTTGCTCCATAAGTCGGCCAGGCAGGCCGCAACATTTCCGACTGGGCTCAAATGCGCGCAAGCGCTGGTACGGCCTTCCATTGCTATGGGGATGCCTGTGATTGCCTTTACATAAACGCCTTCATATCCACAATCCTTATGGGGTCCCAAAGCGCCGTATTCCACAGCCACAAGGCTGCGCACGGCCGTCATTACGCGCACCACCGCCGCAAATACCTTTGGAATGTAATTTCTTTCCGCCAGTACCATAGCTGTGTTTCCGAATCCGCAGGCCGTATCTCCAGCCGGGACGGTCCCTGTCCGTTCTGCAATTGCGGTGATCTCCGTCCAAAGCCTGGCCATATCGCGGGTCCCCAGCACCGAAAGCGCGAATATCGATTTTGAGATATCGCAGTACAAAATGGCGTCATCATGCACTTCTTTTCCGCCTACAGACTCGATAGCCAGAAAATCGGCGCCCGCTTTTGCGCATCCTTCAAAGGTTTCCATCATATTATCCCAATGGGAACCATGCCACATGTGCGTAAGGTCCCTGCCTTCACGGATATCATTGGGCGTGATCCGTACCGCGCCTCTGATTCCGTATTTGGCCGTAAAATCCGATATGACGTCCACAACGGTTTTTGTTACTTCAATGCCCCATTCAGGATAAAACGTCATAGGGGGCAATGTTTCGATTTCAGCCACAAAGCCAGGTACCTGCAGTGCCCTTGCACGCTCGCATATTCCCGTGATAATTTCTTTATAGTTTTGCAGAACCGTAGGCATGGTGCTTTCGTTGATCGACATGGTTGGAAGGGTGAAATTAATCTCCGGGTATAATGTGCCTCCGCCAATAGACATCCCATTCTTTACACTAACAGGGTATTTTGCCTGCGCGTAAATGAAATCGTCTAAACCCTCATAGGCTGTTGCATAAAATTCTTTTTTTGCCATAGTATTGTCTCCTTTCCCTTTATGCCTTCAGTTTATCCGAATGCGATTACCTGTTCTTTAACAAATCCTTATTTTTTTTAACAATATTACAATCGCATATATGTCAACTATGTATTTGCTTACATTATATATTATGTATATGTCTTATTTATATGTTATAATTAAAATCATAAAAGATTTATGATTCGGAGAGAAAGGATCTATTATGGATGAAATTCGGAACAAAAAGCCCGAATGGCTCAAAGTGAAAAGCAGTATAGGAGAAGAAAACCTGAAAATCATGAGGCTGATGCGAGACCTTGAGTTGCATACGGTATGCGAAGAGGCAGACTGCCCCAACCGCGGAGAATGCTTTAAAAAAGGAACGGCCACATTTATGATACTGGGTAAAAATTGCACCCGTGGATGCACGTTTTGCGCCGTATCAAAATGCCCCCCCGAGCCGGTTGATCCGGATGAGCCGAAGCGCATCGCGCACGCAGTCAAAAAACTCAGGCTCAGCCATGTCGTGGTAACCTCCGTAACGCGGGACGACCTGCCGGATGGCGGAGCATCCCACTTTGCCCATGTAATTGATGCGATCAAAAAAACTGACGGCCCCATTCCTGTGATAGAAGTTCTGATCCCCGACCTTCAGGGCAGCGAAGACGCGCTGCAAGCCATTATCAATGCAAAACCCGATATTATCAATCATAACGTTGAAACTGTTCCCCGCCTTTATCCCGAGGTTCGGCCGCAGGCGGATTATATCCGGTCCCTCAATTTGATCCGGACGGTTAAACAAAACGCTCCCCGGATTATGACCAAGTCCGGGATCATGCTGGGCCTGGGAGAAACGCACGATGAGGTTTTAAATGTGCTACGCGATCTGCAAAACTCGGGATGTGATATCCTGACGATCGGCCAATACCTGGCGCCATCCAGGCAGCACCATCCGGTTGTAGCGTACATCCACCCGGACGAATTTGCGGCATATAAAAAAGAAGCCGAAGAAATGGGCTTTCTGTATGTGGCTTCCGGTCCCCTGATCCGAAGTTCTTACGGTGCCGGCGACGCGTACGTTGAACTAAAAAACAGGTTGCCATAGGAGATTTGCAAATGATTTATATTGAAAACAATTCCATGGATGCCGCTTTCAGCTTTGGCCTGGAATATTATTTTATGAAAGAAAAAATTTTGGATGATGATGTTCTTGTCTTCTGGAGAACACGTCCTACCCTGATGATCGGAAGGTATCAGATTACCGCGGCTGAAATAAACGAGCCCTACGCAAGGGAAAAGAATATCCAAATCGTACGGCGATTAAGCGGCGGCGGAACCATTTATACCGATGAGGGCGGCTGGCAATTCAGTTTTATCAGCAAAAAAGGCAATGTCGAGAGCAGTTTTAAAAAGTTCACGGCGCCTGTGATCGACGCATTGAAAAATCTGGGTATACAGGCTGCCTTAAGCGGCCGCAATGACCTTTTGATTGATGGAAAAAAGTTTTCGGGAAACGCGCAGCACCATGACAGATACTCGATACTGCACCACGGTTCCATTTTATATGATACCGACCTGGACGAATTGGTACGCAGTATTACCGTTTCTGACGATAAAATCGTTTCCAAAGGAATCCAGTCCGTTCGTCAGAGGGTTACAAACATCATTGATTATATGGACAAAAAGCTGGACCCGGTTGAATTTAAAGATATCATGCTGAAAAGCATTCTGACAGGCAAGGATTCCAGATATGATCTGACCCCAGCGGATATAAGCAGGATCGAAGAGATAGCCGATGAAATATTCAGGAACTGGGAATGGAATTTCGGCAAATCGCCCGATTATCAGATCACCAGGAGCAGAAAGCTAACCGGAGGAAAGCTTGAGGTTTGCCTTAACCTGGAAAATGGGCGGATATCCGATTGCCGGTTTTATGGCGATTTCTTCTTTTCCGGTGATATAAAAAACCTGACAGATAATTTGGCAGGCTGCCCATACAGAAAAGAAGACATCCGTATTGCATTAACGGACTCTCTTAAGTATGGAGCTTTTTATTTGATTACCCTGGACGAACTCATAAGCTGCATCATATCATGATTATACAGATTACATGCAAGGTGTAAATGATTCCGTCGCTGCCTGTCAAAATGAAATGTAACAGGTCATGCAGCATCTTACGGTGATACGAAAAATAGTAATTAATTTGTATTTCACCTTACATAACAATACCGGCAGCCATGCAAACACTCCTTTGCGGAGACTCCATTTGAATATGATCCAATATCCTTGCTTAATGTACAGCAGCAGTCGGCCCTTTGGCCTTTATCTTTCTGCAATGATACGCTCCCGCCGAATAAAGAAATAAGTAATTTGCCGTCAATGCAATGTCCCCGGCTGATGCCTTTGACTTTTTCTATAAGAGGACTTGCACATGAATACAGTTTAATATTATATTTATCCGCAATGTCGGCCATATCCTCAAAAAACTCCATTTGTTCCGCTTGATCCATATAAAGCATTTCTATACCGCTTTGCCTCATTCTTTGTAGAACATGACCGTAAAATGAAATATACGAGGTTGTCACCTTGCATCTATCCAATCCCAGGGATTTAATATCACCGCATAATTGTTTAAAGATATTAAGCCTTTCTTTTATCGGGTCTTGAGGCGCCGGCATGGGTTCGCACTGACTGCTTATAATAATGGGATCAAATCTGATATTAAACTGCTCGGGCTTGTATTTTTTCAACAAAAGTTCCAAAGTTTTTATACTGCTATTATACTCTGGTACATTTGGCTCAAGCAATCTGCTGTAATTATTTATTGTATATTGAAAGTATAAATTGTAATAGGTCAGAAGCCCCGGATCTTTAGCTACATTGCTGAAATCTTTACTCCACAGAACAATAGAATGAACCTTTTCCGGCCTTAAGTCAACTATATACTTTTTTGCCGGAAACATAGGGTTTGCGATTTCAATTTCTTGCCTCTTCAATGCATCCTGAAGCCACTTATAATAAAACGCGGGAATATCAGTTCTTCTTGAAACTGATATAACTGTTTTTATTTTTTCTTTTTTGGGAGGTTTGTTATTCTTTCCGTTATCTGCAAAAAAGCTTAACTGTTCCGAATCCATATTAAACCTTCTAAATTGAATCTTAAAAAAAGGTCATTATCTCAAGGAAACATTTTTCTTTAACTATTGAGATTCGTCATTGCAGACAGACAATAGCTTCCCGGTATAAAATTTATTCAGCCTATTCAAACGTTTCCGATATATACGTTGTTTAAATACTCGCGTGCGGCAAAGGCGAGTTCGTTCAGCGTATGCCTGGGGGTCGGTTGTTTGTCCTGCATCTGATACTTTGGAAAAAACCTGGATAAATGAAGCGGCATATCCGGCGAAATACAGGACAGCCACCTTGCCATCTTCTTAGTCTGCTCTATGGAATCATTGAGCGACGGTATTACGAGCGTCGTCACTTCAACATGGCAGCTTTTCGCCGCCAAAGCGATTGTCTCTTTTACCTCGGCAAGACCGGCTTTTACAATATTTTTATAAAACGGCCCATCAAAAGCCTTTAAATCAATGTTCATAGCATCCACAAAGGGAAGCAGTTCTTCCAAAGGTTCCTTTGAAATATATCCGTTTGTCACAAGTACATTTTTCAGTCCCCGCCCCCGCGCCAGCCTCGCGGTTTCCAGAACATACTCATACCAGATGGACGGCTCGTTGTAAGTATAAGCGATTCCTATATTTCCACGCACCTGCAACGCGCTTGCATGCTCTACAAGATCTTCGGAAGGCATAAATGTTGTCTGAACTTCTTCCGGCTCCGCACGCGCGATTGTGTGGTTCTGGCAAAAGGGACATGCCAGGTTGCAGCCTACGGAACCGGCGGAAAGGATCATACTGCCAGGATAAAACCTCCGAAGCGGCTTTTTTTCGATTGGATCCAGCGCAAGTGAGGATACAAGTCCGTAGTTAAGCGTTTTTAACATACCGTCCGCATTTTTGCGCACACCGCAAAAGCCTTTTTTCCCTGGAGCAATGATGCAATCGTGAGGGCATAAATGGCACTGCACAGCGCCGTCTTCCCTTTTTTCGTAGTACATCGCTTCTCTTGGTTTGATATGGCCGTCCATTGCATACCTCATCGATATCTCTCCACACGAAAACGTTCCATTGAATATTCTTCATAAGCGCGGATACCGGCTTTTTGCAGCGCAATTTCAACCTGCTGCTCGGGTGTGTCTACACCTTCCAGATCGGGCAGCAGAAGTCCCCTTTTGAATCCCGAAGTCACAATCACACCGTAATTCTTGACGTCCAACTCATCCATTGATTCTATCTTTTCTGGTTCGCCGAGCACATCCACCGAATAGATCAGCCGGGAAAGTTCACCGGGCGCGACCGGGTCGAACCTGGGATCCATTGTTCCGGCGCTTATTGCGTTTTCAACAATCTCTTCGGCAATGCTGCTTCTGGCTGGTGCGATCGTTCCGATACAGCCGCGAAGCCTGCCATTTTTCTTGAGCGAGACAAACACGCCCGCGCGTTTTGTCAGCAATTCTTCAGGCACCCAGCCGGGTATTTTGATTTTTTCGCCTTCGCGCACATAAGCTTCCAGCGTTTCCTGCGCAAGCCGCACATGAGGACTGGTTTCTTTTGGGTGTACGTCCAACTCATCTGTTTGAGGCCCAGCCGCACTCACACGTGCGACCAGATATCCTACTCCAAAAGGGCCTTCGTAAGAATACATATCCGTCTGGATACTGTTTCCGGACATTGCCCCCAGCATAATGATAATGGAGCGCGTACCGCACTCACCTGCTTCTTCCATAAACGCCTCGTCAATGGACAGTATCCCATGCACATCCGATTCTTTCAGCTTTTGGATCAACTGCTCGTCGTATTCCTTGCCCTTTGGGCTGTATCCAGCCGGAGCATCCCGCTTCAGCCGGTGAGACAAATCCGCGCTCGCGATATACACAACCTTTTCGTCGGATTCGCGCACAGCTTGGGCAATACATTTTCCCAGGGCATAAAGATCGGCAGTAGGCAGAAAAGGCGTCGAGATATGCACGAGTTTGAAGTCTTTATACAAACGGGTAACAAAATACAAAGGTACCAGCGCGCCATGGTCCAATCTGCCGGATATTTGCATCCGCTCCATTGAAGCCTCATCCAGGCTGCCCGCAGGCAATCCTTGCTCACGTGCCTTATCTTCTATACGTTCAACCAGGGATAAGTTGTTTTCAAATCCAATCTTAACCTCAGGACAGCGGAACCTTCCAAAATCCCCCTCCAGCCGTTCCTGCCCGGAAATGTGCATAAAATCCGAAAAACAGGGCGCATGCGGAGAAGACAGAATAATGGTGCCGGGCGCTTCACGCGCAATTTCAATCGCCGCACGTTTCGCAGCCGTTATGGTGCTGTTCGCATCTGTCTCGGCGCCTCTTCCCACCCCCGGTATGATGATCGGGGGGTGTGGCATAATATAACTTGCTATGATCCGTCCCATAACACAAACTCCTTTTTCAATACGGCGCGTTATCCGATCATTTCGGATACGCGCGACAGATCGCATCTTCCGGCCCTGCTCATTTTTCCGGCAGCTGAATTTTAAGATTTTCATAACATAATTGCCTGATTTCTTCCATCCGGATACCTTACGGATTTCCTTCCGGCTAAAAACTTCTTTTTTATTATACCACCAAACCGTTTTTTTTTGCATCAAAAGGCAAAAGCCCCGAATTATTCCTGCGCAAAAAACTCTTTCTCTAGTAGGTCAAGGACGCTTGCGCGTCCAAGCCCCTATTCAAAACCGTACGTGCCCTATTAAGGCATACGGCTTTTCACCTTGCATTCATTCTTATCGATAAAACAAACTTACTCTGATTGTCGGCTCAACTAACGGAAACGTTCTCAGTAGTCCGTTAAAGAAGGTCTCAATGGTATAACTTTTCCTTTGACTTCTCCGGTTCAACCATTTGAATAACAACCATTTTGTACACTTAAGAAAGTTCTTTACTTCCTTTGTGTTATCCGTAGCGCCATAGTACTGGTAGTGACCCTTGAGTTTTGCATTCACTGTCTTGATGATCATTTCCGCCGGTAGCGTCCGATGATTCTTTATCCATTCCTTCATAGCCTTAATCTTGCTTCTGAGCTTCTTCCTGCTGGTTTTCACCCTGCAGCGGAAGAATTCTTTCCTGCTATCTTTCCCGCAATAGAATGTGAAGCCTAGGAAGTCAAAGGTTTCCGGCTTTCCCTCTCCTCTTTTCTCCCTGTTCTCCTTGGCAAACCTTCCGAATTCAATAACCTTGGTCTTCTCCTTGGCCAGTTCCAATCCGAATTTCTCAAATCTTTTCTGTAGACCTCGGTAGAAAGGTTCTGCCTCCCATTTGTTCTGAAAGCAACATACAAAGTCATCACAATACCGTATTAAGTAACATTGCCCTTGACATTGACGCTTGACCCTTACCACAAACCAACTGTCCAGCACATAGTGCAGATATACATTTGCTAGTATCGGACTGGCTCCATTTCCTTGCGGTGTGCCCTTCTCGCTGTCAAGATATTTTCCTTCTTCCATGATGCCTGCTTTCAGAAACTTCTGAATAATGTCCAGAAACCTTCTGTCCGCTATATCGTGTTCCAGAAATTTCATCAGCCATTCTTGATTAACATTTTCAAAGAAGCCTTTGATGTCTGCCTCTACAACATAGTTCGTCTTACGATACTGTACATCCTCGATAACCTCTCTTACCGCCTGGTGACAACTTCTATTTGGCCTGAATCCAAAGCTCTCATTGTAGAATTTGGGTTCATACACCATAGTCAATATCTGCGCAATCGCATTCTCAACCAACTTGTCCTCATAACAAGAGATTCCCAGAGGTCTCTTCTTGTTGCTTCCATCCTTCGGGATATACACTCTCCTTGTCGGATTCGGCCTGTAGCTCCCGCTCTTCATTCTCTTCACAAGATTCTCAAGGTTCTTCTCCAGATTTTGCTCGTAGTCCTCCTTGGTTACTCCATCAACTCCATAGGCTTTTTGTTTATCCATTCGCTCGTGAACGGCTCTCAGCGTATCAGCATTGATGTATGATGCAAGGTTCTGTACGCGCTTGTCTGTTCTGTCTGCTTTAGCGATATTAAACTGTATTCCAAGCAATTCATTCATCATGTTCTCCAGCTCTCTTTAATGTCTGCATGATTGTGTTGCTTGAAGCTGTAAGGTGTTCGCCCCTTCCCTCCGCCTGCTTTCACAGGTTTCTACGGTACTATTGGCGAATCGGACTTCCTGCCACACATTTGGGTTCCTGTCGCATTCCTTTGATTCGGTTCCCATACCTCTCAATAGAGGGTATGGCAGGATCTCAGCTGTTCCGATGAACCACTTTTCATCAACCTCGCCGAGCTCTCAGACTGGGGGAATGTCCTGCAATCTCACCATTAACGATTTACAGAATATTGCCTGCAGTGGTAAAGAACACTTCGGCCTTTCCTACTGGTATAATAATTTCCCAGCTCAATCACTTCACTTCCGTTTCGGCTCTGTTGCTCCCTGTCCTACGCTTAAGCCTGGCGTTACCGCTTTGGCTCCAAGGACTCGGTACGGGCGGCTGGTTAGGCCTTACCCGATAGGATTTTCCTACTGTATATTCATCAGCTTACCAAAGTTTCGCAGAATTTCTTCCACTCACTAGGGGAAATCAGTTAGTCTGATTTCGCAGCTCGCACCCCTATAATTATTATACCGCAAAGCAAAAATCCATTTTATAGCTTTTTACTTATTAAAATCTTAAGATTTTCTGAATATCATGATATTTATAGTATGCTGCAAGCGTATTGAAAAAACAAATCTACACCTTGTGCATAATAATATCGTTTAGCTTCCCCTGCAAGAACTAAAAAAATGAGAGCAACAAAAGTGGCAAGCAATGACTATGTGGCCACAGTCTTGCTTGTTGAGGGCTTTCCGCTGTCAAATTCTCTTTTGAAACAAAAAAATCCATGGTAAGACAGAAGTTAATCTGGTGACATAATCTCATTTCTTTTCATTAGTCATCTGATAAAACCGCCCGCCGCGGATTTTTACACGGCGGGCCAAAGCGGTTTACTCATCTTTTTATTTTATTGTATATCGCATATTTCAAAGACAATAACCTAACTTACATCTTCACGTTGATTTTGGATACAACATGCTTCATCAGAAAAGTTACCGCAACCAGGATCGCCAATAAAATCAATATAGTAAAAATTTCCGGCATGCTTTGAAATACCCATATGCTGTACTCAGTAAGCACGATAATAGCGCCTCCTGCAATTACCGCGGGCAGCCATAATTTTGCGCCGTAATTATAGATCAGCAAACTGATCAACCATCCGCCATAGTAATAGAGCATACACGTCAATCCGCTTGTGAATAATTTTGAAAAAGAAACAGGTGAAATGAAATCATAAAATGATGATAAAACAGCGTTCACTATCATACCCACGAGCAATATCCCAAAAGACAGTATTAAAAACGCGGCCGTGTTTGCCCAAAAGTAGTTTTTGCGTGTAACGCCTGCTTCTAAATACATGATGAAGCTGATCCCCGTAGACAGAATACCTAAGACAAACATGATCCCGTTAACGCTATTCACCCCATTCACCCTCACTTCAATCCAGTAATTTGAAGCGATTGAGAGCGCTATGGAGATACCGATAATGATACAGATGAACCATATTGCTGTGCCTTTGTAATTTAAAAGAACTTTTTTAGTAAGGTGACTGATGGTATTATTTGTTTTCATCACTGATATCCTCCGTCAAGTAAATAAACATATCCTGCAAGGACGGCTGTTCGAATGCAAGTCCCTCTGCCTGTGCGGCCTGCTTCTCCTCTAAATCCAGTTCGCCATAAACGACATCGGACCGCGTCTTGCCCAAAGATTGGCTGCCCAGCACATTTCTGCCGGATACAAAACGGTCTACAGCATCCGCGTTTCCGGTTACCGCATAGCCTTTGGATAAGAAACTCTGGGTATCTGATTGCTCCAGCAGTTTACCATTTTTCAGGATTATGATTTCCTCAAAAAGATTTTCCACCTCGGATATATAATGCGTGGACAGGATGAACGTACGCGGAAAACGCATATAATCATCCAATAACTCCTGATAGAAGGTTTTGCGATGCGGTGCGTCAACGCCCAGGTACGCTTCATCGAATATCGTTATCGGCGCTCTCGCCGCAAGGCCAATCACCAAATTGACTGCCGCCTGCATACCTGTTGAAAGCTTTCCGACCCGTTTGCGCACATCTATCCCGAATTTTTGAATCAGCTTTGCCGCATATGTCTGGTCCCAGTTTTTTCGCAGCCCCTTATGAAAGGATAATACTTCCGAGACCCTTCTTGGATCGTCCTGATAGTTTTTACCCCAAACAAGAGCAATCTGCTCCATTTGCGGCGCAGATTCATAAACAGGCGTCCCGTCCAATGCCACAAGTCCCTGCGTTGGCCGCCTGAAAGCGGCGAGAAGCGATAATAACGAAGTTTTCCCGGCTCCGTTCCTGCCCAGCAAACCGTATATTTTGTTTTCTTCAAGACGCATCGAAATATTATCAATCGCAAGTGTCTTTCCGTAATTTAATGATACATTTTTATATTCAATCGTCGGCATTTTTCCGATCCCCTTTCCATACTATATCGATCATTTGTTTCAGCTCATCCTTGGTGATTTGGAGCTGCTCTGCTTTTTTTACGACATCGCTGACAATATCGGTCATGAAAGATGATTTGTATTTTGCGAGCAGCCTTTCCTTTGCATCCGGGCTTACAAACATTCCGATCCCACGTTTTTTATAAACAATTCCTTCATCGGCAAGCAAGTTGACCCCCTTCATTGCGGTGACGGGATTGATTTCATAATATGCGACCAACTCATTTGTCGACGGTATTTGATCGTTTGCACTTAAATGATCCCGGAGTATATCATCTTCAATATTCTCTTTGATTTGCAGAAATATTGGCCGGTCGGGCTCAAGGACTGACCTCAAATTAACCCACATCCTTTCTATCGGATACTGCTCCTAAACGCAAGATATATAGTTATATACTCAACTATATAACCATTAGTGCTGTTTGTCAATATTTATTTGATAAAAAATGCAACAGAAGTATGCAAAGACGATATAGCTCGAACGAATTTTACCTGTGGAAAGTCTTTTAGGTGTTCCATAGGTCTTTTCAATCATTTATTACTTTATTTGTCCTATGTAAAAACAAATGTTTTGAAACAGCAGTTTTTTAATTTGATGAGAATACTGATAAAATCAAAATAACCTGGCAGCCGCCACCGCGCGTTCCCAATCGCCCATATATTGTTTTGCAAGCGTGCTGTCCATATTGCATGAATATGATTTCCCTTTATTGGCTTGTCTTGCAAGCGCATCTATTGAAGTAAAAAATCCTGTTTTAAGTCCTCCGCAAAAAGCCGTCCCGAGCGCGGAGACCTCTTTTTCCGTCCCAACGCAAATACTGCGGCCCAGCACGTCCGCCTGAAACTGCATCAGCATGCCATTTTCGGCAGCTCCGCCGTCCGCATAAAGGGTATTCTTCCCTTCAGCATTATTCATCAGCGATATTACCTTGGCAATCTGAAAAGCGATGGCTTCGATTGCTGCACGGACAATATGAGCCTTTGTCGTACCGCGCGAAATACCCATAATGGCGGCACGTACCCTGGAATCAAAGTAAGGCGCGCCCAGTCCGGAAAAAGCGGGCACCATATAAACTCCGCCGTTATGATTCATCCCGCCGATAATGCTCTCAGTTTCCTTAGGGCTGCCGATCAGTCCTGCCTCATTCTGCAGCCATTTAATAATATCACCGCTGCATGTTACATTGCCTTCTTCAGAATAAATCACCTTGCCTGCCATCCCATATGCTACAGACAGCGATATTCCTTCTTTCGGAATACGGATTTTACTGCCAATATTCTGCATAATGGACGAGCCCGTGCCATAGGTCACCTTGATAGACCCCGGATTCACACAACCATGGCCCAATAATGCGGAATGGCTGTCCCCCATTATCGAAAGTACGGGTAACCCAGACTCCGTCTGTCCAAAATCGCCGTCGCACATTGCAACTTTCGGCAGCATGGATATTGGAATATCGAAAAACGCACAAATATCCTTATCCCAATCCAGGGTCTTTAAATTAAACAACTGGGAACGGGAGGCGTTGGTAATATCCGTGATGTGGATTTTTCCGCCGGACAACCGGTAGAGCAAAAAACTGTCTATGGTTCCGAAAAGCAATTCCGCGTTTTTTGCGCGCTGAGCTGCCTCCGGGATATTTTTAAGCACCCATGCAATCTTGGCGGCAGGATAATAGGGGGAAAGAGTAAGCCCCGTCCTGCTTCGAATCATATCGGCATGTTCCGAAAGCTCTTTGCATATTTCGGACCCCCGCTGGCATTGCCACACAATTGCATTGCAAACAGGATCACCGGTTTTTGCATCCCATACCACCGTTGTTTCGCGCTGATTGGATATGCATAATCCTTCAATCTCCCCTATGGAAACAGCATTTTTATCTGTAAGTTCACGGATACATACGCAAACATTTCGATATATTTCCATTGCGTCATGTTCCACCCAACCACTTTTTGGATAAAACTGTGCATGCTTCTTTTCTGTCCTAAAGCATATTTTACCGCTTTTATCAATCAAAAAAGCCTTTGTCATGGACGTGCTTTGATCTATCGAAAGTATGTACTTCATTTTTTTCCCTCTATCATGGCCAATGCATTCTTTGCAATGCCCGCGGGCGTAAGGCTATAGTAATCAAATACCTCCTGCGAGCTTCCTGTCACCACATGCGTGTCCGGAATACCCATGATCTTCATTCTCGCTTCCGTTTTCTGTACGATAACCTCAGCCACGGCGGCTCCCAATCCGCCATAAACGCTGTGTTCCTCCACCGTAATAACGAAACCTGTTTTTGCAGCGTCCAAGACAGCCTCCTCATCCAGAGGTTTAATCGAGCACATATCAATGACTTTTACTTCTATTCCTTTTTTCAAAAGCAAATCGGCTGCTTTAATTGATGGATAAACCATTTCTCCTGCCGCAATGATTGCCGCATTCGCCCCCTGCCTTAAAATGTTTGCTTTTCCAATTGTAAACTCAGGCGTTTTTTCGTATACATCCGGAACACTCCCTCTCCCAAAACGCATATATACCGGGCCCTTGTATTCCGCCAGCACTCGGGTCATGGCTGCCGTTTGAGCAGCATCGCAAGGAAGCAATACCGACAGATTATGAATCGCCCGTGTGAATGCTATATCCTGAATGGAATGATGCGTGGCTCCCAATGCCCCGTAACTGACTCCGCCGCTGATGCCGATTACCTTCACATTGGAATTGGAATAGGCAATATCCACTTTCAACTGCTCTGCGGACCTTGCAGTGTAAAATGAAGCGGGACCGACTGCAAACGGCTTCATCCCGACATTAGCCAAACCTGCAGCCATTCCCAGGCAATTCTGCTCCGCTATGCCTACTTCAACAAATTGTTCAGGCAATTTTTCCGCGTATTCGTTCAGTAGGGCAGAACCCCTGGAATCTGTGCAAAGAACCTGAATAGAACTATCGCTCTTTGCCAACTCAAGAATCGTATCGCTGAAAGCCTTTCTGCATGAATTACTCATTATATGCGGTACCTCCCAATTCAGATATGGCTGTTTCCAACTCTTCCTTATTTAACACATGATGGTGCCACTCTACTTTGTTCTCTATGAATGAAACACCTTTACCCTTTATTGTTTTTGCAATAATCATGCGCGGTTTTCCAACAGCCGGTTTATTGCAGGCATCGATGATTTCCTGATGGTTATGTCCGTCTATATGGATCGTTTCCCATCCAAACGCCTTCCATTTTGCGTCCAGATTCTCAAGCGCCATCACTTGTTCCGTATTGCCGCTGATCTGGAGCGTATTTCTGTCAATAAAAGCAATCAAATTGTCCAGTTTATAATAGGCAGCGGCCATTGCCGCTTCATAAACGCTTCCTTCAGCTTGTTCCCCGTCGCCCATTAAAACAAACGTTCTAAAACCGGCTTTAATCTTTTTAGCCCCATAAGCCATACCCGTTCCGATTGAAAGGCCATGGCCCAAAGCGCCGGTACACATTTCTATTCCCGGTACCTTATTAGACGGATGGCCGATCAGCCTCGACTTGAATTTGCTGAACGTTTCAAGTTCCATTTTTGAGAAAAAACCCTTGTCTGCAAGAATGCACAGCAAACCTTCCACGCTGTGGCCCTTGCTTAAGATAAACCGATCCCGGTAAGGCCAGTTTGGTTTTTCAGGGTCGACCTGCATAACTCCGTAATAAAGCGAAGTTAAAATATCAACACATGAAAGCGCTCCGCCCGTATGACCTGTATTCGCATGATAAATCATTTTGAGCAGATCAATTCTTATACTGTCAGCTTTCATTTTAAGATCCAACATATATCCTCCTATTTAAAACTTTTGTCCTATGATTTCTGTTATTTGTTTGTAAATCTGTCTATCGTCGTTGCAACAAGGATAATGATACCTACAAAAAGCGTCTGGTAGAACGACTGCACATTTAATAAAGTCAGTCCATTGGACAATGTGCCCAGAATCAGCGCGCCTATGATTGTCCCTACCAGGCTGCCCCGTCCTCCCGCCATACTGGCGCCTCCGATAGCCGCAGAGGCAATTGCATCAAGTTCATATCCCGCGCCTGCCTGCGGGTCCGCTGCTGCCAGCCTTCCCATATAAATGATTGCAGCTATGGTGCATGCAAGGCCTGAAAGCGTATACGTGATCGTTTTTACCCGTGAGGTGTTCACGCAGGAAAAACGCGTGGCTTCTTCATTGCCCCCCACCGCAAAAATATATTGGCCATAGCAGGTGTTCTTTATGACGAACCCCAAAATGATCGCGAATACAAACAGCATTATAATCGGAACCGGAACGGTACTGTTCATGGAATTCATTGCGTTCAGAAAATCGGAATTTAAACCTCTTACGGGCAGGCCGTCCGATATAATAAGCGTTATGCCCCGGTAGGCGCTCATTGTACCCAAGGTGACCAAAAACGGCTGCAAATTCAGCAAAGAAATCATAAGTCCGTTTGCCGCCCCGCAGCATAATCCTATTAAAACCGCACAGAACAATGCCAACGGCAAAGGCGTGCCCTGTGTCATCATCTGCGCAGCCACCATACTTGTTAAGGCCATAATTGAACCAACAGACAAATCAATTCCGCCGGTTATAATCACAAGCGTCATTCCAAGCGCAACCGTACCGTTGATAGATGACTGCAATAAAATATTAGTTATATTGCCTTGCGTAAAAAACTTATCGGACATGAGTGCAAAAAAAACAAACAATATGAGCAGACTGAAAATAATACCGGCTTTTCGCATCCACGTTTTTCCTTTTGCAGCATTCTTTAATGCATTAGTTTTCTCCATTGGTATTTCCTCCCATCGCATACGTCATAATACTTTCCTCGGTCAATTCGCTGCTTGACAACTCACCTTTTATCTCTCCCTCGTACATCACAATCACCCTGTCGCTCAGGCTGATGATTTCAGGCAGTTCTGATGATATCATGATTACGGACTTGCCTTCTTTCGCCAGATTGCGGATCAGTTTATATATTTCAAACTTTACGTTGATATCGATTCCCCTTGTCGGTTCGTCCAGAATCATAATATCCGGATTAACATCCATCGTACGCGCAATTACAACCTTTTGCTGGTTACCGCCCGAAAGGTTCTTGGTAGCCATTTCTTCATCCGGCGGCATGACTTTAAGCATTTCTATATTTTGTTTCGCTTTTTGCTTGATTTTTTTATGATTGAGCACGCCGAATTTTTTATATGCATTTAAATTGCTTAAAGTGATATTTGCTTTATTAGACAATATGCCTACCATGCCCTGCAATTTTCTGTCTTCGGGTATCAGCATGATTCCGTTTTTTTGCGCATCCTTGGGGTTTTTAATCCGCACTTCCCGGCTATTCACAAAAATTTTTCCGGAATTATATTTATCTATTCCAAATATCGCGCGAACCACTTCCGTCCTTCCTGCTCCAACCAATCCCGCAAAACCGAGTACTTCTCCTTTATTCAATATAAAGTTGATGTTTTTAAATGCTTTGCCGCAAAGCTCCCTGACTTCCAGAGCAACTTCCTTTTTTGAATAACTTGTGTCATTGAAGCGCTGTTCGGATATATCACGGCCTACCATCATTTTAATAAGATCAGGCCGCTTAATATCGGAGACCTTAACCACGCCGACTACGCCGCCATCCCGCAATACCGTCGCACGGTCTGCAATTTCGAATATCTCTTCCATTCTGTGTGAAATATAAATGATCGCTTTTCCCTGTTTGCGCAGATTGTCTATTGTCTGCAGCAGCCGCTCAATTTCATTATTTGTAAGACTGGATGTAGGCTCGTCCAGCGCCAAAACCGTAAACTCCTGCAGAAGGGCTTTAGATATTTCCACCATCTGCATTTGCGCAGTACTTAAATCGCATATTCTGTCTGTACTTGAAAAATCCGCGTCAACTTTCGCAAGGATCTCGTCCGATTTTCTGTATATCTCTTTAAAATCGATTACTTTAAGGTGATTCTTGGGTTCTCTCCCCAGAAAAATATTTTGTCCTACCGTCATCTCCGGGATCAGCTGCAATTCCTGATGCACCCTTACAATGCCAAAATTTCTGGCAGCCGCCGGATTTTTTACTTCTATTTTATTGCCGTTTAAAAAAAGCTCTCCTGCATCGCTTTTTATGCTCCCTGTCAGTATGTTAAGCAAGGTGGATTTGCCTGCTCCGTTTTCACCTAAAAGCGCATGCACCTCTCCCCGCCTGATTTCAAAATTCACATCATGTAAAACCTGAATCGTATTAAAGGATTTTGAAATATTCTTCATTTGAAGTATTGTTTCGTTATTTTCGGAATTCATCATAAATCACCCAATCTGCGGCAGTGCCGAATTACTTTCTTCATATTATCAGTGATATTTTCTGATACAACGGGGGAATCAACCGGTTTCCGGCCGCCCCCGTTGTCTGATGAATTATTATTTGCCCATTTCAGCTGCTTTTTCTTTGTCAACCACTTCTATAGGAGTACTTACCACTTTGGGTATATCCTGTCCTCCCAGAATACGGAGCGCTACCTCGACAGCCGCGTAACCGCTGTCTTCCGCAAACTGGTCGACTGTTGCCGTCAGTTCCCCTGCTTTGATGGATTTATAAGCGTCTCCCGTACCATCAACGCCTATCACAATTACTTTGCCAAGCAGATTAGCGCTTCTTAATGCTTCTACAGCGCCAAGGGCCATGTTGTCGTTACAGCAGTAAATAGCAGCTATGTCAGGATTCTGTGTTATAATGTTTGCCGCAACATTCATGCCTTCCTCAACTTCATAGTTCGCAGGCTGACTTGCAACCACTTGAATGTCAGAATACTTGGCTATGTTTTCCTGGAAACCGGCTACGCGCTGAATAGACGTAAATGTTCCCGGAACGCCTTCAATAATTGCTACTTTACCTTTTTCTCCGATTTTTTCCGCGATATAATCCGCGGCTTTTCTGCCGATCTCAATCTGAAGTCCGCCGACAAACGTATCGCAGTCTGCTATGTATTCGCAGTTGCAGTTTACTATCGGAATTCCGTTAGCAACGGCTGTCTTTACAGCAGAGTCAAGGTTATCATTCGTCAGAGGCGAGAGGACCAACGCGCTGTAATCATTCTGCAGCATTGTCTCAGCTATAGAGAGCTGGCCTGCCGTATCCGTTTCGGTCCTGGTTGCCTGAATATCAATCTTGGCGCCGAATTTGTCGCCTGCCTTTTTCATTCCGTCGCCCAGCAAGAGCCAGAATTCGTTTGCATTGTTCTTAAGAATTGAGCCGATTGTTACATCTCCCTGCAATGCGGGTACAGGCCCGTATTTTGCTTCCAGTTCGGAATACGGAATAGAATCGGTTTCGGTATCCGGATTAAATGCCTTCGTTGTCTCCGAAGCCGAGGCTGATGCCGCAGGCTCTGTCGAAGCCGCCGACGCAGCGGGTTCCGTTTCCTGTGCGGCTGATGCCGCAGGCGCTGCGCTTTCCGACGCTGCTGCAGATTCTGTTGCGGCCGTCTGGTTACTGCATCCGATCATTGCAAAAGCAAAAACAATGCAGAGTAACACTACCATAATTTTCTTCATTTTTTTATCCTCCTATTTTTCTTTTATTAATTCTTCAAGTATATTGAAGATTAAAAAGTCTCTACTTATTTCCATCAAAAAAAGTGAATCCTATGCCGTACATTTGGGCCAGATATTCCAGCTCCTGTACATAGTTGCCCTCCACCAGCACATAATGATGACCGACGGTATTCTGTATGAATTCATCAATATTTCCTTTAAACTTCAAACCGAATCCCGGCCATCTCTGGCCCAGGACCTCGTCTTTTTCCACTTCCCGGCTGCAGGTCGCCGCAGTTGCAACGTGGAACCGCAGGGTACCGTCATTTCCTCCTATCCTCATGATCGTTGCTTCGCGGTCATTCGGAAGATCAAACCGCACGCACGCGCCCCGCTCCTTGTCCGCTCCGTCCGTCATATATTCATTTGCAACGCCTTCATCCGCGGTAGCGCTGGGCGTTGGCCACAATTCGACAGGTCTGGTCCTATCGGCCATCGATACAGGCCCCGTCCCGCAATTGAAAAATGTAATCCGGTTTTTATCCGCGGACAATCTCGCAATATCTGCAAAGAAAACTTTCTTGCCGGTAAGCCTGTTTAAAAGGAGCATTGTTAAAGCCGCCGGCAGATCGGCTTCGCATGCCGTAAGCAGCCCGGCCTCGTTCAGCATGCAGGTTGCCATGCAGCCCGCATACTTATAACCATAAATCTGGGAAGCCATTTCAGGCATGCATTTGTTCGCAAATACGGTGATATTATAGAGTTTGGCAAGGCGTTTAAATGCCAGGTACATTTTTGCCTGCGACAGGATGGCGTCTTTTGCAATTTTTTCACCCGTTTCTCCGATCTCCCAGACCACCCGGTCAAATTTTGATACGAAGTCATCCGCCACCTCCCTGGCTTCGCTCTCCGAAACATTTTTCATTTCAGTAAACACCTGCACGGTATCGTATTGCGGGAAATCAACGCCAAATGTGGATTTCCACGAGAACTCATTGACCTGGGTTTGATACATCATCATGCATTTTCCGCCGATTGTTGCAATTTTTGCGTTACGGATTGAATTTTTCGTCCATGCGGAACGGGTGAATTTCAGTATTTTCTGAATGTTATTCTCATCCTGCGCCTGACCATACAAATATAAAAACTTCTTTCCCATTTCCTGCAGCACGTATCTTATCTGAATCGAAGCGCCAAAGTTTCCATTAGCAATTTTATCCGATAATCCATAAAGAATAAATGGAATATTCAGGTCGTTTACGGCTGAAATAACATGAGAAGAAAATATCCATGTCCCTACAATCAAGAGCAGCGCATCCGCTCCGTCGCGCTCCATTTGCTTTGCCGTTTCAACCACATCGTTTTCATCAAATAAAACAGTATCTTTCATCATAAAGCTTGAAGACGGCTCACCCGTAAACCTTTTTTTATAATTGACAAGCATCTCTTTTACTTCGTCTTTTTGGTGATTGTACTTTGCGACTGCAATCACTCCGAGTGTTGGTTTTTCATTCATAATGCAGTATCCTCCAAAATATAAAATCGATTTTACATATATTTAAAAAAAATGGTTTTCTCTTTTTATATCTGCAAAAAATAAGATTTACAAATTTATGAAATCGATTTTATATATTGTTAAAAAAATAAATTGATTTCTGTTCTTCTTTTTTGCTGAATGTTTAAGATACATGTATCTTATAACAACATATATATTATGTCAAGCAGAATTTAAATGAAAATAAATCATTCTTAAATCCAACCGCTTTGTTCGGAACGGTCGATCAGTTCAGGTACAAACATTTCATCCTGCGGCGGCAATTCAACAAACGGATCTTTCATCCTCAGAAAAACCAGTTCTGCAGCTCTGCGGCCCATTTCCGCTTCAAACATATTCATTGAGGAAATACCCAGGATATCAGTCATTTCAAGATTATCCATACCCACAATCTCGGGCATTTTAATTTTATGTTCTTTCATGGCCTTATAAAATCCGATAGCCTGCAGATCATTGGAAGCGCAAACAGCGGTTGGAATATGGTGCTTGTATATAAAATGCATCCCTGCCAGGTACCCCGCTTCTTCATCATAACCGTGCCAAAAAACGCAGTCTTCACTGAATTGCATCTTATGGTCAAACAAAGCCCGTCTGAACGCCTCATAACGCTGGCTGTAAACCTCTATCCCCTTTTTTCCCGCCAAATAGACAATATCTTTATGGCCGTGGTCGATCAAAAACGATGTGGATTGATAGATACCCTTCGACACGTTAATGGAAACCGTATCAAAATTGCGTTCTTCCTGTCCCGCCCATAAATTGTCGCACATACCGCAAAGCACAATAGGTTGCATACAGCTGTCAATCGCTGTACGCAGCCTGTTAGAATAAGAAAAATGCACCATAAATAAGCCGTCCACAATGCTTTCCTGTAAAATACGTATCACTTTTAATTCTTCTTCCTCAAGACCATTGGTATAGTATAAGACCATGGAATAGGAATGCTGTTTTGCCACTTCTAAAACCGATTCTATCATTCTAAAATAAATAGCGTTGGAAGTATCCGGAATCGCAAGACAAATCAGTCCTGTTTTAGTTGTTTTAAGGGTTCTGCCCGCCATATTCGGAATGTAACCCAGCGCACCTACGGATTCCATAACTTTCTTTCTGGTTTCGCTCTTTATGTACCCGATATTATTAATCGTTCTCGAGACGGTGCCCGGTGCAACGCCGGCATGTTTGGCGACGTCATAAATTGTGATCTTTTTTCTATCATTACTTTTCATTTTAATAATCCTAATAAATTTACTTTTATAATTCTACAACAAATTTTGTAATTATAAAAGAGTTTTTAAGAAATCGGTTTTATAAATAATTCTATGTATAAATACTTTGGGCAAAAATTATATGCTGACTTACGCTTTAAATTAAATTAAAATATTAAATTATTTGTATAAGGTCCTTCATTTCAGAAGGTAATAAACCATGATTGGTCTACAAAAAATCATACCTTTCCGGATGTGAAAACCGTCATAGGCCCGGCACCCGGCAGTTTGATTATCCAGGCTGACTCTAATGCAAACGGATGAGCTTGATACATTACTCATATAAGTTTTACGCCGGTTTCCTTATTGAACAGATGCACAACACTCCCGCCGAATGTAAAGCGCCTCAATCTCTAAGGTCACATGCGCTGAACGATCAAGCAGAATCTATATATGAGCCTGATCAGAAAAAACAAACCCTTTTCTGATTATGATATCCGCCATAACGCGGGAATCCGCAGTCTGTATGGTGACATAGGCATCCCTGGAACGCTGATAGAACTCTTTGCGGGATATTTTATTCAAAATGAGAGGGACGGCTGGAGAATGCTTTTTTATGACGTCCTGAAAATCATTCCAAACAAGCGGTTCTTCATAAATCCCATAATCCAGAGACATGACTGTTACAGGAAACTCCTCATCCACATCCAGCGGGAAGTATTTCAATATTTCGGCCAGAAGTATATGGTTTTCATGGAAATCGGTATGTATGACCTTTTTGCTCATTGCAGAAGCCATATAATTTGCATCGGCAATCACCAGTTCGTCCAGATGGCCCATCCGGTAAACCGCTTCATAGATTTCAGGAGTTATAAGATTGGATATTCCCGTCAGCATATCGTTACCTCCAAGAAAAGCTTTTAAAATCAAGAGGCAAAAAATGTTCCGTATATAAAAATTATAACCTTGTATTTATGTCTGTCAAGCCCTGCGCCAATCCATTCCAATGTGTTGTTCCCCATGTTTCATCCCACATTTCCCTGCTTTAGTTTAAAGCGCTATCTTTTTGGCAACTTTTCAAAAATAAGGACTTGCTTAGCCTTTATAAGCCATTATTTGCGCGGCGGTCCGCTCTCCCAGTTCACGTGAAACCGTATTCAGATACTTAAGGATTATCTTCCGCGTTTCGCCTGAGACAAGCGCAAGATCAGCCGCCAGGTTATCCGCCAGATGATCCTTCTGTATGTCAGAAAGCGACTCGTAGCGTTCACAGGCCTGCATGAAATTATCCGCTTTCGGGATCTCTTCGCGAACCAGCCTTCCTTCTATAAACCTGCCGCTGCCGCTGGTTACAAGTTCTCCCAAGGTCCAGTCCTTCTGGCGGTTAACGGGTATATTGCGGAAACCCGGCCCCAGCCGCCGCCGCTGCGAATCCCAGTAAATATTCGCGCGGGCCTGCAGCAGTTTGTCGTCCGACAGTTCGGCGCCTTCCAGCAGGTTGGATGGAGAAAACGCCGCCTTTTCCACCTGTTCCATATAGTTATCCGGATTGCAGTCAAGCGTCAGAAGTCCAACCGGGATCAGCGGATACTGCCTTTCATCCCAAACCTTGGTGCAGTCAAGCGGGTCGTAAGTCAGGCTGCTTTCGTCCTGCGGATCCATAAGCTGCACCTTCAGTTCGTATTGAACAGGTTTTCCGGCCGCGATTGTATTGAAAAGATCGAGACCTGCGATATCCGGATTCATTTGCGCCAGCCGGGCCGCTTCGCGCCGGTCGATACACTGCGCGCCTGCAAGGGGAATCCAGTGATATTTCACATAGCGGCATACGCCGCGCGCATTTCTCCATACATAGGTGTTCACGCCAAATCCCCGAATATGGCGCAGGCTTTTTATTGTACCCACATCCGAGTACAGCCAGGTAATAAAATGCATTGCTTCCGGAGCCCTGGCAATAAAACTCCAGAGTTGTTCCGGATCCGTCAGATTGTTGACCGGCGAAGGCGAAAAGGCTGCAATAGCTTCAGGAAAACGGATCCCGTCACGCACAAAAAGCACAGGGATATGGTTGCACATCAAATCAAAGACGCCGTCTTCCGTATAAAATTTAGTTGAAAAGCCGCGTACATTGCGCGATGTATCCGGAGTTCCTTTATTGCCTACCGCAAGGGAAAAACGCACCATCACCGGCACCTGTGCGCCGGGATTCTGTAAAAAATTGAGCATGGTGTGTTCACGCATGGAATGCATTGTTTTAAAATAGCCGAATGCGCCGAATCCTTTTACATGCACCGGTCTTTCAATGATTTTTGTATGTACAAATATCTCCAGCGTTTCATGCAAAGCGTTGTCCTGATCCAGCACCGGCCCTCTTTTGCTTACCGTCTGTGCATGAAGGGTTTCCTCTGATTTTTTTTCCATATCCGGATATGACTCGGGTAAATATGTAAATTCTACGCCTGTTGTATCTGTTTCTTTTAATGAGTCTTTCATCATATGTTCAGATTCAAACTGAAACCAACCATTATCCGCCATAAGAATACCCCATCTTTAAAATATATTTTATTAATGATTTCATTGTTTTATGGGCAATCGGATGCAAAGATGTTTAAGGGCGCTTTTATACCCGTTGTTGCTGAGCCTTAATAATATATTCCGAGATAAAAAAAGAGGGAATTTGTCCTATGACATTTGTAATTATACGAATTTAAATAAAGATAAGGATGCTCCGCTTTGATCCTAATACGCCAGCACCTCATGGCCGTTGTCTGTTACCAACACCATGACTTCCCATTGCGCCGAAGGCAGTCCGTCCGCCGTATACGCAGTCCATCCGTTTTCTTCATCCAGGTAAATTTGGTCAGTTCCCATATTAACCATCGGTTCTATTGTAAATATCATCCCAGGTACCATCAGCATTTCTGTTTCTGCCTTTGAAACATAGCTTACCCAGGGATCTTCATGGAATTCCAATCCGATTCCATGTCCGCCGATTTCCTTAACAACAGAATATCCGTTCTTTACGGCGTGTTCATGTACAGCCTGCCCCATATCTCCCAAAAATCCCCAGGGACTTACTTTTTCCAATCCCAGGCAAACGCATTCTTTTGCAACTCGAACCAGTTTTTGCTTTTCTTCATCCACATCGCCAATGCAAAACATTCTGGAAGAATCGGAGAAATATCCTTTATAAACGGTTGAAACATCGACATTTATAATATCCCCGCAACGCAGCACCGCATCACGGGAAGGTATACCGTGACACACCTGTCCGTTCACAGACGTACATACGCTTTTGGGAAAACCCCTGTAACCAAGCTGTGCGGGTTTGCCGCCAAGTTCTTTTGTTTTTTGGGCGACAAGCAAATCAATATCCTCCGTCGTTAAGCCCGCCTTCATATATTCCGATATAGCGTCCAAAACAGCCGTATTAATTTTGCCGCTTTCACGTATCCCCGCGATCGCATCTTGGGTCTTTATCAATTCTCTTGAAGGTACAATATGTCCCTGAAGCCTGTATAATGCGATTTTACCGTCAAAACCGGCATGGCACTTTTTATACTTCCTTTGACTTCCGCACCAGCATAAGTCATTTCTACCTAATTTACCAGGCACTTTAAACGCATCCTTTCTATTCGTCAAACAAATTAAAGATTTTAAAATCTTTTTTACGGCCAAAGAAAAAGATCCGGTTTCCTGAACAGCTGCAGGTCTGCAGGACGCTTTCGGAATTGATAGGGAGTGCATCCAAAGGCGCTTAAAAAGGCTCTTGTAAACGCCTCCTGGGAGGAATATCCGTATTTTATAGCGATCTCCAGGATTTTGTATTGCGTATCCCTTACTTCGACCGCGGCCAGGCTTAACTTGCGCCTGGCTATATATTGTTTAAATGTAATCCCGATATTCTCATGGAACTTGGCCGAACAGTAAAAAGAGGAATATCCAACGTGATCAGATAAATCCTCCAGCGTCGGGTTCTCCGTGATATTGTCCTCGATCCAATCAAGCATTCTCTCTATTGTTTTTGCAGACAACCGTTATCCCTCCTTCTACAAGTACTATACCATTCTTTGCGGTAAGATTCTTGATATGACTTGCAATAATAAGGATCATTTTTTATCCAAAAGCATGTAAATCAATTCTTTTGTTGCCGAAGATAACGGCACAACCTTTAAGCTGATCAGGCCAATGCCGCGCGCAGGGATCTTTTCCTTCAAGGGAATGATGTGAAGCTGCCCGCCGTTGATTTCATTCGGAAAAAATTCCCTGACGATGCAGGCGACCCCTAAATTTATGAGCGCAAATTGGGCCAGCAGTTCAAAATTGCCCAGTTCAAAATCCGGCTTTATATTGACGCCGTGTTCCAGCAGAAACGTTTCGATAAACCTTCTTGAGCTGCTTCCCTTTTCCAAAAACATGGTGGGATATTGAACGATATCTTTTGCAGGCATAGGCTTCTGCGCCAGATGTTTGTATTTTTCGCCCACGACAAAACAATCGTGAATATCCATTACTTTTGTGATGCGAAGCTGGTCGTCGTCAATGGGCAAATTCACAATACCGACGTCAATGGTTCCGCGTTTTAAAAGATTGATGATTTCATAAGACTTTTGGCTCATAATATGAATGTTTATTCCCGGATAATCCGTATTATAGCGTTTTAAATAGGGGATCAGGTAATGCTTGCAAATGCTGTCTCCGACGCCGATACGAATCTCGCCGCTCTCCAGATTTTTCATCTGCGAGAGCTTTTTTTCTCCCAGATACAGATAATTAAAAGCTTGTTCCACAAAATTGAAAAGAATCTGCCCCTCGTTTGTCAGGTTGACTCCTTTGGACGTCCTGAACAGCAGCATGCTGCCGATTTTTTCCTCAAGCTGCCGTATGGACCGGCTTACGGCAGGCTGTGTGATAAAAAGCCTTTCAGCCGTTTTTGAAATGCTTCCCTCCTTTGCGACGTAATAAAATATTTTGTACAGTTCGGTGCTGATATTGAGGTTGAGCGTATCCGAACCGCCCGCAGGCATTAATTCCGCATTCATAACCGTATGTTATGCCCCCTATGTCTAATATGCATTTAACTTATCTTTAAATACAGATTATAATGCATTGTGAATAAATTAACAAGTTTTAAATATTGCATCTGGCAGAAAGAGAGGAAAAAAAGGACATCATGGAAAACAAGGCACTAAAAAAAGAAGCATACGAGATCAAAGAAAAAATCGAAAATTTGAAAGAAGCGCTGCCCAAAAAGCAAGCGCAATCCAAATTTGCGGGAAAACATGGCGAAACAAACATTCATGTGGTTGCGAAAACCGGGATAAAACCCGACGCACCGACAACGGAGCCTAAAACATATGATTTTGTGGACAGCGCCGAAAAGATGGAAGCGGCTTTGCTGCGCGTAAGAAAAGCGCAGCAGCAGTTTGCGGAATACACGCAGGAGCAGGTGGACTGGATTTTCGCCGCCGCCGCGGTCGCCGCGAACAAGGCGAGGATCCCTCTCGCTAAAATGGCTGTGGCTGAAACGGGCATGGGCATTGTTGAAGACAAGGTAATCAAAAATCACTATGCCGCGGAATACATCTACAACGCATACAAAAACACAAAGACCTGCGGCGTGATTGAAGAGGACAAATCGTTCGGGGTGAAAAAGATCGCCGAACCGATAGGCGTAATCGGCGCGGTGATTCCAACCACCAACCCGACCTCCACCGTCATATTTAAGACGCTGATCGCTCTTAAAACAAGGAACGGCATCATCATCAGCCCCCACCCGAGAGCAAAGGAATGCACCATTGCCGCGGCAAAGATCGTACTGGAAGCAGCGGTGGCGGCCGGCGCGCCCGAAGGGATCATCGGCTGGATCGACGCGCCAACCATTGAGCTTTCAAACCAGCTTATGAAGGAAGCCGATATCATTCTGGCGACCGGCGGCCCGGGCATGGTGAAGGCGGCTTATTCAAGCGGCAAACCGGCTATTGGCGTGGGCCCCGGCAATACGCCTGCGATCATCGACAGCAGCGCGGATATCCTGCTTGCCGTGAATTCCATCATTCATTCCAAGACCTTTGACAACGGCATGATATGTGCCTCCGAGCAGTCGGTGATCGTACTTGACGGTATCTACGATGAGGTCAAGAAGGAATTCAGCCGCAGGGGCTGTTATTTCCTGAATCCGGACGAAACCGAAAAGGTGCGCAAGACAATTATTATAAACGGCGCGCTGAACGCCAAAATCGTGGGACAGAGCGCATTCAAGATAGCGGAACTCGCGGGCGTTGCCGTTCCCGAATCCGCAAAAATCCTGATCGGCGAGGTTGAGAGCGTTGCGATCTCGGAAGAATTCGCGCACGAAAAGCTGTCTCCGGTCCTGGCAATGTACCGGGCGAAAGATTTTGAAGACGCGCTCGGAAAAGCCGGGCAACTGATTGCGGACGGCGGATACGGCCACACCGCTTCCGTCTACATCAATACAATCACGCAAAAAGAAAAGCTGGAGGCGTTTGAATCCCGCATGAAGACCTGCCGTATTCTTGTCAACACACCCTCAGCACAGGGCGGTATCGGCGACCTGTACAACTTCAAACTGAAACCGTCGCTGACCCTGGGCTGCGGCTCGTGGGGCGGCAACTCCGTCAGCGAAAACGTGGGCGTAAAGCACCTGATCAACATCAAAACCGTTGCCGAGCGGCGTGAGAATATGCTGTGGTTCCGTGCGCCCGAAAAAGTGTATATTAAAAAAGGCTGCCTGCCCGTTGCGCTGGATGAAGTAAAGAACGTCCTTGGCAAAAAGAAAGCTTTCATCGTGACCGACAGCTTCTTATACAGCAACGGCTATACCAAGGCGATCACAAACAAGCTGGACGAGATGGGCATCCTGCACACCACATTTTATAACGTGGCGCCCGACCCGACGCTTGCCTGCGCAAAGGAAGGCGCGGCCGCAATGAAAGCGTTCCAGCCGGACTGCATCATTGCAGTGGGCGGCGGTTCCGCGATGGATGCGGGAAAGATCATGTGGGTACTGTACGAGCATCCTGACGCGGATTTTATGGATATGGCAATGCGCTTTGCGGATATACGCAAAAGGGTGTTCACATTCCCGAAGATGGGTGAAAAAGCTTATTTTATCGCCGTTCCGACCTCGGCGGGCACAGGCTCCGAAGTTACGCCGTTCGCGGTAATCACAGACGAGCAGACAGGGACCAAATATCCGCTTGCCGATTATCAGCTGATGCCCAATATGGCCATTGTGGACGCAGATATGATGATGGACGCGCCCAAAGGCCTTACCGCCGCATCCGGCATTGACGCGTTCTCCCACGCACTGGAGGCTTATGCCGCCATGCTGGCCACCGATTACACGGACAGCCTGGCGCTGCGCTCGTTAAAGATCATTTTTGAATATCTGCCGAGAGCATACGACAACGGGCCAAACGATCCGGTTGCACGTGAGAAAATGGCCAACGCGGCAAATATGGCGGGTATGGCGTTTGCCAATGCGTTCCTGGGGGTATGCCATTCGATGGCGCATAAACTGGGATCGTTCCATCACTTGCCGCACGGCGTTGCCAACGCGCTGATGCTTGACGAGGTGCTGCGTTTCAACGCCGCAGAAGTACCGGCAAAGATGGGGACCTTCCCACAGTATGATCATCCTCATACGCTGGAAAGGTACGCTGAAATTGCCGATTATCTCGGGATCAAGGGCGGCAGCAATCAGGAGAAACTGGAAAATCTCATCCGGGCGCTGGATGAACTGAAGGCGAGAGTGGGCATCAAACCCACAATCAGGGATTACGGCATAGACGAACAGGATTTCCTTGCCCGACTGGACGATATGGTGGAACAGGCCTTTGACGACCAATGCACGGGCGCGAACCCCAGATATCCGCTGATGAGCGAAATCAGGCAGATGTATTTAAACGCGTATTACGGCAGATAAATTATTATTAAAAAAGGCTTCAATAAAAATCAATCCCAAAAACGCCGGTTTCCGTGTAGGAACCGGCGTTTTTATTTGCAGGCTTTTAACATCTTTAGCAGCGCGGAAGGACAGATAGTCAAAGCGGTCTGTTTTTTTCTGTTGTATACATCCCCGTCATAAACGATAAAATGTCCGAACCGTTTTACCTGAACCGTATAATGCAATACCGCTTGCCGCCGTATAAAGGCCAGGCATATTATTGCTGGTCAATATACAGCAGCGTTTTCATCAGCACATTGGCGCCCTTCAGGCAGTTTTCCACCGGTGTGTACTCAAGTTCGCAATGACTGTGCCCCTTTTCACTGGGCACGAATATCATTGTTGTAGGAATGACGTCTATCACGTACTGCGCGTCGTGCCCCGGCCCGCTGTATATCCTTCTGTTGGAATACCCGAATTCGTTTGCGCTTTTTTCAACATAATCGACCAGTTCTGAGGTATAGGCTACGGATTTGCGCGACCATGCTTCCTGATAGCTTACTTTGCACCGCTCCACTTCGGAGGGAATCTTTTTTACGATTTCAAGCGCCTGGCGGATCACCTCGGGATTCTGATGCCGTGCATCCAAGGTGAATTTTACTTCATCCGGAATAATGGTGTGAATGTTTGGATGCGCGGATATTTTCCCCGTTGTGTATACCAGTTTGCCGTCCAGTTCATCCAATTCGTCGTGCAGGTACTGGATGGTCTTAACAGCCGCGTACAGGGCGTCTTTCCTGTATTTCATGGGCGTTGTCCCGGCATGGTCCGCCTGGCCGATAAATGTAAACTCGTAATTGATCATACCGCAAACGCCTTCCACCACGCCTATGTCAATGCCTTCGCTTTCCAGCACGGGCCCCTGCTCCACATGCAGTTCCACCAGCGCAATGTATTTTTCCGGAGACATTCTGTTTTGGGTGCTTCCCATATATCCGCTTTTTTCGAGCGCCTCCCCAAACGTATATCCGGGAATGTCCTTGGCTGCGGAAGAAAGCATTTCTGCCTTGTCAAATTTGCCGCAGACAACCCCGGAGGACATCATTGCGGGCTCAAACCGCGCGCCTTCTTCATTTGTCCATACTACGACCGTGATGGGGTGTCTGTGCGGTATTTTTTCCTTCACAATCGTTTCCGCAGCTTCCATGGCCGTCAAGACGCCAAGAACGCCGTCATAATTGCCGCCCTGTTTCACCGAATCCAGGTGTGAGCCCGAAAGTATTGCGGGAAGATTTTCCGTCCCCTGGATGGTCGCATACATGTTTGCCATGTCGTCCGTAACCACTGTCGCGCCGATCCCTTCCATTCTTTTTTTAAATTCGGCCCGGGCGGCAAGCGCTTCGGGAGACAGAGATAACCGCGTGACCCCGCCTTTACCCGTGTCGCCGAACCTGCTGAACGCTTTAATCTTTTCTTCCATTCTTTCCAAACTGCATGATAACATGTCAAATTATCTCCTTTGCCTTATTAGTCCGATTTGCCAGATATGCATTGCTCTTGGGCATTCTGATTCCCTGCGATACAGCCCCAGCCGGGCAAACGGCAACGCACAGGTGACAGCCTACGCATTTATCCGCATCCAGAATCGGACACCCTGTTTGCGCGTCCTGCCGGAGCGCCTGATGCCCCCCGTCAAAGCAGGATATCTGGCAGCGGCCGCAGCCCAGGCATTTGCTTCTGTTGAATTTGGGATAGCAGATGCTGCTCCTGTTGAGATCATCAGCATGGATGATCTGAGGCAGCGCCTTTCCCACGATTTCAGACACGCTTTTATAGCCATGTGAACCCAGGTACAGCCTCATTCCTTCCGTCATATCCTCAATTATGCGGTAACCGTACTGCATGACCGCCGTAGTTACCTGTATATTCTCACAGCCGAGCGCGATAAATTCCGCCGCATCCTGCCATGTTTCAATCCCTCCGATGCCGCTTACCGGAACATCCTTAAGCTCGCCGCAGCTCTTCATGGAGTGAATAAAACGGAGCGCAATGGGCTTAACGGCTTTTCCCGAATACCCGCCGACGCTCGTTTTGCCTTCCACATCCGGACCTGAAGAGAATGTTTCCAGATTCACGTTCATAATGCTTTTGACCGTATTGATCGCAGCGACGCCCGTTGCGCCCGCCTTGATTGCGGCTATTGCGGGCAGCTCCATATTCCCGATATTTGGCGTCATTTTTGCAAGGACCGGCAGATCCGTGCCTTTTCTCACGGCTATTGTATATGCCCCGACCAGTTCCGGATTCTGTCCCACGTCCGAGCCCAGGCCGTTCGCCGCCATATGCGGGCAGGAAAAGTTGCATTCGATGATGTCCGCCCCCGCACCGGTCATAAGCTTCGCAAGATGCGTCCATTCCTCTTCGTTTTGCCCCATGATGGACGCTATGATGATTTTTGTGGGGTAATCTTTTTTCAATCGCTTCAGATAATCGAGATTTTCTTCCAGCGTATGTTCGGATATCTGTTCTATATTTTTTAAGCCTACAAACGGCAAGGCTTCCTTCCTTAAGGTATCAAACCTTGGAGACACTTCGTTTGAAATAAAGGTTCCGATCGTTTTGAAAGCGACGCCGGCCCATCCCATGTCAAACGCTTTTGCGACCATTTCGTAGTTGCTTGCAACCACCGACGAGGAAAGAAAAAAGGGATTCTCGCACTTGACGCCGCAAAAATCAATGGACAGGTCCGCATCCTCCGTTTTGTTTTTTTCGCAGGAAGACAGCTTTACCATCATATCGTCAACGGGCACCGGCCTGCCCATTTTACCCTTTAAGCAAGCCGATACGCATTCCTTACCTTCGCACGACATGCAGGGCAGTATATCCGGCAGCCTGTTTGCCGCGCCCGTCCAGTTTTCAAAGCGTATGGAACGGATAATTTTATCCGGTTCCAGCATATAGGGGCATACCTTTGCACAGGGCGCGTCGTTGCATAAAAGACAAGCGCCCGCTTCCTCTAAAAGCGATAAATGATTATATTTTAAATTAACCAATTCAATCACTCCAAACTTTATTTTCTGGGTTCACGTTTTACGAATTGTCCGTATCCGGGCCGGCCTACAAAATTCCCATTGTCATATACCAACTCGCCGCGGACAAATGTCATAACAGGATAACCGTGCAATTTCTTTCCTTCCCATATCGTGTGGTCGTAGTCCGAATGCATATTCTGAACCGAAACGGTAAAGTCTTTCCTGGGATCATAAATCACGATATCCGCGTCCTTCCCGACAGTCAGGGAGCCTTTCTGCGCGCATCCGAAGATTTTTGCGGGATTTGCGGAACAAAGCTCTACCGCCCGGTTAAACGATATTTTTCCTTCATTTGCAGCCGATAGCATATAGGGATACAGGTTTTCCACGCCTGCGCAGCCGTTCGGGATCTTTGTAAAATCGTCCTTGCCCCAATCCTTCTCAAAACTCTGGAACGGGCAATGATCCGTCGCGACCGTGTCAATGGCTCCTGTTTTGATCGCGTTCCAGAGGGCGTCCCGGCTTTCCTCTCCCTTCATGGGGGGCGAACACACAAAGTTTCTGCCGTCTTCACGTTTATACACATCGCAGGTAAACTCAAGATACTGAGGACATGTTTCGATATAAATCTCATATCCTTCCATTTTCGCCGCCGCCGCAGCCATGAGCCCTTCCCTATCGGCCATATGCACGATATACAGCGGGGCATCGACTGATTTGGCCCAGTGGACCGCCCTTTTGTCCGCTTCCGCTTCCACATATTCCGAACGGCTCATGTAATGGTACCAGGCTGAAGTTTTCCCCTCTTTGAGGAACTCCTGAACATTCAGATCTATCATATCCGGGTTTTCGGCATGGATGTTTGTCAGCGCGCCTGTTTCTTTAGCCTTCTTGAGGATTTTTACAAGCGTCGCGTCGTCCACCATCATGCCTTCTTTTTTATAGACCAGGAAGCATTTAAAACTCGTGACGCCGTATGCGACCGCGTCCGCAAATTCATCCAGCAGCGCGCCGCCGTTTAAATCCGTGATGCAGCAGTGAAAAGCGTAATCTACGCAGGCTTCCGGGCCGCACATTTCTTTTCTGGCCTCCACGGTTTCAATGATTCCCTTGCCGCGCCGCTGCATGGGATAATCAAAAACCGTCGTAACGCCCCCGCATGCCGCCGCCCTTGTTCCGGCCAGATAGCTGTCGGCGGAAACCGTACCGCCAAACGGCATGGCAAGATGGGTGTGCGCGTCGATCGCGCCGGGCAAAACAAGCTTTCCTGCCGCGTCCACGGTTTTTTGGGACTCCATCGAGAGATCGAGACCTATGCATACGATTTTTCCTTTGTCTATCGCGAGATCAGCGGTAAAGCTTTCTTTTGCATTCACTACCGTTGCGTTTTTAATCAATAAATCCATGTTTACAGTCTCCTTTAGGCCTTCTCATTTTTTATTTCCGCCCTTTCTTTTCGAAAAAAGAAAGGGCGGCCCAAAGAAAATCAAAATTAATTTTGTTTGAATAAAAAGGATATAAGGCTATCTTTTATTAGATAGCCTCATCAATACTCAGTTGTATTTCTCAGCCGTTTATTTTGTATACAAGCACCAGTCCTGATCTCTGGAATACCTGCGATACTTCAAGCAGATCCATGCCGCCCGCGTTTGCCGATAATAAGTTGGAAACCCATGTTACGCCGAAATCTACCTGCCCGGAATATACAGCTGTTGTTTCACTGATATCGCCGCCTCCGGGAGTAATGGTTACGTTGAGGCCGGCATCCTTGTAGTAGCCTTTATCAAGAGCCACATAGTAACCCATGAACTGCGCCTGGGGCAGCCATTTGAGCTGGATGGTAACATCCGCTTTTTCAGGCGTTCCGATCGTGCCGTTTGAAGCCATCGCCTCTTCCCAGTAGGAAGTATCCCTGATGTTGTCCAGCGTCAGCGACTGTAATTTGTCCGCCGCTGCGGAGTCGTCCAGTTTGATGTACTGTTTTGCAAGATCCAGAGTCTGCTGCATGGCTTCTTCATCCATTTTGCCGTAATCTTTCACAGCGTTTCCTTTTGTATCCGTTTCAACAAGTTTCTTAACTTCTTCCGCCATGTAAGCCTGGTGGTCGCTGGATACCGAAGAGCCGTATTTATAAACGATCTCGGCTGCTTCTTCGGGATTCGCGCAGGCATATTCCCAGCCTTTCATGGAAGCGTAGATAAATGCTTTCACGGTGTTCGGATTGGCCTCGGCAAATGCTTTTGTGGTGAAGATATTGTCTTCCATCATCGCCACGCCTTCGTCGTTCATATCAATGTATTTTACGGTATCTCCGTAGCCATAGCCGCCGTCATAGGAATTCTTGACCAGTCCGAGTTCGTTGTAGGTCATGGCGGAAGCCAGCAGTATGGAATCGTCGTCAAAGCCGTCCATATCAAACGCCTGGCTCAAGTATGTAGTAGGCTGGCCATATTTGGTCAAGAGCGCCTGAATCTCATACTCGTTGCCCAGTCCCCAGTTTCCGACCTGGCCTTTGCCCGCCGCGTCTTTTACAACGGTTTCCGCAGTGGCATCCGCGTCATAGTATTCTCCGGTTGCCGCCGCAGAGGTTTCTGCAGCCGCCGAAGCCGCTTCCGAAGCTGCCGGCGACGCTGCCGCAGATTCTGAAGCCGGTGCCGACGATTCGCTGGGAGCGGGACTGCTGCACCCGGTCATCGCAATTACCGCCATTGCGCATACCAAACATAACGCGCAAATTCTAAAAAACTTACGATTAACTCTTTTTTTCATGTTGTTCCTCCTTATATATTTGAAATCTGTATGTTAAGCCGGGCAACCGCTAGCGGCGGCCTTTCAGCATAACACCCTCGGTGATTAAAAGAACCACGTACATAATGATTCCGATCGCACAGGCGACCACGATATACGCCCATGCGGTTGCATATTGGGCCAGCACGATATTTTCACGGATCTGGCGTCCCACGCCGATCACAAATTCCGCAAAATATTCGCTTACAAGAGCGCTGATCACGCAGGCCGGCACGCTGACTCTCAGGGCTGTGAATACATAGGGTACGCAGTTTGGGACCCTGAGTTTAAAGAAAATAGTCAGTTTGTTCGCAGCGTAGGATTTCATGAGATCCTCCGAATACGGCTTGAGTTCCGTAAACCCGCGGTAGGAGTTGATGCTCATGGATACCATGCATGTCAGCGTCACCACAATGATTTTGGCAAACATGCTCCTTAAATCCGCGCTGTCGCTGAAATCCTTTGTCAGATTGTTGATGATCGGAGCAATCGCGATAATGGGTATCGCATTGAACGCAGCCGCGATCGTAAGGCCGCCTCCGCCCCATTTGGGAAAAACGGTGGCGACGATCCCCAGCAGGTATCCGACAGCGGACCCCAGTCCGAGCCCTACCAGCGCAACCGTGAGCGTTGCCCCCACGTTTTTCATTATGGCAGGCATGTTATCGCCAATGATGGTGATAACCCTGTCCGGCAGGGGCAGCGTAAATGTGTCCGCCCCCAACATTTTGTGGAGGATCTGCGTCTGCCAGAGAATCAGGATTACCGCGCCGAACAAAACAGGATAGACTATCGTCAGGACGGCGTCTTTATTGATTTTTCCATTTATGTTCTTCATATCGCTCACCTGTGCACCCGTTTATACGGCGAAACCGCTTTTTCAATGACCGTCATCAGATAATAACTCAATATGCCGACAACTGCGCTCAAGAATACGATTTGCCAGAATACGTAGATCGTCATCGCGTGTTTTAAGGACTGTGACAGCATGCAACCGAGTCCGCCGCCGCCCTGCAGTGTATCCACCAGTATGGATGCGGTGATTGCCATGGGCGCGGATATTTTTAGTCCCGTAAAGAAATACGGCATACTGGACGGAATCATCAGCTTCTTATAGATGTCCCATCTGCTGGCGGCCAGGGACCGCATCAGTTCGTGTTTTTCACGTTCAACCGACTTGAACCCTGCCAGGGTATTGGTGGCGACAGGATAAAACGTGAGTATCGCCGCTATTACGATCCGGCTTTTGTCGATATCCTTCGTTATCGCGAGGATAATAGGCGCCATACCCAGAATCGGGATCATCTGAATGATCATCAGATACGGGAACGCTATTTTTTCCACCGGCAGGAACAGGCTCATTAAAAGCGCCAGTCCGAATCCGACTCCAATGCCGATCAAAAATCCCGCGCCCGCCCGCAGCAGCGTAATCTCCGCGTTACCGAGGACGATCTGCAGTGCCGTCTGCGTTCCGTTTACCAGGTTGGTGCTGACGATGGATTCCGCGATCTGGTACAAGTGCGGAAGCACATTTTCAGGAGTCCGTTTGGTGCCTTCCACAACCGTCGCAATGATCTCCCAGACGACCGCAAGCCCGATGACCCATACGATCACGACCATTTGTTTTGAGGAAAGCACCTTCTTTATGCTTTTCACGCCTATACCCCCTCAAAACTGTTTCTTACCTTTGCAACCAGCGCATTGAATTCCGGCGAATTTTTTACCGAGATGGTCCTCGGCCTCGGAATGTTCACATCGATAATTGCGGAAACTCTTCCGGGATGCGGGGACATGACAGCCACTCTGTCCGACAGGAATACCGCTTCCTGTATATTGTGCGTTACAAACACAACCGTTTTATTTGTTTTGCTCCATATCCTAAGCAGATCCTCGTGCAGCTTTTCCTTGGTAAATTCGTCCAGCGCCGAAAACGGCTCATCCATCAGAAGAATTTCCGGCTTGATCGCAAGAGCCCTTGCAATGCCGACCCGCTGCTGCATGCCGCCCGACAGTTCGTGCGGATACTTTTTTCCGAATTCATACAGTCCCACCAGCTCCAACATTTCGGTCACGCGGGCCGTCCTGTATTTCTTGGGCAGCCCCATGAGCTCCATGGGCATGCAAACGTTTCTTCTTACCGTTCTCCAGTCGTATAAAACCGGGCTCTGGAATACGATTCCGTACTTTTTCTGCAGCCTTATATCTCTTGGAGATTGGCCCCGGACCGATATGTGTCCCGAAGTAGGCTGCTGCAGATCCGCGATCGTGCGCAGCAAGGTGGTTTTTCCGCAGCCCGACGGACCGACCAATGATATAAACTCGCCCTGAATGATATCAAGGCTTACATTCTCCAGCGCGCGTACCGCTTCTCCCCCGTTTTTATCCGGAAAGTGTATACTTAAATCCTGGATTTTGATTTCTGTTTCCATTTTCAGGCATTCGGCTGTATTCATTCTGAAATCCTCCTTCACTGTACTGAAAATAACGGCGCAAAGCTTTCCGCCTTACGCCATTGTAATTCCGATAAATCCTGCTGTGTTTAAGGCTCGCCCCGTCAGATGAACTCGCGGTCAACGATGCCCAGCACCTCGTCAAGTTTGGCCATTTCTTCCGTGATCTGCTCCTCCGTAATAATCAGCGGCGGCGCGACTATAATCATGTTTTCATGGGTATAAGTCATGAACCTGCGTTCTTTGAGCAAGCCGAGTATCTTACCCATGATCCCTTCCGGATCCTTTCCATACGGGACGATCGCTTCTTTTGTTTTTTTATCGCGCACCAGCTCAACGGCTGAGAACAAGCCTATATATCTGACGTCGCCGACGCACGGATGCGCCGCCTTCAGTTTCTCCAGGATCCCGCCCAGCACTTTTCCCATTTGATTCACGTGCTCCGGTATATTCGCCTTCCCGTAGTATTCGACGCAGGCCACGCCTGCCGCGCACGCCAGGGGATGGCCGCTGTACGTGAGGCCGCAGGACAACAAATTTTCGTCAAAATACTCTGCGATTTTGCTGCTTACCGCAACGCCCCCGAGGGGAATGTATCCGCATGTGACTCCTTTTGCAAAGGATACGATATCCGGTTTTACGTCAAAGTTCTCAAAAGCGAACATCCTGCCTGTTCTGCACCATCCGGTCATCACCTCGTCGCAGATCATCAGAATGCCGTATTTATCGCAAAGGGCTCTCAGTCCGGGAAGATAACCCATGGGCGGAATGATGACCCCGTTGGAACCCGTAACAGTCTCAAGCACAATGGCCGCAATGGAATCCGGATTTTCATACAGTATCTGTTCCTCCAGCTTGGCGAGATAATATTTTGCCGCCGCCTCTTCGGTTTCAAACTCTATGGATTCCCTGTATATATAAGGATCGAAGAACTTGATGAATCCGGGTATGCCGGGCTCAAGCGCATATCTTCTGGGTTCTCCCGTCAGATTTCCGGCCCCGAAGGAAGATCCGTGGTAACTCCTGTAGCGGCTGAAGATCTTGTTTTTTCCCGTAAACATTCTTGCAATCTTCACCGCGTTTTCATTGGCGTCCGCCCCGGCATTGGTGAAAAAAACCTTTCCCATGTTGTCCGGCATAAGTTCAATGATTTTTTTTGCCAGTTTTGCTCTGGATTCCGCCCCGTAGGAAGGCCCGATAAAGCAGAATTGATCCACCTGAGCCTTGATCGCCTCCCCGATTTCCTTGTTGCCGAATCCCAGATTCATATTCACCAGCTGGGACGACATATCCGAGTAGCGGTTGCCTTCATAATCCCAGAAATATATTCCTTCCGCTTTTTCCACAGAAATTGGATTGATGTTTTTTTGTTTGCTCCAAGACTGCAGATTATACTTCTTTAATGTGCTTTTGATTGCCTCGCCCGTCAAAATGATCTTCCTCCTAAACTTACAGCGGTAATGAGCATTGCCGCAATTCAAAATATACAAAAACGCGGCGATCGGGTTTTGTGAGCTCCATTGCCGCGTTTTATTTCAACCATTCAAGATAAACAAAAAAGCGGCGCCAGAGTTTTGATTAGCCCCATTGCCGCATCCATTTGTCTTTTATTAATTTATATTATAGACTGATACGAGCAAAATGCAATTGTTATGTGACCAAATTTCATTGTGCAGTTGCACATCACCTTATAAATCCCTATATTACAGGGATTTATAAGCGTAAAATATTTTAAATTGAAATATTATAACTATAAAATTTCTTTTATATAAAAAGCCATAAAAAATTTCACCTTGTCTTCGAGGTCCAGGGGACTGTATCCGGTGATCTCTTCTATCTTTTTCAGCTGGTTTGTAACCGTATTTCTGTGAACAAAAAGTTTTTCGGACACCATCTGCAGGCTGCCGTTGTTCTCCAGGTACGTGCGCAGCATGCCCGTCAGCTGGGTTTTATTCTCCCTGTCATACGCCTCCAGCTTGCCGATCACATTTTTATAGTAATCCCTGAGTACGGCCTTATCGCCTACGGCATACAGAACCTTGTAAATACCCAGTTTGTCATAAAAGCTGCAGGGTTCCTTGCGCTTTCTTGCCATTTTCATTGCCGACAAGGCTTTTTCAAAATTTTTTTTCTGGTTGTAAATACCCGTCTGATTGGAACTGACGCCTATGTGCAGACCGCTTCCTCCCGTTTTCTGCGCCGCAAGCCTTAAATATTCCTCCACAAAAACACTTATTTCCGCATCCGTATAATTCACCAAAACCAGTATCAAAAAATCCTTGTAAGAAAACGAAACAAATAATTCCTGCCTTGTTTTTGCCGCAATCTCAGCAATTTTACCCAAGTCGTCCTTATCGTCTTCGTTTGCCATGATGCTGATAAAACAAAACCTGCTGTCCCGCTGATAGCCGTACCTTTCCATCTGCAGAATCTGAGTGTCAATATCGCCCACATTAAAGATGATATTTTTTATAGTGGTTGCGGCATTGCTTTCCACATGCTCATTGTTCATGATCCGGTGACAGAAATCCCGGGTCATGTCCACCATCCTTGTTTCCCACGGTATCGTAAAAAGGGGCATGTTTACCTCATTGCAGTAATCAATCACCTCTTTCGGTATCTCCTTTATATGAGGACCGATATTGATCACAAAGGCGCTTGTGCCGGCTTCAAACAGTTTCCGCGCAAAATCGAGCAGCCATTTTTCATTATGATTCAGTATGCCCGCCGTAAATACCAATTCATTTCCGTGCAGGAACGAGGTCGCGTTGTCGTCTTCAATTATATGAACCCAGTTTACCAGATTGATAAGGCCGTTTTTGCCCGCTATCAGATTCATTTTATACAGGAAGGCCCCGTTCTTATAAAGCTTTTTAACCATAATTGACATAAAATCACCCGCAAAACAAACAAAAGCGCCGCAAAAAATTACAACGCTTTTGTTCCATATTGTTTGCTCGCATTATATCACCATATTGCTTTCCGCGCAATGACAGCTTTTGCTCTTCCGAGCTGCGCAATCCAAAAAAGGGATACCGGAGAGGAGGCCACTGAAAAACGCTCTGTTTTTCTAACGAACAATAAAACACCAGAAGATGAGATCAATTTTCTCAACATTCTGGTGTTTTAATATATTTGAATATATAATAGCTTGGATTAATACGCTATTTATTACCCATTAAAGTAATGATTCTTTTTAGATTAACAGCAAATATTGTAGTCGCTGCCTGCAGTTGCATGCCAAACAGGCCTGAGGCTGATGCAACATCATATCCATGTCTATGTTTTAATTCGCTGTTTTTAGCCTCAATCTTGTAACGTTCTTTGGACTTTTCTTTGAAATATTCACTCTCTTGAAATGCAGCCTGCTCTTCATGCATGTGATGTTTTATGGTTACAGAATATGTTTTGGTTTTTGCCCCGTCTTTATAGCATCCTGCCCTGTGGTGACAGATTTTGCATTTTTCCACATCAAAAAAGTAAGATTCTACTGTTCCTGTCCCGTCTTTCTCATGCTTTTTTGGTCTGGTGCTTGTCTTTTTGAAACTCATGTGTCCGGCCTGGCAGACATACATCTCTGCATCCTTATTAAATTCAAATACATTAGGATTCGTACGATTCGATTGAATGTGGGTGACTGTTTTACTTAGCTTAGAAACCAGGTTGATATTGTTTTCTTTTGCATAAGCAATGTTCTCTTTTTCCGAATAGGCGGCATCACCGATGATATCAGCAACTTTAATACCCGCCTGTTCAGTTTTAGCTGCCAATTCCTTAAGCTGTTTGCCGTCATGCTTTTCCCCGGAAGTAACAACCGCCGCTGTTATGATTCTTTCTTCCGTCATAGCGATATGCGTTTTATATCCGAAGAAGGATGTGTCCGCTGTCTTATGGCCAACTCTGGCATCTGCATCCTGTGATATTAAAGCCAATTGCTCAAGATCATCATCAACCAGTTCTTTGAGCATATTCAGCTTTTCTCTCACAGCCGGGTAACCGGAAATACGTTCTGTATTTTCTATAACCGTTATCAGCTTTTGGCAATATTCCAATTCGTCTTCCAGTAATCCATTATTATTTTTTTGTGGAAATTGCTCTCTCATCGTCTCATCTATCGCATAGACTGCTTTGCGTAACCTCTTGGAATACTCAACTAAATGCTCCCTTGGTGATTTCTGATTGTATCTTGCCTGTGTATGTGTAGAATCTACAATGATGGATCTACTTTTTATGATCCCTTGCGCCAGAGCGATTTCCACCGTTTTATTGATCAACAGATCAAGGAGATTTGATTCTCTGAGCCGCAGCTTTCTGAATTTGGTCAACGAGCTTGCGTCAATGACTTCTTCTTCCGGGGCCATGCCAAGAAAATATTTGAATGACATATCATATTTAGACCGCTCCACAACATCAACGTCAGAAATGTCAAAAATACTTTTTAGCAATAGATACTTAAACATCCTTACCGGATCAATCGCTCCCCGTCCATTATTTTGACAATATACATTGATCAGCTCATCATAGATAAAACTAAAATCCATTAATTCATTCATCTGCCGCAATAGATTATCCTTTGGTATAATCAACTCATATATACCCATATATGGGCTCATGATTAGACTCGTTTGTGCTTTTATCATTTTTTTACCCCTTATGTTATTACTGTAATTATATCAAAAAAGAGCCGAAATTACTTTTTCTTCGTAATTTCAGCTCTTTCCAGTCTTGAAGCTTAGAGTCCCACTTTTTCAGTGGCCTCCCGGAGAGCATCCCTTTTGATTTTTTATAGGGCAAACCAGCCTTTTGGCCGGTCGCAAATCAGCGTTCAACCAGGCTTGACAACGGAACATTCATTTTTTCATTTGGCTGATTCAGGTAATGAATGGTGCAGGTTTGATCCGAATCGTTCACCATTTCCATGTATACGGGAGTATTCCCATATGTGACATTCACCATATCCGGCGAGGATACGATTTCTTTTGCTCTCTGGCTGTTCATATATACCTCCTAATATTTTATGTTTTTTATAGTATTGGAAAAAACAATAAAAATATTAGTTTTTATTGCTCATTTTTGCCTGCTCGGCCGCTCCTCCTCAGGCACGTTTGCATACACCTGTTCCACCGAGTAAAAACCGTCTTCAATCACCGTATCCAAAATATTCTCTTTGGCCACTTTTATGGGTGCGCAAACGATATATTTAATGTCATAGGTACCGTCTGAAATGGTGCCGCATTCGCCGATGTCTTCACCACGCGCCATTTTGACCGCATACTGCGCCGCGCCTTCGGCAAGCAGGCTAATTTTTTTATATACCGTCATGTTTTGCGTGCCTTCCACAATTCTCTGGCAGGCGCCCAGTTCGGCGTCCTGCCCGGTTACGAACACATGTCCGGCCAGCCTATTTTCGCTTAAAGCATTGATTGCGCCTTCCGCCAGGCGGTCGTCCGCGGCAATGACGGCGTCTATCTGCGCGCCGCTGTCTATAACGCCGGCGACATACTCATAGGCCAGTTCGTCCCTCCAGTCTTCCACCCAAGTTTCCCCGATAATTTTAATTTCGCCGCTGTCAACTTTCGGCTGCAGTACGCTCATATAGCCTTCTTTCAGCTTTCCGGAATTATTATCCCTTTCCGCTCCGTTGAGTATGATGTAATTTCCGCTCGGAACAGCTCTTTCGGCCGCCTCCCCCATGAGTTCTCCCACTTTATAGTTGTCAAAAGAAATATATAAATCCACGTTTGAATCATTGATCATCCGGTCGTATGCGATTACTTTTACATGCTTGCTATGCGCGTAATTCACCAGGTCTTTCAGGCTGTCCTTGTCGTAAGGAACAATTGCAAGCACATCCGCGCCCTGCGCTATCATATCCTTTCCAATCTGCTTCTGGACTTCGCTGTCTTCATAGGCGTTCTTTACGATCACCTGCGCGCCGAGATCTTCCGCCTTTGCGACAAAAATATCCCTGTCCCTCTGCCATCTTTCCACAGTCATGGACTCCGTAATGAAACCGATGATAATCTGGTCGTCCTCATTCTTATACACCGGGTCCAATTTGCAGCCGGATAAAAATACGAAAAGCACAGCAAGCAAAACTACTACTGTTTTTTTCATAGTTACCTCCTATCAGACCTGTTTCTGATACGCCGATGGTGATACCCCTTCAAATTTTTTGAACAACCGGCTGAAATAATTCGGATCGCTGTATCCCGAAAGGTAGCAAATCTGCTTAATGGAATAATTGCCGTGCTCCATCAGCTTTTTTGCGTTTTGCATTCGGACAAGCGTTAAGTGCTCAATAAAATTGATACCCATTTCCTGCTTGTATAATCTGCTGAAATATTGCGGACTGATATACAGTTCTTTTGAAATGCCGTCCAATGTCAATTCCTGATGGAACCTTTCGTTGATGATCCTGTTTGCCCTGTCCACAATAGCACCGATCGTCTTTTCCTTGCTCCTGCTGATTTTGCCCGCAATGTAACGGATTCTTTCCATACATGTCTGTTCGAATTCTTTTTTTGTTCTGCAGCTTAAAATCTCATTGATATACCTGCCGTATTCAACATCCCCTTCATTGTCAAATCCATACTCGATCGCGATGCGGTGCGCCACTATCATCATTTCAATGATACGGTTCCTAAGGCCGTCCTGTTCAAAATAATTGCTGTATTTATTGAAAATATCCGTCAGAATGTTCATGGAAAGGGACGCGTCGCCTTTTTCAATTGCGCCGATCAGTTTCTGCTCCTCGGCTACGATTTCAAATCCGGCGTTATAGATATTGGGAACGATGTCGTCAATATGCATGACTTTCTCGCCCTCCGCATAGTTTAAAGCTTTCAGGGCCTCCTGATAGGATACTATAATATTCTCGTCGTCATGCACCTTTCCGATTCCCGCCTTGAAATCCACATTATACGATTTTTCCATTTCAGCAATCACTTCTTCCAGATAAGCGATGGTCTGCACTCTTTGCTGATAATGGTCTTCAATGGTTTGGGCAATATACACAACAACCCTGTCGGGCATGACCGGGCCGACAATGCACTGATGTTTTCGTTTGAGGCTCTCTTTAAAAAATGTATAAAATTTTTGATTCCGTACCTTGTCCCCAAACTCCATCGAATCACGCTGGCCTGCTCTGCCCCGGAACGTAAGAACAAATATATACCCCGTATCGCTTTTGATATCAAACAGTTCCTTGTATTCCTTAAAATCCACCTGCTGCGATAAAAGAAGGGAATAGATGAAGCTGTGTTCCGCCACGGAGATCATCCTGTCTATTTTTTCTTTCGCCTCAAGCTCCTGGTCATATTTGCGCCTTTCTTCATCAAGCTGGGAGGTAATGCGTTCCAGCGTATTCACCAGTCTTGCCTTATTGACCGGCTTTATGAGATAATCGCTCACGCCAAGTTCTACCGCCTGCTTTGCGAATTCAAAATATTCATAAACGGAAACGATCACAAATTTGATGTTATTATGCAGTTTTTTAATTTCTTTGACGGCTTCCAGGCCGCTGATTCCAGGCATACGAATATCCGTCAATATGATATCCGGCCTTTCGATCCTGGCTTTCTCGATGGCTTCCCTTCCCGATCTGGCCGTCTGTGTTACCTGAATATTTTTAAGCTCATTTTCAACGATATGTTTTACGGATTCGATCACGATCTGCTCGTCATCGAACACCATGAGACTGTACATTCATATCACCATCCTTTGCCAGTTCGTCATTTTCAGGATAAGGTATCTTCAGCGTTACCAAAGTCCCTTCTCCGATCTTGCTTTCGATTTTTATCACATCCTGCACGCCAAAGAACAACCTCATCCTTTGTACAACGTTTGAAACGCCAATCCCTGTTGTATGTCCCGACTTTTCACTTTCAAATGAATAACAGCTTAAGATTTTTTGCCGGACTTCCTCGCTCATTCCGATTCCATTATCTTCAATACTGATAAAAGCATTATTTCCCTCCCTTTCAAGAGAGATTTTTACCATGCCGCCCCTTTCCAGATCGCCGATTCCGTGGATGGTTGCATTTTCAACCAAAGGCTGAATAATAAGCGGCGGAACGTCTAATTCCAGTAACTTGATGTCTATATCATAGTCGAACCGTATAATATCGCCGAATCTCACGCGAAACAGGTTTCCATACGCCCTGACGGTATCGATTTCCTCTCTCAGCTTCACCTTCCTGTTGAGGCTCTTCACATTGTACCGGAATATTTTCGCAATATCGTCCAAAAAACCCGAAGTTCTTTCAGCCCCCTCCAGCATCGCGAGCTGGACTCCTGCATTTAAAGTATTAAACAGAAAATGAGGATTGATCTGCATCTGCAGCGCCTTCATTTCCGCGTCGGCAAGCAGGGTCTTGAACTTTAAATTCTCTATCTGCTGCTCCAAAAGCTTGGATTCCGTATCTGCCTTGTCATAAAGTTCCGCTATATAATTCTTGATTGAGTGTTTCATATTATTGAAAGCATCCGCCATAACGCCCAGTTCGTCCTGTGAACTTACGTTGATATCGGGCGCGTTGAAATTCCCTTTGGATATCTCCCTGGCGGATTTGGCCAGAGTGACGATCGGTTTGTTCATATTATATGTCATATGGGAGACAACCAGAACATTCATGCAGATAACCGATATAATGAGAACGATATTTGTATTTTGCAGATTGTTGAGGTCGTCCGACATATCGAGATACTGTGTTGTGTTTAAATCCAGCTTGCTCAGATTCAGACGGTCCGCATAGGTATTGATGTATCCCGCGATTTCTTCCGCCTCCGCGTACCCGGCAATATATTTGTCCGCTTCGTCCAGTCTTTTAGCCTCCACCGCTTCGTCCGTTTCTTTCAGGTAAGACTCCACCATATAAACGATGTCTTTGTATATCAAATCGTCCTGGCTGTATATCCCCTGCGAAGCGTCGAACATACTCTGCGCTTTCATGCTGAAGATGTCTTTAAACTTGTAATAGTTGAGGAGGCTGTCGGAATCGTCCATTACCAGATATTTTGTTAGGTTTGAATCCACATCGTCCATTGCGCTCAAAAATTCTTCCATTTTAACATTGGCGGAAAACATATCATCCATTTTTTCAACGAGATCTTTTGAGGTAATCAGGATAAATACGCTGGTGATGCTCATCAGCAAGGTTGTAATGACAAAAACCACTGTCATCCGGGTCTTTATGCTTTTAAATATTATTTCACTGAATTTTCTTTTTTTCATAGGGCATCGATCCGGTCATAAACGGAGATGTTTACCATCGTATAGGCCTCGACACTAATATCATAGTAATTATTTTGAAACGTACTGCCTACGCTGTTGCATAAGAGTTCCGTGCTTTGATACCCCGCCTTATATCCGTTCCGGTCAAGGACTCCGAAAACGATCCCTTTATGGATATAACTGATGATCTCCTGGGTAACATCCGTACCCACAATCACGACCCGGCCCACAAGGTTGCGTTCCACAATGACACGCGCTGCGGCAGCCGTATCCTTGGCGTTGGTGCAGAATATCACATCGACATCCGGGTATTGTGTCAGAATTTTTCTTGTGAGATCTTCCGCTCCCAAAAGGTCGCTGTTTCTGTATTTTGTCGTTACCAAATTGATCCGGCCTTCGCTTTCCAAAGCGCTTTTGATTCCGTTCAGCATAACGTCGTTTTGAGTGGTTGCAGCCGTGTCCGACTCCTCGCTGTTTTCACTTGATAGTATAACAGCGAGGTCCACCTGCCCGGCATCGCCTCCCGCCTGCGCGACCAGCTTCGCCGCCTGAACGCCGTATTGATAAAAGTTGGTCCCTACATATGCAAGCCGGTTGTTGTTCACGTTTTCCACCACGCCCACCACAATGTTGAAATCTCCTTCGGATGCCCGGTCGATAGCAGGCGCGTATTCTTCCATATTCTCCGCGGCTACAATAATGCCGTCCACCCTTGATTCATATGCGATGTTGATGTAATCCACAATTTCTTGGTTGCTGTCGTTTTTTGACGCCAGATTATATTCTATGGCGGCGTCATAAACCTTTCCCGCTTCAAAGGCTCCTTCTTTAAACTCCTGCCAGTAGACGTCGTCTTCGGAGTCCAGAATCAGCGAAAAATGGTATTGGGGGTCGTCGCTGAATACATATGAATGATTCTCATTATAAACGCTGTTGACCTTGTTAAAGTAATAGAGAGACCCGAACGCAGCTACGACAACAAGAGTGATTACCGCAAAAATTGATATTTTATACAGCATTCTCATTTTCGACCATCCGGACAAACTGTTCCACATGAAAAGAGCTTCTCATGCATTCGCACACAACCGAATCGTAAAGTGTTTCCATAAAATAGGCTTTGTTAAAAAGAACCTGCCCGCTATCCAGCCTGTAATCCCCGCAAATCTCATCGAACGCCTTTTGTCTGCCGAAACCGAAGGCTATATCGTAATTTTTAAGAGTATCATAAAGCTCCCTGGTAAAATCATTTCCTGAAAGTTCCAAAATAACTTTATGTTCGCTCATTGGAGCTTTACTGATGGAAATACGCAAGCCAAAAATGTTCCGGGGATTCGATTGGGTAATCATGGTCTTGTAGCGGAGATTCAATTGCTGCAAACCGGCTTCCAACTGTTCTATGGATTTTTTTACGATTCTCTGATTGGTATCGATTAGAATGGTGATATCCGTATCCATGCTTCCAACGATGTTTTTTAACAAACGAAAACGAAAATTTTGCTGATTTGCCACAAAAGCATACTCAACGCTCATTTCACCCGTATCTTTGTTTTGACGGGTTACAACTTTCATCAGTGTTCACCCCTTTGAAAATTATACCATAAAAATACATTTATTTCTATTAGAAATTTTTTGAAAAAACGCAAATAACCGGAATTAAAATTACCGGCAAGAAACACGGGACATGCCCCGGATGAATATAAGAAGCCAAAGTTATAGGAGCCGTCCAATATTTTGGCGCGCGTCTCCGGATACGTGCCTCCGGAGACGCGCTGTCCTTGTGAGATTGGCCTTTTGTTTGGCCTACTTTGTTTTTGATGATCTTGATTTTGAATATACGTCAAACGCAACGGCTCCAAGCAACACCAGGCCCTTGATGATGTCCTGCCAGAACGTGCTCATACCCATAATGGACATACCGTTGTTCAGAAGGCCCATAATAAACCCGCCGATGATTGCGCCCCAAATCGTGCCCACGCCTCCATACATTCCGGCTCCGCCTACAAAACAGGCCGCAATGCATTCCAGTTCAAATCCCTGCCCGGCTAAGGGAGAAGCTGCTCCAAGCCTACCGGCATAGACCACGCCGGCGATCGCCGCCATAAACCCCATGTTGGAATATGCAAAAAACAGTATCCTCTTGGTATTTACGCCTGAAAGTTCGGCAGCCTTCCTGTTTCCGCCCATTGCGTAAACATGCCGGCCCGAGATAGTCATGGTCGTATAGAAAGTGTATATTCCAATCAACGCTACCAAAATTACCAGTATGATCGGAATACCGTCGGTAAGCGCAAGCCAATAGGTAATCAGGTTGATCAGGCCCGCAATGACGATGGCTTTAATGATTGTACTGCTCATTGAGGGCACGTCATACCCTTTCGCCTTCTTCTGCGCCCTGTTTATAAACATAAAAATGACAATTACTACGGCGGCTGCGATGCCTATTACAACGGCGGCCATATTCACATTCTGGACACCTCCGACAAAATCGGGGATGGAGTCCGATGCAATGGTTGTATAAATATTTGGCAGACCGACGGTCAAGCCGTTCAGAATAATATTATTGATTCCGCGCCATATTCCCATACCTGCCAGAGTTACAACAAAGGATGGTATCCCTATATATGCGATGCAGAATCCCTGCGCCATGCCAGCAAGAAGCCCAAAACCCAATGCAAGCACTATGGATAACCACACTGGCAGGGCTAAGGTCACACTCAGCACAGCCGTCATCGCGCTGACAAAAGCTACTACCGAGCCAACCGAAAGGTCAATGTTTCCTCCGGTCAGTATGCAGATCAGCATGCCTATGGCTAAAATCAGTATATAGCTGTTTTGAAGGATCAGCCTTGATACATTCTCCGGTTTCAGCAATATGCCATTGGTCAATATCTCGAAAAGAATGATAATTACGACGAGTGCAAAAACCATTGAATACTGGCGCATATTACTGCTCATTAACTGTCTAAATTTATTCATAGTTAGTTCCCCCTATCTTCAACCGAACTCTTCAGAATACATGACATAATCTCCACCTGCGTCGCTTCTTTGGTATTCATTTCTCCCACGATCCGGCCCCTGTTCATGATGTATATTCTGTCCGTTACGCCAAGAATCTCCGGAAGCTCGGAAGAAATCATGATCACGCACTTTCCGCTGTCCGCAAGCTGATTGATGATGTTGTATATTTCATATTTTGCGCCCACGTCGATTCCTCTTGTCGGCTCATCCAGCAGAAGGACGTCGGGCACCGAAGCGATCCATTTTGCAAGAACCACCTTTTGCTGGTTGCCGCCGGACAGGTTGACCGTATTTTGATAAATGCCGGAGCACTTTATATCTAATTTTTCACGGTATTCCTTGGCAATCTTCACTTCTTCATCATCATTTAAGATACCATTGTTGCTGATTTTTTTGAGGCTTGCCAGCGTGATATTTGTTTTAATATCATTGATCAATATAAGTCCCGCTGTTTTTCTGTCTTCAGTGGCATAAGATATCCCGTTATCAATCGCTTCTTCAATACTATGCAGATACAGCATTTTTCCGTCCTTATATATACTGCCGCTGATCTTTTTTCCATAAGCTTTTCCAAACAGGCTCATGGCAAGCTCGGTCCTTCCCGCGCCCATCAAGCCCGCAAGGCCAACAATCTCACCTTTTCGGACATTTAAATTTACATGGTCTATCACCATCCTGTCCTCATCCTGGGGGTCGTAGACAACCCAATCCTTGACTTCAAACCCGACTTCGCCGATATTGGGCGTATGTTTCGGGAACCGGTCTACCATTTCCCGCCCAACCATGCCTTTAATGATCCTGCCCTCGCTGGCATCCTTTTGCCGGTTATCCAGAGTTTCTATCACCTTTCCGTCCCGGATAACGGTAATCACATCCGCAATTTTAATAACCTCATTCAACTTATGGGAAATAAGTATGCAGGTAAGCCCCCGCTCGCGGTTCAGGTCTTGCAGAAGTTTCAGCAAATTCTCCGATTCATTTTCGTTCAGCGCGGCGGTGGGCTCGTCGAGTATCAAAAGCTCAATATCCTTACCCAGTGCCTTAGCAATCTCCACCAACTGCTGTTTGCCAACGCCGATATCTTTCACCAGCGTGGTGTGATTATCCTTAAGGCCAACCATCTGCATAAGGCTTTTTGCCTTGTTATTCGTTTCATCCCAGTCTATCACGCCGCTTTTGGCGCGTTCATTGCCCAGAAAAATATTCTCCGCAATGCTTAAAAACGGGCTTAACGCCAGTTCCTGATGGATGATCGCCATTCCGGTTTTTTCACTGTCTTTTATTGTTTTAAACCGGCAGTGTTTCCCTTGATAAATGATTTCTCCGGTGTAGGTCCCATAAGGATGGATTCCGCTCAATACATTCATCAATGTGGATTTTCCCGCGCCGTTTTCTCCTACCAATGCGTGTATCTCTCCCTTTTTTACCTGGAAGGTAACATTGTCGAGTGCGCGGACGCCAGGGAATTCTTTTGTGATATTGTCCATTTCAAGTATTAAGTCCGACATTCAATCAACTCCTTATACGCCCTAAAGAGGCGGATATAAACATAAGCGGCAGCAACAAATGCTGCCGCTTATGCTTGGCGATAAGACTACTTCAACTGGTCTTCGGTATAATATTCCGAATCAATCAGCAACTCTTTATAGTTGCTAAGGTCAACAGGTACAGGAGTTAACAGGTAGGACGGTACATTTGAATAATCGGTGGTGTTATTAACATCAACTTCTGCCCCTGAAAGAATTTGCCCGACCATTTTCACTGTTTGTGCAGCCAGGGTTCTGGTGTCCTTGAAGATCGTCATGGACTGCATTCCGGCGATCAAATTTTTCACACTCAGAATATCGCAATCTTGCCCAGTGATAACCGGGAAAGGTTTCTTGGATCCTTCTTCTGTGCTATAACCGGCGGCTTTCAGCGAGGCAACAATACCCTGTGCCAAGCTGTCGTTGGGCGATACAACAATATCAACCGGATCATCCGCATAATAGGCGGTCAGCAGATTATCCATTCTCTTCTGAGCGGTGCCGGAATCCCAGGCTTTGATTGCAATAACTTCCATCTTGGTCTGGTCTGAAGTTATTTTCAGAACACCGCTGTCAATATACGGTTTCAATACGTCCATATGCGCATCATTAATCATGAAAGCATTGTTGTCATCCGGAGATCCCCCAAAGATTTCCATGGAGAACGGCCCCTTCTCGCCTTTGTCAAGGCCAAGCTTTTCAACAACGTATTTCGCCTGAAGCGCTCCGATATTGTAGTTGTCAAATGTGGCATAGTAATCGGCGCCCTTGATCAGTCTGTCATACGCGAAAACCACAACGTTTGCTTTTTTCGCGTCATCCAGAACCGTTTTAAGCCCATCTGCGTCAATTGCGGCAATTACCAGCACTTTGCAGCCCTTTGTTAGCATGTTTTCCAACTGCTTTACCTGTGTGGCAGCATCATTGTTAGCATATTCCAGATCTACCTGATAACCAGCCGCCTCGAATTCTTGCTGCATGTAGGCGCCGTCCTGGTTCCACCTCTGCAGGGATTTTGTGGGCATTGCAAGGCCCACCATTGTTCCGGCGCCAACATCGGCCGGTGCAGCCGCCTCAGAAGAAGCCGGCGCAGCAGACGAAGCGGGCACCTCGGAAGATGCGGGAGCCTCGGAAGATGCAGGCGCAGCTTCGGAGCTGGCAGCCGGGGTCCCCGTGCAGCCCGCAAACGCCACCAGGATCATTACGCATGCCAATACTAATACGATTAATTTTTTTGCCATAAAAGATTTCCTCCTATCTTTTTTTAATACCTACATTCTATTTTGGCCGGCGTTTCTTATGAATAGATTAATTTGACGCTTATATGCACGTTTTAAACTTGCTCTCAAGTCAGCAGAAAGAAATCTGGATTAATTTATTGTCAAAAAAGTCCATATCCGGCTTGATTTTATTGTAAAAAAATGCTGTTTCAAGGAAATTTCCCTTAAAACAGCATTTTAATAGACTTCGTTGATTTATGAAAACGTTCCGCTCCTGAATACCGGTAGCGCGGATACCGTTTTTACTGCTTTTGTATAGTCACCTTCTTTTGGCAATGAACACAGCCCGAACAAAACGCAATGCCGGAAGGGCCGCGTTTAATCCCCGCATAATCAGGACAATGATTATTAGGAAATTGATTATACCGGTTTATAAAAGTTTGGTCATCCGGCGCCAATTCGCAGAAGGTTGTTTTTTTAATAATACGGGTTAAAACCACCTGCACCGTGCTGGTTTCAGTGAATTGCCCCCTGTCCCCGTTTGCCCGGTCATGCGCGTCGTCTTCCATCTTTTCTTCAGCCGATTTCCGCAGTTCCTGCAAATCCTCCAGGCTGAAATCATAACCGCTCTTTTTGGCCAACGGAATCACATGCTCCCGGACCACTCTGTCCCATTCATCCGATTGCAGGCTCTTTACTTCATATCTGACCATAATGCTGCCCAACGTTCCTTTCAGTTCCGCATCTTTTTCCAATGCCATCATAAACCGCAGAGCATCTTGTTTTGACATAGTTTTAATCTCCCAGTATTTTATAAGACTATTTGTCCGATATCTGCCGACCGTAAAAGTGTACCATTTTATTATCGTACAAATCGATAAAAAAATTATTAAAAAAAAGAAATTGAGGAATTTTTATAAATATTATAAATTTAAATGAACCGCGCCGCCAGGCAGACAGAAAGGCCTCCCGATACTACAAATCGCTTGAATTGCAGCGCAGTCTTTCAATGGAAATTGAATGTTTTGAATTTTATGCGCAATAACTATCAGGAAAGTTTCAAGCCATATGTCGTCCGGGCTTTGGACAATCCGAATGATAAGATTCGCGAATCGGCAGAATCGATATGCAAAGAGCAAGGCATTACGGCTTAAAATCTTTCATCAGCGAAAAAATCAGGCGGCTTGCCGGAAATCATTTAACCGTTGCCCCCATTCAATATGCGCAGTATTTCGTCCAGCAGAGAATATTTGAATCCTCCCGGCATGAATACAAGAAGGCTTCGCAGAGGCATATCCCTGAACAGGACGGGCAGATCGCAAAGGCGCTTTAAGCCCATAAAATTGAGCTGCACAAAAAGATCGTCCAGCCTCTCCGCCCTTTCCGGGAATTCCAGTATGTCGTTTGCCGTGGAATCCTCGGTAAATATGATTTCCTCCTTGGCCACAGGGATAACGGTTATCTTTTGCCGCAGCGCAATATCCTTAGACGACCGGCCGGCCAGGATCTCATATTTACCGTCTTGTACAACCCATTCGCCGGTTTTCGGTTCGTAATACGCGAATGCGCGGCGGTTTAAGATAAATACCGCGTCCTTTTCTTCGCCGGGCCGGAGCGCGACCTTTTGAAAATCTTTGAGCTCCTTGCAGGGACGCATAACCTCCGGTCTCTCGGGCCGGATATAGAGCTGCACAATTTCTTTTCCAGATACGTTTCCGGTATTCCTGACGGAAACGGCAACGGTAAGCTGATCCGTATCCAAAAGTTCTTCTTTATCCACCCGCATCCGGGTATAGGCAAAATCCGTGTAACTGAGGCCGTATCCGAAGGGAAAAAGCGGCTCCAACTCTTTCGCGTCGTAATACCTGTACCCCACAAACAGGCCTTCCCTGTATTCCACCCTGTCCCTTTCACCCGGAAAATTCAAATACGCGGGCGTATCGGCGAGTTTTTTTGGAAAGGTCTCGGCAAGCTTTCCGCACGGGTTTGCTTCGCCGAAAAGTATCGCGGCAACAGCGCTTCCCGAGCATTGTCCGCCCAGATAGCCTTCCAGCACCGCGCCCGCATGGTCCAGCCAGGGCATCTCAACCGGCGCGCCGTTGCTCAAGACCACCGCCACGTTTTTCTGTACGCCGGCCACCCTCTTAATCAGCGCGCAGTGTCCTTCGGGCATACGCAGGTGCGTCCTGTCCGCGCCTTCCGTCTCATAGCTCTCGGGCAGGCCCGCAAAGACGATCGCTGTGTCCGCCCCCTGCGCGGCCCTGCAGGCCTCGGCTATCAATTCCTCATCGACCCTGTCGCTCCGGGATACAAGTTCATGTTCTATGACCGGGCCGCTTTCGCCGTCCATTCGGTATCCCTGCGCATACTCCACTATGGTATCCGTACCCCGGACCGTCTTTACGATTTCGTCCCAGGCATTGTCCAGGAAAGCGGGGTTCACATGGGAACTTCCTCCGCCCTGGTATCTTGGCCGCTTCGCGAATCCGCCGATTACAGCCAGTTTCCCTCCCTTCTTCAAGGGCAGGATATTTTCGTTTTTCAGCAGCACCATGGATTCCATCGCTGCTGTTCCAGCCAATCGGCGATGTTCATCCATATCGCATTTTGATTCGGTTTTTTGCCTCTCCAGACAGTCAAAAACCATCCGCAGTATCCTCCGGACCGTTTCATTCAGGATGTCTTCCGGCAATTCGCCCTTTTTCACCGCTTCCGCTATTCTTTGATCCCGTTCGCCGCCGCTCGCCGGCATCTCGACATCCAGTCCGGCGGCAAGCCCTTTCACACGGTCTGCCACAGCTCCCCAGTCGGACAGAACGCAGCCTTCGTATCCCCACTCTTTTCTTAAAATATCGGTCAGCAGACGCCGGTTCTCCGAGCAAAGCCAGCCGTTTACCCGGTTGTATGCGCACATCACGGTCACGGGAGCGGCTTTTTTTACCGCGCCTTCAAACGAGGCCAGGTATATCTCGCGCAGGGTCCTTTCATCCACAACCGCGTCGATGTTCATGCGCCGCGTTTCCTGGTTATTGGCGGCAAAATGCTTGAGAGACGTTCCGACGCCCCGGCTTTGCACACCTTCAATAAACGCGCCGGCAAGCTCGGATGAAAGGCGCGGGTCTTCCGAATAATACTCAAAGTTCCGCCCGCACAGCGGGGACCGTTTGATATTGCATCCGGGGCCGAGCAGTATGGAAACCCCCTGCGCCCGGCACTCTTCTGCGATAGCCGCGCCGGTCCTTTTCAGCAGTTCCCTGTCCCACGAGGAGGCCAGAGCCGATGCCGTCGGAAAGCATGTGGCCGGCACGCTTTTATGAAGGCCCAGTTCATCGTCTTCCGCCTGTTTTCTCAGCCCGTGCGGGCCGTCGGCCATCATTACGGAAGGAATCCCCAGGCGCGGCACGCCTTTTGTATGCCACATATCCGCTCCGGAACAGAGCCCGGCCTTTTCCTCCAGCGTCATAAGAGCAATGATTTTTTCAATATCCTTGTCTGTTTTCATCGCCGCAACCTCTTTCATTGTTTTTAAGTTAAAAAGCGGCCTAAAGCCGCTCCAATCAATCGTTAAATTTCAACAGTTCCTCTTGTACTCGTCGCACGCAAGCCAGTACGCTCCCATTGCGGGCAATTGTTTTGATACCGTTATATCCGCATACGGCGCCGCGCGGTGCAGCGTGGTCGTATACTCATCCAGAAGCAGAGGGCATTCGGATTTAAATACGCTCCCAGTCAGCGTCACTTTAAACCGCTGACGGTCCATACGAAGCCTTTTTGCCACGCCGCCCGCAATTTCTCCCATTTCATGCCCGATATGGATAAAGATATCCTGGCACACGGCGTCATCCTCACATGCCAGTTTTCCGACCAATACGGGAATCCCGTAAATATCCTCGGGCGCGATGTTCATGGACAGCGCGGTTTTAACAATATCGTCCAGGCTTTTAAGTCCCGCCAGCCTGGGGATTTCCCGTTCCAGGGCGGTCTTCCTGCCTGTTCCCTCATTGGACCGGAACGCATAATGCAGCGCCATGACCGCGATATCCGCCCCTCCGCCGCGATTCCCGATTTCATAGCTCAGGTTGCGCAGCAACACCTCTTCGCCGTCCTTGTTTCTTCCCGCAAACGATCCGCCTGTTCCGCAGTTGGTCACAATGCCCCAGTTTTCGGAAAGACCGGCGCGGAGCCCGACCCAGGTATCGTTTATGATCCTGTATTTTCCCCTGGGAAGTATTCTTCCGCATATTTCTTCAAGAGCCTCAAAGTCAGAAGGCAGATCGGCGCTTGCCAGCCCGAGCAGAGTGAATCCCAGGTCTTTTTCGCTGATCCCGATTTTTTCCGCAGCATTAAGCAGCGCATTCTTAATGGCCTCTTTCGCTTTATCCAGCCCGACAGCATGATAGCTGGAACTGGAAGAAAGTCCTTCGGACAGTACGTTGCCCTCAGTATCGCCGATAACGCAGTGCGTCTTGGTTGCTCCGCCGTCTATACCTGCAATGTAAATCATTTTGCACCCGCTTCCTTAAAATATCCCAGATGATCTTTGTTTGCCAAGAGCAGATCGCCAAAAATCGCCCCGGCGGTCTTCATATCCCTGACCAGCGGATTATTCACAAGCGCCAGGACCGCTTTTGCCGGGTCGCCCTCCACAGCGGCCTCGATCGCAAGCCGCTCGTATGCTTTTACCTGATGCACCAGACCGCTGATTGCCGGCGGCAAAGCCCCGTATACAAGCGGAACCGCTCCGTCCTTTCCGATCAGGCAGTTTGTCTCCACAACCGCGTCGCCGGGCAGTCCCTCTATCGCCCCCCGGTTCGCCGTATTCACCACATGAACCTTCCGGCTGTCGTTCCATATGCTGTTCATGAGCGACACGGCCGCTTCGGAATAATATGCGCCGCCCCGCTTCATCAGTTCTTCGGGTTTTTCGTTTAACGTTGGGTCGCCGTATTTCTGAAAAAGTAATTCTTCCGTTTCCATAACCTCGTCCGCCCTTGTTTTTCCTGTTTCCTTAAACTTATCCATTTCTTCTTTCAGCATATCGCGTTCCAGATAGAAATATTTCAGGTAAGGCGAGGGAATAAAACCCAGGGCGTCAATCATTTCCGCCGGAATCTGGGGACCCGCGATATTCTGGACGATATTGCCTCCCATGCCGGGCAAGCCGTTTTTTGCGGAAAGCAGTTCCCTGCCGTCCAAATAGAGTTTTCCGATGAAACTCAGATGGTTCAGGCCCGCAAAAACGCAGCGCACCCTTTTTTCGTCCGCTCCAAGGGTCTTTAAAATTTCCCGTTCCATGTTGATGGGCACATTGCAAAGTCCGATGCATTTGACGTTTGTGTGCCTTAAAACCGCTTCGGTCACAATACCGGAGGGATTTGTAAAATTGATCAACCACGCGTCCGGGCAGGCCTTTTCCATGTCCCGGCAGATTTCAAGCGCTTTTGGTATCGTGCGCAGCGCATTGGCAAATCCCCCAGGACCTGTGGTCTCCTGCCCTATGATGCCGTATTTAAGGGGGATCTTTTCATCATTCGACCGGGCGGCAAGCCCTCCCGCCCTGAACTGAGAGATCACAAAATCGGCGTTTCCCAGCGCGGCCATCCTGTCCATTGTAAAATACACGTCAACGGGAAGGCCCGCCCGCTGAAACATCCTCTTTAAAAAAGCACAGATGATTTCCGCCTTCTCCCGGCCCTCCGCGATATCGACAAGCGCAAGTTCACGGACCGGAAAGGTTAAGTAGCTTTTGATGATCCCGTCCGCGAGTTCGGGCGTATAGCTGCTTCCGCCCCCAATAACCGTAAGTTTCATAAGATCTCCTTATAAATGAATGGTATCGACGTTCATATGCAGATGATCGCCTGAGAGCACCTTGAACGCCTCCGCCATTTGAAAGGGTTTGCCCTGAGCATATCCTCGGGCTTTAAAGGCAAAATACATTCCCAGCTTTTCAAGCGCAGGCTTTGGGAACTGGCTTTCATGAATCGCCAGCGCCTTTATTTTTTTCTCCCAGGTTTCGTCCACGTCTATAAATGTATTCGGATAAGCCGTACCGTAAAAAGCGATCCCGGCTACCGACCAGGCTTCCGTTTGAGCGCCGCTTTGCGATTTGAACAGCGGAAACTGGCTGAATAAACAGGCTTCGGCAGCCGCCATGCCAACCCTGCGGTGATCAGGATGGGCTTCGTACGGCAAAAACGGGTCGGGCGCAAGGACAATTTCCGGCTTTACCCGGCGGATGACGCCCACAATGCTCCGGCAAAGCAGTTCTTCATCCGGATATCCGCCATCGGGCAAATTCAAAAAAAAAGTTTCGGCTGCGCCAAGAAAAGCCGCCGACGCCTCCACTTCCTTTTTTCTGATTGCCGCTATTGTCCGGGGATCGGCCGCCGGGTCTGAAGAACCCATGCCGCCGTCAGTTGCCGTAAGATAGGCGATCCTGCAGCCGCGCGCCGCAAGCTTGGCGATTGTTGCCCCGGCGCCAACCTCGTTGTCGTCCGGGTGGGGCTGTATGCAGAGCATACTGCGGCAGCTTTCCAGATCGGGCAGGGGCAGAATATCTTTCAGTTCCATTGCGATATCCTCCGATTATTGAATTGATATTTGAAATCAGATTTATACTATCACAGTTTCCAAAGCCTTGTCAATTTAAACCGCTTTAACTTTCATAATTTTATTTTTAAATTAATATTGATTTTTCATAATATTTTATCATATAATAAATTATATTATTTAACCGCTTTAACTTTCTTTTGATGTTTTGTCCTTAAAAAATTCAAACAAAATAGGAGGAAAAAGTATGGAAAAGGTTTCAGGATTTGAAAAATTTTCTTACAGTATGGGCGCATTCGGCCAGAACTTCGCCTATGCCATTATGATGTCTTACCTGATGATTTTTTACACCGACAACGTGGGGATATCTTCCGCCCTGGTGGGCACATTGTTCCTGGTGGCAAGACTGTGGGACGCAGTCAACGATCCGCTGACCGGTTTTATTATTGACCGCGTCAATCTGAAGTCGGGCAAATATCGGCCGTTTATCGGCATCGGCGGCGTGCTGATCGGCGTCCTGACCATACTCTGCTTTATCAATCCTAACTTTGATCAGGCAGGCAAGGTGGTCTACGCCTTTGTGACATATATCCTCTGGTGTTCGGTATACAGCATCATGGATATTCCTTACTGGTCCATGGCCCCCTCCATGACGTCGGATCCTGCGGAGAGGACAAAAGTAATCTCCATTCCCAAAATCATGGCGACGATCGGCTCTCTTCTGGTCGCGATCCTGACAATACCCCTTGTCGGCACGCTGGGCGGCGGCAGCAATTCAACAGGCTACTTTTGGACGGCCGTTATATACGGCGTTATCTGTGCAGGCGGAGCCTTGATGGCCGCAATCAATACCAAAGAACGTATAAAAGTCGTTAAAAAGCCCAATGAGAAATTTAAGGATTCCATTGATCTCATCATTAAAAACAGGCCGCTGCTGATGATTCTTCTGGTCACCTTTTTCACTGGCACCACAATCACCATCAAGCAGACGGTTGCAACGTATTATTTTACCTATAACGTGGGCGATGTAAATCTTGTGCCGCTTTTCGCGCTGGCCGGCCTCATTCCCATGGTCGCCGCAATGGTCATTTCTCCGCCGATTTCCAAAAAGTACGGGAAGAAAGCAACTGCAATGGCAAGCGGTATCGTAGGCGCGGTTTTCAGCGCCGCGATCTATTACGCCAACGGAAATCTTCCGCTGGTGTTTGCCTTTAACGCCATATCAATGGTTGGCATCGGCGTTATGCTGGTCATGACGCTTTCCATGCAGGCGGATACCGTGGAGTACGGGGAATGGAAAACCGGAAAGCGTTCGGAAAGCATCATCTTTTCAATGGGTACGTTTATGACCCTCCTTTCTTCCGCCGCAGGCGGGGCCATCGCAGGATTCTGGCTGCAAGGATCTGGATACGTCGCAAACGCCGTGCAGACGGGTTCCGCGCTTGAAGCCATCATCCTGATGCTGTCCTGGGCCCCGGCCATTGGGCTGGTACTCATGGACGTGTTTCTGATATTCTACAACCTGTCCGAAAAACGCCATGCGGAAATTTTAAGGGAGCTTGAAGAAAGAAAAATGGAGAATCCAGAGCCGGAAAGCGCCAAAATTGACGCGCAGGCCGGCATCATAGCGGAATAAACGCCGATTGATCACGCTGCGGAAGTAATATATAATGATGTATAAACATTCGTAAAAACAGCTGGGAGTTTGAATGGCAGTAAATATATATGATATAGCAAAAAAGACCGGACTGTCGGTTGTCACCGTTTCAAGGGTTTTAAACAATAATCCGAACGTAAGGGAAAGCAACCGGATAAAGGTTGAAAACGCGATAAAAGAACTCGATTACAGGCCAAACGCCGCGGCTAGGACGTTATCCAGCGGGAAAACCGCAATGATATCCCTGGTCGTTCCAAGCTTGACCGACGCTTTTGTGATCCAGGTGATGTCCTCCGTGGAGAAAACGCTCAAGGAAAACGGAATGTTTATGGTGGTTGTATCCGCCGCAAACTACGACGACTTTTCCGAGAGCGCCTACGCGTCGCTTTTTTTGGAAGGCAGGGTGGACGGGATTCTGGTTCTGACGCCGATTTGCGGCAACGGGTATTTTTTTGAACTGAAAAAAAGAAATGTTCCCTTTGTATTGATGGATCAGCACCAGGTCAACCTGCAGGTCCCGACCGTAACGGTGGATAATTTTTTCGGCGGCTACGAGGCGACAATGCATCTTATGAAAAGCGGCGCAAAAAAGATCGCCCATATTTCGGGCGCGGACCAGTTTGAAAGCAGCAGCGAAAGAATGCGCGGCTATATGGAGGCGCTGCGCGACGGCGGTATGGAAGCGGATCCCGATCTCGTTATAACCGGCGATTTTACGGTTGCATGCGGTTACCGGGCCGTTCAGAACTGGATGCAAAAAGGCATCCTGCCCGACGCCGTTTTTGCCGCGGACGACAATACGGCTTTCGGCGTTTTAAACGCCGCGCAGCATTTTGGGATATCCGTGCCCCGGCAGCTTGCGGTGGTGGGATTTGACGACCACCCCTATGCTTCCATGCTTTATCCGAAGTTAAGTACGGTAAAACAGCCTACCGAAGAGATCGGCGCCACCGGCGTACAGCTCCTTTTGGATATCATCAACAAAAATCCGCGGCGTAATTTAAAAATAACGCTGAAGCCGTCTCTCATACTGCGGGAGACCACACTGTAATCGGGAAACCATTTCCCATAATTTATTCATAAAGGCGCTCCTCCGCCAACGCCGGGGAGCCCTTTTTTTTACGGCAAAGTAAAGAAAGACTAATCTAACGCGGATTATTCAGCATATAGTCTTGTTTCGTCCGCTGTTTTTCGCCATATAAAGATTCCGGTCCGCGTATTCGATCAGCTGTTCATAGGTCATCTTCGGAGATTTCAGCGTATATGTCCCAAAACTTGCGGTAATCCGGATATTTCTGTCCTTATACTGAATATTCGCTTTTTCAACGGATTGGCGCACCTTTTCCGCGACCGTGAACGCCGCTTCCTCGTCCGCGTCCACAAGTACGATGAGGAATTCTTCTCCTCCGTATCTTGCAATCCAGTCCGAATTCTTTCGGATGTGTTTTTTTGCGATGCGCGCAAATTCCTTGAGAACATGATCTCCGGCCAGATGCCCGAAGGTGTCGTTTACTTTTTTAAAATGATCCAAATCGGCCATTATCACCGATATGGGCAAGTTTTGGTTGGATGCGTTAAAAATATCCACCAAAAGCCTCTCGTCGATGTACCTGCGGTTGTAAGTATTGGTCAGGCTGTCTTTCACCATCTCCTGATTCATTTTGGTAATGATCCTGCCCACGTCCGCAACCGATTTGCCGTTGATATCCAAAACCAGGTTGGTTGTGCCGATTTCTTTGATCAGTTCATGCGTTCCGAGCGTATCCTCCGCAATAAAATCCATACACAAAATACACCTATTATGTTCCACATTGGTAAAAAAACTGGATACCGTGATGCAAAGGTTGCCGGTGGCAAGTGATATGTAAGGTTCCGTGGTGTATTTGTTCAGTCTTGCGCTTACCAGCGGGTAGTAATACCGTTCCATGGAATGGTCGGTGCCCATCTGTGCGGAATAAAAAATCAGGTTTTTCTTCACTTCTTTTTTATCCATAAAACAGATGGTGTTGCTGATCTGAATTCCATTCCGGTTCAGGATATAGGCGCACTCGATGTTTTTGTTTTCCCAGATAATATCCAGAAGGACGCTGTCGAAGTCCGCACAGGACACCCGGGCCAGTTCCCTGATGGAGGAATTTACAATGCCGTTCAGTTTCCTATCCTTTTCTCTCTCGTGAGCGATTCTTTTCTTCATATGCCGGTTAAAATTTCTGCTCAGCATCTCGACCTTATCGTTTGAAAAAATATCCCAATCCTCTGAAAGTTCCTGCGGCTTTGTAAAATAATAACCCTGAATCATATGTCCGCCAAGCCTTAAAATCTGGGTGGCTTCCGCTTCGGTCTCCACGCCTTCGGCGATCACAAGCGTCCCGATCCTGTTGGACAGGTTTACAAGAGATTTGAATGCACCCTGTTTGTAATAATCGGTGTCTATATTTCTGACAATGGACATATCAATTTTTATAATATCGGGCTTTACGAGCAATATTCTGTCCATGTTTGAAAACCCGGTGCCCACATCGTCCAGCGCCACCATGAACCCCATTTTACGGTAAGTGTCCACGAATTTTTTTAAAGCCGCGCTATCCTGAACCTTTGTCTCATTGATTTCAATGACAATATTCCTGGGATCTATTTTATGGGCTTTGACCTGATTGGTTAAATAATTGGAACCCGAAACAGTATCCAGGATTGAAGCGTCCATATTCAAAAACAGCAATTTGTCGTTCCGGCTTTTATAGACCGCTCCGAATTCCTGAATGACCTTCTCCCTGCAGATTCTGTCAAGCGCAAGCATGCTTCCTTCCAGATATGCGGCTTCAAACAAGGCCGAAGGAGGGATCAAAGAATTTTTTGACGAATCCACTCCCCGGATCAGCCCTTCAATTCCGATGACCATTTTCCTGCTCACCGATACAACCGGCTGAAAATGCGCGGTCAGCTTTTTGTGCATAATAATATCGTTGATATCCGGTAATTCTCCGTTTTTTAAATCACAAATCATCCGCAAAGTCCTCCCGAAAATCCGGTAAAAAAATAAAGCCTTTGGAAGAAGCCATAAAGCTTTATCCAAAGGCTGCTTTGCCAACCGCACATTACATCATTGGATTCATTATACATAATAAATGTTAAATAGACAAGCTTTGCTTGACGCCACAGAAATATAATGTTGACTTCTTACAATAATATGTCTACAATTGTAGACGATATGTTTGTTTTATAATACAATAAAGGAGCGGTTTACATGAAAGAAACGCTGTCAAAACAGGAATGGGTGCTGATGGAAACGCTGTGGCAAAAAAATCCCCTGTTTCTGTCTGAAATTATGGATGCAACGGCAACTTCCGTAGACTGGACCCGCAGCAGTTTTTTAACTTATTTAAAGCGGATGACGGACAAGAAGCTGATCGGATATAAAACCGTGAGAGGCAGCCGCTGCTATTATCCGCTGATCGGACGAAAGGATTGCATCGAGAAAGAGAGCAGCTACATCCTCTCCAAGATGACGGAGGACTCATCCCGCCTTCTTTTGGTAAGCATGATTCAAAAAAGCGGTCTCAGCGAAAAAGACAGAGAGGAACTGCAGGCTCTTATTGCAAACCTTGGCGGCAACGCCAAAAAGGAGATGTAATATGGAGATTTTAATGACCCTTCTCACGGTCTCAATCTATTCCGGCGTTATATTTGCGGCCACCATGGCTGATTCCGGCATGGCATTTTATGGCAAGCATCTATCAAACGTCCGGCGGCAAGGAATCTTTTTTTCGCCGGGAAGATTTGCTGCTGAACGCTTTGGACGGAGGGATGATTGAAGCCGTTCAGCCCTCAAATAATTAAAATCATGGGTATCAATACAAATCTTCCGTTCTACGCATAATCAAGAAACACCTCAAAAGGCCAACTGCTTTTGGGGTGTTTTAAATGCCGGTTTAATGAATGAAAAGACTTTTTAAATTATTTTTCACCTGCCAGCGCATTTTCTATCGCCTTTAAATAGGCTTTGCTTGAAACGGTAGCGCCCGTTACGGCGTCCACCTGAAGGGACTGTTTTTCCACGACGGCTGCAAACAGTTTACCGCTGACATCCGGCACCGCTACGCTTTGATCCTTTATCATCTCGATACCGGTTATTTTTCCCCCGGCAACCGTCACCTGAAGGGTATTGGACCACCTGTATCCGTCAAAATTGCCGGTGTAAGTTCCGTCGGGCACTTCCGCCGCAGAAACATTCCCTATCGTCATCTCCTTGATCGTTCCCTGGCCCATCATTAAAAAGGATGCGGAAAAAATCACAAGAAACGCCACCACTCCAAGTACGATCCATAAAGCGATCCTTCTTTTCTTTTTCTTTTGTTTCACCATGCAAAACCCCTTCCCCCAAATAAATTGAGATTTTAAAACCGCCGTTTTATACTGATTTGCAATTAAAAACTTTCAGTTTTTAATTTGCTACGCAAATATCGTGCAATACGATCTGCCTGCGCCTTCAGCGCAGCGGCAATTGCAAATTGCTGGATTAAAATCTGAAATATTTTAATCGCAGAATAGTATTATATCAGATTCAGCGAACGTATATAACCCGGCAGTTCCTGCTCAAAATTCACGCCGAAGCGGACATCCGTACCGGCCTTCAGGGTTCTTTCTATACTGTTCACCGTAAAATCGACCGCAATCTGAGCGGAATCCTGCAAAGCAAACCCGTTCATCAGCGCGCCCAGAAGCGCGCTGGCAAACACGTCTCCGGTCCCGTGATAAAGGCCCTCGATCCTTCTCTGAAAAGCAAAACTGATATTGCCAGTCCGGCTGTCCAGGGCAGCCGCTCCCAGATGATCCTCTTTCAGCCATACCCCGGTCAAAACCACCTGCCTGGCGCCCAGACCGCTCAATCTTTTGAGCAGGGATTCAATATACGCCCGGTCATAAGGCCCGGGCCGGTATGATTCCCCTAAAAGGAACGCCGCTTCGGTGATATTGGGGACAATAATATCCGCATTGCCGCAGAATCTTGCCATACCCTGCGCGAACCGGGGTGTAAATATGGAATAAAGTTTTCCGTTATCCGCCATAACGGGATCGATCAGGACCAGGTTGTCCGGCCTTTTAAACATACGGAATATTTCCGATACGATTTCAAGCTGCTCAAACGAACCCAGGAACCCGGAATACAGGCAGTCAAATTCAATATCAAGCGATTTCCAGTGCCGGGCAAAGGACATGAGGTCTGGCGTCAGATCCCTGAAGGTATAACCTTCAAATCCGCCCGTATGGGTGGACAGTACGGCTGTCGGAACGACGCTTGTCTCAACGCCCGCTGCGGAAAGGATGGGCAACGCGACGGTCAGGGAGCATTTCCCGAATCCTGATATGTCGTGTATGGCTGCCACTCTTTTTTGCCTTTCCATGAAGTTCTCCTTTATACTCGATCTATGCAGCGCGCATAGCTGTTTTGATTTTATGATATAATCCCGGCTCCGTAATGTCAACACGAAGTATTTTTTCAGCAAATCTGCATTAAAATAAGCGGACGAAATCGTCCACTTATTTATTTGTTCATTCGGATTGATTTTCCGCATACCCGTCAACAAACCGGATCAGCGCCGTGTTTTCCTGGATCTGATCCTTCAAAACGCGTATATACGTCTCCTCTCCCACCAGTGACCCTTTAACGTCTTTTATAAAATTGAGAAGGGTTTCCGCCGTTACATGGCTGTTTTTATGTACGCTTACGCATAACTCGTTAATTGCGTATATTTTCTTTTCCGCGCATAAACCGATTACCGACCTTGAAATCTTTTCTACCAGGTGCGAATCATGCATCTTTCTCTTCCTCCATGATTTTCCGAAGCATTTTCTCCACATCGCTGCAGATCCGGTCAAGCCTGATTTTCAGGCAATTGCTGAGTTCAAATCCGATCCCGACTACCGCGGGTTCTATGCCGATCATATAACCCCTGATATTCGGAAATTCGGCTGCAATCGCATCCACCACGCTGACATCGTGCGCGGAATAAGGTTTTTTTCGGCAGTTCACCGCCTGATCCAAAGGAATCAGTTTCACCCGCCCCGGTTCTTCTCCCGTGAACATGGCGTCCATCACTATCAGAAAGTCTGCGTCCCGAAGCCTCTCCATACAAAAAAATACATCCGTTTCCCCGATCACCACTTCCACGTTTTTATCCGTGATCCTTGGCTTGATTTGCCTGGCCACCTCCAATGCTATTCCATCGTCTTTCAGTATCGGATTTCCAATTCCCATTACAACCAGTCTTTTCACTATCTTTTTATGGCACCACCTTGAGCATTTTATAATATTCTCCCCCGATGTAAACATGGGCTCCGCAGGAAATGCAAGGGTCAAATGAACGCAGTATGATTCCAAGTTCTACAGGATTGTTTATATCCCGGATACGCGTACCTATCAGCGCCTGTTCCCCCGTTCCCTTCAGGTTTTTTGTTTGTGTGGACATGTTCCAGACCGTGGGCGTAATGATCTGGTAAAATGATATTACTCTGTTTTCTATTTTCAGCCAATGTCCCAACGCACCCCGCGTGGTATCCACCAGGCCGCTTCCTTCCGCAGAATCCGGAACTTCGTAAATCTTTTGCACATCGGTTCCAGGTATCAGATTATCCAGCAGAATCCCTACGATCTCCGCCACTTTTTTGGCTTCCAATACCCGCGCGATCGTTCTGTCCATGGCGGACACGCCGTTTCTGTATTCTCCCGAAAGCCACTGCCTTGCAAGAGGTCCCACTTCATACGCCAATCCCCTGTACCTGGCAGCACGAATCCACGAATATCCGCTTTCTTTTTGAGGATCCGGCTCAGGTATTGTCTGATTGGGTGTATAAGTGCTCAAACGATCCTTATACCAGGAATAGTCGATATTTTCCGTAATATTGTTCTGATCAAACGCGCTTATGTTTCCATCCGTAAAGGTTAGCGGATCCACGTAAAGCGTTCCCAGATCCTTGTAGCCGTTAAAAACGCCGTACGAAAGAAAATTTCCATACCCGCCGCCCATTTTATAATAATCGTTATAGTACCGGGCGATGCTGCAAACATCCGGTATCATTTTATTATTGATAAAATCGGTGATTTTTTGCAGCAGGGATTTCATCTTGATAATCTTTGCGGCGGTAGCCTCGCTCGACGCTCCTCCGGGAAAAACACCGTGATTATGCGGAATCTTTCCGCCTAAAACGGCAAGCATCTGATGCGCGTCGCGGCTTGCCTCAAGCGATTCAAAATAATTTTTTATAATTCTGTCGCTTTCCTGTACGGGAAGCCTGAAATCGCTATTTGTTGTTTCAAACAACTGCAGTTTTTCGGGCAGGCGCACATAATCCGGAATAGTAAACTGGTAAAAATGGCGGATATGGTTTTGGAGGTATTCACAGCCGTGCATTATGTCCCGCAAGTATTTCCCCTGTTCTGTGACCGCGATTCCAAGCGCATTTTCCAGAGCAAGGGTGGACGCAACCGAATGCGCCGTGGAGCATATGCCGCAGATCCGTTGCGTATAGTACACGGCGTCAAAAGGATGCCTGCCTTTCAGCATCTGTTCAAAGCCCCGGAATAGAATTCCCTCTGTTTTGGCATCCGTCACCACATTATCCTGAATATCGGCTTGGGCCTCCATAAATCCGCTGATCCTGGTAAGCGGATTGATTACGATCCTTTCAGCCATTTTTCCCTCCCCTGACCGTATCATAGTTTACAAAAGGCTCCATAGCATCCGGGAATCCGAATTGCGCGCAGCCGATACAGTTCGTACTGTTTCCAACAGGCCAGTTTACATACTGGTTCCATTTGCGCACCGGACAGTCCGCACGGGTAACGGGCCCCCGGCATCCAAGTTTGAACATGCATTCAGGGTCTCCCAGCTTTTCGGCAAATACGCCGTTGTCAAAAAACGACCTGCGCGTGCAGCGGTCGTGAATGGTTTCCCCGTAAAAAAGCAAAGGCCGTCCCCTTCCGTCCAGCGCCGGTTCCCCGTACATTAAAATATGCGCCAGCGTACCTAAGAACCAGTCCGGATGGCAGGGGCATCCTGGCAGATTGATCACTCTTCTGTTAAGTACGCTCTGTACGCTCACGCATTTTCCGGGATTTGGACTTCCGGCGGATACGCCCCCATGCGATGCGCACGCGCCTACCGCAATTACATGGGACGCTTTTTCGCCCAGTTCTTTTACCGCGCGGAGGGCGGTGACCAGTTCCCCTTTGTACCTTCCGATGATGCAGTAGCGGCCGTCATCCGCAGTGGAGACCGCTCCTTCCACAGCCAGAATGAATCCCTTCTCGGGGGAGCGAAACAATTGTTCCATCGCCGGCTCGCCCTCTTTGCTCATCAGGCTGTTATCGTAAATAACGTCCGCCATTTGAGTCAGCAAATAATCAAAACCGGGGTTGTCTCCGTCAAGCAGCGAAATTATATTGCCGGAACAACCGGCCGTTTCCAGCCAGACAAGGTTTTGTTTTTTCAGAATTCCGTCCTTGAATCTGCTTTCAGCATCCGCTATAAGTTTTTTTGCGTTGGACTCGCTTTCCGTCAGCGCGGGGCAATAAGGTTCTTCATTCATTTAACCAATCTACCAATCGCTTTTAATTTGTCGAGCATCGGCTGGCCCGTATGGCAGGATACGTATGCGCTGGTCTGGTCCAGGCCGGATTTCAATCCAAAATGGGAACCAGCCGCCCAGCCGGGCTGTTCCGTTACATCATAAACGATTCCATTTACCGCCACATAAGCGGGATTATTTCCTTTTCCGTCGTACCGCTCAAGCTCGCTCAAAGTAAATGTACGCTCGGGTATTTGAGGCCGCTGCGCGGCAGGAGGCGGAGCGGAAGGCGCGGTGGGAGCCATAGGAGCCATGTTGCGGGGCGCAGTGGGTGCGGTAGGAGCCATTGTACGGGGTGCAGCGGGAGACATACCCTGCGGCATACCTTGTATCATGCCCTGCGGCATACCCTGTGTCATGCCCTGCGGCATGCCCGGCTGCATCCTTTGCTGATTCCGCTGCATACCGGTGCTTTGCGGCAAACTCTGCATTGCGGACGGCGGAGCGATCAATGCAGGATCGTTTTCTTGGCTTGCAGTTACTGCCTCCCCGTATATACCCGGCCTGGCATAAGAGGTCAGTTCCACCAACAGCCGCCGGAGCCGGTTTAAAAGTGCATTTTTAGTTGCACGGCATTGTGTTATGTACATCAGGTCTATCGTGTTATTGATTTCTTCCATGATCTTGGTTTTGTCCTGCGCAAAATACTCATTATACATAATAGATCTCCTTTAAACATATTCGAAGCTGCTTCATTATATTCTAAAGGCTGGAATTATGTGTTTAGCCTTGAAATTCTATTCCATTATTTGTAATATCCGGTCTTTCCTGAAATTATTAATTTTTTTCTAGACATTTACATATTAGATCTGATTCGGTGAATAATAATATCTGCGGATAAAATGTATTCCGCACGGTAAAAATCAGGAAATACAAGAGAGGTAAAAAAAATGCAAAGAGACAGCCAAAACGAGAACAACAAGCAATCTCGTAAAAATTCGCAGTCAAACAGCTCCCGCAACAGTCAAAACGTATCGAATCCTTCCCGCAACAGCCAGAACAGGCAAACGAATTCGCAGAACGACAACTAAGGTGACTGTCATGGCAGACGATGGTATGAGAAGGACCGATATAAGAGATTTTCTCAGAATTGGAAAGGAAGACGGCAAAAGCTTTCATCTTCCAAAAAGTGATGTTCCGTCTGTACCCGAAAGCCGGATGAAACCGGGAAGCAATAAACCGACATGATTTCAAAGGACCCCGCTTAGAGCGGGGCCTTTTATTGCGGATATAAAAAAAGCGAATGGCGATGCATCGCACAGGCTGCTGAGAAACCCCAACTACTAAGTTATTTTTCCGCTTGATCCCCAGCGTAGGATGTACTACGCGCAACAATGCAATGCTCAAGATGCCTGGCCGGGGTCCCCGAAAAATCGAAGATTTTTGGGGTGGGGTAGTGGGGCTTTCAGCAACCTTCTTTTATTTAAGGAACGGCCCAACTAATTATGGCTTGCTCAAAATATACTTTGTCATCAATCTGCTTTTTAAAACAGTGTATAATACGTCTCTTTTGGAAAAAACTAACCTTGAAAGAGGTGATAAAATGGAATCAATTTGGAAAGAAAACATATCCCTCCGGGAGCGGCAGCAGCTTCAGGAGGACATCCGGGCGGACGTCGCGGTAATCGGCGCCGGAATGGCCGGTTTGCTGACCGCCTGCCTTCTTCAGGAGAAAGGAATCCAGGTAGTGGTTATAGACGGAGATGCTATCGCCGGCGGCGTTACGCAAAATACTACGGCTAAGATCACGTCGCAGCATGATTTGATCTATAAAAAACTGATTACTGATTTTGGGCAGGAAAAAGCCTCGCAATATGCGCAGGCAAACCAAAAGGCCATAAAAAAATATGAAGAGATCATCTCAAAAAAGAGTATCGACTGCGACTTTGAAAACAAAAGTGCTTATCTCTATACCTCGGAAGACCCGGAGCTCATCCATAACGAGATTGCAGCGGCGCAGAGCCTGGGCATTCCCGCTCAATTTGTAACGGATGTAAATCTCCCTTTCAAAATAAAAGGAGCAGAGGTTTTTACGGATCAGGCGCAGTTTCATCCGCTTAAGTTTATCCGTGCAATATCCGAAGAACTTGATATTTACGAACATACCTGGGCCAGAAGAGTGGAAAAAAACGAAATAACTACCGATCACGGAAAAATCATCGCCGATTCCATCGTTGTTGCAACTCATTATCCCTTTATCAACGTACCCGGCTATTATTTTTTAAAGACTCACCAGGAACGATCGTATTTTCTTGCCCTGGAAAACGCCATGCAGGTAAACGGCATGTTTAAATCAATCGACAAGGACGGAAATTCATTCCGGAATTACGGAAGTATCCTTTTGCTTGGCGGAGGCAAACACCGTACGGGCGACAATAAGGAAGGCGGAAAGTATGAAGATCTTCGAAAACTGGCTAAAAACTGGTTCCCACAGGCAACCGAAAAAACCTGCTGGTCTGCGCAGGATTGCATGACTGTAGACGATATTCCCTATATCGGCCAGTACTCCATATCAACCCCCAACATGTATGTAGCCACAGGGTTTAAAAAATGGGGCATGACAGGCTCGATGGTATCCGCAATGATACTTACGGATATGATTGCCGGCGAAAAAAATGAATACGCCGACGTATTTTCTCCGCAGCGTATGGATATTGCCGCTTCAGCCAAAACATTCCTCCAAAATACGGCTGAGGTGGTATCCGGCCTTGCCAGCGAAATATTTGAAATCCCAAATGAAAAACTCGGTGAAATTAAAAACGGCGAAGGCGCTATCGTGGACTACAAAGGTCAAAAGGCCGGCGTATATAAGACGGAAAGCGGCGAGGTACATATCGTCTCCACAAAATGCGCGCATATGGGATGCCAGCTTGAATGGAACCCGGACGAAAAAAGCTGGGACTGCCCCTGCCATGGTTCCAGATTCGATTACAGGGGCAATGTGATCAATAATCCCGCAATGAAAGGAGTTAAGGTATAGCTAGTTATCACGGTTATAACCGCGCAGGCAATTACTTCGAAGGCTGGTATTTCAAGCACCAGTGCGGCTCGCATACCGTCGCATTTATTCCGGGAATCCATATGGACGGGCAGGACGGAAAATACGCGTTCATACAGGTCATTACGGGCGAAAAATCCTGGAGTATTCCGTTCCCCTTCAGCGAATTTTCCGCGTCCGGGGGCAAATTCGCGGTAAAAATCGGACCAAACATGTTTTCGGAGAACGGCGTTTCGATTGATATGAACGATAACGGCCTCATCATAAAAGGCAGAATCGGCTATGGCCGGTTTACGCCCATCCGGTATGATATTATGGGGCCTTTTTCCATTCTGCCTTTTTTGGAATGCCACCATGCAATTTACAGCCTGCACCATACCCTGAACGGAAGCCTGCAGGTGAACAATACTCTTTTGGATTTTACAGGCGGGCAAGGTTATATCGAACAAGATTGGGGCGTCAGTTTTCCTAAAAAATATATCTGGATGCAAACCAACGATTTTCCGGATGAAAACCTTCCCGGGCTGCCGGACAAACTTAAGGCGCCGGGAAAAGGCTGCCTGTTCCTTTCCATTGCGGATATACCGTTTTTGGGAAGAAATTTTCAAGGTTGTATCTGCATATTATATATCTTTGGTAAGGAATACCGGTTCGCCACATATCTTGGAGTAAAAATCATCCAGGCAAATAAAAAGTCCGTTATCCTGCTCCAGGGAAGCTACACCCTTGTGATTGATATTGAGGATGACAGGGCGCATAGTCTAAAGGCTCCCCTGCGGGGAGAAATGACGCGCATTATCTGGGAAAGCGAAGCCTGCCGGGTACATATCCGGTTTTTTAAAAAGAGCGCCTTACTCCTGGACCATGTAAGTGAAAACACAAGTTTTGAGTTTGTGGAATAAAACATAATTTATTTTTTGGATCTTCCACTCCGGGCTGCCTATCACATTTATCTTTTTTTACGCATACAGTATTTTATACAGACCCGTTTTCCGTCTGAAAAAGATCATATGATTTTGGGATGGAACCGGGCGCGCCTTAAAGGCTCTATTCTTTTGTTCAGGAGTGGGTCCCTTGATTATCTATGAAGTTAAACCGCACGACAACCTTTATTCGATATCTAAAAGATACAACATATCCCCGGGCAAAGTCATAGCAGACAACCGGCTTTCCGACCCGGAAGACCTGGTTGCAGGCCAGACGCTTGTGCTTCTGCCGGAAAACATGGTGCATACCGTACGCCGGGGTGAATCGCTTTACTCTATCGCAAAAAACTTTGGAATCACACAGAAGGAATTGCAGGATGCAAACAGGGGGCTTCGTCCGCCCTATCGTTTATCGCCCGGGATGCATTTGAACATTCCCGCAAGGGGACAAAAATACGGCGAAATTTACGTAAACGGCTACTCTTTTCCCGGAATCAACCACAACTTGCTGGAAAGCATTCTTGAGAGCCTTACATACCTCAGCATATTCAGCTATCACGCGCGCGCCGACGGAACCTTGGTTCCCATAAACGACGAACCCCTTATACAGATGGCCAGGCAGGCGAGGGTGGCTCCCATGATGGTAATCACCAATATGGAGGAGGACGGCGGCTTCAGCAGCGATCTTGCGCATATCCTGCTTTCGGATAAGGAGGTTCAAAGAAAATATATCCAGAATGTGCTGGATACAATAAAAGGCAAAAATTATTACGGACTGGACATTGATTTTGAATACGTGTACCCTGAAGATAAGGAAAATTACAACAAATTCATAGAAGAGATGTCAGGCAGGCTTTCTCCCCAAAAAATTACTTTAACCACGGCCCTTGCGCCAAAAAACAGCGCAGAACAGCATGGCCTGTTATATTCGGCGCATGATTATGCGTTTCATGGAAAATATGCAGATCATGTGATTCTCATGACATATGAATGGGGGTATACCAAAGGGCCGGCAATGGCGGTCGCACCTATTAACCAGGTTAAAAAGGTTCTGGAATATGCGACCTCGGTCATTCCCAGTGAAAAAATATTGCTGGGCATACCAAATTACGGATACGACTGGACACTGCCCTTTGTGAAAGGTTCTTCCGCCAGATCCCTGTCAAACATCGAGGCGGTGGATCTGGCCCGGGATATAGGCACTACCATACAATATGACGAGATATCCCAGGCTCCCTATTTTTACTACTACGATGAAGACAAAAACCGGCACGAAGTATGGTTTCAGGATGCACGAAGCTTACAGGCCGCGCTTCGTCTGGTGGACCAATATAATCTGGGAGGCGTAAGTTACTGGACAATAAACCGGCCCTTCCCGCAGAACTGGCTGGTTTTAGGATCCATGTTCGATATCAAAAAACTATTGTAGACATATTACGGCCAAAATGTCTTGGCGTTTTGGATATCCGTAACAGCGCCTATTTCTTAAGGAAGTATTCCAACTCATAATTCAGCTTCCCCCATTCTTCATAAAAAAGACCGTGACCGCTCGTTTCAAACGGAACGAGCTTCGCGTCTTTCATGGCCTCTTTTTGGGCAAGCGCTAACGGATACGGACAGATTTTGTCATGCACCCCGTGCAGTATAAGTGTGGGAACATCTATCTCCCGAAGATCTGAAAACAGCTCCTCATCCCGCAGGGAAATAAGACAGGCTGCCGTGGACCAGCCCGCAGCCGCAAGCCCCAACTGAAAAAACCAGTCTTTTATGGAGGAGGTTACATATTTGAAAAAAAACATGTCGCCAAAATCCTTTAAAAGCTGAGGCCGGTTGTCGTAACATTGTTTCACCCATCCCGTTACTTCCTCCCTTTGAAATCCCCAGTTGAAATCCGTACGTTTTACAAAGCTGGGCGCTGCCGCGCCAAGCAGCGCCAGGCGGCCCACGCCGCGCCCCCCATGCCGCGCCATATACCGTATGGCCACGGCTCCGCCCATGGAATGCCCGGCCAGCGTTATATCCCGCAGTCCCAGCAGTCCGATGACCTGGTAGAGATCATCCGCCAGGCGGTCATAGCTGTAGGAGTCCCATGGCTTATCGGATCTGCCAAACCCACGCATATCCATGGCGATGCACCTTATACCTGATTTTGGGATCTGATTCAGCTGGTATTCAAAAGCCTGATGGTTCAGGGGCCACCCATGCAGAAATAAGACCGCCTTTTTTCCAGCTGGATTCAAATCTTCTATAAAAACCTTCACATCCGGTTCCACGCCCACAAAATATCCCATTTCATACCCTCCGATATCAAATGATTATTGTATATTTATATTTGTATTCACAGGGATAGGGCTAAAGAATCATGGATATAAAAAATCCTTGCATATCAAGGCGTATAAGCAAGGATTCATCCATTTAGCATGATTTCAGTTTTTCCAGCAGCTCGGCAAAGCTTTTTTCCGCAAGTTCAGGCGTATCGTTTTCATAAATCAGCAGCCCTTCAAGATCGGGAGGATTAAAATTCTCCATTTTAATGTATTCGTCCCAGTGCGCCAGCTTCCAGGTATCCCTGGAGGAATCCCTTTCTTTCATTCTTCGGTGTGTGGTTTCTATGCTGCAGCTGATCCAGATCACACAAACCAGTGCTCCAAGTTTTTCAAACCTTCGCCGCAGTTCCTCCATATATTTTTTGTCCCGTATTTCCTCGCTGAAAGGCGCATTGATAATCACGTTCGAATCAAACTGTATCGCTTCCGCCGCAAAATCCAGTATAACTTCGTACTCCACATCCCGGATATGCGTTTCAAAAAATTCGGAGCTCCGGTTGACGGGTTCGCCTGCCGCTTCAAAAACTTTTATGGACAAAGGGACCAGGGTGTCCTTATCCAGATACACCGTATCACGCATTGCCTTGGCCAATGCCTTTGCCAGAGTCGTCTTTCCGGATGCCGGAGGAGATGTGACCAGTATCAGCTTTTTCATATGCTTTCTCCTTTTTTTCCTCATTTTTATATCATTATACTATAAAATGCCGGTTTTGTGCGTCGGCATTCTTTCCTGTTATTTGTTTTCATTCGGATATTTTTTCTTAAATTCAAAAAACTATCCCCCGCTTTAGCCATCCGGATCCGACACATAAAAAATCCCCGAAAAGCAAAAATTTTTTCGGGGTTTCGCTGTATTCCGTGTAGTGTTCCTTTCAAAGGCCTTTACGTTTTATTCATAATCCTCGTCGTCATAATCTTCTTCATATTCTTCGTTCTCATAGTATTCCGGATCATAATCCTCATATCCGCCGTATTCGTCCAGCCCGGGCCGGCCGTAACCGTCATCTGCCCAATCTCTCGGATCCGAAAATAAAAATGCGTCCATGCCAAGAATGTCTTGTTGGTAATCATCCTGTTCGTCAAACGAATTTTTCATTTTTTTTCACCTCTTTTATATGATTTTGTGCAAACCGCACGGCATCATGATAAATTTTTCCTCATATTTCACTAGTATATACTCGTACGGCTTCTGAAATATGAGTCAAAAAAAATGCTCAATAGTCTTCGTTTAAGAGTACGTCGTTTATAAAAACTTCCGCAATTCCGGGGTCAAATTGCCCTCCCGCGTTTTTCCGGATTTCTTCTATAGCTTTTTCCTTGGACATCGCTTTCCTGTAAGGCCTGTCCTGCGTCATGGCGTCGTACGAATCGGTTAAGGCAATTATGCGGGATAAAAGGGGGATTTCTTCCCCGGAAAGGCCCTGCGGGTATCCCTTCCCGTCCCATCTTTCATGATGGCACAGAATGTATTCCGCGATGGGAATCAGTTCGGGAGACGCCAACGCGATCCTGTATCCCACTTCCGGATGTTTTCTCAATTGCCGCCATTCATCGGGAGCAAGAGTCCCCTTCTTTTTTAATACCTTATCTTCCACCACGATTTTACCTATATCATGCAGGGTACTCAGCAGTTCAAGTTCGTCCATCTGTTCGCTTGTAATATTGAGCGCATGCCCCAGGGCGCTGGACAAAAGCACCAGCCTTTCGGCATGTTCCTCGGTCTGAAAATCTTTTTCAAGCATGGTGGTTTTGATGGATGAAATTATCGAACTGTGCAGGCTTTTATGCTCAAGGAGTTTGCGTTTATACATATTGTCCTCGGCTTCCTTGATTTTAGCGTCGAAACTCTCGCTTTCCCGGGTCTTGGTGGCATATCCCATAGAAATACTCGTATAGTATATTTCGCTCTTTGTTTTGTGTTCCCTGCATGCCGCATGAATTTTCTTTATGATTGCATATACCTCTTCACTGCTTGTACGGGGAAGCAGGATGCTGAACTCGTCGCCGCCGGTACGAGCCAGCACGTCTCTTTTTTTTGTACATTTTTTTAGTATCCCGGCTATCTCAATAATCATTTTATCGCCTTCAGCATGCCCCAGAGCGTCGTTGATCAGTTTAAGGCCGTTGATATCCCCGATAATTACCGATAGGGGTAGGTTGTCCGCATTGTCCATCCTTCTCTTCTCAAGGTCAAAATACCGCCGGTTGTAAAGGCCCGTCAGGGTGCTGTGTTCGGTCAGATAAACGATCTCCTTTTCCTTTATCTTACGTTCGGTGATGTCATGGAAATTCACCAATATTCCCCTGATATTTGGATCAAAAATCAGATTCACGCCGGTCAATTCTAAATAACGGTACTTTGCATCCGAGCCTAAATATCTTATTTCCGTGGTTAATTTGGATCCCGGGGATCCCAGCAGGGAACGGAATTCGGACTTTATTTTTCCCCGGTCATTCGGATGTATCGTTCTGAGAGCAATGAGATCGTCATTTAGTTTAGGTTTCCATCCAATCTTTTCTTCCGCATTGGGACTCACATATTTACAGCGCCCTTCCCGATCCAAAATTAGGACCACGTCCGATATATTGGAAAGCATGGCTTTATTTCTGGCTTCGCTGGCCTCAAGAGCCTTTTCGATCCTCATTCGCCCGCTGATATCCCTTGAAAAAGCGGTTGCGCCTATAACTTCGCCCGGGTTATTGTATATAGGGCTGAAAAAAGATTCGAAATATATCTTTTTTTTGTCTCCGTATTCATGGATCAAATAATGGGATTCTCCCGCGAGAGCCCTGTCAAGATTTTCCTTGATCAGCTTCCGGTCTTCTTCATGCTTAATTTTCTCGAATACCGACTGCCCAATAGCTGGCTCCTGTCCATAAAGTTTCTTCATAAAATCTTTGTGCGCCCGGTTAAAAAACAAATAGCGGTAATTTTTGTCCAGCATAGCCATAATGATTTCCTTGGAACCTTCAATGCTGGACTTTAAAAGCATTTTGGTATTTTCAGCCTGCATCAGGGACCTGGCAAGCTGTACATTGCGGAAGCTCAGCAGGGACAGCATATCCGCAAACTTAACGTAAAACGACATGACGGTCTCCGCTTTTTCCCGGCTGATCCGGGGAACTTTGGCCAGCGCAGCCAGATACTCTTTTTCTTCAAATCCGTATTGGCGGGCCTGTCTTCTAAAAATTTCGGGGTCCGTTTTTTCATTCTCCAGCAAAAACTGGCCGATCAGCAAATACCCAAGCTGCCGGTTGTTTACGCGGACCGGCGCAGTCATATGATATAAATGATTCCCGCACATGTTTGCCGTAAAACCGCTCTCCTGCACGCTCCGTGATTTTGCGCAATGTTTTTCCGTTTCGGGATTGTTCCAATGAAATTTTGTACAGATATCCTGCAAACCGTTGGAGAAAACGACGTTCCCATGATTATCCATGATGGCTGCGGGTACCTTTGTTATCCTGTAAAAATCGTCCATCATTGATTTTATTTCCTCCATATCCATGATATCGGAGAGTTCCAGATTGCCGATATCGCTCCCGGATGATAAAATATTTTCCAATTTGTCTCTGGCCTTTTTTTCACTATCCAAAAGAGCATCCTCCATTCTCTTGCGTTGGGTGATATCCTTTATGCATACGGCAAAATGGTTTTCTATCGAACGGTTTGCGAAAACTCGAAATGTTCCCAAGGAAAACGGAATAATTCCGGAAACGCACGAGTTTGCCGGTGACTACAACCTTTTATTATTATTGGATATAAACTCAATCCTTAAACATTCTGTCTCTGCGGATTTATTTCATAAATTTCAACAAATTCTTTGTAAACAAATAACGGCAAGGCTTGCCCTGCCGGATGGATGTGCATATATCAACTGGAATACGGATATCGGATTTTTTACATGCTAAACATTTTGTTGAAAGTTTTTATTTATCTTTTTTACGTGATAAAAGACGTGCAAAAAGCCTGGCAACCGTGGGATCAAACTGCGTGCCTGCGTTTGACAGGATTTCGTGGACTGCTTCCTTTTTGGAGATCGGTTTTCTGTAAGGCCGTTCGTTTGTCATCGCGTCATATGCGTCGGTAACCGCAACGATACGGGAAAGCAACGGAATATCGTCCCCCGCAATTCCCTGGGGATAACCTTTGCCGTCCCAGCGCTCGTGATGGCACATAATATATTCCGCGATCGGCATCAGCTCCAGAGAAGACATGGCTATCCGATAGCCCACTTCCGGGTGTTTTCTGATTAGCGACCACTCATCCTCGGTAAGTTTTTCTTTTTTATTCAAAATGGATTCGTCAATGCTTATTTTCCCGATATCATGCAGTGTGCTTAAAAGTTCCAGTTCATCCAGCTGCTCGTCCGTCAGTTTCATTTCCATGCCTAATTTTCGTGAAAGCCGGATGAGCCTCTCGGCATGCTCCTCTGTGTGTTGGCTTTTTTCAATCATTGTCGCCTTAAATGAGGACAGTATGGAATTATGAAGGCTTTTTCTCTCCAGGAGCTTGCGTTTGCTCATATGTTCTGAAGCCAGCCTGATCTTGTCGTCTATGGATTCGGTTTCTTCTGTTTTTGTAGCATACCCCAAAGAAATGCTTGCGGTATACAGGCTGTTTTCATCTTTATCCTCTTCGCATGCAGCATACAGGCGGTCCACCATTCTTTTCGTGTTTTCCATGCTCATTTTGGGCAGAAGGATTCCGAATTCGTCCCCGCCTGTCCGGGCCAAAATATCTTCTTTCCTGCAGCATTTTTTTAAAATACCGGCAATTTTCCGAAGCAGACTGTCGCCTTCAGCATGGCCGATCACATCATTGATCAACTTAAGCCCGTTGATATCTCCGATCACCACCGACAAGGGAAGCTGCCTTTTCGTGTCCAGCCTGCTTGTTTCTTCTTCAAAAAAAGCACGGTTGTAAAGGCCGGTCAGCGGATCATGATACCCCATGTACAGCAGTTTCGCTTCCTGCTTTTTACGTTCGGTTACATCATGGTAAGTTAGCAGAAGCCCTTGTATGTTCGGGTCTTTCTTTAGATTCACCCCGGTAATTTCAATATCCCTGTAGCTGCCGTCCTTGCACAGGTACTTGGCCTCCATTGTCTTTTTGATTCCGTCCGTCTTCAGTATTGCCACGAATTCTTCCTGAAGGAGTTCCCTGCAGTCCGGGTGGAACACTTCCCAGGACGGCACGTCTTTAAAATCTTCTTCCGTCCAGCCATACCGTTCCTCCATGTTTGGACTTGAGTATTTTACCACCGCGTTCTCATCCACAATTAAAATCACGTCCGAAATATTTGCGATCATGGATCTCAGCCTTTGTTCGCTTGCAACCAGCTTATCTTCGTTTTGGAGCAGCTGTTCTTCGGCTTTGTTACGTATCAGGAACATTCCGATCTGCCTGGAATAAATCTCTATCAAATTAAGGTTTTCGGCCTGCATCCCTCTTTGCATTATCAAAACTATATCGCCCAGTATTCTACCTTCGCACAGAATCCGCATTACCGTCAGTTCATCGCTGTCCAGGCATTCTATAACCTGCGTGATAAGGGGGTGGGGGATGGATCTTCCAATGATCCTGTGCAGTTCGGAGAAATGAACCTGAATCCTTTCCCATCCTTTTTGACTTTCTGCGCTTTTGTGGCTCCACCCTTTTTCAACCTGGTCAAAGCCAAAGATCCGGCTTCCTTCCTGCATTTTCTCTTTATCTCCGGAGAGGGCGGCAACCGAAAACCGGTCCCTGCTTTCATCATATAAAAGCAGCAGCCCGTATTTGGACCTGGATATATTCATTATATTGTTAAGGATCTTCTGATAATCCATGTTGCAGGGACGCATTTTCAGCAATTCCTCGGAATAGCTTTGAAGCTTCTCCAGTTCCAACAGATGCATTTTTTCCTTCGTAATATTGCAGTAGCAAATCATGAAATAATCCTTTTTAAGAGAATGCGCATGCATCCTGAAGTAACCTTTCAGCAGCGGAAAATATTCTTCATAAACGAGGTTCTTCTCACTAATTGCAACTTCTCCGAATGCGGCAACACAATCAAAATCTCCCGTCCGGATTTCAGACGCCAATTCCGTTAACCTTTTTCCGACAATGTCCCGGGCCGGCAAACCTGCCAATTCCTCAAATTTCTTATTAATTTCCAAAAATTCATAATCACAAGGCAAACCTTCTTTATTCAATATAATTCTGTGATAAGAATACGCAATAGGGGACTGCGCGATTATGTCCTTGTAAAAACTATCCTCCATATATTTCTCCATCTGTGTAAAAAATTCAAATAATTTATAATATGAAAATCTTTCTCGTATTCAAGATTTGAGCAAACTAGATTAATTATATATTATTTTGCCTTATTTTGCATATAAAAACAATCATATTTTTACGTTTTCTGCCAAAAAACCCGGCATTTTCTCGCCGAAATTGCCGGGTTTTACCTTTTATTGTATAAATTTGGTTATCAAATTACTTATTTTTCGTTTCCAAACGGTTTCCGTCTTCGTCAAACAATGTTTTCAGATGCTTTTCAGTCAGGTAAATCATGTAAAAAACCGTCGTCAGCGCAAATCCTTCGGATATAAAAACGCCGGGGACCTTCAGAAGCAATCCGCATACAAATCCTACGGTAATTGCCGTCAGGCTGAAACGTATCATCATCCGCGCGGAGTACTTGTTTGCTTCCTCCCAGGTATCCTGATTTTTCATAGAGCGCGCCGTCCGGTATCCCACAAAATCACTGATTTTTTTGGGAAGCCACGCCCTGAAAACAAGGCCTGCTACCAACAAGACGATTCCAAATACCGTGTCCGCCAATATCCATATAACGCCTTGCCTCTTTGGTCAATTCCGTATTCTCCCCAGTATATCACGCTCTTGTAACACCGTAAACCGTGAGGTAAATGCCTGCCTAGCCAAAGATTTCTTTTGCCGTTTTTTTATCCAGTGACAGATGCGCTTCTTCAATATATCCGTCTATCCGTTCATTTGGTCCATACTGCCGTATTTGGAGCAGAATACCCAATATGTCCTTTAAAACAAGTTTTTGCTGCGATTCTTTTCTCCCGGATATTTTAACGGACATCAGTTTCTCTGCAATCGTGCCGTGCAGGTGCCTTTTATAAGGCAGGATTGAGGCAATGCTCTGGATGCACTGCCTGACGGTCACCGCCTTTTCGTCGCTGGTGAAAGACAGATACAGTCCGATCATTTCGTCCATTTTGTTGTCAGCGTCCCACTTTGCGCAGCCCGCCAGCATAACAAGGCCTATGGTGCGCTGATAGGAATTTTCACTCTTTAGCTTTTCCATAAAAGTATCCCAGTAAGGATACAGATCCCCCCTGATGCCGGACAACGCCCGGAGCAGCAGAAAAGCAGGGTATCTTTCCTCGTCTTTTTTAGATGCCAGCGCGGCTACAAGCGCGGGTATCTCTTTCTGGTCCAGACCGGCTGCCAGGTCTTCAATTTCTTTGCCTTCCATTTTTAGAATTTTCTCCATTAAACCTGCATCCATTCTCATCCCTCCCTTTACAAAAAAGACAGTTGATTTTGCGTATAGCTTTTCCGGTACTCCTGTATGATATCGTCCATACGAAACAGTATCCCGTGTTTTTCGCACTCCCTCTGAAAAATCTCCCAAAGCCGCCGCGCTCTCGGGGAAGTGCATGCATATGCTCCGCCGAACTGCCGCAGGTATTCCTGTTTCAAACCCGGAAACAGCGCATCCAGTTTTTGAAAATACCAATCCCTCTGATTTTGCCGGAGCGTTACCCCGAATGCCGGATAAATAAACTTTGCACCGCTTGACGCCGCATTCCGCACAATACCCAGAATATTTTCATCGTTGTCCGAAATAAAAGGCAGCACGGGCATGAGCAGTATTCCGGTAAAAATCCCGTTTTGGACGAGAGTTTTTACCGCCGCAAACCTGTGCGAGGATCTTGGCGCCAGCGGTTCGATTTTTTTGGATAAGGCGTCGTCCGCAGCTGTGATTGTTATTTTTACCAACACAGGCGAATGCTCACCGATACTGCATAAAATGTCGGCATCCCGCGTCACCAGGCCGCTCTTTGTACAGATGCAGGCGCCGAATCCGTATGCGTCGATCAAAGAAAGCGCCTCTTTTGTCAGGCACAATTCCTCCTCAAAAGGATTATAGGGATCGCTCATCGCGCCGGTACCCACCACGCCCTTCCTGCGCCTTACCGATAGTTCCCTTTGGATCGTCGCAATCGCGTCCTTCTTTACCCGTACCCGGTCGAAATCATCCACGCGGTAGCACTCGCTCCTGCTGTCACAGTAAATGCACCCATGGGAGCAGCCCTTGTAGATATTCATGTTGTAATTGACGCCAAACCAGGGATTCAAATCCCGGTATCCGGAAAGAATGGTTTTGGCGGGGACATATTCCATTTCAGCCGCCTTTTTTTACCTGGAACCGGAGCACCGTCCTGAGCCTTGCCGCGTCCGTCCTGCGCGGATCGGAAATATAGATCTCCCGATGCGTTTTGGAGATACGTAAAAAGCCGTTTTTACCGCAATAGTCCGCCATTTTATCAAAGCTGGCCGGTTCGTCGTCGTAGCTTCCGATATGCATCATCTGGCAGCACAGTCCTTCGGCGGCTTCGCGGAAAACCGCCTTGTCCAGGAACGGATTCGGTTTTTTCTTCTTTAACTGATCTTTGGTTTTTTCAAAAAACGCAGGGGTCACAAAGTCGGGCTGACGGATCATCATGGAGTATTTAAAGTTGCTTTTGTCGGTGGGCATTTTTGTGATGTCCACTAAATCCCAGATCCCCTCCAGCGGGAAAACCTTATAAGGGTAATACCCCTCCGGTACGTTCTTGCTCTTATAGGACATTTTAATAGTATAGGAAAACCCATAGAGCGCCTCCACCACCTGCCCGAATTCCTCCCCGTTGGGGTCGCCTGTTCCTTCGATTATAATAAAAGGCATGCGCGGCACATCTACGACAGCGGGTTCCCGTCCGGGCAGATAAAGGTCTTTATATTTTTTGGTATAATCAAGCATCTCTTCCATATCTGAATCCTCCTTTTTTCTCAATCATAGCACTCATAACATGACAACTGCATGTCATGTTTGCCGGCAATAATTCTGCATCGCAGCTTTCAGACGCGAAAGTATCCCTTCCCTGATGTAGCCGGGTTCAAGGACCGTAACGCCGCTGCCGAACGAAAGGATATATCCGTACACCCACTCATCTTCCGGATAGGCGGTTAGAACCGTAAAACTGCCGTCCCCGTTTTCATGGATACAGCTTTCCTCAAATTCATCCCACACCCGGTAAGCCATACCGGCAGTAAATTTCAGTTTTAGCCAAACCGTGCGGAAAGGCTCGCCGCCTTGAGGCTCATATTCCAACTGGGACAAATCCCGCTCGAACATAATATCCGTCAGCGCAATATGCTTCATCCGGGAAAGCTTGAAAATCCGAGGCGCCCCGCGGTTCAGGCAGAAGGCCTTGAGAAACCATGCCCTGTCTTTAAACCATAATTGGAGAGGCTCCGCCCGCCTTTCGGTTTTTTCTCCGCGCGAATTGTAATATTCAAACGATACCACTTTCTTTTGGAGCACGGCCGTTTTCAGAGTTAAAAACCTTTCGCGGTCAAAAGGTCCCCAATTTGAAAAATCGATTTCCACCCAGTTTGCATCCTTCTGCTTAAAAAGAACGCCAAGCTTTTTCAGAACGCCGTCCGTATCGGCTGCCTGCGTGGCCTTTAGGCTTTGCAGCGCGGCCAGCATTTCCTTCTGTTCGTCTCCGGTCAGCAGGGATCTGTCCAACACAAAGTTTTCCAGCAGGCGTATGCCTCCGCCTTTCCCCTGGCTGGTATAAACGGGTATCCCCGCGGCGCTCAAAACATCCAGATCGCGGTACACCGTGCGTACGGTGACCCCCAGCCTGTCCGCAAGCTGTTTTGCCGTTACATTGCCCTTTTGCATCAAAATATATACCGTTTCGAACAATCTTTCGATTTGCATTTCATCACCCAGAACCAGTATACCATAAATACCTGACAAAACGATGTCATATTTAAATTCAAAAAAGCATCCCCAAGGACCCCCTAAGGATGCTTCATTTATGAGCAATAAATCCGAACATCCGAACATGGATGTTATTAAAACCCTCACCCGGCTTCCAGCCTTGATAATGCGACCAGTACAAGCTGTCCGGCTTCGTTTTTGTAATATCTCAATTGGACACATTCCCCGGTCTCCAGCTGCAGATCGTCAAAATTGCTTTTCATCCCGTCCGTGAGCATGAAAACCATATACGCGCTTTCTTCGGGCTGGCTGTCTAGCTTGATTTCTATAAAATTATTGTCCGCCTGTCCCTGGTAGACGCCCGTATCGTTTATTTCCTCCGGGACCTCGGATGGGGATGGGGCTTGCGTTTCAGCCTTTTCTGTTGCAGAAGGCTGCACAGAAACCGGCGGATCTTCTTCTTTTGGCGCCGCCGAAGGCGCCTCCGACGCCGGAGCCGCCGCGGAACTCTGCTGTCCGCTTACGCCCGAAGCACAGCCGCCCAGGATTGCAATCACAATGAGCAGTACAAAAATCAGTGCTGTTTTTTTCATGATAACCCTCCTTTTCATATAATTTTATCCATTATACCAGACCGCGGCGCACCCGGCAAATTGAAATCTACTTCCTGCTCATTGCAAGTTTCACTGAACTGAACACAAAGGTAAAGGCGGCGGCCAACATGAGCACGCCATTTATACGCACCAGCCAGTCGGGAAACGGGACGGTAAAACGGCATGCTATAAATCCCGCAATGGTGAAAGCCAAAATAACGATGCTTACAGTCCGCAATTTTTTCATTTCCGTTCCTCCCATAAAATTTTTTTATTCCAGCGCAAGCGATATCTGACTTCAGAATCAACAACCGGCTTGATACATATCATTCCATGATACCTTTGTCCTTTTTGAGATCTCTTATGATCCTGACCTGAGAAACCGTAATGATCAAAAGCACGACGGCTACGGTAAAATTAAGCGCGGAAAAATAGGCGTTGAATCCTAGGAATCCTTCTCTCAGGTGATCCAGACCCAGCCCCAGGTTGCTTAGGGCACATCCAAGATTCAAAAAGAAAAGCGTCAGCATCAGTCCGATCACCCTTCTTGCATGTTTTATCTTATCTTTCCGGTCCGAATATATTTCAAAGTTTCCTTCACCGGCATTCTTTCTGAAATATGCCCATCTCCAGAAGGTGGAGACGCACTCAACGCCGTTTTCCTCCATAAACCGTAAATACGCGTCGGTTTCAGGGTCTCCCGGCATATTTTTCAGCAATTCCATCCGGTAAATATATTCCCCCGGCTTTCCTTCCTCGAACAGATAGCGGCAAAATGTATAATCTACCAAATGCAGCCCTTTTTGCGCCATCCTGTTCAGCCAGGCTTCTTCCTTCCTGTAATTGATGATAGCCCTGTACACCTTATGTTTCATTTTTCGCTCCTCCCCAATATCTTTTTTCCGTTCTCAAGGAGTTCACAAAGCCTCTCTATTTCATCTTTTAAAACTTGTTTTCCCAGGGAAGTGGCCCTGTACTGTTTTTTTCTGGAATCCCGTTCGCCTGATACCGCTTCGATCCATTTCTTTTCCAGCAGGGTGGATATCGCGCCATAAAGCGTTCCCGGCCCAAGCGCCACCCTTCCGCCGCTTAGCTCGGCTACGTATTGCATGATACCGTACCCATGCATGGGTTCGTATAATGAGAGCAGGATATAATATACCGCTTCGGTAAGCGCTCCCCGTTCCTGACTTTCGGGCATACAAAACCCCCCTTTTGTATCGTTATCCGTTATATCGGCTTACGATATATTTTATATCGTAAGCCGATATAATGTCAAGGGGGACTTAACAAAATTAAATTATTTTAACTTTGAAAGAGTAGTTAGGCTTCTTAAGAGGCCTGAATTATTTGTTTCTGTTTTTATAAATCTTCCGCACCACAATGGACATCAGTACCGCAAGCACGCCGATAAAAACATCCACAGCAATAAGCTCTATTCTGTCTTCCTGAGACATCCTGCCGTACAATACCCCAAGAACGGTTGAAATAACAGCCACCCCTGTCCAGAATATTATCATGGAAACCGATGCAGCCCCGGCTGTTCTGCGGCCGCGTTTTTCCAGGCTTTCGGCATCCGTAAAAGCCTCGGGCCGCTCGGATTTATATTCCTTCCGCCAAATAAACGCGCTGGCCATCTGGCCCACAAATTCCCAGCCGAATTGTTCGTAAGTCGCTATATATTCCTTTTTGGGGAAGGGCTGCATATCGAAAACGTAACGGTATTTATGCGGCTTACTGCGGTAAAATGTCATCCGGAGCGAACTCCATTGCCCTATTTTTTTAAGATGCCATCCCTGCGCTTCCATATCTTCCATCCATGCCTCGTATTCCGCAGGCACAACCTTTGTAAAAGCAGAAAACCATACCAATTTCTTGTTTTTCATCTTAATCCCTCCGAATTTTTATATAGCTCCGCTATCCTCGCCGCTTCTATTTTTAAAATTTCATTGCCCAGTCCGGTAATCCGGTACATTTTCTTCCGGTCGATTTCGTCCCCGGCGCTGATCAGATCATCCTCCTGCAGTTTGCTTATGCTTTGGTAAATCGTTCCCGCTCCCAGCACAATCCTGCCTTTTGTAAGTTCTTTTACATGAAGCATGATCCCGTAGCCGTGCCGTTCCTCCCTGAGCGAAAGCAGAATATAAAACATTGTCTCGCTCATGGGGATAAATCTTTTTTGCGCCTTCAACAGATCCATTTGGACCGCCTCCTTATATCGCCTCATAATATATCATGACATATTATATCACGTCGTTATATATTTTATACATCACTCCGAGTCAGTTGTCAATCATTTTAAAAAAAATACGGCGTATTCACGCCGCAGGCCGCTGAAAACCCAACTTTGTCTTATTCGTTATCCAGTATTTTTGCATAGGGCATAATCATATAATCCTTCATTTTTTCACGGATTTGTTTTTTTATTTTTGGGAATTTGATCAAAAACAGCAGAAAGGCGTTCTGGAACCTTGATTTTATATTTTTCTGCGGAAAATCATATAATCCCTGCTTTTTATAATACCTGTGGTCCATCCGAAATGGAAAGCGCAGGCGGCCCCACATGTCATCCCTGAAAAGTTTGAATCCGCCCACTCCCAGGAATGTTTTTGGCTGGATATATTTCCGCATGGAATAATCGATCATCCTTTTGGCGAGTCCGTCCATTGTCCGGTCAATTTCCTCCGACGACGAATATTCATCGGTCAGTACGCCGCAGAAATTAGAAAACTCCAACTGCACGAGCGCATCTAATATTTCGAGCAGGTTTTGATTCTGGCGGAGGGGTCCCGAAACAAGAAATGCGATTTGTTTGCCGGTATAATGAGGCTGATGTGTTTTAAAAAATCTTCTGTCGATAAACATTTTCCACCTGGCGGATAAATAACGGTCCCTGATTGTTCCCGCATAAACAATAATATCGTAGTTTTCAATCGCTCCGTATGTTTTTTCGATATCGTCTTTTCTGTGAAAAACGCATTCGTTGTCAAAACCGCATGCAATACATCCCAGACAACCCGAGAGGATGCTGATTTTTGAAATATCGATCACATCCGCATTGGTCAGAAGCCTGAACCGCTCGACCATTTTGCCAATGTTTTCGTCCATTTCCGCAGAGTCAGTCAGAATGACGGTTCTTTGTCCTTTCACATCCAGCGAAGAATCCGGTAACGCGGGCGTATAATTGATTTTTTCCGTTGAAACCGGCTCGTAGGTTTTGGGCAGATCGGTTTTTGCAGCCATACAGTCCAAAAAATTTTGGGCAAATATCAAAAAATCCGTTCGCTTTTTTTCCTCCATAAAATCGTGCATGTCGGCGGAAAAATATCCGCAGAAAGACATTTTGAGATCGTCACAAACAGCGTGCATGTAATTTATAGCCGTGTTATCGTAAAAATGAATGGAAGACGCGACCAGCGCAGCATATTTTCCGCGGAACGAATCCGCCCGCCCTCTTTCAAAGACAAGCTCGATAAATCGTTTATAATGGGCATGCACCATCATAACATACAGCGGAAAAGCCCAGACCACCCCGTCGCTTGTTTCAATCGCTTCCATAATCCCCTGAAAAAATGATTCGTCCTTTTCAATCTTTTTGATATCGTGCGCTATGTTGAAATAAACATACTCATTATCGGGCAGTTTTTTCTGCATATACCTGGCATACTGTACGGTGATGCCCGCCTCCCCTTTGGGGCTTCCGTTTAAAACGCAAATCTTCATGACGCGCCTCCTTCAATTTTATTGATTAAATCGTTGCAGAATCTTATCAGGAACGAATAATACCCGATCCCAAAAATAATCGTGGAATACTGGTATATATCCGCCATTTTCTTTACTTCAGGCTCATATTGCACGAGTCCGGATAAAATCTTTTCTGTGTCCGAAACAAACTGCCTGATATTTTGAATCGCTTTTTCCCTGGATAAGAATCCAAAGAAGAACAACTTTACCAGCGGATCAGGCCGGTTTTTTGTTATTTCGATGGGTTTTTCCAGCCAGTCCATAAATTCCGTTTTCCCGTTCTCTGTTATGGAGTAAATCTTTTTCAGTTTTCCGCCCTCTACGACATCACGGCCGGCAATGGATCCGCGGGCCTCCATTTTTTTGAGGGCCGGATAAATGCTTCCAAAGCTTGCGTCAAAAAAATTGGAAGTGCTTTTTGCCATTTTATGCTTTAATTGATATCCGCTCATTTCGCAGTCTTTTAAGAACCCCAGTATGATATATTCCAGCATTCATTTAACCGTCCTTCCGTTATATCGTTTCGATATATATCATGTTGATATATTATTCCGTTTAAAAACTTTTGTCAACATTTTTACAATAAAAATCCGCCTTTCTTTTGGTGAAAAAAGGCGGAATCAATCAAACGCAACGGTAAAAAATGAAAGGCGGCGCTTCTTAAAATACAATAACCGGTTTTAAAAACAAATTCATTTTATGAGCGGCCTGAAACTTTTTCTGCGGTCATCGCATACAGATCTTCGTTGAGTTCCATTTGCTGCAAGATTTGAAAACCGCATTTTAAAAGAAGTTCTTTCATCTCATCCGGCGCTATCCGTTCTTCGGCGGCCGGGCCGCGTTCTCCTTTGATCTTTTTCCATTCGATTACCGCAAGTTTTCCGCCGGGAGACAAAACCCTTGCAATCTCATGAACGAACTTCTTTTTATTGCCGATCTCGTGCATGACATTGCAGCACAATGCAAAATCCGCTGAATCTTTCTCAATTTTCAAATCATATTCGTCCGCCAGTACCACGGCGATATTGGAGAGTTCCTCACGCACGGCCTTCTCGGACAGAATGCCGAGCATATCGGCCGATATGTCCGCAGCATAAATCTTTGCATTCCCTCCGGCTATACGTGCCGCGGGAAGTGTAAAGTAGCCGATACCGCAACCGGCGTCCAGAAAATTCATTCCTTCGGTCAGACCAAGTTTTTTAAGCGTCTGCGCGGGCGGCAGCATTTTTCGCCGCTCTTCGTTATCCAGCTTGTGCGCACGGTCGGCTTTCCATCCGGCCTGTTTTTTTTCCTCGCTCATATCAAATATCTTTTCCTTTAAAAAAAGTTTAATACCGGTATACCGGATTTAAGTTTTGCATGTTCAGGATCCGTCCCTGAGAGCCTGGGGAGAGTAAACAAGAATATCCCCAAAAAGGCGGTGTATACCACATCAGTCAATATTCAAAGCCGGCCGTGATTAATAATCCTTCCTGATGCCAAACTCGGCCGACTCCACCCAATCCCGGGCATGACGTACCATTTCCATCAATTCTTCCAAGATTGCGAAATGTTCCCGCTCCTGCCCGATAAGATATGTAAACACTTCTTTGGAAGATTTATCCTGCGCTTTTGATAAAAATCCCCCGTACAACTCTATACTTTTTTTCTCCATTTCCATTGCCATGGCATACAAGTCCAACTGTCCCGGAATCGCCTCTATCTCGCTCTTAAAATCCCCGATATCCTGAAAAATGCTTTTGAAACCGGCCAATGTCCCATGATCGGAAAGTTCATAGCTGCCGTTTTCCGCTTTATCCTCCAAAATTTTGGCGTGACGCTTCTCATCTTCAGCAAGCATAAAAAAGACTTTTCCCAGTGGGTTGCCCTCATTTTTTTGAGCCTGCTCCCGGTAATACTTTTCTCCGTCCTTCTCCATGCCGATTGCAAAATCATAAATCCCCATATCCATTTCTCCTTTTCATTTTTAGTTTGAGCCGCCCGAACAAACTAAAGCGGCGAAGCGCCGTTTTGCAGCTTTTTAGCAACTTCCACATCCGGCGGCATGAACGTATAGTTTGGAATCTCGCTTAAATCGATCCACCGCGCATCCTCATGTACATTAAGCCGCATCGTTCCGCCAGTTATCTCCGCATTAAAAAAGGTAATGGGAATCTCCCGTCCCCTCAGGCGGTAAAGGATGCGCGCGTAAACATCCAGTACAGCGATGTCGAGTTCCAGTTCCTCTTTTATCTCACGGACGACGCACTCCTCCGCGGTCTCTCCCGGTTCGATCTTTCCGCCCGGAAATTCCCACATCAGCGGACATTCGTCGTCTCTTGCCCTCTGCGCAATCAAAATTTTTTTGTCCTGGCGGATGATTGCCGCCGTTACCTGTTTTGCATATTCGCCCATAGCCAAAATCCCTGGTTAATCCTTTTGAAAAACAAAGACGGATACCATTCCGGATAGAATGTTTTCCGCCCCCGCTTTTTATCTGTTTTTTTGTATCGTTATCTCACCGTTCTGCGCTGCAAAATGCACCTCTGTATTGTCCTGAACTTCTCCCGATATGATCGCGCGTCCGATAAGCGTCTCAATCGTGCTCTGAATATACCGTTTTAACGGCCGCGCTCCATATACCGGATTATAACCGTTCCGGATCACCGTCTTTTTGGCGGAATCCTCCAAAACTATACGGATGCCCCGGTCTGAAAGCCGTTTCTGTACGGCTGCGACCATCAGATCGGCTATTCTTGAAATCTCGTCTTGCGTAAGCGGTTTAAAGAGCACGGCATCGTCCAGACGATTTAAAAACTCCGGACGGAAATACCTGTTCAGTTCTCCCATTACGGATTCTGCCACGCCGGGTTTGAGCGCCCCCTCCTGGTCCACGCCTTCCAGCAGGTACTGCGATCCGATATTGGACGTCATGATCAGAATGGTGTTTTTGAAATCCACCGTACGGCCCTGAGAATCCGTGATGCGTCCGTCATCCAATATCTGCAGCATTACATTAAACACATCTGCATGGGCTTTTTCCACTTCGTCGAACAATATCACCGAATAGGGTTTGCGGCGCACCGCTTCGGTCAGTTGTCCGCCTTCCTCATACCCCACATATCCCGGAGGCGCGCCGATCATCCGGGCCACAGAATGTTTTTCCATATATTCGGACATGTCGATGCGGATCATATTGCTTTCACTGTCAAACAGCGCCTCGGCCAACGTCTTTGCAAGTTCTGTTTTTCCGACGCCGGTCGGTCCCAGAAACAAGAACGAACCGATCGGCCGGTTCGGATCCTTGATCCCGGCGCGCGAACGGATGATGGCGTCCACCACCTTATCCACGCCCTCATCCTGGCCGATCACACGCTTATGAAGTATTTCGCCCAGATGCAGCAGTTTATCCCGTTCCCCCTGTACAATCCGCGAAACGGGGATCCCGGTCCACCGGGAAACGATCTTTGCGATCTCCTCCGGCGTTACGCTTTCCCGCAAGAGGGTATGTTCCCCCCGCTCGGCTTCCTGCCTGGCCTTTTCCAGCTCTTTTTCCACCACCGGAAGCCTGCCGTATTTCAGTTCGGCCGCTTTGTTCAGATCATAGGTGGACTCTGCCATTTCAATTTCATGATGGATGCTCTCCAGCTTTTCTTTCAGGTCATGGATGCGCCCGATGGATTCCTTTTCCTTTTCCCACCTTGCTTTTAAAGCCTTTAAAACGTCCTTATGCTCGGATATTTCCTTCCGCAGCGTTTCCAGCCGCCTTTTGCTGACTTCATCCGTTTCCTTAAGCATGGCGGTTTCTTCAATCTCCATGCGCATGATGTCCCGGCTCACCTCATCCAGTTCGGTAGGCATGGACTGCAGCTCGGTTTTTATGAGCGCACAGGCTTCGTCCACCAGGTCGATCGCTTTATCGGGCAGGAAACGGTCGGTGATATAACGGTGGGAAAGCACCGCAGCCTGGATCAAGCTGGTATCGTGTATCGTAACGCCGTGAAATATTTCATAACGTTCCTTTAATCCCCGCAGTATGGATATGGTGTCCTCCACGGTGGGTTCGTCGACCATTACAGGCTGAAAGCGCCTTTCCAGCGCGGAATCTTTTTCAATATATTTCCGGTATTCATCCAGAGTAGTCGCGCCGATACAGCGGAGCTCGCCACGGGCAAGGAGCGGTTTTAACATATTGCCCGCATCCATACTGCCCTCGCTCTTCCCCGCGCCCACAATATTGTGCAGTTCGTCAATAAAAAGAAGCACCTCGCCGTTGCTGCCCCTGACCTCGTCCAGCACGGCCTTCAGCCTTTCCTCAAATTCTCCCCGGTATTTCGCGCCAGCAAGCAGCGCGCCCATATCCAGGGAAAACAATTTTTTGTTTTTCAAGTTTTCGGGCACATCGCCGCGCACGATCCGCTGCGCCAGGCCTTCCACAATGGCGGTCTTGCCCACGCCGGGTTCGCCGATCATAACGGGATTGTTTTTTGTTTTTCTGGAAAGAATACGGATGGAATGCCTAATCTCGTCGTCCCGCCCTATCACCGGATCCAGTTTATTGTCTTTCGCGAGTTTTGTGAGGTCTATCCCGTATTTGGTCATCGCGTCGTAGGTGCCTTCCGGATTATCCGTGGTCACGCTCTTGTTGCCTCTGACCTGTTTTAAAGCGATTAAAAATGAATTTCTCTCTATCCCCATCCTGGACAAAAGCGATTTCAAATCCCCTTTTGCCTCATGCATCACTGCCAGCATCAAATGCTCCACACTGGTATAATGGTCGCCCATGGACTGGGCTTCCCGCTCGGCAAAGTTGAGGGCGGCATCCGTCTCCCGCGCAAGGTAGGGCTGCGCCTGAGCTCCGCCTAATTTCGGCTTGTTTTCTATGCTGCGCAGTATCTGCGATTTAAGCTGCGGTACATCAATCTTTAAATTTGTCAGTATGGTTGGTATCAAATCGTTTTTTTCCCGAAGCAGCGCGTCCAGAATATGCTCCAGATCCACGGTCGGATTCCCGTAACGCATACTGGTCTGAACCGCTTCCTGTACTGCTTTCAAGGCGTTTTGCGTAAACTTTTCAGCATTCATATCACATACCTCCTTTGTTGTGCCTTTTAAAAGGCCTGCATATGAATCTTGCTCCCTGAAATATCCGGCGCCCATTCCCCTTACGTTAAAAACAGGTCTGCAAAAACGCCGAATACCCTTCCCGAATATAATACCTTAATTGCCGGATTGATAAACCATTTTTATAAAAATAAATAAAGTTTATTTAATTTTTTTAAATATTTTAAGTAGTTTGCAAAAGCCGCTGATAATATCAAATACAAGACATTTTGAGAGCGGAGCTAAGCGCACGCTCAAGCGTGATGAAGCGAGGCGAACGCTCACTAAGCATGAGGCAAGTGCAAGCGTTATCTTGCTTTTTTACTAAAGCGCAGCACGAGCCCATAGCGAAGTGGGGAGGCTTGCCGGAAGGAGCCAAGCGCACGCTCAAGCGTGATGAAACGAGGCGAACGCTCACTGAGCATGAATCCGCAGCGAAGTGCCGAGGCAGCGCAAGCGTAAATCTACGCTGAGGAGCGGAGCCGACCGCCGCCAGCGAATACGGAACGACCGCGCCCTGTGGGCGAAAGAGGGAGTACAGTCATGAGATATTTACCATTTAATACATGTGTTTTTAAACTTCTGAAGGCCTTTGAAAGGTTCAAATACGAGGCATTTTGAGTACTGTGACGCAAGCGCAGTAAATCTACGATGAGGAACAGGCGCAAAAATAACAAAGTAATTGGACCTTATCAAAGGGCCTTCGGGTTATTTAATCCCAGTGATGGATTATCGCCGCGATCTGATCGGCAAAGCGCTCCAGATCCCTGTTGGACAGGCCTTTTTTCCGGCGGATCAGATCCAGCAGGTCTTCGCCCGTCCGCTCCAGCCGCGCATAGGAAGGTTTGGCAGCACGCAGGGCTTCCTTGCGCTCCAGAAGTTTATCCAAAGACACGCCTTCCTGTACAACAGCACTGGTGCGAAGGTCATATTCGGTTTCAAACTCCGGAGCCATAGCGTTATATCCCAAAGACTTAAGGCTTTCTGTGAACGCCAGGCAGGTTTCTTCTTCCCCGTGCACCACAAACACCTTTTCCAGTTTCGTTTTAAAACTTCCTATCCACTCCAGCAGTCCGTTTTTATCGGCATGGGCCGAGAGCCCGGCAAAATTATGGATGGACGCGTTTACGGCAATGGATTCCCCGAACAGTTTCACCTGCTTAACGCCATCCAGCAGCATCCTTCCAAGCGTGCCTTTGGCCTGGTAGCCCACAAAAACGACGGCGCATTCCTTCCTCCAAAGATTATGCTTTAAGTGATGGCGTATCCTGCCGGCTTCGCACATTCCGCTGGAAGAGATGATCACCTTCGGGGTATCGTTCATATTCAGTGCAATGGATTCCTCCGTTGTCTGGCAAAGGATCAAATTGGAGAAATGCAGGGGCTTAAAGCCGGCCTTCAGCACCTGAAGCGTTTCTTCATCCGCGTATCCCGTGAGATCGCCGTCATAGATACGCGTCGCCTCAAAAGCGAGCGGACTGTCCACATAAACTTCAAAGTCCGGTATGCTTTTGACCAGCTTGTCCTCTTTAATTTCGCGAATATGGTATAAAAGTTCCTGTGTTCTGCCCACGGCAAAAGACGGGATCACTACGTTTCCGCCTTTCCGGAACGTTTCGTCAAATATTTTGGCTATTTCCTCGTTCTTATATGGAATCTCCTGATGCAGCCTGTCGCCGTAGGTGGATTCCATCAAAACATAATCCGCGGAGTCGAAATATTGCGGGTCTCTTAAGATAGGCTGTTTTTTGTTGCCAATGTCTCCCGAAAAAACAATTGTTTTAACCGTACCGTTTTCGGACAGCGTCAGGCGCACAGCGGCCGATCCCAGAAGATGTCCCGCGTCAATAAACTCCGCGCGCAGTCCCTCGCAGATTTCCACAACATCTCCGTATCTGCATCGAACAAAAAATCTGAGGGTTTTCTCGGCGTCTTCCATACCGTAAAGTGGTTCGCTGCCGTTTCTGCCGGCCCTTTTTCCCTTCCGTTTTTTCCATTCGGCTTCAAATTCCTGTATTTTAGCGCTGTCTTTCAGCATAATTCCCATCAGATCGCAAGTGGCTCCCGTTGCAAATATCTTTCCATGGAACCCGTTTTTTACAAGAAGGGGCAATCTGCCCGAATGATCTATGTGCGCATGGGTTACGATCACGTAATCTATCGCCTTTGCGTCAAACGGCAGCGCGTTGTCGTTCATTTCATCGCTCCCCTGCTGCATACCGCAGTCTATCAAACACTTTTTTCCGTTTACTTCAATTTGATGGCAGCTTCCGGTTACCTGCCTGTCCGCTCCCTGAAATTTTAATTTCATAAGTAATCCATCCTTTCCCTATATTGAAGCATATTATGACTTAGTTCATAAAAATTCATAAATGCTATTTATACTGTACCATAAAAATATAATTTCGAATATACTTACCAATCTTATCCTTGAGGTAGTGCAATATGTGCCGATAATATGTTATAATTTATCATATGTAAACAGCAATCCAAAAGAGGGTTCAATCATGAAAAGAAATATTCTGGTGGTCGGCGGAAGTTATTTCATCGGCAGAATGTTTGTACAGCAGTTAGCCGGAATGGACGGCTACTCGGTACATGTCCTCAACAGGGGACGGATTCCGCTTCATATTCCGGGCGTTACCGAATACGCATGCAACCGCAGGGAACTGAACGCCCTGAAGAAAACGCTTCCCAAATTAATTTACGACACGGTAATAGATTTTTGCGCAAGATATCCGATCGATATTAAAGCCCTGCTGGAGAACCTTCCGGGCAGAATAAGGCAGTATATTTTAATCAGTTCCTGTTCAGTCTACGAAACGTCCAACGATTACCCCAAAACGGAAGATTCTCCCATGCTGTCTGCGCAGGGACCGGGACTGGTTGGAGAATACGCATTCAACAAGCGCCTTCTGGAGGCCGAAGCAAAAGATATTTGTAATGAAAAAAACATCCCTCTCACAATACTCCGTCCGACGCTTGCATACGGCCCTTATAACTATTGTCCCGGCGAATCTTATTTTTTCGATCTTTTATTGTCCGGCCAGTCGCTTTCAATGCCGGAGAACAGCCTCTCGCTCTTTCAGTTAGTATATGTCCGGGATATCGTGCAGATACTCATAAAGTGCATGGGCAGACCGGAGGTTTTCGACAATGAGTATATTCTTGCCGCACCCGAGTTTATCTCTTACACCAAACTGGCGAATGTGCTTGCAGGATTAACGGACAGGGAGCTTGAAACCGAATTTATGAGCCCGGAAGAAATTGAAGAAAAAGAAATCCCTCTTCCTTTCCCGCTGAAGCGGCATGAACTCTATTCAGGCGAAAAAATCGCCCGGACGCTGGGTTTCACCTATACGCCTTTTGCTTCCGGAATGAGGGAAGCATTCAGCTTTTATAAGAAAAATTTAATCTCCGTCAGAAAGCATTTTGAAAAAATAAACGAAGGTTATAATATGGATATATCCCGCCTGAAAATTTATTAAGATGCAAGCCGTTCCGCTTCGTCTGGCGGCGGAACCTGTAAAAAGGCGCTGATCCGGATCTTTGCCGCGACTTGTCAGAAGCGCTCCCAATTCAGCCCTTTTCCCGTATATTTTATATCCGTAATCTCAATCCTTTTCGTCCTGAAATTGACGGCAACCCGTTTTGACTTCATCAAATAAATAATTGCAAGGACTTCCAGCCCTGCATAGAACAGAAAACCGTATCCCTGAAACGATGCGTTCACTAAAACAAACGCTCCGGCGGTGGTTACATATACCGCAATAAAAGCCTTTCTTTTATAAAAAAGCAGCAGCGCACAGATAAAATATAAAAACCCGAGCACAATGAATATGATCGGGTAAATATCCATTTGAAAACCCCAGGAATTATAGGAATAGGTTAAAAATACATTCCAAAAAGACAGAATGACGCCTATTAATATCCGGATCGCTAAAAGCGTAAGTCCGCCGTTTATTCCATTCAAGTCGTCAAATTGTTTTTGAGTCAGACGCAAACTTTTCATAACATCCCCCGCCATCTTATTATCTATGCGCAATTGCATATAAAAAGTACGGCGGGGAATGAATTCACTCTATCCGGTTGTTTGTAAAAGAAGACCTGCCTGAATCGGCATGACTCAGCGCTGCTCTTTCTTCTTAAGCGGCAGTACGCCCGACATCTCGCCGATCACGTTGACCAGTTCGGAATCGGTGGGTACAACGATTTTAGCATTGTCCTTGAGCGACGTCTCCAGAGCCTGCAATTGCCTAAGCAACTGTGCGTTTCCCACAAAGTACTGCTGGGCGGCTTCGTTGACCAGCTTGATTGCCTGCGCTTCGCCTTCCGCCTCCAGTATTTTTGCCTGTTTGATACCTTCCGCTTTTTTGATTTCCGAGCGTTTGATACCGTCTGCGGTCGTCTCGGCCGCTGTCGCAAAATCGATAGCGGCTACCTTTTCATTCTCCGCTTTTACGACCTTGTTCATCGTTTCCTGAACGTCCTTGGGCGGCTCAATTTCTTTCAGCTCCGTACGCACAATATCGATTCCCCAAAGCCTTGTTTCTTCCTTCAGCGTTTCGTGCAGATCGCTGTTTATCTTTCCACGTTCGCTGTTGGCCGATTTCAGGGTCATTGTGCCGATGATGTTTCTCAGAGTCGTCCTTGCAAGGTTCACAATCTGCACCTTGTAATTGTTGACGTTGTAAACCGAGTTTTTGACGCTTTCCTCATCCGCCCGTATCTTAAAGTATACCTGCGCGTCCACAGTAGCGTTCAGATTATCGTTTGTAATAATCACCTGAGGGTCGGCGTTAAACATCTGCTCCGTAATATTCACCTGATAAAGCCTCTGTATCCCAGGAAATATCCAGTGAAACCCGGGCGTTGCGAATTTGGAATATTTGCCCAGCGTCTCAACCAGTCCGCGCGACGTCGGCCTTACGATCCTTATCCCGGAGAAAAAAATAATTACCACAACCAAAATTACGGCAAGCAGAAGAATATCCAATCCAAAATTTCCAGTCATTTTCAAATACCCCTTTCCAACTACCTTTTTTATTTAGAATTTACATATTTGACTATTTATATTTATTATAATTTTTAATTTTGAATACCGCAATGCAAATCAAAAGGAAATTTAAATTTAATATTTTAAAGTCTATTCTATTTCATACGATTCGTTCTCTACAAATATCCGGACAACTTCGGGATCAAACTGAGTACCCGAATTATCCCTGATTTCCGTAATGGCATCCCTGCTGGCCATTGCATGCCGGTACGGCCTGTCCTGGGTCATTGCGTCATATGCGTCGGATACTGCAAGGATCCGGGACAAAAGCGGTATCTGGTCGCCCTTCAGGCCGTGCGGATATCCTCCGCCGTCCCACCTTTCATGATGAAACAAAATACACTCCGCGATAGGCTGGAATACGGGGGAAGACATGGCGATCCGGAACCCTATTTCGGGATGTTTTTTCATGACTTTCCATTCTTCTTCGCTCAGTTTGCCCGGCTTATTCAGTATACGGTCGTCTATACCGATTTTTCCGATATCGTGCAGGATCGCAAGCAGCTCGAGCTCGTCCAGTTTGGTTTGCGTAAGATTCAGCTTTGCCCCCATATTAACGGATAGCTTTGCCAGCCTCTCGGCATGTTCCTCCGTTTCCTGGCTCCTGGCAAACAGGGTCGCCTTAATGGATGAAAGGATGGCGCTGTGAGAACTTTTCCGGTCAAGCAGCTTTTGCTTATACATATATTCTTCGGCGGATTTATAAACCTGGTCGATATTTTCCCGAGCGTCGGTTTTTACCGCGAATCCAAGGGACAAACTGATAAAATCCGCTTCATATTCCATAAAAGCTTTTTTTATTGATTTGACCAGATCAAAGGCGGTCATAAAATCCGTACGGGGCAAAAGAATTCCAAATTCGTCCCCGCCCGTCCGGGACAAAACATCTTCCGGACGGCACAGGCTCTTGATGATTTTTGCCGTCGCTATGATCAGCTTGTCTCCCTCGGTGTGACCAAACGCATCGTTGATCAGCCTGACGCCGTTGATATTGGCAATAATCACGGCAAGCGGAAGGCTGCTTTCACTGTTCAGCCGCAGTTTTTCCTGCTGAAAAAATCCTCTGTTATAAAGCCCGGTCATCAGGTCATGCTCTGTTAAGTACCGGTTCTCGATATCACGTTTTTTACGCGGGGTAATATCAAAAATCAATCCTTCCAGCGCACAGACTTCGTCCTGCTCGTTAAAAACGCCCTGACCTTGTTCATATACCCATTTGGTTTCTCCTGAAGCCGTTCTGATTTCATATTCGAATTGATACACCGTTTTCCGTTCCAGCGCGCTTGTCCACTCGTTCCAGACAGCCTCCCTGTACGCAGGTAAAATCAGATCATTATAGCACAGATCCCTGTTTTCAAGCAGACTCTCCGGCTTATATCCGGTAAGCACAAGGCAGCCGTCGGAAATAAAACGCATTGTCCAATTGCGGTCATAATTGCACCGGTAAGCTATTCCCGGCAGATTGCGCAGATATACGGACTTGCTCCGTTCGCTTTCCCGCAGCGCATGGGCGGCTGACATACTCTCTGTGGTGTCTTCAACAAAGCATAAAAATTTGCGGTCTTTGCCCCCGCCTAGTGCCGTGAATCTGATTCTGACCCATACATCCGATCCATCCGGGCGGATAAACCGCTGGAGGGTGGAAAATCCGTCCAGATCAAAGAGCGGTTTTATGCCATCCGGGCCTTCCGTGGGTTCTTCACACCCGCAAAAAGAATTTATGTTTACGGAAACGATATCGTTGTCCGGCTTGCCGGCAATTTCCTCGTAAGCCGTGTTATAATCCAAAACATGATACTTTTCATCAAAAACGGCAAAGCCCATTGCGGATCTCTGAAAAGCCGATTTATACTCTTCCATTTTGGAGGCTAACAATTCATTTTCATGCTTCAGTCCCAGATTCTCTTCGTTTATTTTTTTAAATTTTCTTAAAAAAAAGAAGAAGGCTGCGAAAAACAGTAAAATGCAGAGGACGGATAATGCGGCGGCCATTCCATTGTATTCAAAACCGGCAGTATTGAAGGAGTACACAAGGCAAGCAAGTGTTCCCAATAAAATAAAAAAAGACGGCAAAAAAAGAAGAAATGCTTTTCCGTCCCGGTTTTTTTTAGTTTTTATGGTCGTTAATTTCATGCTATTTAACCTGTTCCGTTTTATTTAAAACAATAAAATGTATGAATCAAGGCCTTTACGCAAAACGGCCGGCTGCACAAGCCTGTCTCAGACAAAAGTCGACATCTCTCAGCAACATTCTCCTATTATATCAGTTTGCTTTTTAATAATCAAATCCCAGCTGATGTTTATCTTTCCAAAACAGGCTGCCGCCGTTTACGGCATTTTCTTTTAAAAAGCGACGCCTTATGATATGATAAAGAAAAGTAAAACGCAGGTGAAAACTATGTTCATTGCAGACTTTCATATTCATTCAAGTTATTCCAGAGCAACCAGCAGGGAATGCGTACCCGAAATCCTTGAACTGTGGGCCCGGCGCAAAGGCCTTGCTCTCATCGGTACGGGCGACTTTACGCATCCCGCCTGGCGCGAGGAATTAAAAGAAAAACTTGTGCCTTCGGACGAAGGGCTTTATATTTTAAAAAAAGAATGCCGTCAGGAAGACGGATTTCCGGGTGCGGACGCCGCGCCCCGGTTTATTGTTTCGGGCGAAATCAGTTCCATTTACAAAAAGAACGGCAAGGTCAGAAAGGTGCATAACCTGATTCTTTTGCCCGGTCTTGCGGAAGCGGAAGCCTTATCCCTGCGGCTGGAGGAGATCGGAAACCTCCATTCGGACGGCAGGCCGATTCTGGGGCTTGACAGCCGGGACCTGCTGGAGATCACGCTGGAAACCTGCCCGGATGCGATTTTCATACCCGCACATATATGGACGCCCCATTTCTCCCTGTTCGGAGCCTATTCGGGTTTTGACGACATAAAAGAATGCTTTGAAGACTTAACGCCCCATATCCATGCGCTTGAAACAGGGCTGTCCTCCGATCCGCCCATGAACTGGCGGCTTTCGGCGCTGGACGCCTATACGCTTGTGTCTAATTCCGACGCGCATTCCCCCGCCAATCTGGCAAGGGAGGCAAACCTTTTTGACGCCTCCATGTCCTATCCCGCCATAGCAAAAGCGCTTGTAAAAGGTCAAAACGGATTTGCAGGCACCATCGAGTTTTTCCCCGAGGAAGGGAAATACCATTACGACGGCCACAGGAACTGCAAGGCGTGTTTCAAACCCGCGGAAACAAAAGACCTGTCCGGCACATGCCCTGTTTGCGGCCGGCGCATTACGGTGGGCGTGCTGCACCGTGTGGAAGATCTTGCGGACAGGGCGGAAGGTTTTGTTCCCCCCGAAGCGCCCCGTTTTGAAAGCCTTGTTCCCCTGCACGAAGTGATAGCCGCCTCGCTTGGCATGACGTCTGCCAGCGGCAGGGTAAAAACGCAATACGCCGAGCTGATACGCACGCTCGGACCCGAACTGTATATTCTCCGGGAAGCGACGCTTGAAGAAATCGAGCGCAAGGCGGGCCCCTGCGTCGCAGAGGGCATCCGCCGCCTGAGGAACGGCAAGGTGGAGGTAAACCCCGGATACGACGGCGAATACGGTAAAATAAAGATATTGGATAAAAGTGAAATAGATTCCCTTTCCGGCCAGTTCAGCTTCATCGGCCGTGACGATTTCAAAAAAGCGCCTAAAAAGATATCCGCCCCCAAAAAACCTGCGGATATTCCCCCTGAGCCCAATGCGGAATCGGCTGCCGCACTGCCGCTGTCCGGGGATATGTACGGGCTTAACCCCGAACAATGGAAAGGAGCCTCCGCCGGCGCGCCTGCCGTTGCGGTACTGGCTGGACCCGGAACCGGCAAAACAAGGACCCTTGTATACCGCATCGCCTATCTGGTGGAAAAATGCGGTGTTCCGCCCGAACAAATCACCGCCGTTACCTTTACCAACAAGGCTGCGGCTGAAATGCGCGAGCGCCTGGAAAAACATTTCGGGGACAAAAAGACTGTCAGGGCCATGACGATCGGAACCTTCCATTCCATTTGCCTTAAGATCCTGTCCGGATGGAAAGAGCGGACGTCCATCGCAGACGAATATGAAGCGCAATCTATTCTCGGGGATATTCTGGGCGAGCTGGGCATTCAAAAATCCACCCGCGATATACTCCAGTCCATATCAAAATTTAAAAACAGGACGGCGTTTTCCAAGGGCGACCCGGATATTCCGGCCGCGGTATGGGAAATGTACCATGAAAGGCTGAAACAGTTTCACCTGCTGGATTACGACGATATCCTGCTCCGCGTATTGGAGCGTTTTGAAGCCGGAGCGGAAGATCTGCCGGCGGATTCTTTCACCCATCTTCTGGTGGACGAATTCCAGGATATCAACGAAGTGCAGTACCGGCTGATACGCGAATGGAGCCGCAAAAGCGCGGGATTGTTCGTCATCGGGGATCCCGACCAGTCCATCTACGGTTTCAGGGGATCGGATTCCCACTGTTTTGAAAGGCTCGGGACGGATTATCCCGGTCTTGAATCCATCAGGCTAGCCCAAAATTACCGTTCCACACCCGAGATCCTGGGCTGCGCGATTCCGGTCATCTCGGCGGGCACGGAAATACGCAAGCTTCATGCCGGACGGAATGGAGGGGAGCGCGTGCGCATCCTCCGCGCCGGTGATTCTTTTTTGGAAGCGCTGTTTGTCGTAAAGGAAATAAACCGCATGGTAGGCGGAATGGATCTGCTGGAGGCGCATTCCGCACGCGGGAAACGGCAGAGCCAGACGCGCGGTTTTTCGGATATCGCAATACTTTACCGGACGCACAGGCAGGCGGAGATACTGGAACAATGCCTGCAAAAGGAAGATATTCCGTACGTTGTGGCAGGAAGGGACGAGTTCCTTATGAGCAGGCAGGTGCGCAATGCGCTTTCGTTTTTCCGTTTTCTGCTGGATCCAGGAGACGTCTTCTCCTTAAACGAATGCCTGAAAGCAGCAGATATACGGTCCGCCGGCCAGAGGCAAACAATACTGGACGATTATTCCCGTAAAAAAGATATAAAATTCCTTTTGGAAATCTCAGATGAACTAAGCGCCTCGCCGGATTACCCAAAGCTTAAAAAACTATCTGGTTTGGCTGCCCAATACCGCCCTGCCGTCCGTAAGGAAAAACCGGCTGTGCTTGTGGAAAACTGGATCCGTGACAACGGCCTTGCCGAAGACGAAAATATGGAAAGGCTTTGGAATACCGCACTCATGCATACCGGAATGCCTGATTTTCTCCACAATCTGGCGCTGGGCCGCGAGACCGACGTCCGGCGCAGCGGAAGCAGAAAGTATACGCCCGACGCCGTTTCATTGATGACCCTGCACGGGGCAAAAGGCCTTGAATTTCCGGTGGTATTCCTGTGCGGCGCGGTAAACGGGCTGATCCCCCTCACGAACGGCGTCCGGGAATGCGACCCTGAGGAGGAACGGCGGCTTTTTTACGTGGGCATGACCCGTGCGCAGGACGAGCTTGTGCTTATGACTTCTCCCGACCCTTCGCCCTTTCTTGCGGATATTCCGGAAGAGTTTTCTTCAACCGAAGCAGCTTCCGCGCCCAAACGCCGCCAGGGAAAACAGCTTAATATGTTTGATTTGTAGATAACATAATATTGCCTTTCTTTAAAAAAAGAAAGGCAATATCAAAGAAAACTAATCATTGAATAAACACGATCTATTGTTACTTTTAATATTCTTGTGGAAGATTCCAGCTTGACTACATCCCGCTCCCTATCCTGTCCGCCGTGCGGATCGCCGCCGCCACAAGCGCGGGAGTGACCGGGAAGGGCATGTTGTGTATGGTTTCCCCCTCCGCGCAGGAAAGTTCCGCCACAAGGTTCAGCCGGTCGTCGTCCAGATTCTCAACACCCAGATCCTTAAGGCAGGTTGGAAGCGACAGGGATTTGCAGAAATCAAGCACGGAATGCAGCGTATTTCTGTCCGCGTTCTCCATTACAAGCTGCACGATCGTTCCGAAAGACACCTTTTCTCCATGGTAATATTTGTGCGTCTCGCTAAGCGCCGTCAGCCCGTCGTGTATCGCATGAGCAGCCGCAAGGCCGCTGCTTTCAAACCCGAGGCCGCTTAAAAGAATGTTCGCTTCAATGATGTTTTCCAGCGCCGGAGTGACTACATTTGCGTCGCACGCCGCTTTTGCCTTCAGCGCGTCCTCCAGCAGCGTAGAATAACAGGTTTCCGCGATCGCAAGCGCCGCTTTTGTACTCTGCCCGCCTGACATATTGTTTGCAAAAGATTTTATGCACGCTCTGGCTTCAAACACAGTTGCGAGAGCGTCGCCCATGCCCGCAATCAAAAAGCGCGCGGGCGCCTTTGCGATGACTGCGGAATCCGCCAGAACAAGATCCGGGTTCCGGGGCAGCTTCATATATTTTTCAAACTCGCCATTTTCTTTATATATGATTGCGAGCGCACTGCACGGCGCGTCGGTGGATGCGATGGTCGGGATAATTATGACCGGATTCCGGGTCAATGTAGCGGCGGCTTTTGCGGTATCCAGCGCCTTTCCGCCCCCAAGCCCAATAACAGTGTCCGATTTTTGTTCCTCAATCAGTTTTACAATCCGGTTTACTTCAGACATTGAGGATTCTCCGCAAAATGATGCGTGCATATATTCCGTATTGATCAAAGCGCGGTCCAGCGTATCCTTCACCCTTGCATAATCGTCCTTATGTGCAACGATCACCGCCCTGCTTCCTAATTCGGAAATGTATTTTCCCAGATTTTCAAGTTCTCCCGCACCCAGCACGAATTTTGATGGGGAAATCATTATTTTGGTCATACAAAACACTCCTTTGCAAAATAATTTGATCGGTTCCATTTCATCTATATTCATAGTTCATCGACATGAATTTCTGGATACTTAAGATTATATTTCGTCCGTCAGGCTGTTTTATCCTGCAAACACTTATCTTCTTTTATAATCTTTTTATATTATTTGATTATTTTATCCTGTTTTGGAATCCTATTGACAATAAAATCATATCTCCCCTATAATAACAATATAAAAAGACTTTCAAGGTGCCGGACGCCTTTTAGCCGGCCGGAGAATAGGAAACAGGGGTGAAACGCCCCGGCGAACCCATCGCCGTAAGCGGATAGAATGCTTTCAATTGCGATCCTGTTTATCAGGAGCCCGTAATCAATGTCACTGGGTGAACTCCCGGGAAGGCGAAAGCGGACGATGACCCGCGAGCCGGAAGACCTGCCTTGACAAGCGCAAAACGTGGATGATGGCAAAGTCCGCGAATATTGTTGCCAAACAATATTTGCGGGCTTTTTTATTTCAAATTTTTTTGAAGAGAGGAAATGAATTATGAAAAGCAAAACTCTGGAGATCACATTACTGGCCGTTTTTATCGCGCTTGCCGCCGTCGGGGCAAACATCAAGGTGATGGGCTCAATCGCTTTTGATTCGCTGCCCGCGTTTCTTGCCACAATGCTGATCGGTGGACGCAACGGCGCCATCGCCGGCGCTGCCGGACATCTGTTTTCCGCCCTTCTGGCCGGATTCCCCATGACGCTGCCCATGCATCTTGTCATCGCCGCAGAAATGGCGGCCATCTGTTATTTAACCGGCTGGCTCATTCAAAAACGGAGCGTTGCCGTTTGGGCTGCGGCCATTGTTGCGTTTGTTCTGAACGCCTTTATTTCGCCGATTATTGTCATCGTATGGCCGGGTATGGGCTGGAGCGTATGCGTAGCGCTGCTTGTTCCGCTTACGATTGCTTCCGCCGCAAACGTCGCCGGGGCAGCCATACTGGCCTATCCGCTTACCAAACCGCTCAAAAAAGTTCTGGGTACAAAAAGATGAAACGTCTTGATTCACCGCGCGATGTTATTCTGCTGGATATGGGCAACAGGCTGATTCTGGCATCGGCCGTTGATTCCTGCGGAGGAATCGGAGACCAGAAGTACGACGCGCTTTCCGTAGACCCTGTAATTGTAGGTAATTTTACAACGCGGGTCGCCGTTCTTGAAATCATGGCCGTGGGCGCGGAGCCTGCGTTTGTATCGCTTGCCGTATGCAGCGGACCGCTTACGGCCGGTCCGATTATTGAAGGCGTTAAAAAAGCGGCCGGAGAAATTCCGCTGATCGTAAGCACGGAAAAAAACATGCCTGCACCCATGACTGGGATCGGCGTCACGGTGACGGGATTTTGCGCCGCAGACGGCTTGTTGACAGCCCGCGCCAAGCCGGGAGATTCCCTTTTCTGCGCGGGCCTGCCCCTGGTCGGGCATGAAACGCTGCAGGACGGAGCAAGACTGTTAAATGCCGGGCACCTCACGGTTTTGCTGCAGGATAAACGCGTCCATTCACTGATCCCTGTCGGCTCGGCAGGAGTGGCGGCGGAGGCGGCCGTACTTGCCGCCGAGAGCGGTCTTATATGCAAACTCGAAGAAGCTCCCGGTATAGATCTTTACAAATCCGCGGGTCCTTCCACCTGCGCGGTTTTTGCGGCCGAAACCGGTGAAGATTTTCATATCGATCTGCCTGTTTTTAAAATTGGCCGGTTACTGTAAATCCGTATCCGGCTATGTTTAAAATACCGCTTTGCAAGTATGAAAAGCGGTATTTTTTTACATTCCAAGCAGCATATGTAGATATACGTCAACATTTTTGAAAAAGGCCTTGATAATGAAAATAATAGGGTTTATAGTAGAATTATTGATTTTTGAATGTGTACATATGGAGGCACAGTTTGATTAACCTGAGTGTTTTAAAGAATATTACCCGAGTAAAGAAATATATGCAGGGTTCAGCCATTCCCTGCAACAGCAGCGGCGACGCATTATATATTGTGCTGACAGGCGAAGCGGAGGTATATCTTAACTACCGCAAGCAAAATCAGGAATTGATAGCCAAATACGGACCAGGCGATTTCTTTGGCGAAGCTCCGCTTTTTTTGGGTAAAAATGCACATATAACCGTTCTGGCGGCGACGGATGTTTTCGCACTGCCCCTCAACAAATACAATGCGCTGGCTTTTATGAAAGACGAGCCTGAAATGGCGTTTGAATTGATGAAAGCGCTGTGCGAGCGGTCGGAAAACGTCAAAGCAGCCTATGAAAAACTGGCCGGCCGCCCATGGGCGGAATCGTTACCCGCAACAAAAAAACCATCTGCGGAAGGGCGATCCAAAACCGCATCCGCAAAACCGGCACCCACAGCGGCAGCCAAACCGGCGTCCGCCCAGGTTGCCCCTGTACAGCGCGCCCCGCTGCCGGCTGATTTTTCACTTTTCCCGGAAGGGCACGGAAAATACCAGTTGCCTATGGGCAGCAACGACCGTGATCATTTATTTGAGAAAAAAATGACCTGTCCCATCTGCAAAAAAACGTTTGCTGCTCTCAGGGTGAAGTCTTCCAATCTTGTGCTTGAAAAGACGGACAGCGACATGCGCAGCCGTTATACGGGAGTCGAACCGCTTTATTATGATGTAATCACCTGCCCCCATTGTTTGTACAGCGCTCTCACAGATTCTTTTGACCATCCGGACAAACCCGGTGCTCCCCTGCCTGAGGAACTGAAAGCCCTGCAAGGGACCGGTCTTATGTTTGGAACCGCAATGGATACCGATTCGGTCTTCGCAGGATACTATCTTGCCCTTATTTGCGCGCCGGTTTACTTTTCCAAGCATGGATTTGCGACCGCAAAACTGCTGCTGAAACTCAGCCGGGTCTATCAGGACTGCGGGGACAAGCAAATGGAGGATACGACTGCAAAACGCGCGCTCGACGCTTACATGTACGTTTATCTGAATATAGAGGTTCCCCCTGCCCAGGACCAGCAGCTCTGCCTGATCATCGGAGAACTTTATTTGAAACAAAACGATCTTAAAAACGCGAGAGACTACTTTTTCAAAGCTAAGATCAACCGTTCCGGCACTCCGCACCTGCACAGGCAGGCCGAAGACAGGATCGACTATATCCGCACCTTAGAGGGAAAAGCCTGATCCCGCCGACCCTTTTTAAATCTTATTGTGGCTGAGTCATCGGTGATTGATCAGCCGTATTTTTATTGTTATCCTATCAAATTCTGACGCCGACTTTCTTTTCTGAAAGAACAGTTCAATATACAGTCCGTCATCCGGCTTCTGTTTTTTGTCCGGCGTTCTTATGTTCCGCCTCCAGTTTCTCCCACGCTCTGATATTGTTGACGCATCCCGGATCCGGCCCCATAAAGTCCTCAAAATAACCGAATGCTCTTGCCCTGCATCCGCCGCACATTGCACGGAACTCACATTTTCCGCAGTGTTCGCTCAGCGCGGACCTGTCGCGCATACGCTTCATGACCTCGGAATTATGCCATATGCTTTTTAGGCTCTCCCGGCGCAGATCGCCCACTACCTCCTGCGGCATGAACACACAGGGAGTCACCTTGCCGTTGGGCTGGATGGCGCAATATACGCGTCCCGCCCCGCAACCGCCTATGTAATCCGCAAGCATTTTTGCTTCGGCTCCTTTTAATTCCAGGAAATTATAATGGGCGTTTACAATGATATCATCCGGTCCTTTCTGATAGCAAAAACGGCCGTACTGCGGGCATGTGGTAAACGCGAAAATCTCTTTTTCCAGAAGGGTATCATAAAGTTTTTGGAGCATCTCTTCACGCATAAGGGGCGTCAGATCCTCTTCCACCATGCCTTTTCCGCGGCCTGTAGGTATAAAATTGAACACGTAAAACGAAGTTACCTTCAGGTCCTTTGCCATCTGGATCAGCTCATCCATTTCTTCAAAGTTGTTGCGCGTGACCGTCGTCGCCATCCCGACCTCCAGGCCGCCCGCCTCCACGCAGTTTTTTATACCTTCCACCGCGCGGGCCCAATGGCCCGGTCCTCCGCGGAACTCGTCGTGTTTTTCGGGATGTACGCTGTCCACGCTGATTTCAACGTAGTTTACGCCCGTATCTTTTAACCTTGCCGCTACTTCCCTGGTAATCAGCGTCCCGTTGGTGGCGACCGAAATGTGCATCCCTTTTTCATGGGCATACCTGGCCACCGGCCAAAAATCCTTGCTGATCAGCGGTTCGCCTCCCGAGAAAGCCAGCAGGGACACGTCGTTACGGTCCAGTTCGTCGATCACTTTCATCCGTTCTTCCAAAGAAAGTTCGTCCGGAAGCGCATGGCGCGCATTCTGGTAACAATGCCTGCAGTTGAGATTGCATGTGTTGGTAAAATTCCACACCGCCAGTAGCGGAGCGGAAAAGAGCTGGGGCGTGCTCAGGCCGAATTCCGTAACGCTTTCTACGATATTGGCCACGGCACGCCGGTATTGCCGCACGGAATATACATCCTTGACGAGCTTATCCCGGTCTGTTTTCAATATGCCGGGAAGCAATGAGATAAAAACGAAATAAGGCAAATATTTTATTTTTACTTTTTCCTGTCCCGCATATGCGGCAAACACCCTGTCAATAAGCGTCCTGCCGGTCTCGCCGTCCCTTTTCGCCAGTTTTTTTAAATTCCATCTGGCAAAACGGTTGCTTAAAAATGCGCGGACCTTTTCAGCCGTAATCATAAGAATACCCCCCTCAAAATGTTCTCATCACCTTTTTGAATCTTTATATTTTATGCCTTTGATATGCTTTGATATTAGCCCCTTTAGAAATATTATGGAGCAGCCCAACAGAAAGTAATAAAAATATTTAAACCGGCCTCATTTATATCATACGCCCAAATATTTTAGTTTTAAGAGTGGATAAAAAAATACCGCCCATATTTGATAATAAACGGTAATTAGTTTTCTTTGGAACATTGAATATCACAATTCAATATGAAACTATGATCTTCCTGCATTCATCGCAATGATGAGCTGCAACTGAATTTTCATGAAACCTCGTGAGGTAGGGACCATCTAAAACAACACCTCCCTTTTTTTCAACCCCATTCTTTGTAGGAAATATTCCATATTCCTGATTATCCGGCATAAAAAACAACCCGCTCGCACCCTCAGTTTTTATATATCCTTTATTCATTTCTTTTTCACAATAAGGACATTTCATTTGAAATTCTCCTTTAATCAAACATTAAATATAGTATAACACAAAAACAGCCCGCAGGGTTCAAATCCTGCAGACTGTCAAGTTATTGGCGTACCCGGCAGGGTTGCGCGGCTACGCCGCTCTTTCCAGCTTCGCTTATCGATTCGCGCTCGGCCGTCGGAGCTCCCTTGCGCTCATCTCATGCCCAGCGAAACCCTGCGCTCTCTTCTTCCCGCACTGCGGGCGTTCGCTCTGCTTTCCTCTCGAATCCTCCTCATTTTTCTCCAAAACAAAAAGCCCATACTTTGTATGGACTTTCTTTTTGGCGTGCCCGGGAGGGTTCGAACCTCTGGCCTTAGGAGTCGGAGTCCTACGCTCTATCCAGCTGAGCTACGGGCACACATCGCGCCGCCATCCAATCAAATCTTCAGGCAACCATATTATTATACACTATTTTTTTAAAATAAACAGCTTTTTTTATACTAATCCGCAATTAAAAACCTTTGGTTTTTAATTTGCCACGTTTTACGCGGCAGCGGTTTAAGACCGCGCGGATGCCGTTCAATACATCGCCTGCGGCTGAGCCGTAGCTACAATCATAGCTTGCCGGATTAAAAACATACAATGTTTTTAATCGCGGAATTGTATTATAAAACCTTGGACAAAAAATCCTGAAGTCTTGGATTTTTGGGCTGTCCGAAGAATTCTTTGGGCGGAGCCTGTTCCAGTATTTTGCCCTGATCCATAAACAGTACGCGCGTCGCAACCTCGCGCGCAAACCCCATTTCGTGAGTGACCACCACCATGGTCATTCCCTCGTCGGCCAGCGTATGCATAAAATCCAGCACTTCTCCCACCATTTCGGGGTCAAGCGCTGACGTCGGCTCGTCAAACAACATGACGTCCGGCTCCATCGCCAGCGCGCGAACAATGGCAACACGCTGTTTCTGCCCGCCCGAAAGCTGGGAAGGATACGCGTCCGCCTTGTCCGAAAGGCCGATCCTGACAAGAAGCGCAGTCGCCTTGTCGTCAGCCTGCTCCTGCGTCATGATCTCCAGTTTGGTAGGTGCAAGCGTTATATTCTGACGTACCGTTTTATGCGGAAACAGGTTGAACTGCTGAAAGACCATTCCCATCTTCCGCCTGATTTTATCAACATCCACACCCGGCATATTGATCTGTTTGTCTTCAAACCAGACTTCGCCGGACGTCGGCTCCTCCAGAAGATTCAGACAGCGCAAAAAAGTACTTTTGCCGCTGCCCGAGGGGCCCACGATCACGACCTTCTCGCCTTTTTCTATATTCTCGGAAATATTATCAAGTACCAGCGGTCCGTTTCCGAATATTTTCACCAGATTTTTTGTGATTATCATTTCATATGCCCCCACTCAACGTACATCGCTTTTCGCAAGTTTCGCTTCCAGTTTTTTAAGCACCCAGCTGATGATCAGCACGATCCCCAGATAAACAAGCGCGATGAAAAGAAGGGGAACCAGCGGCGCAAACGTTCTGGAGCGAACAAGATCCGCCGCGCGCGTAAGATCCGCCACCGCAACCATACCCACGATTGCGGTTTCTTTAAACAGAACGATAAACTCGTTGCCCAGAGCGGGCAGTATATTTTTGATTGCCTGGGGAAAAACGATCTCCCGCATGGTCATACCGCTGGTTAAACCCAAGGAACGGCCGGCTTCGGTTTGACCCCTGTCCACGGACTGGATGCCCGCGCGCACGATTTCGGCGACATACGCGCCGCTGTTGATACCGAACGCCAGAGCGGCCACATACGGAGCGGCTTCGCTTGGAGCAGCGGCAAAAACGATATAATACATAATCAAAAGCTGCACAACAATTGGCGTGCCGCGTATAACAGTGATATAGATATCGCAGATCACTTCCAGCCATTTCATCTTCTTACGTTGATGCGCGCTTACCTTCGCGATCGCGACCATGGAACCTATCACAACGCCCAGAGCGACCGCTATACCGGCAATCGCCAGCGTGACAAGCAATCCGTTTACAAACAGGGTCCACCTGCCGTTTTCAATCAGTGTGGAATAAATTTGTCCGGGAATATCGTTAAACATAAACCGCTCCTGTGAATTAAAAACCCATAGTTTAAAAACCATGGGATGGATACTATAAAAACATACACCAATATTATAACAAAACAATAAAAAATCCGCAAAGAGAATTTTTGTCTCTTTGCGGATTAAATGATGTTACTTTATTTTAGCTTTCGCTTGGGCTTGCTACAGCCGCTTCCTGCGCATGCTGCTCGGTCCACTTTTCAACTTGACCGGAAGCCTGCAGTTCTTTTATCACTTCGTTGATTACACTAAGGAAGCCTTCATCGCCTTTCTGAACCGCGATCGCGTACTGTTCGTCTGTCAGATTCTCGTCAATCAGTTTCAGTCCGGGTGTGGATGCCACGATGTTCTGCGCGGGCAGTTTATCGATAACTACTGCGTCCAGTTTACCGTTTGCCAGATCCATACCGGCGTCGATCCCGGTCTTGTACTGTTTCACATTTGCATCAGGAACCATGGTAGGATCGGACGCATAAATATCGCCGGTTGTTCCAAGCTGTACGCCGATCGTCTTGCCTGCGAGATCAGCCGCTGTTTTTATGGTCGTGTTGTCTTCTTTCACGATGATCATCTGCGTAGCGTCCGCATAAGTATCGGAGAAGTCAACGCTCTGCTTGCGTTCTTCGTCAATAGTAAGACCAGCCGCAATTAAATCGCCTTTACCGCCTAGAAGTGCGGAAATCAAACCGTCAAAATCCATATCAATAACTTCCAGCTCTACGCCGATCTTATCTGCAATTGCCTTGGCAATCTCAACGTCAACGCCTGCCGGTTTATTGTCCGAACCAAGATATTCATATGGTGCGAATTGTGCATTCGTCAGCATCACGAGCTTACCCGCTTCTTTAATCGCGTCAATCTTGGGAGATGATACATCTGAAGCGGAAGCCGCAGCCGATTCGGAAGGAGCGGCGGACTCAGAAGCAGCAGCCGGTTCGGAAGCAGCAACAGATGCGGCAGCCGATTCGGAAGGTGCAGCGGACGACGCAGCCGGCGTAGACGACGCACAAGCCGTAAAGAACGCCGCGCACAACGCAACCGCTACGATAAGTGCTAAAACTTTTTTCATTATTATTTCCTCCAGGTTAAATTATATATTTTTTAATATCGTATAATTATACCACTTGATTTTTTAAAATCAAGTGTAAACGGCTTAAAAACGGCTTTTTTTCTATAAATTGCTATTAATTTGTATAAATATCAGTTTTTTTCCTACTATCACGTGCTGGAAAATCCATGGATTTTTTCCTAAAACTTTAGAAAAAATAGCCCATTTTCCGCTTCCAATTTATCATTATATTTTTTATCTCCGCCAAGTTTTTATTTGAACCAAATTTTATCAAAAAAAGGGCATCCTGACGGATGCCCTTCATTCATAAAAAATTTATTTTACTGTGTCAATGTACTTGATGAGTTCAAGAACTTTGTTGCTGTAACCCCACTCGTTGTCATACCAGGCAACCAGTTTAACGAAGTTAAAAGCCGCATTATAAAGCCTTTTTTAAGATATTAACACTTTTCAATGTTCATATTTTTGTGCTATCGTTGTCATAATTCAACCGATAACATAAATCATAATTTAATTAACAATATCATAATAGATTATATCACAGAAAAAACATTTAGAAAACTTTATTCAGTTTTATTAAAATGTTCCAACACTATATCTAATGGGACAAAACCTTGATTTTCATTCGCTTTTTGGTCTTCGCTATTTACAACGCCACCTTTGATAATTCCAACCACTTTATTCTGCTTATCAAGAACCGCGCCACCGCTTGCACCGTGAAATACACTTCCACTTACTGTATAAAAAGTTGATCCCATATAATATTTAGTACTTGTAATACTGCATTTCTGAATATTAGGTGAATTACCTTGTTGATAATTTGGATAACCTATAATTGTAACTTCATCACCAACTTCTAATTTATTATGGCTTAATTCTAAAAAATCTTCATTATTTTTGGTAAAATCGTAGATTGCATAATCAATTGTTTTATCCGATCTAATTTCGTTTAAGTTTTTGGATATTGTACAAATTTTATTAATTTTATACTCCTTATATGAATACGCATTATAAAAATCGCCATCTTCTGTAACATGATAATTAGTGACTAAACCATAATTTTTCAGTAAAAAACATGTTCCTTGAAAATTATCACTTTCCAATACTAATACATTATTAATTATTTTATCATTAAAATATTTTAAGACACTGATATCAAAAATTGGTTCATTAAAAATGCAATTAATTTTTTCCGCATATTTAAGAAATAAAAAATCTTGTCCACCCCGAATATGTTTAATGAAACCAATCTTTCCTTTTAAAACTGCTTTAAACCAAGAATTTATAACATCTTCACATTCTTCATTATTAATATTATCTATTATATAATTATTATGACAATAGCCTAATCCAACATACTTTTTTGCCGTCTGTAAAATACCATATTTTTTACAATTAAAAAGTATTGCGCGAAGATTCTTTAATTTTTCTCTTTTTATATTTGGAAACTTATTAACAACTAACCCGGTTACTTCTTGCCTTGTATCTCTATTATTCAGAAATATTTTATTATTGTTAATTTTAAAGCCATTATTATCTAATGTTTTAATTATTTCAGAACCAAGTAGAACATTTTTCGGATCATTATTTACTATTTTTTCAGAAAAATTTTTGTCAAAAGTTGAAAATGTTATATCATCTGCATACCTTGTATATCTAATATTATGTTTTTTTGCTATCTTAATTAATTGAGTATCTAACGGACTACAAATCATATTAGTTATGACTGGGGATGATGGAGCACCTTGTGGAAGAATCCCATTATAACATGCCAATTGTGCAATTACAGTCGCTGCCTCTTCACCTATATTATATGGTTTTTTTATGAGCATCCCCCTAACCCTGCCGAAATGAATCTGTCCAAAAAAGTCCTTTAAATCTATGTTCAATACAACTTTTCGCCTTAAATGATTATTAGCATTTGCAAGAATATTCTTTCCACTTATAAATCCATATGCTGATGGTTTAATTTTATAAACTAGATTCAAAATATAAGCCAATTTTCTTTGAATGTTCTTTAAATCTTTTTGTGGCGCGTTGATTTCACGATATGTGTTGTCATGCTTTAACAATTTAAAAGTTGAATACATGTTTTCAGGCCTTTTTACATATAAAAAAAAACATAAACTTCTATCATTAATCTCCAACAATTCAGCCACATCTTGTCTTGTGTTTAATTCAAAAAACATTTCTTTTATTTGTTCTAACGATTTTTTAAACATAATTCTACTTTATAAAAATTAATAGTGTATATAGAAGAATTCAACCTACTGCGCCCGAATCGAAATAAATCGAAAGCATCGAGGACAACCATTCAACGAAACATCGTTTTATGGGACAAGGTATGTAAAGCGCATCTGCTCCTCACATTAAAAATTCCCGTTGCGTAACGCTAACGAAAAGCAATTCTTCTATATACTGCTATATTATAACACATTTCGATAAATTTTCATAAAAATATCATATTCTAAATCTAATTTTATTAGGTAAAAAAATCAACTATATAAATTAATAAATATGGCTTAAATATCAATTATGTTATATGAAAATCCAATAAAAATATAGGTCTTTATTTAAGATCTTTGGAGAATTAATACATTTTCCGTTAAGTAGGCCAACGATAAAAACATTAAAAAGCACCTGGAATAACACCTACTATAACAGTTTTAGAAAAAAGAATAACCTAAAAAAATGTTTATTACCCCCTTCTTTGCATAAACTTTTAACCACTGTCAAAAATATTAATTATTATTGATATTGCTTAACCAGTTTATAAAATGTATTACGTTTCAATCCAAGTCTATTCATTGCTTCCTTAGCGGTGATTGCTTGCTTTTCATTCCATAGATCATATACTTCTTTCCAATTATTCGGATATTCGGCTTTTGGCCTACCCAATACCTTTCCTTGTGCTTTGGCGACGGCTATCCCTTGGGCTTGCCGCGCCTTTATATTTATCCTTTCTTTTTCCGCTACATAAGAAAGTATTTGAAGTACAAGATCAGATACAAAGCGGCTATCAATCGAATCTTCTTTAGCCCTAGTATCAAGTAAAGGCATGTCCAATACTTTAATATCTGCACCTAAATCAACTGTTATATGCCGCCATTGTTCACGAATTTCAGAATAGTTGCGCCCCAACCTATCTATTGATGGTATTGCCAACAAGTCCCCTTTGCGGATATAATTCAACATTCTTTGGTATTCTTGGCGGTTAAAATCCTTCCCGCTTTGCTTATCAATGTAAATATCCCTGTCCAGTACCCCAAATTCCTTTAAGGCAATAATTTGTCTTGCTTCGTTTTGTTCTTTGCTGGATACTCTAGCATATCCGTGAATTCTTACATCATCATTCATAACTAACACCCCTTATGTATTTAATTATAAAGAAATGTCCCTAAAAGTCAATTGATTTTAGGGACATATTTGTAAATATTATTAACTTTTACGGACGTATTTTCTATATATTTTTATTTGATTTCTTACATTTAATTAGTGTCCTTAAAGGTGTACTTTTACAAACTAATATTTAGGGTATAATTAACTTTTATTTAACTACTTTATCCGTAATATCCACAAAAGAAACATTAACTAAATTTCCACTCGATTTTTTCACAGTAATATTTGTGGTAGTATGATTACTCCAACCAACAGATGGAAATTTTGCTCTATCGTCATAAGTTATACTTCCATATTTATCAATCATTATTGTAATAATATCTTCAAAAGTTATACCATCAATCGTAAAATTCACTTGCGATAACTTTTCATGATAAAAGCCGCAAACAACATTTGCATTATGCCCAAAACAATTTATATTATATGTATATTGATCAAAAAAGCCGTTAACTTCTGCTTTTATTGGCTTTCCAGCCATTTTCTCTAATTCACCTAAACTAATTCCCCAAGATACATTATAGAACTCAGGAATTGAATTTAAACTTGCTAGATCAATTTTTGAATCTATTCGTATTGATTTTAAAGAACTACCAATTTCATCATATTCTCCCTTATTAATAAAAGGTTTATAATCTGGCCAATCTACCATTCTTTCAAATTCATTATGTTTCATTGTGCCAAAGCCATTATCAACTAAATAATCTAATCCTCTATCCTTTTTTTCTATTTGATTTATATCAGTAGTGCCAAATTCTTTATAAAGATTTACATATTGCATATAGTTTTTTTGAAGATATAAACATTGTTCTTCGTAATCGTAAATTATCGGTGAAAATTGATCTAACATTATTGATAAATAATAATCATTAGATTGCTTTGTTGATTTTGCATAATCAACATATAAATCGCCAATATATTTAAAATCATTAAGCGCCATAGTAGTATCCAATAAATATTCAATTTCATTTTCATTTTTAATATTTATAATTATTCGCGGATTATATCTATTTTCAATATCAACTGATAAAATTTCGGTATTTAATTTTGATGGTAATGATAGCGTAATATTATTGTCTGTTATATATTTTTGAAATTGTGAAATGTTTTCTTCGTTATTTGATGAACATGCAATAAATACTAAAATACTTACTGTTATCATAAATAAAACAAATATTTTTTTCATTCATATTCTCCTTTTAATCTCTTGATAACCGCAATTCTATATTTTATTTTTTAATTTCAGTATAATAAGTTTTTTTTCAATTGTCAATTTCTAGTATCACTTTGATAATGAGATATTCAATTGGATTGTTTACCATCAAGATAATTAATAAAGGGTATAATTATATGATAATCAAAGATAGAATAGCCGACAGAATTAAAATGTTACGCGAAAAACATGAAATGACGCAAACAGAATTAGCAAAGGAATTAGAAATTACTCGTGCTTCCGTCAATGCTTGGGAAATGGGTATATCCTGCCCTAGTGTTCCTTATGTCATAGAAATGTCTGTTATCTTCAATGTATCTACCGATTATCTTTTGGGTAGGTTAAATAACAATACCCTAAATCTTGATGGTCTATCCGAAAAAGAGATAGGAATGTTGTCTGAACTGGCTGAATATTTCCGTAAGCAGAAGTAATATATCGGCATTAAAAAAAACTTACTTATTTTACAGGTTTTCCGGTTCCCGAAATGAATTGATTAATATTTTTTCATTGTAGTGCGCGTTAGAAAATATAGAAGTTGAATAAACATTGTTAGAAGTTGGGGTAAAATAAGTATCTAATTATAAAACAATATATCATTTTTTACCCCACAGGTATTATCTTCCAATATGTCTCATCTCTTCGCCCGGTTTTACGATTTTTTTCTTGGCCTGATGTAATCCTATATTTTGAATTAACTCCCTCTAAGTAGTTATTAATGGCTTTTTTCCCGTTGTGTTTTTTCAAATAAGGAATGCAATTCTTTAAATTTTGTTTTAATTCATTCTGTTGGGGTGTATATAAACGAACATCTAAACAATCCTGAAATAGTGATTCCATAACTATTTTATATAATGTGTTTTCCAAGTTCGTAAACGAAGCAAACCCCTGGCTGCTTTCTTGACAGAATAGTTTTACAAAATCAGTATAGTGATGAATGTTTTGCAGCATTTTTAGATCGTACTGCAATTTGTATACCACGGCAGCATTAATCACAAAATCAAGACAATCCTTTTCATGATCATAATGTAAATGTAATGTTTTATTAAAATATTTAGTTTTATATTTTTGGGCATATTGTTCTTTTGATAACGAATCATAATCAGTTACTTGCTGTATATCCATGGCCTTACTACCAAGTAAAAACTGAATAAAACTTTCTGAAAATGTTTTTATGTAGATTTTTACTTCATCTTCTTCATCTATAAACCTTTTTCTTCCCAAACATTGGATAACAGTTATAATATCGGGGTAGTCGCAGATTATATGTTTTATGCTTCGATCTTTAAATGTAATGCCATTATCAAGTACACTTGTCGTCAATAAAAATTGGGTATCAAACGACTCGTTTTTCAGCATTTGACTTACTTTTTCTTGATCAACATACTTATATTGTTTATTAGATTGGCTGCACACTAACAGGCTCCTTGTATTATAATGTTTATGCAAATCTACTAATAAATCTATATTCTGACTGAAATAAATTACTTTTTCTTCAGGGGGTAGAGCATTCATTACTTTTTGCATGGTTTGATCGTTAGTATAAAAGAATTTTTGATTAAATTGCGGGGGAATAAATATATTAAATATTTTTTCTTCTTCAAATCTTATCCATGTTTGTAAGATTTGTGGTGTGGCCGTCATAAATATAATTACTACATTGGCGCTTTCAATAGCAGGAAGCCACAAATAGGTATTGCTTTGTTCCAGTTCACTATCTGCAAAAAAATAATGGGCTTCATCTGCAACAATATAATCATACGATTCCATCATTCCAATCAATGCATTCTGTCTTTCATTTTCCGGATAGGTATTGTTAATCAAATGTTCTATTGATTGATAGGTTTTTGCTTGAACAATATCATTTTTTCCTTCGATATGCTTTTGAATTTGTTGTAACAAACATGTTCTATTACCCAAATAAAGGATTTGTTTTTGATGTTCTTCAACAAAATTACATAATTGATTATATACAAATCGGGTTTTACCCGTCCCACATGATGCTTTAATTAAAATCCTATCATTTCCATTCCATGAAGCAATTTGTTGGTTTGAAATTATATCACTAACAAAAGGCATATAATTAAATCCTTTCTAAAGTTAAAGGACTTGATTTTTCAATCAGTCCTTTAAATTCTTTATATTTATTTTTTAACAATTGAATATCTAACTTGATTTTTATATGTCCGCGCATGCGTAAAAATATTAGATACATCTTCTGATAATAATTGTGATGGTTGTCCTATTTTATATTTAAATTCTGCAATTGTTTTATTATATTTTCTACTTGGCAATTGAATATCTACGCCAAATTCTTCATTTATCCCTTGGCAATCAATATATGTCCATAATCTACCATCTGAATTTAAATATATATGGCTTTTCATATTATATTTATTTTGAATTTCTTCAAAATATGAAAAAGGATGTTTTTTTATTATATTGTTTAAAGCATCGCAACCAATATAATCAATCCAAAAATTCCATTTATCTGGAAATCCAAAATACTGTTTATAAAAAGAATCAATTAATACCAATAATTCTAATTGTTTTTCTGATTTATTGTTAATATCTTCACCATTAAAATATAGGGCTGAAAGATATGTAGAACCTGCAAATTTTTTAGAATAATTTTCGCCATTAATGCATTCATTTAAGTTAAAACAACATCCATTATCAAAACAACGAACATGATTTGCAATTCCAAATTCATGTCCATTGACTTCAACATCGATATAAATAGGAATGGGACGTACTTTTATTATTGTTGGATCAATCACTAACTTTTTGAAATCGTAAAAACCGCCAACCGGAATTCTATAGCGATTCCATAGATATTTACATGTGACCATGCTATCAAGATCATCCTGCATAACGCTATATAATTGGTCTTTAGAATAATTAATAAATCTTGTAAATAAACGCTTTGTTAAATCTTTTGTTTCTTTATAAACAATTTTATTTTTTTCTGGTTTTATAATTAATGGCTTTCTATTACTATCAACAATAGTATCGATAATTTTATAATCCATATAAATTTATTTCCTTTCTTTTTAATTATTTTTTAGTTTTTTTAATTTTGAATTTTTTTTGATTAATATTTTCATAAATTTATCACCTGCTTTCCTAAAAAATGCGCACTTAAAAAAGCGTAATTTTTGCAAATTACCCTTAGTTAAATACATTATTTAATTCATTACCAAGCCATAAAAATTTCTTTAATTGGTAGCAAAAGGCTTGTGTTTTTGCATTTTTGCGCATAAAATGCAAAAATGAATGAAAATCTTCATTTCCATTCATTAATTATATTATATCATCAATCGGTCTATATGTCAAATTTTGGCTATAATTCTAGCCAATAGAAATTAATAAAAATTACGACAAAATCATAAGCAATAAAATTTGACTTTACATAATAATCGTGATAAGATTAAAGGTTTATAAGTTCATCAATGGGCTCGTCTTTGCTGCCGCCTTCAGTACTTCAATATCTTTGATTCCTTCTAAATATCTTTGTGTTATTGAAATGCTTTCATGCCCCATCAATCTACTTAAGGTATATAAATCCAACCCATTCTTCAATTGTATCTGAGCGAACGTGTGACGGCATGTGTGCGGTGAGACCCTTATATCATTACTAACATTCGAAGCCCTACCCGCATCTTTGACTATCCGTTGCATCATTTCCGATGTTAAAGGTTTTCCTGTTCTACTCAAGAACGTATTATCAGGAATTGTCTTATAGGCGAAAAATCCTTTCCTTGTAACAATATATCTATTTAATGATTTTGTTAGTATTGGTGATTTCACAACCACTCTCTCTTTATTCCCCTTTCCATGAACCAAGATATAATCATTCTTGATCTGTTCGTCTGTCAAGGTAATCACTTCATTTAACCTCATTCCTGTATCAAAAAACATACATAGTATTGCTTTATTCCTAACGGAAAGAAAATCATTACCTTTATAAAAGTCAATCATTCTTTTTACTTCTGAATTACTAAATGTCTTTATAATCGTCTTAGGAAGTTTTAAATTCTTTACCTTGTCGGTAACAAGAACATCAATATAGTTTTCTTCATAGGCATATTTAAAATAGCATTTGTAGGCCTTTAGCAAGTCATTCACGTACTGCGGCTTTCTTCCCTTATTGCTCATCATTATAAGAAATCTCTTAATCTGGGGGGCTTGTACGGCTTCTAATGAAGTTATCTGATATTCCTGTTCCAAGTAGTTTAGCAAATGCAATATTTGATTCCTGTAGTTCCTTGTGGTTTTAACCGATAACTTTCTGCATTGGCAATTCAGTTCAAATTCCGCTAATAAATCTTTCAACTGCATAAAAAAACACTCCTTCGTAAAATTGTTTTTTCATTGAAAGAGTGTTTTTATCTTAAAAAACTGCCATTACCGTTGTCATAATTGAATTGACTATCGTTGTCATAACTAATCAACGTTTTTCACAATTGGACTTCCTATTCTGTATTTCCAGTTGTCAGTGTCCAGTTGTTCAAATGGCTTTGTTATGCGGTTTTTTGCCTTATTTTACTGTGTCAATGTACTTGATGAGTTCAAGAACTTTGTTGCTGTAACCCCACTCGTTGTCATACCAGGCAACCAGTTTAACGAAGTTATCGTTCAGGCTGATGCCGGCGTTTGCATCAAAGATGCTGGTGCGGGGATCGGTGATGAAGTCGGAAGAAACAACAGCGTCTTCGGTGTAGCCGATGATGCCTTTGAATTCCTCGGATTCGCTTGCCGCTTTCATGGCAGCTTTGATTTCATCATATTTAGCGGGCTTAGCAAGCCTGCAGGTTAAATCTACAACTGAAACGTCCGCAGTGGGAACACGGAAGGACATGCCGGTCAATTTGCCATTCAGGTCCGGGATTACCTTGCCAACCGCTTTTGCAGCGCCTGTGGAAGAAGGAATGATGTTGAATGCAGCGCCTCTGCCGCCTCTCCAGTCTTTCTTGGAAGGGCCGTCAACCGTTTTCTGTGTAGCGGTTGTAGCATGAACGGTTGTCATTAAACCTTCAACAATGCCGAACTTGTCATGGATCACCTTTGCGAGAGGTGCCAGGCAGTTTGTGGTGCAGGATGCGTTGGAAACAATAGTCATATCCGGTTTATAGGTCTTGTTGTTTACGCCCATAACAAACATAGGAGCGTCTGCCGAAGGAGCGGAAATAACCACTTTTTTAGCGCCTGCCTTGATGTGGGCGCTCGCTTTTTCGGTTGTGGTGAACACACCGGTGGATTCCACAACATACGTTGCACCGACTTCACCCCATTTAATATTCACAGGATCCATCTCAGAGAATACCTTAATTTTTTTGCCGTTTACAAAAATGCTGTCGCCTTCATGATAAGCTTCTCCGTCAAATCTTCCATGTACCGTATCGTACTTCAGCATATAGATCATATATTCGGGATCGATAAACGGATCATTGATTCCCACGATCTCGATATTATCCATTTTTTGCGCCGCGCGGAAAACCAGGCGCCCGATACGTCCAAAGCCATTGATACCTACTTTAATTGCCATTTTCTTGTCCTCCTTGTTTAAATATAAAAATAAATTTTTTACTAAAAAACATACACACAGAATTATAATTGAATTTTCCTTTATTTGCAACTACATTATTAATGATAACAAACCGGCTTATTTTGTATTATTATGCTCTATTTTTCTTTATTTAATGAAAAAAACTTTCCCTTTTCCTTCTCGTGTTGTATAATCTTGTTTGTTAAAAGGTTTTCTAGATCTTAATTAGGAGGATTAGATAAAAATGCCATTAGTAACTTCAAAGGACATGTTCAAAAAAGCTTACGCGGGCGGTTACGCCATCGGCGCATTTAACGTAAACAACATGGAAATTATCCAGGGTATTACGGACGCCGCAAAAGAACTGAGCGCTCCCCTTATACTGCAGGTATCCAAAGGCGCGCGCAATTATGCAAATCCCGTGTATCTCCGCAAGCTGGTAGAAGCGGCCATAGAAGTAACGGGGCTGCCCATCTGCCTGCATTTGGATCATGGCGACAGCTATGAAACATGCGTTTCCTGTATCGAAGGCGGTTTTACATCGGTCATGATTGACGGTTCTCATCTGTCTTTTGCAGAGAACATCGCGCTTACCAAGAAAGTGGTGGAATACGCGCACGCGCATGGAGTAACTGTTGAAGGCGAACTCGGCCGTTTAGCCGGTGTAGAAGACGAAATCAAGGTAAAAGCGGAAGACTCCAGCTACACACAACCGGATGAAGTTGAAGAGTTCGTAAACAAAACCGGCGTAGACAGCCTTGCGATCGCGATCGGTACAAGCCATGGCGCGTTCAAATTTAAAGGCGAACCCAAACTTCGGTTCGATATATTGGAAGAAGTCTCAAGAAGGCTGCCTGAATTCCCAATCGTGCTTCACGGAGCTTCTTCGGTCATACCGGAATTCGTTGATATGATCAACCAATACGGCGGTGATATGCCCGGCGCACAGGGAGTTCCCGAAGAAATGCTCAGGCGTGCGGCAACCAGCGCTGTATGCAAGATTAACATCGATTCAGACCTGCGTCTTGCCATGACGGGTACGGTCCGCAAATATATGGCGGAGCATCCGTCCCACTTTGATCCGCGCCAATATCTTGCACCCGCACGCGACGCGATTCGCGAAATGGTAAAACATAAGATCAATAATGTACTTGGCTGCGCAGGCAAAGCGTAATCAAAAATTAATATTTTAAAACAATTTAAAGGATTGATGTAAAGGTGCATTTCAATGCACCTTTTCTATATTTTTCGCATATATAAATATTACAAAAGTATTAAATATATTAAAAATAGCTGTACATATTGAATTACTTGTTGTATAATAGACCCAATCTCAAAATAACAAAAAAATATGGGAGATTATTATGAAAAATTCAGTATTCAATATTTTTCGAAGAACGGAGATTAAGTTTACAGAAAATAAGGGCAGTACAAGAAAAAGAAGGAGAATTTCTGGTGCGGTTTCCTATTCTGAACGTCAATATAGATATGCTGATTCAATAAAATCCGGCGCTAGAAATACGGATAGCAAGGCCGATACCGCTAAAGAAGAATTTCACTTTCCAAAATTAAAAGGTTTTCATTTTCCCACTGTCCCGAAAAAAAGACTCGCGTTTGTCGCTGCTGTAGCCGTTGTTGCTGTAGCGGTGCCGGTGCTTTTTGCCGCTGCCGCTAATTCAAACGGGGTTGCAAAAATTGCGGAAATCAGTTTGAAGCCTACTGCAAGCGCCACTCCCATAAAGGACGATACGAGCGACCTTTTCACTGGTGTGAAAGAAGAACCCTTGGAACCGGCGACTGACGGCGTACTGACTTCGGACCTGACAGAATCCGCCCCGCAGGGCGAGGCGCCCGCTGCAGGGGCCTCCACGAATACTGTTGCTCCGGTTGTTGATCCCGCCGCAACGACCGATCCGAATGCTGCAGCTCCAACTACTGCAACCGATTCGAATGCCGCAGCTCCAACTACGTCGGCTGACCCGAATGCTGCGGCTTCTCCTGACCCGAATGCCGCCCAATTTGCAGCGCAGGCGCAGCCTGCTCCGTCCGAATCCATTTACCAGACTTATACCGAAGGCATGGAAGATCCTTTTATTTCTATGATCCAGCAGAGATTGATGGATCTGGATTATATGGAGCCCGATGAAACCACTTATAAATTCGGCCCGATAACCGCCGAGGCAATCGGTTATTTCCAGCGTAAAAACGGCCTCCCGGTAGATAATATTGCGGGGCCTGCAACGCAGGAAAAATTGTTCTCCAACGAAGCGCTGTATTACACGGTATCCGAAGGGGCCAGCGGGCTGGATGTAGAATCCATTCAGGAACGCCTGGAGGAATTAGGATACAATGTCTCTGCAACCGGCTATTTCGGAACGGAAACGACCGCTGCAGTAAAATCCTTCCAAAGCAGAAACGACCTGACTGACGACGGGAATGTAGGCTCCGGAACAAGGGAGGTCCTGTACTCCAGCGATGCGAAAGCTGCTCCAAAAGGCAAGAAGACCTCATCGGGCAGCAGCAGCAATAAGGGTCCGGACAGCGATCCCATTCCGGCTGCAAATCCGGGCAGCGTAGAGGCGTTTATCGCAGCAGCCGAAGCACAGCTTGGCGATCCATACGTACGCGGCGGCAAAGGCCCGGATTCGTTCGATTGCTCAGGACTTGTATACTATGCGCTCAAAGCCAGCGGCAACGGCATCGGCTATATGACTTCAGGCGGATGGGCAAGTTCGGGCTATGCGAGAATAGACAGCATGAGCGATCTGCAGCGCGGAGACGTTATTTGTGTCAGCGGGCATGTAGCGATCTATCTTGGAGGCGGCCAGGTTGTACACGCATCCTCCAGTAACGGTGCTGTCGTATACGGCAATATCGGCTCCAGTTACTGGTCCAACAACTGGATCTGCGGCCGCAGACCGTTATAAAAAAGATATATGCAAGGCACCCTACGGGTGCCTTTTTATTATATGCGGCTCAAATACATAAAGAGACAGTCTTGCGGTATTACCGCAAATTCGTCTGCCATTTACAGCAAAAATGTCGTTTGACAGGATTGGGTCCCGATTTATACTAAATAAAACGCACTTTTTTATAGGATACAATTCACATAAAGGAGAAAATACTATGTTTGATGCAGTCTGCGCAGGCCATATCTGTATAGACCTAACCCCGGATATCCCTGCACGTGAAAATGGAATCGCGGATATATTTGTGGGGGGAAAACTGACGAATGTCGGCGGTCTTAAACTCTCCACAGGCGGCAGTGTATCCAATACGGGGATAGCGCTCAACCGTTTGGGCATCAATACCCCGCTTATCGGCAAGATCGGCGACGATATGCTGGGCCGGGCCATTAAAGACATGGTTATGGAACAGGGCGGCAATGCCGATTATTTAAAAATGGCCCCGGGAGAAGATTCCTCCTATTCCATAGTTCTGGCCATCCCCGGTGTGGACAGGATATTTCTTCACAACCCTGGCACCAACGATACTTTTGGCGTTGATGATATTGATTTTAAACTGATTTCAAACGCGCGCCTGCTGCATTTTGGCTATCCGACTTTAATGAAGGGTTTCTTTACGAATAACGGCGTAAATCTTTACAAGATGCTTCGCCGCGCAAAAGCGACGGGCGCTTCGACTTCCCTGGATATGTCCCTCCCCGACCCCTCGTCCGAATCCGGAAAAGCGGACTGGGTATCCATCCTTACAGATTGTCTGCCCCTGACGGATATTTTTATGCCCAGCATTGAAGAAATCATTTTTATGATTGACCGGCAAAAATACGCCGATCTGAAAGCCAAAGACAGCGATATACTGAAAAACATTCAAATCGATTATATATCTGAACTTGGTGAGCGCATTATATCAATGGGATGCAAGATCGTTGTATTGAAATGCGGAACACTTGGTTATTACGTAAAAACCGCTGCATTGCCTCAACTGGAACAGATGGGAAGAGCCCTTCCAAAAAATGCTGTCCAGTGGGCGGACAGGGAACTTTTCTCCGGTATATACAAGGTGACCGATTTTAAATCTGCAACCGGCGCAGGCGACACCAGCATAGCGGGCTTTCTGGCTGCGTTTCTGGGCGGATTTCAGCCGGAAGAAGCAATCAATCTGGCATGCGCAACCGGCGCCATATGCGTTACCTCTTTCGGCGCCGTAGATGCGGTCATTCCCCTTGACAGGATCCGTGAAAAAATAGACGCCGGATGGGAGAAATTAAACGTAGCATATAACGGCAATAAATTTAAATACGACGCCGCCTACGCCCTGTATAAAAGAAATAAGTGATCGAAACCAAAAAAGGCCGTCACCGGCCTTTTTTGAAATTTCATTTTTCCGGCAAATATCTGATTTTAAACAAAATTATCGCTCATTTCATAATAAACACCCCGTTGCATTCAAATCGCACGCGGAGACTATCATTCATGTAAGAAAAGAAAATTGGCATTAAAACTATTGTGCTGCCTGGGTAGTCTTTGGCGACATATCCGCAATTCCCTGTTCCAGGACCACATTATCGACCCCCATGATGCATGCGGCAATCACAAAAACAATGATCACATACAGCAAGACACGAAAAAACCTCATATGCACTCCAAAAAAAATTTAAATACATTTCTATTTTATTATCTTTGCTTTTTTTTGGCAATAAAAAATCCGGAAACTTTTATTGACAAATAATTTACTTTTTCCCCTTGACATTCTCGTTCGTATCCTATAGACTTAGCCTAAATAAATTTGTTTATTCCCTCACTCATTTCTTAAGGCCGGCATAAGCTGAATAAACGATTTAATAAAAAAAGGACTTATAAATAATGAAATTTTGGTGGCGCAAAACTGTATATCAATTCAATAGTTTCTCAGTAAATTCATTTTTTAAAGAAAAAAATGAACTTACGCGAAGGGATTGTATTACCGTTTAGCGTCAGTTAATAAGTATTTTAAAAAGCTCTTATCCTTCAGCGTAAGGATAAGAGCTTTTATTTTATATGAAAAAGGAGTGAAAGAAAATGACTAAAAAAATACCTTACAGAACGTATTTATCAGAGGAGCAAATGCCCAAATACTGGTACAACCTGCGCGCCGATATGAAAGAACAGCATGATCCTTATATCCATCCGGGCACCATGAAACCGGTTGCTCTGGACGACCTCCTCCCCGTATTCTGCCGCGAGCTGGCTGAACAGGAAATGAATACGACCGACCGGTATATAGAGATACCCGGACCGGTTCAGGAATTTTACAGGACTTACCGCCCCTCCCCGCTCATCCGCGCATACAATCTGGAAAAGGAATTGAAGACTCCGGCCAAAATTTATTTCAAATTCGAGGGCAACAATACTTCCGGAAGCCATAAACTGAATTCCGCCATCGCGCAGGTCTATTACGCTCAAAAACAGGGAATTACCAGCCTGACCACGGAAACGGGCGCGGGCCAGTGGGGAACCGCGCTTTCCATGGCGTGTGCTTTTCTCCACATGCCGTTAACCGTATTTATGGTAAAGGTAAGTGCGGAACAGAAGCCCTACCGCAAGGCGATCATGGAGACCTACGGCGCCAAGGTGATTCCGAGTCCCAGCGATCTGACGGATGCAGGCAAAGCTATTCTGGAGCTGCATCCAAATTCAACCGGCAGTCTGGGGACGGCCATATCCGAAGCCATAGAAACTGCGGTAAAAACCGAAAACTGCCGGTACGTGCTGGGATCGGTACTGGATCAGGTTCTCCTGCATCAGGCAATTATGGGAAGCGAGGCCAAAATGGCGATGGATATGCTGGAGGAATATCCTGATATCGTCATCGGCTGTGTCGGAGGCGGCTCCAACTTTGGCGGGATCATATCCGAATACATGTCCGACAAACTGAACGGCCGTGCAAATCCGTATTTTATTGCCGTTGAACCGGCTTCCTGCCCTTCCATGACGCGCGGAAAATACGCTTATGATTTCTGCGATACCGGCAAAATGACCCCGCTTGCCAAAATGTACACCCTTGGATGCGATTTCCAGCCGTCTTCCATACATGCGGGCGGGCTGCGTTACCACGGCATGTCGCCCATGATCAGCAAGCTGTATCATGACGGTTACATTGACGAGGCGCGCGCTGTCGGCCAAAAAAGCGTATTTGAAGCCGCTCAGTTGTTTGCGCGGGTGGAGACGATCCTGCCGGCCCCCGAGTCCTCACACGCAATCCGCGCCGCTATCGACGAAGCGGTCAAGTGCAGGGAAAGCGGCGAAGCCAAAACCATTCTGTTCAACCTGACAGGTACGGGGTATTTTGATATGTCCGCTTATATGCAATTTAACTCCGAAAACATGGTGGATTATACGCCGTCTGACGAGGAGCTTCAAGCCGGCTTTGATTCCTTAAAAAAGATCCCCCTGAACGGTTAACAAAAACAAAAATGCTGTTTGGCATTGGCTGAACAGCTTTTTTTATTTTCTTTAGCGTTAATAAAAATCCAGGCAATCTCAGATTCCGCCGCGTATTTCAATCATGGGATCAAATCCTTAACAGATATACTCCAAAAATAAACGCACCTACCGTAAAATAAACCGTTTAAGTGATATTGGCCGCATAATCATTATGATATAATGCGATTAATTCCAGATCAATTCAAATATAAATTCCACAAAAAGTGATTTCGGGGGAGGTCAAGCCCATGTAAAAAGTAGTTATAAAACAACGCCTTTAACTTATTGCAAAAATATGAATGCAATCATTCCAAAGAAATTTTTATCCGTACCACTCTAAAAGGCGTACACAAATTTTCAGCATGATCAATAAAATCAAATAAGGAGGAAACCAGAAATGAAATTTAAAAAATACATCATATTTATATTAGTAGCGGCTTTTCTATGTTTTGCGCCTGTAACTACCGCATCCGCAGAAGAAACGGATACACGCACGATGGCTCTGATCAATAAACCCGGCGTTGTATTTTTATATACCACCTGGTACGCGGACGTGGTGATCCCCGGTCTCGCATTTGACGACGCGATCTGGACGGACATGGACTACTATGTGCAAAGCATGATCGATTCAGGCGAAATGTCGCCCGATGACCCAAACAATTTTGTAACGGCTTACATGAACCTTCTGACCGACTATTTGCCCGCTTATACATACGATTCAGGCACACCCTACAGTCAGACCGCATCCGCATCCTTTTGCGGAACCGGATTTATCGTAACGCCGGACGGCTACATCGTAACCAACGCGCATGTTGTGACTACGGATGAAGAGGCTATGAAATACCAGTTTGCATCCGACGTATTAAACGAAATTGTTACCACGGATGTGCAGTCCCTTGTGGATAATATGATATACACTTTCGGCGTATCTCCCACCGAAGAACAAATTCAGGCATTTGCAGAAATGTATTACCTGCTTTACATGCAAAACATGACAGTCGACAATTTGCAGCACGATTTTCAGTGCTATATGGGCAACGTGCAGCCAGGCGCTGACGTATCGGCCAAGGCGCTTGCAATGGACCTTCGTAAAGTGGGCGAAAGCATCCCCGGTAAAGATGTAGCCATACTCAAGATAGACAAAACCAATCTTCCCACGGTAACGCTAGGTGACGACGGAGCCATAAAAACCGGCGATCAGGTATACGCCATGGGTTATCCTGCCGACGCAACGGTGACTGACGTACTGAATATTGATCAGGCGCTGCAGGAGCCTACGCTGACAAGCGGCATTATCAGCGCCAAAAAGGAAATGGCCGGCGGCTGGAGCATTCTCCAGACGGACGCCGACATTCACGGCGGCAACAGCGGTGGCCCATTGTTCAATACGGCCGGTGAAGTCGTGGGTATCAATACCTTCGGCATGATCGACCAGGAAACCGGTGTTGCATCATCGGGCATGAACTTCGCGGTTCCGATTTCCATTGCCAAACAATTCCTGAACGAAATCAACATTCAACCCAGCGAAAGTGATTTTACAAAACAATATAAACAGGCTATCAGCATGTACAACAGCGGAGATTACAAAGGCGCGCTGGAAATCCTGCGCACCATAAATGAAATCAACCCCGGTTATCCGGTAATCGCCGACCTGCTCTCCGAATGCAGCAGCAAGGCCAGCTCACAGACCGCATCATCAGCCGCGGAGCCTTCCGAACAGCCGTCCGGTGTAAAGGCCGGCGACAAACCTGTATCCGGTGAAGGCACGCAAAGCGAAAGCCCTTTTAACATGATGCTGCTAATAATCATCATCGTAGCAGCGGCCGCGGTTGTGGTTGTCGTTCTGATGCTTACCAGAAGGAAAAACGGACACTCCAAACCTGTCACGCAGGCTGCTGCGGCGGCGCCCGCTCCTGTGGAAAGGCCTGCTCCCGCAACGCCGGTTGCTCCTGTCGAAAAGCCGACCGAGCCGGCAGCTGCTGCAAAATGCCCGGCCTGCGGCGCACCGGTGGACCCGCACGCCAAGTTCTGCCCGGAATGCGGCGCTACCATCCAGGCGCATTGCAAGAACTGCGGCGCGAAACTGGAGGCCGGCGCCAAGTTCTGTCCTGAATGCGGCGCGAAGACTCACGAAGAATAAATAATGATAAAAAAAGAACCGTTCTTAAAAAGGGCGGTTCTTTTTTGACTCTTTTTTTAGGAAAGGAAGCCTAAAGTTTCGCCGCTTGCTATGGATTCGCTTTGCGTGTCAGCCTTTCAGCCAGATAGTTTTGATTTCTTCTTCCGTGGGCTGGGCAGGATCGGCAGTCAGACCCGGGATATATTTGCAGGCTTCATAAAGGATCCCCGACACATTGCCGTATACGCCCGCGCAATGGTGCACATAAGGCCCGGTTACCAGCTGATGCTCCCATTTATCCCAATCGTCCACTTCAAACCAGACGTAGGTCCCGCGGGTGGAGGGACCGTCGGTTGAGCGGCCTTCTCCCATAAACAGTTTATATTCCCCGTGGTCCCCGTCGAACCGCGCGATTGTAATGTTTCCTTCCCTGAGTTCCCATTCTCCTGTTCCGGCGCATTTAGACGGCAGAATAAAATGCCTTCCTCCGGTAGCTTTCTTAAGGTCGCGCGCAAGTTCCATGGGAAAGTTTCCGCAGTGCCAGAGCAATTCCGCATTGTCGTTGTCCGGATGCCGCACGGTAAGATCTGCAAAAAAGATGGTTTTTCCCAATGCCGCAGCGCTCAGCATCCTTGCTGTAATCGCGCCGTGAATATCCGTTTCGCAGGTAACGGGGATCCCTTCTTCCGTCAGCAGTCCGTGCGACATGCATGGCATCAGGTGCAAAAGATCCTGCATTGCGTCCCAGCATTGCACGGCAACCGCATTGCAGTTCAGCTCCGCGCAAAATTCCTTCAACGCGCATTTCAAAGCCGCGATCTTTTCTATATCCGATTGATCGCCTATCGGGGAACAATCCACCCGGTTCATTCTTTTAATTGTATCTTCAAGATCCGGCGTCTTTTCTTTCAGGATTTTCTCCAATCGCCACATGACGTCCGGCAATGTTATTGGGATCACATGAATTCCGAATTTTTCGAGCAACTCCCCCTCGTTTACAATCATCGTCCAGAAATCCTTTGGGCGCGTGTCGATCTGCAGCACCCTGGTTTGATAAAAAGCCTTGACTGCAGCGCATACGCCGATAAAATTGGCAAATCCGTTTTGAAAACATTGATCTTCTATTTTGCAATTGGTCAGGTACGTATACGGAACATTAAATCGCCTTAAAATCTTGCCGGTGGCAAAAAGGCCGCACTGGCTGTCGCGGGTGCGGATACCGTCCGCCTGGGGCGCATCATCCCTGGGTCCCCACAGGAGCACGGGTTTTTTCAGCTCTGACGCCACCATGGAAACCAGCGCTTCCGATCCAAAATTGCAATGTGGAATAAAAAGGCCGTCCACATTATTCTTTTTCATTTTAGATACGACCGCCGGAACGTCTTTTTCGTCAAAAAGCAAACCCTCCCCGTTGATATCCTCGATATCCGTAATGTCCACATTAAATTTTTTCAAGTCCTCCAGTATCGCGCCCTTAAATTTTTTCGCTTCCTCTTTTGAAAAAACATTCCTGCGTGTGGCAACCACACCAATTTTGATTCTCTCCACTCTGACAACCTCCTTAAGTTTAATAAAAGCTTTTTACAATTATAATGCCACAAATTTTATGCTTAAAAAATGAATTAAAAGAATTTTTTCTCAGTTATTACCATTATAACCGGTGCATTCAAAAAATCAAATAATAATTTCTATAAAAACATGGCGGACAGGATCCCGCTGCCTGTATTTGTTTGGAATATATTTTTTTCAATCTTCCGGATGGTTTCTTTATTCATACCGTCTTCAAATATATTCACCAAAAAGTCGGCCTCCACTAGCACCTGGAAATCCATGCCGTCAATTTTGGAATAGCTGTGATGGTTCCCAATCAAATATAAAATTCTTTCCCGCGTATCATCGCCGATCGAAAAGTTCTCTAATATCTCCCGCGCAATCGCCGGTCCCTCCATCTCCTGATACTTTCCGGCAGACGAACCGTGCTTGCGCTCCGCCTCGTGGATTCCGATATCATGCAGAATGGCCGCAATACGGACCGTCAAGGCTTCTTTTGGGGAAAGATTTTCACCTCCCGCAATCAGGACTGCAAATCCGTACACCTTTAGGGCGTGGTTGATCCTTTTGGTATCATGCGCAAAATATTCCGCCATTCTTTTGAGCACCGCCGCTTCCATATAACCCCTCCTTTGCTTATTCAAGATAATAATAATAAGATTTCAACAAATAGGGTATATCATATTTCCGCGCGCATTGGAACAAAAATTTTTTTAAAGTGTGAATTTTTGGTTTCCGGCCATCTGTCCGGCAGGTTTTCGATGAAAATCCCGGCCGGGTTATTTTAGAAGTTCGATATATTTTCCGTATCCTGCTTCCCGCATCTTTTCAGCGGGAATAAACTTAAGCGCGGCGCTGTTTATGCAATACCGGAGTCCACCCCTGTCCGCAGGGCCGTCCTCAAAAACATGACCCAGGTGCGAATCACTAAAACGGCTGCGCACCTCGGTGCGCGTCATTCCGTGGCTTAAATCCGCTTTTTCCACTACCGATTCCGCAGAAGCCGGCTTTGTAAAACTGGGCCATCCGCATCCGGAATCAAATTTATCGGATGAAAGAAATAAAGGTTCGCCGGTTGCCGCGTCCACATAAATTCCCCGCTCGTGGTGGTCCCAGTATTCATTTCGGAAGGCAGGTTCGGTGGCGTTTTGCCTGATCACGCTGTATTGCAGGGGAGAGAGCGTTTTTTTGAGCGCCTCGTCCGAAGGTTTCGCATAACGTTTTTCCTTCAGTTCACGCAGTGCGCGGTCAGCCATAGATAAATCGATATGGCAGTAACCGCCCGGGTTTTTACCCAGATAATCCTGGTGATAGTCTTCCGCCGGGCTATAGTTTTCAAGCGGACGAACTTCAACCGCCAGTTTCTTTGCGTGTTTTTTCTGCTCTTCCATCAGAGTTTTTTCTATAACCGCACGGTCCTTATCTTCCGTATAATAAATACCCGTCCTGTATTGCGTGCCCCGGTCGTTGCCCTGTTTGTTCAGGCTGGTTGGATCTATAATCAGAAAGTAGAAAGAAAGAAGTTCGGAAAGGCCGACCGTCTCCGGGTCGTAAGTGATCTGCACCGTTTCGGCATGACCTGTTTTTGGGATATCATAATATCCCGGATTTTGAGTAATTCCGTTCGCGTATCCGGCATTCGTTCTTACAACGCCCGGAATACGTTTGAAGAAAGCCTCCACGCCCCAAAAGCATCCACCCGCAAGCCAGATATTCCTGAATTTTTCTTTATTGTTCGGATCTGTCATAGCGTTCATCCTTTTCAGTCCAGGGAAAACACAACAACAAGCAGCATTTTAAACCGCTCCGTTGCATAAAGCGCGTGATTTACGTTTTTGGGCATCAATATTGCTTCTCCGGTCCGTACGGTATGCTCGTCCTGTCCGATCGTAATCCTTGCGGTTCCTTCAAGAATATAAACCATAGCATCTCCGGAAGACGCATGCGAACTGATTTCCTCCCCGCTGTCAAATGCAAACAGGGTGATGCTCAAAGGACGCCCCTGCGCCAGGGTCCTGCTGACAACCTGTCCGTCCTGGTAGGCTACCATTGAACCTAGCCCAATCGCCTTTGAAAACTCCATATTTTTAATTAAATTTTTATCCATATAGTTTCTTCTCCTAAAACACCATCTTTTTAACGGTCACGCCCTTGATATCCGAAAGCTTTTTCTCCATTTCATCGGCTTCGCCCTTTACATGATCGGCAAGTTCCAGAATGATCAGCCCTCTTTCACTGCATGCGTCCTCTGCGGTTTGATGCAGGCCGATGCGCGTTGTGATAAAGCAGCCGTATTCCGTCAATACATCCTGAACTGAGGTTGCCGTTTCCATCCTTTGCTCCAACATAACACCCAAAATGATTTTTGACATTTTTTATCCACCTTTCTTCATATCACATAGTTTATTCCCGCCACGGGTTAAAAATACTATATTTTTATTATAAACGATTTGTTTGAATGGGAAAACTTGTTTGTTCTTAGATACACGCACAGGCGTTTCTTTAAACAATTAATTCATTGTACGATTAAAATATGCTTTGGTAAATGCAGTAACAGCGTTTAAACTATTTCTTGAAAAATGACTAAATATGCTATATTATGATAAAAAGGTAAAAAATAAACGGAATCGAAAGGCATTTGCCTTAAGCGTCATGGAAATTCTTCGGAAAGGCATTCTGCTATGAACGATGAGTTTTACACTTCGGTAATACACGACTCTCCAATCGGCTTTTTATACCTGGAAACGGCACAGGCTCCTGCAGAAATTCCCTGTGATTTTAAGGTCGTCCGGGCCAACCCCGCCTTCTGCGGCATGACCGGAAAAAAAGCGGACGATCTTTTCGGAAAAAGTTTAGCTGAAATATTACCGGACATTTCAGATGATCAGCAACTATGGATCCAATCGTTTGAAAAAGCGGTACGTAATAATATTTCCAATTTATTTTATACCGGTTTAAAAACACTGAGCGGCCTGCTTCAGGTAAAGGTTCTTCCATCTGAAGCAGGCTGTGTTACGGCGTTTTTCAGTATCATGCCCCGGCAAACCGGCCGGGAAGAACACTCAAATCAAAATGAAACGATATTCAACGGCACTCAAGACGGACTGTTTCTGGTTGAAGCCGATTGCGGCGGCTACCGTTTTGTGAAATGCAACCGTTCTTTTGAGAAAATAACAGGCATGCCTCATGCCGGTATCGCAGGAAAGCAGCCGGAAGAATTATTCGGCAGGAAAACCGGCCTTCATTTCAGGGATGCATTTTTAAGATGCCTTGAAAAAGGGCAGCCGATTTCACAGGAGGAAAATGTAAAGCTTCCTGTAGGGGACCGTTTTTTATCAATTGCACTGACCCCCGTTTTCGATAACGACGATTCCCGGTTCATCGTCGGTTCCATTGAAGACATCACGCAGAAGAAAACCGCCGAACTTGAAATAAAGGCAAACCTTAAGCTGAACAAAATGCTTCTGGAACTAAGCACAGCCAGCATAAAAACCGTTGACGAACTCCTGAGCCTTGCTTTGGAACAGGCTATCCATATTACCGAAAGCCGTGACGGTTATATCATCCTCATGGATGAAACGCAAAAGGACGCGGCTTTATGTATTTTAAGCAAACATTCGTCTGCAAACCACAGATTCCCCAGCGATATTTCCAGGCAGGTTATGAGCGGCAAGGGAATATGGGGCGAAGCCTTCCGTCATAAAAAAAATGTTATTATAAACGATTTCAATAAAACCTCCCGGAACGAAGATCTGCCGTCCGGTCACATTCCGCTGCGCAATTTCCTGTCCATCCCGATTGTTGACGGCGGGCAGGTCGTATCCGTCATAGGGCTTGCCAATAAAAAAAACGATTTTACCGGGAAAGACGTTATGCTGCTGAACCTGGTCATGAACAATGTCTGGGCGCTTACACAGCGTAAACGGAGCGGAGAACTTTTAAAACAGGAAAAGGACCTCTTTAAAACGACTCTTCTTTCCATCGGCGACGCGATCATGGCTACAGACCAGCAGGGAAAAGTCATATTAATGAACGACGTCGCGCTCCAACTGACCGGATGGAAAAAAGACGACGCGATTGGCCGGGATTGCGAAGACGTCTTCCAAATTATCAATGAAAAAAGCCGCAAACGGTGTGAAGCCCCGATCTCACGGGTAATCAGGACCGGAAAAACAATAGCGCTTACGAACCATAGCATACTCATATCAAAAGACGGAAAAGAATACCCGATTACAGACAGCGCCGCCCCTATCATTGGGAAAAAAGGCGAAGTAAAGGGCGTGGTTCTGGCTTTCCGTGACGTTACGATGGAAAAACAGAAGGTGGATGCCATCCGCTATTTAAGTTATCACGACCAGTTGACCGGCATATTCAACCGATCGTTTTTTGAAGAAGAGATCAAAAGGCTGAATACCAAACGTAACCTGCCGATTTCCATCGTTCTTGCGGACGTGAACTGTTTAAAGCTCACAAACGACGCTTTTGGTCACGCCACCGGCGACAGGATACTGAAAAAAGCGGCAAGGATCATTCAGAACTGTTGCCGCCAGGACGATATATTTGCGCGGGTGGGCGGAGACGAATTTGCCATACTGCTGCCCCATACTTCATACCAGGATGCCGCTAAAATAGTGGAGCGCATCAAATCCATCTGCACAAGAACCCAAACGCAGTCAATAGCCCTTTCCATATCCTTCGGAATCGCGACAAAGGAAACAAATCTGGATGATATCCGGCAGGTGCAGAAGAAGGCCGAAGACAACATGTATAAGAACAAACTGTTCGAAAGCCCGGAAATGAGGAGCCGTACAATACAGTCGGTCATCTCAAAGCTTTATCGGAAATACACCGCCGAACGCAGGCATTCCCAGCGCGTCAGCCGGATTTGCGAGGCTATGGGCCGCGAGCTGAACCTAAATGAACGTGAAATCAATGATATGAAAAATGCGGCTCTCCTGCACGACATCGGAAAAATAGCCATTAAAAGCGAGATCCTGAATAAGTCCACTATGCTAAACGACAAGGAATGGTCGGAGATCCGCCGGCATCCGGAAGTCGGGTACCGGCTTTTAAGTTCGCTCTCCGATTTTTCCTATGTTTCCGAATGCATCCTGGCGCATCATGAACGGTATGACGGCAAGGGCTATCCAAAGGGCTTAAAAGGAAAAACGATTCCGGTCCTTCCAAGGATCATTGCCCTGGCTGAAGCGTTCGACACCATGACCAGCGAACGCGCTTACCATAAGGCTATATCCGAAGAGGAAGCCCTGGCCGAACTGAAACGCAATGCGGGTACGCAGTTTGACCCGGATCTTGTGGATATTTTTCTTAGAATCCATTCCAACAATCAAATTGTTTTAAAATAATTTTTTAAAAATAAATACGGGAAAAGGAGGAGTATCGATGGGGACGTCTTTCTATGAGCTTATCAACAATGTCGTCTTGCTGATCGCGCTTAGTCTTATCTCTGAAGTGAATTATATTTTTCCAAAGAAACTGGGAAAATGCAAACCTGTTATCAACGGGCTTCTGATCGGCCTGATCGGCATCGCTATCATGACGCTTCCCTTCCGGCTTTCATCGGGAATTTTCTTTGACACACGAACCATACTCATAGGCGTTGCAGCGCTTATGTTTGGCGGTGTGCCCACGCTGATAGCGGTTGCGTCCACATTACTATACCGCATCATCATAGGCGGAGGCGGTGTTTATATGGGTATTGCAACGATCCTTTCAGCCGCAATCCTTGGACTTGTGTGGAGAAGATTCGTATTAAAAGAATATGCACAGTGCAGATGGTTCAAGGTATACCTAATGGGGCTTGCGATACATGCGGTTATGCTGTTGTGCGTCATGCTGCTGCCGCCGGATTCCAGAATGGAAACTTTCAGGGCGATCAGCCTCCCGGTCATCCTCATCTATCCGGTTGCGACGGTTCTTCTGAGCGTCTTGTTGCTGCGCCAAAAAGAGCAGAGCGAATCGGTACTGAGAATACTGGAGGCGGAAAACCGGTACAAAAGCCTGTTTGATTACAGCCATGCGGTTATGCTTCTGCTGGATCCCGCAAATGGCAGAATCGTAGACGCCAACCGGACGGCCGGCGAATTTTACGGGTGGCCTTTGGAGAAGCTCAGGACAATGAATATGTCCGAGATCAACAAGCTTTCCGAAGAGCAAATAAGAGGCGAGATGCAACTTGCGGTTTTGGAAAAGAAAAATTATTTTCTGTTCAAGCACAAAAAATGCGGAGGCCAGGTTGTTGATGTCGAGGTTTACAGCAGCCCCATAAAATACAAGGGCTATACATTCCTGTATACCATTGTGCACGATGTATCCGAGCGTACAGCGGCTGTTTCAGCCCTCAAGGAGAGCGAATATCTGTTCAGGACTTTGGTTGAAGGCTCTCCCGATGCAATATTTATACAGACAAATAAAAAGTTTTCATTTATCAATAAAGCGGGCGTTCAACTGTTCGGCGCAGAATCCAGGGAGGAATTGATCGGTAAGTCTGTCATGGAAAGATTCCATCCCGATTATCATGAGTCGATAACCGAAAGAATCCGTCAGCTTAATGTTGAAAAAAAGCCTCAGCCGCCCAATGAAACCATCTTTTTGAAAATGGACGGCTCGCCCGTTTGGGTGGAAATCAGGGGTGTCCCCGTGACCTATCACGATATGGACGGCGCAATCGTATTTGCCCGGGATATCACCGAAAAAAAACAGCAGGAATCGGCGAATCTGGAAATAGAAGCGCAGCTGCGCCAGCAGCAGAAACTGGAGGCAATAGGAACGCTGGCGGGAGGCGTGGCGCATGAAATAAACAACCCCATCAACGGAATCATGAATTACGCGCAATTGATAATGGATTCGGTGGGGGATGAAGGCCCCGGATCGGAGTACGCAGGCGAGATAATAGCCGAATCGGAAAGAATTTCGGTTATCGTTAAAAATCTTCTGCAGTTCTCCCGTATTGAAAAGCAGTCCCACAGTTATGCCAGCGTATATGATATTGTCAATCAAACGGTATCCCTGATCCGGACGGTCATAAAAAAGGACCAGATAGATTTTCAAATCAGCATGCAGGACGGCCTTCCGGATATCAAATGCCGCAGCCAGCAGATTCAGCAGGTGCTGATGAATCTCCTGACCAACGCGCGGGATGCCCTGAACGAAAAATATCCGGAGTTTGACAGGAATAAAATCATCCGGCTGTTTTGCGTACAGATCCAGTACGACGGGCGCAGATGGATCAGAACAATTGTGGAAGACCACGGTAACGGTATTCCTGAAAACATCCAGGAAAAAATATTCGAACCTTTCTTCTCTACCAAAACAAAGGACAAAGGTACGGGACTTGGACTGTCCATCAGTTTCGGGATCGTAAAAGAACATCACGGCAAGCTTTTTATCAATACCAAACCCGGAGAATTTACCCGTTTTTGCCTCGACCTGCCGGTTGACAACGGATGGGTTCTTACCAGCAATTCATAGAAGGAGTGGTTTTTTTGAATAAAATACTGATCGTTGACGATGAAAAAAGCATCCGTATTACATTGCGCGCGTTTCTGGTCAAAGAGGGCTATTCTGTGGATACCGCCTCGGATGTTCCGGAAGCCGATCAATTTCTGATGCAAGGCGAATATGATATTGTTATCACGGATATCATTATGCCGAAAACCTCGGGCATTGAGCTTATAGATATGATCCGCAGCCGCTCAAAAAGCGTGCAGCTGATTGTAATGACCGGGGAGCCGACGGTGGATACAGCCGTTAAAGCCGTGCGCAGCGGAGCCAACGATTACCTGACAAAGCCAATCAACAAGGAAACGCTTTTAAAAGCAGTCCGCCAGGCGTCCAACATGAAGCTTCTGCTTGACGAAAAAAAACAACTGGAAACCGAAAACCAGCTTTATCAAAAAAATCTGGAAGAAATCCTGAATCACAGGACACAGGCGCTTAAAAGCGCAATGCAGGGTATTGTCTCCCTTCTCACAAACGTAGTGGAAACAAGAGACCCTTATACGGCCGGGCATCAACTCAGGGTAGGAAACTTGTCCGCAACCATCGCCAAAAAAATGAACCTTCCCCAAAATACAGTGGACATGATCCGGATCATTGGATATATCCATGATATCGGAAAGATAGGCGTACCCATTGAAATACTGTCCAAACCCGGAGCGCTCAGCGCCATAGAGATGGAGATAATACGGGAACATGCGCTATACGGCTACCGGATGCTGAAAAAAGCGTCTTTGCCCGAAATCATTGCGGACACAGTATATCAACACCATGAACGGTGCGACGGAAGCGGATATCCAAATGGCCTGACGCAGGAATCCATTTCCACCGAGGCGCAGATTATAATGGTTGCAGACGTTGTGGAAGCAATGATATCCCACCGGCCTTACCGGCCTGCTCTGGGCATAGAGGCCGCGATGCAAGAAATCACGAAAAAGGCCGGAACGGAATATAACGCTGAGATCGTAGCCGCATGCCGGGATCTGATTTTTAAGGATCACTATATGCTGGACGATATTCAGCACGAAATAAGTTTTCCTCTTTAATAATGTGTTTATTTATCTACCATAATAAATGAATCATTTTTTATGGAGGTAATTTCTATGAAAACTTTTTATCAGGCAACCATGACCAATACGGGCTCAAGAAAAGGAGTCGCCGTGTCCCCCGACGGCAGTTTTAAACTGCAGATGGTCACCCCCGTGGAAATGGGCGGAGATGGAAAAACGGAAGGAACCAATCCTGAGCAGCTTTTTGCGGCTACATATTCCTCCTGCTTCAACGGCGCGCTTGAACACATTCTGAAACAGGCAAAAGCAAATTACGAAAGCACCACGGTAACAGCCGACGTCTCTTTGGTTGAAGATCCATCCGATAAGGGATTCCGTATAGCAGCCAAGCTTACCATTTCCGTCCGCGGCATACCGCTTGAACAGGCGCAGAAATACGCGCTGCTTGCACATAAATTCTGTCCCTATTCCAAAGCGATCCAGGGAAATGTGGATGTCCAGCTTGAAGTTATCTGATTTTCTAAAAGTGAATAAAAGGATTGCCTTTTTCCGCCGGGCAATCTTTTTTTTGCCCGCATTTTGAAATACCGATTGAAAAGCCGCAGTCCCTGTGTCATAGTTTATATATAAATAATTTTTAAGGGGTGAATCTTATGGCAAAAGTCGCTGTTATCTATAAGTCGAGATATGGCAGTACCGAAAAATATGCGCGGTGGATTGCGGAGGAGACGGGCGCGGACCTTTATAAATGCTCCGAGATTTCTCCCGGGCGAATGGAAGACTACGACGTGATTGTATACGGCGGAGCCCTTTATGCCGTGAATATACTTGGAATCTCTCTTATAAAAAACAATTACCAAAAAATCAAAAATAAAAAACTGATCATTTTTTCTGTGGGCGCTTCCCCGGAAACCCAAAAAGCCCTTTCATCGGTAAAGGACAAAAATTTCACGCGTGAAATGCAGGCGGCGATTCACTTTTTCCACCTCCGCGGCGCTCTTCAGTATGATAAAATGAGCCCCAAACACCGCTTTATGATGTATATGCTGAAAAAGATGATCGAAAAGAAAAATCCTGAGGAACGGGATGAGGATTCTATTGGAATTCTGGAATCATACGGAAAAAACGTTGATTTTACAGACAGGGAAACCATAAAGCCGATCGTCCGGTGCATAAACGGCTGAACAGTACATTTTAAGCCAATTAATCTTTTTTCATTTTTAGCCGTGTTTTAAAAAGGGATATTGACAAAAAATAGGATTAAAGCTACAATGATTTTAGCACTCAACCAACTTGAGTGCTAACAATTTAAAATCCGCTCAATTTTGCGGGCGAATGATATAAATTACAGGAAAGGAATGGAATCAATGGCAAAAAAACAATTCAAGGCGGAATCCAAAAGATTGCTGGATCTGATGGTAAACTCCATCTATACCCATAAGGAAATATTCCTTCGGGAACTCATATCCAACGCCAGCGACGCAATAGACAAAACGTATTACAAGGCGCTGACCGATGAGAATATCGCATTCAATAAAGAAGATTACTACATACGGATCACACTGGACAAGAAAGAAGGGCTTCTGACCGTTTCGGATACGGGCATCGGCATGACCAAAGAAGAACTTGAAGCCAACATCGGCACCATTGCAAAAAGCGGATCGCTTGATTTTAAAACAACAAACGAAGCCAAGGACGGCGTCGAGATCATCGGGCAGTTTGGCGTGGGCTTCTACTCCGCGTTCATGGTAGCCGAGCATGTAACGGTCTTAAGCCGCGCGTTTGGCAGTGAGGAAGCCTACAAATGGGAATCCTCGGGTTCGGACGGATACACCATAGAACCCGCCCAAAAAGATGCCGTGGGAACGGACGTTATACTGAAACTAAAGCCCAATACAAAGGATGAAAAATACGACGATTACCTGGATGAATACACCATTAAAAATCTCGTAAAGAAGTATTCGGATTTTATACGCTATCCTATCCGCATGTTTGCATCAAAAAGCAGGCTGAAGGAAGGCAGCGACAAGGAATACGAAAACTATACCGAGGATGAGGTTTTAAACAGCCAGGTGCCCATCTGGCGCAAAAACAAGCGGGAGCTTAAGGAAGAAGATTACGAAAAGTTCTATACCGACAAACATTTCGGATACGACAAACCCTTAAAGTGGATACATGTCAGCGTGGACGGCCCGGTGAGTTATACCGCCTTGATGTTTATTCCAGGCCAGACGCCTTTTGATTTTTATACCAAGGATTATAAAAAAGGTCTTGAGCTTTATTCAAACGGCGTTTTAATCATGAACAAATGTCCGGATCTTCTACCCGACTACTTCGGATTCGTACAGGGTCTGGTTGATTCGCAGGACTTTTCACTGAATATTTCAAGAGAAATGCTGCAGCACGACCGTCAGCTCAAAATCATATCCAAAAAAATCAAGGATAAGATCAAATCCGAACTGCTTGCCCTGCTGAAAAAAGGCCGTGAGAAATACGAAAGCTTTTACAAAAGCTTCAGCCGTTCCCTGAAATATGGCCTGTACAACAGCTACGGCAGCGAGAAGGATACGCTCGAGGACCTTTTGATGTTCTTCTCATCGTCCGAAAACAAGATGGTCACGCTGGAAGAATACATAAGCCGCATGAAGGCCGACCAAAAATACATTTACTACGCTGCGGGCGAAAGCAACGAGCGGATCGCCAGGCTGCCGCAGACCGAGCTTGCTCGGGACAAGGGCTATGAGATCCTTTATTTCACCGAGGACGTGGACGAGTTCGCTATCCGGATGCTTGGGACCTATAAAGAAAAAGAATTCAAATCCGTATCAGAGGGAGGCGACCTTGGGCTTGAAGGCGAGGATAAGGATAAGCCGCAGGATCCCGGCGAAGACAAGGAACTCTTTGACTTCATGAAAGAAACGCTGGGAGATAAAATAAAAGAAGTCCGGTTGTCCAAAATTCTCAAAAGCCATCCTGTCTGCCTGACAAGCGAAGGAATGCTTTCCATAGAAATGGAAAAGATACTGAATACCATGCCCGGAGACCAGAAGATCAAGGCCGACAAAATTTTGGAGATCAATCCCAACCACCAGGTGTACGGTGTCCTGAAAACGGCGCTCGCCGAGGATAAAGAAAAGCTCAAAATGTACACCCGCCTGCTTTACAATCAGGCGTATCTGATAGAAGGCCTTCCCCTTCAGGATCCGGTTGAGTTTACGAATGATATAACGGCGCTGATGAAATAATTTAAGCCGAAAGCCGCGCTATGAAGCGCGGCTTTTTTGTACCGTTATTCATCCACCCTTTGGGCAGTGGTCAGCTTCTTCCGGCAAGCCTCCCCACTTCGCTGCGGGCTCATGCTTTGCGTAAGTTTTTCTTATGTGTTTACGCTTCCATTCACCCCGTGCTCAGTGAGCGTCCGGCTTCGTCACGATTAGGCGTGCGCTTGGCTCCGCTTTCAAAACGCCTGGCCCCCCGAAAAATCGCAGATTTTTTTTGGGGGTGTAGTGGCGCTTTCAGCGGCCTTCATAAATTATCTTTGTATTAATTTTGAATAAGTTACAATATGTTTTTAATGATTAGTTTATAATCCTCTGTGCTGCTTTAAAAAAAGCGGCTTTTTTATTTCCCGGCAATAATTTCTGTCTGTCTATGAATTATCTGCGCGAAAACCGCTTTTTGAACATACCCATTACCCTGCCCATCGTATCGATCCTGAGAGCCGCCGCCGCCAGGAAATACACGCCCATGCCCGCCACACCGCTGAGCAGCAGCCTGAACAGATAGGCCGAAAAGGTTGCCTGCTGCGCCGGAACAAGCCCGTGTACCGCCCATGCCGCGGCAAAACAGAAACATGTCGCAAGCATTATTTTCACAAACTGACCAGCCGACTTGCTGAAATTCATTCTGCCGATCTTTTTATGCAGCAGCAAAAGCATCAGCATAGCGCCGGTAAAGCTGGCGACGGTGGTCGCAAGCGTCAGGCCCTTTGCGCCCAGCGGACCCATCCAGAGAAGATCCAGAACTATATTCAGCGTGACCGAGATCATCCCGACAAACATGGGAATCTTTGTCATCTGCATGGAATGGAAAACGCGCATTAAAAATGTCCGCAGGCCAAGCCCGAAAATACCGATGATATACAGAGTAAAAACGGGCGTGGTGAACGCCGTGTCCGCCGCCGTGAAATGGCCCCGCTGGTAAACTGCGCCGATAATGTCCCGCCCGCAGACAATGGATATTACGATGATGGGAAAAGTGATCAGCGCAACGATCTCTATTGATTTTCGTACCGTTTCCTTTAATTTATCCATCTGCCCACGGGCAGCATAATCGCTGAGTTCGGTGAACATAATGGTTGTGATGGGGACGATCAGTACGCCCAGCACAGTCTGCCCAAGGGTAAAGCTCTTTGCAATGGAAGTTATAACGCCCGTGCCTATGGACGAGCCGAATATCCTGTCCGTCAAAGCATTTATTTCGTCAAACGCAACGCTGATCAGGGCCGGTACTGCCAGAACAAATGTGCGCTTAAGATCCTTATCCTTCAGATTCATTCTGGGCCTATACCTGAAGTTTCCTTTTATAAAAGGCAATATGACCACAAACTGAAGAACAGCGGCTACCGATGTGGATATTGCCACGGCCTCGATGCTGCCGTATGCCACGCAGGCCGCGATCACGCAGAAAGAAAGGACAAAACCAACGAGTTGTTCGGGAATAAACTTTTTCCGTGCGTCCAATATATTTGTCAGCACACCTGTCATTGCCCAAAAGAATATGGTGGGAAACATGATGCGGGTTAAATAAATTGTCTTCTGGAGTCCCTCCGGGCTGCCTTGATAAATCAGTCCGCATATCTGGGGCGCAAAAAAATAACTGAGGATGGAGAGTCCCAGACCGACGATCATATACAGGTTAAATATATAGCTTCCGTAAAGGCTGGCGCGGCGCTCGCCCATATGCAGCCGCGTTTTTGTATAAATGGGAATAAAAGTGGAGGCTATTCCGGCGCTGAAAGCGATAAACATGATGTTTAATATGGAATAGGACGTAACGTAGGCGTCGCTCTCAAGCTTCTGCCCGAAATACGCGGCAAATACGATTTCACGGGCAAACCCCGCGATTTTGCTGAGCGCTATTATTATCGAAACTTTAAACGCTGTACGGAGCGCTTTTTCTCCACCGGTTTCAATTCTTCTCATAACGCGCAGACAAACCTACCCCACATTTATTTTTCAGGCCATGCTTTTGCCAGCACGGCGCTTAATCATTATAATGAAATATCCAAGATAATTCAAGACATATACCATCCCAAAAACAGATTCATGTCCCAAAAGCCGCATAAAAAAGCCTCCTGTTTAAAGAAGCAGAAGGTTGGCTGCACAGGAAACCGTCAGGCGGTCCGCCGGTTACGCAGGAACTTTCGGGTAAACATCCGGATCACACGGCCGAACATTTCGATCCGGAGCAGTATGGCCATCAGGCAGAAAACGATAAATCCTGTTCCGAAAGTTATAAGGAAGCGGATCAAATACGTCTTGAATTCCATATCGCCTGCGGGCGCAACCCTGTGCACAAGCATCGAAGCGGCCAGGCAGACGGCGGTGGCAACCAATATTTTGGCAAGTTCGCCGACGGATTTGCCGAATCCCAGCTTGCCTATCTTTTTATGCAGCAGCCCGAGCATCAGCATCGCCGCGGTAAAGCTGGCAATCGTGGTCGCAAATGTAAGTCCCTGGGGGCCCATGACGTCTTTGAAAAGGATATCCAGCACAATATTCAGTGAAACCGAAAACATACCCACAAACATGGGAATCCTAGACATCTGCAGGGAATAAAACACGCGCGTCAGAAAAGTCCTGAGTCCAAACCCGAATATTCCTGCAATGTAAAATGAAAAAACAGGGGTCGTCAGATCGGCGTCCGCAGCGGTATAGGCTCCATGCTGGTAAATCACTCCTATGATATCACGGCTGCATACGATGGCGATCGCAATGATCGGAAAAGTCAGCAGCGCCACAACCTCTATCGATTTCCGCACGGTTTCCTTAAACTTGTCTATTTTATGCAATGCCGCAAAATTACTCAGTTCGGTAAACATGATGGTTGTGATGGGCGTAATCAGTACGCCGATCACCATTTGTGCAAGGCTGAAGCTTTTTGCAAGCGCAGTCACTGCGCCCGTAACCAGGGTGGAGGCAAACAAGGTATCCGTCCAGGTGTTGATTTCGTCAAAAGCCGTGCTGATCAGCGCGGGAAGCGCTATGATGAACGTCCGTTTGAGATACTTGTCCTTCAGATTCAGTTTCGGCCTGTATTTAAAGTTGCCCCTCATGAAAGGAAGCACAATACCGACCTGTAAAATAGCCGAAACCGCGGTTGCAATCGCAACCGCTTCAATTGTCTTGAATGTGAAACATACAAATATCAGGCAGAATGAATATGCGAATCCGATGAGCTGCTCAGGTATAAATATCCGTCTGGCGTCCAGCAGGTCCGTCATGGTGCCGGCAATGGACCAGAAAAATATGGTCGGGAACATGATCTGGGTATACAGGATGGTGTACTGAAGTCCCTCCTGGCTTCCCTGATACATGAGAGGACTGATCTGCGGGGCGAGAAAATAACCGCCCACACTGAGCAAAAGTCCCAACATCATATAAAGGTTCAGGATATTGCATGCATAAAGGTTGGCGCGCCTTTCGCTTGAGTTCAGCCTTATTTTTGTGTAAATGGGAATAAACGCAACACTGATTGCCGCGGTAAAGCCGATCGTAATGATGTTCAGCATTTTGTAGGATGCGTTGTAGGCGTCGGTTTGCACGGTTTGTCCAAAAGCAGATGCAAAAACTACTTCGCGTACAAAACCGGTCAGTTTGCTGAGCGCAACAATAACAGAAACAGACAGAGCCGTTTTCAGCGCCCTTTCGCCGCTGGGTGCACTGACCTGCGTTTTCGCCCTGTCTCCGTCGGCCGCGCCGCTCTGCTCCATAGCTTTATCGCCGCCTGTTATGTCAGCCTGCGCGTTTGGATTATCGTCGCCTTGTCCGCCCTGCGATTTTTGCTTTTTCGCTGTTTCATTTACGTGATACCGATTAATCCTGCTGTCTTCAGGAATCAGTGTATCCAGTCTTCTCATTCAAACCCTTCCGGCGAATTGATTTAGTCCTGCCGCTTGGAGGCGCAGCCCTTTTGCGCCTTAGCCTTTTTAAAAATCCAGCAAAAATATTCCGTTAATCAGCAGTATACACAAAAGAAGGGGCCATGCCCCCGGCTTTTAAAATAATTCGGTTTTCAACTGATCCGGACAGCGTATATTTTTCTCCTGCGGGTCCCGACCACAACAATATTTCCGAAAATGGCAGGCGATGCTTCAATGTTGGCCCACAGGTACACATGATTCACGATCTTCCCGGAGACGCCCTCAATTAAAAACATATTGCCGTCCGAATCGCATTGTATGATATAGGATTTGCCTTCCGGTGTGTAAACGGCTGCGGGCGAACTCCAGCAGTAGTTTTTAAATGCGGTTCTCCAGACTTCTTTTCCCGTCTTCTTATCCAGCGCAACCAGTAAACCCGATCCGAAAACAGGGGTGTGCGCCACCGGATATATGATCAGATCCGCTATATCGTGTTTTCCAAGTACAGGAGTCGCCTGTACGCCGCCTGAAACGTTGGATTCACGCCAGCAGGGATACATGGGCGTCTGCCATACAATCTCGCCTGTGGCGGCATTGATTTTCCAAACCGGCACGCCGCCGTGTTTTCGCGCCCCGTTTCCTTCCGCGGTAATATGCAGGGAAGTTGAAATATAAATATAGCAGGTATTATCCTCGGGAGATTCTTCCAATACGGGAGAGGTATTGGTATCGTCCAGTACATCCTGTACCCATTTGATTTGCATGGTATTCAGGTCAATGCACATGAGTTTGCCGCCGTTGTCGGCAATATAGAGGTAGTTCTTCCAGATGCATGCGGAATCTTCCATCCCAAGCCAGCGCGTATTCGGGGTGTTTTGGGGCCCGTCCTTGTACTCAGGCGTAGTATAACGCAGTTTGACCGGCTTGTCCGGATTTACGGCAAGCATTCCCGCCGCCCTGTCAAACCTGGTATTCAGCTTAATTGTGTACAGCAGCCCGTTTTCGCCCGGTTCTATAATCGTATCTGTTTTTGTGTCAAAAAGCGGGCTGGAATCATAGCTCTGATATACCCGGAGCGAATCCGGGTCTTTCTCGCCAAACGAATAAATTTCTTTCTGGTCGATCAGACTGTAAATTCTGGCTCTCACCACATCCATCCCCGGCGGGTCGTCCGCAGGTCCGATAAACAGCATAGGCGTTCCGTCTGGATACAGGCTGGCCGTACCCTTGATTGGGCCGCCGTTTGTCCGAATGGGCGGACGCGTAGGATTGCCGTCTTTCAGGTCCACAAAATAAATGACGCCGTCCATACACGCATATATGACTTCCACCAGATTCTTATCCGCTTTTTTATCGGGACGGATATTCATCATATTTCTTAAATCGTCCGGCCATTGTATTAAAAGAGGCTGGCCTGTCCAGCCGCTGCCCGTCCAGTAACTTTTGCCCTTCTTCTTTGTCGCCAGGCTTCTTAAAACCCTGCCTGTTTTGATCTTCCAAATGGGATCAAACATCCCTGTTTTGATATTCGCCGTGCCGAAAGCGGCAGTATCACGATAATTGTTTCCCCTGAAAGTAACGATACCCTGAAGGCTTGTGTATTCGCTGCCCGCGCCAAAACTGATTGGGTTTTCTCTTGAAAAAGATGCGATTTCTTCCGAACCGTAAAACAGGCTGGTCTCTATATTATACTTTTCGGGATTCGTATTTTCGGTGAATGCGGCTTCAAAATGAAAAGCCGGCCCCTGTGTGGAAGCGGAATTTTTCAGGATGCCGCCCGCTTCTACGCCCTTTTGAGGCTTTGTAAAAATCCGGCGCAGGGAACCGGCTACCACCTGACGAAAAAACTCCCTGATCAGGGTTAAAAGTTTTCTTCCTTTTTTTAAATATTTGGAATAATTCATTTGCCTCACACTAAATAAAAAATCTTATCTATTCGTTGCTTTTATATTATAAACTATAAGAAAACAATTTATTTGTCAAGTTATATATTATTTGCGCACATTGCCACATACCGGAGGGGCTTTTAACGCCGGTATTCCATTGTCATTTGTCATCCATGTCCACGTATTCCGTTACCTTGTCGGTAAAAACAATTCCGTTCAGGTGGTCAATCTCATGGCAAAGGCATTTCGCCTTCAATCCCTCGCCCTGAACGACTATAGGCCTTCCTCTTTCGTTCAACGCCCGAACAACAACCCTGGCGGGACGCGTAAGTTTTCCCCATACATCCGGAAAACTCAGACACCCTTCCACCACTTCCTGGCTTCCTTCCTCGGATACGATCGCCGGATTCACAAGCTTTATCAGTCCCTCGCCCACGTCCATGACGACAAGACGGCGCAGAACGCCTATCTGGTTTCCGGCAAGGCCGGCGCCTCCGGCCTGGTACATTGTTTCGGCCATGTCGTTTAAAATCTCCCGGATCCGTATGTCTATCTTATCGACCTGTTTGCACCTTTTCCTTAATATTTCATCCTCGCCTGTTCTGATGTTTCTGATTGCCATAGATTCCTCCTCTTAAATTGCTCCCTTAAACATATCCAGCGCTTCCTTCTCATCTTTCACAAACAGAATGTGCCTTGACTTATTGGATTCATAAATAAAATCCTTCAGGCTTTTGCTTGTAACCCCTTCAAAATCCCCTATGATTGCAACCTTAAAATGATAATTCGTAAACTTTTGCAGTATTTCTCCTGCCAGTCGGGTTTTCAGATCAAAAAACTCTTCGGGAAGGTTTGTTTTGCGGATTACCGCCAAATTGCAGCCGTATTCATAGTACATGAGCGCCATAAAATCAAGTGCACTCTGCACATCCTTTATCTCAATTTCTTTGCTGTCAATCACCGCGGCTTTGAGTCCGCCCTCTTCACAGATGCGAATATCCATCCGGACGCTCCTTCTTTTCATATGATATCCTATTATATTCACAGAATTCCCCCAAGCGCAATGTTTTGAATAAAAAAAACGGGGTTTCCCCCGCTCCGCTTTTTTGATATTTCTCAGCTGCCGCCTAAGATCGTAGCCAAAATAATAAATATTACAATCCCCGCTATCACTATCCAGGCCGCCGGCCTGCCGAAATTTAATGTCTGGCCGATACCGCTTCTTTTCTCCACGAAAATGGACGGGTCTGACGGATTAAAATAAAACATGCCGAGGACCCATCTGCTGTCGTCGTCATATACGGTCCCCGTGGGTTCCGGCCTGCGCGTCATACGGAAAAAAACGGCTATCAGCACAGCCGTAAAAGCAATGACGGCTGCAAGCAATACAATGGTAAAAAACTGCATATTCAATGCAACGCCGGCAAGCGTCAGCTCAGCCACCATAAAGCTGGACTCAACAAACAACCCTAATACGATGATCCAGTAAGAGAGAAACCTTCTGAATGCGTAATATTTGGGCGCGGCCCCTGGGCTGCCCTTTATGGATGCCGATGCATTTCGGGAGAATATACCCACTAAAAAAAGTATCGCAGCCAAAATAATCTGGCCGGTAACCGGCCCCATGAAGACCCCCGCCGATTTTTGACTCCAGCTGTCTGCATTGCCGTTTAAATCAAAATGTGTTGGGATTCTGTCCGGCATTTTAGGATAATAATATAAAGCTATAGCGATTGTAACCGCCACAGGTACAAGCAACAGCAAAAACCATGCCGCGTGAACAGGCCTTTTTTCCTGATCCGCGCCCAGTTCCACCGTAATTCTGTCCCGTACCAGATTGTCATCCGATATGGATTCCTTCAGTTCTTTCATACTGCGGTTCGCCAATATATACGGTATAGCTTCAATGACAACCAGTATAAAAACGGAAGCGACGAACATCTGAGCCAATCCATCTTCCGTCATTGGCCGGATATTCACAACGAGCAAAAATAAAGCTGCCAGCGCAGCCGCAAGCACTATATTAAGCCAAACAAATCTGCCGATAATTTTTGCCGCTTCATCATGCCGCCGGATTTTGGAACTGCCAAAAACCACTCCAAAAAGCACGTTTTTTCTGGAAAGCCAGGGACGCGCCGCCATAAACGCCGTAATCAGAATATAAATAATAGCAAATTGCATAAAAAAATCGTTCATCGCTTTTTTCCTTCCATTTCATTATAAAGGCTGTTTACAATTCCTGTAAGCTGCTCCCGTCCGATCGATCTTGTAATGGCCTCGGATACAATGTTTTTTAAAGTCTCCTTTGCCGCCTCTATAAAATCCTTGGAATCGCGCCCGGCATCCGCGCTGATAACGGTCCCCCTGCTGCGGTTCATCTTTACAAAACCCTCCAGCCGCAGCATGTGGTACGCCTTGTTGACGGTATGCAGATTCACCCCCAGTTCGGCTGAAAGTGTCCTGACAGGCGGCAGGGTATCCCCATCCTTCAGCATTCCGCTTGCAATGCCTTCCACAATACTGTTCCGGATCTGTATATAGATCGGCTGCCCGGATTCAAGGTTCACCGTCAGCAGCATTGCCATTCCCCCTCGTTTTTTGTTATATTTATAATATAACAAGTAGCATAAATTGTCAATACTTTCCGCAACAGTTTACAGACATTCCCAATTGAATTCCAGGCATAAGCAAAAAAGAACCTCTATTTTTCTTGCAAGACTAATACCATTAGTTTAATATGTAATTACATTAGTTTTGCAGCGCAAAGGAGAGGAAATGTTTTATTACATCGCGCTTCCCGTCGTTGGTTTTCTGATCGGACTCTTTATTATTACGGTAGGCGGAGGCGGAGGCGCTTTTTATGTGGGAATACTCACGGGTTTCTTTAACATCACGCCCGCCGTGGCGGCTTCCACTTCTCTTGCCACAATGATCCCTACAACGGCGACGGGGGCGTTCAGCCATTGGAAATCCGGAAATTTAAACTTAAAATATGGTCTTTATATGCTGGCAGGGGGCGCAGCCGGGGCAATAGCGGGTTCGCTCTGTTCCGGTTTGCTTCCTCAGTTCATTTATACCAAGATTTCGGGAATCTTTATGATCGTTCTCAGCATACAGATGCTTTTTCAGATACTAAGAAAAAAAGATAAAAACGAAAGTGAAGAAAAGAAAGATTCCCGCCGTACAGACACTGTCAAAGCCCTGGCATACGGCGCGTTTGGCGGAGCTATGTCCGGACTTGTGGGCTTGAGCGGAAGCGGCCCATCATCGTGGGGCTTTCCATACTGGGATGCGGCATTATGGAGATCGTAGGCACATCCGTATTCGTGCTGCTGGGCGTTTCCACAGCGGGTTTTTTTATGCATCTGAAGTTGGGCGACATCGACTGGCAACTGGTGGGGCTTCTGCTGATCGGCACCACAAGCGGCGCATTTTTGGGTCCAAGGCTGCTTCATAAAATAAATAAGAACAAACTGGAAAAAGTGCTGAAACCCGTGTTATTCGTTTTGACAATTGGGATGGGGCTGATTTTAACCTTTAAATAATAAAAGGAGAAAAAAATATGGAGATTCAAAATAATATTTTTATGCTGGACGCCAGTCCGCAGAGCCATGTATTCCTGATCAGGGGAAGTGAGAACATACTGATCGATACCGGTTTTCCGGGCGCCGGAAAAAAGATACTTTCCGAACTTAAGTCGATTGGAGCGGACCCCAAAAGTATCCGGCATATTCTGCTGACGCACCACGATATAGACCATATCGGAAATGTAAAGATGCTTTCCGAAATCACGGGCGCGCAGGTTTGGGCGTCCGCCGAAGACATCCCCTATATTGTCCGGGAAAAGACCCGGCCGGGTATCAAGCGTCTGATCGGCATTTTGATGCGCGCCGGCATACCGGAAGCCATCCATCCTTACGCTCCCGGGCAGCATTTTGCGGACCTTGAAGTAATCCCGGCTCCGGGGCATACCCCCGGCCATGTGATCGCCGCCTTAAATGATGTCATATTTGCGGGCGATCTAATAAAAATCAGGAACGGCGCGCCCGAACCAATGCCCAGATCAATGAACTGGGATAATGCCAAAGCGCGGGATTCCATCGCCTTACTGAAAAACAGAGAATTCCGCTGGATCTGTCCTTCGCACGGGCATCCCGTCCCGGCGGATGATGCGATCTTAAATTTTATCAGCAGTTTCTAGATAGAAAGGAATCCGTATGACGCCAAAGACAAGACTGGACAAAGCGGCAATATTGGAAGCCGCTGCCGCCCTGGCGGAAGAAACCGGCATTCATAATTTGACTTTAAGCCGGGTCGCAGCGCGGCTGGGGATTAAATCTCCCTCCCTTTACAACCATATAGCAGGTCTGAACGACCTTATCTGCGGACTCGCCGGCCTGGGCCTTAAACGAATGGGAGAAGCGCTCCGGAACGCCGCCGTAGGAAAATCCAGGGAAGACGCCCTGCGCGCAGTTGCCGCGGAATTCCGCCGGTTTGCGAAAGCAAATCCGGAACTGTACCGCACAGTCATCAAACTGCCCGAACTCAGAAACGGCGAACTTAAGGAGTCCGTGGATGAACTTGTGCAGATACTGAATGCGATACTGGAGCCTTATCATTATAAGAAGGAGGACGCCATGCATATCATAAGGATATGGAAGAGCGCCCTCCACGGCTTTGTTTCACTGGAATCCGCGGGTTTTTTCAAAAACCAATGCGATATTGAAGAAAGCTTTCAAAGGATGGTTTCCTGCATAATAGCCGGTCAAAACACTCGCTGAACATGCAAAAAATCGTCATCCGTTCAGTTTTTTTGCATATTCTCCGATTTTCTTATCCAATATGGATATGTGGTGGATAAGCCAGTCCAAGATCATCTGGTTTGCGTTGATCACCAGAACCACATTGCCGCCGGATTCCTGGTAATCTTTTTTTAATTGGCCCAGCTTCCGGATAAATTCATCATGCAATTTTTTCTGCAGAGCATAGTCGGGATACCCGATCTTTAACATATAGTTTTCTTCATCGCTGAAATGCTTCTTTGTATAGTCATCCAGAAAATCCAGAAGCTCCGCTATAAATTCTTTTGCCTTATGGTTCTTCCCCGCTTCAAAAAGCTGGTCCGCCATTTCAAACAGCTTTTTGTGCTCGCTGTCGATCAACTCTACTCCAACCGCTAAATTCTGTGTCCAGGGCATTTTCTTATTCTCCTTTATCTTTGATTTTGATTGTGCCGTATATAACTGGCATTTTTAAGCCTCAGAATTCTTAGCATAATCCCCTATTTTTTTATCTTCAATGGAAATATGCTTTAACAGCCAGTCCAGGATGATCTGGTTTGCATTGATGATCAAAACAATATTTCCGCCGGATGCCTCGTAGTCCTTTTCCAGAATCTTAAGCTGATGGATAAATTCATCATGCGCCTTTTTCTGTCCATCGTACCCGGGATACCCGATCTTCAGCATGTACGCTTCCTCGTCCCCAAAATGCTTCTTGGTATAGTCGTCCAAAAACCCAAGCAATTCGGCAACAAATTCCTTTGCCTTGTGCTGCCGTCCCGCTTCAAAAAGCTGCTCGGCCATTTCAAACAGCTTTTTATGCTGATCGTCAATCAGATCAACACCAACCGATAAATTTTGTGTCCAGGGCATAATAAACTCTCCTTTTCATTTTATATATTTTATATCGGATAAATATAAAAAGATTTAAATGGTTTTTACTGCCGTTTTTTCCGGTCCGGCGCCAGCGTATCCAAAAGAGCGTCTATCCTGCCGTTCTTTTTCACTTTTGGGTGCACGATCCACTTCCCCCGCGCCGCAACCATCAGCGGCCGGGAGAGCGTTTTTAAGTCCTTAAGAGGGTTTCCGTCCAAAACAAGCAAATCGGCGTCCATTCCCGCGGCAAGTCTTCCGGTATAATTTAGTCCCAGAATTTGCGCATTGGACGCGGTGGCGTTAAGCAGCGCCTGCGCGGGTGTAAGCTCCGCATAACGCACCAGAAAATCCAGTTCCCTCCAGGTGTTGTAATGAGTCACATAGGGCATGGATGCGTCTGTGCCAAGGCCAATTTTGATCCCTGCGCCGATTGCCGCTTTGATCCCCGCAATCATGTTTTCACAGGCTTCCCTTGAATTTTTCAGATCTTCTTCTCTAAAGCCCGTCTTTTCCGGATCAAGCCGCCCGGGCATGAATCCGTGAAGCGTAGGCACAAGCGCCGAATATCCCCGCAAAGAACGCGGATTGTTTAAAAAAAGCCCGATCATTTCTTCATCCAGTACGCTCCCGTGCTCAATGGTATCCGCGCCGCCCCGAAGAGCATTCCTGACTCCCTCCATGCTTTCCGCATGAGCAGCCACCGTCAGTCCCAGACTGTGCGCTTCTTCGCATACCGCCAAAACCTGGCCGGCTGTCATCTGCGGCATTCCTCCGCGACGCGATTCAACCACGCCGCCCGTGACGCATATTTTAATCAGATCTGCGCCCCTGTCCCTGTTTTTCCGTACAATTTCCCGAAGTAATTCGGGCGTATCCCCTGTCAGCGCTAAAAACGGAGCGCCATGCCCCCCGGTTACGCTCACCATATAGCCCGCGGCAATCATACGGGGTCCGGGATACAGCCCGGAAGCGACTTCCGACGCTATATCAATGTCCAAATAATACGGATCGCCCACACAGCGGATTGTCGTGACGCCTGCATGCAGCATGGTAAGCGCGCGGGCCTTCATACTTTGTTTGAGCAATGCCTTTGCCGGGGCCGTACCCAGCAGGCTGCAAATGATTTTCTGCTGCGTTTCTCCGGGCGTCTTCTTCACCGGCGTTCCGCTGAAAAACAAGTGCACATGCGCGTCGATAAGGCCGGGCATTACAAACATGCCTGAGAGGTCGATCGTCCGGCATCCTTCAGGTGCAAGCGCAAAGGGCAATATATCTGCAATCACACCCCTCCCGCCGGCGCCCGGGCCGGCCAGTATCGTTCTGTCTTTCAGAATGCAGCCGTGTTCCGTATCCACCAGGCTGCAATTTATGAGCGCAGTGTCGGGATTCATTCGTTATTCACGCTCCATACTTTTATAAATAAACCAAAAACAGCAGAACTATCATGACTTTTAAAATTTTATTCATAACGCCTGCAAAAATTAACGCGGACCGGGTCAATTGCCCAATCCGCGTCCGAGTAAGTTTTTTTATTTATATCGTCATATCAACATACTGCAGCGTGCCCGCGGTTCCGTTTTCGCGCAGAAAGACGCCGGTCTGCCGGATTTTTCCCTGCAGTTCGTTCGAAGAGTTTTTCAGTTCAAAAGCGCTGTTTATGCCTTTCACATAAATCGCGCCGATTCCAACCTGCCCGACAGCAAAAAGCTCGTCCTCTCCATTCTCATTCTTTGTCCAGATCTGCAGTTTGTCAAAAATCGGATCACTCTCATCGATCCAGCCGTTTCCGTCCTTGTCGTAAGCGGCAAGTTCCAAAAATCCGTTTCCTGTTGCAGGCCCGAACAGTTCTCCCCCGTTGTTTATGATTCCATCCCCGTTCTTATCCAGAACCAGAAAACCGCTTCCCTGTTTTAAATATGAAACATTGTTGGATATCCCGTCGTTATCCAGGTCAAAACTGAACCGCCGGTCCTGAAGTTCCGCAGACCCTCCTGCAAAATTTACCACCAAGGGATCAATCAGCGCATCTCCCGCACGGAATGAAAAATACTCTTCAGAAGTAAACGTCCTGCTTACATTTAAATCCAGTGAGAAAGAAATCTCCCTGCCGTCGGCGGTTTGAACGGAGCCCTTTGCTGAAAAAGACATGGATGACGTTTCCGCGACGCTTTCATGACGCTGATAGCTGAGCCCCCAGCCAAGCCCCCGGCCGCCGCCAATGCCGGAAATATTTCCGCTGCCGTCTAATGAATAATATTTTGAAGGCAAATAAAACTGCAGCTTCTTGCCAGTCAGAGCTTCGATCATCTTCTGGATCAGACTGATCTTGGTCATGTCCTCGTCGGACATTTCAAATATTGTTTCTGCAAATGCCGATTTATGAACCGAGGATAAATTTAAACTGGATATGGATAATACATAATCCTCCGGTTCGCCGGACTCACTGTCCCTGCTTGCCGTTATTTGCGCGTTTCCCGCCCACATGCGCAGTTCTTCCGATTTTGATACGACACTTGTCTGAGAGGAACCGGCGGAAAGGGCTACTGCCGAACTCTCTATTTTCATAATTATCTCTCCCCTTCGGCAGGCTTTATTGCCTGCCATATATTACCTCTATCGTATTTTTTTTAAAAAAAATTAGTTTTATGGCTGATTTTTTACAGGTCCGGGAGAGTTGGGCTTTACCGGCAGCCTGAAGGGCTTGTACCCCTTTTTTATTATGTAACTTTGAATGTTTATATCATTTTAAAATGAATAATTGAATATAGGTAACTGAAACCAGTCCGGGGGTATTGTTATGGCTGATAACATTAAGGCTGTATTTACAAATATACAGGAAAACAGATTCTGGCTCCAAATCCTGGGCGACTACGCCAGAATTTTATATCAGGGAAGTTCCCCGGCCGAAACAGCTTATATAACACAAATAAGCAGGTTTATTGTATTGTTTGATGAACTGAGCGATCGTTCCCGTCAGAATCTTACGGATGAGCAATTAACCCATTTAAACCGGGATTCGCTTCAGGCGACAAATGACTTCCGGCAATTTTTGTTCAATACGCTCAGAAGGCAAATGGCGGAAAACTATTATACCGGACTGTTGCCTATCATCTTAAGCCGTTTTCTTAGTTGCGCCGACCTGTATGAATATATTCTTGAACAATTCCTGAACAAAAGGGAACCCAAGCTTAGCGGACTTTATATAATTTCATTTTGGATGCCCATATTCATTGTATATTCCACAATGATCGGCAACAGCGTAGGAATTTTTTTCTATGAATTCAGGCAAAAAGCAGGCCAGTTTTCAGCGAGATTTACCAACAATTTTATAAAAGCCCTTGAAATGTCAAATATCATTAATCTGGGCATACCGAATTTCCCGCTAAGCGAACAGTTTATGCTGGATGTATATAATGATATGAGTTCATATGCGGAGTTTATTGTGGATATGATTCATTTGGTACAGGCAAACCGCACGCCGTCTGTTTTAAGTTTGGAATATCTGGATCACATTTACCGCCTTTTATGCTACTTTGAAACACAATTGTCCGTCCTTTTAAACAAGCCTAAGCCAGCCTGCGATCCGACAGCAATCAGACTGGGCAGCATATGACAATTAAATAAATGAATTTATTGAATAATGCCTTTGGCATATTTCCAGGCAAGGATCCGCATAACCGCCCTGTCCACCGTTTCCAGGGGTATTTTCCCCGCGTCCACCGCGGTCAGCACGGCGTCAAAACTTTGAGCGAAATCCGTTGTCAGCAGCATGTCGTTACCGGCCAGCACAGCCTGAACCGAGGGATCGGCACCGTCCGTATACTCTTTAATTGCGTCCATAGAAAGATCATCCGTTAAGATCACGCCGGTAAACATCAATTCTTCCCGAAGTATTCTGTGCACATTGGCCGAAAGGGAAGCTGGTACATCCTTTTCCATATTTAAAACAATATTGTGCGAAACCAGCACACATTCCGCGCCCGCATTTATTCCCGCCTCAAATGGAATAAAGTCGTTTTTCCGGAAGGAACCAAGCGAACGCTCGTCAATTGCTATTCCCGTATGGGTATCCCTGTTGTTGCCGTACCCCGGAAAATGTTTGAGTGTGGACGAAAGGCCCTGGTCCTGCATGGTTTCGACCACCGCTGCTACAAAACCGCCGGTTTCTTCAGGCGGCCTCCCGAGCGTCCTCGCATAAATATAATCCGAAGGGTCCTCGGATACATCCGCTACCGGAGCCAGATTCAGGTTTAATCCCAGTTCTTTTAAAAGCTGCGCTTTTTTTACCGTATCGGCGCGGATCGCGTCCAGGCCGCCCTCGCTATAGATTTTCTGCGGCGATCTGAATTTTTTATCAGCCAGTTGCGGATTGCTGCTGATCCGTACAATTGTACCTCCCTCTTCATCCACCGCCATGATCAAGGGTATTGCGGCAGCATCCTGATATGATCGTATGGCGGATGATACTTCCTCAGCCGTTTTATCCTTGAAATCGCGTTCAAACAGTACATATCCGCCCAGATGATAATCCCGGGCGCTTGTCTCCGCTTCCTCATCGGGGCATCTGGCCAGTATCATCTGTCCCACCTTTTCTTCCAGACTCATGGAAGAAAGCTTTTGATACGCTTTTTTATATGCAGTGGAAAATATCTCGCCGTCGTTCCAATCTTCCGGCATGCCTGTTGGTGTAGCGGTGCTCACGGGCGCAGAAGCGGTTGCAGACGGCGTGGTTGCCGGATGGCTGCTTTGCGCGCTTATGGGAGATGCCGGAGGGCTTGTTGCCACATCCTCGGGCGTCCCGCTTTCCTCTGAAAAATAATAAAATGCGATCAGTCCTGCTGCCGCCGCAAGTACTACCAGCAGGACAATTAAAAATTTCTTCATTGCAGATCCCGTTTTCTTATTTTTTTACTTGTATAATCCTAACTTTCACACTTCAATACTATTTGATCCTCAATAATTTCCGGGCAATCCCCAAAACCGGTTTCATGTAAAAGCCTCCCATCTCCCGCTCAACCAGTTTGAGTTTAAGCCTGATTGGTATATTCTGCGGACAATGTATTTCACATTTGCCGCATTCGACGCAAGCGGACGCGGTAGCGGGCCGGGCACTCAGCGCCCCCAGGGATTTATAATATTCCATAAACCCCGCTCGTTTACTAATAAGATACCTATCGTTATAGCAGGAAAAACAGCCCGGAATATCCACTCCGTGAGGACAGGGTACGCAGTAGCCGCATGAGGTGCAGGGTATCTTTGTATTCTCCGTCAGCAAGGCTTTTGCATTGTCAAAAATTTTTAATTCTTCCCCGGATAGTGAATCCGGCCGTGCATCACAAGCAATCCGGATATTCTCGGCAATCTGGGCTTCGTTGCTCATGCCCGAAAGCACAACGGTTACTTCCGGATGGTTCCAAACCCATCGCAGGGCCCATTCGGCGGGGGAACGCTTATTATCATAGGCTGCAAAGGCCTCCGCAACCTTTTCCGGCAAATGGTTTACAAGTTTGCCTCCGCGCAAAGGTTCCATCACAATCACCGGGATGCCCATTTCTGCGGCCAGCTTAAGCCCCGTTTTCCCCGCCTGGTTGTTTTCGTCGATATAATTGTACTGAATTTGGCAAAAATCCCAGGGGTATTCGCGTATGATCTTCTCAAATTCTTCCCTTGTTCCGTGGAATGAAAATCCGATGTTTTTTATGGTTCCCGCTGCCTTCAGTTCTTCCAGCCATTCCAAAATACCCAGACCCGCAAGGTAATCGAAACGCGCTTTTTCAGTAAGCATATGCAGCAGATAATAATCGATGAAATCGGTCTTAAGCCTTTCAAGCTGTGTCGCAAATATTTTCTTTGCCCCTTCCAGACTTCTTACGATAAACGGCGGCAATTTTGTAGCGATCTTCACGCGGTCACGATAACCGCCTTCCAGCGCCTTTCCAAGCAGGCCCTCGCTCTTTCCGTTGTGATAGACATACGCGGTGTCAAAATAATTCACACCTTCGTCTATCGCTTTGCGGATCATCGCGATGGCCCTTGGCTCATCAATATTGCCCTTTGACCCGTTGGTGGGAAGTTTCATGCATCCGAAACCTAAAATGGACAGTTCATCGCCGTTTTTTTCATTTATTCTTGTAAGCACTTTTATGATTCAATTCTCACTTTCGCCATATATTCAGCGCCTCTGGGCGCACTTTCCTTTCCAAAAACAAAGGATATCTTTTTTCCCAGGTGAAGGGCGGACAGCCAAAGATGACAGAGCGCAATTCCAATATCTATCTGATTAAAGCCGCCGTATACGGCCGCCTTAATCGGGTTGAATTTTCTGCGGCAGACCGTTATTTCCCCCGCGCTTCCGCTGAACAGCCAGGGCTGCGAGTTGCTTGCCGATGGGGCGAGACGGACTGGTTCCAGCAGTACGTTCACCTCCGGAGCGCCGGATATTTCGGAAATATTGTTTCGTTTAAATTCCGAGAGGTCCGAGCGGTGCACAGGCTCCGCCGGCTTCCCGAACGCAAGCATGATCACATACTCCATCCCATCGGGAGGATTTATTCTTACGGGCCTTCCCATACCGAGCCAGCAACTGCCAAATTCCCTTGAAGAAAGATATAAATCAAGTTGCTGCAGCAGGAAACCCGCGTTCATCAGATAGCCGGTTTTCTTCTCGGAATACAGGCACAGGTAGTGCGGCGCCCTTACGGGCGCAAGATTTCTTACATGGTTTGGTTTTATGCATAAAAATTCATAATTTATGTCTGCATCCAGAGGCTTTGCTTCGCCCGCAAAACGGATTATTTCCTCAATCGTACTTTCGGGCAATTCCGCAGGTTCATACCTCCGAACGGATTTTCTATGGAAAATCGCTTCATAAAGCTCGCGATTCATCATTGCCGATCACCTCCGCCTTAATCATACCCATAATGAGCCGCCTCTAACCCGGTCAATACGCTTTTATTCTTTAAATGATCAGCCTTGTTAATTACATAAAGTATGTCGTTTGAATTTTTATATGTCAACTTATCTTTTAAAAATTCAGAATATTTTAACAACTTTTCAGGTTCGGGAAACGGGACCGATCAGGAATAATCCTCCTTGACAGCGAATAAAAAATAAAATACGCTTAAACCGGCCGGAAAAAGCTAAAAGAGGTTTTGATATGAAAATTACTGACTCTTGTCCCAATAAAACCGTGATCATAACAGGGGCAAATACAGGGCTGGGGTACGAATGCGCTAAAAGCGTCGCGAAATCCTGCCTGGACCGCCATATTGTTATTGCAGGCCGCAATATGGAAAGAGTCTCCCGCGCATCTGGACAAATAAAAAAAGAAACGGGCATGGAATCTGTTTCGGCAATGCTTCTCGATCTTGCGTCCATTTCTTCGATCCGGAAATTTGTAAGCAATTATTTAAATGCCGGTCTGCCGCTCCTTGATTGCCTCATCTGTAATGCCGGCGTACATCCCGGGCGTACCATTCATATTACACGGGATGGCTATGAAGCCGCCTTCGGCGTCAATTATCTGGGCCATTTCCTGCTGACCAATCTGCTGCTTCCCAATATGACGGATTGCGCGCGCATTATCATGGTTTCAAGCCGCACACATGATTACCGGGATGTTTCTCCATTCCCGAAACCTGTGTACAAAGCCCCGGCCATTCTTGCAAAACCTCTTCCGCCCAGGGGAGAAACCGTACAGGCATTTGCCGGCAGGGCGTATTCCAATTCCAAACTGTGCTTAACCATGTTTGCCTTTGAGCTTGAGCGCCGGCTCAGGGATACGGGTAAAAAAATATCCGTCAACGTTTTTGATCCCGGGGGAATGGTAACAGACCTCACCCGCGATTATAACCCCGCGGTCAAGGTGATGATGCGGGGCGTATGGCCTGCGGTGCGGTTGCTTCCAAATATGAGCACATCCAAAAACTCGGCTGCATTTATGGCCGAACTAGCCGTTTCGGATAAATTTAAAGGAATCAGCGGTAAATATTTTTCCATGATCGGTTCATACAAAAAAGGCGCCATGGAAGCCGAACCATCCCCCCTGGTGTTTGACAGGGAAAAAACAAATGAACTGTGGGCAGGCAGCGAAGAACTGGTTGCGCAACCGAAGGATTAAAAACGGCATCAAAAATTCCATATGAATATAATGTATGAAATTTATCATTTGCAGGAGTCGTTTGATGCAGAGCCGCTTGTCAATTCCTCCATTTCCTTTACATATTTTTTAAAAAACTTGAAGAATCCTTTATTACAGTCTTGTATGGCCTCCCCGCAGACATCTGGATCTTCTGTTATCCGTTTGAAATCGTACGGTCCCCGTAACGCCATTACGTTGATCAGGCCTGCCTTGAGCGCGCCCTGAGGGCAATACATCACGCACCGCATGCACATCATGCACTTCCAACCGAATTTTATCTTTCCGGCATCCAAACGAATGTTCCCCACTCTGCATTCCCGGACGCATTTTCGGCAAAGATTGCAGGCCGCGTCTGTGCCGTACATTCTGCCGTTCAATTTGGCTAAAGGCCTTTGTATACGCATTATAAGGGAGACAAGCACGACAATGGGGTTGAATTCCGGCGGATCTGAAACGCCGTCTGCAATGTCCTGCGCCAATTTAATGCTTAATCTTTCCGCAAGCGTATACAGTTGCTTTACAACGGCGTCCGGGTAACGAAAAAAGATATTATAAGGCATAATAAAATGTCGCTCATAATTCAAAACATATCCCTTTTTCTTCAATATCCGGCTTATGCCGAAGGAAGACGCGCCGTTAATAAAAAACGGTTCGCCCGATGTCTTAAAAATAAACGCGCGCTTACCATCCGATGGGGGCAGCGTCATTAAAAATCTTTCAACAGTCTCAGGCGCGTTGTATGCCAGAATGGGATAACCGATTCCTATTGCGTCATAATTGGCAACGCCAAGTGTATTATTGCTTATAGTACAGTGATCTATGCGAAGGCAGTCTGTTTTTATACCTTCAGCATAAAACGCGCTCTTGATCATCGCCAGTACTTCCTGCGTATTGCCCGTGCCCGTAAAATAAAAAATGGCTGCACTTTTCAATGTTTTCTCTCCTTAAAAAGAATTCAATTAATTAATACTCGGGCGCAAGAGTAAAGTTGACGATTTTTATAAAAATAAGGGACAGACCGCTGTTAAGCTGCGTCTGTCCCCGGATTTAAAAAATCTTAAGTTGTCTCAATAATCGTCAAGTCAGCCTGAATCGCTGAAGTGCCGAACACTACGGATGCTCCGGTTAGATTCACAAGCGAGACAGTCACCGGTACGGCGCCTACCGTGATAAGCGCCTGACCGTTCAGTTGAAGCGTCACTACAGGTGCCGGCGACGAAGCCAATATGGTAGGTCCGCCGCTTACCGCCAATCCAAATATGATAGAAGAAGCGGCCCCTGCGCCATCCGTGTTCACCCACCAGTTCACGTAATAATTTCCCGGCGCGGTAATCGTGAATTCTCCTGTTGCAATACTGTAGGATATATTGGGACTCGGGTCGTTCAGCAGGGAGTTAAACACAATGTTTGCACCCGGAGCGACCGTTAACCCGCTTGCCCCTATCAATTGCGCCTGTATTCCGGACAGCACCGCTGCAGACCCGGCTGGTCCAGTCGGCCCCGTGGGTCCTGTTGTTCCAATTCCCGCAGGCCCGGTCGGTCCCGTAGGTCCTGTAGATCCTGTTACGCCGTTCCCCGCAGGTCCAGTCGGCCCCGTAGGTCCTGTTGGTCCTGTAGATCCTGTTACGCCGTTCCCCGCAGGTCCGGTCGGCCCCGTAGGTCCTGTTGGTCCAGTCGGCCCTGTGGGTCCTTTCGGTCCGGTTGGGCCGGTGTGTCCCCTATGGCCGGGAAAGCCTGGATAACCTGCAGGTCCGGGAGGCCCCGGAGGTCCTGGACACCCGGGACGACCAGGAGGTCCCGGAGGTCCTGGAGGCCCTGGAGGTCCATAACAAGGATTCGGCTGGTAGCGATGATTATTCATATTATTAAAGCTTATACTAGCCAAGACTGTATACACTCCTTATCTTAGTATCATAAAGTGCATTATCGCGCTTTATGTAATAAAATCCTATCTTATAGTATGTTCGTCATACCAGATTGGATATAACTTATAAAAATTTTTAATACGACATATTTTGATATGGTAAAAAATTATTTTTATTTAAATTTGGCCGTAAGTAGCTCTGCCGGAATTTTTCATTCCCATTATCATAGCTATTGCGATAGCTGATACGACGCCCAGAATACCGCCGAACCAGAATGGAGCATCCGAATTGATATGATCCCACATCAATCCGGCAATAACGGACGACAGGAGAAGACCGATACCCTGCAGCATCCCGTACAGGCCAAGTACCGTACCCTTATAGCAGTCGGGAGCCGCTTCCGCAATAAAGGCTCTCTCAGCGCCGCTGATAAAAGCCGTATAGACCCCGTAGGCAATAAAAAGCAGCACCATTGCCGGCTGTGTTGTCGCCAGCGCAAAGCCGAAATATACTGCCCCATAAATCATATATCCCGGAACCAGTATTGCTTTCCTTCCGATTCTGTCCGACAGCTTTCCGGACGGAACAGCCAGAACTGAAGCCGATATATTGAATATCATATAAAGAAGTATCACCTGCGACGCATTAAAGCCGCTTTCCTGCGCTTTCAGGAGTAAAAAGGTATTTGATGAATTCCCCAGACAAAAAATAAAAATCAAGGCGAGATACAGTTTCAGCCTGGCGCTTAAGTTCATGCGCTTCAGTGTAATTTTTTCTCCTGTTTGTTTCTTATTTTTATCCTCGCGAACTGCAGTTATGATCAGGATGCCGATAACCGCCGGAATGATCGAGTATATAAACGCATTCTGAAATCCAAATCCTGCGCCGACAAAAACAAACGCAAGCAGTGCGCCTAAAGAAGAACCCGCCATATCAAGCATTTTATGTAGTCCAAATGAACCGCCAAGCTTCTTCTGTTCGCAGGACTGGGCGACAAGCGCGTCCCTCGGAGCCGTACGGATTCCTTTTCCAGTACGGTCGATTACCCTTGCTATTAAAACCCCAGCCCAGGAACCCGCCAGCATCAGGGTTACCTTGTAAATCACGGACGCAGAATACCCGAAAAAAATCAGCTTTTTTTTATTATGGTATGCGTCGCCGATATATCCGCTGAACGCTTTGAGCAGTGACGCTATGCTTTCCGCGATTCCCTCAATTATGCCGATAATTGCCGGGGAGGCTCCCAAAGCGGATGTCAAATACAATGGAACGAGCGGATAAACCATTTCGGTACTCATGTCCACAAAAAGGCTGACCAATCCGATCAGTACAATGTTTGACAAAATAAATTTAGTTTTTCCCTTATTGTTTTTCAGTATATTCATAAACTTTATCGCAGAATCCTTCCAGCACGTCCGCACATTTCAGCAACACCTCTCCGGATCTTTTTTTCAGAGGCGATCCAAAAAAATCTCTTGCCGAGATCTTTTCATACCATTCCCTTAATTTATTCAATTCTTCTTCGTTTTCTTCAATCTCTGCAAAAGAAAAATTTTTTCTGGCGATTTCTTTGTCTATCTCTTTGAAAAAATCGTTGCATTGCTCAAGCAGTTCTCTGTATTCTTCGTCCCTCGCTTCATTGAACCGCGCAATTATTTTTTGGTCGCCGTCTTCATCTGCGGTTGATTTCATAACGATTGCCTCGCCGTTGTTTTGCATTACGTCATCTTTAATCTGGTTCAATAAATCATGGTTTTTATCGGTTTGCGGCAATATCCACATAGATTGCTGCATATTAACCGCGCCGATCTTTTTTAATTTTCGCCAGATTGAAACGCGCATTCTTGACGGTTCCCTGGGCAATGTATAATGGATGACTATCCAATCGTTTTTTTCCATATGTCTATCTCATTTATATTTTATTTGTAACACCGGTTACATTCATAATATAACATATTTGTAATACCGGTTACAATACAAATTAAAAATATTCAATTAATTTTTTTGTACTACAAATATATGGAATCAGAGGTATAATGAATTAAATTTATGAAATGTTTAAATAGCTGCGGAATTCCCATGCCGGAAACCTTTTTGTACTGAACCTTACCATCTTAAATATAATAAATATATATGGCATAACAATATATTTAATATAAAATACTGCAAAGAAAGGATGAGTGACAATGGGAACAGATATAACCGGGCAGCTTGAATTGCTTCTGAGATTGGTTGTAGCAGGTATATGCGGCGCTTGTATTGGTTTTGAAAGAAAAAACCGGCTTAAGGAAGCCGGCATACGGACGCATATGATTGTTGCTTTCGGCGCCGCTTTGATCATGATTGTATCAAAATATGGTTTTACGGATGTTCTTCTGCAAGGGCTCGATGTAGATCCGTCCCGTATTGCCGCTCAAATTGTCAGCGGTATCGGATTTCTTGGCGCAGGCATGATTTTTTTAAGAAAGCAGGTGATAAGCGGACTTACCACGGCTGCGGGTATATGGACTACGGCGGGTGTGGGTATGGCAATCGGAGCAAGCCTTTATTTTGTAGGTATCGCCACTACGGTTCTAGTGCTCTTTGTCCAGATTTTTTTGCATAAGAATTTCCGTTGGCTGCATCTTCCAACTTCAGAGCAGATTAATATAGAGTTTTGTGAAGACGCCGGCGCCATTACTTACGTTCAGGATAAGTTTGCTGAAAATCATATAGAAATCCTTAGCCTAAAAGCCGAAAAATCGGGGAATGGTTTTCTTGAAGTAGAGCTGATTATAAAACTGCCAAACAAATACGACATATCCCGATTGATGAATGTTTTTAAAGACAATCCGTATATCAGATCTATTGAATACTAGCTTTAAAGCCTGCGCCCCTATCTTCTTACGCTCAGCCCCGCTGCGTCTTCTGCCCTGCATTAACTGCTGAGTTTTGTCGAATTGGCACATATTTTGTATCATTTTCATATTATAAGATACATTTACCAGTAAAGGAGATTTATTTCTATGAGTAACTATTCAAATTATGGATATAAACCTTACGATCCGTGCCAATCTCAGTTGTATAAAACTGTAAAATACCGTTACTACCGCTTTCCGACCAAATATATCTGCACGCCGGTAGAATGGGGTACGAAATGCGAAAAGCATGTAGTTTGGGAACCTGTAAAGCCGTACCCGCCTGTTAAGGTCCCCTGCGAACATTTAAAGCAGCCCTATTACGGCAAGGAACAACCCTATTACGACAAGGAACAACCTTATTACGGCAAAGAACAACCCTATGACGATAAGGAGCAGCCATATTATCCGACGCCTGGATGCTGCGGGTATGCACAGGATGGTTCCTACTATGAAGCGGACGGCTATGCGCAGGATTATCAAGGCGAAGAAGAAGACGGCGGCTATGCAGACTTTGAATATCCGGACAAATAGAACTGAACAATAAAGTTCCGATATTGTAGAAGCAAACGCCAGGAAACTAAAGAATAACGCGCTTAAGGATTTGCTTAGTGATGAGAAGCAAATGTGCCCTTCAATCTTGGCCTGCCAGGATATTTTGGGGTTTTGACACAAAAGATATAAAATATAAATCAGAAAACAAAAAACGGCCTTGTAATAAGCAAAGCCGTTTTTTATTATAAAGCCCGGATTATATAATAATTGTCTTAATATAGTACAGACGTTCAAGACCGTAATTTAGTGTCCTAATTTCCTGTCAATAACGGAACCGTCTATTGCATTAACAGTCAGAAAACTTTCTCCGGCCTCTTTGCGCGTATATGGCTTGAGTACGCCGTCTTCTTCATAGTAAGTTGTGAGTGTTCCAAAAAAATCCCACACCGGAACGAGCAGACCGCTTGATAGTTGATTCTGCTCAGTAATCCGTGCAAGTCCCAGCCGGACCTCGGAAATATCCAGCTCTGCTCCTGTTTCCAAATACTCAGCATTATTAATGATGCTCATCTTCCGAAAAACGTCCTGTATTTCCGAAAATGAAAGCATGTTTGTGTTTTCGGTTAAAGTCTCCTTGATCTGATAAGGGGCATCCCATTCTATTTCCACAATGCCGCTGTCGTCGATTATAAATGTCATCTTCTCGTAATCCCAAACCCAGACAGAACTGGTATCCGTGTCTTCCCATGCACTCTCCACATTTGTATAAGTCAAGGGAACGCCCTGCATCTTGCGCACATACTGCAACCGGTATGCTTTGAGTATGTTTCCTGTTTTGATGCCTCCTGCATATTCGCTGCTGGAGCCGCCAATGACCTTTTCAGCAAAGGCGCATTCCAAATAGTCAATACCGATTTGTCCGAGGAACTGATCCGCCACTGCCTTCGCCTGTTCCATCGTCATAGCCGGATAGGCCAGTTCATCTGCCGCCGCCTGATTGCTCCCATCCGACATCTCCCGCCAGCGGTCTTCCGAATAATATGACCCCGTTGTCATATCATAATCCTTCCGATTAATGTATTGTACATGATATCCGATCGTTTTTTCATTGTTCACAACAAATAAAGACCGCATTCCGCCTTCCTGATTCAATTGTCCTATATGGGCTATCTCAAACAGCTTGCCCCTATATTCTTCCTGATCCTCTTGGGACATGCCGGATATATCCTGCGGTTTCAAAACATCTGTCGCTTCCACATATTTCTTCTCATCCGGAGCCGTCTTAAGATTTTGCTCCATTAAACGGATAGTCTCAATCACCTGATCCAGCCGATTCCCATTTGATGACATAGCCACCTCTTCATTCGATGAACCGACATTATCGGATACTTCTGCTTCAATTTCTCCGTTTTCCGATTGCTCCGGCTTCATTCCCTGTGCTTCGAGCTCCGCCTTTTTCTGCTTCAGCTGTGCAAGAAGCTCCACGATATCGGTCTTAGTCAGTTCCGAAAGAGATTCCGGATCATACAGCGCCCCATCCTCAAACAGTATTTCAACCAGCTTATTTACCGTATCCTGACCGAACGGCATCGATTTAACGCGTACGATCGGTATGCTGCCGGCTTCAGGCAAAACAACATCCGCATCCACCGTCACTTTTATCTTGCCGCTCTCATCCTGAAAATGCGTCTCGTAACGGTTCTGTGCGACACCAAGCACCTCCGGCAGGCTGCCTTGCTTTTGTTGTGCAGACATCGCCTTTTGAATCATCTGTTCCATATCTTTCTGCACAACGACCCCTTTCCCGGGCGTTTCCCGGCACCCTGTAAGGAAGCCGGCGGCAGTCAAAGCAGCAAGTAATATTATACAAATCTTTTTCATGCTCCGTTCCTCGTTTTCTATTATTGCCGCCAGTATATGCTACGAAAATGCAACAAGTATTCATCAAATGGTAAACGGATTGTAATTTACTCCAGAGGTACGGTAACAATCTGGCCTTTGGTTTGGTTCATAATGCCTATGGTGATACTAGGCACCCCAATCAGTGAAAATAGCAGAAGCAGCGCCAATAAAACATATAGCAGGTTCCATTTTGTTTTCTTAAACACCGTCAAACACCACCTTTACCGTTGTTCCTCTGCCGACCACACTTTCAAATATCAGCTTTGCGCCGTGCAGCCGTGCAATCTCTTCTGCAAGCGCTAGTCCAAGCCCAATGCCCCCCGCCTTACGGCTGCGCGATTTGTCTACCATGTAAAACGGCTGGGTAATTTTATCAAGTTCTCCAGGCGGTATGCCCCGTCCCTGGTCTTTCACGGAAATCGTGCTGTCCTGCGCCGCAAGCTCTATCGTGTCCCCCGGCTGCGACGCTTTGCCCGCGTTGTCGATCAGGTTTAAAAGCAGGCTTCCCAATAAGTCTTTGTCCATCACGAGAGTATCCATGCTGCTCGACACAGCCAGCTTAATTCCGCGCTGCCTGATTTGTTCCGCACAGGACAAGCGGACGCTTTCCAGCAAATCTTCGACACGATTCGGCTCCAGCCGGATACCGTCATTTTGCCTTAGAACAATAAGCTGCATCAGCTTTTGCGAAAGCCTCTCTATCCTCGTGCATTCTGCGTCTATACGTAAAAGCGCGTCCTCACGCTCGTCCTCCTCCAATTTTGTCATAAGCAAAGTCTGCGCGTTTCCAGAGATGGATGTCATGGGCGTCTTGAGCTCATGAGTCAGCGCGGACATAAAAAGGGTCCGCCTTTCCGTCTCATCCTTAAGTTCTTTCACACGGACTTCCACCGCCTCCGCCATACTGTTGAAATCCGACGCCAGTTCGCCAATCTCGTCATTCCCGGTTGTCTGGGTGCGCTTGTCATAGATTCCGGCTGCGATCAGGCCGGTATTCTTCTTAAGCGTTGCTATCGGGCGCAGGACCAGCCGTACCAACAAGACAATGATCACCCCGGCAATCAATATAACGGTCAGGTTGATCAGGACAAACTGATAGGATAACGCCTGAATTCCGGTATAGACGGCACTTATGTCTTTTACGACATACAAGGCATAAGTCGTTTGGCTGATCTGGAGATTGCTGCCCGTGATTAGGATGGAAGCGCCGTCCAGGTCCTTTATTACATACTGCCGTGCATCACCCTCTACGGATAAAAAATCCTTTGGGTTTATTTTGGTAGCGTTATAGATGAAATCGTTGCCTGACATCAGTATCGTGTTTTCATCCGCAAATTTATCAATCAGATAACGCGCAAGGCTTCTGAGCGTAACCTCGCTGTACTGCCCGTCTATTTCATTTTCCATCACGGAACTCCAGGCTTCAGCACGCATCCGCTGATCCGTCAGGATGTTCTGTATTTCCAGTTTAAGATTGCTTTCCCCCGAACGTAAAAGCATGATCATACTGCAAATGATGGTTGCCAGCGTGACCATAATGATGGCAATAAGGGAGATTTTTAGCCATAGCTTCATTTCAGTCCTCCAGGCGGTAGCCCATTTTAGAAACCGTTCTGATGTTTTCGGCTAGTTCCAGTTTTTTGCGGAGCTGCCCTATATGAACGTCCACGGTGCGTGTTTCGCCCACATAGTCCACGCCCCATACGCCGTGAAGCAGCCGTTCACGTGAAAGCGCAATGTTTTTATTTTTTGCAAGCATAACGAGAAGATCGAATTCCATTGGCTTTAAAATGATCTCCACGCTGTTTTTGCGAACGGAACGCTCCAACAGGCTTATTTCAAAACCGGCAACATTCAGTATCTGTTTCATCCTTCCCGTGCGCTCCAGCACCTTTTCTATGCGTACCAGCAGTTCCAGTATTTCAAAAGGCTTGACGATATAATCCTCCGCGCCGTCCCGCAGCCCCCGCACCTTCGAATCCAGATCCGTTTTTGCAGTCAGATAGATTACAGGGATGCCGCAGTGCTTCATATACCCAAGCATCTCAAACCCATCCATTCCCGGCAGCATTACGTCCAGAAGTGCCAGGTCAAAATCCTCATCTGACGAGAGAGCTTTTACGGCTTCCGTTCCATCATAATATGCGGCAACCGCGTAACCCGCAGCTTCAAGGTTTTTCTGAATAATTTTTGATATGGATTCGTCATCCTCTACAACCAAGATTCTATTTCTCGCCATGAAAACCCCTCCATCATGCAATCCTTATTTTACCATATTTTTCGTAAACAAATATGCATCAGTTTGTAAACAAATTGTAATTGCATAATGTATATACAGAAAACAAATGCAGCCTGCTGGAAGCCTTTGTAATGGCAAGCAATACCAAAATAAAAAATACCGATGTTTACCCCTATCTGTTTACGGTTTTTGTTAAAGTCAAATTCTTTATATCCATATTTATGGAAATCATTATCTATATTTACAATGCACTGGAAACATGTTACAATTTATTCGACATGATTCGACCCGCACAGGCTTCTTTTAACGGAAGCGCCCTATCATCATTTCCGAGGTGAAAGTGTGTGAATCGCAGGACAATCTCTTTAAACAGCAGTACCATTTCTTTACGCCACAGAACTGGTTTTTTAAATACCCTTACAAAAAAAAGAATCATCATTATGTCGTCAATCGCCGGGGCGGCTGTTGTCGTTGTGTTACTCTGTTTCTGGCTCTTTGCCGAGAGGACCATTAACGGCATTGATGTTTCACACTATCAGGGCAACATAAGCTGGACGGCAATGGCACAGAGCAGTGACGTAAAATTTGTCTACATTAAGGCGACCGAGGGCAGTACCAATCAGGACTCTAGTTTTAAACAAAACTGGGAAGGAGCTTTAAAAAACGGAATAACACCCGGCGCGTATCACTATTTTACCGATACGAGCCCTGCACAAGACCAGGCGGAAAATTTTATCGCTACCGTGCCTAAAATAAAAGGCATGCTCCCTCCGGCTATCGATGTGGAGGGCAGCATAGCCGAAAACAGCAGCTTCAAATCGGAACTCACCGTATTTGTGAATACCGTCGCCGAATATTACGGCGTAAAGCCTGTCTTCTATACTCCCTATTCGGTTTATAACCAGATTTATGACGATTACAGCAATTATGACTTTTGGATCATCGATGATCAAACCCAGCCTCTTGTAAAAGGCTGGACATTCCGGCAGTATACAACCACGGGTAAGATCGCTGGTGTGGACGGCGATGTTGACCTTGACGAGTACCAGGGCTCGCTGTGGGACTTTGAAAAGCTGAAGCTGAAATAATTGTAAAAATCCGAATATATGGCTCCTTTGGCGGCTTACGTATTTATTGCCGAATATTTTGTCCTTTTTTTGATAGAAAGGCGGCGCCGCTTCATAATTTAAAATAGGCTTGCCTCGTGCTTGGCAAGCCTATTTAATATATAAAAAAGAAATATCGTTTATATAGTACCATTGGGTGAATTAAACAACTGCATTATATACCTGCCATCTCCTCAGCCTTTTCTCCTAAACTGCAATATTTTTGATAGGCGGCGACATAAGAATGTTTCTTCTTGGCATCAGGTTCATACACATGGATATAGTCCTCGCAAATTATGTCCTGCGCCTCCTCAATATCCGCATAAGCACCGCCGGCAACTGCGGCAAAGATTGCAGCGCCTCGCGCGCAGGCTTGGCTGGATGCCGAAACACAGATTCTGCATCCCAAAGTATCTGACATTGTCTGCATGATATACGGAGATTTTTTTGGTATCCCTCCTACGGCAATCACCCTGTCAATTACGCAGCCTTCCGTAAGAAAGCTGTCCACGATCCGTTTAAGGCCAAATACCGTTCCCAAAACCAGAGCCTGGTATATTTCAGGCGTTTTTGTCCCGAGGGTCAATCCCCCTAAGGCGCTTTTCACAAACTCGTTTGCATATGGATATCGCCGCCCGTTGAACCAGTCCAGCGCGACAGGCGCATGTTCAATATCAAGGGCTGCCGCCTGCTTTTCCAATTCCGGCAGCAACTCCCTTTCCAGTTCTTCCTTCAATCTTAATTTTTGCTGCGGCGAAGCTAAAGAACTTTTTGCAATGATATTTTCATATGGCCACATCAAAACCTGTTTCAGCCAGGCATAGACGTCGCCAAAAGCCGCCTGCCCGGCCTCTATGCCCATATATCCCGGCAGAATTGAATTTTCTGCCATTCCGCATGCATACGCCAGGTTTTTTCCTCTCAGATTTTCTGCGGATTCCACCATCATATCCACTGCGGATGTACCGACGTTTGTGACCAGGGTTCCTTTTCGGATGCCCGCGCCCACCGCACCTGCATGTGCATCAAACGAACACCCTCCTATAACCGTATCCTCGGGAACCCCCAGCCTTAAAGCCCATTTTTTACTGATAATTCCCACCGCAACGCCAGCAGGTTTTACATTGTTTCCATAGTGCCTGGCAACATGGCCTACATAAGGATCGATCGCGTCCAGGCATTCCACCGCAGGAAGCCCGCCCCATTTGCTGTGCCATAAGGCTTTATGCCCCGCGCCGCAGGCGCACCTGTACATACGCAGCGGATCGGTATTGCCTGTCAGTTCTCCTGTCATCCAGTCGCAATGTTCCACCCAGCTGAAGGTGCTGTTTCTGACCTTTTCATCCAGTCTGCCGGTATGCAATACCTTTGCCCAATACCATTCACTTGAATACTTGCCCTGATATCTGGTATAATCGGTTTTCCAGCCGGAAAAGGCAGTATTTATCTCCACCGCTTCTTTTACTGCCGTATGGTCTTTCCACAAATGAAACATGGCGTTTACATTATGTTCAAATTCCGGAAGCAGGGCAAGCGGCGTTCCCGTCCTGTCGACCGGACAAGGCGTTGAACCGGTTGTATCGATTGCAATGCTCAAAATATGTTTTCTAACGGTTTTTCCGGCCCTGTTTAACGCGTCGGATATCACGGTCTGAATAGATTCCAGGTAATCCAGAGGATGCTGGCGAAAAAGACTTTTGTCGGAGTCCGAGTACATACCCGCATTCCATCTCGGATATGGACAAACGCTTTCAGCGAGAATACTGCCATCTATGCTGTCAATTACTACCGCACGTACCGAATCACTTCCAAAATCGGCCCCGATTACATATGTATTTTCAATTTTCATACTATTGCCTTGCCATTTGCCGGTTTTTCAGCAAATCGAAACCTACGGCCAGAATAATAACCACGCCCTTGACGACCATCTGCACATATGAAGAAATATGCAGAAGATTAAGGCCGTTGCTCAAGATGCCGATTACAAGGGCTCCAATGATCGTTCCGCCTATGGTTCCGATTCCGCCGTTAAAGCTTGTCCCACCCAATACGGCGGCTGCAATCGCGTCGGCCTCGTAATTCAGGCCGGCCGTCGGTTGTCCGGAATACATCCTGGAGGCCAGCACCACGCCAGCAAGGGCCGCAAGCGAACCCGATATCATATAAACCCTTACCGTAATGCTTTTGATTTTGATACCCGTAAACTTTGCCGCCGTCGCGTTGCCGCCGATCGCATACATCCTCCGGCCGAACTTTGTCTTGTACAACAATACTGACATGGCAATAATGACCGCTATCAGGATATAAATTGGGATGGGTATGCCCGCGAAATATCCGTTGCCCATAGAAGTAAACAGATCATTATTGGAAGCCACCGAACGTCCGTCCGTTATAATATACGCAATACCCCGGATCGCACCCTGCAGCGCAAGCGTCACAATAAACGCGGGCATGCCGGTAAAAGCAATGATCGTTCCGTTTATAAGGCCGATCAACGCGCCGAACAGGATTGCCACGAAAATCGCAGGCCAAATCGGCATGCCGGCTTCCATAAACATAACAGCCGCAACGCCGCTTGCCCCAACTACGGATCCTACGGTCAGGTCAATTCCGCCTATAATCAACACAAACGTCATGCCGATCGCCAATAGTGCGTTGATGCAAATTTGACGCAGTACCGTCAACAGGTTTTTATCCGTTAAAAATGAATCCGTTGCAAATGTAAGCACAACGCAAAGGCATAGTAAAGCCAGCAGAATACCCATATTGTTTTTTAAAAAAAGTACGATAGGATTCGTTGTTATCTTGTTAACATTCGTTTTTTCCATTTTAGTTTCCTCCTGAAGCAAACCGCATAATTTCTTCCTGTTTTGCTTTTTCAGCCTCGCTGTTATTCAATTCTCCGGTAATTTCACCTTCATGCATAATAATGATCCTGTTACTCAGATTGATGATCTCCTCCATTTCCGATGAGATCAATATGACCGATTTCCCAAGTTTGGCCAGCTCAAAGATCAGTTGGTATATTTCCGCCTTTGCGCCTACGTCTACGCCTCTTGTAGGTTCATCCAGAATAAAGATGTCCGGCTCCGCCGCCATCCATTTCCCAAGAACTATTTTTTGCTGGTTGCCGCCGGATAAAAACTGTACTTTTTGTTCCGGGGAGACCATCTTGACGGAAAGCATCTTGGCATATTTGCTGACCAACGCGTTTTCATATTTGCTGTTTACGCCTGCCAGCTTAATAAATTTTTCAAGCACCGCAATAGACGTATTGTATTTTATGCTGTGCATCAGAAAAAGGCCTTCCGTTTTCCGGCTTTCCGGAACATACCCGATACCAAGGTTAATCGCGTCTCTCGGACTTTTTATATTCACCTGTTGGCCGTTGACACATATTTCACCTGAATTGATCTTGTCTATACCAAATATCGCCCGTGCAAGCTCCGTACGGCCCGCGCCGACAAGCCCTGCAAAGCCCAGTATTTCACCCTTTTTCAGAGAAAAGCCGATATCTTTTAGATAAGAATTTTTAAAGTGCTTGACCGTCAGGCACTCTTCATCCAGAATAGTCGCCTTCTCGTGCTTAAAAATCTCTGAAAGCTCCCTGCCGACCATCATTTTGATAATTTTGTCCCTGTCCATATCAGCGATGGATTCCGTTCCGATCAGGCGCCCGTCGCGCAACACTGTTACCGAATCTGATATTGTAAATATCTCTTCCATCCTGTGGGATATATAAATGATTGCAATACCTGTTTTTTTCAGTTTCTCTATTTGTGTAAAGAGCTGGTCAATCTCAGCTTTGGTCAGCGACGATGTTGGCTCGTCCATGACAATGATCCTGGCGTTTGAGAGAAGCGCGCGGCTGATCTCCACCATTTGCTGTTTTGCAATACTCAGATCGCTTACTTTAGTGCGGGCATTGATATCCAATCCCATTTCATCCAGTATCGCCTGTGACCGGCGTATCATTTCTCTATCATTTAAAAGGGCTGCGCCTTTTATTTCTTTCCCCATGAATAAATTGTCGGCGACAGTCATATTTTCCGCCAGACTGATTTCCTGATGTATAATGCTGATTCCATAACGCTGCGCGTCATGAACGGTATTGATAACGGCGTCTGCGCCGTCTACCCTTATTTTCCCTTCCCCGGGATCCATGCTGTAAATTCCGCCCAATATCTTTATCAATGTGGATTTTCCGGCTCCGTTTTCCCCCATCAGTGCACGGACCTCCCCGGCTTTTACTTTAAATTCAATGTTGTCCAGCACTTTAGCGCCAGGAAAGGTTTTGCTGATATTGGTCATTTCCAGATAGTATTCATTTCCCATATTTGCCTCCATATAAAGCAGCTCATACGGTCCGCCCGTATCGCAGGTGCTGCAAAAGCAATGCTGCATGACGGATTGATTGCAAGCGCGCCGCCTTTTGCGGAATGCCCGCGGGGCGGCACGCTTGCATCTGTCCTAAGAAGAATATATTGTTATTGTGCTGCGAGTGTATCAGCCGATACCAGTTCTACCGGCACTTTTATATCCGCTTCCACGGTTTCGCCGGCAAGGATCTTATATGCGGTTTCAACACTGATCTTGCCGATATCTACGGGATGCTGGGCAGCTGAAGCCAGCATTTTGCCCTCCTTGATAACTTTTATACCGTCTTCCGAACCGTCGACGCCAACGATTTTTATTTTATCCAGCATTCCGGCGCTTTCGACAGCAGCCGCGCAGCCGATGGCGGAAGGATCGTTCAGAGCAAATACGCCGGTAAGATCAGGATATGACTGCAACATATTTTCCATGACCGGCAGTGCCGTATCAACGCCTGGCTGGATTTCCTGTTCCTCTACGATTTCAATATCGGGATATTTTGAGATCGAGTCTTTAAAGCCGTTGGCTCTGTCTGCGCAAACCTGTGCGACGTTGTATGTCAGCATGACAACTTTGCCTTTTTCACCCATTGCTTTTGCCAGTTCTTCGCCAATCAGCTGTCCAGCCATGAAATTATCGGATGCAACCGTACTTGCAACCGAACTTGCATCGTCAACCGGAGAGTTGTAGGCGACGATCGGAATACCCGCGTCTTTGCAAGCAAGCAGGGACGCCTGAATGCCGTTGGAATCCACCGGATCGATCATCATGACGCTAACGCCCTGTTGAATCATATCTTCAATATCCGTGATCTGTTTAGCAGCGTCAAAACCTGCGTCCATTACCACAAGCTGGTCTCCTTCTTTCACCGCCGACTGCATTCCATCAAGTATCTCGATGTAGAAAGGGTTGGACTGGTCGGCAACAGACACGCCGATCTTGATCGCGCCGGACTGCGCCGCAGGTTCAGCAGCCTGGGATTCCGAAGCGGAAGCCGCTGCCTGAGACTCCGATGCTGCGGCGGTGGTAGCCGCCGCCGATTCCTGTGTCTGTCCGGAGCAGGCCACAAGTGCAACCGCTAAAGCCAGCAAAAGAACAAGTACACTAATTTTCTTCATACATTTATCCTCCATTTGTTATTTTATTTTAGCTTAAAAAGCTAATAAAAGCTATTTTTTTCGCTTTACCATGCGGTATATCCACCATCTACCAGATACGTCGAGCCCGTTACAAAACTGGATGCGTCCGAGGCCAGATAAACAGCAATTCCCATCAGCTCGTCCGTCTGTCCGGAACGCCCCATGGGCGTCATGGAAAACCATCTCTCAATCGCCGGATCTTTCCTTTGATATCTGTCTTCGCTCATTTCCGTACGCATATAACCCGGACAAAGCGCATTCACCCGAACGCCGCGCATGGCCCATTCCGTCGCCATCGATTTAGTCAGCATGATAAGCCCGCCTTTGGATGCGTTGTAAGCGCACTGATTCTGCGGCGTATTGACAATCATGCCGGACATGGAGCCGATATTTATGATGCTTCCCTTTCCCTGCTTCAGCATGATTTGGCCGACTTCTCTTGAAACTATGAACGGCCCCGTCAGGTTCACGTCTATGACTTCTTTCCAGTCTTCCGTCGTAACCTTCTCCGCATCGTCTCCGCGCCACGTGCCTGCGTTATTGACCAGGACGTCTATCTTTCCATACTCTTCCATTACCTTTGAAACCATTGCTTTGACATCCGCCTCAACGCGCATATCGCCTTTTATAATGGAACATTTCACGCCTTCTTTTTCAATCAGCTTCTGCGTTTCCAAAGCGGTTTCGATCCGCCTTGCCGCAATCACTATGTTTGCTCCTGCCTGCGCCAGAGCGATCGCCATGGATTTTCCCAATCCTTGTCCACCGCCTGTAACGATTGCAACCCTGTCTTTCAGTGAAAACTGTTCCATTACGTTCTTCGTACTCATATTTCAAATCTCCCATCAGTAATTAATAGTGTTACAGCACAATTTTGATATGATCCTTTTCATCATAATTCACTACAAAACAGTCGGTTTTATAAATTCGCTCGGGAAGAACGATCAGTACGTGCCCTTCTTTCCGGTTGAGCGGGAAACCGCCGTAATGCCAAATGCCCGTTTTCAGAACAACCATCGTTCCCTGCGGAACCAGAAACGCCCTGGTCAGTTCGGGCACCGGTTCGCCTGTCGGCGGAGCAACATGGATGACAAAATCGTCGTCCATCGCAATAATGCCTTCGCCTGTGGTATTGTGATATTCCGCAGCTGTCACAACCATTTCATCCGCCTTGTGCAGAACAAGAGGCGAAAATGCGACCGGCATGTCCCCGGAAACGGGGTAAATCGCCTTGTCGTTATAAAAATCTCCCAAATGATTTCCTTCCGGTTCTGTAATATTTACAAACGATCCGAATTCGCCGAATGCTTCTCTGGTCAGTTTTTCTGCTTTTATCGTCCTCATAATAATTCCTTTCGTATGATTCATGTCTTTATCCACTCATATAGCCGTTACTTTTTTAGCCGCACAGCTCTTTTGGCCGCCTCAATAATTTTTTCACTGCTGATTCCGTATAACTCCAGCAATTGTTCCGCATTGCCCGACCGCCCGAAAGTATCTTTTGTTCCGATCTTGAGTACGGGCACGGGCATATTTTCCGTGACTACTTCCGATACCGCTCCTCCAAGCCCGCCCAGAACATTGTGTTCTTCCACGGTAACAATCGCTCGTGTTTCGGCCGCCGCCTTTATGATTGCGTCTTTATCAATGGGTTTGACCGTATGAAAATTCAATACACGCGCGCCTATTCCGTCTTCTTTCAGTATTTCAGCGGCTTTCAGCGCCATACCTACCGTAATTCCCATGGATATGATCGTAACATCGTCGCCCTTTCGCATTTCAACCGCTTTGCCGATGCTAAATGAATAATCTTCAAAATCGGTGACGTTTGCAACGGCGGCCCTCCCTATCCTCAGATATGCAGGTCCTTCGTAATCCTTTAATGCCAATACAGCCTGTCTTGTTTCATTTCCATCCGCCGGGCAAATGATCGTCATGCCCGGGATGCTTCTCATCAGCGCGATATCTTCCAGGCACTGGTGTGTCGCGCCGTCCTCGCCTACAATAAGCCCTGCATGCGTCCCCGTGATTTTAACATTCAATCCCGGGTAAGCAATCGAATTCCTGATCTGGTCAAACGTCCTGCCCGCGATAAACATTGCAAAAGAATTCACAAAAGGTTTCAGCCCGAATGTAGCCATGCCCGCCGCCATGCCAACCATGTTGGCTTCCGCGATTCCCACGTTGAAAAAACGATCCGGGTATGCATTTCCAAAAATGCACGACATTGTGCATGTGCTTACATCCGCGTCCAATACAACGATTTTTTCATCAGTCCCAATCTCCCGCAGCGTATCGCCGTATACATTCCTTACAGATATCTTTTCCTTCATTTCCTTAGCCTCTCGCCTCCAACTCTGCAAATGCCTGCTCAAATTCCAAATCGTTCGGCGTTTTTCCGTGCCATTGATTTTTGCCTTCCATAAAGGAAACCCCTTTACCTTTAATGGTGTTTGCAATAATCATATGCGCTTTTCCGTAAACCGTCTTCGCCTCGTCCACTGCTTTTGCGATAGCATTTACGTCATGTCCGTCTATCGCCAGCGTATGCAGTCCGAAACTTTCAAATTTTGCCTGAAGATCTCCCGTATCCAGAATGTCTTTTACCGTACCATCCAACTGCACTTTGTTGCAGTCCAGAATTATGATCAGATTATCAAGCCCATGAACCCCCGCGTACATCAACCCCTCCCATATCTGGCCTTCCTGAAGTTCACCATCACCTACTATCGCATAAACATAACAATTATTGTTCATTAGCTTTGCAGCCTGCGCCATTCCGACTGCGGCGGATAATCCCTGTCCCAGAGAACCTGTGGACATATCTACGCCCGGAACCTGTTTCATTTCCGCATGGCCGGAGAGTGTGCCGTCGATCCTGCGGAATTGATCCAGTCTTTCTGTTGGAAAAAACCCCCGTAACGCCAACGTCGGATATAATGCAACCGTGGCATGCCCTTTGGAAAGAACAAGCCTGTCCCGATCCTGTTTTTTTGGATTCAAAGGATCGATATTCATTTTCTCAAAATATAATACAGCCATGATTTCACTCAATGAAAACGCGCCGCCGATATGTCCCGACCTGGCCTTTTGCACCATTTTTAAACCGGTTGTACGTATTTGCCTCGCCAGTTCTTTCAGTTGCTTTTCCCGTTGTGCTTCCATGCTTCATTCCTCCGTCGAAATATTTGATCGTTCCATTATCTTTATAAGCCATATAATATATTTCGCGTAAAAAACTTACCGTTTCAATTACTTATTATTACTTTTTATCCACATATGGCTAAAACGCGGAAAGATATTTGTACGATACAATTATTTATCACTCTAATAAATCAGATTTTTGTTTTCGTTCTAACTGCATTATATATTAATCAAATTCCTATTTAGTGGGGTTTTTCTTTTTTTATTAAACTGTTTTCGTTGTGTCCCCATATTACATCAATTTTTTGAACGTGTCAATACTTTTGTTTAAAATTTTTTATCCGCAGTTCCGCCTGTAAAAAAGCCATTAAAAAACCCGTATTCCATACGAAATACGGGCCTGTGTTTTGCTCTTTAGCGTATCATAGTCTGTATATTTCATCAAGAGACTCAGACATTTTTTGGATCGCTTCCTTCGCGGTACATTTTTTTCTGATTGCCTCGTTGACAGCGCTCCCGATGATTTTTTCAAATATATTTTCCGAAATACACTTACCATCCGCAGTGTCAGGCGCCAGACGTTTTTTCGCATTGGGAAACACCCTGAATGTTGCTTCGTGCCATGGATACAGGCTTAAAAGCTCGGTGCTGTTGCGGACGCTTGCATATGGAATGATCCTGCCCAGCACAGCGTTGACAACAGACATTTTTTCCGAAATCGTCCATTTTATAAATTCAAACGCTTCGTCTTTGATTTCGGAATATTTATTCATTCCGATAGACCAGCCGCCAAGCAGCGAGGCGTTGCCCGGAACGACGTCGAAACCCGTTTTGCCGACGACCTGCGAGATATTTCTGTCCCGCAATATGGTCACCTGGTCGGAATACTGCACCATCATTGCCGAATTTCCCTGGCAAAAATCCATTGCCTCGTCGTCCCACCACCATTTATATGATTCCGGATGCGAATAATTATAGCATTCAACATAATTTTCAAGCGCGTAAACCGCTTTCTCCCTGTCGATAACACAAGCGTCTCCGTTAAAAAGATTGATTCCCTGCGCCCAAACCCGGGGAAGATACTCGCTGGTCGCGCCTGAGGGCGCCCTGCCGCCCAGCGCCGTGCCGTAAAGCGTATCCGAATCCGGATTGAATTGTTTTGTAAACAGCCTTGCCACCTTATTATATTCTTCCCAGGTCTTCGGAACGTGCAGTTCTTCTTTATACCATTCATAATACAGGCGTTTATTTTTTAATTTTTCAAACAGATCCTTCCTGTAAAACAGCAGCTGCGTCGTAAAACTGAACGGCAGCACCCAAAGTTTTTCGTCCAGCAGGGAATACTCGTCAAATATCTGCACCGGAAATTTGCTGCGCAATTCCTCCAGATTCTTTATATAGCCGCCCAATTCTTCAATATATCCTTCCGATGCAAGCACCTTGATCCATGGAACGTCGATTGAAAAAATGTCATATTTTTTAGTGGTCCTGTTTTCGATTATTGTGTTCAGCATTTCGCGGTAATTAATCAAATCCGCCTGCACGTCTATTCCCGTACTGCGCTTAAAATCGTTGCACAGATATTTGACCGCGCGGCCTGCATGGTTGTTCGGGAGCAATACGCGCACGTTTCTCCCCCCCGAAAGATTTGTCCGCAGCCGCAGAGGTTCCTCTTCCGTTTTCAGCGGCTTCACCAGTTTGTTATAGGCTCTTTTTTCATTCGAAATCGTATCAATAAGCATTCTAAAAGCCATTTCGCCCATTTTACCGTACGGTAAAATAATGTATTCTTCATTCGGCACCGTTACGTCCGTCCACCGTCTGCTTTTCATAATTACCAGTTTCGGCCTTGCGCTGTCGATACACGTCAGCGCGATTGCCTTTCTGACGCCTTCCGCAAATATCTCGCTCGTCACATAGATCACCTCAGGCGTATCTTCCGAATTCAGCAGTTTGATCGCCTGCTGCATCGCGCTTTCCTTGTCGTAATCAGTCACCAGCAAATATTCGTTTTTAATCGCAATATCAGCGGAGAATAAAGCGTTTAAATATGCGTCGATACACGCCGTATCAAACGAATACTCCCGGGGCCCGGTCAGCATTGCGATCTTCCTTGCGCCGGCCGATATTTGCTGGTTAATGCTTTCTATCAGCGTTTCGCGCACGTCTATACCCACAAAGCCGCAGTTTTCAACCTCCCGGAGCATGCTCACTATTTTATGCCCGCTTTTCATGAGGTTTTTAAAGAGTTTCTCGTTTTTAGGCTGGCACGTGATCAGCAAAATCCCATCTGCGTTAAACATTGTAGCCTGATTCAGTATCTGTTTTTCTTTATACGGAAGCTCGTTGCATACAAACAGGTTGAGGCGCAAATTCATTTCTTCGGCAATTCTGCTGACCGTTTCATATATTTCTTCATATTCAGGCTCACCGATATCGGGAAAAACAACGTAGATATTGTTTCCGCCTTTCACCATCTTCAGGTTCTTTGCAAGCGCGTTCTGTTCGTATCCCAGTTCTTTCACAGCTGCCTCAACGCGTTTAATCTTATCGCTGCTGACTCCTTTTACGCCGTTCAGAACATTGGAAACCGTACCATGGGATACGCCAGCCAGCCGCGCAACATCCTTCATGGTGACTCCCGGCCTTATTTTATTTTCATAATCGTTTTGTGTGAGTTCTGGCGTGTTATCCGAATCTTTTATCATAGTCCCCTCGTCCTCTGTTTGCCATGCCAATTATCAGGTATTTTTCATTTGGCCAAAATTAATCCGGTTCAAATCTTCCATTTTGCTCTTTTTCATTGCTATAATATGTTTTGTCCTTAATATAGCAATCAATATTATTTTTAGAACGTATCATTATTTTATAGTAAGGCTTTTCCAGGAGTAAGTCAACTCATAATTTGATTTAGCGGAAAGGAGATATCCCCGCCTGCGATACCTTCCCCGGATAAATCGATAAACAATCTTAGTGCTAGTTTATGGTTATAATTTGTTAAATAGAATTTTTACAATGTGTAATTTATAAAGGAAAACCATTCATTCAGCAATCATTGCCAAATACGGTCTGCACTAAAATGCTAAACTCCTCATATATTCGTGTGTCTTCCAGCACCGCCAGCGAATCCTGAAGGCCCCTGTAATACCAGCCTTGCGGACCGGCGCCCCGGTTGAACCGTTCCCACACTTTATTGCCGCAAAGCCGGTAATCGTTTGCTATGCTGCGCAGGTTGGACAGCTTGTCTGCAAGCGCAAGCAGAGCTTCCTCGTATCTCGCATGCAGCTTCAGGTATTCCAGCGTATGCTGCTTTCGAGCTTCCCACGATTTACTTTTATCCTCGGTATTGCTCCTGACGAGTCTTAAAACTTCGCCTCCAAAGTTATGAAATATATCTTCGGCGGTTATTGCCGTATCCTCAAGGGTATCGCGCAGCAACCCGGCGGCAATTAAAGCTTCATCTGCTCCTGCAGCTGTCAAAGCTGCGCGACCTCAAAGGGATGCACAATGTACGGGATATCCGTACCCTTTCGCGTCTGGCCCTGATGGGCTGCGGCGGCAAACTCTATGGCTTTATGAATCATGTTGTATGCTCCTGATAATTATTGAAAAACACCCTTACTATGAACTGGTCAATAGTTAGTGGACAGAAAAAAACTTTAAAACCCTTGCTCAGATTTAAATTGAGCAGGGGTTTTGTAATTAAGAGCATAAGCCGGTCTTGCTAAATTGTAGTATTCAACCGCTTT
>JAEWMJ010000045.1 GCA_023393165.1 Bacillota bacterium | reverse complement strand
CGTAGCTCCGCTTACAAGCTTTATTTTTGGTACTGTATTGTTTTTTCAAGGTTCTCCGCCGTTTTTGGCGGCTCAGTTATAATACCAAATCACAACTCTCATGTCAACACTATTTTGTACTTTTTTTAAAAATTTTTTGAATCTAAGAAAAAACGGCTTAACAAAGCCGTTTTGTAACAAAAAAAATGAAATAAACCGAAAATCTTTTCAGCACATTACAAAAGAATATTTGTTTGGACCGATTTTCTCCAATATCCGAAGTTGGGCGAGTTCATCCACACTCCAATTTTTCATAAAAACCGTGTCGTACAGTTTCTTCATTTCAGCGATATCGAAAGCCTTTCCGATCAGGCCATATGCAAAATCGCCGCACAACAGCCGTTCCTTTAACTTTTCATAAGCGTTTATGATGCAGTGCGCATGGTCGAACGCAAGATCGGAGCCATCCAGTATTTCTTCCTTAAGGCTTTTGGAATCATCGTAGCACACCGTCTGCCTGATTTGCGGCGCCAGAATCGTTTCATTTTCCAATATCAGTTTTTTTGTCCGGATCACTTTGCTTTGGGTGAAGAAATCCCGGTTCTCCAGATAATTCGTGATCTGAAACCATTTTGCGCTGCTGGCGTCGTCCCCAGCCGTGACATTCGCCTTGTCTTTATCGATCAGCGCCATATGCAGCGCGGTGACCGTCCTGTCCCGCGGATCGCGGTCCGGTTTTCCCCACACGGAGATCTGCTCGATATATATGTTCCGCAGCCCGGTTTCCTCTTCCAGTTCCCTGGCCGCCGTTTCCCAGATATCCTCGTCCATGTTCGCAAACCCCCCCGGCAGGGCATAGCAGCCCTTGTAAGGATAATTTCCCCTTTCCACCAGAAGCAGATACAGCTTCCCTTTGCTGTATCCGAAAACCGCAACATCGGCGCATACCCCCGGTTTGGGCCAATGGTTTGGATCGTAGTTCTTTAAATATTCTTCTTCCTCTTTACTGCTCGGAATATACATCAAAACAATACCTCCTCAATCACGCCGCCTCCCAGGCAAACATCATTTTGGTACAGCACGCAGTATTGCCCGGGCGTAACCGCACGCTGCCTTTCTGCAAATTCAACGGTGTAACCCCGGCCGTCCGCCGTGACGGAGACTCTCTGGTCCGGCTGACGGTACCTGAATTTTGCCCCGCATTCAAATTGGCCTGCCGGGCAGGTTCCGGATATAAAATTGAACTCCTTCATTTTGAGCGCCCTTGAATACAGCGCCGGATGGTCGGAGCCCTGCTCTACGTATAGTATATTGTTTACAAGATCTTTTTTTACCACAAACCAGCGTTCTCCGGTGCCGCGGCCCCCGATATTGAGCCCGCGCCTTTGTCCAAGCGTGTAATACATGAGCCCATCGTGCCGCCCGATATACTCCCCGGACAGCGTTCTCATTTCGCCCGGGCATGCGGGCAGGTACGTTTGCAGAAATTGCTTGAATTTTCTTTCCCCGATAAAGCAAATCCCCGTGGAATCTTTTTTGGCGGCTACGTTCAGGCCAAGACGGCCCGCTATCTCCCGCACCTCGGTTTTCTGCATGCCGCCCACAGGAAACAGCACGTTTCTCAGTTGATCCTGGGTAAGAAGGCATAAAAAGTAGGTCTGATCCTTTGTGATATCCGCCGCCTTTTTCAGCAGTATGCCATCCGGAGTATTCTCCAGTTGGGCGTAATGCCCGGTGGCGAGAAATTCGGCCCCCGTTTTGTGCGCAAAATCCCAAAAAGCTGCAAATTTGATCTCCTGGTTGCATAAGACATCGGGATTGGGCGTCCTTCCCGACTGGTATTCCTTTAAGAAATAAGAAAAAACCCTGTCCCAGTATTCTTTTTCAAAATTGACTGTATAGTAAGGAATGCCGATCTTGCCGCATACTTCGCGCACGTCTTCGTAATCGGCTGCGGCAGTGCACTCTCCGCCCTGCTGCTCATCCCAGTTTTTCATAAAAACACCGACCACGTCGTAGCCCTGCTCTTTCAGCAGATACGCGCTTACTGCCGAATCAACGCCGCCTGACATTCCGGCGATTACTCTGTCCATAGTTCCGCTCCTTGTTGCAATTAAAAATATTATATCATAATCCGGCCTGTTAATATATAATGTACCGGGAGGAGTTTCAATGGCCAGACGACGCAATCAATCAAAAAAATTCATCAGATACATAGTATCTGCCGTGTGCGTGATTCTTATATGCATAACGTTTTACAATGCCGATACGAATCTGAGCCTGGAAGAAAACCTTTCAAGGGTGTTTTCCGGACAGAGCGGCACGGCGGCGGCAGATTTCAAACCGGACAACACCGGAAAGTTCATGCTTTACGCAATCGACACGGGCAATTCGGACAGCCAGCTTTGCATCGCGCCGGACGGACGGTCCATGCTGGTGGACGCCGCGGATGAAGAAGACTTTGCCGTGATAAAATCCGCTTTGGATAAATACGGCGTAAAAAAAATCGATGTGCTTATAGCCACCCATCCCCATGCCGACCATATCGGTTCCATGGACGAAGTTATAGAAAAGGTGGGAGCGGAAAAAATCTACATGACCGATTTCCCCGAGGACTCTGAAGTATACGATAATTTAGAGGATGCAATCAAAACTTGCGGCATTCAATCCGAATATGCGGTTTCAGGCATGCAGTTCAGCCTGGGAGACGCATCCGTAAAGGTGCTCAGTCCCCTTAACAAGCAATATGAAGACGCCAATAACGCAAGTATCGTTCTCCTGGTATCATACGGCCAATCAGATTTTCTGCTGACAGGAGACATGGAAGAGGATGCCTCAAAAGACCTGATAGAAGACTGGGGGAAAGCACTGGACTGTGAAGTTCTGAAAGTCGCGCATCATGGGAGCAGGACCGGCGCGTCCGAAGAATTCCTTAAGGCGGCCACGCCGGACGTTGCAGTAATTACCTGCGGAGAAGGAAACTCGTACGGACACCCGCACAAGGAAACGCTGGATCTTCTTTCCATGTTTCATGTGCAAACGCTCCGGACCGACCTGAACGGTGATATCGCCATCCTGACTGACGGAACAAATATCGAGGCGTATACGCAAATTTCACAATAAACAACATGCCCACATGTCAGAGCCCCGATGAAGACAAATTATTCACAAATAAAACTATAGGAATTCCATTTAATAACAAAGGCGTTGAAAGTCCCTCTACCCCACCCCAAAAATCTGTGATTTTTCGGGGACCCCGGCCAGGCGTTTTGAGAGCGGAGCCGAGCGCACGCCAAAGCGTGAAGGAGCGAGGTGAACGCTCGCTGAGCATGAGATAGCACGAGTGCAATGCTATAATAAAAGACTTACACGAAGTGCGCATCCATAGCGAAGTGCCGAGGTGACGCCAGCGTAGAATCCCCTACACTGAGGAGCAAGCGGAAAAACAACATAGTAGTTGGGGTTTATCAGCGGCCTGAGGGCCACCCTACCGGGTGGCCCTGACTTTATCGTGCGCTTAAACCTATATCCTATTCTTCCAGCAGATGTTTCCATGCCGAGTTTTTATATTCATCCGAGTTATAATAATCGGATACATCTTCCGGGTACCCCGGTAAGATCTTCATTACGCCTTTCATCGTGTGGTTAAAGCCTTCTCCGCTGAGATTGATCACAACCTCGCGCTGGTTTCCGGATTGTGGGGAACCGGGCTGCACATGGATCACATAGTTCACATCAACGACATCGCCTCCGCCGGCATCCGAGTAATCCACTTTTTCCCCCTGCGCGCCGCTTCCATGCGCTTCCAGATATACTGTTTTGGTTACCATGACAAAACTGCCCCTGCCTACCGGCGTATCCTGCGTCAGTGAAAGCGGTTTACCGTCTTCGCCGTTTATATTGTAATCTGTCCATGCCTTGTCATCCGTGGTGTTGAGCGATATTGCCAGATTATCGGCGACAGCTTCGCCGCCCGCGTCAAACGTCATATCAACGGGTACGTCTTTCAACATTTCCTGAATAAACTCCTGCGTATCCACTGTGGTTTTCATCCAGATACAGCCTTCATAACTTCCTTCCACCCGGCGGTTGTCATTGGCGTCTATCTTATGCAGGTAAATTTCGCATTCATTATTCGCATAGTAACCTTGCGCCAGTTCATCCTGCCATGAATCCGAAGCTTCAATCACGAATATGCTGGGATCATACAGGCTGCTCTGGCTGGCGGACGCCGCAGGCGGCTGTGTCGCTTCCTGCGAGGGCTGCTGGCTTTGGGGCGCGGGTCCGCCCGGCAATATGACCTTCTCCGATCCAGTGGGGGTTGGGGAAGACGAATCCGAAACTTTTGCGACAACCCCTGTGTCGCCGCTGCAGGCGCCGAGGAGCAAAACCGCCGCAAGGCATATTGCAATAAAGGCTTTCTTCATAAAAAACACTCCAATTCTTAAGAATAAATCCATGTAACCTCATGGTATTTTTGTTATCATCATATTGGAGTGCGAATGAGATGTCATCATTCCCTTCTAAACAAACGGTTTATTTTGGGGTTATTTCATATGTAAAAAGGCAGGAAGCGCCTGCCTTTTCATTATGATATATTTGGATAATCGGAATTATTTCACTACTCTGGCTAAAAGTCCCTCAAACGCTTTGCCGTGACGGGCTTCGTCCCGCGCCATTTCATGTACCGAATCGTGTATGGCGTCATAGCGCAGTTCTTTGGCTCTTTTTGCAATTTCCATCTTGCCTGCCGTTGCTCCGCATTCCGCATCCGCCCGCAGTTGGAGATTCTTTTTTGTATCCGCAAACACTACTTCTCCCAGCATTTCCGCAAACCTGGCCGCATGTTCGGCCTCTTCAAAAGCGATTCTCTTGTATGCTTCGGCCACTTCGGGGTACCCCTCCCTGTCCGCCTGCCTGGACATTGCAAGATACATGCCTACTTCGGTGCATTCCCCCATAAAGTTTTCCCGGAGCCCTTTTACCACTTCTTCGTCCAATCCTTTTGCGATGCCGATTTCGTGTTCGGCAGCCCATACCTTTTCAGATGCGAGTTCTTTGAATTTAGAACGGTCCGCTCCGCACTGGGGACATTTTTCGGGCGCTTCATTTTCAGCGGTATAACCGCAAACCTGACAAACAAATTTTTTCATTCTGTGGATCCTCCAATTTTTTTAAAACTTATAGATATAAAATAACCACTATTTTATAATGTAAACCGCAAAATCAATTTTCCGGCATAAAAAAAGAGGGCTTTGAAACCCCCTTTCACTCCGCTTTATTCCGCTTTTCCACCGGCGGGTTCGGTTGAACCGTCCTTATTGGTGGTTACAATATTTTTGGAATCGGGCTGTATTTCAATCCAGGTGTTGCCGGGCTTTAATTTAAGGTCCGATCCGTCGTCCAGTTTGTATACGGTAGCCGCATGCCTGTCAGACTTTTCCCAGGTTCCTGTCATATGCTTGCCGCATACAAAAAATTCGGCTTTTCCGCTTCCGATCATTCCGACTTCAATTCTGGGGGCTTGAGTGGCTGTGCCTTCACCCGAAAGCTCATCTCTGGATGCATACTGCACGATAACGTTCTGAACGGTAACCGCCTCGTCCGTTTCCGCATCTTTGAAAGGTTCCCCAAAGAAATAGCGTACAAATTTGTCGTTTCCGCTGTCATACCTGTATTCCACATGCGTGATATCTTTGCTGATAAACGGTATATCCACCTTTTCGACATCAGGATATTTTGAATAATCCACGTTCGCGTCAAAGATGAACGCCGGGGCACGCTGGGTCCTTTCATAATTATATTTTTCTTCCGCCGCCTTAACATTCGTATAGGCGATTTCTGCGGATTTGTGCCAGAATATGCTTTCCGGAGTGCCCTTGCCGCCATCCAGCCGCGCCTTCATATCCCCGCCGTTTTCGTCCGAAAATATATAGGACTTCGGGAACGAAGCGTTATACGGGCCGCCGTCGTGAATATAAATGGAGTCCCACTCGTTTTGGATCATTTGAAAATATACTCTGGACGAGCGGACAGGGCCCACTTTTTCGGGCAATGTGTCGTTGAAAATTGCCGATAATCTTGTATCGGCGCCTTCGATCATGGCTTCATAAACGATGTCCGCAGCCTGAATGCCAAATTGCGGACGTCCGGTGGATTCGTTGTCTATCTGAACCTGGACCGGCCTGTACTCCGTGTTGCCCGGCAACCCGGTGGTAGGCGATACGGCGCCGCCGGAGGAAGCACCTGACGGAGAAGGTGCAGAGGTAGCGATTTGTGCGGATCCGCCAACGCTGCTGGGCGCTGCGGATTCCGACGGCTGTTCCGGTGATTTGCCGCAGGCAACAGCAGAGAATGCCAGAACCACGATTAAAGCAATCATCAATATCTTTTTCATATTCTTTCCCTTACCTTTATTAAAGATATCATGATTATATCATAAATTACAAAACAGAGAACATTGTATTAATTTTTCAAAACATTCATTAAATTAAAAAATAGCGGATTTTTTGTGCGCTATTCTTTTGGATTTTTACTATTACTCTGCTTTATTATGATTAGCTGGCTTTTCCGCTTTTGGGATAAGTCGATCCGTCTTTGTAAGTGGTAACGATATTTTTCATATCCGGCTGTATCGCAATCCATGTATTGCCGGGTTTTAACACCAGATCGGACCCGTCGTCCAGTTTATAAACCGTTCCGCTGTTCTTTCCGGATTTTTCCCAGGTCCCCGTCATATGTTTTCCGCCTACAAAGAATTCCGCTTTGCCGCTTCCCAGCATTCCCAAAACGATCCTGCCGCCTTCGTTGGGCAGCGGGTCGTCGGTCACGTACTGGACAATAACATTCTTAACTTCAACAGCCTTTTCGGTTTCCGCATCCAGGAAGGGATCACCGTAGAAGTAACGGGTAAACTTATCGCTCGCGCTGTCATACCGGTATTCCACATGATCCAGGGAAGATATAAACGGAATATTCACCTTTTCCACATCCGGATACTTGGAATAATCCACGTTCGCGTCAAACCGGAATGCAGGATTGCGCGGGGTTCTTTCATAGCTGTACTTTTCTGCAGCCGCCTTCACATTTGCATAGGCTATTTCGCTGGATACATGCCAGAAAATCTCTTCCGGAACGCCCTTGCCGCCGTCAAGACGCGCTTTCATTTTGCCGCCGTTCTCTTCCGAATATATGTAGGATTTTGTAAATCCCGCCACATACGGGCCGCCGTCATGAATATAAATGGAATCCCATTCGTTTTGGATCATTTGAAAATATGCTCTGGACGAACGGACAGGCCCTGCCTTTTCGGGCAATGTGTCGTTGAAAATTGCCGACAATCTTGTGTCGACGCCTTCGATCATGGCTTCATAAACGATATCCGCAGCCTGGATGCCAAATTGCGGACGTCCGGTGGATTCGTTGTCTATCTGAACCTGGACCGGCCTGTACTCCGTGTTGCCCGGCAACCCGGTGGTAGGCGATATCGGACCGGTGGATACGGTTGCGGATGGCGACGCCGCTTTGGAAATTTCAGTACTGCCGCTGACGCTGCTTGGGCTGCTGGTTTCCAGTACCGGTGTTGTTTTATTGCTGCACGCTGCAGCGGAAAAAACAACAATAACCACTAAAGCAATTATTAATATCCTTTTCATTGTCATTCCCCTTTATTATTTTGTTGGATGCTATTATAAATGTGATAAAAGAATTGTAGCATTTATGCTATTTTTTTACAAGCAAAAGATATGAAAAAAGAGGGCTTAAACCCTCTTTTTGATTTAAAATATTTTAAAATTTATCAGCTTGCTTTCCCATCCTTGGGATCTGTTGAACCGTCCTTGTTGGTAGTCACAATATTATATTTATCAGGCTGTATCTCGACCCATGTATTGCCGGGTTTTAACACCAGATCCGATCCATCATCCAGTTTATAAACCGTTCCATTGTTCTTTCCGGATTTTTCCCAGGTTCCGGTCATATGCTTACCGCCCACGAAAAATTCGGCTTTTCCGCTTCCCAGCATACCTAAAACGATTCTGCCGCCTTCATTGGGCAGAGGGTCGTCAGTCACATACTGAACAATAATGTTTTGCACTTCGATTGCTTTTTTGGTATCCGCGTCCAGGAAAGGATCTCCATAGAAATAGCGGATAAATTTATCGCTTGCGCTGTCATAGCGGTATTCCACATGATCCAGGGAAGATATAAACGGAATATTCACCTTTTCCACGTCCGGGTACTTGGAATAATCCACATTCGCATCAAACTGGAACGCAGGATCACGCTGGGTTCTTTCGTAATTATACTTGTCTTCGGCCTTTTGCACATTTGCATAGGAAATGCCAACGGATTCATGCCATAAGATATCGTCCTCCGCCCGCCTGGTTCCGTCCACGCGCACCTTCATATCCCCGCCGTTTTCCTGCGAGTAAATGTAGGATTTGGTAAATCCGGAAACATAGGGGCCGCCTTCATGAATATAGATAGCGTCCCATTCGTTCTGAATCATCTGATGGTAAACCCTGGACGAACGAACCGGTCCAACCTTTTCGGAAAGCGTATCGTTGAAAAGGGCCGTGAGCCTTGTATCCACGCCTTCGATCATTGTTTCATAAACAATGTCCGCAGCCTGAATGCCGAATTGCGGACGTCCGGTATCTTCATTATCTATCTGAACAATAACCGGCCTGTACTCTGTATTTCCGGGCAATCCGGTAGTAGGCGATACAGAGCCGCCGGTTTCATTTGATACTGACGCGTTAGGTGAAGAAGTCGCAATCTGGGCAGATCCGCCAACGCTGCTTGGAGCAACGGATTCCGATTCAGGCGATTTGCTGCATGCAACCGCCGAAAAAGCCAGAATTACTATCAAAGCAATAATTAGGATCTTTTTCATTATCGTTCCCCTTTTTTTTTATTTGAAATACAGGAACATTATATCACATTACAGTTAAAAAAAAAGAATAATCTATTTAAAAAAAACATATTTATTTTTATATCATTTAAAGGAGGTATTTTGCATGCCAATTGAAAATGAAATGTTGAAACCGCCTTCGCGCCCGCATAAAATCATTATTGAGTCAAAAGAACGGGCCATTGTTACGGGCGTGGAAGATGTGGACAGCTTCAATGAAAACGAGGTGATTTTCTTAACCAGCATGGGCATGATGACCATTATCGGCCAGGACCTTCACATATCCAAGCTGAACCTTGAAGACGGGCAACTGGTTATTGACGGAACCATCGAGTGCGCCGATTATGCGGATCATGACGAATTGCGTCAAAAGAAAGGATTCTTTAAAAGTTTTAAATAATACTATCCACGATTAAAATATTTCATATTTTAATCCGGTAATTTGCTTTTTGCCGCTGCGCTAAAAGCGCAGGCAAATCGTATTGCACGATATCTGTGTGGGCTTAGCTCACTGCCGCGCTTTGCGCGGCAAATTAAAAACTAAAAGTTTTTAATTGCAAATCAGTATAAGTGGGTGAGAAACGTTTGATTGCTACCATAAATCAGCTCTATATTTTTCTGGCTACTGTTTACGGCGGATTTCTAATCGGGCTCCTGTACGGCGCCATAACGGTTGTCCGGCATATTTCCCGCGCGGGCAGAGTGGCTACCATTGTATGGGATATCATATTTTTTATTTTCGGTACGGCAATCTCGCTTGCGGTAGTATATATTGCCAATAAAGCGGATCTCCGGTTCTATACTTTTTTAGGACTGGCAGCGGGATTTTGCATGTATTTCTTTGGCCTTCGCTATACGGTTGCGGCCATTTATAAGAGATTTGCGCGCGATAAAAAACATTGAGCGTTTCCCTTTCAGTTGTAAATTTTTAATGATTATGGTATGTTACTGTTAAAGTTAATACTTGAACAATCCGATGATACTGTTTAGGGGGTTTGTTCATGGCGAAAAAAGCAGTAAACCATAAAAAAATCAAACTGCTGATATTATTTGGCGTGATTGTTTATGCGGCCTTCACGTTTATCAATCAGCAGTCTATTATAAACGGCCAGCTCCAAAAACAAAACAAACTGCTGGCGAAAGAATCTGCGTTGAAACAGGAAATGGATTATAACCAAAATCAGCTGGATTATATCGGAAGCGACGCATATATTATCAAGGAAGCGCGTGAAAGGCTTGGATGGCTGTTTCAGGACGAAACAAAGTATGTGGAAGTACCTTCTGAGCAGCCTGACGCACAGCAGCCGGAGGGCGAAGCGTCTCCCAGCGCAGGCGGGCAATAAGCCGCCGCCTGGAATTCCAAACTTATTTTTTAATCGCAATAAAAAGCTATTGACATGGGTTGTTAAGTATATTATAATTAAATTCCGTCCGATAAAGGACAACATCGCGGGGTAGAGCAGTTTGGTAGCTCGTCGGGCTCATAACCCGGAGGCCGGAGGTTCAAATCCTCCCCCCGCAACCATTATAGAAAAGTCTTTTTTTTAAAAAGGCCTTTTTTATGGCGGCGTGGCTCAGTTGGCTAGAGCGAGCGGTTCATACCCGCTAGGTCACTGGTTCGACTCCAGTCGCCGCTACCAAACACCTTTCTTTTTTCAAAAGAAAGGTGTTCCAAAGAAAATCGAAGCCGTTCACATGGACGGCTTTTTTGTTTTCTTTTGGTTCAACCTTCTCTTTTGAAAAAGAGAAGGTTGAAAAAAATCCGGTTCCCCGGATTTTAGTTAATTAACTCATTATGAGATAAGCGTTAATAAACTCGTCTATATCCCCGTCCATCACGGCGCTCACATTACCGACTTCCACGCCCGTCCGGTGGTCTTTCACCATGGAATAAGGATGGAATACATAGGAACGTATCTGGCTGCCCCACTCGATTTTTTTCATATCCCCTTTCATCTGGGATACTTCGGCCAGCCTCTCTGACTCACGTTTTTCCGCAAGTTTGGACTTGAGCATGCGCATGGCCGTTTCCCTGTTCTGGATCTGGGAACGCTCGTTCTGGCACTGCACAACGATCCCCGTGGGCATATGCGTGATCCGTACGGCAGATTCTGTTTTATTTACATGCTGTCCGCCCGCGCCCGAGGACCGGTAGGTGTCCACACGAATCTCGTCGGGCAGCACAACGATATCTTCGTCGTCCTCCTCGATTTCTGGCATAACATCGAGAGACGCAAACGAAGTATGACGCCTTGCGTTGGAATCAAAAGGCGATATACGTACCAGCCGGTGTACGCCTTTTTCCGCTTTCATATATCCGTACGCGTTCACACCTTCGATCAGCAGTGTAACGCTTTTGATGCCCGCTTCCTCTCCGTCCAGGTAGTCCAGCGTTTTAACGCCGTAGCCCCTTCGTTCGGCCCACCTCGTATACATCCGGTACAGCATGGACGTCCAGTCCTGCGCCTCGGTGCCGCCTGCGCCCGCATGCAGCGATATGATCGCATTATTGGAGTCATAGGTTCCCGACAGCAGCGTACTCAAATGAAACTCGTTTATCTTTTTCTCATATACGCCAAGTTCGCTTTCGAGCTCGGCTGCCATCGCCTCGTCTTCTTCTTCCTCCGCCAGCTCGATCATTGTTTTAATATCATCCAGCATGCCGGACAGCGTTTCATAATTTTTAATTTTCTGTTCCAAAGGCCTTGCTTTTTTTACGATTTTATTGGCGGATTCCACATCGTTCCAAAAATCCGGCGCTTCCATCTTTGACTTGATATCCGCAAGTTCTGCTTTCAATGCGGACAAGTCAAAGTGAATCACCTGCCTCTTTCAGCATTCTTTCCACTGTAGCCGCCCTCTGTTTTTGTTCGTCCAATGGTATCAAACTTTAAAACCCCTCTCGTTTATGATTTGCCGCAGCAATTCTTATATTTTTTTCCGCTGCCGCACGGGCAGGGTGAATTTCTTCCAACCGTCTTTTCCTTTTTGACCGGCTGTGCAGGCCCTTCTTCCGGGCTGTTCGTTCTCATTTCCCTTTGTTCTTTTTGCTCTACCCGGCTCTGCACCTTGATATGGAAGAGCATGTATACGGTATCTTCGCGTATGTTGGAGACCATTTCGTCAAACATATCGAAGCCTTCCATACGGTATTCCACCACCGGATCACGCTGCCCGAGCGCGCGCAGGCTGATGCCCCGCCGGAACTGGTCCATGGCGTCGATATGGTCCATCCATTTTTCATCCACCACGCGTAGAAGCACCATACGCTCTATTTCGCGCATGGAATATCCGGCTTTTTCCATCTCCTCTTCCTTGGCATGGTATACAGCCGCAATCTGGCCGTTCAGTTCTTCCCGCAGTATTTCCTTCTCCATCCCGGACAGTTCTTCCTGCGTATAGTCTTTCAGGCGTACTCCGAAAAGCCGTTCGGTACGCGCATTCAGCGCCTTGATATCCCATTCTTCCGGGAATTTGTTGTCCGGGCAATACGCGTCTACGGACTGGTCGATAACACCGGTTACCATTTTATTGATATAATCGGATATATCGTTGCCCATCAGAACCTGTCTACGCTGGCCGTAAATCACCTCGCGCTGCTTGTTCATCACATCGTCATACTCCAGCACGTGTTTTCTGATATTAAAGTTGTTGCCCTCTATCCTCTTCTGCGCATTTTCAATCTGTTTTGTGAGCATACCCATTTCCAGAGGCACATTTTCGTCCCTCACCAGGGTATCCATGATATTTTTGACCCGCTCGCCGCCGAACAGCCGCATCAGATCGTCTTCCAGAGCCACAAAGAACCTGGAGGAACCCGGATCGCCCTGACGGCCGGAGCGGCCGCGCAGCTGGTTATCTATGCGTCTGCTTTCATGCCGTTCGGTACCTATAATAAAGAGCCCGCCCCGTTCGATAACTTCCTTGTGTTCGGCTTCGGTAACAGCCTTGTGCTTTGCGAGAAGCTCCGCGTATGTTTTTCGTGCGTGGAGAATTTCCGGATCTTCGGTATGTACATGACTCACAGCCTGTTCGATCATTTCGTCCTCAAATTCCAGCGCCCGCATTTCGTTTCTCACAAGATAATCCGGATTTCCGCCCAGCAGAATATCCGTGCCGCGTCCCGCCATGTTGGTGGCAATGGTAACCGCGCCTTTTTTGCCGGCCTGTGCAATAATCTGCGCCTCTTTCAAGTGGTTCTTGGCGTTTAAGACTTCATGCTTGATGCCTTTTTTCACAAGAAGGTCGGACACATATTCGCTGTCTGCAACCGAAACGGTACCTACCAGAACAGGCTGGCCGGTAGCGTGTATTTTTTCTATTTCCTGAGCCACCGCTTCAAATTTTCCTTTTTTGGTGGAATAAACAACGTCGTTCAGATCCTTGCGGATCATATCCATGTGCGTCGGGATCTCCAAAACTTCCAGATTATAGATTCCTTTGAATTCCTCTTCCTCAGTCTTGGCCGTACCGGTCATGCCCGACAGTTTTTTATACATCCTGAAAAAATTCTGGAATGTTATGGTCGCGAGCGTTTTGGATTCGCGTTCCACATTAACATGCTCTTTTGCTTCTATTGCCTGGTGCAATCCGTCCGAATACCGACGGCCGATCATCAGCCTGCCCGTAAACTCATCAACGATGATGACTTCACCGTCCACCACCACGTAGTCGCGGTCGCGGAACATGATGTTGTGCGCCTTTAGCGCCTGATTGATATGATGGGATATTTCCGTATTTTCGATATCACTCAGGTTTTCCAGTTCAAAGAACGATTCGGCCTTTTTCACACCGTTCTCGGTCAGATTTACCGCTTTGAGTTTTTCATCCAGATCAAAATCTTCTTCCTTTTTCAGACGGGATACAAAACGGTCCGCCTTTTCGTACAGATCCGTTCCTTTGTCTCCTGAACCGGATATGATAAGGGGCGTCCTTGCCTCGTCAATCAGTATGCTGTCCACCTCATCCACGATGGCATAAAAGAGTTCCCTTTGTACAAGATCCGCCCTGCGGATCACCATGTTGTCGCGAAGATAATCAAAGCCGAGTTCATTATTGGTCGCATATATGATGTCGCAGTTATAAGCCGCCTGTTTCTGCTCTTTTGTCATCTCGCGGGTAACCAGTCCTACGTTGTAGCCAAGGAAGCGGTATATCTTGCCCATCCATTCGCTGTCGCGGCGCGCAAGGTACTCGTTTACCGTTACTATGTGCACGCCCTGCCCCGGGATGGCGTTCAAAACAGCCGGCAGAGTTGCAACCAGCGTTTTGCCCTCGCCTGTTTTCATCTCGGCGATGTTGCCCTGATGCAGTACGATGCCGCCTACAAGCTGAACATAAAAATGCCGAAGCCCGATCACGCGGGAAGAAGCTTCCCGTACCTGAGCGAAAACTTCGGGGAGAAGCGAATCCAATGTTTCGCCATTTTGGAACCGCTCCTTAAACTCAACCGTTTTTTGTTTCAATATATCGTCGCTCATCGCCTGATATTCGGACGCCAGAGCTTCAATTTTATCTGCAATCTTGCGTACAGGCTTTAAAAGCCTATCGCTGCTGAACAGACCACCAAACATTCCCATTTATTTATTAACCCTTCTTATCTATTAATTCTTTTATCAACGCCTCTTTAAATACTCATCTATTCTAGCAAAAATTTTGCATAAAGTAAACATCGCCTGTTTGGCATTATGTTTCTTTTAAAACAAAAAGCCGAAGCGTTAAAACGCCCCGGCATGTTTTTTAAGCGTCCATTTATCCGATATCCGGCTCTATCAGCCCATAATTTCCGTCATTTCTTAAATAAAGCACATTGACATCGTTGGTTTCGGCATTTCGGAAAACAAAAAAGCTATGCCCTATTAGTTCCATCTGCATCATAGCTTCCTCAATATCCATCGGCTTTATGGAAAACTTCTTGCTCCGGACCAGTCTTGGAACAATTTCCTCTTCATCGAATTCGTCGTCATCATATATCGCGGCATCGGATACAAACGCATCCTCATGCAGCCGGCGCTCCAGCTTTGTTCTATGTCTTCTGATCTTCCTTTCCAATTTTTTAAGTACCGCATCGATAGAAGAATACATATCCCCGGTGGCTTCCTCGGTCCGCAGCAAAATGCCATCAACTGGTACGGTTACCTCTGCGATATGCCTGTTTTTCTCAATGGTCAGCATTACGCTCATCTCGGTATTCGGCTTAAAATATCGCCCAAGTTTTTCCGCTTTTTTTTGAACAACTCCTCTCAAATAATCAGAAACGTTCATTCCCTTGCCAGTGATCTTGATTTTCATATAGCATGCCCTCCTTCTATATAATAAACGGGTCGCCCGTTTTAGAAAAGAAAATTAATTGAATTTAAAAATATTATACACGTATTTTAAGGAATATAATCTGTTTTTTCTATATTTTATACAGGCTGCCGGGCAGAAAAATTCCGCCCGGACCTCCTGAAAAATGCTCCCGAAAATCTGCTGACAAGAAGGTTTTCGGGGTAAAAATAGCGCCTGACGCTGGTCTTTTCCCCCACATTCGCCGCCAGGGAGTTCCGCTACCCGGCCGTCCGGCCTCTCACTACCGCTCCTCTCAGTGCACGCATCCCAAAAATTTTCATGGATATTGCACTGGACGGACTTACTTCTAGCCGCACTATGCTCGCGAAAATTTTTCTCGCTTACGTGGATCGTTTCGCCTGCGACTGGCATCGATTTTCAACCACAGACACGCTATATCTTTATTAAAATTATACACTTGGCTAACCTTTCAGTCAAACACTTAAAATCGCAGCCGGTAACATATGTCACTTTTCAAAAGAATATGTAAAAGGCAGAACAACTGCGCCCGATTTTTCAAGTATGGCCGAGCAGGCGTCAATCGTTGATCCAGTGGTACAGACGTCGTCAATCAGAAGTACCTTTTTTCCTTTAAGCGACAGTTTGCCTTCCGCACAAAATGCGCCCTTCATATTCTTCTGCCGCTCTTTTCTGGATAAATCAAATTGCGGGACAGTATCGCGCGTCCGTCTCAGCAATCTTTTGCAGGGAATTCCCATCTCAGCGCCCAGATAGCCGGCAAGCATTTCGGATTGGTCGAAACCTCTCCATTTCAGCCTGTTCTCGTGAATGGGCACATACGTAATCAAGTCGAATTTTACATCCGCGGCATTCAGGTATGCGGCCATTCTGGCAGCCATATACACTCCCAGAAAAGGCATATCGTTATACTTAAAATTATGTATCAGTTTCCGGACAATGCCACTGTATTCAAAAACATACAAATAATTTCCATAAAAGCCGGTTTTATTCAGCAGCTGTTCCTGTTTTTTAAGGCAGGCGGGGCAAACCTCTTCCGGGCCGGGCACATCCCTCCTGCAGTAAACGCATTTCGCATTTTTTACAACAATCAGTTTTGAAAGGATTCCTAAAAAATCCGGCATAACAATCCCCTTTTATATATATAATTGAATGTATTTTTCGCATATAGTATTTTCTCTAATAATACAGCCTCATTCCCTAAAAAGTTCATGTTTTTATATTTGTACTTTTCTTTAAAATGTACTTTTATTTCGCATCGCCCAATCGTTCATTATTACCTGCACTTTTTGAGCTGTGGTTTATAAAAAAATGAACTTTATTCTCTGCTGACCAAAAAAATATTTAATCTCAAAAAAAGCCAAAGTTCTGTAACATATATTGTACAACGCAAGCTTCTATATTACTTAAAAATTGACCGGCTGCTACCGCGGCAGTTATAGCCTACGCTATAAGAAACCCTTTGGTGTTTACAAAAGAGCCTCCTTACCGTCTAAAGTAAATAGGTTCTTTAAAAAGTTTGAATAGGGTAAATCATATTCCGGTTTGGGTTAAGATGGTGACCCCAACCCAACCCAAAAAGCTTCTCCCACATCATGCGGGTTGTTCTATAGGTGGCTTATACGCCTGCCCGTGCGCCGGCAGCCGCGTCCCCCTATCGCCTTCATTCCCACCGCCGGCTCAAATCAGGCAATCTTTTCTGCTTATTTCTGGCTGGAAGGAGCATCCTTTTTGTCCGGTTCAATTGCATCATCTTCTGGTTCAATTGATTCCTCTTCTTCTGTTGGCATGTAAATTCCGGCGCATAATGTTTCCCGCCCGCCATCAAATTGTGTATCTTCATCTTCCGCCTTTATTACCTGCAGCATATACAGTCCAACATTATCCGGGTGGTCTGTGTCAGCCGTGCATTCCACCATAAAAATAAAATATTTTTCCTTGTCCGTGTCAACAGTATACCATGATCTGTATTCTTCTGTTTCATGCCCGTAACTGTGTTCGCCACCGCCTGTTGCGCCGCCAAATTCCCTGTAAATTACTTTACCTTGGAAAAAATCAAACAAGTACTCCATTCGGCCGTCAATGTCCTCGGTTTCCGATAAAGCCGTTTCAGAAAACATTGCACGCAAAGCATCCTTGTCTTTATTGGTCGTGGCTTCAAGTACCTTTTCCAGGCGCTCGTCTCCCTTTTCTCTGGAGTCATCATAAATCAGCCCTCCTAAAGAACACGAGCTGAACAATAAAGTGGTTATCAGCAAAAAGATAACGATTAATTTTTTTTTCACATTTAGCTCCCATCAATAGTTAATTTTTACAGTATGCGCTTTCGCATTAAAATCCTCATCATCCATAAAATTGTCTGCCGGTTATTTCCTCCAGGCATTACACGATACATTCCATTTTCCCTTCTTTTTCACGCTGTTCTTGGCATAACAACAGTTCCAAAAGCAAAGGTTTGATTTTATGCAATCTTTCAACTATTTTAAAATTGATAATATCAAAATCATACACGAAAAGTCATTTATTGTAAAACATTTGGCACGAAAAGAATGTTTTTGGGCACGAAAAATATCGAGTCCAGTTTATAATCATATGTAATCGTAAATATAATTGACGCTATTAAAAAAAGCGCAAAGATTTCTCCTCGCGCTGCTGTATCGATCGGGCAGTAAATCGTTCATTTTACAAAACAAACGACAAAATTTTTACTCAGGGTCATACCAACAACTGCGAGACTTTTTTTAATTCCATATCAAGAGCGGTAAACCTTGCGCCCCTGTTTGCATTGCCGATCATAAACCGCATTGTCCGTTCGTCTCCGACCACTACGGCCTTGATTTTTGCGCGCGTTACGGCGGTATACAACAGATTTCTGGAGAAAAACGGCATCTCGGGATATTTTAAGGGCAGTATTACCACATCAAATTCGCTTCCCTGGCTTTTATGGATGGTGTACGCATAGGCGGTTTCCAATTCGGCTAAATCCTGCGTATCGTAAACCGTCATCCTGTCGTCAAAAGAAACCGTAAGACAGCCGTCCTGCACCTCCGCCACCTCCCCGATATCCCCGTTGAATATGCCTTCTCCTTTTCCGTCCGGACCCGTCCATTCGCGCGCATAATTATTTTTAATTTGCATCACCCGGTCGCCGCGCCTGAAGACGCTTTCACCGAAATATATTTCCCTGCTGAAAGCCGTTTTGGGATTCACTTTTTCACGGAGCGCGTTGTTGATAAGCACAGTCCCAAGGGCGCTCTTTTTCACGGGAGCAATCACCTGTACATCAGAGCCTTCCCTTGCGTATTCCGCATAAAGTTCCACAACAGCGGACAGTACCTCGTTATCGTCATTGCACTTAAGAAAAACGAAATCATCGGACATCGGCGGTTCCTCGCCGTTCAATATGGCCCACGCCGCATCGGCAATGCCCCCCTCGTTGCGGTACCTCCGCGTGAGGGTGCATACGGGTACGGATCCGCTTTCAATGATATCTCCCATTACATTGCCAGCTCCCACCGGCGGAAGCTGGTTGGCGTCCCCAACCAGAACCAGCCTGGTTCCGGTTTTCAGCGCATCCAAAAGGCTTTTCAACAAAAACACATCCAGCATGGATACCTCGTCCACGATCACGGCCCCAGCCGCAACCGGGTTATCCTTGTTTCTTTTGAATACGCATTCCTGCACATCCAGACCTTCCTCATAGGTGTACTCCAGCAGGCGGTGAATGGTCTGCGCGGAGGCTCCGCAGGCTTCCTGCATCCTTTTGGCCGCACGGCCTGTAGGCGCTGCCAGCGCGCATTCTATGCCGCTTTCCCCCAGTATGGTCAGCACGGTTTTTAATATGGTGGTTTTTCCCGTTCCCGGGCCTCCGGTAATCACGCATACGTTGTTTTTAAGCGCGGACCGGCATGCAAATATCTGCTCGTCCGATAATCCGTACCGTTCCTTGCATCTTGCGAGTTTATCTTCCAAACCGAAAATCGGGGTCTCAACCTGCGCCTTTGCAATACGCAGTATGGAAAGCGCGCTCCCAGCTTCGGCCAGGTACGCTCCTTTCAAAAATACGGCGTACAGGCCTCCGTAGTGTTTGCGTTCTATTCTTCCCTCGAGGCCCAGTTTTGCAACCGCAAGCTTTACCGTACTTTCATCCACCTGAAGCTTGCTTACCGCCGTTCCCGCCAGCATTGCCTCGGGTACATAGGTATATCCGTTTGCAAGCGATTTCCGGAGGATATGCATGATGCCGTTTTCTATCCGGACGGGAGATCTTTCGTCGATCCCGAGTCCGCGCGCGATTTTATCCGCCGTAATAAAATCAATTCCCCGCACAGCCGCGATCAGGCAGTATGGATTTTGAGCAATCATTTCCCGCGCGTCTTCTCCCAGATTTTCCGCGGCGGCCATAGCCTGTTTCGCGGTCAGCCCCATTCCCATCAGGGCCGCATACAATTCCTTGTTGCCGGTATACTCCTTTAAGGCTTCGTGTACGGCGGCCGCAAGTTTTTTGCTTACGCCTTTTACTTCGCTTAAAAGCAAAGGCTCGTTCTGTATGATATCGAATGTCCGGTCTCCAAACCTCTCAACGATCCTCTCGGACAATACCGCCCCCAAGCCCTTTATAAACCCGCCCCCAAGAAAAAGCGCGATATCGTTTACATCGGTGGGAAGACGGCTCTCATAGGAAGCCGCATAAAATTGCCTTCCGTATTGCCTGTGCTGCCTCCACTCGCCAAAAAAGCACACACGCTCACCCGTCCTAATTGTCTGCATGGAGCCCACCACAATGGCGGGTTCCTTAGCATCCAATTCCAGAACAGTGTAACCGTCTGTGCCTCTGTAAATAATCTCTAAAACAATACCTTCAACGGTATCCATTAAAGCTCCTGTTTCAACACCTCAACCATATCCAACCGCTCCCAGGGCAGATCCAGGTCGTTTCTGCCGAAATGTCCGTAAGCAGCAGTTTGTCTGTATATCGGATTTCTTAATTTTAATTTTTCAATGATTGCCGAAGGCCGCAGGTCAAAATGTTTTACAACCAGTTCAGCGATCTTGGAATCTTCCATCTTACCTGTTCCAAACGTCTCCACAAATATGGATACCGGCTGCGCTACGCCGATCGCGTAAGCAAGTTCAATTTCGCAGCGTTCCGCAAGGCCCGCCGCTACGATATTCTTTGCCACGTGCCTCGCAGCGTACGCGGCGCTTCTGTCCACCTTGGTCGGATCTTTTCCCGAAAATGCGCCGCCGCCATGACGCCCCATGCCGCCGTAGGTATCTACAATGATCTTTCTTCCGGTCAGGCCGGAATCTCCGTGAGGTCCGCCGATCACAAATCTGCCGGTCGGATTGATAAAGAATCTTGTTTCGCCGTCAAGCATATTAGCCGGAATGACCGGATTGATCACATGTTTGACGATATCCTCCCGTATCTGCGCCTGCGTTACATCCGGGTCGTGCTGTGTAGATACCACAACGGTGTCCACGCGCATGGGCTTGCCGTTATCATCATATTCGACCGTCACCTGGGTCTTTCCATCCGGACGCAGATATTTTAATGCGCCCTGTTTTCTGACCGACGACAGCTTCTTTGATAGAGCATGCGCCAGATATATAGGCATAGGCATATAGGAATCGGTTTCGTTGCAGGCATATCCAAACATCATTCCCTGGTCGCCGGCGCCGGCGTCCTCCGAGCTGCTTTTCTGTTCCTTGGATTCGAGTGAATGATTCACGCCCATTGCAATATCGGCGGACTGTTCGTCAATAGACGTTACAACAGCGCAGGTCGATCCATCAAACATATAATCGCCTTTATTAAATCCAATTTCGTTGATTGTTTCACGAACGATTTTGGGTATATCCACATAAGCGGAAGTGGTGATTTCACCCATCACCAATACCAGTCCGGTCGTTACGGCTGTCTCGCAGGCAACGCGGGACATTGGATCCTGCGCCAAGAGCGCGTCCAATACCGCATCCGAAATCTGATCGCAAATTTTATCCGGATGCCCTTCCGTCACGGATTCTGATGTAAATAGCCTTCTCATTTATTAAACCTCCAAATACCTATAAAAATAGCCAAAGTAAATTATAATTTAGACTTACCTATTATATCAGACCAATTGTGATTATTCAAACAAATTTCAACGAAATTAATTCTATGCCGTCCGTTGCGGGTTTTGATAAAAGGCAGCCCTCCTAAAGCTATTATATATAAGTCCGTGCATATAAGTTCAGGCGGGAAAGATCTTTTTGACCCCGGCCTGCCAGGCGTAACCCGGGGCATATTCCTTTAAATAAATTATCCTCTTAAATATTGTGAACGCCGCGCGAAAGGCAAAATCAATATCTTTTTTTATGCTCCTGGGATTCGAAAAGTATTCCCTGCGCATCTCGAAAATAATATGCGCCAGTCCCTTTTGAGGCGTCCTTGCCTCGGGCATACGGATTTTATTCCCAAAACGGTATGCGCACAGCTTTAAATGAAGACGGATCTCGTAGAAAAAATGCGAAAGCATCTTTTTATACAACCGGTCGTTCAGATGGTAATAGCAGAAAAAATCACATACAAAATGGCATAATTCTCCCAGTATCACGGAGAACTCTTTTACATCCGGATCGCTGCTTAACAGCTGGTTTGCCTTGTCGTATACAATGAACAGATAGTTGTCCATGGTATGCTTGTCCCTGAAACATGCCGGGGGCAGGTCGGGCTTTACGTTTCCGTAGGCAAACGCCAATTTGCTTAAATTTACTTCCTTTTTAAAATTACGGTATAATACCCTTGATATATATAAATGTGAGAAAAAATACATGATCGCTTTCCTTGTAGGTGTACAAAATTCAGCGCTTCCCTTTTTGGCAGGAAGCGCTTTTTTCAGTAAAATATTGATCTGTGGTCATTCAGACACATAATCGCTTCTGGCAGGCTTCCGGATATTTCTATCCGAAAGCCGCAATTCCTGATTTGCTTCAGGTTTAAAGTGTTCCGGAGCTATCGAATCGGTGCCATTGAATTTATATTTGATCCCCGCTGTTAATTCTGCATTATTCAGCGTGAATTTAAGAGTATATCTGCCCGGATCAACGGCAATGGTTTTATGGATTGTTTTCGCTTCCGCTAAAGTATAGCTTTCAATAACATTATCATTTTGAATAATAATCAAATCCGTTTTGCCGTCAGCTTTGCCAATATCAATCGAAAGATCAATAATGTCTCCCTTATTCAATTTGTTAATCTCCTGCTCAAAACCACGACCATTTGTACAGCTGAATTTTGCTTTTATCTTTCCGTTTTCTTCAGTAAAAATTAATGAATAGCCATAAGTTGAAGTTGCTCCAATACTGTCAATTTTTATTGACAGTTCATTGCCTTCAGTACTGACCCCCACATTTTCCTGCCTGTTTACAGTTTGTCTGCAGCCAGTCACAGAAAAGATGATATAGCATGCCAATATCATTAATATAAATTTCTTTGCCACGAAAATATCCTTTCCTTAAGAAGTGCAGATGTTTCCTTGCGCGTGCAACAGATAGCTTTCTTCTCATTAAAAAGTTTTTATGCCTCGTTCAGCCTCATGATTACCTTGAACAGGTCTCCGTCTATTTCAATTTCGAATCCGCAGCCCATGATCTGCATCAGGTCCCTGGCAATGGAAAGTCCAAGCCCGCTGCCTTCGGTGTGCCGGGAAACATCCCCCCGTCTGAACCGCTCCATAAGTTCCTCTTCGGGTATATTGAGCGCGTCTCTGGAAATATTTTTAACGGTGATCAGTATGGATTTCAATGTTTTTTTCACGTCAATGTATACCCTGGAACCCTCAAGAGCGTATTTTAGTACATTATCCAGAACATTTCCCATAACGCGCCACAGCAGTTTCCCGTCCGCGCAGACATACAGTTTGTCATCCGGTATGTCGTTTACAAAAATCAGTCCGGATTTTTGGATCTTGTCGCTCATCTCTCCAAGAACCTGCTGCATAAACTGAACCAGTTCGATTTTGTCCATATTGACGGCGATATCTCCGCTGGACGCTTTGGCCGCTTCAAAAAGATCTTCCGTCAGCACCTTGAGCCTGTTTGATTTCAGTTCCAGGACTTCCAGATACTTTTGGGCGTTTTCTCCGTGCAGTTCTTCTTTTTTCAGAAGATCTATATATGCGATGATGGACGTTAAAGGCGTTTTCAGGTCGTGCGATATATTGGTGATCAATTCTGTTTTCATCCGCTCCGAGCGCACTTCTTTTTTTACGGCCGAATGAAAGCCGTCCGCAATATGGTTTATCCCGTCCGCGATCTTTTCCAGTTCGGGCCCTCCGGCCGGAGCGATGGTATAATCCAGATTTCCTTCCTGAATCCATTTTAAACCCTGAATGATTCTATTTACCGCGGCTGTCTTTTGATATAAGAATCTGAAAAGCAGGCCCGCAAATACAAGCATTAGTATAAAGCCGATAATGGAGGCCAACTCCGAATAGATATAAAAGCCCGCTACAAAAAGCCCCGCGCTTACAAGCGCGCAAAGCATCCAAAGTACCGCCAGCCAAATAATCTTTGCAGTGGCGCCGCTTTCCCGGTACAGTTTGTGAAGCCTGCCGAACAGCATGTAAAACGCCGTATATTGGCCGGAATCCCCTCGTTTGATCCTTTTGGCAAGGGAAATAAACCACATGTTCCAGGCCGAGACAGCCATAGCAGCCATGATGCAGATATAGACGGTTGAAAAATAACTGCCGGGGTTAATATCTGACGGACCGGCCACCAGTGCCACCGAGATAAATAGTGTTCCAATCATCAAAAGGAAACCTACATCCAGCGGGATCCCGTCGCTCCACCCTACCTGCACTTCACCGCCCGTGGGCTTCCTGCCCGCCGCATACATCAGCCATGCAAAGCCGGCTGCAAACGTACTTAACCCGGCTACCAGCCACCAAATCAGCTGACCGTTTTTCTGAGCCATATTCAGGTACTGGGTTTGGTTTTGTTCAAAAACATCCTGAGGCATGGCAGCCGATACGGTCACGGTTTTCCCCAATGTCCCTTCATAGGAAGGCTGAACCGTTGAAACGGACGGCTTTTCATCCGTTGCGCCGGAAACCGTTTCTTCCGCCGCGGTTGCCACAGGCCCGGCGTCGATCTGATAATTGGTTTCCTGCGTAAATGTTGTAAGGCTTTTTAAATAGGCGAGCGGATCTTCACCGCTCACGTTTGTATATAGGATATTGCCGTTTTCCTCGACCGCATACAGCAAATCCTTTCTGCTGTCAAGCGCGGATTTACTCTGGGACTGTTCCTCCGTATATTCCTGTATAACTGAATTTTTTGCGTCCTGCACCTTCTGGTCGTATAGCTTGTTGACCGCATCGATCAGTGCCGCAGTATCCTGGGAACTGCCCTGCGCCAGAGATGAAATTCTATCCATCCTCTCACTCTCCAGGTCGGAAGTGACGTTTGTTATTGTTGCCTGCATGGAGCTTTGGTCGCCGTAAAACGCGCGGTAGACGTTATCCAGGCTGCGCTGCATGCTGTTTTCGTATCCGCTGCTTGAAAGGTAATCCCCTTCCGCCCATCCGTTGTCAAACAAGTCGGTCGCCGCCCATGCAGCAACGCACATTCCTACGATACAAACTATCCATGCAGTTATTTTAAAGCCTAAGCTATACCTTGTTTTTTTCAATTGTGTATCCAATTCCCCACACCACCTTCAAATATTTTGGATCTTTTGGGTTGATTTCTATCTTTTCCCGTATATGGCGGATATGGACCGCAACGGTATTTTCTATACCCATTGCCTTTTCGTCCCATACACTTTCATATATTTGCGTGGTTGATAATACGCTGCCCATATTCTGCATCAGATATTTTAGAATTTTGTATTCATTCGGAGTCAATTTCACGACCTCTCCATCTACCATGACCTGCTTTCTGGAATCATCCAGCACAAGTCCCCCCGTGGACCATACGTCCTGAACGGTTTCCATGCTTCCCAGCACCGTAAATCGCCTGAGCTGGGATTTCACGCGCGCCAGCAATTCCAGCGGATTAAAAGGCTTGGCAAGATAATCGTCCGCCCCTGCGTTGAGGCCCAGTATTTTATCGTGATCTTCTGTTTTGGCAGACAGCATGATTACCGGTATATTGCTTAACTCCCGCAGGTTCATTACCGCGCGTATTCCGTCCATCCCGGGCATCATGATGTCCATGATCACCAGATGTATTTCTTCATTTTCCAGGCACTCAAGCGCCTGCCTGCCGTCGCAAGCTTTGGCCACCTGATATCCTTCATTGAGCAGATAGACCTCTATTGCGTCCACTATTTCCTTTTCATCGTCGCACACCAGTATCTTCATACTTTTTACCTCCGATACAATACAAAATCATTATATCATACCCTCCTTTCCTTTTTCCTACACTATATAAGGCTATTATGAAGATCGGGCGGCGAAAAAACTTAAGATTTTATGAAGATTTTTCAAAACAAAAAACCCGCAGGGCTTTTGCCTGCGGGCGATGAGCTGTTTTATATTTTTCAGCTGACAGGTGTATACATCGCCTGAACGATCTTGCTTTCCACATCATTCATGTCCGGGATGAAGAAAGACAGGCTGTCGATATAATCGAAATCTCCACCAATCGTTTGCAGCGTCATATTGTCCATATTCATGTTGTCCAGGACTTTGGCAAACGCTACGATCTGATCCAGAGATAAGTTTGTGTGCATAAATTTCAAAAATGAAGTATACAGCGACGGAGCGGATTCCACCGCGCCTTTATCCTTGATTTTTTTGGCTACGGCAATCAGGTATTGCTGTTCATGCGAAACGCGGTTCAGTTCGCCTCCAACCTGTTTTCTGTTTTCCAGGTACGCCCTTGAATTTTCCTCGTCCAACAGCACCTCGTCGCCCTTATTGCCAATACCCGGGAAATCAACGTCCAGCGTCAGTTTGATTCCTCCGAGAGCGCTGGCGAATTTGGGCACGCCTGCAAGGTCGATGGAAATGTAATAATCGATAGGTACATAATACTGCCCGTCAATGGACAAAAATTCACTGATGCACCTCATGGCGTTTTGCGGTCCGTACTGATCGGGTCCGCGTCCGTAGGAATAGGCCGCGTTGATCTTATCCAGGCCGGATTTTGTTATCTTGCCGTTTTCGTCCACATGATAAACGTTCGCGCGGGTATCACGGGGTATGGAAGTCATTGTCATTGTGTTTTTCTCAAAATCAACGGTACACAACATGTTCATATCGCTTCTCCAGCCCATATCCGTGCGTGTTTCATCCCAGTCGATGCCAAGAAGCAATATATTGATCACATTTTTGTTTGGAGTATATTTAACGCCGTTATACGTGATATCGTTTTTATTTTGTTCCTTTGCGCCTTCAATGCTGTCCGGCATAGCTGCTTCCGCTTCCTTTTCAGAATTGTCGAACGCAGCCAGCGGGTTTTTAGAAATGCTCTGGTATTGATTATAAATTGCATAAACAACAACGCCGGCCAGTGCAATCAAAACGACTAAAAAAAGAACCAGTATTCTGACTGTTTTTTTCGTTTTCACAGCCGGCTTTTTATTTACTCCTGTTTTTTGCGTACTCAAGTTTTAATTCCCCCAATTTTGTCGTTTATTAACAACTGATAATAAATAGTACATCTTCTTTTATCAAAAGTCAATTTATTATTGCGCCGCGTCTAATAGCGGTCTAAGTCTTATACCGCCTGTTATTCCCAATGAACAATCAAAGTATAGTATGTAAAACTTAGGAAATCAATTGGAATTTACCGGTAAATACTGTATGATATAATAAGACGTATTTTATTTCAATAAGTTCCAACAAGAAGGAGAAAAAGCTGTTATGTTTAAAAAAATCTTAATTCTTATCTCAGTATTGCTGGTTATTGGGCTGTCGGCATGTTCTTCGGGCACGGATCAGCCGGGAATTACTTTTCAGGACAAAACAGCGTCCGTTGTACTGGAAGAGAGCCCGACAACAGGTTATACATGGGCGGTATCGATCGATAATGAAAATATCGTAAGCCTGAAGGACGATTCTTACAAGCAGACAGGAGATAAAAACCTTGATGGGGCCGGAGGCGTCCACAGATATGTCTTCCAGGCGAACAGTCCGGGAACAGCCGTTGTAACTTTTGAACTTGGGCAGCAATGGAGCGGCGGTGAAAAGGCGGACCAGACAAAAAAATTTGAGATCACGGTAGGACAGGATGGAAAGATCGCCTCTGTAAAAGAACAGTTAATATCATAATATCAAAATGCGGCCGATAAGACGGCCGCGCTTTTTATCCGCTACAGCAAATATGCAAAGAACGATGCGCCGATTACCGTTATCAATCCGGTGACCACAATGGACAGACTGCTCATGGCGCCCTGGATTTCACCTAATTCAAATGCCTTTGTTGTACCCAAAGCATGTGCGGAAGTGCCTATCGCGAGGCCGACCGCAATCGGATCTTTAATTTTAAACAGCCTTAAGACGCCTTCCGCTATCACGTTTCCAAAAACGCCGGTTACAATGATAACCGCTACAGTAATGGTTTCTATCCCGCCCAATTCATGGGATACGCCGATCCCGATCGCTGTGGTAATAGATTTTGGAAGCAGCGTCACATATTGCTGATGTGTAAGTCCGAACAGGTAAGACAAGGCAAGAACGCTTCCAAGGCTGCTGAGCACGCCTGCCAGAATACCCAGCAGAATCGCCTTTTTATTTTTTTTTAAAAGCTCCAACTGCTGATAAAGCGGTATTGCCAGGCAAACCGTGGCGGGAGTCAGCAAATAAGAAATATATTTTCCGCCCTGGTTATAGCTTTCATAATCAATATTGAAAATCAGCAGTATACCGATCACAAAAACAATGGAGATTAAAAGCGGGTTTAAAAAACTCCGTTTGAATTTCTTTTTTAGCAAAACCCCCAGCGCATAGCCTGCCACGCTGATGATGACTCCGAAATAAGCCGAACTCATAATAGCATCCTTCATTTTGCAGCACGCTTATCCTTTCCCGCCGCATCCCTTGCGGATCCCGTAAGGATCGCCTGCGCCGTTTTGCCCGTTACCGCCATGACGATAACCGTTGTAGCAAGGATAATGACAATAACGGGAAGCAGGATGTCCGACAGCTCATTCCATGCCGCGATCAGCCCGACCGCCGCCGGTATAAACATCAGCGGCATAACCTCTATCAAAAAGTACCCGACCTTTTTCACGTGATCCAGTTTTATAATTCGTACTTTTAAGCAAAACAACATGATCAAAAGCCCGTAGATGCTCGCCGGTACGGGGAGGGGAATCAAAAGCCGAAGAATTTCACCGATAAATGAAATCAGAAGTATGACGCAAAGCTGATAGATCAGTTTCATAAAACACCTCTATAGCAGTATATTTTCTCTCCATTATACAACAAAAAAAATGAACTGGGCCGACAATTTATTTGCAGGCCCATCCATGCACAAAACAATATAATAGTATATTTTAAAAAACAAAAAGAATACTCCGTCGAAAAAAGGATCTCATTGGATGTTTCTCTAATGCAATGCTAAGGAACCGATATTATCCATCGGATCGCCGTTTAAGTAGTCTGCGGAATCGTAGCCGTTTAAAATAAAAGTCAGATAGGCGTCAAAAAATCTATGGTTATTCGAAAGTGTACTCTGATCGTCCACGACCACCTGGTAAATAATCTGATACTGGGGGTTGTCCCAGCAGATATAGTATGCTCCATTGTCAAATGCCGAAATTTTTGAGCATAATGTTTCAAAGTCGGAATAAACCGCATCCTCAAACGAATCGTCTAGTTCCATATATGAAACTTCGTATATATTCCTTTCACCGAATTCATGGCACAGCGTATCATAAAACCCTATATAGTCGTTTAAAAATATACCGGTATCTGTTCCGTCCGCATAAATTTCATATTCAACGGTATCTATTGCATCCGAATCAACCGGAGTACATAAATTATAATACGTATAAAAGCTCTCCCCCATATATTCGAATTCTTTGTCAAAGAAATCATATTCTATATAATTATCCATATTGTATACGCTGTAATCAGCATCCTCCGCCAGCGTTCCGGTATACATGTTGATATCCTTTCCGAAAGCCATCTCCAGCAACCCCAGCGGATCGATTTCGTATCCTGGGGCGCTTAATTCCGGTTCGACAATCGGTTCGTTCCGTTGATAGTTTTTGGCGATATTTTCGCTTGCGGCAATCAGATCTCCAAAAGAGCAGCCGAATAAAATAAATCCGCATAATACACACATGGATAGAGACAATACCACTTTTTTCATAATACGCCCGCCTTATTTTATTGCGCCAAAATTGCGTTTCGTTCTTTTTTCGCTTCGTAAAGCGCTATATCCGTATTCCGGATAAAATCGTTCACGGATATTTCGTCATGGGGAATAATTGAGTGCACGCCAATGCTGACGGTCAGGTATTCCGAGCAGGTGGAATATGCGTTCGGGATCTTCAGGCCGAGAACCCTGTCTCTTATTTGCCTGGCAAGCTCAAGCGCGGCTTCCTTATTCATATGGGGCAGTATCACTGCAAATTCATCCCCGCCATACCGCGTTACCACATCCGCCGAGCGTTTTGCGCTGGCCGCCAATATTTTCGCGATCAGGCGGATTCCCTCGTCCCCCGCCTGATGTCCATAGTTATCGTTAAACTTCTTAAAAAAATCAGCATCTATCATCAGCAATGACAGGGGTATCGCATGCCGCTTGCAGCGGTTCCATTCCAGATGGATCGATTTGTCAAAAACCAGACGGTTAAAGACTCCGGTTAAAGCGTCCGTACGGGAAAGCACTTCCAATTCCCGGTTTACCCTGACCAATTCCTCGTTTTTTTCCTGTATCGTTTTTTTGTTTATAAAATCCCGGATCAGGCTCTGATACCTCATGCGCGATATAATGACCGATAATATAATAATGAGAGTGCTGTTGAACGTATTTCCAAAGGGCATTACGCCCGTCTGATTAAAGCTTGGCAGCAGAATTAAAAACACTACCTGCACAGAGAGGTAAATGGCCGATAGAACAACCGGCTCAAAGACGGGAACAACGGAAACGGCTATGACCGCAATCGCGTAAACAATAATCTGTCCTGACGATTTTTGATCCAACAGGGATATCCCTGCACACCATAACAATATAAAGGCCGAAAAAGCGATCCCCCAGGCAAGAACCCTCCCGTTTGCGGAGATATTTTTCTTCAGCACGGAAAACACCGACAAAAAGACGATCATTGCTATGATCAACAAAACATACATGGATAAATAATACACGCGGGGAGGCTCAAGGGCGGATTCTTTTTTAAAAATAATGGTGGCGGCAATAATAATTGCTTCAAGTATTATAAAGGTAACCGCGGTGGTTTTAACCCTTGAAACATTCATTGCAATCGTTTCTGTTTTGAATTCAGTCCGGAATTTTTCAGGCAGCGGCACGAACCAAAAACTGCCGATCAGTTTTAAAACTTTGTAAAACATCCGCATCCTCCTGAATTCTTGTCCCTATCCATTTTTTTATTATATAATATTATCCTGAATAAAAAAACATAAAATTAAATATTATGGCAAAAAGTGACAAGCTCCCGCAGGAGCTTGTCTTAAAAAAATAGTGATGGAAGAACAAATGACCTAAAATCAAATATTGCTACTTTTCGGCGTATATTTCCCCGAGATCTTTCGCGCGCACAAACTCTCCGCCCAGATCTTTCAAGCTGTCTATCAGGGAAGACATCTCGGCCAACGCTTTACTACCGCATCCTTTTGTAATAAAGCGCTTGGGCGTTACGGCAGATTCGCCGTAGCGATATGTTTTTTGGCAGGGAATAAACTCCCAGGGATGAAAATAAAAACACAATACGGCCTGAAGCCCTTTTTTCGATACAAAATCTATATAATTATGAATATGCTTCATCAGCACCGCCGCGCCTTTTGTTCTGAACAGTGGCCACTGGTCCCTGTCTCTTTCCAATCCCGGATCTTTGCTTTGCATAGCCATATCAGCAAAATTCGGGATTTCAAGAAGGTTAAGGCCCCCTTCCTTTGTCCAGTCTTCTTTTGACGGATGGTAGGGAACAAACCGTTCCCTGTAGTAATACATGGGATAGGATGCGTCCGTTTTGTAACCCAGTGATTCAAGAGCGTTCACAACGGCAGTCGAACCCCAAAGGCGCGGACAGCGGAACGCTTCGGGCCTGTACCCCAACACTTCCTCTACCCATTCGGTGGCTTTTCCGATTCTAAAAGGCACTTCTTCAGGAAGCAGGGGTTTTTCGCCTGGTATCGGAAACAGCTGGTCGCCCACTGTTTCGTGAAAAAGCGAATGGCATCCCACTTCATTGACGCCGTCCCGTATCATTTCCACAACCCTTGGATTTTCCCTGGCGCAGCTTCCGGTAAAATAGAAGGTTCCCGAAATGCCTTTTTTGTCAAACAATTCAAGCAGCCTGGGCGTACCGTTCTTTACGCCTTCATAAAAGGGCGTAAAACTCCCCACATCCGTTTCCATATCAATACCAAACAGAACATACAAATTGTCTTTCATTTTGAATTCTCCTACAGCCAAAGCCAGCCAAGCGCCTCCACCCCAAGATATACAGGCGTTTCATCTTTATGATCCGGGTCCAGTTCGTTTTGAATGACCCGCCGTAATTCATGGCAGGGGATCATGCACGATTTGGTCCCGGTTCTGTCCACCGGATTAACATCAAAATAATGATTTTTTACGATCTCAAAATCCATCTCATTATATTTAAGCATTTCCTTAAGGCTTTTTTCCCTTTCCTCCTTTGTTTTTGCACAATCAAAGGTAACGGAAGCAAGCGCCAGGTCATAAATTACCCTGTTTCTTTTGGCGGCTATCCGTATTTTTTCAAAATGCGGTTCATATACGCGCAGCTTTTCATCAGCCGCCAGCGCTTTTTGTACCCTCTCTATCTTTTCCATCAACCCGGGCCATTCGTCTATTGCCTGCTTTATTCTTGGCATATCCCGCATTTCCACTTTGTTGCGCGCAAACGGAAACTCGGTCGGGAATATTTTCAGCTGGCTTTCATGAATGGTAAACATATTGCGCAATATGTACAGGATATCTTCCGCAAGTTCCCCGCCGAACACGGATTCAACGGAATAATTATAAAACGCTTCCGGTTCCAGCTGCGACCCCCAGCCGTAAAAAGCATGCGCAAACAAGTGAATGAAAAATCCATACCATTCAAACATGTATCCGTTGATCCCCTGAACGCCCAGCGCCGCCGAACCGGTATGCTGCCGGATATCTTCTTCCAAAAACTGATCGTTTGGTTCTTCATCGCAGCGCAGGCCATTTGAACGGAATATCCGGATCAGTCTCCCGAAGCATGCGGCGACCGCATTGCTTTCTGTGTCACGGCCCCAGATGCGGTGTTTGCCAAACGCCTCCGCCCATTTTACAAATTCCCCGTCAGAAACATAGAGTCCCGGCGCCCAAAACAGTCCGATATCATCCGGTACGCTTTCCGTCATCTCCCGTATTAATTCAGCCGGCTTTTCAAGCGGCGGCTGCCTCCATGCCCTTACGCCTACCTTGCAGTCCGGGTTTTCCCGTTTGATTACTGCATACAGTTCTTTTAGAAGAATATTATTGCCTATATGGCTCGCTTCTTCGGGCGTATGGTTCTGAAGAAAAGCCTTTTGGCAGTCTTCGCAGCCGCAGTACCAGTACGCCTCTTCGCTTTCCTCAAAATCGATTCCGTCAAATCCCAACCGCACTATCCGCCGCATTGCAGCCTTTAAATATTCTATGTTTCCCGCATCGCTGAGACAAAGCCTGTCAAAATCATTCACATACCTGCTGTCGGCCGGAAGCTTCATCCGTTTGTCTTTATGCTCGCTTGCATAGCCTCCGTTATAACTGTTCAAACCTATGTATGCATAAAAGGTTATTCCCAGTAAATGCGCATATTCTATCAGGCGGTTAAGAAATTCCTGCTCAAGGTTTGGATGAATGAACATTACCGTCAACCAATTGCGGCTTTCTTTATTCCATATTTGAACCGGCATGTTTTTTAATACCGTTTCGGGATATTCACCAAATTCAAACGGCCAGTAACCGTACATACACATATTGAACTGGTTGATTTTAAAATCCGAGCATATATTGACGTACTCCGCCCATTCATCATATCCCCACAGCTGCATATCAAAGCCCAGCCTTCCATACCCGGCATACCATGCAAAAGTATTGGAAACCGCCCGGTTTTCGACGGAAGGCCAGTCTACGATCTCGCAGCATTCCATGCTATAGCCGTCGTCTTCTTTGCCGAACAGCTGTTTGAGCGTTGACAAAGCATTCACAAGTCCTGCGCGTTCCGCATAGCTTATCTGGCAGCCGTCCGTATCGACCGTAATGGTATAACCCTGTTTCGTATAAAGGCGGGCATCCGCACAGGCAGGAACATGCGGATTTTCGCATAAAACAACAACGTATGCGTCTTTTGGTGCAATTACGTTAAAATCGAGCGCGATATCCATATAGTTCCACATTTTGCATTCAATCAGGGTTTTGATTTCATCAGCGCCTTTTTCCGCCAAAAACGAGAGCCTCTGAAAATGTTTCGTTTTTCCCGTTTTTAACAATTGGCTTTTAGGCATAGGCATAATTTTTTTCATACGGTTCCCCCTCGCCAATCAAATTCTTTGTCCAGCGGATATACGGGCCTCCGGATCTTTTTATAATCGAGCGTTTGAAAGAGATTCGTACTGGCTCCCGGCGTAAGAGCAAAAACATGAGACGCCGCCACTTCGCGCAACCCCGGAAACAAATATCCCAGCTTAACAATAATGATATGATAATCCGATAATTTTACGCCCATGTTTTCTATGTGTTTTTGCGATATGAATGCGGCGCGTACATCCGTCAGCACAACGTCCATATTTTCGTTTGAGATCACCACTCCCAAACCGCATTCTTCTCCCGCCCATCCAAGAACCGCTCCAAACGACTTTATTCTGCCTTCGATGAGTACAGGCACGATGTTTTTTTCTTTTCGTCCCTCGCCTATCCGCACGGAAACAGCCTCTCCGGTCTTTTTAGTCAGCAATTCTCTAGCCGCCTCTTTTGCCGTAACGGCGCAAACGAGACTTCTTTTCACATTTTGCTCCATCAGCATTTTAAGAAAAAGCGTTCCCTCGCCTTCCGCGCCCGCCGTGGTATTATCGCCGGAATCACTGATAAACACAGGCGAATTTTCTTGAGCTGCAGCAAAGGAGATAGCCGCGTCAGGGAGCATCGCTTCATCTCCAAGTTTCAGCTCGCTGCGCCCCTTCCAATACATGCCCGCCAATTGTCCGGCGGCCTCTTCCGCCTCTTTTTTCCGGCCCGGAGCGGCCATTATGACTGCGCAGGGCCCCATAAAAGGCTCGTCTACCCAGGGCTGCCCGTTAAAAAAAGCAGCCGAATAAAATTCATTTTTTTTATCAAGTTCTTTTATGGCAAGCATAATATCTTTCAGCGGCTTTCCGGATGTAACCGCCGCATCCGCGGCAAGAACGGGGACGCGAACAAAAGCAGGCTCGGGCAATACTTTTTCGCGCAGGCAGCGCAAAAGCCCGGCTGCAGCCCGCCGTTCCGTTTCAGCATGATCAATATGCGGCGCGGTCCTGAAACCATGTATGATATTTACCTGCCGCATCATGGTCTCTGTGTTGTTTGCATGAAAATCCAGCGCAACGGCTATGGGAACGCGATGTGATACAATGCGTCTGATTCGCGAAATAAGATTCTCTTCACCGCTCCCCACGCCTTCCACAACCATTGCTCCATGCAGGTACAGATAAACGCCGTCCACACGTCCCCCGCCTGATAAGCGCGCAATGATCTCATCCGATATCCTGTTGAAAGCTTCAAGCCCAACCATTCCCGAAGGCAATGCGCTCGCATAAACGCCTCCAACGACATCTATCCCGTTTTGTCTGAAAAATTCCGCCGCGGCAAGTTTCCCGGCCGCATCGGCGTCATAAACAATATCAAAATCACGGTATTCCGCTTTCGTTTTACAAAACGTATTGGATTCACATTGAAACGAACTGACAAAAACGCGGTATGCCATGAATTCCACTTCCTTTAAAACAAAAAGCATTCCCATCTGCCCATGTCGGTTCCGCACAGGCAGATGTCCTTAAATCTATCCTTACAGACTGAATCCCTGAACCGGATAATATGCCATATTTTCTCTTCTGTCAAGGCGCCCGAAATTGGCAACAACAGGCACATCGCTTTCTATCATCAGCGCATACTGGCCAAAAGGTATTTTGTACGGCGCCTTGCCTATAGGATAATCCAACCTGTAGCATTTGATCCTTTGGGCGGGGCATACCAGTTCCACACCCTTTACAGGATCCTTATCTTCAAATAAAATCGTGATATTCAAATGCGCGTCTTCGTTATTGCAATTGACCACCATCAGCGCCTCATGTCCAAGCGGTTCCTGAGTACCCTGCGGCGGCAGATCGCCGTCCGCAAAAATCCATACATTTTTGCCTGTAATCATTCCATAGCCTCCTTAATTTGCCTTTAGGCATCCTGCATAAAATATTCATCCATCTTTTTGGACAAGGGTTCGCATCCGGTTTCCGTAATGAGGTATCCCGTTTCCACACGCGCGCCGTAAAGCGTCGGATGGCCGAAAAAGCTGACGTCCACCATTACGGTCATACCCGGTTTTAATATGTCGTCGCTGTTCGGTCCAAAGAAGGGGGCCTCCGCTTCCATTAAGCCGATGGTATGCGCAAACGGACACACAAGATAACGGATAAGGCCTTTTTCTTCAAAATATTTTCTGCCGGGAACGTCGACCTCTTTTCCCGATACGCCCGGTTTGAGCATGGATTTGGTCAAACGCATCGTTTCCCGCAAATAATTCACGCAATCCCTCTGTGCCGGAGTATATGAACCGGATACAGGCAAATTGTCTCCGAATGTGCCGGCATATCCCATGCATCTCGGCGCTATACCGATCATAACTGTTTCACCCGCCGACATTTTTTTATTGATTGCCGTAGGCACAACGGCGTTTGCCCGCTCGCCGCTTCCGACTATCGTAGTATAAGCAAAACTGTTCGCTCCCATTGATCTGCAAATTGTTTCTCCCGCAGCAGCTACTTCATATTCGTAAACATCCGGCGCTATTTTCACTCTCATAGCGTCGTATGCTTTATCCGCCATTTCAAACGCTTTCTTAATGTTTTCAATTTCCCACGGTGATTTGATTATACGCAGCGCCTCGTAATCTACGGTAATATCAACAAACTCCGTATCGTTAAATCCCGCCTTGAGCTGCTCATAAACAAGATGCGGAATCGTTGCCGTGCCCACAAACCCAAGACGCTTGATCTTTGTACCGCCTGCCATCAGTTCATCATTCAGTTTCTTAAAGTCTATGATGGCAGCATTCGGGTACTCTTCGTCAGGTACCATGAAAACAGGAAAATTTCTTGTCTCCTTTATTGCGCTGCTCATTTTCGCAAACGGTTCGCTTTCGGGTCCGCCCAGCAAAAGCGGCTTGCCCCTGCGAGGCACCAGTACTGCGCCGCTTTCAAACTGGGGGCACCATCCCGTCAGATACCAGCCGTTCGCGATATTCAATTCATCATAATAAATAAGCGCGGCATCCAGTTTTTTTCTTTCAAGTATTTCTTTTACGCTTTCAACGCGTTTTTGGGTCTCCTCAATACTAAAATACGACATATAATATCTCCCCTGCATTCTTTACATTGTTATCGTACCGCCCTGTCGGGCGGTACGATTTTGCTTTGTTACTTTTTCAATTAGCTGCGCAGATCCACAAACTTCTGCGCCTCTTCAGCGGTTGTAACAGGTACATAATCCACAATGATTTTGCCTTTGGGCGCATTTCCGGACAAAATGGATACCATTTCTTCCACTGCCAGTTTCGCCTCTTCTTCACAGTAGTCCACGCAGGTACCCGAATATGTTCCGGCGATAATGCCGTTTAACGCAGCCAGATCACCGTCGATCCCAACAATTTTGATATCCGTTCTTCCCGCCGTGATGCATGCGTTCATAGCGCCTAATGCCATACCGTCGTTGTGCGCTACAATTGCGTCGATCTCATCATATTTGGTGAGCCATGCGTCTGTAACCTGCATTGCCACATCTGTATCAAATTCGCCGCATTGCGTTTCAACCAGCTGAATATCAGGATATTCGGCCAAAGATTCCTTGATGCCCGCGCCCCTGTTGATCTGCGCCGTATGCCCGATGATGCCTTCTATTTCGAAAACTTTTCCTTTTCCGCCCAGCATATCCGCAACCATTTTTCCCGCCATGAGGCCGGACGCTTTAACGTCGGTTCCCACAAAAGTAGCATAATCTTCATTCTGCGTATAGGAAACCGCCTCCACAACCGTTATTCCCGCTTCTTTGCAGGCCTGCACAGCTGCGCTCGTTCCCTCAAAACTCAGGGGATTGAGTATAATGCCGTCCACGCCTTGCGCAATCAGAGTGTCCACATCATCCAGTTGTTTTTGCACGTCGTCTTCACTGTCCACAAGAATAAGTTCCACATTGTCCATTTGTTCGTCAATCGCTTTAAACGCATTGATGAAGTTCTTTAAGAATTCATGTTTCCACGCCTGTGTGGATACGCCAATCTTAAAAACTTTACCCGGTTCCGTTCCCGAATCGGCCGATGAAGCTGCTGCCGTTTCGGATGCGGCAGCCTCGCTTTGCGCGGCCGCGCTTTCAGAAGAGGGCTGACTGGTATTGTCGCTTGTACTGGAACAAGCAGTAAACGCAAATACCGCAACCATAACCAGTGCAAACAGTGTGAATAATACTTTTTTCATTTTTTATCCTCCTTATATAATCTTATGCCCGAGAGCATTTGAGATTCAAATCCGCTTTGTTCTGCTGTCCAATATAACCGCGCCGGCAATAATGATACCCTGAATGATCTGCTGGTAGTAGGATGATACGGCCAGAAGCACAAGACCATTGTTCAAAACCCCTATGATAAGGGCGCCGATAATGGTGCCGCTTACCTTGCCCGCGCCGCCGGAAAGGCTGGCTCCGCCTATGATAACCGCGGCAATCGCATCCAACTCATAACCGGACGCGGCCGCAGGCTGTCCGGATGTTATTCTCGCGGCCAGTACAATTCCGGCAATTCCGCAAAGCAGCCCGTTGATTACGAAAGTAAAAAATTTGACCCTTGCAACATTCACTCCCGAAACCCTGGCAGCCTCCTCGTTGCCTCCAACCGCGTATACATATCTGCCGAATTTTGTTTTATAAAGAATGATGCAGACGACAACGATGCAGGCAATAAAAATCAGTACGGAGATAGGCAGGCTGATGGAATTCGGCGAAGTTTTGGGCCAGAGATATCCGTTGCCTATGGCAATATACGCCGGATCATAGATGGTATGCGGAACGCCTCCCGCAATCACAAGCGCCAGGCCCCTTGCGATGGTCATCATGGCAAGGGAAGCGATAAAGGGAGCAATCTTCATTTTGGCGACAAGGAATCCGATGATTACGCCCATCGCTCCGCCCGACAATATGCCCCCGGCCAATGCGGCTGCCGTCATTCCCGGATATGATTCCAAAATGAGCGCCGACACAACGCCTGCGACTGCAGCCACAGATCCTATCGAAATGTCGATTCCGCCCAGTATGATAACAAAAGTCATTCCCAGAGCCAGTATGCCGTTAATGGATATTTGCCTGAATACATTTATGATGTTGGTAGGCTGTAAAAATGTATCGGATGCAAATGCCAGAACCACACACAAACAGATAAATATAATGAACAGAGCGTAGCTTCTTATATACTCCTGAAACGCTTTATGCCCATTCTTCCTTGCTGTTTCACGCAAAAGTTTGTCAGCCATTTTTCTTTCCCCCCAATGCGCAGGACAGTAGATCGTCCTGAGTAAACTGATTCTTTAAAAATTCTCCCTTTATTTCTCCTTCACCCATCACCAATACCCTGTCGCTCATTCCCATTACTTCAGGGAGCTCTGATGAAATGATTATAAGAGCCATTCCTTCTTCTGCAAATTGCCGCATCAGCGCATATATCTCTGCTTTTGCGCCCACATCGATTCCTCGCGTAGGCTCATCCAATATGAGAAGTTTGGGCGCAGTGATCAGCCATTTACACAGCACCACTTTTTGCTGGTTTCCTCCGGAGAGGTTGCCGGCAAGCTGCTTTAGCCCGCTCATTTTAACCGTAAGCTTTTGGGTGATATCTTCGCAGATTTCCGTTTCCAGTTTTCCGTTGACAAACGTGCCGTTTGAGTATTTATCCAGGTTTGCAAGGGTTATATTCTCCTTTATACTCCTGCACAGGACAAGCCCCAATTCCTTACGGTCTTCCGTAACCATAGCCATGCCGTTTTGTATCGCATGGGTGGGCGATTTGATTTTAACGGGCTTTCCTTCCATTAAAATTTCACCGGCATCAGGATTGTCTATCCGGAAAATCGCTCTCATAACCTCGCTTCGGCCAGCGCCGACCAAACCGTAGAACCCGAGGATTTCGCCTTTTCGCACGCTGAAGTTAATATTTTTAAATACGCCCCTGCGGCCAAGATTTTTTACTTCCAGCAAAACGCCGCCTATATCGGCGCTGCCCGACGGATACACATCTTTCAGCTCGCGTCCGACCATCATGCTGATCAGTTTGTCTTTATCCAAATTTTCTATCTGTTCTTTGCCGATATATTTTCCATCCCGCATGACCGTCGCCGTATCGGCAATCAAAAACACCTCTTCTAAGCGGTGAGAAATGTATATGACCGCAACATTGCGTTCTTTTAAGCGTTTGATCGTTTTAAAAAGAACGGATACCTCTTCATCGGTCAGTGATGAGGTCGGTTCGTCCATCACGATCACGTTGGCGTTCAATGACACGGCTTTAATAATTTCTATCATTTGTTTTTGCGCTGTGGAAAGCCGCCTCATTTTTTGTTTCGGGCTCACGTTCAGGCCGTATTCCCGAAGCAAATCCTTTGCATTCTGATACATTTTGTTAAAATCAATAAATACGTTTCCTTTTTTCATCGGTTCTCTGCCGATAAAAATGTTTTCAGCCACATTCATATCATTGATTGGGTTGAGTTCCTGATAGATCATCGCAAGCCCAAGCGAAAGCGCCTTGGACGGATTTTCTATTTTCTCAGGCTTGCCGCGAAATAAAATTTCGCCGGAATCAGGCTGATGGAGGCCGTTCAGTATCTTCATCAGCGTCGATTTTCCAGCGCCATTCTCGCCCATCAGTGCATGAACCTCACCGGGTTTAACCTCAAGATGAACGCCATCCAAAGCCTTTACGCCCGGAAAAGACTTACATACATCTCTCATCTCGACGACATACTCCTGCATCTTTTCACCTCTCCTTTTCTTTTATGATATCGTTTGCAATAATTTTTAAAAAATATAATAAGTTTTGAACCTTACCTCCTGTATTTTTTCACAATTTATGCATTAATTTCTATATTTTTTAAAATATACTTCTTTGTATTGCGGTAAAATATTATTTGAATTTCATTTTATATATGACATCGTTTGCATTATAATATCATAACGATCTGTAACTGTAAATAGTTTTTTTTAAATTCCCTTATTTTTACTCAAATTAATCTTTAAGAAAATTAGTTTAAATCTGGGCAAATTATAAATATACGGTATTTATGCCAATATCTTAGTTTTTACTGTAAACGTTTGCAGATAAATTAAAATTATATACTGCTGCTTTTTTTGATTTCCAAAACAGGATCCAATATAATTCTTTGGCAAATACGGTCTTTTTCTTCCTTTTCCTTTTCTTCCAGCCTTTTTATAATCAGATCCGCAACAATTTTTCCAATATTGTTTTCAGGCTGGCGTATACTCGTGATCCCGGGTGTTATAAGGCCTGATTTATCATGAACGTCAAAGCCCACAATCGCAATATCTTCGGGTATTCTAAGACCGCATTCCTTTATCGCCTTGATTGCCCCATAAGTCATTTTTTCCGATCCGATGAATACTCCTGTAAACGGACTTTTATCCCGGTTCAAAATAAGCTCCCTCATGCATGAATAGCCGGTGTTTTCCTTATAATTTCCGTATTTGACGATATCCTCATTATAAGGGATATTATTTTGTGTGAGCGCGCGTTTATAGCCTTCAAGCCGTTCATAACCCGTCGTTTCGTCCGGTCTGCCAATAATAATGGCAATATCCTTATGTCCATTCTCCACCAGATGACCAACAGCCATCATGCTGGCTTTTGGGTTGTTTATAATAACGCAATCAATCTCATCATCCAGATTTGGAATATTATCAATAAAGACTACCGGAATATTATTCGTAAAATATGTGTTCAGCGCAACATACTCCTTTGCAACGGTCGCAAGCACCAACGCGTCGATCCGGTTTTGGTACAGAAGGTTTAAATAGTGCTCCTCCTTATCCGAAGATTCATTTGAATCGGAAAGAATAATGGAATACTCTTTTTTGCTTAATATTTCATCAATGCCCTTGATAATCTGGGCAAAGAAATTTTCACTGATATCCGGGACCAATATTCCAATGGTTCGGGTTGACTGCTTTTTCAATGATCTGGCTATCTGGTTGGGCACATAATTGTATTTTGCCAATCCATCCAATACTTTTTTTCTTGTTTTTGGATTCACATAAACTTTATTGTTAACTACTCTGGATATCGTAGAAACAGATAAATTCAGCTCTTTTGCTATATCTTTTAATGTTCGGGTCATAATCGTCTCCTAAAACTCTGTTGATAAAAACTGATTGACAAAATTTCTGAAATCGTTTGCAAACATGATAGCATTTCCTCTTTTCTTTGTCAATGCATAAAAAATAAAAATTGCAAATGTGGAACGTAAAAAGGCAAGCCAGTAAGCTTGCCTTATGTTTGAATTAAAAATTCGGCGGGCAAATGAGGAAAGATAAAAAAGTTGTAAAATTTATATCTGAAAAACCTTTATTTTATTAGTATGTATTTTAGCATTCTATATAATAAAGTTGTAAAATTATATTCTTAATTTTTATAAACACTAATATTTCTTAGATAAAAAAGTTGTAAAATATCTTACTATTCGTTTGAATTTTTAATTATTCCAGGTAACACTTTTTCAAGATATTCTTGCCAATAACCATCATCATCACCTTCCAAACTATGAAGCCAGTGGTACATCATTAGGATTTCTAGTTCTTGTTTTCGGCCCCTTGTGTAAGGTTTTTTAGGCATTCTTCTATAGAGCGAATCCAAATTAAACAGATTACTTTTTTGTTTAATATCATAGTCATATTTTCTAAAGCTATATTGGCTTTTATGTCGACAAGTTGGTGGCCAAATGTCTTCATTTTCATAAAAATAGTTGGCCCAATCATATGCGAAAACTGATAAATTAACGTGATATTTTGTTAATGTTTGTTCTAACCATTCGTTTATTTCATCACAAATATACGGGATTTTTTGCATACTTAGTATTCTATGATATTCTTTAATAAATTTATAGAGCATTTCTGTTTGGTCTTTAAGAAAGGGGCAGCGTTTGATTAATTTGGAATAGCATGAATAAGATACACTTCTAAATTCTTCTTCTTTATCATATAAAAGAAAAAAATCATCATCTATCGCATTACCAATAATACGATTCATATGCTTTGAATACTCAGAATTTAAGCTAACTAACCAATCGACTATTTCCGGATCATATTCATCTAGTTGTTTTCGGTACCTATCTAACTTTTCTTCCTTTAAAATGGTCTTCTCTTCTATCTTATCAATTGGTATATAATTATTATAATACTCAAAAACATAATTAACGCACACTCGAATATTTTCCCTTATGTTTTTTAAATCAAATTCATTTAGCCTGTCTTCTTTTTTTCTTTTCGCAATATATTCTTCAAGCGAGAGCAATTCTTTCATCTCCTTTAATAATGCAACTTTCATCTTGTCCATTAAATTATAATAATTGACTGAGGTTATATTTCTATTTATTGAATCTCTCAACCACTTACAATAGACCAATTATTAATTAGTAATTTTTCCACAACAATTTTTATATTTTTTCCCACTTCCACAAGGACAAGGGTTATTTCTATCAGAACCTTTCATTCTCTTAACTTTAGGATATTCAGAATAAGTTATATGTGAAAATTGCCTCGTAGTTAGCAATCCTTCTTCAATCAAGACCTTTTTATACTCCATTGCCCGTTCGTTATCTTCAGATGTCCAGTTATGGGCATCTAAATAGGTAATATCTTCTGAGTGATTAACGTTAAATCCCGTTTCAGTTGCTAACCCTATAATGTCTAATGCATCAGGGAATTGAAGTTTCACAACCGGAAGATTATGTCCCAACAACTCCCTACGAAACTTCCTATATTCATCATATGTACCTAACGATAAATCTCTTGGTACAATTAAAAAAAGATAATAAGGGGCACCTTTAAACCTTGGTTTAATAATCCGGGTTGCTCTATGATCATCTGGTGTTGAATTTAGGAGATCAATAAGAGCAAGCGATAAAATTCTTCTATTGAATCTATTTTCACGAGCCAAAAATTTAAAGACTTCCGCTTGAGACTGGATACTTGGCTCGGCCATGTAGTATGAAGTTCCGTTCATTATATGAAAAGAAAATCTTTCAATTATAGCATCCCAAAGATAGCTAATCCGATTTTCATCAACGTGCATTTTTCTCCTTGGGTCTGTACAAAATTCTTTCCAGCAACCCTCAGCAATAGCAAGGCTTGTAAATTTATCAATATCCCATTTTTCTGAAAAGAAGCAATATTCTCCGGCACTATCTTTATTCGTTAAATAGCAAGCTAATAAGTCTTCTTCACCCGACACCATAATGTGTTTTCCACTTAAAAATAGTTCCTCTTTTTTCATTAAATAAGTTGCAAAATCAGAAACTGTATCAAGTGTTTTTAAAACAATATCCAATGTAACATCATCAAAAACATGAATAAATCCTTTTGATGGATCTACTTGTCCAATAGTAAAAGGCTTGCAGTCTTGACTTTCTTTGTAAAGATGCATATCTCCGACTATATCAGAGCATAGCATTAAGCTCCCGTTTCCATTTCTTCCGAAATAACTTGCACATTCAGCAGAAACACCATGCGCTACAACAATTCTATGAATAATAGCATTCTCCATAATAGGTATTGAAATTGGGAAAGGTTCCATGCATTTCTGATCTAAATATATTGTATTTGGATAAGAAAATAGCCATCTTTCTGCTCCCCAAATTTGCTTGGCTGCATCCCTAATAGCCTTTTTATACCATCTGCTCCAATTAACTTTAACATCATTGCTGTTTTTAGGAAATTCACATTTTTTATCAGAGAAAATAAATATATGATTTTCGAAAATCACTAAAAGATCACATAGCTCTTTTCCATCACCAATTAGACCTTTTTCAGGTGAATTTATTCTTCCTTGATCACGAAAAACATTGGGGTAACTCCACAAGGATAAAAACGTATTATTACACAAATCATATAGATAAGACTCTGAATGTGTAAAACCACTGGATTTGTTAATTATTGTTTCTGGATAATTTATATTCAAATTTATTCACCTATACACTATTTAACTCATTCAATATTTAAAGATTTCTATATTACCTTCTTCTCCCAGCGCTCTAACCATATCCCATAAAAATTTTGCAATTATATTTTAATATAATTATATTACTTTTTAACTTTATTATAAACATCCTCCTCTTGTATAACACTTTGTCCATTTCAGTGAAATTTGTTCTCATCCGTTCATTAAGTTATGCTATATTCCACTGTAATCCATAGATACCTCTACAAGCCTCAACTCTTGTAGCATTAGACCGATTTTGTGCGTACAATAAGTTTTGATGATCAATCCTTGTTTTAAAAAGGTTGTCTCGCTGAAGACAACCCTTTGATTCATAGTCTTGGGAGTTTCAATAAGTTATCATATATTGTATCATTAGGCTCCGATCGTACATATTTCTCACCTTTTGAACTTATCGCTGGGATCACATAAGGATAAGGAGAAATATTGACTCTAATAGTATTTGGATTTGTTTTTAAGTAATCATGAATCACTCCTTTTTTATAAAACTGATTGTTTCCATCGCCTTCAAGATATATTGTGTCGATATCAGTTAAACAATTGGAATTCTGACAGCCATCATTCATATGAATTCTAGTCGCATAAATCATTATTTGCCTCCTTTATGTTTTGTTTGATCCACCAATGTAAATTTTGTTGCTCCAGAAGGTGTTGGTGGTACCGTTTTCCCTTGCACAAATGTAACTTCATTGTTACTTCCAGTTGGTTTATATTGTCCAGATACCGGAACTTTTTGGCCTGTTTTAATAGTTGTCATAATTATACTCTCCTTAAAATAATAATTTGGCACTTATTGAGCATTAGATGACTGTGCCATGTCTATCTAATTCGTTATGTTTATATTCTATTTAATACTGCATTCACCCCTCCGTTCTTATGCTTTTTGGACATTAAGGCTAACTTGCTTACATTTGCTTAAAAAAAATCATGTTATATAACCGAGTTCTTTTAGCCGTATTGTCACAGATTGTTTTGATACATTGAAAAATTTCGAAATTTCATTTACTGCAAGTTCAAAATAAATCCCACTGTCATGGAGATTTAATAGATATCTTTTCAAATAGTTATTATCTTCAGCTATAATTTTAAACATCTCTTTGGGCATAAGGATTTTCGGTGCAATTCCGTTGGCTTGCCATTCCATCCAATCTTCATCTGCCCACTTAATATTATTACCAGACTTTTCTTCAGTTGGACATTTACTTGCAACTGCCATTTTTTTATTATATAGAGTCTGCATCATATGATAGGGTCTATGTTTGAACCAATGAACACATTCATGTGCTATAGTATTTCGAACACAACCAATATTACGTTTCAGAAAAACATCTGGATCAATAAATATCGTACCTTCTTTTACTTTAACTAATACAATTTCATCAGTATCCCGCTTATATATTTCAGCGCTTCCATCTGTAAAAAATATCTGCCCGAAAACGCTTAAATCATCTGTAATATTTACAAATTCAAGATTTAGATTCATTCTATCGCTTGCAATCCTATTGATTGGCACCTCCATAGGATTATGTAAAGCTTCGGGACAATATTTATTCAAAAATTCTTCTGCTATATCATCAAACTGATCTTTAGCAACATACGGAACTAGATTTCTGCTATAATTAATATTCAAGCCTTACCTCCTATTGATTATAAATACTAATAATTTTATTCTAAAATCCGACTTTTATAAATAATAAAAAGCGTTATTAATTAGTTTATAAAGCAAGTCATCTACTCCTCATCTAATTTTCTAGTAATTTCATACCAAAAATCGTCTTGTTTTCCTTTATCCCTTGCTTTACGAAGAGCTGTCCTTGCTGCTGGTAAATCCATTATATAATCGGGTAGATCGGGAGATATCTGATTACGATCTTTTCCTGCGAAGTCAAACATAAGTGCCTTATCTTCTGAGGATAATTTAAGTATAACAGCTATTTTTTCCAAAACTTCTTTATCCGGCGGATTTCGCCTACTTTTTTCTATATCGGATAAATACGCGGCAGTGATACCAAGATCGTCTGCCATACCTCGTAATGATAATCCTATCGCTTTTCTTTTACCTGCAATAAATTCGCCAAACTGTAGTATCATTGTTGTTCTCCTTTTTAGTTATTTTATACTTGCGTCTGACATATTGGTCACGTTAGCTTACTTGCTAATAATATAGTATTATTAGTATTCTGTCAATAGGTATGAATGATTATTTTTGGACGAAGGTCACTTGGGTATCCTTTCCATTAATTCTTTACCATTGGCTTGTCAATATATTCCTTCTAGGTGAAAATTTTTAAGTTAATTTGCCCAGAACTGACAATTGAAAAAAATCCCAAAATATGTTATAATAATGAATATTATAAAGCTTAACCTCAAAAAACATAGACAAATTAAATAACATTATATGAATCTACGAGATCTACGAGAGGTAAAATCAAAATTCTCCAAATACTAAATGGGTGGGTAACTTTGTGAGAAAAAAACTGGTTTTATATAAAGAAAGAAAATTGCTGCTAAAGAGTGATACAATAGTAGCACTATCAAATCGATTTCCTTGGTTAGTTAACTTCTTAATGTCTAATAAAGATGCGCATAAAGAAGATATGTCAACATTATCAAAAGAAGTCCAGAATTATTTTCAATATCACCATGATGCCGTGGTAAAACAAGCATCAAGTGAATGGGAAATGGACAAGCAGAGATTTTACATCCCCTATAAAAAAGATAAAGGTATTATAAAATGTGAGCTATGTAACCACGAGCTTACGTATCTTTGCTATATAGTCAATAAATTCAACCAAAAAGAGCTGATTGTCGGTTCCGAGTGTATAAATCATTTTGGTATGAATGGTGACATTAAACTAGATACGCTGATCAAAGACAGAACCAAGCTAATAAAAAGTACTATTTTAAACGATGCTATTCCAGGCATTATACAGCTACATGAAAGTTGGGACCGGCATCTTGATAACTATGATATTATGATTCCTGAACGTTTTGAGGCTCCGTACACGCAGCTTGGCCAACGATTGAACGTCATTTTAGATAAGTATTATAAAAGTAAAAATGCTGCACAAAATGTATTTAATTGTACTGTGGCACAGATAAAGTCTATTCTTGCAGAAAGGGAAAAGTTGCTTGTTAAGATAGCCATATATACCCAAGAAAACAAAGATAAACCTTTCGTGGTTACAAAAGAAATAGAGAGATGGATTGGTAATCATTCGAATGATGCTACACTTCATCAGTGGATCCATGAAGATGGCTTTATTACAAGCCACACGTTATTTCGCATCCAAGAACCAAGTGTGGTAGAAAAAGTGATTTCTATCCTAGATCCTTTGTTACGGCCTATAGGATATAAAATTGCTGGCTTCAATCCACCCTCATTTTTGATTACAAGTTATCGTGATGGCAAGGGACAGTCTGCAATAGAAAAATTTGAATTGTCGGTATCCTATCCCAATCTGCTCAGTGAATATCCAGAGAAAGTGCTTTCTGAAGACCCAAAGGACAAAGTTTTTTCCGACAATGATTTTTACCAGATATTCGAATTGGGAACAATAAAACGTTTTACAGATATAGTTAATGTTTTGGAATCGGTCTCACGGAGACATTATGGTCGTCGAAGAATCAAGCTTAATAACATTGACCAAGGGGATAAACTAGCGTATTTTAATGTCATGTTTCAATATAGTGATCTACTTGGGCGCGCAAACTTTGATCATCTAAAAAAAGCAGTTGACAATAATGCGCCGCTTTTGGTGCCGGTGAATATTGATCTATTTGTAAGCCGTTTTAGAGCCGAGGCATATTATCTGGCTCAATCCTCAGACGAAGAATACGAGTATTTTATAATGACCAAGGGTAAGGTTCCGATGCTACCAGAAGACATTGAAGTATTTGATGAAAAAGAGCTGTCGAGGGTATGGAGCCGGTTTAAGGATCAAGATCAATAAGGTCCGAGCTTCATCGCTACCCAAATAATTGATTTTACCCTATAATTAAAGCAAGCGCGCGTAACTTAAGCAATTAAAAAAGCTGGTGATTTTTAAACATATTTTTCCCATTGTGATTAATATAGCAAGCAATACTGTAAGTAAATTTTTACCTTCAGTCCATTCTGATAAAATGTGTTTTATTTATCATCATTCTCCCAGAATCTTTCTTTACCCACAAAGCTAGTTATTTCCTCAGAGCATTGATAATCCGCAACATAATCTTTAAATAGTTCTTCAAGAGTTAATACATTCTCTTATTCAGATGCGATCTGATTGCAGACCTGCTTCGGAATCCGGCCATCTACCGAATTGTCACATATCATAACCAGATCAGCTAATTTAACAACACGAGGCATAATGGATAGGCATCGCTCGTATCTGGCCACTATTTTTTCCGGCGGCACATTATGTCCCCCCTGACTGGCCCGCATTAATACCCGCCGTATGTTAATCTCAGGATTAGACGTAATAATATAAAGCACCGCGATAAAATACCCCTTGTTGCGGGCTTCATTCAAAAAATCTAATTTTCCTGTCGAAGAAATAATGGTTTCCATCGTGAAGGAAGCGCCTCTTTCCATCGCATTCATTCGTAGAATCCCGGCCCTGCGCATAGCTCTCAAGTACGCCTGTTCATCCTTTTGTCCGCCTTCAAGCAAATAGTCCGGGCAAATATAATAATTCGGACATGCCCCTTGGTCGATCAATTGACTAATCGCCGTTGATTTTCCGGACCCATTGGGTCCAGCAACGATGAGCAGCGTTTTATCATCCGGTACAGGATTCTCTGCTATCCCACCTAGCTCCCGGGTAGTCCGTTCCGTAGCCGTTTGCAGGATTTCACTTGCCTGCCCATAGGTTAATATCTTTATCTCCTGCATGACCGTTTGGAGCGTTTCTTTATTCAGTGGAAATTTAAATTTTGAGTTCATGCTTGTCCTCCGTTTCATTCATGATCCCCAAATCGGCAATAGCCGAATTTCTCCAGCATTAACTTGATATTTTAAAAGTTTGATTTCCTTCCCTTCATATTGTTTCCGCTTTTGGACATAATCCACGACGTCCACGTCAAAGCGGGCTGCAATGGCCGTTGTCCGTACCATATTCAAATCACCTTGTACTTTTTTTTGTGCAAACCAGGATTCATAGCCAATCAATTGGTGCAGCGCGTTCCCATCAAACCGATCTAACTTTACTTCAATTACATCATACGACATAATCTGCAATGGATTATGCGGATTTCCAAACATCAGCAAAATGTCCATTTCAGTATCCAGGTTTGTCGGAACATAGCTTAGATAATCTGTATAATTACCAAATATATCCTGATGTCTGCCATTAACAAAATCATGTAATAATATTGCCATAAGTGTAGCTTCATAGCAGGGTCTGCTATCATTTGTCCTGTGTAGTTGCTTCCAGAGATTTGCCGCTTTAACTGGATAAGGTTCCATAATGATATTTTTTCTTATTGTAAACGGATTAATCTTTAAATACTCCTGCAATAGTATTTGAAATTCACCATCCGATATGGAAAACATGGCATTGGTTCCACTGGCACGTTTAAGTGCAAAGGTCCAGATCTTTCCCATGTTTTGCAAATCATATATGTCATGCAAGCCCAGCGGTCTTTCAAAACTGAATTCTGTACTACTTAAGCGGAAACGAAATGGATATATTTTATCTTCCCAAACAGTGGTTTGATCATAAAAAGCTGCACCTTCTGCTTTCCAAATTCCTCTTAGCTCTTTTAAACCTGTAATATAAAATAAAACATAGTCTCGATCTTTTATTATAGCCAACCTAGAAATAAGGGCGTCGTTAATTGATTTCTGATTCCTTGAATCAGTTTTTGCTTCAGGTAGGCCAACCAATCCTTTTTTTATACATATTTTATAATTTGTTTCATCCAACACAAAAATATGAGCAGGCATCTGAAACCATCCTTTCATCCTTTTATCAATTTCCGGAAATATTACGATCCTAATTTTTCTTGTATCGATCTCTAGTCCGAAAGATATTCATCCATTAGTGGTTAATCTTTCATGCACCAACGGCAAAATGATATTATCTACATAGGTCTGGTATGTCGTGTAATTTTCAAGTACATCTAGAATAAAGCCTTCCTCAATGGCTTGCCGCAATACTGTACACATAGAAAGCATGTGGTAGTCCGTCCTCACCCTCTGTGCCAAACATTTCTATGGTCTTTGGTTTGGGCGTGGCTGTAAAAGCAAAGAACGACAGGTTTTTTGAATCCCATATCTCATAAGAACACTATAGGAAACACAGAGTTGAATAAACTACGGATCTATATCAACCCAAAATACTTATCAAAAAACGCTTTCAACTTTTCTATAACAGTTTGCTTTTTGACTGTTCTATTGATTTCACCCGAAAACCTTGAGATTGGCGGCAAAATCTTATCAATATCAGTGCCCGTTGTTTTGATTTCTCCATCTCTAAATGAATTAGCAATAAACTTCTTGGCTTCTTCTGGTTTCAATTTTTCCGCCTCAATGAGCAGCTTCAGATCTTCGTCCTTTTGCTTCTTAACAAATTCGCCCCAGTCCTTGTCTACATTGGTCTTAACGGATATCTGAGCAATAAAGCCTTCAATAAGTGCTTTTTTACTTCGCAGTTCCACACTGGCATCAATGGATTTATTGATATCTGCAAATATCGTTTTATCCTCGCAGTTAGAAGCATGGTATCTCGCAACAAGCATCATGATATAGTCTATATTAACTTCTACCTGCTTGATTAGCTCAATTTCAAAAACAATATCGTCATTAATACGCTCTTTTTCGGCATCATCCTTTCTTTCGTAATCTTGGTACAAATCAATGTAACGGCTCTGATAATCTTGAAAATCTCTAACAGAAATGCTTTCATTACTCGCAAATTCATCAAAGCACACCAGAATATTTCTCAGCCGTAAAAGACGGCCAAACAGTCGTATGAACTCTTTCTCAGAATCCTCACCCACAATTTCGACGCCAAGTGGAAATTCATTTTTTAGTGTTGCAATTAGCTCATCATAGCCAGCAATATGCTTACCTTTGTCCTCATACCCGCTTATATACTCATTATAGGTTTTCAGAAGCACCATGCCTTTGGCTTCATTATCGCCAAAGCGAGCCAAAGCGTCGTTAGTATTATCTTCAAGATTTCTAAAGCAGACTATGTTGCCAAATGTTTTAACCGAATTCAAGATACGGTTTGTGCGTGAAAAAGCCTGTATTAAGCCATGGTATTTTAAGTTTTTATCCACCCATATAGTGTTTAGGGTAGTTGCATCAAAACCAGTCAAGAACATATTCACAACAATTAACAGATCAATTTCCCGGTTTTTCATGCGCAGTGAGACGTCTTTATAATAGTTTGGGAATTTGTCAGCTGAGGTATCATAGCTTACATTAAACTGCTTGTTATAATCCTCCTTGATGGCACTATCAAGAAAATCACGGGAAGTTTGGTCAAGCCCGCTCGTATCAAAGCTCTCGTCTTGCATAATATCATCAGGGTCTTCCACGTTCGGGTTAAAGCTGAAAATCGTTGCAATATTTAGATTGTGAGATGTCTCTTCCATCTGCTTTTTGAATGCTTTGTAATACGCAATGGCGGCCGGAATAGAGGCAACCGCAAAAATCGAGTTAAATCCATTTGCTTTTGTGGTCTCCCTTTTTTCTTCCACGGTGTTATTTTTTGACGCAGCCATTTTTGCGACATTGGTTATAACCTTGTGATCGTAATATGATCTGCTTTGATTGCGGTACGTCTTTTGTTCAAAGTGCGTTAAGATATAATCCGTAATCTCCGCAATACGCTGCGGATCAAGAAGCGCCTTTTCACGATCAATCGCTTTTACTTGCTTGTCATACAGTACTTCAGGGTTCTTAACCGTATCTACATAATCAATTCGAAACGGCAGTACGTTACCGTCGCAAATTGCATCTACGATGGTGTAGGTGTGTAGTTTGTCTCCAAACGCCTGCGCTGTTGTTTTCAGGTCGGCGTGCTTTCCGCTGCCAGAGTTTACGACAAAGATGGGCGTGCCTGTGAATCCGAAAATATGATAATTCTTAAACTGCTTTGTAATCGCCTTGTGCATGTCGCCAAACTGTGAGCGATGGCACTCGTCAAAAATAAGAACAACATGCTTCGCGTATATCTCATGCTCTTTGTTTTTTGAGATGAACTTATCAAGCTTCTGAATGGTTGTAATGATAATGGTTGCTTCGGGGTCTGCCATCTGCTTTTCGAGAATCTTTGTAGAGGTATTGCTGTTTGCGGCGCCTTTTTCAAATCGGTCGTACTCCTTCATCGTCTGATAATCCAGGTCTTTTCTGTCGACAACAAATAGTACTTTCTCAACATCCCTGCCTGAAATTTTCAATCCTTTTGCGAGTTGAGCGGTCTTAAAGCTGGTCAAGGTTTTGCCGCTGCCGGTGGTGTGCCAGATATAGCCGCCAGCCGCCAACTTACCGGTTTTTCTAGCATTTGTAGATGTTACAATGCGGTTTAGTATTTTTTCCGTGGCAGCTATTTGATAGGGTCTCATAACCAAAAGAAGATTCTCCGAAGTAAATACACAATACCGAACAAGAATATTCAGTAACGTGTGCTTTGCAAAAAAGGTTTTGGTAAAGTCAACAAGATCGGGGATGGTGCGATTTTTCTCATCCGCCCAGTAGCTTGTGAACTCAAAGCTGTTGGAAGTCTTTTTCTTTTTGCTTGCATTTTTTTCTTCGTTATCTTTGATGTGCTGAAATCTTGTGGTGTTGGAATAATATTTGGTATGTGTACCGTTTGATATGACAAAAATCTGCACGTATTGAAAAAGCCCTGATCCAGCCCAAAAACTATCCCGCTGGTAGCGGTTAATCTGATTAAAGGCTTCGCGGATAGCATTGCCGCGTTTTTTGAGCTCTATATGGACGAGAGGGAATCCGTTGACCAAAATCGTTACATCATAACGCGTGTCATGAGCCCCACCGCCTTCTTTATACTGGTGGATGACCTGCAAGTAGTTGTTGTGAATGTTGGTTTTGTCGATCAGCTTAATATTTTTGGTGTAGCCGTTGTCCAGAGTCAGAACCTGAATATAATCCTCTTGGATTTTTTGGGTTTTCTCCAAAATGCCGTCGTTGCCGTTGGCGATGACGCTGGTATAAAAATCATTCCACTCCTTATCGAAAAAAGTGTAGTTATTCAGCTTTTCAAGCTGTGTGCGGAGATTGCTTATCAAATCCTGCTCGCTTTTAATGGCGAGGTATTCATAGCCTTGACTGACAAGACGTTTTATAAAATCTTGTTCTAGCTCCGCTTCGCTTTGATAGTCGGTGCTTTTTCCTTGCATGGGGGTGTATTCCGCTACTACGGTACTTTCGGTAGAGCAGGCAACGATCTCAAAATTATTCATTCACACAAACCTCCTTTTCTTTGAATGTTAAGAGCTTATTACGGTAGTATTCGTACTGCTGCTGCCTCGCCTTGATTTCGGCTGGCAAGCCCTCGGTGATATCATTGCAGAACGTATCAAAGCGGTCGAGGATTTCAACAATTCGCTTTTGTTCGGGAATAGAAGGGATGGGGATTTCCAAACTTAGGATTCTTGCTGCATTTAAGTCACCGCGCGCCCCTTCTTTTTTCGCGAGCAAATCCTCGTATTGATTGGAAACGCAATGAAACACGTATCTATATAACGCAATGGTGGGATCAATTTCAATACATAAGCAGTGCTGGTTTGTAGTTAATGGTATTTTGTTGATTGCGCATCGACCAGCTGACGCGCCAGAAATAGCAACGATTACACAATTTGCTGGGACCCACTTTGCTGACGTTTCTTGCACTGCCAATTCGGTTATTAAACAATCAGTTTCATGAATTTCATTAAAAACTACTTCCTGCGTTCGAAGCCATGGTATTATTCCATTTTCATAGTATTCTTTGTTGCTTTTTAGAGGTGTCCCACCAGAGCGACTGCTTAACGATATCTCTCTAAGCGTTTTTTTCTTATTTTCCTTGCTTAGCAAACCGTTCCGGTAATATTCATATTGTTGCTTTCGCGCTGTAAGCTCCGCTGTAAGCTCCGTTGTAAGCTCCGTTGTAAGCTCCGTGAAATTGTCCAAAATACGGACGATCTCTTCTTGCGCAGGCAAGGGCGGGAGGGGGATTCTCATGTTTAAGACATCATTCATATTCGGATGCTTAATGCCTGAACCTCTATAAAAACTGTCGATCATCTCGCCGCTATTCAGCATCCAATGGTACAGATATTTGTTTGAAAGCTTCTTTGTATCATTTGATGTGGCAATACGATTATCAGCAGTTACAAACTTTCCTTTGTAATATTTTATTACTTCCTTAACTGGTCTTGACTTTCCCCAAGGTATAGTAACAACTTCGCCGGCGCATAAGTAGTCGGCAGTCAGTTCCTCGTTCGTCCATCCTGTTTGCTCCCCGGTTGACAACAAAAAAACATCACCGTGAGGTTGCTGCAGCTTGAACAAATCCGCTGCGAGCAAATACGGATATGTAATAATTTGGGGTTGCTTCGTTCTATCTACGCTGTTAAATCTTTTGTCCCAAATGGTAACTTCCCATAGGTAAACAAATTCTACCCCATCCGGGCAGAGCTCATTTATCAGCTGCTCTAATCTACTCACCATCCTCACCTCCACTATGCCAACCCAGAGCACCGATGGCATTCATCAGTTCCTGATTGGTTTTTATTTTTTCCAACACACCTATTACCAAACGATAGAATGCATCAAATTTTAACAAGGCTTCTTCTTCAGCATAATTGCCATGAACAACTCCGCTTAGTTCACGAAATAATTTATATCCGTCTGATGAAAATTCGGCGGGGATGATTTGCCGTTTTTCATCTACTTCTTTTAGGTATCTCTCTGTTGACTTGTGGTGTTCAACACCGTTTTTATCAATAAATGTTTCACTAATGCTTTCTGCAGCCCCAATCTGTTTTATAACACTTTCAAAAACTGTCCTTAGATAAACAACTGAGCCTGCTCCAAAGCCTTCTCTTGCAGCTCTCTTAGCCTTTTCAAGAGCTTCTGCAAAATCTCCATACCCATGATCGATTAAGGACACATTTTCTGAAAACTTTTCTGTTCTTTTTAAGACACGGATTTCGGGCGATGAGTAAGTGATATCATTTTTGCTTTCTACCAGAAACCAAATACGAACGGTTGAACCACAATTGCAAGACAAAATACAATCTATGCTAATTAAATTTCTGCTCTCAAAAATGCAGCTAATGCTACCAATAGCACAAAATGTGCGGATGTCATCACAATTATTGCAATAGTAATTCAATGCAACATTACAAGATGATAATTTTTCTTGCTGCCCTATTTTCCCCTTTTTGTTTAACAAAAAACCTTCAACCTGTTTATAGTCGTCAATCGGAGGTTTTGAAAGGACATCTCCTAATGTCATCTATCTCACCTCAATTCCGCAATGATTGCGTCAATTTCGGCACGCAAAGCGTTTTCATTCTCAACGATTTGCTGGATTTTTGCGTTAAGAACAGCAATATCAATAATCTCTCTGGTGTCCTCACTTTCCACGTAGGTTGACACCGAAAGGTTGTAATCAGTTTTTTCGATATCCTCCTTTTTCACAAGGGCGGTAAAATGGTCAACTGTTGTTCTGTTTTTATAGGCAGCTAATATGTTTGGAATATTGGTTTCCGTATCAAGTTTATTGCTGTTTGTCGCTTTTACACATTCCTTTGAGGCGTCAATGAACAGCGTTTGATTATCAATTTTTGATTTTTTCAACACCATAATACAGGTTGCTATGCTCGTCCCATAGAACAAATTGTCAGGCAGCTGTATAATGCACTCAATGTAATTGTTATCAATCAGGTATTTGCGAATTTTTTGTTCAGCGCCACTGCGGTACATAATACCAGGGAAACAGACGATTGCGGCTGTGCCGTTTGTGGCAAGCCAGCTCAGCGCATGCATGATAAAAGCAAAATCCGCCTTGGATTTTGGAGCAAGCACGCCGGCTGGCGAAAAACGAGGATCGTTGATCAAAGTGCCATTGTCAGAGCCATCCCATTTTATGGAATATGGAGGGTTGGAAACGATGGCTTCAAAGGGTTCTTCGTCCCAGTGCTTTGGGTCAATCAGTGTATCGCCATGCTCTATGCTGAATTTGTCATAGTCGATATCATGCAGGAACATATTGATTCTGCAAAGATTATAGGTCGTGATATTGATCTCCTGGCCGAAAAAGCCTTTTCTGATATTATCTTTTCCTAGAATTTTTGCAAATTTCAACAGCAGCGAGCCGCTGCCAACCGCAGGGTCATATACCTTGTTGACCTCCGTTTTCATCTCTCCATTAAGGTCAAGGAGAGAGAGCTTGGTCAACAGCTCAGATACCTCTTGCGGGGTAAAAAACTCGCCGCCGCTCTTGCCTGCGTTAGAAGCATACATGCCCATCAAATACTCATAGGTATCGCCGAAGGCATCGATGCAATTGTCCTGATAATCGCCAAGGTTCATAGAGCCGATAACCGAAATCAGCTTTTTCAATCTTTTGTTTCGCTTGATGACGGTCGGTCCTAGCTTATTGCTGTTTGCGTCGATATCGTCAAATAAGCCCTTGAAATTTGGCTCACTAGGTGTTCCGATGGCAGATGCTTCAATACTCTTAAAATTCTTTTGAAGAATTTCGTTAAGGTCAGTATCAAGGTCGGCAACCTCGACTTCTTTGCCTTCTTTTTCCGCCTTTTCTTTGGCGTCTTTGTCTGCCTTTTGAACTCGCTTCAACAGATTACCAAACAGCTCACTTGGAAGAATAAAAAATCCTTTTGTTTTAACCATGTCTTCCCGTGCGGCTTCTGCTACTTCTTCAGGAAGCTTGGCATAATCAAAATCTGCATTACCGGCTTCGTGCTCGCCTTTATTCAAGTAAGCAGCAAAGTTTTCAGATATATATCTATAAAAAAGCATGCCTAGAACATATTGCTTAAAGTCCCAGCCGTCAACACTGCCTCGCAACTCTGTGGCGAGCGCCCATATTGTGCGATAAAGCTCGGTACGCGCTTGCTCTCTATTATCAGCCATTCTTCTTTCCTCCGTTTATGCTTTTTATAGCTTTGTCATATTTTTCGGGGTTTTTAAGATACGCCTCAGCTGCTTCATTAAAAAAGTTGGCGAGTGAGCTATCGTTTTGCATCAGGGCCAATCTCAATTGTTTGTGAAGCGCATCAGGCAGCCGCACCTGCACTTGCTTGTTCCTCTCGTGTATAATGTCAGCTTTTTTGGGCACTCGCTTCACCCCACAATGATATTATTATATCTAGATATAATGATATCATTTTATAATAAAGAAGTCAACAAAAATGCCGAGTTCTCAGACAAACAGGAACTCGGCACATGTTATTTAGTTTTCAAATGGCTTATATACAGTGACAGCCTTTAGATACTTCTCGGTCTCGCCGTTTAGGATTAGTTCGGCGTAAGCCAGCGGGTCATTGTAGATCAGCCAGTCCAATTCTGACCGCTGGAAGCGGTTGTCGGCGACTACGTTCTCAACTGCTGTGCAGTCGATGGAAATCACCGTTCTGTCAGAATATCGCAGCTCCACGCAGCCGTGTCAATGTTGAATTCACAGAAAATCAAATTCTTTATGTAAGCTCCCTCAGGCACGGCAGCATTCCGAAATGATCCAGTGCGTTCGTGATGGCCTTTTCTTTATTCGGCGGGCATTGTGGGATTTTCGTACCCTCCGATTTCGGCATATTGTAGCTGGCACCAACTTCCAAGCAGAGTTTGCGCTTGACTTGGGAGATATAGAAGTTTGTAATCTTCATGTCTGCTGTATCTTGTACATACGATTTGATCTCATCATAGGTCGCTTTTGACTCGGAAGCTGTGATGTCCATCTCGTCTAGATTCAAGTCGATCTCTATTTTGTCGTCCGGCATTTTTCTGGACAAAAGAACAACCGTGTCAGCTTCCAAGAGTCCCAACTCAGCACGGGCAGTTACAACTGCTAGCCGGTCCTCGATACTTCGGCCTTTTGGACGCTTGCTGATGCGGCTCTTTTCATTGGTATGACGGCGTTTTAGAGCATCCGGTACTTCAAAAATTGACAGCGGCAGACGGCCAGCCCACAGTTCATTGTAGAGGGTTTTAGTGTTCATCATCTTACTTTTCTTGAAAAGCCTGTGGAGCCTTACGTAACCTACACAGGCATCGAAAGACCAGTGATGTTCCCTAAGCTTAAGCTGCACGACCCAGCTTATGAAAGCAGAGCAACTATCCGTCTTGTGTGGCTTGTGGCTACGGCTTCGATTTGCATGGTACACCGCCTGCCCTCGCTTTGCGGAATAGCCAGGCGCCCTCCCCCTGGAACCAGTGCTGGGTGGGGTGCCACGGCGCACCTCATTCAGAACGGTACTGGCAGAGCAGTTGACCTGCTCTGCTATCCGACGCAGTGACCAGCCCATCCGGTTTAAACGTAAGTATTTATAGTTGATTTAATTGCTTTAATTTTTCTTTATACATTCTAAAGCTGAATCAGTCTTTATTTGCATTTATTTTTTTCGAAGACCAATTTGTTATAATTGTCAAAGAGTATAGATTTTTTCAATAATCCTACCAGCCCAACGCGCATAAAGCTCGCCAGCAAAATGTTTAGAAACATCAAACGAATACCCTTGTTCTTTTTTAAAATGCTCCTTCTTCCAATGTCCTCCGTTATTTATCATGTCAACTAGCAGCTTATTAATCGTTAGATCAAACTGTTCTGCATTCTCGCTTTTAACTAGTTTAACTATTAGAGTAGATATTGACCACCCATCTGCTCGACCAACCTCCACCAGATAGCACGGCAAAGATCCAGGGCGTTTCACAAGGACAATAGCACATGTGCGGATACTGCCATCCTCATACCTAGAAAAGTTTTTTACATCTGGTAATAGAATAATAGCTGGTGGCACAATCGACAATTCTTTATATTTTATATCTAAATATTGAATAAGCTTCAAGAAGTCTTCAAGTCCTTTGCTTAAGCTTATATCTCCCATTTTCAAAATAGAAAACTCTAATTGTGGGATTTTCCCATTCATTACCCAATCCTGAGTTGTACCAATATTCTTAGATTCATCTAGCCCATCGTTGTTCATTCCAACAACAATGGTATTGCCCCCATGTATGTTGCGGATTTTTGTAGTATTTTTTTGAACTTGCGGCCGCTTTATAAAATCAAAAAGAATAGGGGATTGGTCTATCTTAATATGATTTGGCGTTTTTTCCGAACCTTGATCGGTAGTATCCAATTCAATATCTCCATCATTTAACAGTTTCTTTTTAGGGTCCTTAATATAACGGTCTTTATTGTCCATTTCGTATTTTTCTTTCTTCGGATGATAATATTCAATATTCAGAAATGGTGATTTCAATCCAGTTTGACCTAACAATTCTAAAATCAGTACATGATTTATATACTGAATGCCCCGGAAAGTCCATTTCGTCATATCATTTATTGGGGGGATAGCATGCAAAGGAATTCCCTTTATTAAATCATTCTGGTTGTTATTGGTATTATTCGTTTCAACAAGTAGGTTTCTATACACTGAAGTCCATGCATTATATACTACTGAATTATATTTTAGCCACACAAAATATGAAATTATATCGTTACTCAGCAAATCTAATGGATATTCTTCTGTAAAATTAATTTCAACCTTTTCGAGATTGTACTTAGCATTTTCTATAAAATAATCCAGACCTTCCGGGTGCAGCAATTGATTAGCCCAAGCTTTGTAAGGGACTAATATACTGCGAATAATCTCAATACAAGATATATAATATATCAATCCATCTTGTTCAAATTTACATAAAGGCAATTTACCATAGCCCGGTGCCGGAGCTATATCAAACGCGTATAAACTTCTTGGAAAATCAAACCCTTTACCCATTTGAAAACTAACTGCCGCTTGTAAATGTATTTGATAAATTGAGCCTCTCCCCGGTTTTGGGGCCGGGTATCCATCTATATATATTTGCCCCATTCTTAATGCAGGAAGAGTGCCAAACGGATAACTAACTTCTTTAAAACTCTCATCTTGTCTTTTAAACAAACATTGTATCATCCATAATCTTTCAGCATTCTGAAAAGGAACACCATGCCAATATAGTTCTACTTCTTCTGTTCTCTCAAAAGGCCATGGTCGTAGACGCATCCTGCTCATATAATTTACCTCTCTTAACTCTGCAAACCGAATTCATGAAAAATGATCTCACTAAAATCTCGCATATATTCAGGACGAATGCCAGCTTTTCTTAACACACTCCATAAATCGAGCTGTTCCCCACTGTCTTTAATTGCATTTATTGCCCAACAAAACCTGCGCTTACGAAAATCCGTTTTCGATTCTCTTGCCTTCATAAGATAAGCTTTAGTTAAAGGGAGCTTGTTCAAATTTTTCTCAAGCAGCGCAAGCGCCCCTATCATTTTGCCTATTCTGCTAATAGTCACTCTAACTGGTTTTTGATTCTTTAAAATATCTTTTACTGCCTGTTCTGCTTCATAAAGCAAACGACGGTCCCTTTCATCCCAATCCACTCTATGATTATTACATTTAACAGACTTTGGTTTTGGAGAATTCCTATTCAGCCATTCTTTATCGTGCCTATAAAGCCATGTATAATGTTTGGGGGCCAGCTTGCGTATTTCAGTCTTCAGAAAGGTCATATTGAATTTTTGAACATCCAGCCAAGCTGAGCGGTGCTGACTTCGAAGGTCATAAAAATGATTATTTGTAATATTCTTCTGTTTAACGGAAGCTATGTTTAATTTTGAAATATACTTTAATACCGTCCCTCGATCCACATTTAAAGCTTTGGCTATGTTGCAGATCCCCCACTTTTCTTTAACCGCCAAGTTGCGTAGCTTTTCTTCCCAGACAGATCCGAAGGACTTTATACGTCCGATACGATACAAATCGTTCTTTACTGCGTCTGGGCCTCTCCTCGAATAGACGAAACCACAAGAACATACAAATGTCCCCACAGGTCTCTTCGTATCAGAACAATGCGTGATCCGTATTTCTTTTATAACGGGCTGCTTATAATGTTCTGACGCCGCATTTAAGCAAGGCCATGGTCCTTTACCGAAGGGCAAGTAAACCCATGTCCGACTAAAAAAGTTCTCTGGTGACCCCAACAAAAAACGTATCATTAACAAATGTCTGATAGGATGAAAAGTCTTTCTATGTTTTCTCACAATAGCAGATAACCAACTTTCACCATTTTGACAATCTGACTGAAGTAATCTGAGATATACATTGCCGTAAAACTCATTAAAGCATTCTTTTAAATCATCCTGATAGACTCTTCCACCCACTGTTGCAAAATTCTTCTCTTTTAAGATAGCCAAATAGCAGTCTCTTAAATTATGGTTCGATATAAAAACCTTCCTAATTAAACCATAATTTGATAAGCACCACACAATGTCTTCTGCGTACTGAAGAATTCTTAACAAATCCGAATCTTTATAAATTGCATTCGAAGAGCTATAAATGCAATTTTGCTCGTTTGCTGCCACAAATTCATATCGATGGAAATGCATATCTACAGAACTTTCAATTAAGATTTTTTTATGTTTTGTACACATCAGAACCCCAGGTATTTGATGAAGACGATGCCAATATGCTTCTCCGAATTGCCTCGTATCTTCCACAAAACATTCAGGACAAAATCTAAGATGCCGTGGAAAGTGTATCGCGCTTGCCATCATTCCAGTAATATTGTTTATAGCATTCCCCCTATTGCCCCACATAGCCCTAGCAACAGCCTTTACCCTATCTTCTGGCAAAAACATCGTATAGTATGGATACAATGTATACCCCATGATCAAGTCAGAGGACGTTATTTTTCTTTTAAACGGTATTCTTGATATTAAGATATCCAAACCACTGGGCATATCCGCAACAGCGGTTACTGTTTTACTATTGAAAAGCTCTTCTATTGTTAATTTAGAGCTTAAATTTCCACTTCTTATATGATATCTTGCAAGAATACTATATAACAATTCATCAGGGTAAGGGGTGGGGAAAAAGGCTAGGACAGATTTATCCTGCATCAAAGAATTCTTCCACCGGATCTTTAATTACCCCCGATTCCTTTAAAGCTTCATAAGCAGATTTTTTTTCTTCTTTTCCTTTTGCTGTAATCACCCTCAAATCATCTGGATCAGTAGCAGGGTTTTTTCTTGCAATCTTTTTAATTACAGGTTTTTCTTCTTTAATGATTTCTTCTTTCATTAATTGTTTGTAAGCTTCTTTACATATTAAGTCAGCCACATTTGCTTTTGGAATCATATTCATTGTATTTCTAACAGCTTTTTGGGCCATATTGGGTTCAATACCTAGAGATATCATCATAAGCACTGCATCATTGAATAGTTTATCTTTGTCTTCCTGTTTTTGTTGTCTTTCTTTTCTCTTTTGTTCCATCATCTCATTGACATTAATCTTTTTTAGTTGCTCTTCACAAAACTTTTTAATATCAATCGGTTTAATATCTTCATATTGACTTATGTCTTTTATTCTTCCTGATCTTAATGCATCAATCATAGGCTTAACCAGCTTTAAATTTTGATCAGCAATATTTTTTATTAATTCTGCTGTAATTATTTCTTTCCCTGTCGCCATCGCCCGAATTTGTACCATTATAAATAATTTTATTAATATATCTATTATGCCTTGACTCTGATCATATAAAACATCCTGCAATTCCTGAGTTAATTCCGTTGTTCTCTTAATCCACTGATATTGCCACATGCCCTTTACAAGTAACCGCCAATTGTCATCATACTTCATATTTTCTATTATTAAATCACCTTGCTGTCCACTGCTTCTACGTGCTTGTCTGAATTCTCCTTGAAGTATGGATAAAGCCTTAGGCGTTCCAATTAGTATTACTGGGATACCAATGGTATTGACCAGATTAACGAAAAAATTCAACATTTTCTCCTGACCACCACTTTTAGCGGTACTTAAATGTTGAATTTCGTCAATTACCAACAAACCCAAGCTATGCCTTCTTACAATTTGAGCAATTCTGGGAATCATAGTATCAGTAGTCGTATTTCGTCCTGCTGCAAATTTATTATATGTATTATCATTCATCAATGTATCAAATTCGATAAAAAAATCTCTGCAAAGACCTTTAACACTGCCATCATGTGAACAATCCAGTTTCAACCAAACCAACTGTTTTTGATCGAAATCCTTATCTTTATATTTTTCATGCAATATGATTTGAGGATATCTTTTTAGTATTCTTTCGACAATACTGGTTTTTCCCATGCCTGAAAATCCAATAATGGTAAATCCCGATGCGGATGGCACTGATAATTCCGAACTCTTAAAACTATAATCTCGTTGTTTTATCATTTGATATATTTTTTGTTGATCCGATGCATAATTGGAGTAAAACGGATTTCTTGAAAGATACCCTTGTCGAATAGCCCTTGATATTCTTTGCTCTATATCAAAATGAATCCCCAAAGGTTGAAAATAAGAATAAATACGTTGAGCACAGTGGTATCTGTATATGCCATCCAATTGCCTTTCAAACTCATAAAACTCAGGATAGGAATATATCAACTCTTCCGTATCTTCCATACTCCAGATAGGCGGCAGGGCCTCTATAAGGGGATTCCCCTGATACTCTTTAATTATTTGATCTGAGTATTCAGCTCGAACCGTAATAACAGTTCTATTTTCTTTATTCATCCTTCTTACCCATTCTTTCCATTTGCTTTTTTTGAAGATAATCAAGATTGTTTGGATATTGTGTACTTCCTTCAAGTTCCCTATTAATGGGTAAAACTTTGGCAGGCTCTGTGTTCTCCTTTGTAATAGTACCCAATTCAAAATTTTTGTTTTTTCTTTCCTGTTCTTTTTCAATTGCGCGATTTTCTTTTATATTACGTGTTCTTTCCAAATTACTTAAAGAATTATCACGCTGTTCATTTGTCTTTTTTGTCGCTTTATCTGTAATATGCTTTATATCAGCAAATAAATCAGCATTTGCTTGTCTTGATCTGTTTAAATTTTCATCCAATTTAAGTTTCTGATATTCCGCATAATACAAAATTTCATCCAATGTCTTTTCACCATAAGTACGCTTGTCAATCATCGAACATTTTATAAATGATTTTGCATCATCAGATTTAATGTAAATAAAATCCATATTCCTTGGATCGTATGCAATACTCTCTTTCCACGTACCTTTGTTCCGTGCCCGTTCAAACCATTGCTCCTCAATAGCTCTCTGGCAACTATAAAACATATTGTTGAATTTAATCCCGTACTGCGTTATCCTCGCTTGATCGGCAGGCATCAAATTAAGCTTAATCATGTCGCCTGGATATGCCCTTAATATTCCGGAACGGTTAGGGCCACCCCAATTCCAAAGATCTTTGGGCCTAAGATCTATATCCTCTTCAATCATTATTTCATCCATAACTTTTTTACTCAGCCAATGCTCATTATTATGATGTAAAACGCATTTAATAATAACTTGCGTAAATTCATTAATGTCTAAATTGGCATTTAGTCTATAATCTTTTGCTCCTCTTGTTCGAAAATCTTTATCAATATGCCCAGGAACGAAGGGTTTTACCTTGCCATTATTAATAGTATTAAAGAATTGTTCGACTACCCCTTTCCAATCGGCTCTATAGGGGGGAAGGATTCGGATTTTAACGTTCAATGCATTTTCTAGTGTATCCGTGTGTCTGCTCTCCATCTCTCCCCTATCTCCTACAAGAATACCCGGTATATGGAAACAAGGCCAATCTTCTTTGCAAATATTAATTCCATATTCTTTGCAATAACTAACCTTTTCTGTAAAAGCATTCGTCAAAGCCATCATTGCTCCAATCCATGATGGGCCTTCCAAGCCTACATATATTCCTACTACCATCCTCGAAAAGCAATCTATAACTGCATAAATCACCGGGCGACCAATGATCCAATTTCGATTGTAACGGGAAACTAGGTATACATCCGCAATCGTTGCATCAATCTGATATACCGAACCAGGCCCAACTACGTAATTATCCGATTTTCCCAGAACCGCTCTATGTTTTAAAGAAAATTCTTTGCTGCCTTTTCTTTTAATAAGAGATTTAGTAAGATTCTGTTCTTTCTCATACCAATATTTAAATTGTGCAAAAGTAGGAATTTCGTTTTCCGGAACAAGAATCGGTTTTTTCACGCCATTCTCAAAGCGATAATTCTCGACGTATAATTTGGGGATCATTAAGTCATAAGCCGTTTTTAAATTAATTCCATTTGAAGAATCATAAAGAGCAAAACCGACCTTAAATTTTTTTAGAGTCTGATCATCAACATTAAATCCTACCCCAATAACTTGCGGGTTTTTTCGAGGACGTCCAACTTTTTTTCACCTAGTTTTTTATTTTTCCCTTTTCCACCTGAATTGCAATAATCAGGTAAAAGTGCATTTTTGTTTTTGCCTCGTTGCCAATACCTTCTGAGGTACTTATATACTGTTGTAACAGTTACATCATATTCTTTTGCTGATTTAGAAATCAGTGGTCCTCTTCGATTTCTAAAATAGATAAAAGGTTCATTATCCAGGTCAATGATGTCAGAAATTATATTCCATGCTAGGTCTCTTATTATTTTATCTTTTTCTTTGATATCCTTCTCATTTATAATTCGAATGAATGGGTCTTCGTCCAGCTTAACTGCCTGTCCTTTTTCTAGAGCACAGATAATTTCATTAAAATGTTTTTCTAGCGGAAGACCTTCTGCCACCTCCACATTTATTACGAATAAAAATAAATTATCAGGATCAATCCAAAGAATGCGCTCTGTATACTCATCTTCCTGTCCTGGATTCCATTTTATTAAATCATTGATATACAATTCAATCATATAACTAGCCTATTTTCTTTTTTGATGATTTTAGTTATACTGTTTGTGGAGCAGCTGGTGCAAGGTTTTGTAAACATATCCATCACAATTTCTTTACGTGTTAATAGATATTTAAATATATGCAGCGATGTACCTGTTTCTAAATTCATTTCACTGTCTAATCTACTGCAAACAGTAACAATTCTACTATCCAAGGTTGCAAGCCTCTCCTTTAACAATTCTCCATAATATAAAAGTATCTCTTCGTCTTCGTTGACCCCTCCAGAAAGATTATATGAATAATAAGCCCATTCAATATTGCTGGCAAGTTGTACAGGGATATCCAAGTCAGTTACTATTCTCCAATCTATGCCTTTTTCAAGCCAGTAACGCCTCTCGATTTCAAAATGTTCTATAACATTTTTACTCTCTAACATTTTTGCAGGTTTTACTGTCCGTACAACGTAAGTCTTCTTGCCCTCATTATTCATAGTAATCATAAAATCTGTTGTCATTACATAAGGGACCTTGCTTACATTATCTTCAGGATGCTTTATCCCTAACTCTTCTGCAATACGCATAGTTTCTTTCAAATCCATTGGGTACTGTTCTCGAATATCTGTTACTTTTCCGGCCCATTCCAATAGTAAATATAGTCTGTACTCATTAAGAGACAAGAAATGAGAACTTCTGCCGGTCTTTGGACTAGGTAATTTTGTAGTTATACCTTCCGAAGGAAAATCATGAACAGTAATCCATGGCTTATAGTCTTTGCCTTCACCCTGTCCGCGCCCTTCCTTTATATATCTCTGTAGTTTTTCCTGATTCCATGATAAATCATATTTACTCATCTACAAAATCCACCATTAAGTTATTTACCATAGTTTTTCTCATTTAAAATTAGAATCTCTTGTAATATATTCCACAATTCTATTATATTTCGGTCTGTCTTACATCCGCAAGTTTATAAGGCAAAAAAATAGAGCATTCGCTCTATTCTCTCATTTTTTTTAAATTTTCTTGGCATTGACCAATATTAGGTAAATTGTTTTACAACTTTTTTATATATTTCACAACTTTTTTATATTTTTTAGAACTTTTTTATTTTCCCTCAGCAAATGTAAGGATACAAAAAAGTTTGGCAAAAATATGCCCTAAAACATAGTCTTTATGGCCTGTTTGCGACAAAAAAGTTTGGCAAAACCATCCCAAACATACAATTCAACATTATCTGATAAATTATTTCATTAGCGCTTTGTTTTTTGTAAATTTGCCATCTCTAATAAATACTCATTGTCTTTTTTTAATCCGTACCAAAAATGCCCTTTCTCGTCGTAGACAAGCAAGAAAATATCCGCTATTTATTCTTTTCATCTTCTTCAATTCCAGCCAATTTATTTAATGCTGTATTATACTTTTCTATCACTTTTTCGGTAGACTCCGTCACTTCAGTATAACCAGCTTCTTCAAACATTTCATCCCCCGCTATCCTATTTTCTTCTTCCCAAAATCGTTCTTTTCCAACTGGTGCGTCTATGTCCCATTCGGTGTATACACAATCGCCGTTGTACCCCTCAAACAACTTCTCCAGCGTTCTGTATGCATTTTCAGATTCATTTAGCGGCTTTTCGCCCTCATGCATAATCTTTCCCTCTTTCGATTTATAATCCTAGTCATCCGGATGCAATCCATGCTGTTCATAATAATCAAGCATTTTATTAATGGATTCACTGGAGCCCTTCCAGCCATGCTTCTTGTACTCTTTAATTTTATTGTCTAATTCTTCTGCACTTATTTCCTCAACTATATGGAAACTCTTTTCATCCAGCAGACAGTACCCCATAATACTTATTGATATTGAAACGCCTCTTCCAAAACTCAATAAAGAACCAATAAATTTATGCTTTTCCGGCGCTTTGCTTCCCATGTCAAGCACAATACAGCTGTTGCCGCTGCCTTCCTGTGATTGATATACCACATAGAAATCAAGATTGCTCATCAGAGCTTTTTTTCTCAACCGTTTTGCCAGCAACTCGTTGGCGGTAAACCAGAACTCGCTGCTGAACCAGTACGCCGTATATATTCTGCCATCCAGAATATCAATTAGTTTCAATCCTTTATCTTCCGTTTTCATTCTCGCGGTCTTTTTCTCCTTTTCTTCTTTCTCTTTCTGCCGCTGTCCGTAACTCTTATACCCTTCGACGCTCAGTTCTCTGTCCTTTGGAATTGAAGGAGTGCAAACAATGTGCTCCCTGATTTTTTTAACATCATTTAGAATGAGCGCCTTAAAAATATACGGAATGTATTTTTGGGCATAATCTGCTTTCATTTTCTCAGAGTCATTGTAGAAATTTTCGGCATATTGCCGGATTGATTTCGCCATTTTTTTAAGAGCCTGTTCTTTTGTGGCGGCATGTACAATCGTCTGAACATAATTTGACATCATCCAATATAGTGTTACGCTGCCGTCCGTTGCTGTCACCTCGTCAACTGTATACTCAAAGCGGCTCAAAATAATTTCCAGGATTTCAAAATTGACCAGGAGCATTCGTCTCCCCTTGATTTCAATAATCCAGGGCTTTTCATCCGCTGCCTGATCTACCGCGGCGTCCCACTCTTCTATCGAGTTAACCGGGAACACTATCCCGCGCTCCCGCATTTTCGGAAACAGGTATTTCCCACCGGTTTCTTTGTTGTAAGCTCGGGCGTTTGGAGATTTGTTGAGTTGTCGTACACCAAAGCGAAATCAGCCAGGCCGTTGATTATCGCAGCCATCCTGTCCAAACATTTTGTATACCTGGCCCGAACCAGTTCATCAGGTACAAAATGCCCACCCTGGGAGGCCCTTGCGGCAACCCTCTCAATATTGATTTCAGGATTCGATGTTATGATATAGACAACAAACACCGTGTATCCCTGTTTTTTTGCATTGCTTATAAAGTCCGTCATCCTGTCGGACGAAAACACCGTCTCCACCGTAATCGGGAACCCCTGCCGGATTGCCTTTTCCCTGAGTTCAGAAGCGTATTTCATTGCCTTTATATAAGCCGCTTCATCCCGCTTAATATCCACCAGGCTATCCGGGCAGATATAATATTGGGGGCAGATTCCGTCTTTGATTAAATTGCTTATAACGGTAGACTTTCCGGAGCCGTTTGGGCCGGCAAACACAAAAAGGTATTTTCCCATGAAGCCAAGGTCATCATCCCGGTTTTTCTCAATAGCCGTTACCGCTTTTTCAGAGGCGGCGCTTAAAACTTCACAGGCTTCCGGATACGAAACAATATCAATCTCCCTCATATATTCTCTCAGCAAATCAAATTTTTCTTTTGGGTAATATCCATCCGCTAAATGCCCATACCATGCCGGATCTTTGTGCCCCACAACCGGATTGTTAAAATCTAATTGCTCCGCCATAGTTGCTGCAAACAACATGGCTTTTTCTTCGCTTATTCCGTGCCCCGACTCTTCGTGTATAGAACTAGCCAATCTATCTATAAAATGCTTTTTGCTTTCCTCAAGCTCCTTTTTATTCATTTCTTTTCCCCTGTTCTTTTTCTTACCACAATCTTTGAATTCAAATGCATCAACTATTCCCCTTGCAACACTTCCTGCGCCTTTATGGTACAAAATTGGGTTGTTCATATCAATCGTGTTTGCCGTTTTAGAAGCCAGCGCCTCGGCCTCCTCCCGGGTTATTTTATGCCCTGATAACTCATATAGTTTGCGCGTCAGTTCAGCCCGAAATACTTCTTTATCGGCCCAGTTATATTCATTGTCTTTCCCCCTTTACATTTATTATATCATTTGGTTTTTTCAGGTGTGGCATTTTGACTCAAAAAAATCTCTTAAATCCTTTAAATCCTTTGTTTTTGTTTTTATAGGCAGAGATTTAAACACTGCCTCCCGATATGGCCTTTCAAACGATTCTCCCAGCCTGGGGTCAAGAATCGAAACAATCCCCTTATCGGTTTCGCTTCTCAGTAGCCTTCCAACCCCTTGCCTCAGTTTAATGAGCATTGCGGGCACATATACATCTATAAGGCCATCAGCGGTTATAGAAGCTTTATACTGATAAACCGGGTCCGGCACGGGAAACGGAAGCCTGAAAATGATTAGATTTGACAAGCTCACCCCTGTAATATCAATGCCTTCCCAAAAAGACCCGGTGCCCAGCAATACAGATGAAACGTCCGCTTTGAATGTTTCTAGGAGCTTTTTTTGTGACGCTTGGCTCGACTGTATTAAAATATTGAACCCCGTGACCTTGCTTTTTAATATTGTGTAAACCTCTTCCATATCAGATTTAGATGTAAAAAGCACCAAGGCTTTACCGTTCGAGATTTCAAGCAGTTCACTAATGCGTTGCGTGCCCTCCTTAATAAATTCATCTCTGTTTTTTGGATGTGGAAGGTCACCGCAATAATACAGCATGGCGTTGTTATCATAATCGAACGGCGAAGGTTTAGGCGCGGATAATAAACCGCTTTTGGGGAAACCCATGTTTTTTGTTATATAAGCATATTTCTCCGCATTTGAGTTCCCTTGGTTAGCGATTGTAGCGGAAGTCAAAATCGTTACGAAATCCCTGCCAAAATACAAATTATGTATTTCACTACCCATATTTTTAGGGCAGGCACAAATTTCAATGCAGTTCGCAAGATTTTCCGATGTACTTACTGTTTTTTCAACCCAATAAATATTATCGCCGGCCTCATCCATTAACCCAGATAAAAAACCGATCATTTCTTGGAACTGCCTGACTCCATAATCTTGATTGTTGGATCCAATCTTTTGCTCCACATTTTTCAAGTCCGAAATCAATTCCGCAACCGCTTTTTTGGTGTTCGATTCCTCTATATTAATAAAAAACCTTTCTGCATCGCCGTATTCTGAACTTTTGATTTGATCCTGCACATGCTCTGCCAGTCGCCCAAAAAATCTCCTTAAGTTACTGCATAAAAGAAGGTATGAATTGGGTTTTGAGCAGCACAGACCAATAATCATTTTTATAACTGCGTCCATTATATTTTCTGCCGTGTTTTTGCTATACTTTTTAGTCTTATACTTCCGAACCTTTTCTTCCAAGTTGTGTGCTTCATCAACAACAACCACAGCTATTTCTTTATTAAAGATTGGCTGTTTCTTTTGCATCAAATGAATGGTCAATAAATCTTGATTGCATAAGATGATGCCGTTAAAACCCATTAATTTCTCTTTATGTTTCTTATATTTACATCTTTTGGCTTCAGAGCAATTTAAACACATGGCTCTATCATCAGATACATTTATTTGATTCCAAATTTTATCAGCCATGTTCGGATAATCTTTTCTGTCAAAATCACCAGACGCAAAACAAACTCTAATTTTTGCAGACTGGGGATCCGTTTTATTTACTAGGTAATTTTTTGCCCTTTTATAGCATAGAAAATGCGTTTTGCCCTTTGCCAACATTTTTTCCACAGAATAACCTAACATCTTTGAAACTGTGTCTATATCTGATGATAACTGTTCTTGGAGCGCAATAGTTGCTGTGGCAATAATGACGGGCTTTTGATACAATTTGTTGTAGAGAATCCCAGGCACTAAATACCCAAAAGATTTGCCTATCGCGACCCCAGCCTCAACTATTAAGTTTTTGTGTTCATTAATGGCTTGCGTTATATCATGCACCATCTCCGTCTGCCCCGGTCTGTGTTCAAGACCGTAATCTTTAAGGTTTGCAAAAAACCGTTCAACTTCCTTTGTAAATTCTGCTGCTGTATTTTGATCCCCCATATATCTCCTATAAAAATAAATAATTAGATAATCCTCATAATAAAAAGGCGTTTAAATTTGAGTTCCTTAATCAAACTCAACGCCCCAATATTAAATACTCTATTTATTAAATAACCAGCCGAAGAACCCTTTTTTCTTTGTTTCATGTTTATTTACATTTATTGAAATCGGTTGATTTTGATTTGGCATCCAGAGTACTTCTCCGTTTTTGATCCAATAGTGCGATCTGCATTTGAACCGCCAATTTCCAATAGACGGAGAAAGGGACATGCTTTCCCCGTTATATTCTATTTTCCACTCATTTGGGTCTATAGGAGTTATGACTTCTTCACCACACCCGCAGGCGCATTTATGAACACATATATTATATTGCAAACATACGTACAGTACCCCATTATCAATAATTTCGGGGATTTGCGGGACAAAAGCAGGCCTAAATCTTTTAATTTTCATTGCAGGTTTCTCCGACATTTATACTATAGACTAAATGGTAATTTTTAGCGAGATCTTGATAGAATCCAACAAACTGTTTCCACTTTAACACAGCAAGGGCCGCATTTAGAGCATTAAGCTCTGCTATCTGAATATTGCTGGAATAAGGATCATCGTCCTGTTTATCGGAAAATGATATATATTTACTGAGATGGTCTGTTTTGTCCGGGGTAGCCGCTGTAATTCTGACAGTCCCAAACAAAGAGTTGTCAGAGATATCTACGCCAATTCCAGTATCAATGAACCCTTTCTTCGCTGCAATAAGGGCGTCAATAATATCGTGCTTGCATTTACCTTGGTCAATACATATAAAAATGAAATCCAGGTCTAACAGACAATCCATGCCTTCTTCACCCAAAAACAAGTTGTGCGGTACAACATGCTTGTGCATATTCTTATAAATTCCCGACAAATAATCCGTTTTTGTCTGTTTCTTTGCCAATTCATCTTTGGAGGGCGCGCCGGGGGCTCTAAATGCATTGTGCTGTAAAAAATCATCTCCATCAAAAAGATGTATTTCAGCCACCGGTGTTTTTGCTATGAGATCCAATATATAACTGCCAGTACCCCCTAATCCCACAATCCCAATCTTATAACCACGTAATTGATCCGAAATAAAACCTATCCCGGCGCGGCTGCTATTGGTATCCAAGTATTCAAAAGCGGAATCTTCCTCGAATTCAATCAATTTATATGTTTGGGCAGTAACTGATGGGTCTATAGACCGTGCCGGGGCAGAGATTATCTCAATATACCTCATAAACTTTTCATAGTAATCCGCGTATCCATTACTTGGCTTATTCGAAAAGGCATGATCCGCGACAATTTCTGTGGCCAGTGTCATCCGCTGCGATGCATGTTGAATGCCTGTCATTATGCTCCCATTTTTATTACAGGGATGTTCACCAGCAAAATGGATTACATGCGTGTCGGGCGTTGTAGTTTTATCACCTTGAAGCGTAAGCGTTGAAATCAGCGTACCATATCGAATTTGGCTTTGTGCGTTAACATATGGCACATGATGTACCATCACATAACCATTCTTAACCTCAATTTCAAAGCCCTCATACTGTAATCTTTTCAAATCGGCACTACGATTTATCAGTTCTTGTGACATTAAAAATCATTCCTTCCTTTACTTTCACCGAATCCCCGGCCACTAAGCTACCCTTGGTTTTCTTAGAATTCCCCTTTGAATAAGTGACAGTGTAAACGGCGTTAGGATTATCGTCATAGCTTCCGAAAGCCAACTTGACAACTTCCTCATATGTAATCACACCTTTCTCTACTATCCGTTCTCTTCCGTTAACAATAATTGTCACAGTCTTCTTTTTGTTTTTTTCAGTTAAATCATCAATCATTTTATAAATCTCCTTCGAAAATAAAATGTGCGCTTGTTTAAGAGTTTTTGTTGCATAAACAAGCGCTTTACAGTTTGTTAAATCTTTTTCTTTTCTGTCTTTCCGGCTCTTATTTGTTCGACCGCTTCTGGCGAAAATGACTCTCCGCATTGAGTACAAACATAATCTCCCGTTTGGCTTCCAAGGTAATACTCCTTCTCAAAATGTGGATGATCGCAAAGTTTGTCGCCCCATTCATGGCGTATTTGTTTTGCTGTTTCCATCTGCATTTTTTACCGCTCCTTATTTGATTGACTTAATATACTGCCAGCCAGAGACTTTGTTGTATCATTGTATTTATCGCTGGCTAACACCCTTGCCGCAATGTCTTCCATAACAGCTCCCGTCTGTTTGTCAGTTCCGCTTTGGCTCAATACGCTTCCGGCAAGTTTTTGCTGTATTTGGGAAGCATTTGGGTCATTCAATATTTTAGCGGCTTCACTGGCTAAGTTTTTGCTTGATTCTTTTTTATTCATTCAGTTGTACCTCCTTTCTCGCAGAATAAAAAAAAGCAGCTTCATAGCTGCTCATTTTTCGTAGTAGATATTTAATATGGTGTGGTATTTACCTAATCGGGTTAAATACCGGGTTTCTTCACTGCATGTCCACCCGTCAGTTTTACCTGACAGCCATATGGACGGATCAACTTTTCGGGTTATAGTTTCTCCACTAAACGTCCAGTCCGAACTTGTGAGTTGAATGTTATTTCTGCACGACGCCGACTTAATTATTCTTTCTGTTTTTTTACCGTCATGGACAATAAAAGCGGATCTCCCAGAATCACATTTGATCAACCGTATTGCAGTTGCAATAACCGAAACATTGTACCGGTTTACGAGTTCATCAACCATTTCAAAGTCTATATCACCTCTTTTTATTGAGGATATAACCGCTACCTGCGGCAGCAATAGCTCTGACGCAAAAATATTTGCTTCCGTCTCCTTCGTATGTTTATCCTGCCAGACATCAAAATCCGTCGCTATGCAAAATAAATTTTTTTCATAATGGAGAAATAGATGCCCAATTTCATGTGCTATTGTAAATCTTTTTCTGGTTTCGTATGAAATCGAAGGCGAAACGACGATCAGTTTATTAAGACCAACGGACTTGCATGCCCCGAGTATTGGGTTGCCTTTTCTGTCATTTCCCAATTTGCTTTCTCTTAAGCGGATATTGTTGTTTTTTAAAACTTCATCTAAATCTACAGCTTTGTCCCGGTTCAAGTTCATTTCTGAAATTATATTTCTTATACTGAAATCAGAAAGCCTTGAATCATTCATCTTTGAATTCCTCTTCGAAAATCTTATCCAGATTATCCTGGGCTTCCTGGCTCGCATCGCCATCCTCGGTTCGGAAATTGGCTGCTTCTTTAGCATTTTCATACAGCTGCATCTTATAATCATTTAATTTCTCAAATAATGATTGGTTCTGTTTCTGTATATTTGCATCATTAACCAAACTAACGAATTCCGCTAGTTCAATAAATTCCTTATAATCCTGTTCGTTCATCTCAGATCTATATGTTTCCACGGAACAATTTTGGCCATTTGTTATTTTATCAGTATATTCTCCTAAAGCCTCCTCCACGCTAATCATGATTTTCTCCCTCCTTCTGTATATATATCCCGCATTTGATTAAAATCCGTTGCTCCTTCATAAAAATTTTTATAATTTTCTTTATATTTTTTTATTGCCCGCCTATGAAGGGAGTCAATGGCAGATACACTCTGCCCTGTAAATGCTGATATTTGCTTAACCGGCACTTTGTTGTACAGCCGCATCTTTATTATCTGCTGATATTCCGATGGCAATGCCTGAAAGGCTTTATCCAGCATCTCCATTTGCTCTTTTCTGATAAGCACTTGGGGCGGATCAACCCCTGGCTGATCTAAAGAAATTTCTGAAAGATTAATCACCGTGCCATCCATAGCTTTATCTTCAGAATCAATTTCATCAAATGGCTGAAGTTTTGATGACCTGGCATGTTTATCGTATTCCTGTTTGATTTTATTTTTTGCAATCCCAATAACAAATGTTGAAAATGAAGATGTGCCTGTATATTGGTTAAGCTTTTCAATGCTGGTCAATAGAGTATTGGATATAATCTCTTCCTTTTCCTCCGGTGAAAGCGCGCTTTTTTCTGTTCTGTTGTAAACATATTTTTGGATTACCAGAATAACAGGCAAATATAATGCTTCCCCTGCGGCTTTATCCCCTCTTAAATAGCGGTCTACAAGATTATAAGTCTTTTGATATTTTACAACCATTTGTTTATCCACCCATAATAAAATTTATATTAATATTTTAGTATCAAATAATGGCATAATCAACCAAAAAATTACTTTGTTCTCAAGTAAAAAATCAAGGATTTTCCTTTGTTTATATTCTTATATTTATTTTATATCAGTTCAATTAACTTAGGCCATACCAAATTGTCTTCAGAATAGCTTATGAGGTCAACTTATATGCATGATGATGTAAGTCTGCATCCTCGTCGCGATGGACAGAATTGGCTCTATCGCCAGTATAATGCTGAAACGCTAGTAAGGCTCGAGTATCAGTAAAGTTGGTAAGGCAGCTATTGCCCGTATATAATGTGATTCTTTGAACAATACTTCTATAAACTACACAGCTTTTGATATGAAGCGTGGGTTGAAATATTATATGTCAATAGAAAAAACAAAAAGCACGTGATAGGAAAGAGTTTATCATATCCAGCACATCAATTCGTATGATAGCCACGTGGAGACCTAGATAAACCGCCATTTTCGTGGTCTTGCAAACGCAACCAAACAAACGCCTAATAAATATCTTATTGAACAAGTTTATGGAGCTAATTGAAATATAGTCAAAGTAGCACTAAAAAGAAATGTTAACTATATTTTTCGTCCAGAGACTCTCTTGCTTATGAATGATTGTATTCTATCAATCTATTTTGATGATAAAATGTTCTCCATCATTACTACGATATAATGTGAGAGCCCGTCCAATCAATTCTTCATTCTCAATAATTGCTTTTGCGGGTCCCCAATGTATTGAGGTCATATAATTACCCTGTTTGTATGATGGGGTATCAGTTCGTGGATCATGAGATATTTTTAGGTCGTATTGTCCATAATTAATGCCTGATATTATAATGTTAAAAGGGGCAACCGTATAATCTCTACCGTCTTTTGCCATCCATTTCATGTTTTTAAAGACTTCTTGGCGAAAATATATACGCTGATCGATATTCGAATATGCTCCTTGTACTAGACTTAAATTGCCGCGCTTTTTTGTTGTCCTTTTTAGTCCGGCATTTACATGGCTCGCTTTTAATTCCGAAAGTTGCCATACTTCTTCGTATGATCCAGATAATACAGTAACCTTACTATCAATTTCTTTTAATATCGCTTTTATAATTTTGCGACGAGATCGGTGGAAAGGTAGTCCTTTTTTTTGAAGGGGAAATGATGATACTATACTTACCGTTTCTCCACTTTCTGGTTTGCTACCGCTTTTATTATATGCTTGATAGGATATGTTTTCATCTTCGATAATACCATTTTTTAATAAATCTTCCAAATCAGATATCGAAAGTTGCTTAACATTTTTTGTATAATCAGTACACAAAGACTCAATCAATTTTAATAGGCTTTGTAAAAATGTTTCATCTTCAGGTAATTTTCGGTCAAGGGTCAAAACAACTCCGCCCTCTATATTTGACGAAAGGCCACCAGTCGTCATGTTAGCGCTACCCACGATAATTTCAGATGATATGTCGCCATAAGCTACAGTGGTTTTCATGTGAAATATCGAATCATTTCTGGCAACATCAAACTGATATGTACGGGCACCGGCATTTAAAAATGCTGCCAAAGCTTGCTGTGATGTTGTTCCGTTTCTGACACCAATAATAGCGTTTATCGCGGCTTTCGATTGTTTTGCAACATTGCATATATTGATAACCGCTTCTTCTTTCGCGTATGCAGATAAAATCCATATGGTTTTATAATTTGTATTTAAAATTATTCTCGTTGTTTCATCAAAGAAGTTTTTATCCTTATCAAGCCCTTGCGCTACATACCGTATATTAGCCAACTAACTTAGCACCTCTTTCTAGCCTTCGCCCACGAAGTTTTTTCCAAAGATTGCGTGCGCATACACAATGTTCCTCGTTGATACCAAGTTTATCACGTAATATATATTTGTCAACGATATCAAGCACACACTCAATGTCTTCATCATTCTTAATGATTTTATCGATCTCATCGACCAGCCTAAAAATCTCGTCTTTTGGAATATTTTGAACGATTGGCAAATATACATTCCCGGCTTCTCTCGGCAATATTTCAAGTACCCCGCCGCCATAGCTTCGAGCACATATCTCGGTAAACGCAAAAGTAATGCTGTTATAATATGATAGCAGGGCGGTTTCCGGGTCAATTCCATCGTTAAACTTAATACGGTGCATTGTATCGGTTGAAACTGCGTTGCATTTATTGAGTACAAATTTAGGATACAGACAACTTCTTCTTAACAGAAAAGCGTCCGGCACCCAAACTGACGGAACAGCATACCAGTGCTCCCGTATAGAACATTTATATCCTTCATTTGCTCCTGTTTTAACACCTTGCGAAATATATTCCTGATGTTTTGCGGGCAACTGCGCCAGATCAATATCCGGGAAATCGAGAAAATTTGCGGCTTTTCCTTCATTAACATTGTTTATCCATTCATCATGTGTAAACAAAATGCTTTTCGCGTGAGAACTTCGTCCAATCATAGGCCTTACAACCGAACCAAGATCGTATTGATCAGCAGTTTTTTTGTCTACTGAAAAAAAGCTGTTGTTACCAGTGGTTATGCCGACATTGATTAACGCAATGTCAGAAAGTGCAGTAAACCTACTATCTTTTCGAATACTTGACACAAGATTGTTTTCATCAGCGTCAGCAAAATATTTCGTCCATTTTTCTTTATTGTGCGACAGCTTTTGAAACCCATTACTGCTTAAGTCCAGGGTATTAAAATCTAAAAGATCTTTCATTTCGATGATGCGAATACCTTTTTCTTCACGCCCTTTTTCACCAACGAAAATAACTATTTCTTGCTCAATATCAGGGAATACAAGTTTTTTAAATGTCAGAAGTGTTATTTTACTAAGATTATTTGAAAGAAATTTACGAAGATCTTCCGCATAGGCCACTTGCATGATTTCGGCCGGTATAATAAAGGCAATTTTGCCGTTTTCCGAAAGCATGCGAACACACGCTACTAAAAAGCACACCCAGGCATTAATCAGCTTATTGGGCCTCATTCCACTATCTGAGAGGATTGTTGACATCAAATGGCGCTGTGCTTCCGTAAGATATTGATACCTTATGTATGGAGGGTTTCCAATAATTAAATCATATTTTGAAAAGACGTGCGTTGAAAAATAATGAAAAAAATCGTCCGTATAAATATTGATTTTTTCATCATTCTTAAATTTGGTTACAAGACTACATGTTTCTTCAGGATTGATTTCAATAGCATCTATGAATCCATTAAAATCAAAACCGGGGATAGATTTTATAGCGTTAATAAATACTCCGTCGCCGCAGCTTGGCTCCAAGACAGAGTCAATATCATCTAAATTAAACAACTCAACAATTTTTTTTGCTAAATATTCCGGTGTATAATAAGCACCATTCAGTTTTTGCTCGGAATTATCTTTTTTCAGCCTCATAGTTGCTCCTGTTTTTTAAGAAAACTCACAATGTCCCCAATATCACATTCTAGGGTTTCGCAAATTTTTGCAAGAATTTCCATGCTAACAAATTCGTTTTTTCCCATTTTGGCGAGTGCATTAGTGCCTATATTAGCTTTTACTCGTAACTGTGTACGCGTCATATTTTTATCTATTAAGAGTTTCCAGAGCTTGTTATAGCTTACCTGCATTAAGCTCACCTCACCATAAAATATTATATATCATGGCGGGGCATAAATCAACAATATATCTCTATATGCAAATAAAATATATATAAATTTAAATTTTATATCGCATAAATATAACATATTAAAAACTCTTATCATCTAAAAATAATACTAATTTATTCGTTTATCTACAATATTTATCAAAAAGTCTTAAATTATTAATCCATCAACGCAAAGCTGATTCTGCGTGCAGTAACAAAGAGCAAAAAGCCGATGGTTTTAAAATTCTGCGATCTAATTTGTTACTAATTATTTTGAATGAGCCCAATAATCCTTTTGCCTTATCTTTCAAATGGGATACCATATGTTTGGGTCTTTAGATAATTCAATTGCTAAATACTAAATAAACCTGTGTGGCATTTGTGAAGTATTTTCTTTGCCAATTGCTCACTATCGATATTTGTATGTTTACATCGGTCGATGCGCAATAAAAAAGAATTACACAGTGAATTCAGTATCTCAGTTGGCCATTTTCCGGACTCCTCAACCGTACATCTCATAATCTCATGGATAACACCATCCCATTCACACTTATTGTTCGAAATTAGTATTAACATAGAGATTTTCCTTTTTTCCCGCTCTAACTCTAACACAACTGCTTCTTTTCCGTCTTTAAACGTAATCTTTCCAGCAAAATAACATCTTTCCGTTATTCCATCACACAGATAGCGGAATAAACCCGTGTCGGTATGCAAACACATTTGCGCGATATAAGATTCAGGCAATTTTTCAATATTTTCATTCCCCTGCAAGGCAAGTAATGCCTCTGAAATTTCCGAAAAGGTAGAATTATCATTCAAAGTGTCATGTTGCTTAAAAATCAGCTTTGGAATAGATTTCTGCCCTGTATGATCCCCTGTTGTGCGGCGGCCGTTACCAACTTCGGCAATTTTGTCTTTTGAAATACTTGTAGTACGTGCCTTTCTCGCCGAGTGCTTTTCTCGCACATATTTGGGTAGTGACTCATATGTAACTGTCACTGGATTGGGTGCCCAATGCCCTAGATCACCGACTTTTCCTTTGCCATGAGAGACAAGTTTCTTTGCATCTTTGGGGACTGGTTTAGCCCGTTCCGATTCATCTTGCTCCCCAGCCTCTTGATTACTGTCCCTTGGATCATCAACATGTATTTCCAACGCATTAATTTTCTTAGTGAAACTTATAATACTTTTAATAAAACGAATTCCTTTTGGATTAGTCTCATATGTTACATTGCATTTCAAGCGGTCAAAACACCAGTCAAAAAGGATTCCATTACCATCGCGAATATTCTCAAAGGCTTGTGTAAACATTTTCTCAATCATTGGGTTTGAAAAAAGCCATGCAATATGTATCATTTTCCCCCTATTCTTTGAATAAGCATAAGGAACATCCGACATAATCTTAATGTTTATTACACCATTGATCATTTCAAATAAAAACTTTTTGTCTTTCATATCAAGTGCTGTAATTAAATTCAGCATTTCTCCGTCCGGAGCTAATACGTCACGCACAAGAACTTCTAATGGCAAAACATAAAAATTGCCTTGAAATGGGAACCCGAAAGTATAACTTTCAAATTGATCCTCCAATTTACGATTCTCTTTCGGCGGATACGGTATTGGTCTTTTACTTTCAGAGAACCTCAAATCCAATGATGCGGTATTAGCTTTATCTATTCCCTGAAAGTAGCCATCAATATATTTAGAGTCGCGAATTAACATTGTTAGATCTGTAAATGGCAATTTATAATGATCTCTGAGATTCGGAAAGAACTGCAGATTGACCCAATATTGAGTCCCCTCCCAGTATGGTTTGCTTATAGCAATCAGCTTGGCTGCTTTTCCAGGAAAATATGGCCAATCACTTAGCCTAAACGACTTCCCACTCAATTACCGTCACCATCCGTTCGTCAATTAATCGTTGCTTCAATCGCTCTTTTATCTTAAAAAAGCGCTCTTTAGTAAGACCCGCCAAACGCAGTAATTTCCATTGTTTTAACAATAAGTCTTTTTCAATAAATTTTCGTATGATTTGTAAGCAGCGTTCAATCTGATACTCCTCAACTGTCTGGCTTACAGATTTCACATAAGCCCACGCCTGTGGAAGCTTATCCTTGTGGTTTTCCATATTCGCCTGAATCCCTGCTCTGCGAATCAGACGGGTTACAGTGATTCGCTTGCCGTCAGTCATACAGTCTTCAAATGACTTTCTTAATTTTTTTATGTACGTAGCATCCCTGCGGTGCCAGTCTACAACTTCACTACTGCCCATTGGCTTATGACTATCCGGTAAATGATCCATAAGCCAGGTTTTGTCCCTTCGGTAAATATAGCTGTATTCTTTTCTGCACATTTTTCGCAACTGAGTTCTTAAAACTTGTGGATTGTTTTGAATTATTAATAAAATACTAGTCTTGTATTTTTTCAGCAATGAACTGTTCTTGGGCTTTAGCTCTTTCCTTTTTTTAACTGTAAATATATCGCCCTTTTTTATGCCTTCAAAGAACGATTCTATACTTTTATCCAAAAAGTTAATCAAGAGGATATGACGCAAAGGATGTACTGTTCGTTTTACGCTACGTACCGCGGATTTTGGCCACGTATATTCATCATCGGGGCTGACCTCACTTTCAAAGTAACGCAATATGTTATCGCAATAAAAGCTTTGTAATTGAGAAGTAAACTCAGCTTGTAATACTCGTCCGGAATCAGAAAGAAGTCCTTTCTGATAAAGAATCTGCTTGTATCGTAACGTTACTCTTTCCTTATCAGAAAAAGATAAGTCATTGGATAACAGATAAATAGAAGAATCAGATACTATTTGCATCACTGTTTTCATAGTACTGTCTGGGAAAAGAACAATATTTACCTCAGGCCGAAGGCATTCCAAATCCAAATATTTTATCCTGCTTGCTTCGTCAGGAACCTTAATTTGCCGTAACATACATCTATGTTTTGGGCAAATAAAAACGCCTTGAACCTGATGCAATCTGTGGAAATATGCTTCACCATATGTCCTTCTATCCTCTATAACACAGCGAGGGCAATATGCAATTCCGTTTTTTTGACATATGGATCCTGCTGCTATACCAATTTTCGCTATAAGTCCATTTCCATCAGCGGCTTCCATCTGCTTTCTCAATTCTTCTGCCCTTCTTTGTGGTAAAAATGGTCTGTACAAAGGAAACAGCGTATGATTAGTGATTAAATCATCTGAGTTATATACGCCACTAATATTTTCGCATAGCGTGCTTAATGCGACACCAAAATACAGGGATGGTATCGCTGCATTATTTTTGAATAACTCCATAAGTGTGCTACGTAAATTTGGATTACCGGTCCAGCGGTGATAACGCGCAAAAACAGAATACAACAATTCGTCCGGATACGGATCTGCAAAAAACGGAAGCATAGTATCACCCTATTAAGTCTGCATAATCATCTTCTATTGGCTTAATATATCCATATTCCAGCAGATCATTATGAAAATCTGTATGCTTTTTTTCGGATTGCTCCAACATATACAACAATCCGCTATTGCGCGCCAAAGTAATTTGCTTTTGGCTCCGCACTATAGTCTTAGGCTGCATTGTTGCTGCCACTACCGCCTCTAATAGTTCGCTTTCTTCTGTATCGTCCGGTGCTGAATCAACAGTCTTTCTTATCAAGTCCTTTAATTTTTTATCATTCACAGTCTTGCACAGACCAATCCCGCGGATAGTGGTATAAATGCTGTCAGAAGTAGACTGTCTCCTTTGTGCAATTGTTAATGATTTTTCAGCAATAATTTTTTCTATATCTTCCTGATGCTTGCTCTCATCAATTCCGGCATTGATAGTACCCTCTACATCGAGGCAGATGTCCTCATACTTAGCCATCTCCCATTCGTCACCGCTTTTAATAGCTTCCAACATGGGTCTGACTATTGCCATATCCTCATCATATGTGCTTTTAAGAAGCCTAGCATCAAATGACTCTCGACCACTTAGTAATGCTCGAACCTGCACCAAACAAAACAGAGCTACTACAACACCTATAAGGCCCTGTGAATATTCCCAAAACAGATTCAGCATCTCATCGTCCAGTGGAGTTTCTTCTCGCAACACGTAACCACGCCAAAGAAATTTCATCATATTGGTCCATTCTCCGCTGTTATATTCAATAGCTTGAAACCTCATATCGCCTGCACCAATTTGTCGCCTTGCCAATGACATTCTGCTTTGAAATAATTTAATAGCATTACTTGTGCCACAATAAATAATTGGTACACTGAGCTGGTTCGTTAATGATACGAAAAACGACATCATTTCATCGCTTCCATTTTTACTACGCAACAAATTTTGCACCTCATCAATAACCAGAATACCGACATTATATAATAATAAAAGTTTCTGCATTTGGAGAATCATGGTTGAAGGGCTGTAGGTCGAATAGCCATATTTATCTAAATTATTCGTACCGCATCGCTTATCAATCTCTTGAAAAATTGAACGGCAAAAGGTAACGTAGTTACCGTCATAAGGTGCTTCAACCATAAGCCATGGCAACTGCGTCTTGGTAAAAGGCTTCTCCTTATACTCAGTATGACGAATCAAAGGGGGATAATAGTTTAGGCATTGACGCAGTGCCATAGACTTACCCGTGCCGGATATTCCATACACTACTGTTCCCAGCTCAGGCACTGCATTAACCCAAGTTTCACCAAAATTTTTATTGTTCTCACTACGATCTAGTTCTGTAAGTTTACTACAATATTCAGCAGAAATCGGATTACGGTTCAGATAACCACTACGAATCATTACTTGAATTGCAGTGTCCAAGCGGCGCACTTGTGCAAATGGATAAAAAAAATCATTGCGATTTTTCTGTAACAAATGAATTCGCAGTAACTGCTTCATTTGTTTTTCCTCAGGTGTACAGGGTTTTATTATTCCAGCAAGATGCTGCATGATCTCGCGGTCATCACCAGGAATAGGAGGAAGTGTTTCAATCATTGGATTGCCACGATATTGGGTCAGTTCCTGCTCCTTATATACTGCATATTCCATTAATCATCATCTCCAAAAAGATCATCCATAATAAATGCAGTTTTTTCTTTCATTTTTTCCATATATTCCTTCTCCTGCGGCTTAACAATTGAGATTACCTTGGCAGGCGTTTCATTAACGGGTTCTTTAGTCCGTTTACGGCGTTCCTCAGCCTTTTCATTTTCCCGATCTTTACGCATATCTTTTTTACGGGATGCCTTTGTGGTTTTAGGCGCACTATCTCTAAGTTTTTCAGCTGTCCTTCCAACCTTCCGAAGCATACCCTCATATGTTGCCCTGCGTTGTTTTTGATCACGCTTTAATACAGAATTATTAGCCCTTTCGATCTCCCTCAAATCATAATAATCCGCGAAGCTCATATCTCTAAAAGCATTACTACACGGTTGAAGATTTACTTTCCGGTAATTCCCATCCAACACATAAACATAATTTACGGTAAAAGGATTGTAAATAATCTTCATTTTTATTGTTTCGTTTAAACCAGAAGCTATTCTTGCAAGCCGGATGTCACCGTAGTATAAGTCTTCAAATCTCAAGCCTTTTCTTGTCAAGGATGCCGTATCATGCGGCCACACGTTCAATGCCATCTTTTCTCTATCAACGTCACTACGCAGGTCCCCAGTTCTATTATCAATACCATATGGCCAGAGAACATTTGGGACAGACACTTTACCATCTGCAATCTGCTGCGGCGTTGACGGATAATCTTTTATAATCGATGCATTGTGTAAAAGAATTGTCTGGATAATTACATATTGGATCTCTTCCAGAATTAGTGCCGCATCATCACGCGGATCTTTCTCTCCGCGCAGTTGATGGTCTTTATGAATGCCCCCTGGCAGGGTTTCCTTTAAATTATTATTCATTGTACGGAAGAACCGTTCCACCTCAGGTTTCAAATCCCCACTATATGGGGCTGTATTCAAAACAAAGATACCTAGTTCTTTTATAATACCCTCTGCACGCTTGCTAATCATATCTCCTCGGTCTGCAAGAATAGAACGCGGCAAATGATGGCATGGCCATTCATCTGCATTAATCGGAGTATTATGGCTCTTACAAAACTTCACTTTATCTTCCACCATATTCATTAGAGCAAGGGAAACAGCGTCCCATGATGGATTTTCAAGACCCACATAGACACCAGTTATCATCCTACTATAAACGTCAATAGTGATATAAACAGTCGGCTTACCAATGACCTTATTTCGATTAATTGAACTGACAAGACATACATCTGCTGGGGTAGAGTCTATCATGAAACAGTCACCGGGGCCATAAATTTGATTTGTTGCTGTATCAGATAGAGGCCTCCGCTTGAGTTTGAAATCTCTTTCAGACATACGAGCAATATAAGCCTCTGCTTTATCCAAATGAGTCTCTACATAACGAAAAAACTGTCGTTCAGTTGGGAGATGATCTTCATCGTACATAACATTTTTTATCGTGCCGCCTTCATTAATTGTCTTGCTAAAGTATTCATCCAGCATCTGGTGGTAAACTCTTGCTAAGCTTGGCTTTTTTTCCGTTTCATATAACTTTTTAATAGCTTTTTCAAAAATTCTTTCAACCTTTTCATCAATTAATAAACCTGTAAATCCATCAGAACGTTTCGGGCCGTTCTTCTTTTGCGGCTGACGTTTTTTACCCTTGCCACCTGAATTTGAATAAGAAGTGAACATAGCACTTTTGCGCATTCCATGCTGCCAAAACCGACAGAATAACCGTTTTATGGTTGGTACTGCTAAATTTTCTTGCTCAGCAATATTTTTTAGAAATTCAGCCCGGTCTGACTTTTTAAGCAACTTCTTTTTCTGATCTGGCCAGTATTTTGTTATAAGTTGATATCGTTCCTCACAGCGTTTGTATTCTGCTTCTGAATACTTTTCCGGAATACTTACCTCATAAAAAGGATCGATAATCTCAATCATCTCACCATTTTCGAGCTTGATTTCCATTTCGCTTCGGAAACAAAGCACAGGAGACGACCTGTCGCCATCCAGCGAAATATATGCACACATATCGACGTAGGTGTCAGTATCAATAATACGTATGCGACATCCGCTGTCTTCCATCTGATAAACTGCATTAAACGCGAGCATAACCATATCTCCTAATTATTCTGCACGTAATAGCCTGTCCATTTCCTCATGTCCATAGGACAGTTTATTGCATTTATTAAGTTCCATCTCATGACTCAGATCACAACGAAGTACCTTTGTTGCAAGTAAATGATGAAACAACGTAATGCCCGAAGCTGGTCGCAAATGATATTCAGTTGCAAATTTATGAATGATATCACGGGTTGCGTTATTCTCCGATATCAACAATTTTGCTAGCTCACGTTTATATACAATGAGTACAGACTCCCCTAGTTCCCGCAATTCTGAAAAACCGGACAAATCATATGCGCCGCGAAATGTTTTGATATTTTTAGCCATTGTCTTATTAATTTCTAGGTCAGTAACAATCCCCCAGTCAATCCCTTCCTCATCCCAATAAATGCGCTCAATCTCAAACTTTTCAATAGTTCTGCGATCAAGCAAATCCGTTGCAGGCTTAATAGTACGGATAATATCTGTTGTTATACCATTAATTCTTTTTGTGATACAGAAGTCTGTAGTCATTGGTTGTTGTGCCTTTGGATACGCTGGGTGTTTGAGGCCTAGTTTCTTCGCAATCAGATGCGTTTTATCAATATTTAAAGGGAACTGTTCCCGGATGTCTGCGACACTGTTACTAAATTCAGCGATAAGAAAATAATTCTGCTCGTTTAACGATAGAAAATGATGTTCCCGACCCGTTTTGTTTCCGGAAAATCGGCCGGATTGCCCTTTTGAATTCACACTATAAATTGTTAGGGCAGGTTTATAATCCCTGCCCCTTGGTATTTCATTAAAATTCAGATGCTCGTATGTAGACAAAGCGTTCACCTCGCCATATAGTATGGCGCATTTTTGCCAAACTATTTTGTCTTATAATATATTTTTGCCAAACTATTTTGTATTTTGCCAAACTTTTTTGTATGCTCACAGCAAAAACGGTTTGACTACGCCAATTACTCCACCGTAACGCTCTTTGCGAGGTTCCTGGGTTTATCCACGTCACAGCCTTTATGCACCGCCATATAGTATGCAAAAACCTGCATGGGGATAATGCCCGTCATAGAGCTCATAAAATCGATGGTGTCCGGGATGGTGACCACCTCGTCCACAAACTCTGAGATTTTCGTTTTAAATTTTTCCTGGGTAATGCCCAGCACAACCGCGCCGCGCGCCGTCACTTCCTTCACGTTGCTGATGCATTTTTCCAGAAGGTCTTCCTGGGTAAGCACGGCCACCACAAGCGTCCCGTTTTCGATCAGGGCGATTGTTCCATGTTTCAGTTCTCCGGCAGCGTAAGCTTCCGAATGGATATAGCTGATCTCCTTTAATTTCAGGGAACCTTCCATGGACAGGGCGTAATCGATTCCCCTGCCTATGTAAAACACGCTGTGCTCTTTGAAATGCTCCGAGGCAAAGCGCTGCAGCACCGGTTTTTCCTTTAGTATTTCCTTAACGTGATCGGGCACTTTTTTGAGTTCTTCTATATAAAGTTTATACTCCTCATCCGAAATCTTCTTTTGTGCGTGCGCCATTTTAACGCAGATCATATACAGGGACATGAGCTGTGTGGTATACGCTTTTGTTGAAGCGACCGCAATTTCCGGCCCTGCATGCGTGTACAGCACCGCGTCCGCGACCCTGGCGACCGTACTGCCCACGACGTTTGCAATTGCCAGAACAAATGCGCCTTTGGATTTCGCCTCGCGCATCGCCGCTATGGTATCCGCCGTTTCCCCGGACTGGCTCAAAACGATCATAAAAGTATCGCTGTCTATTAGCGGATCCCGGTAACGGAATTCGGACGCGATATCAACATCAACAGGTATCCTTACAAGTTTTTCAATGATATATTTCCCCAGCATGGACGCATGGTAAGCAGTCCCGCAGGCAACGATATTTATTTTCTTGATTCCCTTCAGCACTTCATCCGAAAGCCCCGCTTCTTCCAGATTGATCTCTCCGTTCTGGAGCCTGGGGTGAAGCGTATCCAAAAGCGCCTTGGGCTCCTCTTCGATTTCTTTGATCATAAAATGCTCGTAACCGGCTTTTTCCGCCTGGGAAATATCCCAGTCCACAACAAAGGGGTCCCTCTCCAGTTTATTGAGGAATTTATCGTAAAGTTCAAAGCTGTTTTTACGAATAACCACTATTTCGTTCTCATTCAAAAAGCAGACCTTGCGGGTATATTCCAGAAGCGCGGGAATATCCGATGCGATCAGGTTTTCATTTTCACCCAGGCCCACTACCAGCGGACTATCTTTTTTCGCGGCCACGATCTCGTCAGGAAAACGTTCGCTGATCACAGCCAGCGCATAGCTGCCGTCCAGCATGCCGATGGTCTTTTGTACCGCCGTTTTAAGGTCGTCTTCCAGGAAATAATTCACCAGATGCGCGATTACTTCCGTATCCGTCTCGGAGGTAAATACGACTCCTTTTTGCATCAGCCATTTTTTTATTCCTGCATAATTCTCTATGATGCCGTTATGTACAACAGCAATGTCTCCGGCCATATTGGTATGCGGATGTGAGTTCACATAATTGGGCTCCCCATGGGTAGCCCAACGGGTATGCCCTATCCCGATGGTTTTGGAAATGCTTTTTTCCCCGATCATTTTTTCCAATTCAGCCAGTTTGCCTTTTGCTTTCTCTACAGACATTTTTCCGTTTTCCAGATAAGCAATGCCCGCGCTGTCATATCCACGGTATTCCAGTTTCCTTAAACCTTCAATCAATACTTTTATGACATCTTTGTCCCCGACATAACCAACGATCCCGCACATAATAAACCTCCTGTCAACCAAGTCTTTGCTCAACCAGTTTTGCCATCCTGATTGCCTGCTCGGTTATATATTCTTTATTTTTACCTTCGATCATTACCCGAACCAGCGGTTCGGTTCCCGATGTGCGTATCAGCACTCTTCCCTCACCGGCGAAATTTTTCTCAAGATCTTTTATGTTCGCCACGATTTCGGGGTCTTCCATATATAAATGCTTTTTCTCATCACTCACCTTTGCGTTTACCAGCACCTGAGGCAGTATATCAATGACTTTTGAAAGTTTGGAGAGTGATTTGCCTTCTTTTTTCATCACGGTTAATAGCTGGACGCCCGAAAGGATTCCATCCCCGGTGGTATTCCCATCTAAAAATATGATATGTCCGGATTGTTCCCCCCCAAAGTTATATCCGTTCTTCAGCATCTCTTCCAAAACATACCTGTCGCCGACTTGGGCCTTTACAAGTGTGATCCCGTTTTCCCGAAGCCCGATCTCCAGCCCAAGATTGCTCATAACAGTTCCCACAACCACATTTTTTGCCAGTTTGTTTTCCTTTTTCATGGAAAGCGCACATACAGCCAGGATCGTATCGCCGTCTACGATGGAACCGTGGCTGTCTACGGCAATCAGGCGGTCTGCGTCCCCGTCGAACGCGAGGCCTAAATCCGCGCCTATCTCTGTCACATACCTTGACAAATTTGCCGGATGGGTTGACCCGCAAAAATCGTTGATATTGGTGCCGTCCGGATCGTTATATATCGGATAGACCTCCGCGCCCAGCCGTTCAAAAATCTCGGGCGCGACCTTGCTGGCGGCGCCGTTTGCGCAGTCCAAAACAACCTTTATGCCGTCAAACCGCACATCCGTACTGGATGTAATATGCTCTATATATTCGTCATCCGCTTTTTTCAATATCACCTTTCTGCCGACATCCGTACCGGTAGGCAGCAGGATCTTCTCACTCCCATTGACAATAATATTCTCGATCCTGTCTTCGATTTCATCCTGCAGCTTGTATCCGCTGGCATTAAAAAACTTGATGCCGTTGTACTCAAGGGTATTATGTGAAGCGGATATCATTACGCCGGCATCCATCTCAAAATGCAATGTGAGATAAGCGACCGCAGCGGTGGGTATCACTCCGGCCAACACCGCTTCCGCGCCGACCGAGCAGATGCCGGCGACCATAGCCGATTCCAGCATGTCCCCGGATATTCTTGTATCTTTGCCGATTAATATTTTGGCCTGGTGTACCGCATTTGTCAGGCAATATGCGCCCACCTGCCCCAGTTTATATGCCAGTTCACAGTTAAGTTTTTCATTTGCAATGCCTCTGACTCCATCTGTTCCAAACAGTCTCGCCATAAAAATCCTCCGAAGTTTTAAAAAAACTGCATACACCGTCCATGCAATCATCATCAAAATGCGTCCCTGCATACCGGTTTTATTTGCAGTTTATTTTTTCCGTAATATAACCATATCTTAATACATCTTACAGTCTTTTTCTTCTTTTTACAATACTTTAATATTCTATTCCCAGCATTCCCCTGTTGCACAATAATTTAAAAATTTTATAATTTTCCGGGCGCAGAAAGCCTGGGACGGCAATTCAAAAAGCATCTGTAAAACACTTGTTAAAACAGCGCTTTTTAATTATACACTGAACCCTGTAAAAAATAAAGCATTCCTTATTATTGCGCCGCATACATCGTGATTCGAAATTGGTATTAAATTCTTCCAGCTACGCAAAATAGTTATTAAAAGGAGAATATTGTAAAAGATTTAAAATGGAATTAAGTTTACATTATATCAAAGGGATCATTATTATAAAAGGAGTTTGTTATTATGAATATGAAAAAATGGCTGGAAGAGACGAAAGACGCTAAAGTAAAAAAGGCAATTCCGGTTTTATCCTTCCCGTCTATTCAATTGTTAAATATAGGCGTAAAGGAACTGATATCATCCAGCGAAATGCAGGCAAAAGGGATGAAAATGATCGCCGACCGGGTGAATGCAGCCGCATCTCTCAGTATGATGGATCTTTCGGTGGAGGCGGAGGCGTTTGGTTCCGAAATCCGTGTTTCGGACGATGAGGTTCCCACCGTGATAGGGCGCATCGTAAAAAGCGTAGAAGACGCAAAAGCTTTAAAAGTTCCCGAAGTTACGGCCGGCCGGACCAACCTGTATGTAAATGCGATTAAACTGGCATGCGGCCAAATTACAGACAGGCCGGTGTTTGCCGGAACCATCGGACCGTTTTCGCTCGCCGGCAGGCTGATGGACGTATCCGAAGTCATGATCAATTGCTATGAAGAACCCGAGATGGTCCATATAACGCTTAAGAAAGTTACTGAATTTTTAATCAACTATATCAAAGCCTATAAGGCGACCGGCGCCAACGGCATCGTGATGGCCGAGCCTCTGGCCGGTATCCTTTCCCCTGCTCTGATCGAAGAGTTCTCAACGCCGTACGTCCGGAAGATTGCTGACGCCGTACAGGACGACAATTTCATCCTGATCTATCATAACTGCGGAAACAATACCATCATACTTCTTGATTCCATATTGAAGACAGGCGCTTCAGCATTCCATTTCGGCAACGCGATAGATATGGAAGAGATGGTAAAGAAATTCCCGCGCGATAAAATCGTTATGGGCAATATTGACCCTGCAAGCCAGTTCAGAAACGGAACGCCGGAGTCCGTGCGGAAGGCGACGCTGGAACTCCTTGAAAAATGCAGCGGATATTCCAACTTCGTAATTTCCTCGGGCTGCGATATACCGCCCCTGTCCAAATGGGAAAATATTGACGCTTTCTTTGCTGCGGTGGATGAATATTACAACAAGTGATTTTTCCTTCTATATAAAGACCCCGGAGAACAACATGTTTCCGGGGTCTTTCTCCAAACATCGCCATCCATATATTTACATGTATCAGATAACAAGCTATAATATAAAAATAGTAAACATTTTTTCGTTTCTGCAGCAGTAATCATTATGGGGTGGGTGCATTGATCAAAAAAATAATTGCCGCCATATTCATCGTTCTGATGCTTGCCATATCAGGCGCTTCGGATTCCGATATAATACTGCAGCACTTTGTATTTTTTGGTGAAAACGATTCCTGGAGCGCCGAATACAAAACAAATTATATGGGCTGTTTTTCGGAAGGTCCAAACGGGCTGCATTATGACAGCTACGGGAACGCTGTTTTGACAGTGACCTATAAAAAAGAGCTTTCTGATTTATCTTCTGTTAAACATTTTGAATTTTCTTATCTAGGAGGCAGTATTTCCGGCTGGTTAACCGAGGATTATGATACCGGGGATTTAATGCAAAAAACATATACATTTCGGGATAATAACGGAAGGATGATTCAAGAGGACGCGACACCTATCGTTACAATCAATCTTGACGGAAAAATTGAAACCATCGAACTAAAGAATCATGCAGTAAATTAGCCGTTTTGATTACGAATCCCGAATAAATTCACGGATCTCATTTATTGCTTTTATCGCCGGCTCTTTATCATAGCTTTTGGAATAAGGATCCATAAACCCGTGGCTTCCTTCCAATAATATAACCGAAGTGTTCTTTTTGTTCCGCAAATCATCCGCAAGTTTCCTGACGTCAAAAGATTTCTCCTTATCGGCAAAAAGCAGAAGCGATCCGCACTCAGGTTCAATTTCCCTATAATCCCGGATACGCGAACCGTATACCCCCACCATGCGGTCACACAGCTTGCTTTGGGTGCATCTCCATGCAATTGTGGCGCCTGCGCTGAAACCTATCAGAATAATCCTGGCATATTTTTGTTTTAATCCCCGCATCATGTTGTTTATTTGAACGTACTGCTCAAATCCTCCGGCCCCGAGAAAATTCACATAGGCCTGATCGGATTCCGAATAAGGATAACACGCTCCGCTCCCTATTAAATCCGGACAATACACGTCAAATCCCCAGCCGTAAAACTCCCGGCCGGCTTCTTCTATAAATCTGTTGACTCCGTAAATCTCGTGCAGCAAAACAACAGCCGCCTCCGCTTCCCGCTTCAGAAACATCATAAATGGCGCTGATTTAACAGACCGATTACTGATTCTATTTCTTCGATCCAGCCGCAGATGATCTTTGAACTCTCCTCCAGTTTGGCAGGGTCCTTTTCATATCCTTTCAGCAGCTTCAACTGATGTTCCCAATAAACTTTCAGCAGCCCAAACAGATCTTTATCCCTACTGATCTCGCCATACTCTCCCTGTTTTGCCAGAGCTTCGTAATTCTTAAGTCTATCCCGAACCTGTTCTGCGGAAAGTTTCATAATTTTTTTTAAATCCCTCATAACCCACTGACGCTCAAACAGGTTTCTTTTCAGCCATCCTTCATATTGCTCCTCATAAACGGAAAATATGTTGGATAAATGCGTTCTTACAGCCTCCCCGTCCAATGGAACCGGGGATCCTTTTTGGGCTCCGGCATCTTCCCGCTTTATAATCCCGGAGTCCATCAGCGCCTGGATACAGCCTATTTCCTGCCCTTTATACTTCTTAGCCATAGCCACCGATACGGCGAATCCAACTCCTGCCGATTCCACATCCAGAATATGCTTTTCATTTAAGGCATAAAGCTCTTCCGGTGAGACGCCCATATAAGCCGCTATTTTTTTTATTTGTTCAACCGCCGTACCGGTCTTCACCAGGCCGGGACCGATACTGTAAACGCAAATATCCGTCTGTTCCAGCTCAGCAGCAATCGTATTGGCAAGTTCCACCTGGGAAGTTTTAAACACTTCATACGCGCCCATATAAGGAGCGGCTCCCGAAGACGGCACAAACACAAGGGTACCTGTATTTTTCTCTTTCATTAGCGGAATAAACTTCCGCGCCAAAAACACCGGAGCCCTCAAATTAACAAAATAACTATTATCCCAGTCCTCCACCGGTACCTCGTCAACCGGTCCCATGGGCGTTACGGTTGCGTTATTGATGATCACGTCCAAAAAACCATAATTTTTGATAAGGTATTCAGACATTTCTTCCAATTGCTTTTCATCGGCGATGTCAATGTGATAAAACATTGCGCGGCTGCATTTCAATTCGCTGTTGATCGCACTGGCCGCAGACGCCCCTTTTTCACGGTCGATTTCCGCTATGATTACGGTGGCTCCCATCCAGACAAGATTTTTGGCCGTCTCAAAACCGATCCCGCCGCCTGCGCCCGTAACCAGCACAATTTTTCCTGATAATCTGTCTTTGAAATTCGAATCTTCTATCAGCATTGCAATTTCCCCACTTAATTGATGTGTTTATCTACTTTAGCCGGGCGCGGATGCCGATCAGTTTTTTTACGTCTTCCAGGACGCCGGCATCTTTTACATGCAGCATCAGCCATTTACCCCCACACGAAAACTGCGTGGACTCGAATCTGTTTCTGGTATATTCGCTTAAATCCGGGGCCAAAAGCTCCGTTTCCGTCATCTCCTTGTTTCCAATGACAACCAGCGCGATAAAATATCCGGACATCGGATAAAGCGTGCAAAGAGATTTTCCGCCTTTTTGGTATTTCACGTTCCACCCCGGCTGAGCCGAACATTTGCTGTACGTTTGTTTTGGCGACACCCCAAAGGTTGCCTTCAGCCAGTCATTCAATTCCTCCCAAAGCGTGCTGCCCACATAATTGCTTATGTCGGCCCAGCCGGGAATTTGATCCTGCCCGTACATCTTGGACCATTCCACGCATTTTACCTCCATTCGTTTGTGCAGTAAGAGAATACCTTATAACACCAATATACATCCGGCCAGGCGCGTTTACAATATCAGGTATGTCCATTTCTTCAATTCCTGTACGTAAAGCCGGCCAAAACAAAATATCCGGATCTCCGGGCCATCCGGAACGGAGACCCGGAAGCAAAGCAAGCGTTAATCGGCAATGTTTTTTGTTGCAGGGCAGCCTGCCTGGATCAGCACCTTGCTGCCCAACACAATGAATCCCTGTACAACCAGAAGCAGTCCTGTGCCTATCAGCAGCCATTCTATCCTGACAATATCCGCTATGGGTCCAAATATCAGCATTCCCAGGGGCATCATGGAAGTTGAAATCATTGTCATAACGCCGAACACCCTGCCCAGATAGTTCTCCTCCACCTTTTCCTGAAGCAGCACCATTGAGGGCGTATTGAAGAGCGGCATGGCGATGCCGATAAGTCCCATGATTGCAAGGTAAACCCAGAATATGGATACGAAGCCCAGTGCAAAAGTGCAAGCGCCGGATATCACCGCAGCCAGAACAATCGTATGTATCCTGTTTTTAAAGCCTCCCCAGGAAGCTATCACGGCTCCGCCGCCCATCATCCCCAATGAAAATGCAATCTCAATCGCAGTCAGCCGCCAGACGTCTCCGCCAAAGCTCCTTGTCACCTGCAGCGGAGATAAAAAGGCGACAGGCGCGATCAATATAAAAAGGATCGCATAAAACAGAAAATACTGTTTGAGAAACCTGTGATTTTTGATATATGAAAAACCCAGCTTCATATCGGCATAGTAGCTTATTTTCTGTTTTTCAGCAGCCTTTTCATGCACCGGAATCTTAAGGAACGCAAGCATTATGGTAATCGCAATGGCTGCGGTGATTACGTCGATAAAGAAAATATACTCAATCCGCGCCATCGCAAGCAGCGCGCCGCTGATTGCGGGCGAAGCCAGGGTGGTAAGCGACATCAGGGTACTGTTTATTCCGTTTATCCGCGTCAGTTTTTCCGCAGGAACAAGCTGCGGCAGAATAGCGCCCACTGCCGGGCTTTGAATACCGGTTCCGACCGCCCGGATAGCGGATACCACAAATATCAGCCAGAGCTCATTATATCCGTTTAAAAAGACTATCGCGAGTATGAGGGTCGAAACCGCGACCAAAGCGTCCGCGGAAATGATAAGAAACTTTCTGTTATAGCGGTCAGCCCACACGCCTGCAAACGGAGACAAAATAAAGGCAGGCAGGAACCCGCAAAGAATGGAGATCGTCATCATGGCCCCGGACTGCGTGGTCAATGTAATATACCATGTGATCGCATATTGGACAAGAGAGGAGCCAAAAAGCGATATGGTCTGACTGCTTAAAAAAAGAGCCGTTTTCTTTTTCCAGTTTTGATTGGCTTTCATATGATATAAACCTTTCTCAGAATAAAATCGTTATTAGTTTTGCCTTAAATAAATAAAACCGCAGGCGCTGCTGCGGTTCATGTAAACGGATTTGCTGATACAGCCAAACAGAACAACCTGATGCTCCGATACAGGGAACAACCGGAATTCATTTGGGATTGTATTTACCTGGTGTTTATATAATGCGAATCGTATCTGCTTTAAAAACAAAGGTTTCTTTAGACAGACAGACTAATCCCGTTTACTCTTCTTTTGCAAGCAGAGCCTTTGAACATATTCTTTTAGTCCAAATTTGGAAAACGAAGTCTGATATGAATCACAAGAAACCCTCCATTTTATAACAATTGTATGCATTATACCACGGGCGAAATCCGCAGTCAATGGGAACAGTTATCCGTTTCCCAAAAATTTATCACTGCATCGTATAGTTTCCCGTAATATTCTTTACGCTCGACTTCCTGTCAATGAATAATGTTCCGTTGCAGTCAAGATTTTCAATCTCGCAGTTGGGCCCTATTCTGATATCTTTTCCGTTCACCGACTTTGCAATAACGCCGGTTAATTCTACCTGGGTAGCTTCGATCAGGTCAATGTGCGAGAATTTTCTCATGAAAAACCTTGCTATCAAAGGCGCGCAGGAATTGATTCGGATCCTGTCGCCCGTGATTTCCCTGGCGTTGATGGCGCCGTCCGCCCGGACGATATCCGCGCATATCTCCTCTGCCCGTATCACGCCGTTGCAGACGACTTCTTCCGCCTCGATCTTGGTATCGCCCTTTACGTTCAGCACGCCGTCTACATGAATTTTTCCAGCCCGGATACTGGAATCAAAATCGGCGGTGCCGTCGCTTTTCAGCGTCCCGGCTTCCACTGCGCCCTGGCATTTAAACACCCCGTTGATGCAGATACTCTCCACCTTAAGGTCGCCGGTGCATGTGCCTATCCCGTCGACAGTCATTGTACCAAATTCTCCGCCGTTTATTTTGCATATTCCTTCCATACGGTAGTCCGTCATGATAATTATCTCCTTTATAAAAATTAAATATTTATTTACGCACAAACAGATTTTTGTAATTTACTTTTATTTTATCCGCAGTCTCATTGACAGAAGATTGCCCGGCAACCTCTATGCTTCCGTCAAATACTATGGGCACTGCGTTTCCGGTAAACACGGTATGATATTCCCCTTCTGAAATAAAAACCGTGCAGGTGGAATCCACATTTTTCATCCGGGAAGCCGCGTGAGCGCTCTTTTCTATCAGTTCCCCGGTCTGCATTGCGGCAAGCCCGGCCTTTTTTGCCGTTTGCACGATTGCCGTTATATAAACGGCGTCAAGGAAGCCGTATTGTGTCTTGCCGTAGATTTCGGGCAGTAAATGCAAAATTTCCTGATCCAAACCGGCGATTTCCTGCAAATCGTCCAAGGAAACTGTCACCTCTGAGGTCTGGGGAGAAAGGATTTTCGCCAGTTCCTCCAGAGAATAGCTGTCCTTCAGTTCCAGTATAGACTGTACCCTGCTTATAATCTGCTCTCTCGGGAAAAATGTCTCCTGTCCAGTATAGGAGGATTGCTTTATAAACCATTCGTCCGGGATAAGGCGTTCCCTTTTCCATCTGTACAACTGGCCGTAGGAAATGCCGGTTATGGCAAGCAGATCTTTTTTTGATATCAGGTTCATTTTCTCTTCCTTTCCAAAACGTAACATTGTTACGTTTTATGAATTCAATATAACATAACAATGTTACGCTGTCAATATAGTCTTCCAAAAATCTCTCCATTTGTTTGTCTAAACGTGTGCTAAAAATCTCATTGAATGTGATATAATATTAACCAATATTTAAAAAGGAAGCGAAACCATGAGCGATCAACTGAGCGATTTGTCCAATGATGAAATCAAAAGAAAAAATTCGGCGCGCGTGATAATTATTATAATATGCGCTGTCATCTCGGCTGCTGCAGTCTTGTTCTTCGGTTATTATAAATGGCAGCAAAGCCGGATCCTTCTTTCCGCGCCTTTAGGCTATACCGTTGCCTGCGACGAAACAGAAAGTCTTGGCGACGCATCCCGCGACTGGTTTTTTTCCCTGATTGCCGAACGTCAGCAGGATTATATAAAATGGACCGACCGGATCGATACGTATATACTGAAATCCGTTCAAATACTTGAAAACGCTGAACGGCAGATCGTACAGATCGATTTTTCCTTCAAGCCCAGGACGCCGCGCTCGGGAACATTTTCAGATTGGGGCACAGTTGATCAGGGGAATGATACGATCGAATGCCAATGGGTTGTGATGTTTGACGTTTCCACCGCTGCCCATGGCACTGTAGCATACAAGGCGTCAAATATTGAACGTCCGGCGGCCTACGATCTGGAGCAATACAACGTAAGCGGGCAAAAAGAGAAGGACGAATACCAGCAGGAATTTATGGCTGATATGCCTTATGATCCGGCGCAATATACCTATAAAATAGAAAATAAGGTTTGTTCGGTAAGTTACGACGGCGGAAATTCCTGGATTGATACGCCCCTGCCGGTTGACCGGTTGGATTATTATGTGGACGGCCATTTTAAATACAACGAATTAAAACCCGGAAGCTACGTAATTTCCCCCGAGAAAACCGCAATCCTTTATGGCGGTTTCAATTCGCCGCTTGCCTGCCTTTATTCCGACGACATGGGCAAAACGTGGAATACATCGGAAATTTTGGGCGCGCCCGTGTACATCCATAACAAGTTTTTAAGTTTCCCTTCCGTGAGAAACGGTTATATAATTGCGGGAAGCGATAAAACAATGTCATTTGAGGCGGAAACAATACTCAAGACAACCGACGGCGGCCTGACATGGGAAAATACAGGTAGGGGTCCTCGCGACCGCCTGATGCGGTCGGCAGGATTTGTTGACGGCAAAACCGGGTTTATCTGCTATCCCTATACCGAGGGTGCGGAATCCATGGTCTACCGAACGGACGACGGCGGAGAGACATGGGAACCCGTTCATTTTGAGATGAAGGCCGAATTTATCCCATTTTTCACAAGTCCGGAAGCGCCGGTATTGCAAGACGGCAAGCTGATCCTTTTGATAGACGAAGGGGACGACAGCGATTTTGAAGGGCCCCAAACCATGCAGCTGCAATATGTTTCGGATGATATGGGCAAGACATGGACATACGTACAAATGCTTGAGCTGGAAACGGACCAACCGGGCTGAGAGTCCTGAAAGGTAAAACGGCGCGATATGTATCGCGCCGTTTTTTTATATAAATATTTCTGAGCTATCTCCATTCGGTTACATCTTGAACTGATTTACGTGGTCTTAGCATAGGCTGTTCTCCGGGATATCCCAATGCAATTGCGGATACCAGTTGGTCCTTTGTATCCAGCCAGGCAGTTAATTCGCGGTAAGCAAAAAATATATCGCAGATCCAAAGGCTTCCAAGTCCCAAATCCACCGCGGCAAGGGACATATTTTGGATTGCCGCGCCCACGGATAACGTATTTGCAAGTTCATAAAACCTTTCTTCTGCCGATATGACGTCCAGCGGAGAAGCGCCCAGCGGGTTTAGAACTAATATATTCACCGGGGCTTGCTCCATAATGCTCAATGTCTGTTTTGCGCCGTTTATATACTGCATGCTGCCGGGAAGCAAGCCCCCGCCGTCTGTTTCATTCCGAATTCCCCGCGACATAGCCTCCAGCATGGCAGGCTTTTCTTTGTCCGTGATCACAACAAAGCGCCACGGCTGCCGGTTTTTGGATGACGGCGCGCTGATTCCCGCCCTGAGTATTTCCTCTACCATCTCCCGGGGTACGGGCATATCCAAATATTTTCTGATGCTTCTCCTATTCCATATTGCCGGATTTGTCATATTAGCTCCTTTTTTCTGTTTGATATTCTCTGACCGTCTTTGCCGCCGTAGTCTTTTTTGCTTAAAAGCAGCCTGATTCCCCAGAATATGAGCATTGCTCCCACGGCAATATTCAGCCAGATCATGACTGCGGGCGGGATCACGCCTTTTACAATGCAGCCCAAAGCTGCGACAGCTGCCAGGAAAACCAGTGTGGACAAAACGCATCCCGCACCGAAAAACACAAGCTGTTTTCTGTTTAAACAATGCATGGCTGCCTGTATGGAAAACACGCCGCTCCAAAAGAGTATGGTCATAGGGCTGGATGCGGTCAGAAGCACGCCCTGCAAAAAGATATTCGTTTCATCCTTACCAGGCAGCAGGGACAGCCCGGGCAACATCGGACGGCCGAACGCTCCAGCAATGATGTTCAGGCCAAAAAGCAGCAGTACAGAAAAACCCACTGCCTTAAATATTTTTTTCACATTATTTTTATTGATAACGGCACCCACGCCCGCCCCCGCAAGAAAAATATAACAGGCGTCCACCATTGCAACCGCAAAAACCAGCGGCAGGGCGGCCATAAAACCGCACGCGCTTCCTGTGCGGAATGCCAGCAGGCATATGGGTCCGATGGCAAACTGCAGCGCCATTCCCAGTTTAAAACCCTTTAAAACCATTTGACCGCTCCAAGTTATCCGCTCAAATTATCGATTCATTTTTCAATATACACTATTCCAATACTTGATACAAGAATCATCCATGTAATCTTTACTTATTCCTGAAGCGGCAAATCAAACAAAATATAAAAAAGTTTGCCGGTTAATATCAGCAAACCTTTTTATCCTTGTAAGAACTGCCCGTTAATTTTCATCTAATTGCTCAATAAGATTAAAAACGGACTCGCGGCGCTTCCTTTTCTTTTATATTCCATGACATGTTCCAGATATATGCAGATCCCTGTACAATGCGGAAAATTACCGTTTCCGTGTCGATCTCCGATCTCCTGATATTATCCAAAAGCCAGGGCCTTTCCTCAAACAAACGTTTTGCAAGTTCCTCGTCCCGCACCTCTTCGGCAATTCCGGTTACATGCAGTGTTTCAAAATTCACCGGATCGTTTGCGTTTCGGATAAATCCCGCCTCCACCTTTGGATTTGACTCTATCTGGTGAAAAAGCCTTTTTGCCCTTGCCGTGTGAAAATAAAATCCGGTTTCATCCGCATACCACATCAGCATCCCGCGCACGTGCGGCTGTCCGTTTTCGCTGGTTGCAAGCCAGCAGGATGGGTTTTGATTCGCAAATAATAAAATATCGGTCAGTTGAACGCTCATATTCAGGCCTCCTATTATTTATTTATAGGCCTATTCTAATGCATCCTCCCTCTCCTGACCTTCAAAATTTAAAGTAAAAATATCAATATCCTGTGCTTTTACTTTTTTGAGTATCTTTGGCGGTAAGCGGAGGGCGTCATTTTATATTTTTCCAAAAAAGAGGCAGAAAAGTAAGAGGAACTGTTAAACCCGCAGGCAATTGCTGTTTGCGTTATATTTGCTTCGCCCGCCGTCAGCATGGTGCAGGCTTTTTTAAGCCGCAGCATATGTATAAAGTCATTGGGCGTTTCTCCTGTTATGGATTTGAATATTTTTGAAAAATGTCCTGCGGAAAGGTTTACCCGTCCGGCTATATCCTCAATCGTAATCTTTTCAGAAAAATGGCTGTTTATGTAGGCGACAGCCCGGTCGACCTCAAACCGGTCGTACAATGGGACAGCCTGCTGCGCTCCGTCCGTTACCGAACGCGCCGTAAGGTGCGCCGTAATGCATGACAAATGATCCAGCAGTTCCTTGTTCTTCGGGTCGTTTTCACTTGAAATCGCCATAAAGCACCGGAGAGAGCCCAGCAGATCAGGATGTGGCGCAAATATTTCTCCCCGGAAAAGCGGAACCTGCGGGGAATATTGCAGCAATGTCTGTTCAAACAACGCCGCTTCAATGGCGATTGCAATGTAGCTCTGATAAAATTCCTCTTCGATCTCCTGATGCGGAATCCCCGGCGACATGGCGGACAGGCATTTTCCTTCTTTCAGGTCATACGACATGTGCTGTCCTTCCACCACAAAATCATCCACCGCAGAAAAATAATATATAAAGGTATAGGCTGGATGCGTATGATCCGGCGTGACCGCGTAGGCGCAATGACCCAGGGAAGGGATAAAAAGGCTTACCTTGGGATGCAGAAAGCATTCCACGTTTTTGTTCATGGCTTCCCGGTCAACTTCACTTACCGGGCCGATGAGGCTGCTAAGGATGTCTGCGTCTATCCGGTCGAAATTCATAATTCCCCCCCTTTTTTGTTTTAGTATAGCATGATAGAACCGGATATGAAACATCCGAACTTACGCATTATCGGTTTCCCATGCGGTAATATAGCCCGAGGTACCGTCAAGAATTTTGCGCAAATTAGATTTGCAGGATCGTCAGTACCTCCCCGTACCTCCCGATCTCTTTCACGCTCTTTTCCATATTCAAAGTAATCTCCAATAAGACTTCTCCCTGCTGCTGGGGTCTCGTTCCTTCCGAACGGTTTCAAGCTTTGTATGCGTTCATCATGGTTGAATCCATTTTCCAGTTCCTCCTTTGTATATTTCCTATCAGGAAACCAGAGGTAAACCAGATGATCAAGCATTGGAGATAGGCTTGAGGAGTATGACCCGAGGCCCCTGCGGGCCGGTTTTAATGGGTTACAGGAGAGGTGTCGAAGAGGGCGTAAGGGAGAAATCGGAATCTTCCTCGCCCTCTCTGACAAAAGAATAGAAAGACGAACCTAAAGAATTCCCTGTCATTGGACAAAGGATTTTGTATTTCCGTATTTTTTTATCTCTTGGAGAACTGGAGAGTACGACGGAAATTAGGGTACGGTTCTTGTTGTTGGCCCTGCCTACTCCACCTAAGATATCCGTCCCATTAGTTTTTCTTAGAAATTATAGGCGTTTATAATTAATTTCATTACTCATCTTCAAAGACCGTCTCGTTCATTTCATCGAAATTCAACAACTCGGAAACAGTTATATCTAAACCGACGGCGATTCGATGAAGCGTTTTCAACGTAGGATTTTTTGTATTTCCCTTTACGATATTATCGAGAGTTGATTGGCGTAACCCTGAAAGAGTTGCCAGCTTGTTGAGCGTAATTTTTTTCTCCAGGCATACCTGGCTTATACGTATAGCAATGGCATCTGAATAAGTCATATTGCTACCCCTTTCAACCTTTGGCGGTTAGTATAACAAAATGGTAGCAAGTTTATACCTAACACATTACCCGTATACGGTTGACATTTGGAAATCGCCAATATATTATAACCGTATATGGTTAATCATGATCAGTAATAGAGAATATCCCAAACAAAATACAATTTTTGTATTATCTAAGGAGGTTTTATGAATCATTCACAATTGTATAGAAAGTTAGCAAAAGAACGAAAGAAATTGAATAAGCTGATTGACAAAGCATTAAAGAACGGCACAAAGATATCCGAGACACAAGAAATCATTGAACAAAGCCGGAAAGTTAATCATTTGGTTGAAATAATACAAAATGAATTAATTAAAAAAGAAGTATTGAATAATAAAATAAATTATTCAGAAACAATCAATAAAATAAAAAAGGATGCTTTCTTGATTAAAAACATCCTTTTATAGCAAGTATTAATGTGTCAGTTACGAACCTATATCCAACGCTCTTCAGCGCATCCCATACCTTCTGAAATCCAGTAGAATAGGGATTTAAGCAGCTTTGGCAAGTACCAAAGGCTACCTCCTGGAGAACTGAATCCATTGCGGCGCGTAATTGATCAGCGATTTTCCAGAGAGTAGCGCCTAATTGTTATGCATTTTTTCTGTCATCATCCAGTCCTCTCGGCTACCGTATGGCGTCTCGATAGAAATTCGTGGAAAGAGTAATCGTTCGCCATGTAGACCGACTCTCCAGCTATTTCACTGCCGCCGCTTTTATTCCGCCGACGGCTCCGACAGTTCGGAAGCCTCTGCGGCTTCATTGCTGACGCTGGCACCAATATCGATAACAGAGCCGTCTTCCGTATACTTGTACAGCGCGGCTGTATCCTTATCGCCGGTGGTGATGACCGCAAACGTGCGGGTGGCGTCCGGATAGTCGGTGTTATTGTCGATCCAGGTTCCGTCGTTCAGGTAGTATTTCCCGTCGCCCATGTCCTGATATTTGGGCACATGGGTATGGCCAAACACGACCACGTCCACATTTTCGTCCGGGTTTTCCAGATACTGCGCCTTTGCTTGGCTGAAATAGTATTCCCAGTTCAGAGTTCCGGCTACCGCCTCAATGAAGCTGTTAGGAACCTTGACATTGTTAACCTTTTGACGCTCGTCCCACGTGCGCTGAATATTTTTGAACAGTACCGGCGCGGTAATAGTTCCATCCTCCTGCTGAGCCGGGTAGAAATCAAGATAAGTATATGTATCGTCAAATCCGGCTATGTGCATATCAAATATCTTCTCGTCAAGGCCCTCGTTGGGCGTCATCCGCGCGGAGATGTCTTTGAGAAGCGAGTAATAAATATAAGCGCCATACTGATCAGTATTGGTCTTCTCCGGCACGCCCGTTACCACCGGCAGCTCCTTCTCTACCTTCGGACGGCCCTCCAGCACCCATGTGGCGGCATAGCGGGCGTAAAAATACCCTGCGGGCAAAATGGTATCGTCATTGCCGCATAACTCCGCGTTGGAGACCGTATCCGGCGCGGAAAACACATCGTAACGGTGCCCGTGTTCGATTGCGATCTCGTTTCGGTCGCCTGTGTAATAAGTACCGAGCCCTTCCGCATCCCTGGCTTGAACGATGTTAGGGATCGCTTCCTGCAAAACGTCGGCCTCCAGCGTCATGTCATGGTTTCCGATTACGTAGACCAGCTTTATCCCGCTGTCAATCACATTGTTCAACTCGTCGATCACGCTCTGATTGTTGGCCATCACGTCTTTATAAAACTGTCTTTCATCCGTGTAGCTGGGATAATAGACCGGCAGAAACCACTCGTCCAGAAAATCACCGTCAATCACCAGCTCGCGCACATCTGCCGTGCTTTGCAGGCGCTGCAAAAACTCAATGATCAGCGGACGGTTTTTCAGCGTTTCGGTATAGTTGTCATCGATACCGAGGTGGATGTCGCTCATGACGACGATCTTGTTTCTTGTGTCGCCCGCTTTCCACAAGGCCGCGGCGCCCTTCGGCGCGGATGTCTCCGGTGCGGAAGTCTCAGGCGCGCTGGTTTTGGGTGAGCATCCGGTAGTGAGCAGCGCCAGAGAAATTACCATGCCGGACGCCAGTAATAAAGAGAGAATTCTTTTTTTCATGTTCATTTCCTCCAATGATTCCATATTGCCGACCTTATGGCCGGAAAAGAGCTACACTAAGCTCCATGTCGGTAAAGCTGATCCCTTCGTGAATGCATAGACATTATCATTATCTAGTGCCGCGCTTCTGGCGCTATGGTGAGCAGCGGCGTTAGCGCTATGCACAGTGTCAGGGCTATGCTTAAAGTCACTTTTTCATAGCTAGTTCCTCGATTTTTCTGTCTGTATCTTCTTCGGCCAGTAGCATACGCCCACATCCAGCGCACGGGGTTTATCCAGATGGAAGTCGGCGTAGACGCGGTACCAACAGGTCTACTCCGCCGCACCGTCCCGTGGCGCAAAAGCGGGACAGCTCTGTTTTGGCCAGACGTTGTCACCGAAATTGGGGCGGACAGCGCCTGATCTTCTCGCCGTCTGGAAGTTCCGCTCATAAACAAACGCTCCCTTCTTTTCGTTTCTTTCCTGCAGAGAGGATAGCATCAAAAAGAAGGGGGCGTTTGTTTCTTACTTAAAAGGTGCGATTTTCTACTTAATGTAGTCGAATTTTGAAGAAATGACGCTTGACAGCGTGTTTACATCTGTTCTCACACCATCAGCCGAACCCTGAATATACCGTCCAAAACGTTATACGCCAGCTCGCCGCCGCACTCCTTCACAAAGCCGGCTACGCTTTGAGTGCCCTTGCCGTGGCCCTCCTTGTAAGATATGGGAAAGCCGTTTTCGTCCAACACTGCCTCGCCGTCATAAGGGTTGCTCAGCTCAAGAATGAGTTGTCCCGTGTTCACGGCGGTAAAGCGCAGCATGCGCTGTTCCGCAGGCAGGGCTGAGACGGCGGTAATGGCGTTTTCCATAAGGTTTGATACTGCCATTGCCAGCGAAAGCTCATCTATGTCGAGCTTTTCCGGAATATCCAGCCGCAGTTCACAGCGAACCCCCAGCTGCCGCGCAAGCTCGGCATAATAGGATACAGCGGCGTTCACCGATATGTTCTGGCAGTAGCTCTGCGGCTTTTGCGGCAGCGCCTCGCTCTGCTGCCGGATGAGGCCGGCAGCCTTGTCTGCTTCGCCCTGCTGCAGCAGGGAAAGCAGCGTGTTGTTGAAGTGGCGGCGGTCATGCTGCACAATGCTCATCTGCCGCACGGTCTCGTCCATCAGCGAAAGACGCTGGCGGGTAAGTTCCCGGTCGGACTGGATTTTCAGGTTTTCTTCCCGCAGCGCCGCCTGCCGCAATGTTTTTCGCAGAGAAAGATAGATTGCTATATATACGAGCATCGTCAGCAAGACAAGCAGCAGGAGCGGGACAACATTCTCTGTCAGCGTCCGCTCCACATCTTCGCTTGCCATGAAATACCATGCAAAATTCACAAAGAGACCGGCCGCAACAAAAAAGTAGACGCTCCAATGTTCTGCCGCCTGACGATAGAGAGGACGCAGACGCTTGCGAAACAGCAATATTGCGGCAGCAAACAGGAGAAAGCGCAGCACAGTGATGGCGTAATTCGGATATGGAAACAGCCCGCAGAGGTAATAGCTTAAAATAACCGAGACGGCATAGACGTTCATGGCCGTGAAGCAGTTGAATACCCACTGCATGAGTGTTTCACGGAAGAGTGGCTTCACGGTGACGCCGATAAGGATGAAAAACAGTATGTCCAGCTTTCCCAGTGTCGTATAGTCGTTTCTCAGATAGAAGAAGATGTTCATTGCCAGATCCAGCGACACAATCGCCGCCAGCGACACCCACAGTGTCTGCGGACGGTATTTTGGACGAGCCAGCGTAAACAGAAGCACTGCAAACATGGCGTTTGTGACGATGGCACGCAGGATATCATAAAGCTGCATCCTCACACTACCCCCATCCTATAGCTCATATAAGCGTTGCGCACAGCGGAAAACTGCTTGCCGGAAACGGGCACGAAGCCACCGCCTTTCACTGTGAAGCCGTCTTTAGAGAGCCGTTCCACGCAACTCATGTTGACTATAAAGGCGGCGTGAGGCTGGATAAACCGCCGGTCACCCAGCAGTGGCGCGACGTGCTCCGCAAAGCTGCCGGAGATGGTTGATGTCTCGACCTGCTCGCCGCTTAAAAGCGTGTAGGTCACGGTATGGCGCACATATTCGCCGCAGGCGATAACATCGGCGGAGAGAGTGCGCAGACCTTCCCGCGTCTTGACCGTGACTACTGTTTCCTCGCCAAAGCCCACCTTTTCCGCCGCCAACTCCAGAGCGGCAAACAGCGCTTCCTTATCCACGGGCTTTAGCAGATAGTGCAGGGGATTGACCGAATATGCGTCCAGCGCAAAGCCGGGCTCTGTGGTGATATAGATTATCTGCGCGTCCGTACTGACGAGGCGTATGCTCCGCCCAAGCTCAAGTCCGCTGATCATCGGCATTACCATGTCGATCAAATAGATGTGAAACGTTTCGGCCCCGCAGGCCGTCATTAGCGCGTCCGGATGGGAAAACTCCCGAATATCGGCGCTTATGTTGCGCCCGGTCAGATATTCATTGGTAAGCGCGGCGATATGCCGAAGCTCGTCGCTGACATCGTCGCAAACTGCAATTTTCAACATGTCGGTTACCTCTTTCTGAAACGGTTTTCTTTCCGGGGCTGATTGGCTTTATTGCGCCTGCAGGGATTGCCCGCGAGCGCCCGAAACGGGTTACGCCCGTTATGTACAAGACAACGCGATATATTATATTCGAATATCCGCAGAAATTCAAGTATATGAACAGAAAGGCTGCAGGGGGAACGGACGATGACACAGCAGAAGAAGCGGCTGTGCGCCCTCAACTTTTCAGCGTATCCCAGAAGATGCTATGCGTTATCCTTGATACAGGATAACACCGCGCACTTACCCGAGCGTGTTCTCTATTTCTAAATGGGCAGCACGTCTATAAGATAAAAGATCCCCTGTCCATCCGGACAGGGGATCTGGAATTTCTGTATGTCTTTATCTCTTGGAGAACTGTAAATCCTTATAAATACTGGCTTTTCAGATGCTTTTGTTAGTTACGCGTTAGATTCTCTCAGCTCCTTTCAATAATCTTATTGTAGGTATTTTGATATTGATGCCATTTTAGTTTTAGGTCTCCTATTACATTTTTACAACCGCCACTGGCCGTGACGGGGAGAATACAATTTTAATCGGCAATTCCATCCCTTGCTTTAAGACCAAGCCATTGTACTTTGAACCTGGGCATATAATGTCAGGAAACCCTTTTATACTTAATAATGAATAACCTCTTCCTACATACTTTGTATGAGCTATATAATATTGGAATAAGCCTACATCTTCTGGATCGAACATTATTATTTTTGAATTCGAAAAGTTCCTTTTAAAAGATTCTTCAAAGACTTTATCAGCTTCCTTAAATTGCTTATTTAAAAAAAGTAATCCACCTAACATTGAAATAAATCTCGAGTCAGAATACCCGAACAATGTACTTTGCTGCATAATTGCAATTGATTCATCTAGTGGTCTATTAAGCTTCAATAAAATAGTTGCATATTCCATAGCTGCGCGGTAATCCAATGGATTATTATAAACTATCTCTTTAAGTAAAGGAACACAATCTTTTAAATCACCTCTAAGCTTTAATGCACGTGCTAACAAAAACTTTGCTCTACTACTATTCGGTGAATTTTTAACGGCATTCTGTAATGAAATTATTTTATCATCAAGATTGCCCAAGTAAGAGTCTATTTCAGAGATAGAAATCCAAATGGCCTCTTTATCTCTCGCATTTTGCAAACCTTTTTCAACGATTTCTTCACATTTACTTAGTGTTACCTCTTTTTCGCTTTCACCTTTACATCTTTTTGCCCATCCTAAATACAACTGAGCTAATCCTTGATAACAATATTCATCTTTTTTATCATAATTAAGCACATAATAGTATGCCTCTTCACTTTGTCCATATATTCTTCTTGCAATTTCAATATTTGGGGTGCTTAATGCAATATTACTTAGTATATAGCCTTTTGTGTGATACAATATTTTTATTGAACCATTTAAATCTATTGCTTGATTAATTATCCCTAAGGCTAAGTTAGCATTACCAGATCTAACAAGCATCCTTGCATAATGCTGCCGAACATATGGATTATCGGGATCATATCTACATGCCTTATCAAAAAATAATATTTTACTTTCAAGAGATTTTAATGAGTCAATTATAGTATCTGTTTTAATAAAATTATCAAAAGCCACTTTATCTGTGTTATACGCGAGATTTAAATTATCCAGTGCATTATGTAAAATGTAATCTCTTTGCGCCCCTGTAACACATCTGTTCCATATAATGGATGAAATTATTCTATGTCTGGTTCTTGCCGCGTAATAACCCATTTCTTCATCTAAACACTCATAAAAAATTACACCTTCAAGCGATTCTCTAACTTTTTCATAATATTCAGTTATTGAAACTCCTAATAATGAAGCAAGTAAATCTACCCGCAGCCAAGATGTGTTTTGATGGAAACACGATACAATAGAATAAACATTCCGACTGAAATCATCACGAATTCCATGATACTCATCTTCTATTATTGCATCTATTTTTTTATCTTCAGTAGCTTCTCGTACAGCCACAAAAAGCTCGTTATTATAGTTCTTTTTAATTAGTGCTACCTGATGAGATCTTTCTAGATATTCCATTTTATTAAGTTCATTATTTTCAGATAAAAAGTCTATGAGTCGCTCAATCTCACTATCACTTAACGGTTGAATGAAAAAAGTATCTTTTGTAATCCTTAAATTTGCTTGGTTTAATTCATTAGTTCGATCTCCTAATACAAGAGCAAATCTTAATTTTGCTTCTTTAGCATGTTGAATTATTTTTTTTATTTCATTTGCGTAATCTGATGCATTATCAATAAAAAAGAAATGAAAATCTGATGGGTTTGTATTTACCGCAAAAAAAAGATCTCCTTCAAGTAAATCTTTATAATTTCTAAAGTAGAATATCTTTCCTGCCCCATCCTCTATAAGCTTTCTTGCCAATGACATTATTAATGTCGAGGTACCATATCCAGCTGGGGCACACACCAAACATGTATGAGCGGTCTTGTCTGGCGAAGTAGCAAAATCTAGTAGCTTTTCATAAACTTCGTCTTCTAAATCTCTAATAAAAAACTTATTATTAAAAATAATGCTCCAATTTGGTTTATCCCCTCGTACATAGTCATGAACCGATGCAGAAGTGCCAGCTGATGTTACTTCATTAACATATTCCCAAGCTTTGAATAAACGAATTGTTGGCGCAGGGTTTGTTTCAAATGAAGATAAAAAAGCACGAGGAATTGAAGATTCATATGTTTTAAAGGTATCCTTTGTCATTGTTTGTGGTTCAAATAAAAGCTTCGCTTCATCTACAAATTCACTGAAAGTACTTTTTATTGTTATAATACTCCTACCTTTTAATATAAATGAATCTATTTCATTCGTATTAGGGTCGATTCTAAAAGATTGAGGTGGTTTGTCAGGTAATAATTGCCTTTCAATATCATTTAGCACTTCATTCCAGTTGGGATCTGAATTAGAATAACCAGTGTATAATATACAGTATGTAGCCATATTTAATTTAAGAAAATCAAATAAAAATCTTTTTTTTTCTTGATAAGTAATATAGTCCTGTTGGGTTATAATAATGTCAGAACCTTTATCATCAAATAAACAACCATGTAAATGAATTATAGGAACATCAATTTTTAACGCAGTATCGCTAAATCCACTTATGTGAGTAATTGAGACGTAATTTTGTGCAGGATTCAAACAATTATCATACGCTTTTTCAATACCATTATCATAATTAGTCGTAAAAATTGCTTTCCATCTAACTGTTGGAATCCATTTCATATATTCGTCTGGTTCAATTCTTGATAGTAATTCAGTTAAATAAGCTGTAAGTTCCTTTTTTCCACCGAATTTTATAGAAACATATTGTGAAATAGCTGCCAAATCATATTTGTTACCACCATCAACTGGAACAGAAAAATGAGTTGCTATTTTTTCTGCTAATTTTACTCCGTCAGGTAATTTATCTCCCTTTTCATTTATCATGTTAAAGCCCATTCCTGCACCAACAAACAGAATTGCAGAGCCCGTATCTATCGCTTGTTTTAATTCAAAGGGAATCATATCATCACCCACCTATTAACAATAATTACTATTATTGTATATAAAATTACTTTTTATTTCAAGATGCTGGAATATAAATGACAAAAAGTTGTTATTTAATGGTTTTATTGCTTAGTAATTTAAGTAATTAAAAGAACGCTTGAGTATTCTTATAGGTAGTATAGCCAGGTTTAATATTAATCGTGTCCTTCATCACAAAATAAACGTTATTATTCAAAAGAAATTTTAATCCTTAGCATATTCCGTGAAGATGATGATTCAGTAATAATTAGCCTGACCACATTATATAGTTGACTCAATAACAATTACAATATCTATTTATTAGCACTTAGCAAGAGTTTATCTGCTATATCTCTTGCTTCCTTTATTGTTACTAAACCTTCCATCACATTTCTTGCAACATTTGCTAAAGAAATATGCACTGGATTATTTGGATTAAATAGCGGTATTTTAATATAATCAGTGATATGAGTTCCAATTTGAGTAGTCTCCACATAAGCTAATACTAATTCTTCAATCATAGGCGCATTTAAATAAGCACAAAGATACATTGCCTCTTCTTCTGAAGCTAGCGGAATAAAATAGATTTTATGATCCGGGATGACTATTTTTCCATCAATAGAAGATAGCACACACACCTTGAAACTTCCTGATATTTCAGCCCAGCAAACCTTGTAAGGAGCAAAAGTGTATTCTCCAACATTCCAGCAAGAGTAATACGGATCGTCGGGTAAATATCTTTTTAAACTAGAACGCTTCAATAATACTTCCTTTTGTTTACTGAAATAAGAAAGCGCATTTGGATAATGTTTCAACATATTATTTTCATTAAAGCCATGCATGCTTTTCTGAGGAATGATACCAAAAGTACCTGTATGCTTCCATTTAAATGCGGATACTTCTTTTCCTCTTGCAATCGGATAGATTATATCTGATTCTATTGTTTTTTCGTACTGCTGTACATCCTTATTGCGACCTAACCCCGGATTGTTTTTAAAAACAGTTAAGTTGCCGCGTCTTTCTTTAATTTCACCATAGAAAAGACCGTTACAATCCGTACAAACACCCTTACGTGCTGAATAATTCTTTTGAGCAGGTTGAGTTAAAGCTATTAATATATTTATATGGTCAGGGGTAGTTGTAAGCCATGGGCTACCCGGTTTGTTAATTGGTTGTGCAACTAAATCTATTTGCTTTGTTTTATGAATAACATCACTCATTATATCGTTACTAAAAATTCTGTTTTGATCCTTTTTAATCCACTTTATCCATTTAAGTGGATATGTAGTTTTGGCAGTACCTTTTTTCAAGACAATTAGTGTAGGTTTATTAACAGCATCATCAAAAGGCTTAATTGCTGTATAGTCATGAACTTCCAACACTTTAAACTTAATATTATTGTTTCCTGGAAGACGAAACATACGGAAACCTTCTGAAGATTCGCTCTTAAAAACGCTTCGCGTAATTAGCATAGCTAGCTTTCCATTTTGCTTTAACCATTTCTCAGCAGCCGAATATAAAACCATAGTTGATACATCCGACTCCACTCCACCGTAGAACTTATCAGATGAAAACAACCCATATCTAACGCAAAATTCTTTTATTGTATCCCTATACGCTGGCGGCAGTGCAGACCATTTTAACCATGGAGGGTTCCCAACAATTACATCAAAATCTTTTAGCACCGCCGAACTAAAATGATTTTTAATAATTCTACACCAAATACCATCCCAGTTTTTTATTTCTAAACTACGAATAGAATTAAATAAATCAATTATGTATTCAATCTCATACTCTCTTAATTTATCAGCTAACCAATTGCGCAAATTACTTTTGGCTTCATCTTCGGAAATAGTATTTCCTCCTGATTTCGTCGATAAATTGACTAGACTTTCAATTTTATCTAAGATTTCAGAAAGCAGCCCCTTTTGGAATATTGCGTTAGGAAGATTGAGAATTATGCGACCATCTTCAGTATCAAGATGGTATTTATACAACCCCTTTTCATTTTTAGGAGAAAAAATTGCATCAGTAAGATATACTGGGATCTCAATAGAAGATACTGCTTCAATATATGCCTCAATAGCAATAAGATAATTTGTTCTTGCTGCAATAACAGCCAAAGGATTTAAATCAAATCCAAATATATGATTCTGTATATGATCTATAATTTCAATAGGAGTTGATACGTTTTTGAGTTGTTCAATTGTTTGGTTAATAAGTAGCACAAGAAACGTTCCAGACCCACACGAAGGATCTAATACCTTATTACCAACTTTATAGCCACTACGTTTAATTGTAAATTCTGCAAGCCAGTCTGGTGTATAATACTCACCTAAATTATGGCGAATTCCTTTAGATAATAAACCTTGATATAATTCCTTAAGTAAATCTTTTACAGCCTCTGGTTTTAGTGATCCAGTAGAAGGTTCATATTGACTCAATATATTTATTAGCGACTGTAAAGCTTTACCTATCTTATCATTCCATTCAAGCACATACCAGCAGAAGAAGTCACCCTCCATAAAATTACGAATCCCAAGATCTGTAAACATAGTCCCATTTTCTATAGTTTTAGATATGTTTTCTAATGAAACGCTATGAATATCATCACTTAATTTATAATATCCATACCTTTTTGATTGTAATATCATTAGTGCAATATGCTTAATATAAATAGCATAAACTGTCTGTAATACAAAAACAAATTCAGAACATTCCCTATTTGTTATAGAAATCCCGAAGTTTTTAGCTTCCTCAATAACAGCAATATTTCCTTGATCAAAACCGGAAACTTGTCCAAAAAGCCGACTCCATTCTGTCATAAACATTGTTGTTCTTTGATCTTTACGTCCTTTTAAAGATGTCCATAGTGCTATAATAATTTGTTTTGTAAGTTCTCCTTTTGAACCAAGATCTTTCAACAGATTAGCACTAATTAGTGCCTTCATTTGTGTTGAATGTGCTAAACGGATAAATCTCTCAATAGAAGTAATGCCTATATCATAAGGTCCTTCTTTAATTAAAACACCGTCTACTGTTTTTCTAAAAAAACCAATTTGATTTCCATCTATAATTACACCTGCAATTAAATTTTCATCAACTTGAAATTTATTGGCAAGAGCTTTAATATATTTTTCTTTTTGTTTAACATGAAAATCAAATCTATTCTTTAATTCTCCGACTGTCTTATACTCTATACAAAGAAAATTAAAAAGTGCATCAATAGCTCCAGCTTCTACTTGCGCTTCATAAGATGGATTATATGGAATTCCAATTTTATTCAATTCCTCAATAAAAATTGACTCACAACGTAAACGAACATCTTCTTCCTTTTGGAAATCTACCGCAACAATTTTAATTTTTTCAACAATATTTTTAGCTGTCTCAGTAAACAAGGTGCACTCCTTTTCTTGTCTGCAGTATAATCTGACGGTTTAACAGTATCTTTTATGTGTTTTGTAAACTTAAAATAAAAAAATTGTCATATAATTATATCATCAAACCTTGTACAGCTTCAAGCAAAAAAGGATATCCACCGCAGCGATACCCTTTTGTTGCTTTTTCGGCATGATTTTATCGTTGTCCGCCAACATACGGCCCATTCGTCCGCTCTTAGCCCCCCGTAGCAGGCAACCGATTCAAGTATAAACCTGTCGGTACTTCTTTCGCGTAAATCTTCCGTGGACGCGCCCACTAGATAGGTTGTAGTACGGGACATTACGCGCACCCTATCAAGCGTCGGATTTTTAAGGTGTCAGCCCACCTTTTTATATATTTTACCATTTACATAGTCATTTAGCAACCAAAACCGCAATCACAAGCCATCCTGCCATTCCTATTAAAACTCCAATCAAGGTGTTTTTAAGCATAGCCTTCCTGGCAATTCTCCGGCCCTCTTTATCTGCTCCTATCATCTGAATGTATAACCGGTTTGCGCTTTCGGTTAATGATTTGATCTGATCCAAAAGAATGTTCACTGACATCAGAACCGCCGCGCTGCTGTCCATGCTCGCCTTTGCTTCGCCGGAAAGTTTTTGTATCTCTTTCACGTTCTTTTCCATATTCATAGTAATCTCCAATAATGCTTCTCCCTGCTGCTGGGGTCTCGTCCCCTCTGTCCGGTTTAAAGATTTGTATGCGTTCATCATGGCTGAATCCATTTTCCAGTTCCTCCTTCGTATATTTTCTATCATGCAATTTGTAGTCCCGGCATTTATATCCCTCCGGGGTGGTATAAGTGATATTGCTTCTGGTATCCGTCCATTTTACTCCATAACCATGGATCTCCATAAACAAAATGAATTCCTCCTTGGTTTTAGCCGTCTCAATAGCGTCATCAATTGTATTCATGAGCCTAAACTTCCAGCTTTCGCCCTTCTCAGCTGCCTTAAGTTCAGCTCTTGATATATATTCGCCTCCCCTATGCTCAATTACAGAAAGCCCGGCTTCTTGACACAGATAATCGGATATACTCTTTATATTTTGCATATCCTCTTTACTCTGTTGAAATTTCAGCCCGGTTTCAAAATTAACAGAATTGATCAGCAGGTGGTTGTGAACGTGCCGCCTGTCTTTATGAGTTGCCAACAATACCTGAAACCCTCCAAACAGTTCTGCAAGCTCCCGGCCGATCTCATGGGCCTTTTGGTAGCTCACCTTGTCTTTTATATCAAAGGACTGTACTAAATGAACATATTGCCTTCCAGCGCGCTTACCAAACATTTGTTTAACGGTAATCATCTCATCATATGCCGATGCTGCCATGCAATCCTTACCGGATATCAATTTATCTTCTGTCTTCTCGGCTAATGTAATATACCGAATTAGCTTCTTTAAACTGCTTTTCGAGTTAGTGAATTTAAGAACCGCCATATTTCCTCCAATTGGCCTTTTATGCCGTTTAGCTCCAGGCACGTTATCCGCCCCTCATGGCAAAGGCGCGTCAGTTGATTAACATTTGTGCCAATCTTTCGCAGCTCCTTTGCAGCTTCCTGCAATCCTTCTATGACGATGATCTCACGCTGCAGTGCCACTGTCAGCAAGTACCCGGATAATGAAAGCGCTGCTTTCTCTGCTTTCCTGTGTATAAGCTCATAGTCTTCTTGGGTTACTCTGAAATTCATTAATTTAGATTTGCTTCTAGTCATGCTGCTCTCCTTTTTCTTTTTTCAAACCACAAAGGGAGGATGCAAGGAGGGATTCCCCTCCTGCCAAGCTCTGTTTTAAAGCCTCTGGCTTTACAAACAGGAAGCTTGCCTCCCTTCGGGAGCCATGATTCTACCTCCAATATTTTTCATAATATTTATTGAACACTGCTAACAAATCGAAGCACATTAGGGTTTTCAAAAAAGAAAAACTTTTTTAGAATAAAAGAATCATGGCTTCCGAAAGGGAGTAAACGCCCCGAATTCAACATTGCAACATTGCAGTTCTTTAAGAACCTGCAACCTTGCAACCTTGGGTCAATCATTTAATTGCCAGTACCATTTGTCCCCGCTCTTAAATGATTTAACCCCCAAGTTCTTTTTAGCCTGGTCTAAAATGCGCTTTGAAATATCCATGCCATTTGCGCGCTTCAAAAGATCACTTTGCAATCCACTGCCATTAGCTAAAACATCTTCTAGCAGGGTTTCTGCCTTCATAAGCTTGTTTTCCTGATTGATTCCGCATAACAGGTCATCAACGCTAATATCATAATGACCAAGTAATTTAAAGCCTTCTTCTTCGCTCATTTCAAACGCAACCGCTTCTCCTTCTGGCGCAAGGCTGCTTTTATCGTGCGCTACTATGCGAATATTCGGCTTATCCTTCAATCTTCCAACCACTAGCACGCTTCTGGCAGTAGCCTGGAAGTCTATGGAGCCTAAACCACGGTATGTTGATTTAGCGCCATTCGTCTTATTCATGTGCCCAATTAGGACTATGGCACAATTATATTTATCTGCCAGCGCTCCCAGCCTTTTTAATACCGGTCTTATTTCATTTGCCCTATGCATGTCTACCTGTGCGCCCAAAAACGCTTGTATAGGGTCCAGAACCAATAATCTTGCGCCTGTTTCCTGTAATGCCTGTTCAATCCGTTCATCAGTCATTGAAAGTTCATTGTTTTTATCATCAATCACCAATACTTTGCTGCAATCTGCGCCCATTTTAACCAATCTTGGTTTTATCGTGTCTTCCAATCCGTCTTCTGCGGTTTGATAAATAATATTTATGGGTGTTCTTATGCTTTCAACAAATGGCAGCTTTTCGCCTCTTGATAATAAAGCTACCAGATAAAGAATAAATGTTGTTTTCCCTTCCCCGGGATCGCCCTGAATAATCGTTATCTTTCCATATGCGATATATGGATACCAGAGCCATACTACCTCTTTAATTTGGACTTCGCTCATTTTAATAAGCGTCAGTATTTTTTTCGTATCGTCCATATTGTCCTCCGATCAACTAAGTTGATTTTGACCGGAGCCTTTGATATACTAAATTTGCATGTTCAGATATCAATGGCACCGGCCATTACTATCTGGGAAAAGCCCTGTTTATCACAGGGTTTTTTCATCAGCTTACATCCGGTAAACCCGGACAAAAATATCCGAGTTCTTCCCAAACCTTCCGGTCAGGGCAATAATAATTGTATTCGCTCGAGTTCTCCAATTTAACGGCATACCCAAATTTAAAAACGCCTTGCTGCAATCCAACCCGGATGTACTGTGCATCTTTTCCAATTGCCTTTGCAATCTCAGCGATCGGTACATTTCTCCCTGTAAATGGTGGTAATTCAATATGGTATTTAACATTGCTCATTCGTTTTTCCCTCCTTCTTTGCCTCCATACATTGAATCACGTCTATAATTTCCTGTTTTCGAGAATCTATCATCTCCTTTCTGAGCCATCTTGTCAGTGTGAATTCAGAGACATTTAAAGCTTCTGCAAGCTGCCATTGCTTGACACCTCTTGCTTTCAGTTCTGTTCTGATTTCAAGATTATTCATTTAACTAACCTCCTCTAAACTATTGTTGACATTGCTGCTGTCATGATATATACTAACAGCGTAATTGGTATATAAAAAGGTCTATTTTTTATTTGTTTGGAGTATATCATGATTAATTCGTCTATTATCGGAGCTAATTTAAAGAAATTGATAAAAGATCGGGATTTTACACAAGAAGAATTTGCAGAAATTACTGGCATTGGCTTGTCTACTCTAAAAAAATATATTTCAGGTAAAGTCTTTTACTCTATTGATACCCTGGAATTGTTTGCTGACCGCCTTCAATGCTCTTATGATTATCTGCTTGGAAAAAGCCTGTCACCCGAACCAGAACTCAAAGATATTAAAGAAGCTACCCGCCTTCAAGATGGCGCGCTAGAAAGATTGCTTGAATATGCAAAGCATTATGATGACGATCCAATGAGTAGGAGATATATAGAAACAATCAGCACCTTAATTCAGTCTAATTCTGTAATTGGAAGAATTTCAGATTATTTTTATGTTGATTCAAATGAAGAAGTTCTTTGCGATCCAACTTTACAGCCAGGCATTTTCGTCGGAAACGAATACCTAGGTGTTCCCGACATAGAAAAAGTTAATTTCTATTCCGCTATTGAGGCTCTATGCAATGCAAAATCAGACTTGCATTATAATATACCATTTACACGGCGTAATTTTAAAAATAGAAAGGAATGATGCTTATTGAAATTACCTAATGGATACGGCACAGTGTATAAGCTTTCAGGCAGAAGAAGAAACCCCTACACTGTCCGTAAAACGATCGGCTGGCATTTTGATGAACAAAAGAACCGGCGTGTACAGGATTTCCTGACCATCGGATATGCCCCCAGCCGTACAGAGGGTTTGCAAATGCTTGCGGACTACAACAAGAATCCTTTTGATGTCGAGGCTTCAAAACTAACCTTTCAGGATTTATTTGAGAAATGGTCAAAATCAAAATTTGAAACAATCTCTGAATCCAATGTACATGGTTATAACGCTTCCTACAAGCTATGCAACGCTCTATACAAAAAAGTATTTAAGGAAATCAAACTAGCCGACTTGCAGAATATAGTGGACACTTGCGGAAAAAACTATCCTACCTTAAGAAAGCTAAAAGTCCTATTTCATCAATTATATGATTATGGGATGAAGAACGAAATTTGCAATAAAGACTATTCAGAATTTATAGATATTCTGAAATATAAGGACAGGAACCCTAACAAATTCGACCGCAAAAAGTTCACTAAGGAAGAAGTTAAAAGAACTTGGACAATGAAAGACGATAAGTATTATCAAATTGTCCTTATGCTGATCTACAGCGGCGTCCGTGTCACAGAGCTTTTGGATTTGAAAAGAGAAAATGTCCATTTGGAAGAACTATATTTTGATGTTGTTTCCAGCAAGACCGAAAATGGAATACGCAAAGTACCTATAGCTGATAAAGTGTTACCCTTTTATAAATCATGGTACGATTCAAAAAAAGAGTATCTGCTTCACACGGAGGACGGTAACCACTTTTTATACAGGAACTACTATGACAGCTACTTTAAGCCGTTAATGGAAAACTTGAATATTAAAAGAACACCCCATTGCTGCCGGCATACCTGTATTTCAATGCTTGCCCAAGCGCACGTTGATCAAACGATTATTAAAAAAATCGTTGGACATTCAGGAGCCATGACGTTAACGGAAAAAGTCTATACGCACTTTGATGTTCAGGAGCTTGTAGACGCAATCAACAAAATATAAAAAAGGATGCTTTCTTGATTAAAAACATCCTTTTATAGTAAATATTTTGTTAGTTACCTGTTAGTTGTGTGTTAGTTACGTACCTATATCCAACACTTTTCAGCACATCCCATACCTTCTGAAAGCCAGTAAAATAAAGGATTTTGCAGTTCCAATAAGCCTTGCAGCCTACCTCTTGGAGAACTGGGGAGCGCGACGCGCGGCTTTGAGGCCGTACTTCTTTCTTTCCTTCATTCTCGGATCACGGGTCAGATACCCGGCCTTTTTCACGGCCCCTCTTAAATCGGGATTCGCTTTGATAAGCGCCCTTGCGATGCCCTGACGGATAGCGCCGGCCTGGCCTGTATATCCGCCGCCCTTAACGCTGATCAGAGCGTCGAAAGAGCCAACGGTCTCTGTCAGAACCAGAGGAGAACGTACAAGCATCTTTAACGTTTCGTATCCAAAGTATTCGTCAAGATCGCGCTTGTTAACGGTTATATTTCCTTTGCCCGGCAGCAGTCTCACGCGTGCGATAGACTTTTTTCTTCTTCCGGTGCCTAAAAACTGTTCTTTCGCCATTTTAAACTACCTCCTCTTATAATTCCAACAATTCGGGCTTCTGTGCAGTATGCTTGTGTTCCGATCCCTTGTATACGCGCAGCTTGGTCAACATTTTTCTGCCCAAAGAGTTTTTAGGAAGCATTCTTCTTACCGCTTCGTAAAATGCAAGTTCCGGTTTGGTCTGCATCATATCACGGTATTTTGTTGCTTTCAGGCCGCCCGGATATCCGGAATGCCTGTAGTAATATTTCTGGTCCAATTTTTTGCCTGTAAGCACAAGTTTGTCTGCGTTGATTACAATCACAAAATCGCCTGTGTCTACAAAGGGTGTAAATTCCGGTTTGTTTTTTCCTCTCAGTATGGATGCGACCTGGCTGGCCACACGGCCGAAAACTTTACCGTCGCCGTCCACCACATACCATTTTTGTTCAACTGCACCGGATTTCGCCATATATGAATTCATCTAGGCTTCCTCCTATTTGTTATTATCAGATAATGATTGTTCCATGCGCGATACACGGGGCTGTGTGTATGCTGACGCACATTATATTTTACTTAAATAGAACCGCACTGTCAAGCTATTTTTTAGGATTCATAGCGCACTTCCACCAGAAATAATCCCTGAGGCTTCGCCGTGACGCCGGCTTTCCGCCTGTCTTTGCTTTCCAGAATGGATGCGACGTCCTCCGCTTCAAGTTTGCCGATACCGACATATATCAGCGTGCCCGCAATGATCCGGACCATATTGTATAAAAAGCCGCTGCCGACAACGTCGATTTGTACAAGGCTGCCCAATTGCGTAATTTCTATGCTGTAAACCGTACGGACCGTTGTCTTTACATTGCACGGAGACCCCGTGAACGCCGCAAAATCATGCGTGCCCACCAGAAATTCCGCCGCCTTTCGCATCTTTTTAAGATCCATTTTTGGCGGCACATGCATGGTCTGGTTGCGCAGAACCGCGCTCGCATGCGGCGAATTTTGTATCATATACCTGTAATGCTTTTGTTTGGCGTCAAAGCGCGAATGGAACCTTCCGTCCGCAATACCGGATTCCTTTATCCTGATATCCGGCGGAAGCATAGTGTTTAAAGCGAACGAAAACTTATCGGGCGGAATACGGCTTTCCGTATCAAAGTGCGCCACCTGCCCCAGGGCATGAACGCCCGCGTCCGTGCGGCCCGCCGCGTGCAATACGGATTTCTCTCCCGTCAGAATCCGGAGGGCGTCCTCTATTGCCTGCTGTACGCTTTTTTCCCCGTCCTGCCGCTGCCAGCCGCTATAGCCGGTACCATCGTATTCAATCAAAAGCCTGATTCTCAAAAAAACACCACCAAAATAGCCATAACCGCAGCCGTTATGCCGAGCGACGCCCAGTCGCGGCCAGCCATGTGCAGGACCTTCATTTTTGTCCTGCCTTCTCCGCCCTTGTAGCAGCGTGATTCCATTGCAAGCGCAAGTTCATCCGCCCGCTTGAATGCGGATACAAAAAGCGGTACCAGCAGCGGAACCATATTTTTTGCTTTTTTAAGCAGGTTGCCGCTGTCAAACTCAGCGCCTCTTGCCATCTGGGCCTTCATGATCCTGTCCGTTTCTTCGGCCAGCGTGGGGATAAAACGGAGCGCTATGCTCATCATCATCGCCATTTCATGCACGGGAAAATTTACTTTGTTGAGCGGTTTCATCAGGCTTTCCATACCGTCCGTAAGCTGCATAGGCGAAGTTGTAAGCGTCAGTATGCTTGTCGAGAATATCAGGAACATCAAACGAAGAACGATCAGCACCGCCTTCAAAATACCTTCCTCCGTCAGTTTGACGCTGCCCCATTGGGCCAGTATCGTTTGTCCCGGATAAAAAAACACGTTGAGAACAAACGTAAACACGATAATAAACAGCAACGGTTTGATGCTTCTTAAAACGCTCGCGGCGCCGACATGAGCCATGACTATAACCATGCCTAAAAACAGGGCTAAAACCGCGAATCCCCAAAGGGATTCCACAAGAAAAACCACTATAATCAGCATAAGGGACAGGATGATCTTCATTCTGGGATCCAGATTGTGTATTACGGAATCGCCCGGGAAATACTGTCCCAGCGTAATATTCTTCAGCATGTTTTTTTCGCACGCTCCAATATAAAATCTTTCAGTTCGTCAAAACGGATGATATCGTCCGGAATATTGATTCCTTTTTGTTTCAGCATAAAAGCTGCCTCCCTCGGCTCGCTTGCGCCAAGTCCCATACTTTTTATTCCGTCAAGATCGGCAAACACATGCTCGGGAATGCCGTCCTTCACGATCCTGCTTCTGTGCATAACAATGATCCTGCTTGCGTATTCGCACAACCCGTCCATGTTATGGGAGATCATCAGAATTGTAGTTCCTATTTCATTCAGCCGGCGGATAAAATCCATAAAATTGTCGCGGCCGGCGGGGTCCAGGCCCGCAATAGGTTCATCCAGTATCAATATACCCGGTTTGTTGGCCAGCACGCCCGCGATCGCTATTTTGCGTTTCTGGCCTCCGGACAGCTCAAAAGGCGATAATTTTCCTATATCGTTAACATTCATGCCTACGATATCGAGCGCCCATTCCACGCGCTCTGCAACTTCGCTTTCACCGAGGCCTGCCTTTTTGGGCCCGAACGCAACATCCAATTCCACAGTTTCTTCAAAGAGCTGGTATTCGGGATACTGAAAAACAACTCCAACCCGCGAACGCAGTTTTTTCTTATTGTAATCCTTGGCGTTGATGTCTTCCCCGTCCAGCAGCACTCTTCCGGAATCCGGCTTGATTAGGCCTGCGATTGTCTGGATGAGCGTTGATTTTCCGCATCCGGTATGACCGATGATGCCGATGAATTCGCCTTTCTGCACCTCAAAGGATACGTCGTTCAAGGCCGTGTGCTCAAATGGCATGCCCTTCATATATGTAAACATCAAATTCTCTACAGTAATCGGCATAGTTGTTCCACCAATTCTTCGGAATGAAGAGGACATTCGCCCAAATCCAGCCCGTTTTCCTTTAAAGCGTAATACATGCGAACGGCAAACGGAGGCACAAGGCCGGATTCTTTCAGCATCTGCGCGTCTTTGAATACGTCCCCGGGCTTCCCCTCTCCGATCATAATTCCATCCTTCATGATATAAACCCTGTCCGCATCCACCGCTTCATCCATATAGTGCGTGATCAGCACAACCGTTTTACCGTGTTTTTTATTCAGATCACGAATGGCATCCATTACTTCCACCCTGCCCGAAGGATCAAGCATGGCGGTTGGTTCGTCAAACACGATGATATCCGGAAACATTGCAAGCACTCCTGCAATCGCCACGCGCTGCTTCTGGCCGCCTGAAAGCATATGCGGAGAACGCTTTGCAAATTCGTTCATTTCCATTGCCGAAAGCGCATCTTGCACGCGCTGCACAATTTCCTTTTGCGGAACGCCCAAATTTTCGGGGCCGAAAGCCACGTCTTCCTCGACGATGGAGGATACGATCTGATTGTCCGGATTCTGAAAAACCATGCCCGCGGTTCGCCTGATATCCCAAAGCAGCTTTTCATCGCGCGTATTCATTCCAGCCACCATAACATCGCCTTCCTGGGGTGTCAGCAGAGCGTTGATATGCTTGGCAAATGTGGATTTACCGCTCCCGTTGTGACCCAGTATGCAGATAAATTCGCCTTTTTGCGCAGTGAACTCAACCCCGTTTAAAGCGAAACGGATATCGTTTTCCTGAAGATACGCAAATTTCACATTTTGAGCCGTAATGATGTCCAATCCATTTTCTCCTTTTAAGCTTTTACCGGGAAATCATCCCTTTTCCGGTATCAAGCAACATTGACTATATTTTCCGGGAAATTTTCACAGTCATAAACAAAAAGGCTATGGATTTCACCCCACAGCCTCCAGCGTTTTCTCGTCAAACCAGCTCTAAAATCACAATTTCGGCAGCATCGCCGCGCCGCGGGCCCTTCTTGAGGATCCTGGTATAACCGCCGCCCTGTCCGAGTTCCTTTGCCCGTTTGTCATACTTTGGAGCAATTTCCCTGAACAGTTTTTCGACTACAGGGTGATTGTTGTCCCCTGTGCGCTTATTATATTCGTACTTGCTTTCCTTTTCATTTTTCTTTTCCGGGAAATCATACAAATATTCCATAATAAGACGTCTTGCCGCCAGTTTGGACGGCGCGTCGTTTACGAACCCCGTTTCGGTTTTATCAACGGTTTTTGTTACCTTAACCGTATTTTCATATTCCCTGATGGCCTTTGTGATTATTTTTTCGGCAATGGAGCGTACTTCCTTCGCCCTCGCCTGCGTGGTTTCAATCCTGCCATTCCAAATGAGGGAAGTAACCAGGCCCCGCAAAAGCGCCTTCCTTTCATCACTTGGCCTGTTCAATTTATTCATCGCCACTTAAAAGCCCTCCGTTTCTAATCGTCCAGTCTCAGGCTCAGGCCCAGACCTTCCAGTTTTTGTTGTACTTCTTCCAAAGATTTTTTGCCCAGATTACGCACCTTCATCATTTCTTCTTCATCGCGCATAATGAGCTCCTGAACCGTATTGATTCCGGCACGCTTCAAGCAATTGTACGAACGCACGGAAAGATCCAGCTCTTCTATTGTGATCTCCAGAATCTTCTCTTTCTTGTCTTCTTCCTTTTCCACCATGATCTCCACGTCGTTCACGTGTTCGGTCAGGTTGATAAACTGCGCCAGATATTCGCTTAAGATTTTTGCGGAAAGCGACGTCGCTTCATCCGCGCTGATGGAACCGTTTGTCCATACTTCCAGCGTCAGTTTGTCAAAATCGGTAATCTGCCCTACGCGGGTATTTTCCACCGCAAAATTGACCTTGGTAACAGGAGTGAACAGGGAGTCCACAGGGATCACACCGATCGGCATGTTGGGCAGCTTGTTTTTTTCAGCCAGTACATATCCTCTGCCTTTTTTAAGAGCAATTTCCATATACAAGGTTGCATTTGGCTCCAATGTTGCGATTACAAGATCCGGATTGATAATTTCCACATCCGAATCAATCTCAATATCGGCCGCCGTAATCACGCCTGGGCCCTTTGCATTCAATATGACTGTCTTTTCGCCTTCGGAATACAGCTTCGCGCATAAATTCTTCAGGTTTAAAACAATATTGATTACATCCTCTTTTACACCCGGAATTGTTGCAAATTCATGCAGCACACCGTCGATTTTAACGCTTGTAACGGCAACCCCGGGGAGGCAGGACAAAAGCACGCGGCGGATTGAATTTCCGAGCGTTGTGCCAAATCCTCTTTCCAGAGGCTCCATTACAAACTTTGCATAAGTCTTATCTTCATTATGTTCCACGCACTCAATTTTAGGTCTTTCTATTTCTAGCATTTTTCACCCTCCTTAGGGACGCATTTTCTATGCTTACTTAGAATAGAGCTCTACGATCAAGTGTTCTTCTATCGTCAGGTCTATATCTTCTCTATCAGGAAGTGCAAGAACCTTACCTGTAAGCGTTGACAGATCGAACTCCAGCCATTTCGGCATGGTTTTTTCTCCGGCTTCCTTCAAGGTTTTGAAGTATTCCTTCGCCGCGCTGCGTTCGTCAATGGTGATTACCTGGCCTTCTTTTACGATATAAGAAGGAATATCCACTTTTTTGCCGTCGATCAGTACATGACCGTGCGTAACCAATTGCCTTGCCTGCGCGCGGGAATCGCCAATGCCCAAACGGTAACAGGCGTTGTCAAGTCTGCGTTCCAGCAGCGAAAGCAAATTTTCACCCGTTATACCCTTCATCTTTTCAGCCATTTCAAAATATTTTCTGAACTGCGTTTCCAGTACGCCGTAAGCTCTTTTTACCTTCTGTTTTTCTCTCAATTGTGTGCCATATTCGGACATTTTACGTCTCGACTGGCCATGCTGTCCAGGAGGAGCCTGCCTTTTGGTAACCGCGCATTTTGCCGAATAGCAACGGTCTCCCTTTAAAAAGAGTTTTGCTCCTTCTCTGCGGCATAAGCGGCACACTGAATCTGTATATCTAGCCATCTTGCTTTACCTCCTTATACCCTTCTGCGTTTGGGCGGACGGCAGCCGTTGTGCGGTATGGGCGTAACATCCTTAATCAGGCTTACATCCAGCCCCGCAACCTGCAAAGCCCTTATTGCCGCTTCTCTGCCCGAACCGGGTCCCTTTACAAATACTTCCACAGTCTTAAGCCCATGCTCCATAGCCGCCCGGGCAGCAGTTTCTGCCGCCACCTGCGCCGCGTACGGCGTGCTTTTTCTGGAGCCGCGGAAACCCATGCCTCCGCTTGAAGCCTGTGAAAGCGCGTTGCCCTGCATATCTGTCATTGTAACCAAAGTGTTGTTGAAAGAAGAACGGATATGCGCCTGGCCTTTTTCAATATTTTTCTTTTCTCTGCGTTTTCTGGACGTCTTTTTTACTTTAGGTGCTGCCATTATACATTTCCCTCCTTACTTCTTTTTGCCCGCAACGGTACGTTTCGGGCCCTTGCGCGTACGCGCGTTTTGTTTGGTGCTTTGGCCGCGCACAGGCAGACCACGTCTGTGACGGATCCCTCTATAACAACCGATCTCCATCAGACGTTTGATATTCAGAGAAACCTCACGCCGAAGATCGCCTTCTACTTTTAAATTTTTATCGATATATTCCCTCAGTTTATTCACATCGGTCTCGGATAAATCCTTTACGCGAATGTCGGGGTCTATACCGGTCTCTGACAGAATCTTCTGAGAAACACTTAAGCCTACGCCGTAAATATAGGTGAGGCCTATTTCAACTCGCTTTTCTCTGGGCAAATCTACACCAGCGATACGTGCCATATTTTACTCTCCACCTCCGATAATATTGCCGGACTCATAATTAGAGGTCCGGGATGCAGTTTTAATCGTATATCCAATCTATATATACATTCGATGTACTATAAAACGCGGAAATACGGTATTTTGCTTCCCAAAATAATTTGGTCAAGAAAGAAACCGTACAGCCGCTCCGCGCCGTACATTCAGAATTGTTAGCCCTGCTTTTGCTTGTGCTTTGTGTTTTGGCAGATCACCATAACCTTGCCTTTTCTTCTAATGATCTTGCATTTCTCGCAAATTGGTTTAACCGATGGCCTAACTTTCATTGCTTTTGGTCCTCCTTTTTTTCGCGTACCCATCTATTTTAATGGAAACGGGCTATAAAATCAACTAATTTTTACCCCGCCAAGTGATTCTGCCTTTTGTCAGATCGTAAGGTGAAAGCTCTACGGTCACTTTATCTCCCGGCAATATTCTGATGTAGTTCATTCTCAGCTTCCCTGAAATATGAGCAAGTATCTTATGCCCGTTTTCCAGTTCAACTTCAAACGTTGCATTTGGATAAGTATCTGTGACAGTGCCTTCCACTTCAATTACATCGCTTTTTGACAAAACCGACTCCTCCTTCTAATTTCCCCTGCTCGCTTCTTTCAAATTCAAGAGCGCACTTCTTATCTCGGCATCAAATACCTTTTTCCCTTCTTTTAATTTATCACCTATGCCACCCAGCACATGTGGGGTTAAAGCAACATGCTTTAACTTTTTCTTTTTGGGTTTGGCAAGACGCCTTAAGTTTCCGTCCGCAATATACACATAACTTTCATCGGGGATGCCGACAACCAGAAATGTTCGTCCGCTGTCCCTTCCGGCCGTTGAGATCACCACGCTGCCAAGCTTTAACGTATTTGCCATCGTGCCTTACCTCCTAAACCATAGTCAGTATATAAGGCCCGTCATCTGTAATTGCGATCGTGTTTTCATAGTGTGCCGACAAGGTATTATCGGCTGTTTTTACTGTCCAGCCGTCATCCAGCCAGATTACGTTTGAAGCGCCTATATTAACCATGGGTTCTATCGCCAGTACCATGCCGTTTTTAAGCACAGGACCCCGCCTTGCAGTTGAAAAGTTCGGAATATCCGGCTGCTCATGCAGATCCCTTCCAATTCCGTGACCCACAAGATCCCTTACGACAGAGAATCCCGACGCCCTTACGGTAAATTCGATGGACTGAGATATATCATTCAAACGATTCCCATTTTTTGCATTTTCTATCCCGGCAAAAAAGCTTTTTTCGGTTACTTCGATCAATTTTTTAGCGTCTGCCGTTATTTTGCCGATAGGCACCGTCCTGGCCATGTCCGAATGATAACCCCGGAGCTTTACGCCCAAGTCAATGCTCAGGATATCTCCATCCTCCAGCACTTTGTTTCCTGGAATCCCGTGGACAACTTCGCTGTTCACGGATGTACATATGCTGGCCGGAAAACCCCTGTAGTTTTTAAAGGAGGGTTCTCCTCCCGCTTTCCGGATCTTCTTTTCAGCAATTGTGTCAAGTTCTTTTGTTGTTATTCCGGGTTTCGCGGCCGTAAGCACTTCTGCCATACATTCTGCGCAGACAATTCCGCTCTCCCGCATCCGCTCTATCTCGGCATGCGTTTTAATTTCAACCATTCATATCACAGGCTTTCTAATATTCGAATGATCTGGTTTGCTTCCTCGTCAATAGGCAGCGACGCGTCTATATGGTGGACCAGGCCTTTCTTTTCGTAATAGTCAATCAATGGTTCCGTTTGGCTCTGGTATACCGAAAACCGCTGCCGGACGGTTTCTTCTTTATCATCAGGGCGGATATAAAGTTCGGAATCACATTTGCTGCAAGTGGCATGAGGCCATGACTTGACGCTGTGTACCGTGCCGCATTCTTTGCATATCCGTCTGGAGGAGATTCTGTCTACAATCATTTCTTCGCTTGCATCCAAAGTGATGCATGCATCAATTTTCGCAATGGTTTCCAAAGCCTGCGCCTGCGCGACCGTCCTTGGAAAGCCGTCCAGCAAAACGCCCTTTTGAGCGTCATCTTCCGAAAATCTTTTTTTCATCATCGAAATGATCACATCGTCCGGAACAAGGGCTCCCTTATCAATAAATCCTTTTGCCAGATTTCCAAGTTCGCTTCCGGCTTTGATTTCCGCGCGCAGTATGTCGCCGGTTGAAATATGCGCAAGATGGAATTTATCCCGCACACGCTCTGCCATTGTGCCCTTTCCGGCTCCCGGAGGTCCCAATAAAATAATATTCATGGTTTTTTTCCTCCTTTATCCAAGAAATCCCTTGTAATGGCGCATCATCAGCTGCGCTTCCAGCTGTCTGGTGGTCTCCAGCGCAACGCTTACCATAATTAAAAGGCTTGTAGCGCCGAATATGCCTGTTACACCCGTAAAGTTCGTGAAGAACTGGGGCACTACAGCCAGGGCTGCCAGGAAAATCGCACCAAAGAATGTTATGCGGGAAAGAGTTTTCGCCAGATAATCCGACGTTGATTTCCCGGGACGTATTCCCGGTATAAACCCGCCGTTCTGCTGAATATTCTTGGACACATCGATCGGATTGAATGCGATCTGGGAGTAAAAATACGTAAAGAATAATATCAGCAGGAAATATATGATATTGTATGCAATTGTTCCGTTTCCAAGATACGTCTCATACCAGATATAAAATTCGCTGTTGCTGGTCTGGAAGAACTGTGCGATCATGGCAGGGAACTGCATAATTGTGATGGCAAAAATCAGCGGCATAACGCCGGATTGGTTCACCTTCATCGGAATATGTGTGGACTGTCCGCCGTATATTTTCCGGCCAACCACGCGCTTTGCATATTGCACCGGTATCCGCCGTTCGCCTAGGTCTACAAACGTAATGCCGACAATAATTGCGAGCGCAGCCAATGCCGTAAATACTAACACCCAGAAATTCATGGTGCCCGATCCGACGCTGGAGAACATGGACAGCACAAGCGACGGAAACCTGGATACTATGCTGATAAAGATCAACAAGGATATGCCGTTGCCAATCCCTTTGTCGGTTATCCGCTCGCCTATCCACATGATGAGCGCGGTACCCGAAGTGAGGCACACGATAACCGTTAAATAGTTGAACCAGCTGGCATCCTGAACGGCTTGCGGCCCAAGGCCAAATATAATGCCCATGGCCTGGATCAAACCGAGGACAACGCCTAAGTATCTTGTGATGGAGGCTATTTTTTTACGTCCGTCTTCGCCTTCCTTTGCCATTCTTTCAAGAGAGGGAATGGCAACTGTTAAAAGATTCATTATAATGGAAGCGTTCACGTACGGAACAATTCCAAGCGCGAATATGGTTAAGTTTCCAAGAGCTCCGCCTGAAAGCAGATTCAGAAATCCAAGGATCTGTTTATCCGCCACCTGCTGAGCAACATAATCAACATTTATGCCCGGAACCGGCACAAAAGCGCCGATCCTGTATACTAGAAGCATTATTAGTGTAAAAAGTATTTTGTTCCTGATATCTGGAAGTTTCCAGGCATTTGCTAATGTTTTAAACATTATACCACCTCAGCGTTTCCACCTGCAGCAACAATTTTTTGCTCAGCAGATTTCGTGAATTTGTCTGCTTTTACGGTTAGCTTCTTTGTGATGGTTCCATTTCCAAGAACCTTCAGTCCGTCGTTTAATTTACGTATGATTCTTTTTTCTTTCAAGAGTGCGGCATCTATTACCGTACCATCTTCAAAGCATTCCAAATCTGCTAAATTAACGGTTGAATAAACCTTCGCAAAAATATTTGTAAATCCTCTTTTGGGCAGTCTGCGCGTCAGCGGCATTTGGCCGCCTTCAAATCCGGGACGGACACCTCCGCCGCTTCTGGCTTTCTGGCCTTTATGGCCTTTTCCCGATGTCTTTCCCAATCCGGATCCGCAGCCTCTGCCTATCCTTTTAGGAGACTTTTTGGCTCCGTAAGCAGGACTCAATTCATGCAGCTTCATGTAGGCTACCTCCTTATTTCACTTCCTCCACCGACACAAGGTGCTTCACTTTAAAGATCATTCCCTTGATCGGCTCGGTGTCTTCTTTTATTACTTCACTGTTCAGTTTCTTCAATCCAAGCGCACGAACGGTATCTTTCTGATCCTTTGGACACCCAATGGCGCTTTTAACCAGTTTCACCTTTATATTCATCGCTTTCTCCTTAATGCAGTCCATCGGCGCTTATGCCGCGCAGACGGGCGATTTGTTCCGCAGTCCGAAGTTCACGGAGACCCTCGATTGTAGCTTTAACACAATTGATCGGGTTATTGGATCCCTGCGATTTTGTCCGGATATCCTTGATACCGGCCAATTCGAGCACCGCACGGGCAGGACCTCCCGCCAGAACGCCGGTACCTTCGGCAGCTGGCATCAAAAGAACCTTGCCGCGGCCGAATCTGCCGATTACCTGGTGGGGTATGGTTGTTCCACGCTGGGATACCGTGATCATGTTCTTCTTTGCGTTTTGAACCGCTTTACGGATGGCTTCCGGTATTTCCGCAGCCTTCCCCATTCCGGCTCCTACGTGGCCGTTTTCATCGCCAACCACAACCAGAGCGGAAAAGCGGAAATTACGTCCGCCCTTGACGACTTTCGCCACACGGTTTATAGCAACTAATTTTTCTTTTAAATCAATAGTACCTGCATCGATCTGTTGCAATCCAGTGTACCCCCTTCATCAAAACTTCAGGCCGGCAGCGCGTGCGCCATCGGCAACCTGCGCGACCCTGCCAGTGTACAGATATCCGCCGCGGTCAAAAACCACTTCCTCGATACCCTTGGCCATTGCTTTTTTAGCAGCGGCTTCGCCAACCATTTTTGCAGCTTCCTTTTTGGCTTTGCCTTCAACCTGTTTTTTCAGGTCGGCATCCAATGTAGAAGAACTGGCTAAGGTTACGCCGTTTATATCATCGATAAACTGAACATATATATGATTCAGACTTCTGAAAACATTCATTCTCGGGCATTCGGGCGTACCGCTGATCTTGTTTCTGATCCTTTGATGGCGTTTTTTGCGTAATACATTTTTATCGCTTTTTGTAATCAAACCGGTCACCCCCCTTACATTCCGGTCTTGCCGACTTTACGCCGTACAACTTCGTCATGGTATCTGATACCCTTGCCTTTATATGGTTCGGGCGGTCTCTTGGAGCGGATGTTCGCCGCAACCTGGCCTACATGCTGCTTGTCGATGCCCTTTACGATAATCGTCGTCGGATTGGGCACTTCAAAAGAGATGCCCTCGGGCGCTTCGATGTCGACAGGATGAGAATATCCAAGACCCAAAGTGAGTTTTTTGCCCGCAAGCTGCGCTCTGTATCCAACGCCTACAATATCAAGCTGTTTTGAAAAGCCTGCACTTACGCCTGTAACCATATTGGCCAGAAGAGCACGCGTAAGCCCATGCAGCGCACGATGCTGTTTAGCGTCTGAAGGACGCTCCACAATGACCATACCTTCTTCATTTTTTATAGTTATTTCTTTATTGAATTTTGATTTAAGCTCGCCCAATTTGCCTTTTACCGCTACCGCTCCATCCGGATCGATACCTACGGTAACACCGGCGGGAAGCGTTATGGGCAGTTTTCCTATTCTGGACATATCAACCTTGCACCTCCGCGTAAATTTTACTGGTACCTACCAGATATAAGCGATAACCTCTCCACCCACAGTTTCCTTGCGGGCCTGCGCGTCTGTCAGAACGCCCTTGGATGTGGATATTATCGCAATACCAAGACCTCCGAGAACTTTGGGCAACTGATCGTGCCTTGCATACACCCGAAGACCCGGCTTGGAAATCTTTTTTAAACCCCTGATTACTTTTTCATAATTGGGGCCGTACTTCAATTTGATTTTCAGCGTGCCCTGCACACCGTCGTCAATAAATTCGCATCCCTTAATAAAGCCTTCGGTCAGCAATATCTGTGCTATCGCTTTCTTTATATTGGAAGCAGGCACATCCACCGTTTCATGCTTTGCAACCAGTGCATTGCGTATGCGTGTGAGCATATCTGCTACAGGATCTGTAACCGGCATGTTGTTTCCTCCTTTTTATTACCAACTTGCTTTTTTGAGTCCGGGTATCTGGCCGCGGTATGCAAGTTCTCTAAAGCAAATACGGCAAATGCCATACTTTCTCAAAACCGCGTGAGGACGACCGCAAATACGGCATCTTGTGTAATTCCTGGTTGAAAATTTTGCTCCGCCCTGCTGCTTTAAAATCATACTTTTCTTAGCCATTGGATCCTCCTTATTTTGCAAACGGCATACCCAAAAGGGCAAGCAGCTCTCTGGCTTCTTCGTCGGTATTCGCTGTTGTAACAATGATGATATCCATGCCGCGAATAGCGTCTACCTTATCGAAATCCACTTCAGGGAAAACCAATTGTTCCTTGAAGCCCATCGCAAAATTTCCCCGGCCGTCGAAAGATTTGGGTGAAATTCCTCTGAAGTCACGGACTCGCGGCACTGCAACGCTGATCATTTTGTCCACAAATTCATACATGCGGTTTCCTCTCAGCGTAACTTTTGCGCCAATTTTCATGCCTTCACGCACCTTGAAATTAGCGACGGATTTTTTTGCAGTGGTCACAATCGGACGCTGACCGGAAATAACTGTCAATTCATCCAGCGCGGAGTCCAGTGCTTTTGCATTATCTCTTACCTCACCCAGTCCCATGTTGATCACGACTTTTTCCATTTTGGGAACTTGCATGATGTTTTTATAACCGAACTTTTGCATTAAAGCCGGAATGATCTCGGCCTTATACGTATCTTTTAACCTAGGCAACTTAAAACCCTCCTGCTTTAAATGATTGCGCCGCATTTCTTGCAGACGCGGACTTTTTTGTCTCCATCCATTTTATAGCCAACACGAGTGCCTTTGTCGCATTTGGAGCAGAATACCATTACGTTGGATGCGTCAATGGCGCCTTCCTGTTTGATGATTCCGCCCAGTTTACCCTGGCCCCTCGGTTTCTGATGTTTCGCCAGGATGTTTACTCCCTGTACGATTACCCTGTTTTTTTCCGGCTGGACGCTCTGGATCTTACCTTGTTTGCCTTTTTCCTTGCCGGATATTACGACGACTTGATCGCCTTTTTTTATTTTCATAGACATCTTCTTACCCCCGCCTTCTTAAATCACTTCAGGTGCAAGAGAAACGATTTTCATAAAATCGCGGTCACGGAGCTCTCTTGCAACTGGTCCGAATATACGGGTGCCTTTAGGCTGCTTGTTGTTGTCAATGATCACCGCAGCGTTCTCGTCAAATTTTATGAACGAGCCGTCTGCCCTGCGGGCACCGGTAACTGAGCGGACAACAACCGCCTTCACAACATCCTTTTTCTTGACAACGCCGCCCGGTGTTGCCGTTTTAACGGACGCTATGATAATATCTCCTATGCCTGCACTTTTACGAACCGAACCTCCCATCACCCGTATGCACTGGATGACTTTCGCTCCGGAATTATCCGCTACTTTCAAGCGTGTTTGTGGCTGTATCATTTTCGCGCCCTCCCTTACTTCGCTTTTTCGACGATTTCAACCAGCCGCCATCTTTTGTGACGGGAAAGTGGACGGGTTTCCATAATCTTTACCGTATCCCCAATCGCACATTCGTTTTTTTCGTCATGCGCATGTAATTTGCTGGTATAGTTAACCGTTTTGCCGTACAAAGGATGCTTTTTCTTCGTTTTGATGGCAACAACAATGGTTTTTTCCATTTTATCGCTTACAACAACGCCAATTCTGGTTTTACGGTTTCCTCTTGTTTCACTCATAATGCCCATCCTCCTTTCACTTCGCAATGGATCCTGCGCCCATTTCGGTCAGGATCGTTTTTACTCTGGCTATATCACGTTTTACCTGTTTTATTGTCATCGGGTTATTCAGTTGTCCGGTGGCCAACTGGAACCGCAGGTTAAAAAACTCTGTTTTTAAATCACTTAATTTTTGAACCAATTCATCCTTGGTCAGTTCACGGAACTCACTAGCTTTCATCCTGCTCACCACCTGCTACTAATTTTTCAGCCGTTTTAAATTTGCATTTAATCGGCAATTTATGCGCCGCACGCCGTAGCGCTTCCCGTGCTGTTTCTTCGTCTACGCCGGAAATTTCAAACATCACCCGGCCGGGTTTTACAACAGCCACCCAGTATTCGGGCGAACCTTTACCGCTGCCCATGCGGGTTTCAGCAGGTTTTTCGGTAACCGGCTTATGCGGGAATATTTTTATCCAGACCTTTCCGCCTCTCTTCATGTACCGTGTCATCGCGATACGGGCAGCTTCTATCTGATTGCTGGTGATCCAGGCAGGCTGTGTTGCAACAAGACCGAATTCTCCATAGGAAATGGTGTTGCCTTTCATTGCTTTGCCCGTCATGCGGCCGCGTTGAACCCTGCGGCGCTTAACCCTTTTTGGCATTAACATTTTTTTTGCCTCCTTCCGAAGGTTTTGCTCTTTCGGCCAGAGGGTCGCCTAATATCTCGCCTTTGTAAAGCCAAGCCTTTACGCCGATCCTGCCGTATGTCGTATGCGCTTCTGCAAAACCGTAATCAATATCCGCCCTGAGTGTCTGCAGAGGAATGGATCCTTCGTGATACTGCTCGCTGCGCGCGATTTCAGCGCCGCCGAGCCTTCCCGAACACTTAAGCTTGATACCCTTCGCACCACCCTTCATGGAGCGGCTAATGGACTGTTTCATAGCCCTTCTGAAAGAAATACGCTTTTCGAGCTGCGCAGCCACGTTTTCAGCAACCAACTGTGCATCCAGATCAGGACGTTTCACTTCTATAATGTTCACAACAATGTTTTTGCCTGTGAGCTTTAAAAGATCCTGCTTCAATACGTCTACGCCGGTGCCGCCTTTTCCGATTACAATACCCGGTTTTCCGGTGTATATACTGACCGAAATCTTATTGGCAGCGCGTTCTATTTCAATTTTAGAAATTCCCGCAGCAAAAAGTTTCTTTTTCAAAAATTTGCGAATCTTATCGTCTTCGACGATGTAATCAGCAAAATTCCTTTTTTTAGCGATCCAACGGGCATCCCAATCTTTAATAACTCCTACCCTTAAACCGTGGGGATGAACTTTTTGACCCATCGTTTACCTCCTTATTTCACCTGATCCAATATAATGGTTATATGGCTTGTTCTCTTGCGAATCCTGGAAGCTCTGCCCTGGGCGCGCGGCCGGAACCTTTTTAAGGTCGGGCCCATATCCGCAAATACTTCTGCAACATACAGCGTATCAACCGCAAGATCCTTGTTGTTTTCCGCGTTTGCGATAGCGGAATTTAAAAGTTTCATAACCGGCTCTGTTGCAGCTTTGGGCGTTGTAGCAAGTATCGCTTTAGCCTCGGCAACCTGCTTGCCACGGATCAGGTCGATCACGGTCTTAACCTTTCGGGAGGATATACGTACGTATCTAGCAATAGCACGGGGTCTCTTGTCTTTTTGCTCATTTAATTTGAGCGCCTTTTCTCTTTGACGTGTAGCCATCTATCTTTCCTCCTTCAATGTTATTTGGACGACTTTTCGCCCGCGTGTCCCCTGAATGTCCTGGTCGGAGAAAACTCTCCGAGTTTATGGCCAACCATATCCTCGGTTACATATACCGGCACAAATTTCCTGCCGTCATGCACCGCGATTGTGTGCCCCACCATATCCGGAAATATTGTGGATGCGCGCGACCATGTCTTCAATACCTTCTTTTCATTATTCTGATTCATAAGCTGTATCTTGGATAGCAGCCTGTCACTTACAAACGGTCCTTTTTTAACCGACCTACTCATTTGGCAAACTCACTCCTTTATACGAAGACTACTTTGCGTATCTGCGTTTCACAATAAACTTGTCAGACTTATTTTTCTTATGCCTGGTCTTGTAACCAAGGGTCGGCTTGCCCCAGGGTGTAACCGGACCTGCTTTTCCTATAGGTGACTTTCCTTCGCCGCCGCCATGAGGATGGTCGCAGGGGTTCATAACCGAACCGCGGACTGTCGGGCGAACGCCCATATGGCGTTTTCTTCCGGCTTTGCCAAGATTGACGTTTTCAGAGTCAACGTTGCCTACCTGGCCAATGGTTGCTTTCGCGTTCATTGGGATCATCCGCACTTCTCCGGAAGGCAGCCTGACCTGCGCATATGCACCTTCCTTAGCCATCAGCTGTGCGGCGTTTCCTGCGCTGCGCACCAGCTGCGCGCCGCGTCCCGGTTTCATTTCGATATTATGGATCATGGTGCCGACCGGTATGTCTGCCAGTTGGAGCGCATTTCCTGTTTTGATATCCGCGCCTGATCCGGACATAACCGTATCGCCTACTTTTAAGCCCAGAGGAGAGATGATGTATCTTTTTTCTCCGTCCGCATAATGCAGAAGGGCAATATTCGCCGTTCTGTTAGGATCGTACTCGATTGTAGCGACCTTGGCAGGCACGCCGTCTTTATTGCGTTTAAAATCAATGATCCTGTATTTCTGCCGGTTGCCGCCTCCGATGTGGCGTACGGTAATCCTTCCGTGCACATTTCTTCCACCGGTTTTAATGACGGGAGCCAGAAGCGATTTTTCGGGTTTTTTAGTCGTAATTTCCTCATATTCGGAAACCGACATGAACCTTCTACCCGGAGAAGTTGGATTGTATTTTTTAATAGCCATTCCTTTATCCTCCTGCCTTATTGCATGCTTTCAAAGAATTCGATGCCCTTGCTGTCTTTCTTCAGTGTAACAAAAGCTCTCTTTGTTTCGGGGCGCCTGCCTTCAGTACGTCCCTGCCTCTTTATTTTTCCCGGCCTGCGGGAGGTGGTGATGGATTCAACCTTTACGCCGAAAACCTGCTCCACAGCCTGTTTGATCTCAGTCTTATTGCTTCTGATGTCCACCAGAAAAGTGTACTTTTTATCTGCAATAAGGTCATAGCTTTTTTCGGAAAGCACCGGCTTAATAATGATGTCATGCAAATCTTTCATTATGCGAGCACCTCCTCAATCGCCTTGGCGGCATTTTTCGTAATAATGAATTTGTCGTAATTTACAATATCATATACGTTCAAAGTAGAACTCAATGTAGTTTTGATCTTCTGCAGATTGCCTGCTGCGCGGACGATATTTTCGTCTTTTTGGTCCAAAACAATCAGCGCCTTGGAATCCACCTTAAGATTGCTCAGGACTTTTACCATTTCCTTTGTTTTCGCTTCGGAAAGGGCGAGATCCTCCAGGACGATGATATCGTTATCAGCCACTTTCATGGAGAGCGCGCTAATCATTGCGAGCTTCCTGGCCTTCTTGTTTACTTTTACTTCGTACCCTCTGGGCTTAGGAGCAAAAACAATTCCGCCCTTGGTCATCTGCGGTGCGCGGATGGAACCTTGACGGGCCCGGCCGGTTCCCTTCTGCCTGAAGGGTTTGATGCCGCCGCCGCTGACTTCAGCACGCGTGAGTGCGGATTGGGTTCCCTGGCGAAGTTTCGCAAGGTGAGCTACCACAACTTCATGCATCACCATTTCATTTATTTCAGCACCGAACACTTCGTCTCTCAAAGCGATTTCGCCAGATTGCGTTCCGTCGGTCTTATAAACTGGTACATTTGGCATTTTAAGCTTCCTCCTTCCGCATTTTATGCTTTCACACTGTTTTTGATGGTCACAAGCCCGCCGTTTGCACCCGGGATTGCACCTTTTACAAGTATCAGATCTCTATCTAGTTCAACACGGACAACCTCAAGATTTTGAATGGTCACCGTTTCTCCACCCGTACGTCCGGGCAGCCTTTTTCCCTTCATAACCTTGGACGGAGTTGAGCAGGCGCCCATGGAACCCGGACGGCGATGGTATCTGGAACCGTGCGCCATAGGGCCGCGATGCTGGCCGTGGCGTGCGATTACGCCCAAGAAACCTTTACCTCTGGAAGTTCCAGAAACATCTACCATTTCACCCGCTTCAAATATATCCGCACGGATTACCTGTCCGACTTCAGCCGGAGTATCGGTTTTAATTTCGCGAAGATACCTTGCGGCATCCACGCCGGCCTTCTTAAAATGGCCGGTCACCGGCTTGTTTACATTCTTAGCTTTTACTTCCCCAAACCCTAACTGCAAAGCGCTGTAACCGTCGGTTTCAGCGGTTTTCTTTTGCACGACAACGCAGGGGCCGGCTTTCACAACCGTTACCGGAACAACAAGTCCATCCTGTGTAAATACCTGTGTCATTCCAATCTTTTTACCAAGTATAGCCTTCAACATGCATAACCTCCTTACGTTCCAAATTAAAGTTTGATCTCAATATCAACACCGGCCGGCAAATCCAGACGCATAAGGGCGTCCGTTGTCTTTGCATTAGCCTCCAGTATATCGATAAGCCTTTTGTGGGTCCTGATTTCAAACTGTTCTCTTGCGTCTTTGTACTTGTGCGTCGCCCTAAGTATCGTGACCACTTCTTTTTGAGTGGGCAGCGGAACCGGGCCGGAAATTTTGGCGCCGGTACGTTTTGCCGTTTCAACAATGCGGTGCGCCGATTGATCAATCAGATTGTGGTCATAAGCCTTCAGCTTGATTCTGATCCTTTGACTTGCCATTTTTTTGTACCTCCCTGCTATTTTACTTATACACTCTGCCGTGTGTGTCGCGCCTATTTTTTTAAGCGGTTTTTGCAAAACCGCTTTTTGCGACACAGGAGTTCGTCTGTCCAGCAGACTTCTCGCAGTGAAAACTACCCGGTTGGCAGCCGGCAACCTCCCACTGCATAGCTGTTTTTTTGTATATAGAACACAGCGTATAAGATTATATATCAAATTTAAATGAAATGCAATATATTTTTTTACATGGGCTTTATTTTTTGCATAAGCTGATCAAGAACCTATTTTATCCGAAAGAAGAAAGCAAATCAACATTTTATATTCATTATGTAATAGTTTTTTTAATCTACCTTTCTTTTTGAAAAAGAAAGTGCGGAGTTTTGATATCCGCACCTTTTTAAATATTTTCTTTATTTTTTCTGACGGGATTTTATTTTCCTGTTCAATTTACGAACACCGTATATGGCGGCAAATACAGCCGCAAAAATCGCAAGCAGCAGCAATAGCACGGGGAACGCACCCGCCATAAATACCGCAAACTCATTAAAGAATTTGCCTAAGCCGATCATAGACATGGAAAAAGCATTGGAGGCCCGCGTGGAAACCGTTGCGTTTGAGCTGCCCAAATCGGCGGCTTCAGGCGTTTCGTACAGGTAAACCGTAACCGCCGCATACTGTACCTGTTTATCCATCCCGCGCTGTTCACCTTTCAACTGGTCAAGCTGATAAAGCACATCCGACAGTTCTTTTTCGATCACAAGCTGGTCTTCGATATTCGTTGCATTTTTCAGATATTCGTTGAGCTTCGTTTCTCGCTCTTCCAGAACCTTGATCCGCGCTTCGTTGTCGTAATAATTGCTGGAGATATCCTGAGTATATAAGTTTTTACTCTGCAGTTTTCCTATCGCCGCAATACCGCTTAAAAAGTTATCGTAATTGTCAACCGGCACACGGAGCACAAAATTGCTGCTCCTGCCGGAGGTGTTTTCTGTCGTAGGTTTCTGTCCGCTTGTGGACTCGCTTTCGATATACCCTCCGCATGATGAAAGCAGATCCTTTAGCTTTTTATAATCTGCGTCATATTCGGCAGTGCTGATGGAAAAATCACTGGTATAAACAAGCTTCCGGTCCGTATCCGACAAAACTATACTTTCGTTTTCCAGATTTGAAAGGCCCCATTGATCGTTTGCCGTATCCTGAGCCGGCGCTTCCTGCGGCGCCGCAGCCTCTGCAGGAGCCTGCGCCACGCCGCTCTCCTGCCTTACGCTTTCCGCAGAATTTTCAGTTGCCGAGCAAGCGGCCAGCATGCTGACCGCAAGCGCAATTACCAGCAGCATGACAACAATTTTTTTCATATAATCCTCCCCTTTCTGATCTATGACTATTAGACTTTATTGCCTTTAAAATGTTCCCATTTTATACAAGCCGTTTATTCTCTTTTAGTCGCAGCCACAAAGCATCGGAATAATTTCAGCGCATCCGGGTCCTTTTGAAAGCTGCATTCCGGATGCCACTGCACTGCAAAGATACATTTTGCTCCCGGCTGATACGCTGCCTCAACAAGGCCGTCTTCCGAAAGAGCCGCTACACGAAGCCGGCCCGCAAGCTTTTTTACTCCCTGGTGATGCAGGCTGTTTACCATAAGCGCGTCTTTCTTCAGCAGCTCAAAAAGCGGTGAGCCTGCTGCAATCCTCACTTTATGGCAGGGAACGTCATAAGGCTTCTTTTGTTCGTGCCGGATCGTTACATCCGAATGCAGCTGCGCCGGTATGTCTTGGTAAAGGGTTCCCCCCAAAGCGGCATTGAAGAACTGGAGTCCGCGGCATATCCCAAAAGCCGGTTTATCAATCCTGATGATCTCGTTCAACAGAATCCGTTCAATTTTATCTCTTTGAGGACAAATCTCGTCGCAGAAAGGATGTTTGTCTTCCCCGTATACCGCCGGATCCACATCCTGCCCGCCCGTGAATAAAAAACCGTCCAGATGCGCCGCCCAGGATTTCACCGTTTCTTCATTGGCAGTCAGGGACAGCATTACCGGCATACCGCCCGCGGCCTCAACGCCCTCCATATATCCCGGAAGCATCCATAAGCTTTCTTTCTCAGAATCAAACAGCGGCAGTACGCCGATGACCGGTTTTTTCATAAAGTTGTTGTCCATCCTGTACATTTATATATATCAATTATTCTTATATTATAACAGTAAAACTTTTTTATTGTTACCTTTCTTTTAAAAAAGAGCGGAGCCGAACGCACGCACAGGCGCGGAGGAGTGAGGCGGAAGCTCACTGAGCATGAGATGAGCGCAGGGCCTGGCTAACTAATAAGGCTTTGACGCCGCGCGAATCCACAGCGAAGTGGGAAACGGTAACACCCAAGAAGACTAAACCGGTTTTCTTTTGGCCATGCCTTTTCTTTTTTCCAAAAAAAAGGCATGAAAAAACCGCGGTTTTAAAGCCGCGGTTTCATATTCGTTTATTATGAGTCGGTGAGCATTTCCGAAACAGCGCCCGATCCAACGGTCCTGCCGCCTTCGCGGATAGCGAATCTGAGGCCTTCTTCGATCGCGATGGGGGTGATCAGTTTGATCTCCATCCTGATGTTATCGCCCGGCATTACCATTTCCGTGCCTTCCGGCAGCGTGATCACGCCCGTAACGTCCGTTGTTCTGAAGTAGAACTGGGGACGGTATCCGT
>JAEWMJ010000043.1 GCA_023393165.1 Bacillota bacterium | reverse complement strand
GGCATGCAAAAGAGGCAACGGCATGGTGGCTTGAACAAAGAGAAAGCCAGCGCCTTGAGACGCTGGCCAGTAATAAAGCCTTATAGGCTTAGTGCAAACCACCCGTTTGACGGGTGGTTATGATTTTTTAATAATGTAAAAACCGCATCTATATAGGTATTAAAGTATAAAATGTAATATATCCTGTTTTTATGTGACGGCTGTGTGACAGCATGCTGAACTTTTGCTGATAACTTGGGCAAGGCTGTAAAGATCGTCTTTCCGGGTACGATATAATTTGTGGGGGACGCCCCAAAATTTTATAAGACGCCGGCGAATTAATATTATGGAGGGATCTAATTGCAAATATCATCAATTGGAAACAGCTCGTTGTATTCGATATTGTTGGGTACAACTTCGGCCAGTACCAGCTGCCAGAATCTTGTGGATCTGATCGATACATCCACGGATGAAGACCAGGTCGCACTGAGCAGCGATTATGAAGAATTCAGGGAATTCCTGGACAAGGTAAAAGAGGGGACGGTAACGGATGATGATCTTGCATCCATGCAGGAACTATTGAACACTACCGATCTTCAGTCATTGATGCCGCCACCGCCGCCTATGCCATCCGGCCAGGCTGAAGGCACAGGCGTGGAAGGCATTGGTTCAGTCGGCGCCGGCATGGTTTCGGCCAGCGGCCAGGCCAATGACTACGCAGACAGCATCACAAGCTTCCTTGATAAAGTGAAGGAAGGAACGGTTACCCAAGACGATCTTGCGGATTTGCAGGATCTGCTCATTCAAATGGATGAAGAGGGGATGGGGATGCGTCCTCCCATGCCGCCGATGATGGGTCCGCCGCCGGATCCGGATGAAGACGGCGAAACGGATGCAAGTACGGTTTCCGCAACCCAAAGCACGAATATGGATATCCTTCTCAGCTTTTTTGATAAGGTGAAGGAAGGGACAGTCACCGGGGACGATCTGACCGAGATACAAAATATTCTTCTCAATCAGGAGTCTTTTTGGGCCGGAGAGACTGAAGCACTGAGCAACGCTTAAATTTCACAGTCTGATAGTTTGGCATTATCCACGACGGATATGCCAGATAACTGCAAGCATTTCCACAAAATCTGGGTACATTTGGGAGATGCTTGCTTTTTTATCCGCCGGGGTCCGCCTTTATGCTATAATGAATCAAATAAGTTTTAATTTTAAAAGGAGGCGGCTATGAAAAAGAAATTTGCGTTTTTGCTCATGGGAGAACATTATGACCCCAAAATCCATCACGCGGCGTTTGAGACGGCGCGGCAGACAACTTATATTTATACAGTCAGAAATTATGACGAAGCAGTCAAAAAAGTGCTTGAACTTGTGGCGGAGGGGGTGGGCGCCATAGAATTATGCGGCGCGTTCGGCCAGGAAAAAGCCGTTGAGATGGCGGAACTTACCGGAAACAGGATCGCTATTGGCTACGTAACCCACCATCCGGATATGGATGAAGCGATTGCCGGTTTTTTTTCAAAGCACGAATAAATGCTTTCCAAAAAGGTGCCAAAGGGATGTTTTTTCGTTTAGAGTAAAGAAAAATGATTTAGAATATAACGAGATGCGGTTTAAAGGAGAATATGCGAGATGAAGCTGTTTGGCGGTTCTCATAAGCCAAGACTCACTGCAATTGACTTTTTCAAATATATAGGACCGGGAATGCTGGTGACGGTAGGCTTTATCGATCCCGGCAACTGGGCTTCCAACATTGCGGCAGGTGCGGGATACGGATACCTGCTTTTATGGATGGTGACCCTGTCCACAGCCATGCTCGTCATGTTGCAGCATAATGCGGCGCATCTGGGCATCGTAACGGGAAAATGCCTTTCCGAAGCGGCTACCCAGGCTCTCAATCCAAAAACTAAAAATATTATCCTCACAACCGCAATGGCAGCCTCGGTGTCCACTGCGCTTGCCGAGATACTGGGCGGGGCTATCGCTCTTCAGATGCTGCTGGGGCTGCCCATCAAACTGGGCGCCATCATCGTTCTGGCTGCGGTTTTGTGGATGCAGTTTTCAAATTCCTATAAAAAAATCGAAAAAATTATCATCGCGTTTGTATCCGTGATCGGCGTGTCTTTTATTTTTGAGATCGCGCTGGTGAAAATTGACTGGGGTGCGGCGTTTACCGGATGGCTGACCCCTTCGTTCCCCGAAGGTTCCATGCCCATCATTATGAGCGTGCTGGGCGCCGTTGTGATGCCCCATAATCTGTTTCTGCATTCCGAGGTCATACAGAGCAGGCAGTGGAACCTTAAGGATGAGAAGGTGATGAAACGCCAGCTCAAATACGAATTCGCCGATACCTTGTTTTCCATGATCGTAGGCTGGGCTATCAACAGCGCAATGATACTGATGGCCGCCGCGACATTCTTCCAGAGCGGAACGCAGGTATCCGAGCTCGGGCAGGCCCAGGTCTTATTAAAACCCCTGCTTGGCAACGCGGCCTCCATTGTGTTCGCGTTTGCGCTGCTGTTTTCCGGCCTGTCTTCCAGCATCACCGCCGGAATGGCGGGCGGAAGCATATTCGCGGGCATTTTCGGCGAGCCGTACGATATAGCGGATTCCCATACCAAAACGGGCGTCCTGATCACCATGCTGTCTGCCATTGCCGCAATATTCTTTATTACCTCGCCGTTTGACGGGCTGGTCTATTCCCAGATGTTGCTGAGCATCCAACTCCCGATCACAATATTCTTGCTGATATTCCTGACATCGTCAAAGAAGGTGATGGGGAAATTTGCAAATACCGCCCTGGAAAAGACTTTGCTGTGGGCGATCGGCGCAGTTGTCACGCTGCTCAATATAATGCTGCTTTTGAGTTATATTTAATTGGCCGGATCATATGTAAAAGGACACATAATGCCGGCTTTCGTCTTTAAATGAAGGCTTTTTTTATTCAAAAAATATACGTTTTTTAAGAGTATATCATTTATCAAAATGCAAACCATATTATTGGCCGGACTATAGTCCGGCCAATAATATGGTTGTTTTTTGCATTTAAGTTTTTATCGGTATAAAAAGAGTGGAGTTGATGGAATGAAAGCGCTTGTTTATAACGGAATAAAGAATGTGGAAGTTAAAGAGGTGGATGACCCGAAGTTGGGTAAACCCGACGACATCATCGTAAAAGTAACGTCCACGGCAATTTGCGGTTCGGACCTGCACCTGATCCATGGCATGGTTCCTCATCTGCAAAAGGGTACGGTCCTGGGACATGAAACAATGGGCATTGTGGAAGAGACGGGTCCGGAAGTGACAAAGGTAAAAAAAGGAGACAGGGTGATCGTACCGTTTCCGGTATCCTGCGGCCACTGCTGGTATTGTGAGCGCGGCATGTTCACGGCGTGCGAAAATTCAAACCCCTATGGGGAAGCAGGCGGAATATTTGGATACAGCGATACGTTTGGCGGATATGACGGAGGCCAGGCGGAATACCTGCTGGTGCCCTACGGCAATGTCGGCCCGACGATTGTTCCCGAAGACCTCTCGGACGAGCAGGTCTTGTTTTTAACGGATATACTGCCCACTTCATACTGGGGGGTTACCAGCGGCGGCGTGGCGCCCGGCGACACCGTGATTGTTTTGGGATGCGGGCCTGTGGGACTGCTGGCCATGAAATGGGCGATTTTCTTCGGCGCGAAACGGGTCATCGGCGTGGATTGTGTCAAATACCGCCTGGATCACGCGGCAGGATACGGCGTGGAGACGGTCAATTTTGAAGAACACGACGATACGGGCGAGTATCTCAAGGATATTACAAACGGCGGCGCCGATGTAGTGATAGACTGTGTCGGCATGGACGGAAAGATGACCACATTTGAGATGATCGAAACCATGCTGAGACTGCAGGGCGGTTCCAAGTCCGCAATCGAGATCGCTATGTCCTGCGTCCGGAAGGGCGGGACGGTACAGCTGGTGGGCGTATACGGAGGAAGATACAATATGTTTCCGCTGGGAGACTTCTTTTCAAGGAACATTACGCTTAAAATGGGTCAATGCCCGGCGCAGGCGTTTATTCCCTTGATCCTGGACCAGATTCAAAACGGAAAATTTGACGCGACGGATATTATCACACACAGGCTGGCTCTGGATAAAGGAGATTGGGCGTATCAGATTTTTGACAGGAAGGAGGATGATTGCATAAAAGTAGTTTTAAAGCCTTCGTGAAAATATCAGATATTTTAATCAATAAGAAAGGCTTATTTAAAGCCTTTTTTAGTTCCCGGAATAATCGTGCGTATTTCTGGATTGAAAGTTCTCATTCAGGATTGCAGGCTGGTGCGGGATTTTTACGTTTTTATCATCCTGCTGTTTCAACTGATGGATATAATCCTCAAGAGGCTCCAGTTTTTCATAGAATACCGCGATCAGATCGCCCGGCCGCGCGTTTGTCACCGCCTTTTGCAGCGCGTCAAGCTCGTTTTCACACAGGACGATGTCTTTTTTGGAAAAACCTCTGTGCAGAGCCGCCTTGTAAAACAACTGCGCCACTTCGCCTTTTTTTCTTCCCCGAAGGTCAATATCCTCTTTAATGTACAACTGGTCGAAAGCCTCGGCGCACAGCATTCCGGAGCTTGCAATGGAGGAATCCGTGCGGTCTCCGGGCATACCGATGATCCCCACCAGCCGTTTTGCGCCAAGTGACGGCAGCGCGTCGATCAGGGCCTTGTATCCCGGCGGATTATGCGCGTAGTCCAGAAGCACGGAAAATCCGTTCAGTTCTATGAACTCAAATCTGCCAGGGTTATCGGAGAAATTCTGAAGGCCTGCGGCAATCGTATGTTCGGGGATTCCGAGGGAAGAGAGCGCAGCCGTTGCCGCCAGACAGTTTTCAATATTGCATCCGACGGTCCCTTTCCTCGTAATGGGGATATCGCGCGCGTACGCAACGGGGATGCGCCGGCCGTTTGATTTTTGCACCATGATCAGATCGCCTGTTAAGTACACATATGAAGATGCTTCCCGGTCAAACTTCCGCCGCGCACTTTCGATGTCTTTGGTAAAAAATACGATATTCGCAGATACACGCGGTATTATCAAATCGGTCATCGGATCGTCCGCATTCAGCACGGCGTAGCCCCGGCTGCGCACAGCTTCCGCCACCAGGGATTTTATGAAGGCCAGGTCTTCTATGGTCTCAACTTCCCTAAGGCCTAAATGGTCTTCCGCAATATTGGTGATCACGCCCACGTCGGCAAGATCATATCCAAGCCCCGCGCGGATGATGCCGCCGCGGGCCGTCTCTAGCACGGCTGCGTCAATGTTTTTATTGGACAGCAGCACCTTTGCGCTTAGGGGCCCGGTATCGTCTCCTTTATGGATACATTTGCCTCCCACATAGGTGCCTGACGTTGTTGTCAGCCCGACGGTTTTGCCCGAGGACTGGAGGACATGCGCTATGAGCCTTGCCGTTGTGGTTTTGCCGTTGGTGCCGGTAACCGATACGATTGGGAAATCCAGAACTTCGTCGGTTGGATAGAGGTAGTCTACAATATCCCGCGCCACGTCTCTTGGAGTACCCTCGCTCGGAAAAAGATGCATGCGGATGCCGGGCGCGGTATTCACCTCAACAATGGCGCCTCCGGATTCCCGGATAGGAACGGATATGTCCTTCGTTACAAAATCCACGCCGGCAATGTCTATCCCTAATATGGACGCCGCGTTTACAGCCAGTTCCGTATTCTCGGGGTGGATTGCATCCGTCCGGTCTATCGCGATACCGCCGGTGCTTAAGTTGCCGTTTGCGCGCAGGTTTACGAATTCATCTGCCCGGAGTATGGAATCGGGCCTGAAGCCTTTCTGCCTTAAAAACTTAACGGTGACGTCGTCCAGCCGGATCTTTGTAAGCGGTTTTTCATGGTGTTCGCCGCGGTTTTCGTCCCGGTTGATGATCCGGATCAATTCTTCAATTGTATGAATGCCGTCGCCAATCACCGAAGCCGGCAGGCGTTCCGAGACAGCGCTGACTTTTTCCCCGACTACAAGAACGCGGAAATCTTTGCCCTGAATGAATTTTTCAACAATCACCGCGCTCGAATAGCGTGAGGCATCCCTGTAAGCCGCTTTGATTTCTCTGCTGTTCAGGAGGTTTAAATGAACGCCCTTGCCCTGGTTGCTGTCATGCGGTTTTATGGTCACCGGCGTTCCGATCAGTTTTGCAGCCTGCAGCGCCGAGATCTCGGAAAACACGAGCTTACCCTCCGGAACCGGAATGCCGTTTTCACAAAGCAGGTTCTTGGTAAGCTGTTTGTTGGAGGCAATATCGGCGGAAATGCATGAGGTCGCGTCCGTCAGAGTAGCCTGCAGCGTTCTTCTGTATTTGCCGTAGCCCAGGTGTATAATGCTTTCATGGCCAAACCTGTTTACCGGAATGCCCCGCCTTTTTGCCTCGGCTGAAATCGCCGCTGTGCTGGGCCCAAGCTCCGCTTCACGGGAAGCGTCTTTGATATAGGAGAGTATCGCATCGATATTGACGTATGTCTTTTTGCCGCCTCTTTTTTTCAGACATTCCGCAATAAAACGGTCAATGATAAACACGGCTGCTTTTCCGCACTCAAGGCCGCAAACCTCGTTTTCGAATTCATATACGATATAATATCTGGAACCCGTCCCCTGATACCGTGTCTTGCCGAACCGGACGTCATATCCGGTCATAAACTGCATTTCCAGGATAACGTGCTCCACAACATGCGCAAGATAAGTGCCCTCGTTCAATTTATCCAGGAATCCGCCTTCATAGCCGCGGCCGCAATGGTTTTTTTTAAGGCCCGGAAAAGCGTCCAGTATCCTTTCGTTTAGTCCTTCTATTTTGTTGGTGGGCGTATTTGCGTATTCGCCGATATCCAGTATCATTTTTATAACGGGGTAGTGGCTGTAGATATTTCTTCCTTTAAAGACCGATACATCCAGAATCTTCATATATACTCCTGTCAATTAAGCCTCAAGACTTCTTTGGTCTGCATATCAAAACCGTATCCGGCGGGAAGCGTATGTACGGTAACGCCGATTATCGCCAGCAGTTCGTCGGGCCTGAGTTCGGCCACATTTGAACTTTGTATGCTGCTGCCGTCAATAACGGTTACCGAATTAACCCCGATAATTTCAAAATGATTGTCCGGAAATACCTTGACGGCCGTATCCTCGTCAATTCCGATTCCTAAAACATCCGGATTTTCGGCTATCCCGCAAAGCAGGCGGCCAAAGCGTCCTCTCTGGTCAAAATGCTGGTCTATGATGCAGTTGTGAATGAGCCCCAGACCCGGCGCCATTTTCAGCGTACATTTTTTTGCCGGTTCGTTGTCATTTCCCTGTACGATCATGGTGGAACTCATTGCGGAAGCGCCCGCGCTGGTCCCCATGATAAACCCGCCTTCAAGATAAAGGTTTTTAAGTTCTTCGTTGGCTTTGGTCCCGCCCAGTATGCTGGTTATCCTGAGCTGGTCGCCGCCCGTAAAGAAAATGCCCTTGGAATCGTAAATCGTATCGCAAATGGGACCGCTGTTGGCGTCGTCCCGCGTTTCAATATTCAATACCTCGATATGTTCGACGCCCAGGTTAGAGAAAGCTTCCCTGTAATCCCGGCCAACTTCATCGGGATATTCGGTAGCGGTGGTGATGATCGTCAGCAGGTCGTCCGGGTCCATCATGCGGGGAGCCTGCTTCAGTATCTCGCTTTCGCCGCTTTTATCCTCGGCCCCGCCGATGATAATGAGATGCCCTTTTGCATCGTCTGTCATAAAACACCTTCCGTAACTTTCATGTCGTCCACCATCAGCCGCCCCCGGCACAGCAGTTTCTGCAGGGTATAATCCTTACCGGCAATCAGGATGTCGGCGTCGCTTCCTTCAGCAAGCGCCCCTTTTAAGGGATGCAGGCGCAGCCTCTTTGCAACGTTTTCCGTGACCAGGGTAAAAATCAGTTCCGGAGGAAGATGTTCCTCCAGTATGGCGTTTTTTATATCGTCGTACAGCGACTGTACCCTGCAGATTTCCTCGCCTGCGCTTCCGTTCGCATCCGAACTGACGGTAACGCGTGACAGATCCGCCTTTTTTTCAATCAGCATTTTGATTGCCTTGGGAACGGGGATCCCCTTGGTTTCACCTGCCGTCAGGTCGATGTTGCCGCCTGCTCCGCAAAAAGATATCGCTTCTTCAAAAAGCTGCGGGTTGCGGTTCATATGCGTGGGAACAAAAACTTCTTTGGGCAGGTCGGTTTTTTCCAGCAGTTTTACGAGCGGGTCCAGTTTTTCTTTCCCGTCCCCTACGTGGATGTGCACGATCCCGGCCTTGCCGCTGATCAGGCCCGCGATATGCGACTGGGCGGACAACTGTGCAAATTCGTTGAATGTGGGCTGGGAGGAGCGGTAATCCGATATGGCGATTTCACCCGTGCCGATGATCTTGTCGACCAGAATGATATCTTTTGCAACGCTGCCAGTGATGGTGACGGTTGGAATGGCATAACTGCCCGTATATATAAACGCGGTGATCCCCTGTGATTCCAGAGCGCTCGCTTTGGCAAGCAGGCTGTGCAGACTTTTGGTGTAGCTGTCAAATCCAAGTACGCCCACAACGGTCGTCACGCCTGCCAGCAGTATGTCTTTCAGTTCTATTTCGTCTATTCTGCTGGCAAATCCGTTTTCACCGCCGCCGCCTATCAAATGCAGGTGTTGGTCAACGATCCCCGGAAAACCCAGCAATCCGCCGCAGGGAATCACCCGGGAATATTTTTCAAAATCGCACAATCCTCCCGGATCCGTAATTTTTTCAATTTTATCCCCCGCTATTAAAATATCTTTCCTGCCGATGGCGCAGGGAGCGAAGCACTCCAGGTCTGTTATCAGCGTAAACAAATGCTTTTCCTTATTTTATATTGATGCGGATACCGGGTTGTTTGCAAAGGCATAACGGTTCCTCCGAAAAACAATTTTCTTTATTTTTTACCGTTGATTTTCAATTTATTCAAAAAGAAGCGGCACCGTTCTGCCGGTTCTTGAAAGCCCTGGCAATCAAAAAATATAGGTTGGCATGCGCATGAGGAAAAAAGAGGCAAAAAAAAGGAACTTTAGCCGAAAAGTAGAATACTTATATATTAGATGAAATAGATCAAGCGGCGTGTGCGTGCAACCGGCTTTGTATTAAGGGAGGCGGTTTTGTTCATGGCAAAACACGTGCTTTTAAGTATCGACTGGGATTATTTTATAGACTGCGGGGGACTTGAAACACTCTCGCTAAAGGAAAGCTACGCAAACATATACCTGCGCTGGTATAAGGAGTATTTCCAGAATCCCGGGTTCGTTTTTTCATATGGGATCCATCCGGGGATGGAAAATTTCTGGCGGAATTTAAAACAAAGATTCAGCATAGACGGTGTTTGCCTTTGGATATCCGAATCGCATAAAGTTTCCTATAATCTGTGCCGCTCTTTGGGTTGCCGGCGTGTCGTGAGTTTTGACGCGCATTCAGACCTTGGATACGGCAGACTGATCGGAGGAAGGGGGCATATACACTGCGCAAACTGGCTCGGGCAGCTTTTGCTGTGCCCGGAAGTTGAGGAGGCGCAGGTGGTTTTAAGCCCATACACGGCGGAAAAACCCGGGGATTTCGAGGAATGCAAAAAAGTCTCTTTCTGCCGCCCGGATGAACTGCGCATGGAAGAGGACGAAACTGTAGCGGGCATCCATATCTGCCGGTCGGGCGCATGGACGCCGCCCTGGTATGACGCGCAGTTAACCCGTTTTATTGAACTCTCGGGAATCAAACGTATCAAAGGCACGCTGAAGGAAAGGCCATGGAAGCCCGCCATACTGGACTATTCGCAGATCATCGAAACGATGTTCCTGATGAACGCCCCGCATGCGTCCTGAATTAAGCGCTTGAAAATTTCCCTTGTTTTAGAAACATTTTAGTTGCTTCTTGACACGGAACGCCCCAAATGGTATAATACACCTATCTCTTTGCACTGCATGAAACTACAGTACAAACTGAGCAGGCGATGAACTTCCTTTCTGAAGTTCATGGGGCTGGGCCGAAAGGCAGCAGGTCGAATCAACACCTGTGGGACAGTAAATGTTCCGCAGGTTATTTTTTATCTCGCGGAATCATCCAAAATAATTGCATTGCTAATGGAGAACATAATATTTGCCGCCGGCTTGGCCCCTGGGATTTTAAGTTTTCAGGGTTTTTTAGGAGGTTCTGTTTATGTCTGTATCCATGAATGAAAACACGAAAGGATTGACGTCCGGGCAGGCTCGGGAACTGCAGGAAAAGTACGGACGCAACGAGCTCACGCCGCAGAAAAAGGAAAGCCTTTTCCGCAAGATATGGGAAGTGCTGAAAGAACCCATGTTTTTGCTGCTCATTGCCGCCGCGGTCATCTATTTTATTTTGGGCGAACCGCAGGACGGCGCGATCATGCTGGTTTTTGTCATCGGCATTATAGCGATCGAAGCCGTTCAGGAGTGGAAGACCGATAAAACGCTGAGCGCGCTCCGCAATCTGTCCGCGCCGCATATCCGGGTCATACGCGATGGGGTGGAACAAATAATCAACAGCGCGGATCTGGTTCCCGGGGACCTTATGCTGATTTCCGAAGGCGTAAAGATCCCGGCCGACGGAAGGGTACTGAAAGCAAACGATCTGCGGGTGGACGAATCCTCGCTGACCGGGGAACCCGAAGGCGTCTGGAAAACGGCCGGGGCCCAGGAGCAGGAGAACAGGGAGAACAAGGATTACTGGCGGCGTGATTACTGTTATGCCGGTACGCTGGTGACGCAGGGCACGGGCACGATCCTTGTTAAAAAAATCGGTTCTCAAACCGAGTATGGAAGGATAGGCAGGCATGTGGCGGAAGCGCCCGACAGGCCGACGCCTCTCGAAAAACAGACGGCAAAGCTGGTGAAATACGCTGCGGTCATGGCGGCTGTGCTCTTTGTGCTGGTCTGCGGGATCACCTTTTTTAACCTGCAGGATCACTTGATAAAAGACAGGGTCATCGAGAGCATCCTCTCGGGGATCACCCTGGCAATGGCAATGATACCCGAGGAATTCCCGGTTGTACTCGCGGTCTTTCTTTCCATGGGCGCATGGCGGCTGGCCAGGCAGAAATCGCTGGTGCGCAAACTGCCCTCGGTGGAGACGCTGGGCGCGGTATCGGTTTTGTGCGTGGATAAAACCGGAACCATCACAATGAATCAGATGACGGTGCGGGAAACATGGGCCGCCTGCGGCAATGGGGACGAAATGGCCGAGATCATGGGGCTGGCCTGTGAAACCGATACCTATGATCCCATGGAAAAAGCAATGCTGGATTACTGCGCCGGATTGAATATTGAAAGGGACCACCTGTTCGGCGGCGAACTCAAGGTGGAATACCCGTTTACGGATGAAACCAAGATCATGGGGCATCTTTGGGAACACGACGGCGGCCTGATACTCGCGGCAAAGGGATCGCCCGAAAGCCTGCTTTCAATCTGCGCTCTTTCGGAAGAGCGGCGCGCTGAAGCGAGAGAGCGCATCGAAGAAATGTCGCGGCAGGGGCTTCGCGTCATCGCGGTGGCGCAAAAAACCTTTTTGCAGGGCGAACAAATGCCTGCCTCTCTGCCCGACTGCAGACTTGACTTCTGCGGATTGGTCGGGCTGGCCGATCCTCCGAGGGAATCGGTGAAGGATGATATCAAAAGGTGCGTGCGCGCAGGCATCCGCGTTGTTATGATCACGGGCGACAACGGCATGACGGCAAGTTCCATCGCCCGCCAGATCGGTATGCCGGACAGCGAAAAGATAATAACCGGGGCGGAACTGAACGAAATGAGCGACGCGAAACTCAGGGAAAGAGTGCGGGACGTCAGCATATTCTCCCGCGTGATCCCCGAACACAAGATGCGCATTGTCAAAGCCTTCCGGGACAACGGCGAGGTAGTGGCGATGACCGGAGACGGTGTGAATGACGCCCCGGCGCTGAAATATGCCGATATCGGGATCGCCATGGGAAAACGCGGCTCGGAAGTGTCCAGAGAAGCGGCCGACCTTGTGCTGCTGGACGACAATTTTTCCACGATCGTGCACACCATCCGGGACGGCAGGCGTATCTACGACAACATCCGCAAGGCGATCGGATATATATTCACCATTCATATACCCATAGCGCTCATATCCCTGCTGGCGCCCCTGCTCGGAATAGAACCCGCATTTTTGATGCTGCTTCCTTTGCATGTTGTTCTGCTTGAACTGATGATAGATCCGACCTGTTCCATTGTTCTGGAAAGGCAGCCGGCTGAGAATGATGTGATGGACCGCCCGCCCAGGGATCCGGGCGAAAAGCTGCTTACGGCAGGCATGGCGGTAAAAAGCATACTGCAGGGAATTGCAGTGTTTGCCGCTTCTTTCGGCGTCTATTATTTCTTTATGAAGGCTTATCCGCAAGACGCCGCGCTTGCCCGCTCAATGGGATTGTCCGTCATACTCGTTTGCAACATTTTGCTGGTGCTGGTAAACAGTTCGGAACACGAATTTGCTTTCCGTACTATGAAATATTATGCGAAAGACAAGGTTATGTGGGGGGTGACGCTGGGCACCATAGGCGTGCTGCTGGCAATCCTTTATACGCCGCTTTCCGTATTTTTAAAGCTCACGCCGCTCTCCGGAAGCCAGCTGCTTCTGGCGGCCGTACTGGCGGCTGCGGCTGTCCTGTGGTATGAACTGGTGAAACTTGCAGGGAAGCTGATTAAAAAAAGAAGGGGCCGCGTGTAAAACAGGTTTTGAAAAGCCGCGGCGGATCGTGTAATATAAAGAAAAAGGGAAAATTGGAGGGTTGATATGGAAATAACGGGACTGATCAAATCCGCACTCAAGGCAAGGGAATTTGCCTATGTGCCCATAAGCGGCTTCCGCGTCGGGGCCGCGCTTCTCTCAAAATCCGGCGGAATATTCAACGGCTGTAACATCGAAAACGCCTCTTTCTCACCGACAAACTGCGCGGAGCGCACCGCTTTTTTCAAGGCCGTATCCGAAGGCGAGCGGGAGTTCGACGCGATTGCGATTGTGGGCGGTTATAAAGGCGAACCTGAAGATTATTGTCCTCCCTGCGGCGTATGCAGGCAGGTTATGCTGGAATTCTGCGCGCCGGACTTTATGGTCATTCTGGCAAAAAACGAGCATGATTACCGGACATATACGCTGGATGAACTCATTCCGCACTCGTTTGGGCCGTCCGCGCTCAAAAAATAGAACTGCTTAATTGCCTTAATCTGGTATATATAATATAATAAAAACACATATAAAGGTAATGTTACAATAAACAGGCAGCGGCGGCTTATGAATCGTGGATCTGAATCAAGGAGGTATCTTTTCATGAGAATGGTTGATATTATTATGAAAAAACAGCGGAAGGAACGCCTGACCGATGAGGAAATTTCTTTCTTTGTGCACGGCGTGACGGACGAAAGCATTCCGGAGTATCAGGTATCCGCTTTTTTAATGGCGGTATATTTTAACGGCATGGACGCTGAGGAGACCTCGCTGCTGACAAAATATATGGCACATTCCGGGGATACCGTTGATTTGAGGAAAATCAACGGTATCAAGGTGGACAAACACAGCACCGGGGGCGTGGGAGACAAGACGACTCTCATTGTAGCGCCCATCGTGGCTTCCTGCGGCGTAAAGGTGGCCAAGATGTCCGGACGGGGACTGGGCCACACCGGCGGCACGCTGGACAAATTGGAATCCATCCCCGGTATGCGCGTAAGCCTGCCCAGTGAGGAATTCTACGGGATCGTAAACGACATCGGCTTATGCGTGATCGGCCAGACGGGAAATATCTGCCCGGCGGATAAAAAACTGTACGCCCTCAGGGACGTGACCGCTACCGTGCAGAGCATGCCGCTGATCGCTTCCAGCATCATGAGCAAAAAACTGGCCGCAGGCGCGGACTGCATCCTTCTGGATGTAAAAACCGGGAGCGGCGCGTTTATGAAAACGGAGGAAGAGGCTTTGGCCCTTGCAAGAGAGATGGTTGCGATTGGCTGGTCCCAGGGAAAAAAGACGGCCGCGCTGGTAACCAATATGGATGTGCCGTTAGGCCGCGCGATCGGCAACGCGCTGGAGGTAGAGGAGGCAGTGGAAACCCTGAAAGGAAACGGACCGGACGACCTCACGGAAATCTGTCTGGAGCTGGCTTCGAATATGCTCTTTCTTGCGGAGCTGGGTGAATATGCCGAATGCCGCCGCCTGGCGGAGGACGCGCTCCAAAGCGGACGTGCGTTTGCCTCATTTAAAAATATGGTTGCCGCGCAGGGCGGAAACCCGGAAGCAATCGAAGACACAGGACGTTTGCCCAAGGCATCGGTCGTACACAATATAACGACCGGGCAGGACGGTTACATAACCCATATGAACGCTGAAAAATGTGGAATAGCCGCGGGTCTGCTGGGCGCGGGAAGAGAAACGAAAGACAGCCCGATCGATTATGCGGCGGGCATCATCCTGTATAAAAAGACCGGGGACGCAGTACAAAAGGGAGATGTGATCGCCGAGCTGTATACTTCTGAAGAGGGAAGGGTCGCGGACGCGAAGGCGGTTTTCCTGGGCGGGATCGAGTATTCGGATAAAAAGCCGGAAATGCTGCCCGTCATACTGGGCAAGGTGTCTACAGGAAGCAGCGGGCCTGCAACTATATTTGTAAAAGAAGAGTAAGTTTGCTGCTTATGAAAAGCAGTGTTTGTTTAAGCTTTGCACAAGCCCGCTTTTGATCAGGAATTTTGCCAGAAAAGAGCGATAGGATTCTTTTCAGATACGGAATTTTAACATTGCAGTAAAAAAGGGTATCCGGATCCAGCCAGCCTTTTTCCCGCCAAAATCGCCTGTCGTTGGCTGCGCCTCCTCCGGGGAACCGAATATGTATTCATATCCATACCCTCCCGGTTATTTTTTGATGATCGCCAGAATGCAGGTAATAAATACAGAGATTGCGGTGATGATCCCCAGCATCATGTGAAAACCGGCGGAGCTGGCCAGGTCTGATACGGCGCCGGAATTGCTGATCCAAAATCCGCATATCATGGTGAAGGCTATCATCAGCATGGAAAAGACCGACATAATAGTTCTAAATACTTTCATTTAAAGTACCTCTTTTCTTTATTGAATAATATTTTTTAAAGCTCTGTTTAAGAATACAGTTGATTTTATAATATTTTTAATGGAACCTTGAGAATAAGGTCCATTAATTTGTATTTTATGAAGAATATGAATTAGTATTTTTAAGTTACAGACACTGAATTACATTTTAGAAATTCTATATATTGCTATAAGTAATCCTATGATAAAAATTGTACCAAATATGGCTTTATTATATTTTGCTAACCATTTTGGTAAAAATATATCAAATCCTTCTTCATGTTTCTCTGTATAATTATATCCCAGAACCGTTAAAGGGCATTTGCCTTTAAAAATCATAAGAATTATTCCTTCTAAAAACACGAATCCAATTGCTATAAACAAATATAAACTGATTTTGTTATAAACACCTGCATATAGTATGTATCCAATAATAAAAACATAAAAAAGCCAAATCAATGTATGTGCAATTTTTATATAAAATAACTCTTTTTTCATATTTCTCCACTACATCTTACTTTAACAGAGCCTTTTTAAAAAAATGTTCAAAGCTTCTTCTCTTTGGCCGGGATCCTGCAGATTAATACCGGTATATCTGAAAAACGCTTCTTTTTTCAGAAAAATGCTTTGCATGGAAGTAATCAGTTCAATAGCAACAAGCTTTATTTCGGTTTCGTTTCTTGTACTTTTGAAAATTTCCTTTAATAAAGGAATGATATAATAACAAATACTGAAATCACCCTGTTCCAGTTCATAGGTGACATGAATCCTGGAAATCTCATAATACTTTAGGGACATCTCTCCGATTGTCATGAGAAATTGTTTGAGTTTCTGGAAGGGATCTGAAATGCCGTTGTCATACTCCAGTTCGTTTGCAAGTACCGTCATTAGCCCGCTTACTGCGTCCGACAAAAGTTTGTCTTTGGACTGATAATGATAATTGATTGTGCCTATCCCGATGCCTGCACGTGCGGCGATCTGACGTACGGTGATATCTTCTGCCGACAACCCTTCCTGCAGCATTGCCTGTGCTGTCCTTAATATTTTTTCCTTGGTTTCATTATCCGACATATCCGAAGCCTCCAAAATATATTGAACTAGTTATGAACATGTTCAGCTTAAATCCAAAAATAAAAAATGTCAAGCATTTTCCAGATTTTTTTATGCAGATTATTTGAATTTATCAGGTTTTATCATGGAAAAAAATAGCCCGAAAGAGCGGGAATATTTTTTTCCCGTCCTCTTATAAGAATTTAAAGATGAAGGCTTATTCCAATATTGCGACCGCCACGGCAAAGTCGTCTTCACAGCTTAGGTTCAGAATGATCTGCCTGCCGCCGCGCGCAAGCATTATTCTGCGCGCTTTACCGGTCAGATGCGGAACAGGCTCGCCAAATTTTCCGTCCCGTATTTCTATTTCAGTAAGCAGGACGCCCGATCCTTTTTCAGCTTGAAATAGCTTAAAAATCGCTTCCTTGGCCGAAAAAAGCTTGGAGTAATAGGCGACGGGCTTAGGATCCTCCTTGGCCCGGCTGATTTCCCAATCCGTAAATGATTTTTTTAAGAATACTTCTCCGGAGTTTTCCAGTGAATCCTGCACGGTTTGCGTACTTAAAATATCGATGCCTACGCCCAATGACATGTTGCTTCCCCTTTTTTATCCTCTGATTTGTCCGGTTCTGCCGACCGGCTGCAATTTGATCGTATACGAGATTGAAAGCGTTGTCAATAAACATGGAATGAGATGCCATTGAGAAAATAAGTTAAAAAAATATAAAAAAACCAATTGCATTATGCAAAATATAAGAATATCATAATATTATAATAATATAATATACGAGGTGTATATATTGGAAGACAATAAAAACTATCAAAAACTGGCCGAAACATTGAAAGCGTTCGCGCATCCGGTACGGCTCTGCATTATCAGCGGGCTCCTGGAGAAAGGAAGCTGCAATGTTTCAAATATGGAACGGTGCCTCGAGATATCCCAGTCGGGCATTTCTCAGCACCTTTCAAAACTGAAAATGGCCGGGATCATTACAAGCGAGAAGGTCAAAAACGAAGTTTATTACCGTCTGAAAAACGACGATATAAAAAAATTCGCATTTTCAATATTGGGAGGGAACATCCATGACTAAGATACTTATCGTAGGAGGAGTTGCAGGCGGCGCTACGGCGGCTGCCAGGCTGCGCAGGCTGAACGAACATGACGAGATCGTTATGTTTGAGAGAGACGAGTGCATATCATTTGCGAATTGCGGGCTGCCTTATTACATTGGAGACGTGATACACGACAGAAATAAACTCTTTGTACAGACCGTTCCCGGAATGTCCAAACGATTCAATCTGGATATCCGCAATTTCAGCGAGGTGGTTGCCATAGACTGGAAAAACAAAAAGGTAACCGTAAAGGACATTATAAAGGATGAACTGTATGAGGAGAGCTTTGACAAACTGATCATATCCACAGGCGCAAAGCCGATAAAGCCGCCTATCGAGGGTATGGATAAAGCAAAAAATGTTTTTGTACTGAGGAACATTCCGGATACGGACTCAATCAAAGAATACATCACGCAAAACAACATCCGTACGGCTACCGTGATCGGCGGCGGTTTTATCGGCGTGGAGATGGCGGAAAACCTGTCCGAAGCCGGAATAGCGGTGCATCTGATTGAAAAGATGCCCCAGGTTCTGGCTCCGCTTGATTTTGAGATGGCGCAGATGATCCACAGTGAGCTCAATCTGCATAACATCAACCTGATACTGGGCGACGGCCTTGCACGGTTTGAGGAAAACGGAGGAGCGATCGTTCTTGAAAGCGGCAAGCGGATCGAAACGGATATGACGGTCCTTTCCATCGGCGTAGCGCCCGAAAGTTCGATTGCAAAGAACGCCGGGATAGCGCTCAACCCGCGCGGATTCATCAAAACAGGGGATTCTTTCAATGTGCTGGACGCCGAAACGGGGGAAGAAAACCCGGATATCTATGCGATAGGTGATGTGATCGAAGTCGCCGACTTTGTGGACGGATCAAAAACCTCGATTCCCCTGGCCTGGCCCGCAAACAGGCAGGGCAGGCTGGTGGCGGACCATATCAACGGTATTAAAATACCAAACAGCAGGATCCAGGGTACTGCTGTGGTAAAGGTTTTCGGGCTGACAGCGGCGACGACCGGCAGGAGCGAAGCCTATCTCAAGGCAAACGGCATTTCCTATACGGCGATCCATGCGCACAGGGCCAACCACGCGTCCTATTATCCCAATTCTTCCAATATAGCCCTGAAGCTCATTTTCGACGAGAAAACAGGAAAGATCCTTGGAGCGCAGGCAGTGGGCAAGGACGGCACGGAAAAAAGGATAGACGTGATTGCGACCGCCATGAAGCTCGGCGGAACGGTGGATGATCTTGCGGATCTGGAACTTTCCTATGCGCCCCCTTATTCGTCCGCAAAGGACCCGGTGAATATTCTGGGGTATATCGCGGGCAACGTTTCACAGGGAGTCTATAAGGTGACGCACTGGTACGAAATAGACGACATCGTTCAAAAAGGCGGATACCTGCTGGATGTACGTACGCCCGTCGAGTTTTCCACCGGGCATATCCCCGGAGCTGTCAACATTGAACTGGATGAATTAAGGAGCCGGCTGAATGAAATCAATCTTCCCAAGGACGCGCCCATTTATGTGAACTGCCAGGTAGGCCTGCGCGCTTATGTCGCTATCCGCATACTGGCTGGCAACGGATTTACCAACCTGTATAACCTCTCGGGCGGATACAGCACCTATAAAATGGGGCAATACAAGGTAAACAATCCCAAAACAATGTCAAAACCGGAGGTGGACGATATGCAAAAATTAAAAACAAATGCGGAGGCAGCCGAAATCGACGTGTGCGGGCTGCAGTGCCCGGGGCCGCTGATGGCAATGTACAAGGCGGTGGCCGCCGCACAGGAGGGAGAGCGCGTAAAGATTATTTCTACTGAGCCCGGGTTCGCAAACGATGTGGAGAACTGGTGCAATTCAAACGGGCACACACTGGTTTCTCTGATGAGCGAAGGGGGAAAATATATAGCGACAATAGAAAAAGGAAAGGCAATGCCCGCGTCCGAATGCCTGGCGGGAGGAACGCACAAGAATGCGACCATCGTGGTGTTCAGCGGCGAGCTGGATAAGGTGCTTGCCTCCATGATCATTGCGCAGGGAGCCGTCGCGCAGGGAAAGGACGTCACCATGTTCTTTACTTTCTGGGGCCTCAATGCGCTGCGGAAAGATCAGAAGGTGAAGCTGGATAAAAACATGACGGAAAAGATGTTTGGTTCCATGATGCCGCGGGGCGCGGGCAAGCTGCCGCTTTCCAGCATGAATATGATGGGCATGGGCCGGAGCATGATCAAAGGCATCATGAAGAAAAAGAATGTGGATGACTTGGCGACTATGATGCAGCATGTGCGGGATATGGGCGTTAAATTCATCGCCTGCACGATGAGCATGGACCTGATGGGAATCCGGAAGGAAGAACTCATGGACGGTATTGAATACGCGGGGGTGGCGAGCTATATTGCCGCCAATGAAAACGCGGGCACAACACTGTTCATCTAGTAAAAAGCAGCAAATATAAGCGTATAAAAATGAATGTACACAAGGGATCCCGGCTTGCCGCACAGGGATCCCTTTATGTTAAAAAAAAGGCTGTGAAATGCATAATATTTCTAGTATGTACTTTAATTTTCACTTGACGTACGGTACATAAAATGCGACAATATTATTAAATTTAATTTCTGTTTGTTTACTATGCTACTATAGCAAAAAATTTTCAATAAACTTGAGGAGGAAAGAGTTTTGAAAAAGTTTACTGTAATCATTTTGGTGGTTGCATTGGTGTTGTCTGTTTTTGCATTCACATCCTGTGCAGGCAACGCTCCGGCTGCGGAATCAGCTGCCCAAAGTAGTGCGGCTGCCCCGAGCGAAGCAGCGGCTTCGAGCGCTCCGGCTGAAGAAAGCGCATCCGCCGAACCCGCTGCATCCGGCGACTTCAAAGTCGGCCTCGAATGCAATTACGCGCCCTTCAACTGGACGCAGACACAAGAAAGCGATCTGACAGTGCCCATCAACGGCGGCGGATTTGCCGACGGATACGACGTCCAGATCGCAAAGAAAATTGCCGAAGGTCTGGGCAAAAATCTTGTGATCGTTAAAACGGAATGGGACGGACTGATCCCGGCGCTGCTTTCAAACAAGATCGACGCGATCATCGCCGGCATGTCTCCGACAGAAGAGCGCAAAGCGACAATTGATTTCACGGACGCCTATTATACATCCGAACTGGTTATCGTTGTTCAGAAGGACAGCCAATATGCTTCGGCTAAATCTCTCGCTGATTTCTCCGGCGCAAAGATCACCGGACAGTTGGATACATTCCATTATTCCGTAATCGACCAGATCCAGGGCGTTGAAAAACAGACCGCCATGGAAACCTTCCCCGCCATGATCGTTGCCCTGACTTCCGGAAAAATTGACGGATACATTTCCGAGCTTCCGGGCGCTGTTTCGGCTGTAGCGGCCAACCCCAACCTGTCTTATGTACAGTTTGCCGAAGGTTCCGGTTTCCAGACAAATCCGGAAGATGTCCAGGTAGCGGTGGGTATGAAAAAAGGCGATGAGAACCAGTCCAAGATCAACGAAATCCTGGCCGGAATTTCACAGGAAGACCGTGAAAAAATGATGGAAGACGCTGTTGCGCGTCAGCCGGTTTCACAATAAGAATTATAAACAATGAATTAGGAGTAAAAATAAATGCTGCCTACTGATTCTTTTGGCTGGATCGGATTTCTGTTCCAGCAATACGGTTCAATGTTCCTGCAGGGCGCTGGCACAACCATGCTTATCGCGGTGGTGGGTACCCTTGCGGGATTCGGGATAGGTTTGCTTGTCGCCATTGTGCGCACTATTCCGATTGAACCTAAGGATTCTCCGGCTAAAAAAGTATTGTTAAAGATTGTACGCGGTATATTGATCGCTTATATCGAAGTGTTCCGCGGCACTCCAATGATGGTACAAGCCATGGTCATCTATTACGGATCGGCGATTCTTTTTGGTTTGGATATGACTTCGCTCTTTGCGGCGCTGTTCATTATCTCCATCAACACAGGCGCATATCTGGCCGAGGTGGTGCGCGGAGGAATTATATCGGTTGACAAGGGCCAGACGGAAGCGGCGCATTCCATAGGAATGACCCACTGGCAGACCATGACCACGATCATCCTGCCGCAGGCAATCCGCAATATCATGCCGGCAATAGGCAATGAATTTGTAATCAATATCAAAGACAGCTCGGTATTGAGCATCATCTCGGTTTCCGAGCTGTTCTTTATGACCAAATCGGCGGCCGGAACCTATTACAGGTTCTTTGAAGCGTTTGCCATAGCGTGCGCCATCTACTTCGTCCTGACTTTCACCACAACCAGGATACTGCTGGCTATAGAAAAACGGATGGACGGGCCCTCCAATTATGAGAGATATCTTGGCCAGGATAAAGAAAGAGGAGGTGGCGCTCTTTAATGGCGGAAAACATAATCGAGATTAAGCATCTCCAAAAATATTTTGACAAGAATGAAGTCTTGAAGGATATCGACTTTAACGTAAGCCGCGGCGAGGTGGTCTGCGTGATCGGCGCTTCGGGTTCGGGTAAATCCACGCTTCTCCGGTGCATCAACCTGCTTGAAACGCCGACTGACGGCGAGATCTTTTTCCACGGACGCAATATTGAGGACGGCAGCGTGCCCATATCCAAATACCGCGCCAAGGTAGGCATGGTATTCCAGCAGTTTAACCTGTTCAATAACCTGAACGTACTTGAAAACTGTGTTGTGGGCCAGATGAAGGTTTTGGGACGCGACCGCAAACATGCGGAGGAAAACGCCAAGGAATTTTTGAAAAAGGTAGGCATGCTGGAGTTTATCAACGCAAAACCGGCGCAGATATCCGGCGGTCAGAAGCAGCGTGTGGCGATTGCCCGGGCGCTTGCCATGGAGCCCGAAGTCCTGCTGTTTGACGAGCCTACATCCGCGCTGGACCCGGAGATGGTCGGGGAAGTTCTGAATGTTATGAAAGAACTTGCCAGATCAGGCCTCACAATGCTGGTGGTAACGCACGAAATGGCGTTTGCCAGGGATGTGGCGCAGAGGGTCGTGTTTATGGACAAGGGCGTGATCGTGGAGGATTCCGAGCCCCATATCATGTTCGATAATCCTAAGCACGAGCGCACGCGCGAGTTCCTGGCCAGAATATTGGAAAGATAAAGTTTTTAAGCGGCCTGTTTTCGTCAAACGGAAACAGGCCGCTTTTTTTATGAAGGTATTCCCTAAGTTGAAAAGAAATCCATTTCGTATTATCATAGTGAAATAGACGGCTTTTGGAATGCCGGTCGGAAATCCGGTCTAAAGGAGACAATCGTATGGATTTAAAAGGGAAGAGGATCGTTGTGACGGGCGCGTCGTCCGGGATCGGCCAGGCGTTTGCGCGCAGGCTTGCCCGCGCGGGCGCACGGGTGGTGGGGGTGTCCAGAAATCCCGAAGAAATCAAATCTTCTTTGGGAGACCTTGGCGTTCAGGCAATCGGGTGCGACGTGTCCGACCCGGCCCAGGTGGACGTTATGCTGAGGGAAGCGGAAGAACTTTTGGGCGGCATCGACGTATTCGTATCAAACGCGGGGTTTGCCTATTACGGAACCATCGGCCCGCCGGACTGGGAAAAGAACGAAAAGATATTCAAAACCAATGTTTTCGCGCCAATCTATATCCTGCAGAAACTGGCCCTGCGCAGAACGGAGCCCCTGACTTTTATGGTCACGATTTCGGCTCTGGGAAAAATGGTGCTGCCGGGATTTTCGCTGTATAACGCCACAAAGTTTGCTATGGACGGATTTGTGCGCACCTACCGGATGGAGAAACCCAAAAACATCAAAATAGTTCCGGTTTATCCGGTGGCTACCCTTAAGACGCGCTTCTTTAAGAAAGCCAACGACGATACGCCCATCCCGTTACCGCCCCAGCCTGTCTCTATCGTTGCCTACTGCATGGAACAGGGACTGCGGCTTGGATTCCGGTCGGTATATACGTCCATCGTGTTTCTGGTGCGCTGCCTGCTGGTCCGCGTGCTGCCGGTGGATCTGATCCCGCAGGCGATAGAACGTATACGGTTTAATATATGGCGCAAAAAGCACAATAAATAGTTCAGCCCGCTGAAAGCGCCCCACTACCGCGTTGTTTTTCCGTTTTCTCCTCAGCGTAGGATTATCTACGCTTGCGTCGAAATGCTCAAAACGCCTTGTATTGGGACGCTTCAACGGCCTTCACCGGAAAAAAAGCGATTTAAGTAAAAAAAATTTTTTCGGAGGAATAATGATTCAAAGTTTATCGGATAAAATAAAGCTCTTGAACGGGGCGGAAATGCCCGCCATCGGCCTTGGGGTTTATAAGGCGGACGCGGAGAACGGCGAAGCATACCAGGCGGTACGCTGGGCGATTGAGGCGGGTTACCGCCACATCGACACGGCCGTCCTTTATCATAACGAAAAAGAAGTCGGCAAAGCGGTGCGGGATTCCGGTGTGCCGCGGGAAAAACTGTTTGTGACCACCAAAATATGGCCGACGGATTATTCCGATCCGCTCTCCGCCTTTGAAAAAAGTATGCGGGAGCTGGGGCTTGATTATCTGGACGCGTATCTGCTGCATTGGCCCGGAACGGATATCGGTTTAAGGTACAGGGCGTGGGATGCCCTTTTGAACCTTGAAACGAAAAAAAAGATCCGCTGCGCGGGCGTATCCAATTTTCTGCCGGAACATCTGGAAGACCTGGCCGCCCATTCCGGGGCCGTGCCGCCGGTCAACCAGGTTGAACTGCATCCCTGGCGGCAGCAAAAGGATACGGCGCGCTACTGTGAACAAAAAGGCATCCAGCTCGTCTCCTGGGGACCGATATTTCACGGATATCTCAGGGAGGAGCCGCTGATGGAGGAAATCGGTGCGCGCTGCGGCGTCACCCCGGCACAGGCGACGCTCCGGTGGCACCTGCAAAAAGGATTCGCGGTGATCCCCAAGTCCGTCAAAAAAAGCCGTATCATCGAAAACGTGCAGCTTTTTGATTTTGAATTGACGGATCGGGATATGCTGCTGATCGGCGCATTGGACGGCAAACAAAGGTTTGGATGGGATGAGGAGAAATTTGACGGAAATATAGAACGATAAGTGGTATAATGACCAAAGGACCGTGCAATAATGAAAGTGAAATAATGTGAAACTGTCAGCCGGCGCGCTCAAAGCGCTGCTGATAGCGCGGGAGTATTTATGGTTTCAAGTATACACGATTTTTTAATAAATAGCGGCGTGGCGCAGAATAATGCCGTTACGCTCTCTTTTGTAATAACGGCGGCAGTTTATGTGGTGATCAGCGCTCTTGTTATATTGATAGTCAACAAGATCATTCTACGGCTGCTTGCGCCCCTGCTCAAAAAATTCAAATGGTCCGGCATTATGCTGGAACACAAGGTATTTCACCGCATCACGTATGTCTTTCCCGCGGCAATGATCTATGCAGCAGCCGGTCAGTTTTCGGCTGATGTCGACTGGTTTCAGCGGGCTGCCGGGGCATACGCGATATTTGCGTCCCTTTTTGTATTGGTCGCGCTGCTCGATTCCATCCAGGATTTTTACGGTTCCTTCGAACTCCATAAAACAAGGCCCATCAAGGGGCTGATACAGGTATTAAAGATTATTGTTTTCGGGATAGGCGCTATCGCAATCATCGCGGCGCTGATGAATCAAAGCCCATGGATGCTTCTCACGGGAGTAGGAGCGTTTTCGGCGGTGCTGATTCTTATTTTCAAGGATTCCCTTCTGGGGCTCGTCGCGGGGATACAGCTTTCCGCGGACGACATGCTCCGGATCGGGGACTGGATCACCATGGACAAATATAATGCGGACGGTGACGTGATCGATATCACGCTTAATACCGTAAAGGTGGAAAACTTCGATCACACCATCACCACCATTCCCGCCTACGCGCTGATATCCGATTCTTTTGTCAACTGGAGAAACATGCAGAATATCGGGGCGCGAAGGATCAAACGGTCTTTGAATATCGATATCAACAGCGTTGCGTTTTGTTCTGAAGAAATGCTTTCCGGCATGCAGAATATCCAGTACCTTTCCGAATACCTGAAACAAAAAAAAGAGGAAATTGCCCTTTATAACCAGAACATAGGCGCAAACATGGATGAGGCGGCCAACGGAAGGCGGCTTACCAATTTGGGGCTTTTCAGGATATTTTTAGCGAATTATCTCGAAAACAATCCGCATATCCACCAGGAAATGTCCCAGATCGTGCGGCAGCTGCCGCCAACCGAAACCGGAATCCCTATTGAGGTCTACGCGTTTACAAACGATATCGAATGGGCTTCGTATGAAGCCGTGCAGGCCGACCTTTTCGATTACATCATAGCAATAGCTCCGCGGTTTGGGCTTCGGATCTATCAAAATCCCGCCGGTTTCGATGTTCAAAACCGGGCCGGCAATTAGAAACAATATTATATATGTCCGGTTTTCAAAAAACCGGGAAGAATCAAAAGAAATAAAGGCGGAACGAAACAATTCCGCCTGTTTTTATATTAGAAGCATATTGTTCAAAGATTCATACGGGATCTTTGGTCAAGTTTCATATGTCCGCCACCTTATTCCTTGCCCAGCGCAGCGTTTTTTGCGGTCCAGTAACGGTTGAACCGTCCACGCGCAGGCATTGCCCATTCTTTTTTAGGCAGGAACTCGTTCACCAATTCCTGTTCCTCGGATGCGGCCCTGCGGGCAAAACGCAGCAGCGTCTGGCAATCGGGCACATTCGCACTGAAAAGATACTGTTCCTCGGTCAGCCAGCTTTTTTCCAGGGCGTCCCTTCGGGGTCGCAGGGCGGATACGTCTGTCACACCCGCCAGCACGCCGCGGTGTATGGCTTCCCTCTCGAGCCAGTATTTTTTTGCTTCCCGTTCGTCTTCAAATACCGGAGCGCCGGAATCCACGCCGAAAAATACGGGTTTGAATGTGGAGATGCAGGGGGTGGAGGATCCGGTGCACCAGAGGGTTGAAGGGTTGCTGCGGCGCAGTACTGCGACCAGGCTCCCGGTCGAATGGTCGCCCACCAATCCTCCCGCATGCATGCATACGCTTCTTACGCTGCCGTGCGTAAATACCCTGTTATCGTCTTTGGGATAGTGGCGGCGCAGCGCGGCCATCATAGCCGCAGCATCCGCAGGCGCCTCCAAAGACGAGGATGTGGAGCACTGGCGCTGTTTAGATCCCGAAAAATGCGAATAAACCGGTTCGGTCAGTCTTCCAGCGAAATCGAATCCTTCATCCACCCCGCCCCGCATCGTATGCTCCCGGCGGATGCTGAGCCTGTTGGATATGGACGCGTGATCCGTAAACTGCCGTGCCACCCATCGCCTGCCGGACGTCTCAAGCACATATCCTTCATCCGGGTCCGCTATGATAAAGCTGTTGTCGTAATAAAATTCATGGTCAAATCCGCAGTTCCCGCCTTGCCCGTACTCTTCAAGCAGCGTGGTCATGCATCTAAGCGCTTCCTTCGCGCTTCCCGACCGCTCCAGGCCAAGCCGTAAAAGATCCATGCCTATGAGCGCGTCCGGGCCGCGTTTTGCCCTGGTAAATACAGCCTCGTTTCCGATCGCCACAGAAGCCGAATTTACGCCCATTTCCGCGCCCCAAGTCCATGAGGGCTTAAAGAGAATGGTTTCCAGGGTGTGTTCCGCCTGCGGTATCGTAATATAAGTGAGTTTCAGGCTGCTTCCGCGGGCATGATCCTGCGCGGGGACCCGGATAACCAGATGCGGTTCGTTGGGGCTCCTGTCGCTGTTTTTTGCAAAAATGGTTTCGCCTGTCTTGGATTTAATTTCACACAGAGTATCGCACATATAAATTTCCTCCGCCTCGATTAATAAAAATATGCAGATGGCCGGGCAGCCGTTTAAAATTCCCTTGTTTTGCCAATATTATACACCAAAAAAGGCTGCTGCAAAACAGCAAATTATACGCTTGCTCCCATCGTGGCTGATTTAGAGGATACTGTTGAAGCGCGCTCCAGAGGAATGGTATACTGGATAAGTAATATGGTACTTTCAGGAAAAGGGGGACGGAGTAATGAGCGTTATTCTGATGGTGGAGGACGATCTGAGTCTGATCGAGGGGCTTAGGTTTTCCCTGGAAAAAAACGGATTTGAAGTGGATGTCGCAAGGACCGTTCGCGAAGCGGAAGAAAAAATCGGCGGGAGGACTTACGATCTTTTGCTTCTGGACGTCGGCCTGCCGGACGGCAGCGGATTTGCGCTCTGTAAAAGGGTGCGGGCAGTTTCCAAAACGCCCATTATATTTTTAACAGCATCGGACGAAGAACTCAATATCGTGATGGGGCTGGACCTGGGAGGAGACGACTATATCACCAAGCCTTTTCAGTTAAACGTGCTGATCTCCAGGATCAACGCGCTGCTGCGCAGGGCCGGGATGACGGAAGCGCAGAGCGTGGTCAGTTCGGGCGGCGTCACCGTTAAACTGCTGGAAAACCGGGTGTTCAAGGACGGGGCCGAAATCGAACTGACGCATGCTGAATTCCGGCTGCTTTGCATGTTCATGCAGAATCCCAATATTGTTTTAACCAGGGATATGCTGCTGGGCAGGCTTTGGGACAACGCCGGCAGTTTTGTTGACGATAATACGCTTTCCGTTTATATCAGAAGGCTCAGGAGCAAGATAGAGGACAACCCCGAGTCCCCGGAGTTCCTGCAGACGGTGCGGGGCATCGGTTACAAATGGAATGCAAGGCAAGGCGGGTGAGGACATGGACAAGGCTTTTAAGAATCAGTTTTTAATACTTGCGGCAATACTAGCCGGGCTGACCGTGTTTGGGCAGGCGATCGCATGGGGGGCGTCAGAAAATTACAAGGCGTCAATTATCGGGCGCGATTATGCGGTCGCCGGAGCGCTCGCGGAAAGCGGCGTTGAACGGGGGCGGATAACCGCGGCATTTGCTTCCGCGGAAAACCGGACATACGCCGCGCAGGGAGAGGAAATACTGCGGGCGGCAGGATACGCGCCCCAAATGCAAACCTCGCTTCTTGAAAGCGCGCAGCGTTTTTACGGTGAATTTTCCGCCCTTTTATTTGTCCTGTGCATTGCGGCGGCAGCCACCGTGCTGTTTGCGTCTTTCACGTATCACCGCCGTCAGAACGTTATCTATGAGGACGCGGAGTCCCGCATCCGCAGGTTCATGGACGGCGATACCGCCCTGCGCCTGACCGATACCCGGGAGGGTTTGATGTACCGCCTTTTTTCTGCCGTAAACGCAATGGCAACCTCCCTGACGGCGCATACGCAGCAGGAGAAAAAATATAAGGAATTCCTGCGGGATACCATCTCGGATATTTCGCACCAACTGAAAACGCCCCTGGCCGCGCTTGAGATGTATAACGAAATCATTATGAACGAGAACACGGGGAACGGTACGGTGGCGGATTTTACGCAAAAAAGCGGCCGCGAACTTTCCAGGATGGAGAACCTGATACAAAACCTCCTGAAACTTGCAAGGCTGGATGCGGATGCAATCGAACTCAGTCCCAAAGAACACCGGGTGGGCGAATTCCTGCGGGATGCGGTCCAGGGCCTGGCGGCGCGGGCGGAAGCCGAGCACAAAACTATTACGGTCACGTGCGGCGAAGACGTTATGCTGTGCTTTGACGACGTCTGGCTTTTGGAAGCGGTCAGCAACATTGTGAAAAACGCGCTGGATCATACCGGCGCGGGCGGCATAATAGAGGTTTTCTGTGAAGAAACGCCTGTTTTGACTGAAATCGTGATCCGCGATAACGGCTCGGGCATCCATCCGGAAGACATCCACCATATATTCAAACGGTTTTACAGGAGCAGATTTTCAAAAGACAAGCAGGGAGCGGGTGTTGGCTTAACGCTTGCCAAAACGATCGTCGAGAAGCACGGCGCAACGATCGGCGTCCGCAGCGAACTTGGATGTGGCACGGCCTTCAGGATATCGTTTTCCAATCTTTCTGTTTTGTAAGATAAAATTCATCCTGCCGTAAGGTCTTAAGTATATCATATCCCTATAAAAAGGATGTGAGGTGTTTTATTTGGATATTCTCAAAGCAATAAGTCTTTGCAAAACATTTGGGAAAAACGAAACAAAGGTAGAGGCTGTGAAAAACGCAACCTTTTCCGTAGCAAAAGGCGAATTTGTAGCGGTGGTCGGGCCTTCGGGCTCGGGAAAAAGCACGCTTTTAAATCTGCTTGGCGGGCTGGATACGCCCACTGCGGGCCATGTGGTGCTGGACGGCAAGGATATATACGCCATGCAGGAGGAGGAGCTTGCGGTTTTCCGCAGAAGGAACATCGGCTTTATTTTCCAGGCATACAACCTTCTGCCCGAACTGAATGTGGAAGAAAACATCGTCCTGCCGCTGCTGCTGGATTATAAGAAACCGGACCCCGGGTATATCGGCGAACTGATTGGCATGCTTGGACTTACAAGCCGGAGGCATCATCTGCCCAGCCAGCTTTCGGGCGGGCAGCAGCAGCGGGTGGCGATCGGCCGCGCGCTGGCAACTCACCCGGCGATCATACTGGCGGACGAACCCACCGGAAACCTGGATTCGCAAAACAGCAAGGATGTGATCGGACTTCTGCGCATGTCTGTGGAAAAATTCCAGCAGACCCTTATCCTGATCACGCACAACCAGGCGTATACCCATTACTCGGATCGCGTGCTGCAGGTGGAGGACGGCGTCCTGACCGAACTGGGGGGTGCGGCGCAATGACGGATTATCTTGCCGTTGTACCCAAGTATATGTCCGGCCATAAAAATAAAACCAGGCTGATCGTCATAAGCGTGGCCCTGGCGGTTGCGCTGGTCACGGCTATTTTTTCCATGCTGGACTTTATGATGCAATATGAGAAGCAAAGCGTGATCATGGAAACGGGCAATTTCCATATCTCCATTAAAGATCCCTCCGATGCGGAAGCAAGCGCGCTTTCAAACCGGATAGACGTAGAGAATTCGGGCGGCAGCATATCCCTCAATAACGGAAGCCTTAATGGGAGAGAGTGCAGGTTAATGGCTATAGACGAGCAGTTTGCGGCTGATATGAATGTGCGTCTTATCAAAGGAACATTTCCGGTACAAAACGAAATCATGCTGGAGGACTGGGCGGCAGGGGATCTCAAACTGAATGTGGGGGATACCGTAACGCTTGTGCTGGATGACGGCAATAAAATGCAATCTCGGATCTCCGGGTTATTTCAGGATTTCGGAAGCACAAAGGCGCAGGGGATGCCTGGCGTATTGATTTCCATGCAGGATGCCGTTTCCTTAAAAAATGAAAAAGCCGTTTACTTTTTTGCCCGGTTTAAGGACGGCGTAAATATAGACGGCGCCATCACAGATATCCAGAACTCCGGGATCGCTCCTGAAAAGATAGGCAGAAACGAAAAGTTGCTGGCAGTGATGGGTCAAAGCAAAGATACAAGGGCGCTGCAAATGTACGGGACGGGAGCGGTATTGTTTGTGATCGTTCTGATTGCAGGCGTGCTCATGATTTCCAACACGTTCAATATTTCGGTGATGGAACGTATCCGGCAGTTTGGGCTGCTCCGGTGCATAGGCGCTTCGAAGTTCCAGGTCAAAAAAATTGTCCGGCGGGAGGGGCTCTACGTATTGCTGCGCGCGCTGCCCATAGGCCTGGCGCTCGGAATGGGCGTCAGCATTTTGTGCAGCCTGATATTAAAATTCCTGGTAAGTTCTTATTACGGAGATATAAACGTCCTGAATGTAAGCCTGGCCGGAATAGCGGCCGGGGCCGCGGTGGGGGCGCTTTCGGTATTCCTGGCCTCATCCTCGCCGGCCAAAAAAGCGTCGCGCGTATCTCCGGTAAACGCCGTCACGGGAAGCAACGACTTCTCTGTTTCCAAAAAAAGAAAACAGGGCTGGCTGACGCGGACATTTCGCGTAGAAACGGCTCTTGGAATGAACAACGCTTTTCTAAAAAAGAAAACATTTGTATTGATGGCTTTCTCCATTGCCATCAGCATTGTGATGTTCTTTGGATTTCAGGTGTTTATAGATTTTACGTATTCATCCATGAAGGTCACCAAACCCTATACGCCGGATATATCCATTATGTCCGAACAGCCGATTCCCGGTGACCTGAAGGCAAAGGTTGCGGCTGTTCCGGGCGTAGACAAGGTATATGGAAGAATGTTCGGCTACGTGAACGCATCCTTCGATCCCTCGAGGCTGACGGAATCCTACCGGCAGGAGATTGGCGGGGTAGAGCCAACCGGCGACGGGTTTTTTATCCCCAAGGAGAAATCATGGCTGATATCCTACGATCAAAATCAGCTTGATTGGGCAAAGATGGAAGACAGGATTGCAGGGGATTTTTCTGAAAAGGACCTCAATGAAAAAGGCGGGGTCATAGCGGTCGCTTCGCATCTCAGAAACAGTATTACAGCCGATACCTGCAGCCTGAAACTGGGCGACAAGGTACGGATCGAGACCCCGGACGGCGTGAAGGAAATGACGGTGATGGGCATTTTGCTAAAGGTCCCATTCAGCAGTCCTGAACTTTGCATGACGTCGTTTATCACAACGGAGCAGAATTTTACGGCGCTGACCGGGAAAAAGGATTACGACATTCTGGACGCGCAGCTTGATATGGCCGGGCAGGAGCAGGCGGTATCGGATATCAAGGGAATGCTGGGAAGCGGGTATTCTATTTTGGACCTGCGACAGAAAAATGCTGAGAACGATCAAATGTTTTTCTCCATGGCGGTTTTTGTGTACGGTTTCCTTGCTGTGATCGCGCTGATCAGCATTCTGAACATCATAAATACCATGAACACCTCCGTCGCGTCCAAAATCAGGTATCTGGGCATGCTGCGCGCGGTGGGCATATCGGGCAGGCAGCTTCAGAAAATGGTATGGACCGAGGCGGCGGCGTACAGCCTGACAGGGTGCGTTCTCGGATGCGCTCTGGGGATCCTTCTGCAAAAGGCGCTGATGGACAATATGCTGAGTTTCTACCATTTTGAGTTTGAGTTTCCCTGGTTGCAGACAGTCGTTATTTTCGCGGGGATTATAGCCGTGGCGGCGTTGTCCGTCATAGGGCCGTTAAAACGTATACGGAGCCAGGGCATTTCGGAAGTGATAGGTTCGCTGTAAATAATAAGGGTGATATGCAAAATGCTTCCGCCGGATATTTCGGCGGAAGCATTTTGAATTCCGGGTATAGTTCCTCATATGATATGCTAAGTTCTTATTAACCTTTATTTTCTCATCATCGGCGGCATCTTCGCGGGCGTAAGCTTTTGGCTGTTCAGGTATTCCTGCACGATCCTGAGAGCTTCGCCAAACCGCTGGAAGTGAACTACCTCCCTTTCACGGAGAAATTTCAAAGGTTCAATTACATCCGGATCGTCCGCAAGGTTAATGAGCCATTCATAGGTGGACCGCGCTTTCTGCTCGGCCGCCATGTTTTCATACAGATCGGTAACCGGATCTCCTTTTGACTGGATGTACGCTGCCGTAAACGGAACACCAGATGCGCTCACGGGATAAACCGCCTTGTCATGGTCCGAGTAATATCCGCCCAGATCGGCGCGCTTGATCTCGTCAATGCTCGCATTTTCCGTAAGCTGTTTTACCATGGAGCCGATCATTTCCAAGTGTGCCAGTTCTTTTGTTCCCGAATGATTATCACTGATGAGACAAAAATATGATTATAGCGAGGTTATTTGACATTGCTTTTGATGGGTTGCGTCTGCACACGCGGAAAGCAATTAAATAAGTTTCGTATAATGAAAATAATCGGTATCTGAAAGAAAGAATTTATTGGTATAATTATTTATATTATGAGAAATCGTGTTTTTACCCAAATTGATTGAACAGGGAGGTGGATCAATGATATCCATGCAGAACGGTCACCGTTCCACGCCTGCGAACGACGAATATCTTCAAAGGGTTACGGTAGGGGAGCTGAAACCACATAATGCACCCATTGCCCTCGTCGAGTACGACCCACGCTGGCCTGAGTTATTCGATCTGGAAGCCAACCGGATTCGTTCCGCACTCGGTAACAGGGCATTGCAGTTGGAGCACGTAGGTTCAACTTCGGTGCCGGGATTGTGTGCCAAACCAATCATCGACATGCTGCTGGTCGTAGCGGATTCTTCAGACGAGTCGTCATATGTTCCGGCCCTGGAGGCAGCCGGTTATACGCTTCGGATACGGGAGCCCGATTGGTTCGAGCACCGTCTGTTTAACGGACCCGATACCGACATCAATCTACATGTGTTAAGCAAGGGAACGTCTGAGGTCGAACGAATGCTGCGCTTCCGTGATTGGCTGCGTGCCAACGACACCGACCGAGATAAATACGCGCAAGTCAAGCGAACTCTGGCTCAGCATGTTTGGCAACATGTGCAGAACTATGCAGATGCCAAAACTTCAATTGTTCAGGAAATCATGGACCGGGCGAATACGGCTGGACTTTGAAAAATGAAGATTTTTCGGCGACCAGTGTGGCAGAAAGTATGAAATATGATGTCCCGGAATTTATTAAGGAAATCTAAATCTTATTCAACAGTATTTTTGCCATTAGATCAGTTATGAATATAATCGGGAATTGAATATTAAACATTTAGCTGCTATTCCATATAATTACTAGATGTAAAACATTCTGCCGTAAAAGAAAATTTATTTCCGTTTGAAGAGACGGTGCTTCCCGGAAAAGATCTTGTACAGGAATGTTAGCAGCATAAAAATTCCGATGGCAATTGGCAATACGGAAAGCATCATAGTAAAAGGTGGAACCGGAGCAAGCCCGTGCAGTGCTTCCAGATATGGCGATCCTCCGGTCGAAAACAAGAAAAAGAAGTTGGCTTCTTCGTATACGGTATTTCGCAGTAAAAGATTGATCACATAAATTATGCTGGTCAGGATTTCAAGGTACAGCACCGCGAGAAGGGCGGAACGATACGTTGGCTTGTACAGCTTAAGCGCCGCGAGCAGGATTCCCAATAAATAAAGCATGCAATGCACAACATAAAAGCCGGTCATTAAAGGCGAAAAAAGCTCCATCTCCTTCAGGGCGCCTACAGGCGAGAGTATCGCCATAAATCCGGCGACGATGCCCACATAAAAACAAAAACTATACAGAGGCTCTTTGTTTGTTACCAACGCCACCACAAACAAGACGGTAACAAGATTGCACAGGTTCAGGGGAAGCATGCCCCAGCTAAAAAAGGACGTGCCCGGCTGATGCTGAAACCATAGAAGGTACAGGCAAAAAAGGGCCAAATTAGCGGTAGCCATCACAAGCAGCGTCCTACGCTTGGTTTCATACGGCTTTCGCCTAAGCACATAATAAACCGGAACGGAAAGCAGAATAAATAAACCCGCGACGCACACCCATACCGGATTTACCGGAGATATAATGATATCCAATCCCTCTTCCATTGAACTCATACCCCGTAAATGTTACGCTCATTATATAGTCATTCCTGAAAAAGCACACCACTCACCTGCCGTACATCGGGACGCTTCTTGGGGGATGTTTTTTCCGTTTCTTTTTTGCCGGACGGCTATCGGTTCCGCACTGCACACATTATCATTCTAAAACATACGGTTATTGTTGCTTGATTTTCGCAATTATATACTATGAGTCTCAACGGCCAAGGCCCTGGAACTTTTGATGCGGCACATGGGATTGCTGCGGAAGAATGACGAAGATAGCGGCAAGAGGGAAATAAGGCCGGGCTTGCGGATGAGGCCAGGAAATGGGTGAAATAGGCATTCGGAGACTTAAAACCGCATGGAACGGGCATATAAGTAAGTATTGTGAAAACACACTAAAATTATGGTACTCAAGCAGCTAGATGTTCATTAAAAGATATAAGTGAAAAATGCTGAGTACGTTTGATACTGGATATTATAAAACCGGACTTTCCTTTAGCTGCTTTTTCCGGCGAATGTAGAGCAAGAAGAATACCAGCACCACCACAAATGAAAGCGACTGGGCGATGGCAATACGGACTGTCTGCATCTCGTCAACCCCGGCAGACGTAGAGACATGCAGGAGGTTGATGATCGCATTATTTACAAAGTGCGCGGCCATACCTGCCCATATTGATCCGGTGACTTTAAGAAGCATGCAAAATTGAATAGCTAATAAAGTGCTGGTTGTTACAAGCAAAATACCGGACATCAGCGCGCCCATAACGGATTGTTCACCGTCCAATACATTGCGCACGGGCTGCATAATATGCCAAATACCAAACAAAATGGAAGTTAAAATACACGATTTTGCGAATGTATATTTCTCTTCCATCAGCCGTAAAAACAATCCACGGAAAACGCCTTCTTCCATGATTACATTGATTATATTACCCGCAATACAAATTAGAATGAACATAAGCCCATCTTGCATGCCCCGGTTGCCTTGAATTGCATAGCTGGTAACGAAAAATTGCAGTGAAGGTGAGTTTCCCGCGCTTGCTTGCAGCAGCATTTCAACAGTATAGGCCACAGCAAATACGCTGCCGCCCAGCAACAAGCCTAACAGAGTGCCTCTAACAGCTTGTCCCCGGCGAAAACCGATATCCGGCCATTTATATTTCAATAACCAAAGAGCTGCCGCCAATAAGGCGATGCCGAACAATTTATGAATAAACGCCTCTCCAATAATGGTCTGATCCGTGCGGATTACAAGATATTCAATACCTCTGAAAACAAAGCACAAAACGTAGAAAAATAAAATAAACCGTATGGGTTGTAATTTGAAGTTATTCAGCATAAAAACCCCTTTATTGACTTTATATATAACATAATTTGTTAATACTGCCCATTGGATTATAACAAAAAACAGCCCGTGGATGCAAGGGAGATTACATTTTATTCAAAATATCATCAGCAGCTAAAAAATGGCGTCAAACCTGCGGTAATGAGGCTGTATATGGTGACGGTTCTGGTGTAGGTTTGCAAGTGATATCATTTCCAGCGTCCTTGTGTAAGCTCGCCTGCGTGTATCATAATATCACTGATGTGCCAAAAATGTTTTTATAGAGCGTTTTTTTACATTGCTTTTGACGTGAATCTTCGCACGCGGAAAACAGTAAGATTCATTAAAATAATTGTAAACTTGCTTTGAATCCATAGAAGTAAACTTTTTAATAAATCCGTAATATCAAATGCCGACATAATCCATTAATAGAAAGCATAAAGAATAGCAGAGTATTATAGAATCTGCCAAGTAAAAAAACAAATTATGAAATGGTGATTATTTTGAAAAATTTAAATAAGTTTTATACGGTTTGTATATTCTGTTGCATATTCACATTATTGGTTTTAATCATTCTGCTGTTTATAAAAGTTCAGGAACCGTCAATGATTTTTAGTAAATTATCTGAAAATAATGGCAACGAATGGGGAATATGGTATCCTAATCCCGGTGAAACACCCGAGGGAGAAGAGGACGCTGATTATCTGCGGGAATTTGACGCTTATTACGTAGGAAACGGCAGTGATAAAGTAATTTATTTAACTTTTGACGGCGGTTATGAAAACGGATATACCGAACAAATATTGGATACGCTTAAAAGCAATCAGGTCCCGGCTATATTCTTTTTAACCGGGAATTATATTAAGAAAAATCCTGAAATAGTAAACAGAATGGTAAATGAGGGACATTTAGTCGGCAACCATACGATGTCGCATCCTGACATGAGAAAACAAAATAAAAGCAGCTTTGCAGAACAACTGTTCCTGACAGAAGAAGCTTACGAATCGGCAACAGGCTGTGAAATGCAAAAATATTACAGGCCGCCGTGCGGCCGGTATAGCGAGGCAAACCTAAAAATGGCGCAGGAATTGGGATACAAAACTATATTCTGGAGTCTGGCATACAATGATTATAATGATAAAAAACAGCCAAGCAAAGAAGACGCATTTTCCAAATTGATACCGCGTATCCATCCGGGAGCAGTAATACTTCTGCACAGTACGTCCAAGACAAGCACGCTTTTATTAGACGAACTAATCAACCGGTACCGTCAAATGGGATATGAATTTAGAAGTATCGATTGCTTAACAGACTATTAGGATAGCTCAGCAAACAAGAACACAGGGAGAAAACTTTTTAGTCTTTTTGCGCTGCATTCTCCAGTAATTCTGGATCATTCAGATAAGCGGTGAATCTTCTGTATGCCTGCGAGAAATACTTTCCGGAGCAGATCCTCTCGTCCATGACGATCCCGAGAGGTATGCAGCGTTTTATTTTTACTTCTTTTTTTTCACGCATCGGGACTTCATGCATATTGCCCATTGTTATCGCAACACTGGTTGTGCCAAACTCGTATAAATGATGAAATATATGGTTTGTGCGTATACTTGCCAGGTTTGAAAAGAGCAGACTGGCGTGAAAAGGGCTGGAATCAACCATCGATTTTGGCAACCAGCCGAATTCGTCAAATAGTTTATACATAAAAAATGTTATATTCAGCAACACCGGAAACCGGACTAAAGATTTGATCAATTGGTCCGTTTTGTTGGCGTTTTCGGCGGACCTGTTTTGGGAGATATATTGTTCAACCTTCTCCCGGACCGTAAAAATGGTATCCGTCAAATCAAAATAGATCTTCGACATGGTTTCATAGTCGTTCTTTAAAACCACCAAAGAAATGCAGAATTCATTCCGCTCATAAATACGTTTATTCTTAACGAATCTGTTTAATTTGGGAAACTCCAATACCGTTCTTATATATGCCGCTATCAGAATGGACATATACGATATGTTTTGTCCTTGGGCGCGCAAATTTTTTATATATTTTTGCATTGGTTCCGCCGGTATTTCCAGCGTTATCATATTCATGGAATCGTAACGTTTACTTATAACATAGGGTATAATCATATAGATGGGATCAATATCCTTGACCAGGATTCCATCAGAACGCATAAAACCTCCAAAAAGAACAAATATGGGAAATCAGTACAATTCATTATAATCAGAGTATTGTTTGAATGTCAAATTAAGAATTCTTTAAGAGAATTGGCAGGAAGCAGTGATTATAATATTACGTCCATCCGCTATAGTGAATTGGAATACCCGCCGGCGGTTATGCAAAATACATTCGCCTGCGCCATTTAAAAAACGTGAAAAACCTCCGGGATTGCCATGCAAGGACACCAGGAGGCTTTCAATAAAAACGATTTGCTCCTGTCTCTCAGTTTGAAGGGGGCGGCGTTTCTCTGCATTTTTCTTTTCGTACGAGCAAAAAACCGCTTGCTATCGCCGTCAGCGGCGCCACCGCAACCAGCCCGAAGCTTCCAACAATTGTATGTACAATTTCCGCGGCGACGTATTTATAGTTGAATATATTGTAAATCGGCGTTCCCTGCGCCATAAATACCATGATCAAGGCAATAAAGCCGCCGGAATAGGCAAGCAGCAGCGTGGTGGTCATTGTGCCCATGATGGCGCGTCCCACATTGAATCCGGATTTAATAAGCTCACTCCGGCTGATATCGGGCTTTTTTTCCGCGACCTCGTTCATTGCGGAAGTGATATCCACCGAGACGTCCATTATTGCGCCGGAGGAGCCGATAAATATGCTGGCCATAAAAATCTGGGTAAGATTAAGCCCCTGATAACCGCTGTATAAAAGGCTCTCGGAATACTGCATCACCGCCCCGTGAATTTTGAACAAATCGGTGAATACTATGCCCAGCAGGCAGGTCAGCAGCATTCCGGCCATGCTGCCCGAAATAGCCGCAAAAAACCTTTTTTCAAATCCGTATACCAGGGAAAAGATCACCACCATAAGCAGCGATGTGATCCAAAGGCCGGTCCAGATCGGATTGGCGCCGTTCAGGTAAAGGGGAATGAGGATCTTCCATATCAGGAGTATCGTCACAAAAAAAGAAAGAATAGCGCGCAGCCCGGTCTTTCCCGCAAATATGACCAGAAAAGCAATAAAAACAGCCGCAAGCAATATTTCGTAGTTGACGCGGTAATGGTCGATCATGCTGACTGACAGAATTTCCGTATCCTTATAGTTTATCACCACCATCGCCCAGTCGCCCGGTTCATAAACCTTGTCGTTCTCCAGCGAACCGTTGAGCATGTTGATGCCCGTCGCTTGCTGCCCCTTGAATTTTCCCTCCAAAAACTCAAGTTCGCACCGCTGCTCGCCCACGCGCATCAATCCGGTATCCTTGATGGCGTTATTATCGCAGCTCAGTACCTTGGCGGCGCAATGCTCCGCGCCCTTGTATATGACTTTGCCTTCAAATCCGGTGGGGATCAGCAGCAGCACGGCCATCAGTACAAGTGACACCAGTACGGGGGCGTTGTATCTCATTTTTTCCCTCGAAAACATTTTTATTTGCTCCAATCCATTCTAATTTAATTCCGTCCATGCCGGCCTGCGGTATTGGAAAAACAATAAAAGACACAACCGGTTTTCGCCGGTTGCATCTTTATTGCTCTAATGTTTTTTACGCAATGCCTAAAATAGAAGCCGTTTTCTTGTAAATATCCGTGTTGTCATAATATCCGCTAAAGATTTCCTGACCAACGCCCATGGACATGACCGGCACAGGCAGGCCTGTATGTGCATAAGACGAGAAGTTGATGCCCGATTTATTGTTCAGGATATGCGTGATGGTTACGGAAAGCGGCTCGTATGTACCGTACAGCACATACTCGGCCTGTGTCGGCTCAACAGCCGTTTCACCTTCAGCCGGCTTGGGCGTCATTGTTTTTTCGTAAGCGGCCTTAAGCTGTTCCAGTTCATAATCTGTCAGTACCAGCTTGGAATCTTCGGTAGCCGACGGATCGTCTTTTGTTATCAAACCAAACAGTTCTTTCATATCTGCCAGCACGTCCTCAAAAGGAGTATTTTCCGCCTTGTATTTTGCTACATACTGCGCGTCGTACTGGGCGTAGGAAATTTTCTGGTTTTGAAGATTCGAAAGATAAGTGTCGTAATCCGTGCCTGCGTAGCCGATGGTGAGTCCGCCCGTTTCATGGTCGCCTGTTACCAGGATCAGTGTTTCGTCCGGGTGTTCGTTATAAAAAGCTATCGCTTCGTCAATCGCTTTGCTGAAAGCAATCGTATCTGCAATAGTCGAGCCCGCATCGTTTGCGTGGCAGGCCCAGTCGATCTTTCCGCCTTCAACCATCATGAAGAAGCCGGTATCATTGTTCAGCACTTCAATACCTTTTTTCACATAATCGGCAAGCGCCCATTCGCCGTCCTTGCGGTCAATATCGTAAGAAAGCGATTTGCTGTCGGCCAGCGTCTGTCCTATCATAATTGTTTTGCCGTCTGCCGCCGTAAGTTTTTCGGCTTCTTTCTGGCTGATCACCACATTGTAGCCCGCCTGCTTCGCAAGAGTAAACAGGCCTTCCTGATTCTTTTCCGATCCGGTGGGATCTTTCAAATCCCCGCCCGCAAAAAAGTCAAAATTGCTGTTGATCATTTCAAGGCCGATTTCATAGTAATCGTTGCGGCTGGCCTGGTGCGCGTAAAAAGCCGCCGGCGTAGCATGGTTCAGGTTAACGGTGGATATGATGCCGATCTTATATCCAAGCTGTTTTTTCAATGTTTCGGCAATGGTTTCATATTTCACCTGAGCGGTTTCATCCACATTGATCATACCGCTGTGCGTTTTATGGCCCGAAGCAATAGAAGTAGCCGTGGATGCGGAATCCGGGCAAAAGGATGTGGAGTCATAAGTGGTTGCCGATCCTGCTACCGGAAAGTTCATCAGCGAAAGCGCTTCGCCGCCCTTTAAAATGTCGCCCGGGTTTTTTAATGCGCCAAGATAATCGGATGCCGTTTGGAACTGCACATAGCTCATGCCGTCCCCAATAAACATAAAGACGTATTTGGGAGCCTTGGCCTCACCGGCAGCTGCGGAGGGGGATGCCTCGGCAACCTGCTGCGCCGCCTGCACGGACTGGCCTGGCGCAAGCTCCGCCGCCTGGGCCGTACAGCCGATCAGCAAAGCAAACGTCAATAACACTGCTGCAAATACAGCTACATTCTTCTTTTGTTTCATAATAACCTCCTTAAAATAGTTAATAAAAGAAAAGAGAAAAAGAAAAACAAATTTTACCTGTATTACTTATAACAAACAATTGTTAAATCGGTTTATAGTTTATGTTAAATACTTGTAAAAAGATGGATTTTTAACATTTTGGTGAAATATATATATTCTTTTTGACAGGTAAGTTTCATTATTTTTATCGTCTGTTTGCTGAAAAGGTTATGTCAATCATCTACATAAAATGGTTTTATTTTAAATATATACTTACCGAATGATATATAAGGAGATGTTTTTTATGGCGAAGACTGTTAAAGCAATTTATTTTTATCCGGGAGCTTGGAGCAGTCTGTCATTATGGGATTGTTTTGCGGCAGTTTCGGATACAATATGATCTCAAACCCGTCGGGAGGATTATGCCACCGTCCGTTCTTTTCCTTATAATATATAACCTTCTGGAGAATATCTTTTAGAAATTCATTTTTTGCCTTGGGGCCGGAAAGTATGGAGTAAACGTCCGCCAGCCTCTGAATATCCGGCATTTCGATCTCCTTCTTTGTTTTCTCTGCTTGTAAACCGGCCAGCAATGCGTTCCGCGTTTCCTCTGTTTGCCTCAATTTTTCATTCACGCTTTCTATCCGTTCATAAAATTGAGCCGTATCGTATACGCCCCGCTCCAGAAGATCGTGAATAGTATTAAGCTGCAAACGAAGGGTCTCAAGCTGCGCCTCCAGCCTGCGCAGCGCCTTTTGCCTTTCAGCCCGCAGAGGATCTTCGGGCGGGCGGACAGTGTCCCAGTTGATTTTGTACCCATCCAGCCATTCGTCAAGAGCTTTCATGATACGGTTTTCCACAAGGGGAAGCGCCGAACTGATATTTTTGCAGGACGTATTCGGACATATGAGCGTATCCGGGCGTCCCGAATCTGCCGGAGGGGGCCTGCGGATCATTTTTCGCCCGCACCCGCCGCAAATAACAAGGCCGCAGAGGGGGTTTTTAATATTTTTCCGTTCCGCGAATGCTCCGGAAATTTTTTCCGACATCAATTTCTGCGTCCTTTCAAAAACATCCATATCTATAATAGGTTCCTGCAGACCTTGGGCCAGTATGCATTTTTGGGCGTTGCGCGGGCGCTGCGTAACAAACGCGCCGCCGGATATTTTTTTTGCGGCGGGACGCCAGTTCCAACGTAATTTTCCCGCATAAACCGGATTGATCAGGATGTCGCGCACGCTGGAGGCGGACCATGCGGTCCCTCTCTGGGGAGGGATCAAAAGATCGTTCAAGCGGCGTGCGATCCGGGTTGCGCCCAGCCTATGATATCCGTTCGGCTGTTCTTCGCCCAGCGTATAGAGCTTGAATATCAAGCGCACAGCGTCCGCTTCTTCCGGTACAGGCGCAAGCGTATACCCTTTTTCTTTCTCCAGCTTTATTTTTCGGTATCCGTAGGGGGGACGGCTGGCGGCGTATTTTCCTTCGCGGATAGAATCAAGCCGGCCGCGCTGCAGCCGCCGGTTGATCGTTTTGTATTCACGCCTGCTCATAAACAACCCGAATTCAAAATATTCCTCGTCAAATTCATTGTCCGGATCGTAGGTCTTCATGGGCGTTATGATCCGGGTGCCGGTGAATTTGAACGTCTGCGCTATGATTCCCTGGTCGACCGTGTCGCCGCGCGCGAGACGCTCCACCTCCATCACCAAAACGCCCGACCATAACCCCTGCCCGACGTCGGATAAAAGCCGCTGTATTACGGGGCGCGCCGCAATGGTCTCTCCGGAAACTATTTCCCGGTATGTCTCCTTGATGCAGAGGTTTTGGCGTTTTGCAAGCTCGAGCAAAGCCGCCTGGTGCCGGGCAAGGGTTTCGCCTTCGCCTCTCTCTTCCGCCTCGGCGTCCGCGCGCGACTTCCGCAGATATATACAATACTGCACTTAAATCCCTCTTTACAGTAAAATTAGGTGAATAGACTGTCATTGTTTAATACTATGTATATGTTCCTTTTTGCCGGGTATAAGACACATGGGATCCTGAATATTTTAATAAGGGGGTGTGACAGGTATGCGGGAAGAAATCAAAGCCGGAGATATTGAATGCGAAATGATGATCGGGAATACCAAGATAAAGATATGCGCCGTATATTGCCGCGGCCTTTTGCCCCGGGAAATTGAGAGTATTCTGGCAGAGATAGCGGCGAAAACCCTGGCGGATTCCGAAGGATTAAAGCACGAACCTGAAACAATAGAAATTTTTTAGCATACAGTAGAATCTTTTTAAACATATTGTAATATATTGTTGAAAGTTTAGAAAGATGATGATATGCTATATAATATAGTCTTAATAGTAAAAAATTGCTTAATATTCAAAGTTTGTACATCGAAGTTCCTTTTACTTATGTGAACTCCGGGTTATAATTCAAATTTTTATAAGCCCTTAACCGCTTAAATGCTGAAAATAATTTATAAAATTAATTAAAAACAATTGAGTGGTGGTACAACGTTCTATGAAGAAAAATAATTTCATTAATGAGCATATTCCTCTGGAATATAAAGAACTGCTTGATATTATGATGGATAGTTCTGCCGATGCTGTATATTTCAAAGATAAAGAATGCCGTTTTTTTTATGTGAGCAATACGCAGCTGGAACGCCTAGGCGAAACGGACTTAAAAAATGTAATCGGCAAGACCGATGCTGATTTTTTTTCCAAAGAACATGCCGAAAAGGCTGTTGAATGCGAACAGCAAATCATGAAAACCGGTATACCCCTGATCGACATAGAAGAAAATACTACCTGGGCTAATGGAAAATCATTATGGAACAAGGTGTCCAAATACCCGCTTTATGACCGTGACAATAATATTATAGGGACATGGGGCATTTCAACCGATATCACCAACCAAAAAAATACGGAATATCAGCTGAAGGAAGAAGAAGAACGTTACCGGATCCTTTCGGCCGTGACGATCGAGGGAGTGGTGATCCATCAGCAGGGTGTCGTGCGGGATCTCAACCCGTCTTTTGTAAAGCTGTTCGGTTATGAAAGGGAGGAACTGCTGGGCAGGAATCTTCTTGATCTTGTATTTCAGGAAGACAAGAGTATTCTTCAGGAGATTATCCTCAAAGAGTCCGGACGCCTCTGCGAAGTCAGGTTTTTGAGGAAAAACGGCAGTAATTTTTACGCCGAGGTTGAAAGCAGAAAAATACAGGAGTCCGGCACAGAATTGATGATGGCTGCGGTCCGCGACATCACCGCGCGCAAAATGGCGGAAGAAGCGCTCCAGGAGAGTGAAAAACGAATGCGGGCCATTACGGATTCTGCCCACGACTGTATCCTGATGATGGATCAGGACGGAATCGTCACCTATTGGAACCCGGCGGCAGAACGTATTCTCGGCTACAGCCGGGACGAAGCGATTGGAAAAAATCTGCACGAGCTGATCGTACCGCCCGAATATGAGGAGTCTTATGTTGACGTTTTTCCGATGTTCCCGGAAGCAAGGGACGGCAACGCCGGAAGAACGCTCGATTTGAAGGCATGCAGAAAAGACAATACTGAGATTTCAGTTCAGCTTTCGCTTTCCACCGTTCAGTTGTACAGCGGCTGGTTTACGATCGGGATTCTCCGGGATGTCACAATACAGAAAGAGAACGAGCTGGAACTGATTAAAGCGAAAGAAGTGGCAGAGGAAGCGACCGGAGCCAAAAGCGAATTTCTGGCCAATATGAGCCACGAAATCCGGACGCCCATGAACGCGATTATCGGTTTTTCGGGCCTTCTGAAAAAATCGGAACTGACGGCCAAACAGCTCGATTATATTAACAAAATAGACAATTCGGCAAATTCTCTGTTGGGTATTATCAACGATATTCTTGATTTTTCAAAAATCGAAGCGGGAAAACTTGAACTCGAAGATGTTGATTTCCGTTTGGACGATGTCATAAACAATATCGTCAGCATGGTTTCCGAAAAAGCGGCAGAAAAAAACATTGAACTTTTAAATAATATCACAAACGACGTTCCGTGCGCGCTTATTGGCGATCCTTTAAGGGTGGGGCAGGTACTCATAAACCTGGTCAACAATGCGGTAAAGTTCACCAACAAAGGCTATATCCTGATAAAAACCGAACTGTTGCAGGGGAACGCTTCGCATTGCAAAATCAAGTTTTCCGTACAGGATACCGGTATCGGAATGACGGATGAACAAAAGAGCAAACTCTTTACGGCTTTTTCGCAGGCGGATTCTTCCGTAACCAGAAGATTCGGCGGTACGGGACTGGGCCTAACCATTTCAAAACAGCTCGTTGAAATGATGAACGGGGAAATGTATGTGGAGAGCGAGTTCGGCGCGGGCAGTACGTTTACGTTTATAGTCGGTTTCAGGATACAGGACGAGTATAAGGAAAAAAAGGTTGTCGAGGTAGAGGGGCTCAAAAACAAAAAAGCGCTTATTGTGGACGACAACGAAATGTCCAGAGATATATTGAAAGACCAGATCGGCGGTTTTGGGATCAATTCGATAGCGGTGGATTCAGGACGGGCGGCAATAGAAGAAATCAAAAGACAGCAGTACGACCTGGTTTTTCTTGACTGGAGAATGCCGGATATGGACGGGCTCGAAACGGCGAAAATCATCCTGAAGGATAAAAGCATTGAGCGTATGCCTACGATCATCATGCTGTCCGCTTTCGGAAGGGAAGAAGTCTTTAAAAAAGCGGAAAAGATCGGTATAAACGTTTTTCTTATGAAACCGGTCAGCCAGTCGCTCCTGTTCGATACGATCATGAACGCATGCCATGTGGAAATGAAAGACATTGCAGGCAGGAGCGTGCAAAAGGATGAACAGGAAGACCGGGATTGCAGGGTGGACGGAATCAAAGTGCTTTTGGTGGAGGACAACGCGATCAATCAGGAGGTGGCTACCGAGATTTTGATGGGCGCAGGTGCAACCGTAGAAATCGCGAACAACGGCCGGGAAGCTGTGGACGCCGTCGCAAAGAACAGCTATGACGTGGTCCTGATGGATCTCCAGATGCCGGTCATGGGCGGGTATGAGGCCACACAGCTGATCCGCAAAGATGAAAAATACAAGGATCTGCCTATCATCGCCATGACCGCGCATGCGATGCAGGGAGTCCAGACAGAATGCATTGCTGCGGGCATGAACGATTATGTCAGCAAACCCATAGATCCCAAACATTTGTTTAACGCCCTCAAAAAGTGGACAAGACATATAAGGCCGGTCCCCGAGCAGCAAATAAAAGAGGTCCCAAAAGAAAAGGAGCAGGAAAAAATCAAACTTCCGAAGAGTATTCCCGGAATCGATATCGAAGCCGGGTTGGAGCGGCTGAACGGAAACCGGAAACTGTACAGAAAACTGCTTATCGATTTCTTTGAGAAATATGCATCATTTGCGGAAGACATCAGGAAAGAGCTTGATCATGGCACACGGGAAACCGCGGTAAGGCTCGCGCATACCATAAAAGGCGTAGCCGGAAATATATCGGCGTACGGTGTACAGGAAATCGCGGCAGAGCTTGAAGCGCAGATGTCAGGCAGCAGGCAGGGGAAATATGATGTTCTTCTTAAAAAACTTGAAGATGCCATTCAATCCGTCAGTAAATTAAAAAGCGAGCTTGTCAGCCCTGCGGAGGCGCAGGACTCAAACGCCGAAAGGCCGGTGAATCCCCGGGATGTTGAACACTTATTGCAGGAACTGGCCCACTTTATTTGGGAGGATAATGTGGATGCCGCGAACGTTCTGGAAGAACTCCGGAAATATATCTGTGGAACGAGGTTTAATAATGAAATGAGGGCTCTCTCCGAAAGCATTGAAAATTTCGATTTTGACGCCGCCAAGGTTCCGCTGCAGAAAATAGCCAAAGAATTGAATGTGTTTTTAGGAGAGTAAATGATGATAGACCTGAATCAACAACAAACGATTTTAATCGTTGACGATGCAAAAGAAAACATAAATGTCTTGGCAGAACTGCTCAGGCCCGATTTTAGAATCAGAGCCGCAACAAGCGGAGAAAGAGCTCTTGAAATAGCCTTCTCGGATAACCCGCCCGATCTGATACTGCTGGATATTATGATGCCCGGCATCGACGGATATGAGGTGTGCAAACGGTTAAAGGAATGTACGCAGACAAAGAGTATCACAATTATTTTCGTTTCGGGGAAGGTAAGCGAAGAAGATATCATTTACGGATTTAATTTGGGCGCGGTGGACTATATTACCAAGCCTTTCAGCGCGGTCATTGTAAAAGCCAGGGTAGGGATGCATGCGGAGCTGAAGCGGTACAGGGACTATCTGGAGAATATTTCTTATCTGGACGGCCTGACCGGTATCTCAAACCGCAGGAAGTTCGACGAATACCTTCATACAACCTGGAATATGGCAATTCGCGTTACCATGCCGGTCTCCATGATTTTGCTGGATATAGACCTTTTTAAGGAATACAACGATACCTACGGGCACCAGGAGGGAGATACCTGCCTCATACAGATCGCGCAAACCCTCTCCCGGGCCATTGTGCGAAAAACAGATTTGCTTGCCAGATACGGCGGAGAAGAATTTGTTTGCATTCTTCCAAACACGGATATCGATAACGCCTATATTATGGCCGAAAAACTGAGGCTGAGTGTGATGGACCTCAAGATACCGCACTCCTGCTCGACGGCCGATAGGATCGTCACGATAAGCGCCGGCGTAGCGTCGGAATACCCCGCCAAGAACCTGTCCTTCACATCGCTGATTAAATCCGCGGATGACGCGCTTTACAGGTCCAAGGCCACCGGAAGGAATCGGGTGAGTGTGTAATTTCATTTCAATATGCGCCCTGCGCTTCGGCGTTCAGGACGTTTTTTTGTTTTTGCGCCATAATTGATCATTTTTGCCCCGGATTTGCCGGAAAATCATGAAAACATATGCAAATTACCGGTGGACAACCACACAAAACCAACAAAAGTCAACAAAAAACAGATAAAATATAGAAAACACATTGACTTTATATATGTATTATATTAATATGTATATATATTTCATAATAAATGTTTTGGTTTTTGATAGATTTATAGGTATCAAGCATGGTAAAAACAGAGATCCGTAAAAAAATAGAATCTGAAGTTATTAAAATACTTGCGCAGCAGACGGGGAGAAGGCTGGTTCCGGCCGCCAGTTCCAACCGGCATGTGCACCTCTCCCGCGCAGATCTGGAAACGCTGTTTGGAGCGGGGTATTCGCTGACCGAGCTTCGGCCCCTGTCGCAGCCCGGACAGATTGCGTGCGAGGAAACGGTCACTCTTGTGGGATCGAAGGGGAGCATCGCGGGAATACGCGTGCTTGGCCCGGAGAGAAAAGAAACGCAGGTTGAAATATCAGTAACGGATTCGTTCAAGCTTGGAATCAAGCCCGTTGTTAAAATGTCCGGCGAGCTGGATAACACGCCCGGCGCAAAATTGATCGGGCCTAAAGGTTCGGTCGAACTCCAAAAGGGCGTCATTATTGCCGCGCGCCATTTGCATCTCTCGGCAGATCAGGCAAGGGGATTTAACTTGCAAAACGGGGATGTTGTGAAACTAAGGTACAACGGTTTCCGTCCCGTAATTTTTGAGAATGTTATAGTGAGGTCAGGGGACGGCCATGAGATGGAAGTCCATCTGGATACCGACGAAGCAAACGCCGCGCTGATTAAAAACGGCGATTACATGGAAATCATCGACTGAAGGGCTGCAATGGAAAACACAACAGGCAATTTGGATACATTGATAAATGAAATAGTGGATCGTGTACTGAATAAAATCGAACGCGACATGCCTGTCGACGAAACCGTACAGGGAACGCTTGCGATATTTACCTCCTACGTCCCCTCGGCAAAAAGCGCCATACGCGCGCTCGCTCAGAAATACGGGGAGGATGTGGAATGCGCGCTTTTTGGCGAGGCGGAATTTGAACCGTTCGGTTTTACTTCTGTTAAGGTATGCGATGGCATGGCGCAGAACCAGCTGATGCAAAAGGCCGCCGGAAAAGGAAGGATCGTTTTGGTTACGCCTAAAATAAGCCTTCTGGAGAAAATCGCGCAGGGCGACGACGACGGCTTTGTGGAGCACGTATTTCTCCGCTCGCTTTTATGGGGAAGAAAGGCGTGCATTCTTCTTGATTTTGTAAAGCCAAAGTTTAAAAGAGGCACTTTTTTCGAAAAGATTGTGGATATCGTTGATACGCTTACATCCATGGGCGTCGAGATATCAAGTTATACCTGCCTCGGAGAAAAAATAGTAAACACCTATTCGCTGGTAACTGAAAATGACGTGACTGACGCCGCAAAACGCGGAGAAACCAGCATACTTCTGGCGGAAGGCGCGATCGTAACGCCGCTTGCGGCTGAAAAGGCCAGGGAACTCAATATAAAACTGGATTGACGGAGATTATTGGAAATGCTGATCGGGATTGTAAAAGGAAATGTAGTCAGTTCAAATAAATCGGATACGCTGACCGGAGCGAAAATGCTGATCGTCCAGCCGGTGGATCTCAGGACCATGAAAGAGAAGGACGATTACGTCATTTGCGTGGATGATATCGGCGCAGGCATAGGCGAACTTGTATTCTGCGCATACGGCAGTTCCGCCAGACAGACGGACACATCCAAGGTATATGCTTCCGATTACAGTATATACGGCATAATAGACAGTATTGATATAAAAAACGTACGCATCTATGAAAAAACAAACGTGTAGGGAGATATGGCATGCAATTGGCAAAGGTAGTTGGCAGCCTTGTCAGCACAAGAAAAAGCGACAAGCTGCATGGAATGAAAATACTGATCGCAGTACCGGTCGATATGGATACATTTGAAGAAAAAGGAGAACCTTTTGCGACAATCGATACGATAGGCGCGGGAGAAGGAGAAGTTGTCATGTGCGTGGGAGGAAGTTCCTCGCGGCAGACCGATCTCACGGATGCAAAGCCGGTGGATAATTCGATCGTTGCGATTATAGACAGTGTGGATATACTCGGGAAAAGGCGCTTTGACAAGGCCCATGGCCTGAAAACCGCCGCCAAAAAACCGGAGAAGCACACCAAAAAATGAGTTATAAGGAGAATTGATCCAAGATGAACATAACCGATGAACAATTGAAAGAACTTGTGAAACAAGCGGTCATCAATATCCTTGCCGAGACAGGAACTCAAACCGATGCAAATGGGAATACGCAAAGCGTCCTGTTTGAAGATGCCGGACAGGCAATCGCCGCCGCAAAAAATGCCCAGAAACAGCTCGCGCAGATGTCCCTTGAAAAACGCGGGCAGATCATTGCTGCAATGCGGAAGGCGGCCCTTGACAACGCGGAATATCTTGCGAAGCTGGCAAACGAGGAAACCGGGTATGGCAGATGGCAGCACAAAGTGCTGAAAAACCGCTTGGCGGCGGAGAAAACGCCGGGCATCGAGGACCTGAAAGCGGTTGCGTTTACGGGCGACAACGGAATGACTCTGATTGAAGGCGCGCCTTTCGGCGTGATCGGTTCAATTACTCCATCCACCAACCCCACGTCCACTGTGATCAACAATTCCATCAGTATGATCGCGGCGGGGAATGCGGTCGTGTTCAATCCGCATCCAAGCGCAAAGAAGGCGTCCCAGGAAACAATGCGTATATTAAACGACGCCATCGTGTCCGCGGGCGGTCCTTTCGGCCTGATCGCTTCGGTAAAAGAACCGTCGCTCGAAAGCGGTAAAACCATCATGGAGCATAAGGACATCCCGCTCTTGTCCATAACGGGCGGCGAAGCCGTTGTGTCGGTTGCCATGAAGACGGGCAAAAAGGTAATTGCCGCAGGCCCCGGAAATCCCCCCGTTATCGTAGACGATACCGCCATCATACCCGACGCTGCCAGGGCGATCGTGGACGGCGCCAGTTTTGACAACAATGTGCTGTGCGTTGCTGAAAAAGAAGTTTTCGCGTTTAATTCCATCTTCGACGAACTGATGTCGGCAATGCTCGCGCAGGGCTGCTACCTGGCAAAGGGAGAAGAGATCAATAAAATTATCAATACCGTTTTGGTTCAAAAAGACGGAAAATATGTGATAAACCGCAAATATGTGGGTTCCAACGCCGCCAGGATATTAGCGGACAGCGGCATAGCCTGCAGCGGTGAACCGCGGCTGATACTGGCCGAGGTCGATAAATATCATCCGTTTGTTATGGTGGAAATGCTCATGCCGGTGCTCGCCATGGTGCGCGTTTCCAATATCGACGAAGCGGTCAGCGAAGCCTTCCGGGCGGAGCAGGGCTGCCAGCATTCGGCGCTCATACATTCGACCAATGTAAAAAACATGTCAAAGGCCGCTTCTGTTTTAAACACCACCATTTTTGTGAAAAACGCTCCGTCCTATGCGGGACTGGGTTTCGGCGGAGAAGGTTATGCCACTCTCACGATTGCGACTCCCACAGGGGAAGGCCTGACCAGCGCAAAAACCTTTACCCGTTCCAGGCGCTGCGTGCTGCAGGGCGATTTCAGGATCGTATAAGGACAAAAGGTTTAAGGTACTTTCATGGATTTGATTGAAAAAGTCCGCGCTGCGGGCGTTGTAGGCGCAGGCGGCGCGGGATTCCCGACACATGTCAAGATAAAATGCAAAGCCGAAGTTGTGATTGCGAACGGCGCGGAATGCGAGCCGCTGCTCCGGGTAGACCAGCAGGTTATGGCGGTATACGCCGCCGAAGTTGTGGCCGGACTGCGCGCCGTGATGGAACATACGGGGGCCAAAAGGGGCGTCATTTGTTTAAAATCGCATTACCATGACGCGGTTGGCGCATTGCGAAAAGAAATAGGCGAAGCAAAGGATATATCTTTGCTCTTGATGAAAAGCTACTATCCCGCAGGGGACGAACAGCAGATCGTGTACGAGGTAACGGGAAAAGTTGTTCCCACAGGCGGATTGCCTCTGGATGTGGGCGCCGTTGTGCTCAACGTCAGCACGCTCGTCAACGTTGCGCGGGCATTAAACAGTATTCCCGTTACGGATAAATACATCACGGTTACGGGAGAGGTCAGTCATCCTTCTACTTTCAAAGTTCCGATCGGTACCCCCGTGAGCGCTTTAATCGCGGCAGCGGGCGGGCCGGCGGACAGAGAAAACTATACGCTGATCCTGGGCGGACCCTGTATGGGGCCTTTGAGCGACGACTGGGATACTCCGGTCACGAAAACCACCGGCGGAGTCCTTGTCATGAGAAAAGACCATCCGCTGATATCAAAAAAACAGCCGAATACTCCGGCAGACCTCAAGCTGATTAAGGCCGCATGCTGCCAGTGCACCTACTGCTCGCAGCTTTGTCCAAGGAATTCCTTGGGTTTAAATGTGCAGCCCCACAAGGCAATGCGTGCGGCGGGAAATGCAAACGGCGCGCTGCTGGGTGATTTTAACGGTATATTTTCCTGCTGCGACTGCGGCTTGTGCACATATTACGCCTGCAACTTCGGCCTGAAACCGTCGGCTATGATGTCAAGCATGAAAAAGGGACTCATGCAGCAGGGGATCCGGCCTAAAAAGGAAGTTTATTCCGGCGTTGACGGGGGTTTTGAAAACAAAAAAGTGCCTGTTGCAAGGCTGATAAGCCGCTTGGGCGTAGGCAAGTACGACGTGCCCGCGCCTCTTACTGAAAATTTCAGTCCGGTGAAAAAAGTGCGGATACCGCTCAAAATGCATATCGGCGCTCCGGCCGCAAGCCTCGTCAAAGTTGGCGATGAGGTACAAAAAGGCCGGCTTATTGCGGCAGTCGGGGAAAACGAACTTGGAGCCGCTGTTCACGCAAGTATTTCCGGAACCGTGGCCAACGTAACCCGGGATTTCATAGAGATTGATGCTTAAAAGGGGGAGATAAGGGTTGAATGCTTTAGGAATGATTGAAGTTTTAAGCATACCCATAGGGATAGAAGCCAGCGACGCTCTGCTGAAAACGGCTGCTGTGGATCTGGTATCGGCGCAGACTGTTTGTGCGGGTAAATTCATCTGTATTGTATCGGGAGAAGTCGCGGCGGTGCGGGAATCCGTGGAAGCCGGGGCAAAAACGGCGGGGGACTCGCTGATTCACAGCATCGTGATCCCCAGCATACATCAAAATGTTATTTCCGCTATCAACGCCTGCAGTCCGGTCGGAGAGGCGGGCGCCCTTGGAATTCTCGAAACATACTCGCTTTCAGCGGCGGTGATTGCCGCCGACGCATGCGTAAAAGCGGCGGATGTTAATTTACTGGAAGTACGGCTGGGACGCGGAATGGGCGGCAAGTCCTTTATTCTGCTGACCGGCGGGGTCGCGGCGGTTGAAGCCGCAGTCAAAGCCGGTGAAAACCTTGAAGAGGTGGGGGGGATGATGTCGAAAAGCGTGGTGATTCCGTCGCCGCATCCTGATCTGATAAAAAGTCTGATATAATTAGGCTGTAACAGTGCATTAAACTGTACAATAAAGTTTACAAAAATACAAGGAGTGAATGAAAAATGGATAAACAGGCATTGGGAATGGTTGAAACAAGAGGATTAATCGGAGCGATCGAAGCTGCCGATGCAATGGTAAAAGCTGCAAACGTAACGCTGGTCGGCAAAGAGCAAATCGGATCCGGGCTGGTTACGGTCATGGTCAGGGGCGACGTTGGCGCCGTAAAGGCTGCCGTTGACGCGGGCGCTGCCGCTGCAAAAAGGGTTGGGGAATTATACGGCGTACACGTAATCCCGAGACCGCATTCGGATGTTGAAGGAATACTGCCCGCCGTCAAATAAACGGAGGTTATTCGATTGAAAATAGCTAAAGTTGTGGGAAATGTGGTTTCCACAATCAAAAAGGATCATCTGAAAGGTTATAAACTGATGATCGTTCAGCCTTTGCGTTTGGACGGCAGTCCCCAGGGCGCCGCAAGGATAGCTTTGGACGGAGCGAACGCGGGAATCGGCGATATTGTTCTTTTGAATAATGACGGAGGCGCCGCGGTTATGGTAATCGGCGACAAAAAACTGATTGCCGACGATACGATAGCGGGCGTCATTGACAGTTTTACTTTTGAAGGTAAAACAACCAATCTAAAATAATTAATCCAAAATAAATAAATGCCGCTTTTCTTTTTGGTAAAGCGGTATTTATTTTTGAAATATTTGAAAAATCCTTGACAAACACATAAAGTGCGGTTAATATATGAGTAACATACCACACAAACAAACAAAAAAACAGATAAACAATAAACAATATGGGCAAAAGAGACGATTGAAAGAGTTTTGCTATGGATATAGACCGTAATATGATAGACGGCATCGTAAAAAAAGTGCTGGAAAACTTAAATGAACACCTTGAAAGTGCCGGGCAATATTTGTTCGATACACCCGCGAAAGCCATTGAGGCTGCCAAAACAGCGCAAAAAAGACTCTCTTTTATGCCGCTCGAGGAACGGGGCCGGATAATCGAATCGATCCGGAATGCGGCCAGAAAAAACGCCAGAAATCTGGCAGAAATCGCGTATAAAGAAACAGGATATGGAAGAGTATCTGACAAAATCGTTAAAAATACTGTGGCGGCCGATCTGACGCCCGGAATAGAAGACCTTGTCTCAACTGCATACAGGGGAGATTATGGACTCACGCTGGTGGAAATGGCGCCTTTTGGCGTGATAGCGTCCGTGACTCCTTCCACCAATCCGACGTCATCCGTAATCAACAATGCGATCAGTATGATTGCGGCAGGTAATGCCGTGGTATTCAATCCGCATCCTTCGGCGAAGAAATGTTCGCAGGAAGCCATAAAAATGGTCAACGAAGCAGTCGTGGCGGCCGGAGGGCCAAACGCGCTGGTATCCTGCCTGAGGGAACCTTCGCTTGAGGGGAGCCTCGAGATCATGCGGCATCCAGACGTTCGCCTTCTTTCGGTGACTGGCGGAGAGGCGGTCGTGAAGGTGGCCATGGGCACGGGCAAAAAAGTCATCGCGGCAGGTCCGGGAAACCCTCCCGTCATTGTGGATGATACCGCAAATATAAAAAAAGCCGCGAAAGATATCGTGGACGGCGCAAGTTTTGACAACTGTGTTTTATGCGTTGCCGAAAAGGAAGTATTTGTTTTTGATAATGTTGCGGACAGGCTGATGGAAGAAATGGTGAAAAACGGAGCTTTCCTGGCCAAAGGCGAAGAGGTGGAAAAAATCTGCCGTACCGCGCTGGTCCAAAAAGACGGAAAATATACGATCAACAGAAAATACGTGGGAAAGGACGCAGGCGTCATATTGCGTGACAGCGGCGTTTCGTTTGCGGGAGAACCAAGGCTTGTGATAGCGGACGTGGAACTCGATCATCCGTTCGTCATGGTTGAGATGCTCATGCCGGTGATGGGCATAAACCGCGTTCCCAATATTGACGAGGCGATCCGGCGCGCGTTGTATGCTGAAGGCGGATGCAAACATTCCGCAATGATCCATTCAACAAATATAAAAAACCTGACAGCGGCCGCAAAGGCGCTGAATACCACAATATTCGTAAAAAATGCGTCTTCGGCGGCAGGGTTCGGCGTGGGCGGCGAAGGCTACACAACACTCACAATAGCGACGCCCACAGGCGAGGGCTTAACCAGCGCGAAATCTTTCACGCGGGCGAGAAGATGCGTTCTATACGGTGACTTTGGGGTTTGAGCGGAGGACGGAATGTATATAGGCAGGGTTGAAGGAAACGTAGTTGCAACGGTGAAAGATGAGCGGCTGACTGGCGTTAAGCTGCTGGTTGTCCGCCTGATTGAGAACGGAGTTGAAAAAGAACGGATAATTGCCGGAGACGGAACCAGACAGGCGGGCATAGGCGATCTTGTCTATATGATCGGAAGAAAAGAAGCGGCGCTGATGTTTGAGACAAAGCCCGCATGCGACGTTGCAATCGTTGGATTTATTGACAATTATAACAAGGTGCTTTAAAAAGCGGAAACTTATATAATGAAACGTGAAGGAGAATTGATATGGAAAAACAAGCTTTGGGAATGGTTGAAACCAGGGGACTGATCGGAGCTATAGAGGCGGCGGACGCAATGGTCAAGGCCGCAAATGTTTCTTTGATTGGAAAACAGCAAATCGGGTCGGGACTTGTAACAGTTATGGTCAGGGGAGACGTCGGCGCGGTGAAAGCCGCTGTTGACGCGGGCGCTGCCGCCGCAAAACGCGTGGGCGAGCTGTATGGCGTTCATGTCATACCCAGTCCGCATGACGACGTGGAAGGGATTCTTCCTACAATCAAAAAAGAATAGATCACCATTTTTATATAAAACGGGTGACTGTTTGCTTAAAACATAAAAAACACAACATTTTTAACTGCGGATTGAAATTAATTGTTGAAAAGCAACATTTAATAGGGGGATTCAATCCATAAAAAAGTTGAAAACAAAATAAATATGGTATAAATAATCATTGATGTAGCTATTATGCAAAAATATCAAATATTAATATTGTAAAAAACCAAATTAGATGGTACAATCAGGTTACATTCGATATTTATACATTCATAGTAGGTAACTGTTTGGAGTGACATATCATATGAACAAAATAATAAGGAGGATAAAAATGAAAAAGATAGTTTTATTGGTGCTAGTAATTGCATTTGTAGTTACCGCTTTTGTCGGTTGCTCGAGCAATACGCCTGCCGCTTCTTCGGCTGCTCCCGCGGCTTCTGAAGCTGCCGCTCCGTCCGCTGACGCTTCGGCCAGTACGGCTCCCGCTTCGGGCGACGCAGCCATTCCTGAGGGCGTAACGGGTGATATTAAAGTTGCCGTAGTCCGCAACCTGGCTGCAGGCGACCACACGCAGCAGTTCCTGGACGGCGCTGTTTCCGAAGGCGAATCCTTCGGCTTCAAGGTTGACACATTTGTTACCGACGGCGACGATGCGAAATTGCAGGAAGTTGTCGCACAGTGCATCCAGAAGGATTATAAGGGAATCATCGTATCTCACGGACAGCTTTCTTATTCCTACGACATGCTGAAACCCGCTATCGACAAGGGTATCGTTGTATCCACGTTCGATACAATGCCTATGAAGGGCGGCGATGCGAACGGCGAACTGCTCGCAGGCGTTACATCCACTTCTCAGGACGACAATGCTCTGGCCACCCTGTCCCTGACAGACATGATCGAAACAGTCGGCAAAGACCAGGTCAACGTACTGAAAACATTCATGGGCCCTGGAATCCCGCCGCTGGACAGACGTAATGTCGTTTACACCGACCTCGAATCTCAAGGCAAGATCAAGACGGCTGAAACCGTTGCTCCTTCGGATACGGCTAATGCCCGTGGCGATATGACCAACAAGACCGCCGCTATTCTGCCCAAATACCAGGCCGGCTCCGTGGATGCGATCTGGGGATGCTACGATGAACTGGCAAAAGGCGTTCTGCAGGCGTTGATCGACGCTAACCGCAGAGACATCCCGATGTTCACGATCGATATCTCAAACGACGATATCAATCTGATGAGAGAAAATGCCGACATCTGGAAGTCCACGGCTGCTGTTGATCCTAAACTGATCGGTATCGCAAACATGAGACTGATTGCCCTGAAACTTGCAGGCGAAGATACTCCGGAATATTACACCCTGAAAGCTCAGCTGGTGAAAACCTCCCAGCTCAAACCGGATACGACCATGGCCAACCTGGCAGACGTTGTTGACGGATGGGGAACTCTGGATTCCATCTCCGATCTGAACAAGCCCTGGATGGACGCTCTCCGTGCACAGTATGCAAAATAAGAAAATATTTTAAATTCTGAATATGTGAAGCTTGTTATACTGGCTGCGCCCCGCGAAGGATTCACTCCATCCAAGCGGGGTAGCCAGTATAAATATTGGTCAGGATATTGTAAAAAAACAGGGGTAATAATATAATAGAAATAAAGTGACAGCATGTTCAAATTTAAAAGAATCCATTTTTTCGATAAAATGCGCATTCATTATGCGCTCGATATATTCAGCTAAAAGAATTGCTTAAAATCAGAAATTTTGCCGTATGATATAAATAAGGATTAAAAAAGGACAAACGCCCAATGATTCATTTATGACATAGGGCAGAATTATAGGCAGGTGTATGCATATGGAACCAACTAAAACTACGCTAAGAACGAAAGACATATCCATCGAGTTTCCGGGCGTAAAAGCGCTCTCAAATGTAGATTTCGATATGTCTACCGGTGAAATTCATGCACTCGTTGGAGCTAATGGCGCAGGAAAATCTACATTGATGAAGATTTTAGCCGGCGCAAATTCTCATTATACGGGTCAGATCTTTGTGAACGACGAACCTGTTGAAATACGTTCGCCCAAAGATGCAAAAAACCAGAGCATTGAGATTGTTTATCAGGAAGTTGATACTGCATTGATACCCTATTTAAGTGTTGCAGAAAATGTAATGTTTAACAGCATGGTCAACAAAATGGGCAAAAAGCAGGTTGTTAATTGGAATACAATACGCAAAACAGCAAAGGAAGTGCTTCGCAGATTTAACGTGGATATCGATGTTCGTCAGCCCGTATCCGAGCTTTCGCTGGCACAGAAGCAGATGGTTTTAATAGCCAGATGCGTTGTGGAAAAATGCAAGTTCCTGATACTGGACGAACCGACCGCGCCTCTTTCCAATACCGAAACCGATGAACTGTTCAGGGTTGTCCGGGATCTGGCCAAAGAGGGCGTGGGCGTCATATTCATTTCGCACAGGCTCAACGAGTTGTATGAAATCTGTGAAAAAATCACCATTATGAAAGACGGCCAGGTTGTGAAGAACCTGCCGCTGGATGAAAGCCTCAGCATCAACCAGATCGTGGAATACATGCTGGGACGTAAATTCGACGATAACTATCCCAAAAAGAAATTAGAAATAGGGGATGTCATTTTTGATGTTCAGCACCTTACGGAAAAAGAGCAAAAAATAAAAGACATCAGTTTGAACGTACGAAAGGGTGAAATTGTAGGTATAGCCGGCCTCGTCGGCGCGGGAAAAACCGAACTGTGCAAAACGCTGTTCGGCGCGCTTAAAAGTTCAGCGGGAGCCATTACCTTAAACGGCAGGAAGCTCTCCTTCAATGAACCCTATCAGGCTGTGCGGCAAGGAATCGCGCTCGTTCCCGAGGAGCGCAGAAAAGAAGGCGTTTTAATCACCGATCCGGTTTATTCCAATATTTCGGTGGCTTCCCTGCAAAAGTATACCGGCGCGCTTTCCGTTGTCAACAAATCAAGGGAGAAATCGGACGCCCGGAAAATGATAGAAGACCTTGGCATAAAGACTCCCTCTGAAAACCAGTCGGTCGCGCTGCTCTCGGGCGGCAACCAGCAGAAAGTCGCGGTTGGCAAATGGCTGAATTCGGATTCGGAAGTGTATATATTCGACGAGCCCACAAAAGGCGTTGACGTAGGCGCAAAACGGGATATTTTTGAGCTGATCGAAAGGCTTGCGGCAAACGGAAAAGGAATTATATACGCGTCCTGCGAATTCCAGGAGATTCTTGCGATTGCAGACAGAACATATATCATGTACGACGGTAGGATCGTCGCGGAACTTGATATAGCTGAAACAGACGAAAAACAATTATTATACTATTCAACAGGAGGTCACTAAAATGAATCCTAACGAAGCTAAACTTAAAAAAGCAGCGCATAAATCCTCCCCGGGAGAGTTTATTGCCAAATGGGGTACGCTGCTTACCATAGCGATCGTATTTGTCATTTTTACATTTGGAAACTGGGATTCCTCTACAAATTCCAGCATGTTTGCGACCGGAAGCAATATGATCACGATTTTAAGAAGTATATCTATTACTACGGTTATCGCAATCGGACTTACATTCTCTCTGGCTGTTAACGGAATGGACTTATCCATCGGTTCCAACGCAAACTTTGCGGATACGTTTATTATGACGATGTTTGTATGGTACGGGCTAAATATCGGCATGTCCATTATACTTACAATCATTATCTGCTTCAGCGTTGCCGTGATCAACTGCATACTGATCGTAAAATTGAAGATTCCGGACATGGTGGCAGCTCTTTCCACGATGTTTATGTTCCAGGGCGTTGCAATGACGTATTCCAACGGCGGAGCCATCACGGAACGCATGACGCGTCCCGACGGCGTCGTAGCGCCCGGTCTTGTGCCGCCTGAATTCAGGGCGATAGGCTCGGAACCGTGGATCATTATCATCATGCTGGCAGTCGTCATTTTTGCATACTTCTTCCTTTCCTACACCAAACACGGAAGGTATCTGTACGCGGTTGGCGGAAATCCGGAGGCGGCGCGCCTGTCCGGTATACCGGTAAGTAAATACCGTATATTCGCTTATTTCCTGTCGGCAGCGTTCGCATCTCTCGGCGGTATTCTGATCGCAGCCCGCGTCGGAACGGCGCAGGTGAACGCCGGCGCGGCATATTTGATGCCCTCCGTTGCTGCGGCATATATCGGATTTTCGGTAGCGGGCGCGGGAAAACCGAACGCCATCGGCACCCTTGCAGGCGCCGCGCTGGTTGGCATTCTTGAAAACGGCCTCATCATGATGTCCGTGCCATACTATGCTATGGACATTGTAAAAGGCGCTGTACTGGCCATCGCGCTCGCGCTCACGTACGCCCGCAAAAAAGGATAAAAAGTTTATAATAACCGGTTGTGCAACGGAATTTTCAAAATCCGTTGCATAATTCTTTTGACAGGAGGACGAAAGTAAATGTCACGTTTTAGTACATATTTTCTGATGAAACCGGAAGATGTAAAAGAATATGCGAAGGAAAAACTCACAATTTTTGATCAAAATGCGAAACTTAACGCCGTTGAAATCGGAGACGGAAACCTGAATTATGTATTCAGAGTCTTGGAAGAGGCGACAGGCAAATCCGTGATCGTAAAACAGGCGGGCGAAGAGCTCAGAATCTCGTCCGATTTTAAAATATCAACCGACCGCAACAGGATAGAGGTAGAGGTCCTGACGCTGCAAAACAAGCTGTGCCCCGGATTGGTGCCCGAGATCTTTCTTTACGACCCGGTGATGAACTGCTTTTCCATGGAGGACTTGTCAGACTACGAAGTCATGCGCAAGGCCCTTTTGAAGCATGAAATATTCCCGCAGTTCGCGGAAGATATTTCAACATTCCTTGTCAACACGCTTTTCCTGACCACGGACAGGGTCATGGATTCCAAGGAAAAAAAGGAACTTGTCAAGAAGTACATCAACCCGCAGCTCTGCGCCGATATCTCCGAACCGCTTGTATATACGGAACCCTACGACGACAATCTGAAAAGAAACCTGGTGTTCCCGCCCAATCGGGAATTTATGGAGAAAGAACTATATCGGGACAAGGCGCTTCATCTGGAAGTTGCCAAACTGAAATACGATTTTATGAACAATGCGCAGGCCTTGGTACACGGGGATCTGCATACGGGATCGGTATTTATCAAACAGGGATCCACAAAGGTCATGGATCCGGAATTTGCTTTCTACGGTCCTATGGGTTATGATATTGGCAATGTCGTGGCAAACATGATATTCGCATGGGCAAACGGCGACGCCACAATGGAGGAAGGAAAAGAAAAACAGGAATACCTGGCATGGGTGGAACAGACGATCATGGACACGGTGGACCTGTTCAAGGAAAAATACCTTGCGGTCTACGACGAGAAAGTGATCGAACCTATGGCGAAAACGCCCGGATACAAGGAATATTTCCTTGCGACGATTCTTGCCGACACGGCGGGAGTCGCAGGGCTTGAGATGATCCGCAGAACGGTGGGGTTGGCCCAGGTGAAGGATCTGACGACAATACCGGACGAGAAGAAACGCATGCGGGCCGAAAGGATCGTTGTCCTGACCGCGAAGGAATGCATCAAAAATAGAGAAAACTTCCCGGAAGGAAAGCTTTATGTGGAATATCTCAAAAAAATCGCATCGGAATTTTGATAGGAGAGGAAAGGAAACATGAAGGAAAACATCATGAATGTGGAGACTGTCGCGCTGGACGATAAAGAAAGCGCATTGGTCATTATCGACCAGACACAGCTTCCATATAATACGGAAATACTGCATTTAAAGGATCAGAAAAGCATATGGAACGCCATATACCTGCTTCAGGTAAGGGGCGCTCCGGCAATCGGCGTAGCCGCCGCCATCGGCATTTACCTGGCCGCCAAGGAAATCCAGGCGGACAGTTTTGACGACTTCTATGCGCAGTTCAAAAAGGCCAAGGATTATCTGGATTCGGCGCGTCCGACTGCGGTGAACCTTTCATGGGCTTTAAACCGCATGGAAGGCATCGTTCTTTCAAATAAAGATAAATCCGTTGCCGAGATCAAGGAACTGCTGCACAAGGAAGCCGTAGAAATCAAAGAGGAAGATATCTGGGTATGCAAGACCATCGGCGAATACGGCCTTTCCCTCTTGAAGCCCGGAATGGGGCTTCTGACCCACTGCAATGCGGGGCAGCTGGCAACGTCCAAATACGGAACGGCAACGGCGCCCATGTACCTGGGGCAGGAAAAAGGTTATAATTTCAAGGTTTTCTGCGATGAAACAAGGCCCTTGCTGCAGGGCGCAAGGCTGACGGCATACGAACTGCATGAATCGGGTGTGGACACCACGCTGATCTGCGACAATATGGCGCCCTCCGTCATGAAAAAAGGATGGGTAAACGCCGTTTTCGTAGGCTGCGACAGGGTTGCCGCCAACGGTGATACCGCAAACAAGGTTGGAACGTCCTATGTTTCGCTGGCTGCGAAGTATTACAACGTGCCGTTTTATGTATGCGCGCCCACGTCCACCATCGATATGAACTGCAAGCACGGAAACGATATCCACATCGAGCTTAGGCCCGCGGAAGAGATCACGGAGATGTGGTATAAAAAAAGAATGGCTCCGGAAGGCGTCAAGGTTTTCAATCCCTGCTTTGACGTAACGGATGCGCAGAACATAACTGCCATCATTACGGAATACGGGATCGCGTATCCGCCCTTTGACGTATCCTTAAAAGAAATATTTCAGAAGAAAGAAGCCGCAAAAAACAAGAAATAAACGGCTCTTCAAAATATGATCCAAAAACGGGATCCCGGGCCGGATTGCGGCTGGGATCCCGCTTTTAAAGGGTAAAAAAAATCATCCCGCAAGGGATGATTCTGTTGTTCAAACAGGCCGGATCATTCCGCAATGTCTTCCGTGCATTCAAAGAGGTCTATGTTTTTCTGCTCCAGGAACTGGTGCCATTCGGCGTTCAGGGGTTCGTCCACCACAACCGCGCTGATCCTGTCAAAATCACAGATGGACACAAACGATACGTTGTCAAACTTCGAGTGGTCCGCGATCAGGAAAACTTTCTTGGCGCGTTCCACCAATATGGTCCGGATAGCCGCGATATCCTCGTTTGCGTCGGTTATGCCGTGCTTCATATCCACGGAACGGCAGGACACAAACACTTTGTCCACAAAATATTCCCGGATAGTCTGACGGGCGCTCTTGCCGATAAAGCTGGAATATTTGGTTGAAAATGTTCCGCCGGTGGATATCAGGTGGATGTTGTCGTAATTTGAGAGGAAGTTTGCCACCTTAAGAGAATCGGTCAGAACGGTCAGGCGTTTGTTTTTGATTTCGTTGCAGATGTGAAAAGCCGTTGTGCTGGCATCCAGTGTGATCGTATCTCCGTTGTTGATAAATTCCGCGCACTTTTTGGCGATCCTTTGTTTGTTAGGCACAAGAATGGTCTCGCGCAGCGACGCCCGGATGTCGTTCACGACTCCGTCCTGTATGTATGCGCCGCCGTAGGTACGGATCAGGAGACCGGATTCCTCAAGCGACTTTAAGTCCCTCCGAATGGTTTCTTCCGTAACGGAAAAAGATGAGGCAAGATCGGATACGGTCACGTTTTTTTGTTCCAAAACCAGTTCCCTGATTTTGTTTTTGCGGGTTAATGCCAACATAGATTAAACCTCTTACATATACAAAATAATAATTTATATAGATATATTATAGAATTTATACGTAATTGTAAATACTTTGTAGGAAAAATAATAAAATATTTTTCTATAAACAGACAAAAAACAAAATAAATACAACAAAATACATGTAAAAAACAATAATAATATATTGACACTGATTCATAAAAAATATACTATATTCTTGTACTGTTATAAAACGACTATTTAGAAAATGAGGTATACATAATGTCTATATATCCATCCATCTACGAAGCAAAAGAAACAATCATTGAAATTGGCCGGAGAATGTACATGAAAGGTTTTGTTGCGGCGAACGACGGCAATATCAGCTGCCGTTTATCCCCGGATACGATACTGACGACTCCCACCGGCGTATCAAAAGGATTCATGGATGGTGATATGATGGTAAAAATGACTTTGGACGGCAAGATTTTGTCTGACGGGCCGTACAAGCCTTCCTCCGAAGTGAAAATGCATATCAGAGCCTACATGGAAAATCCCGAAATAATGGCTGTAACGCACGCGCATCCTCCTGTGGCGACATCGTTTGCGATTGCCGGGATCGGCCTTGACCAGCCGATACTTACCGAGGCTATCATGGCTCTCGGGAGCGTACCGGTGGCGAAATATGCGACGCCGGGAACAGAAGAGGTTCCGGATTCCGTTGCGCCGTTCTGCAGGGATTACAACGCGGTCCTGCTGGCCAACCACGGCGCGCTGACCTGGGGCGGCAGCCTGATGCAGGCTTTTTACAGGCTGGAATCGGTCGAATACTTTGCCACGATCATGATGTATACGGGCAATATCATCGGCAAATCCAACAAACTGAGCTGCGAACAGATCACGCCCCTGCTGGAAACCCGCGCAAAACTGGGCATCAAGGGCGGCGGAATTCCGTCTTGCGCTGTCGAGCCCACAAACAACAGAGACGTCATGCCTCAGTCCGGACCCATCGGGGGCGGCTGCATGTGCGGCGGCGACAAATCAAAAACGGTTTACGGCGGATCGGCTGTCCAGCCGGCGGCAGAACCTGCCAAGAACGAAATGGACGAACTGGTGGAAAAGGTGACACGCGAAATTTTGAATAAAATTCGGTAGAGAGGTGAATTGGATGAAACATGTCATAATCGGCGGAGTGGCGGCCGGAATGTCCGCAGCGTCCAAAATAAAGAGAACGCAGAAAGACGCCGTTGTCCATGTATATGAAAAAGGCGATTTCCTGTCGTACGGCGCATGCGGCCTTTGCTATTATGTAGCGGGCTATAACGACGATCATACCAGAATGATCGCCCGTACGCGCGCGCAGTTTGAGGCGCAGGGAATAGAAACCTTTATGCGCTCCGAAGTGATAGACGTGGATATCCAAAACAAGGTTGTGTCCGTACGCAGCCTGGATACCGGGAATGTGACAAAAGATACTTATGACAAGCTGATGATCGCCACAGGCGCCGAATCCGTTCGGCCGCCCATCCTGGGGATCGATAAAAAGGGAGTTTATACCTTAAAGACGATGGAGGACGGCCTGTGCCTGAAAGAGGAAGTCAAGGGCTATGGGATCAATGACGTCGTGATCGTCGGAGGCGGATATATCGGCGTTGAAATGGCGGAAGCCATGCACGCGCTTAAAAAACGCGTGGTGGTCCTGGAAGCCGCAGGAAGGATCCTAACGCCTTTTGACGATGAGATCGCAGGACTTGCGCTTCAGGAACTCACAAAGAAGGGTATCGGTGTCAGGACCGATGAAAAGGTAAAGGAGTTCAGAGGCGTCAGAAGCGTCAGTTCCGTGGTCACGGATAAGGGAGAATATATTGCGGATATGGTTATCGTTGCCGCCGGCGTCAGGCCCGCCACCGGGTTTTTGCAGAATACCGGTATTGCAACGGAAAAAAACGGCGCAATCATTGTGGACAGGCAAATGAGAACTTCCATTTCCGATGTTTATTCCGCGGGCGACTGTGCGGTGGTTTATGACTGCGTAAAAAATAAAAACGTATACCTGCCCCTGGGAACGGTGGCCAACAAATGCGGACGCATCGCCGGCGGCAATATGTGCGGCGGCAGCGATGAGTACGTGGGAGCGCTTTCCTCGGCAGCGCTGAAAGTCTTTGATCTGGAGCTTGGCCGCACCGGACTTGGCGAATGTGAAGCGCGCGATCTCGGGTATAATTACGGAACGGTGTTTGTGGAAGGAAGAAACCATCCCGCCTACTATCCGGGTTCCGAACCCCTTATGATCAAGGTGATCTACGAAAGGCCTTCCATGAAAATACTGGGCGCGCAGCTCTGCGGAAAAGAAGGCGCGGCGCTCAGGACGGATATATTCGCGGTGGCGATACAGGCCGGGATGACCACCAAACAACTGGGCATGGTGGACCTCATATATTCGCCGCCTTACGCGGGCGTATGGGATGCGGTGCATATTGCGTGCAACGCAGCCAAGTAGCGTAAATTTTTTAGAAAGAGATAAACACTATGAGTCTTAAAGGAAAAAAAATCGTCGTCACCGGCGCATCCAAAGGGCTTGGCCTTGGAATCGTCAAGCGGCTTGCGAATGAGGGCGCGGAGATCATAGCGCATTATAATACGGGAGACAAAAGCGAGGCGCTTCGGGCAGCCCAAGATTGCGGCGTTCCGTTTACCGCTTTTCAGGCGGATCTTTCAAACACGGCGGAAACGTATGATTTGGCACACAAGATCATTCAGTGCGGCGACATATACGGATTGGTGAACAATGCGGGTGTTTGCGTGTTTGAAGATTTTTTTGACATAACGGCGGAAAGCTTTGATTTTACATTCGGCGTAAACATAAAAAGCGCATTTATATTAACACAGGTTATTGCAAAACAAATGGTGCAAAAGCATATCAGGGGAAGGATTGTGAATTTTTCCTCCATAGCGGCCGAATCGGGTTCGGCCACCCAGGTGCATTACGGTGCGGCAAAGGGAGCGGTCAGTTCGTTCACCAGGGCCGCCGCCGCTGCGCTGGGGCAATACGGCATAACGGTCAACGCGATACTTCCCGGGCCGGTACCGACGAAGCATAACAGCGATTTTCTGAAAGATGAAGCGGTCAGAGCGGATATTCTCAAAAAAATTCCCCTTGGAGAATACGGAACGCCCGAAAACATAGCGGACGCCGTCGCCTATCTTCTGGGTGAAAACGCAAACTGGACCACAGGGATGCTGATGCCTGTGGACGGAGGATTCCTCGCCTAAAGGTATAACTTCTGAATCAAAAATGATAAGGGCCTATCAGCAGGATCCTTATGGAGACTAAAATGAGCAAAATAACGACTTTACAAAAAGCGGTTGAAACAATAGAAAACGGGAGTACGGTCGCGATAGGCGGAAACGTCCTCCATCGGGCTCCCATGGCCCTGGTTCGCGAAATCGTACGCCAGAAAAAACGCGATCTCGCCGTTGTCAAAACGGCCGGCGCAATGGATGTGGACGTGCTGTGTTTCGCGGGGTGCGTCAGAAGCGTTGACGCAGGATTCATCAGCTATGAAACCAAGCATTCGCTTGCAAACCATTACAGAAAAGCGGTGCAGGAGGGTATCGTCCGGGCAAACGAGCATGCCTGTTATACGGTCATTTCCGCGCTGCGTGCGGCGCAGGCGGGCGTTCCGTTTATGCCGGTCCGCGGCCTGATGGTCAGCGATCTGATAGAGCGGAATGCATACTTTACCAAAATACAGGATCCCTTCGGCTATGGGGAAGTCACGGTTGTGAAAGCCATTGCGCCCGATTACGCGCTGATCCATGTGCAGGAAGCGGACGAGGATGGCAACGCGGTCATAGACGAGCCTGTATTTGAGGACGTTCTGATGGCCAAGGCCTCCAAAAACGTGATCCTTTCGGCGGAGAAAATCGTATCCAACCAGCGCCTCAGACGCGTACCCGAAAGGGTAAGGATACCGCATTTTCTGGTCGGCGCGGTCGTGCCCGTCGAATACGGCGCAAAACCGTGTTCCTGCTTTCCGCAGTATCCCTACAGCGAAAAGGAAGTCGAACGCTTCAAGGCGCTGAAAGAACTAAAGGAACTGGACGAATGGCTTTCCGGCTATGAATCAGCCGATTATATGCAGCGGGGGTGGTATTGATATGTATCGGCCAAGTTACGAACCGGCGCAGGATTATTCCGTGGCGGATATCATGGTCTGCGTAATGGCGCGCCTGATCCGTGATAAAGAAACGGTTTTTCACGGCGTATCCTCGCATATGCCGCTGGTCTCCATACTGCTGGCAAAGCAGATGCATGCTCCGGACGCGGTGCATCTGAATATCCCGGGAGGCGTCAATCCAGAAGACCTTAAGATTCAGGATTGTTCCAGCGCGTGCGGCGCGCTGTGCGTGGGGTGTGAATCCATATTTCCGCTGCAGGACGTATTTGACCTTTCCATGCGGGGACGCCTGGACGTCGCTTTCTTAAGCGGCATACAGTTTGACGTAGACGGCAATATCAACGCTTCGGTCATAGGCGACTACAACAGGCCAAAGGTCCGTATGCCGGGCGGAGCCGGAAGCGCCGTGCTGATACCCACGGCAAAGCGCGCCCTCATATGGCGTACCAAACACGATACCCGCACGTTTGTGGAAAAGGTGGATTTCATTACGACAAGAGGCAATGTAGATCGGATCGTGACGCCTATGTGCGTGTTCAAATTCGAACAGGGCAGGCTCAGGCTGGAATCCGTTCATCCGTTCGTTACATTTGAAACCGTACAGGAAAACACCGGCTTTGCACTGTCGCGTGAAGGCGTCGTGACCACTATGCCGCCCACGGTGGACGAGATGCGGGCGCTGCATTCGATCGACCCGGATAATTACAGGAACATAGAATTTTAGTATTTTCTTTGCTCTTCCTATATTTTTTATATGAAAGCGGCTGTTCTAACGGCCGTCTTCTTTTTCAGCTTGCATCATAACCTTTTAAATGGATTATTCAATCAATTTTTTAACGGGGATCTCCGGATAATGAAAAATGGCAACTTGTTTTGTTGCCATATCTAATATATTTCTCAAAACCTAATGTAAAAAAACCATTAAGTCAAATTGCCCCAATTTTCGATTGTTTTCATGATTCTAAATATTTTTACTGAAAACTTTTCATCCATTGTAGCTTCTTTATCATTTTTCTCTTGAGCCTTTAGTATTGCTGAAACCGGGATTTCGAAATAATTTGCATATTTCTTTAAAAATTCAAAGTTAGGCGTGCGATTACCTTTTTCTATTTGTGAAATATACGAAGGACTTACTTCCAGGTTTTCTGCTAACTCCTGTGCGGTAACGTCATTTGCTATTCGTATAATTCTTAAAACATCGCCTAAATCACATTTTTCTGCCTTATTTATTTTGTCCATAATTCAGGTTATCTCCTATTAAAAAATACATATATCTCCCAAATTAAGTATAAAAGTTTAATTATGATAAGGGCCAACTGATAGCGTGAGTTCTTTTTGTCAGTTTCAATCTTCTTTCTTTTTCTGTGCTTACGAAACTTGAAAGAGCGCATAAAACTAACCTCCTTCCTTAAGTGCGGTCATACTTGAGTGACGTCTGCTATCGATTTCAGGGTTATTCCTAAATCCAAAGATAAAGTGAATGCCTATAAAGCTATTCATAATTTCAATGATTAAGCCGTTTTTCAATATCATTTTTAAATATGAAAGAGTATTGTTTTCGGGTTTACTCGTTTCCCGACTTTTTAAAGATATCATTCATTTTTCACCTCCTCTCATAGGATTGATACAGAAGTAGTTCTTGTTAAGGGGCGCATATTACAGGACATCTGGAAAATTGTGATTACTTTTCAAGTTTTAAGCACATTTTTAATATACTACAAATACCTTATTTTGTCAATAGAATTAAGCGATAAGTTAAAAAAATTAACACGACATAAAACGACGTTATTATATAAAGGATTGGTTAATTTGATAACCGGGAAGATTTTGAACAGTTCCGCCTGATGTTTGCGGGTATAGAAAAACCATCTGAAGCGATACAGTTTGTAAAAGAAAACATTAAGTACTTTACGGTGGCGCAAAGCGAGTATCTGCTTGCTGAACTGGACCGTGAACTGCAAATGTGGAAATTCTACAGCGCCAAGCTGAAACCTGAAAGAAACCGGGAATTGCTGGATAAAGCGCTGAATCTGAGCGAATAACAAAAACCCCGCGCTATTTATTCGTGCGGGGTTTTTTACAGGCAAAAATATTAAAAATCAGAAGACTGTTTTAATCCTGCGCCCATCCAAAACTGCGCCCAACCGCTTTTTGCCATCCGGCGAGCAGGGATTTCCTCTTTTCTTCCGCCATATTCGGCGTAAACACGGTTTTCTGGTCCTGCAGTTTTTTAATATCGCTTAAGTCCTGCCATACGCCTGTTGCAAGGCCGGCAAGATACGCGGCTCCCAGCGCGGTCGTTTCACCGTTTCCGGCGCGGCATACGGGCATGTTTAAAATATCGGCCTGGAATTGCATCAGGAACTTGTCGCGGCTTGCGCCGCCGTCCACATTCAGGCACTTTAAGCGGATGCCTGTGTCGCGCTCCATCGCGGACACCAGTTCCAAGCTCTGGTATGCAATGGATTCTTCCGCAGCGCGTATGATATGTTCCCTTCCCGTCCCGCGCGTGATCCCTATGATGCAGCCGCGCGCGTTCATGTCCCAGTAAGGCGCCCCCAGCCCGGTAAAAGCGGGAACAAGGTAAACGCCGCCGGTATCTTCCACCTGGCCCGCCAGGATTCCGGTTTCGCTGCTGCTTGAAATCATGTGCATCTCGTCCCGCAGCCACTGGACGACCGCTCCGCCCACAAAAACGCTTCCCTCCAGCGCATACCGGATTTTTCCGTCAAGGCCTGCGGCAATGGTCGTTAAAAGGCCGTTTTTGCTTGCGCAGGGCTTATCCCCCGTATTCATCAAAAGAAAACAGCCCGTGCCGTAGGTGTTTTTGGTTTCGCCCCTCTCAAAACAGCCCTGCCCGAACAGGGCGGCCTGCTGGTCTCCGGCGATACCCGCAATGGGGATGCTCGATCCGTCTATCTCCGCATGACCGTATATCCCGCTCGAGTTTTTCACTTCGGGAAGCATGTTCCGCGGAATTTGAAGGGCCGACAGCAGTTTATCGTCCCAATCCAGGGTATTGATGTTGTAGATCATTGTACGGGAGGCGTTCGTATAGTCCGTGACATGAGCGCGGCCGAGGGTCAGGTTCCATACAAGCCAGGTGTCCACGGTCCCGAAAAGCACCTCTCCCCGTTCCGCGCGCTCATATGCGCCTTCCACATGGTCGAGTATCCACTTGATTTTTGTGCCCGAGAAATACGCGTCGGCAACCAGCCCGGTAGCCTCCCTGATATACTCCGAATATCCCCTGTCCTTTAAGGAATCAACGATGGGGGCGGTGCGCCGGCACTGCCATACGATTGCATTGTATATGGGCAAACCGGTTTTTTTATCCCACAGAACAGTTGTTTCGCGCTGATTCGCAATACCGACGGCGGCAATATCTTTTGCGCTCACGCCGCTCGTTTTCAGTACTTCATGCATGGCTTCCATCTGTGTGGAAAGAATCTCCATGGGGTCGTGTTCCACCCAGCCGGACTCGGGATAATACTGTGTAAATTCTTTTTGCGCCGTACCTATTATGTTTGCATTCCGGTCAAACAATATGGCGCGGGAACTTGTCGTACCCTGATCCAAAGACAATACGTATCTGCCCAAAACGACCATCCTTTCTTTTATCCGCTGTTCTTTGTATGTGTAAAAATCATAAGCAGTTATTAAATACGTGAAATAAAAACGTTCGTAATAAATTATAGGAACGGTTGTAAGCAATGTCAACATGAATCGAAATTTTTGCCCGGAAGCCTGCTGTTTTGCTGCAAAGTCGTATTATAAAAGTGACATTTTATATATTGTCCCCGAATATAGTATAACAAAAATTCATTTTTAAAGGTGGAATTCTTTATGTCCTTATTCGTTTTGCTGCCGATTATTTATGCCGCTTTTATTGCATGGGCGTCCTTTGGCTGTTATAAAAAAATGATATCGAAAGATGCGCCTGAGATACATAAACCGGCAAAAAAAACTTTTATTGGTATGGCTGTTTTCGGAACTGCGGGACTGGCTTCTTTTATATTGCTGATAAACTATACAAATGGATTTCACCTGGGCATCTCAGCGCTTGCAGGGGTTATTCAGATAATTATTCTGTCCGCCTTGATCGTTTCGGCCGTTTTATTTCTTGTTTTCTGGACGAACGGTCCAAGCCGGTCGTTAATCATGCAATATCAAATTAAAAATCAAAACAGAGTAAAATTTGAACAGGCGCTGACTGAAGCGGGGTTTGAAACCGGCAAAAAAATCGAGTGCAACGGCGAAGCGGGGTTTTTTATCGATGCCGATAAAAAAATGATAGCGTTATGCAATTATTTATCGGGCGGCAACTTTATTTTATCTTTTTCAAAAATACTCAACTGCGAGGTCATAGAAAATAACAACGTGGCTTTTACCGGCGCTTCCAGGACTTTCAATATAGTCAAATACCTTAAAATAAAAATTATTACAGACGACGTATTAAACGCAATGAGAATGATCGATTTGATCCAAAACGAAATTTCCAAAGACAGTAATTATTATAAATCCGCAATGTATTTTGCACAGGAAGTATATTCCGCTGTTTTTAGTATAATCGAAAAGAATAAAACCGGTTTAAAACAACAGTCTAAACAGTATTAAGCGCGTCGGCTTTTCAAACCGCAGTATGTTATGTTGAAAAAGAAATGCGCCTACGCCGCTTATGACAGCAGCCGCCTGCCATAACTCATGCTGCCCATCATGCACTTTTTCCGGTATTCGCTGGGCGGGACGTCCTTATACTTTTTAAACAGCCTGTTGAAATAGGACAGGCTCTCGATCCCCACCAGCCTGGCCGTTTCCGTCACGCTGATGTTCATGTTCAGATAATGCTCGGCCAGAAGCATTTTTCTTTGGTTGACGTAGTCGCTTACCGTACGGTTAAGTTTTTGCCGGAAAATGTAGTATAGGTTACGCCGGGAAGTGCAGGCATGTTTGGCGATATCGTCCGCCGTCAGTTTTTTATCCAGATTCTGATCGATATGGTCCAGGATCCTTTCGAACATGTCGCCGTACAGGCAGTTCTGTGCGCTCCCGAAGGACCCTTTTGCCGCGGCGGACTCCATACATTCGAAAATAAAGTTTTCCAGCGCCCGGGTCAGCCAGTATTTTCCGGCGGCGTCTCCGGTCCTGTCCTGAAAAAAATGCATATAGGCAATCAGATGCTTCTGGTTTCTGCTGACTGCATGGTGTTCCTTTAAAAAACCAGCGATGATTTCTTCATGGGTGCTCATTGGGCCAAATGCTGCCTTTTCGTGCAAATGAACAAAGAAATAAAGAAGCGTCAGTTCTTCGTTCGCATTTACGCGGATCTCGTGGAGCATGCCCGGGTCGGAAACAAAAAGATCGCCTGCGTGCAGCACATGGGATTCATCAGCGCATTGGAATGTGCCGCGCCCTTGCAGCACCAGCACAAACTCAAAGCAGTCGTGGTAATGCTGCTGGTTGGACAGGGTAGCATAATCAAATTTCAGGTATGCGCCCACCCTTACTGAAACAATGTACCGGCTGAGATTCTTTTCTAAACGCATGCCGGAAACCGGGCTTGCAATCGAATCGGTATCTGTAATCATTTGCATTCCTCCCATACCATTGTACAACATTTTCATTATATTTAAAATGGATTTCACTATAAGGCAAGTATTACCGGAGCTTATCGTTTAGAATCATATTAGTACTTGATATAAGGGAGGGAAAACAATGAATATAAATGCAGGAATACAGCGGGAAGAGCGCGGCGCAGTACTCTGTGCCCGGGGTGACAAACAATGACGGGGCGTGAGCGTATACTCGCGGCGATCGGACACCGCGAGCCGGACCGCGTTCCCCGGGACCTGGGCGCAACTCCCAGCTCAGGTATTTCGGCGATTGCGTACAACAATCTGAAAGAAGTTCTGATGCCGGGCGCGGCATCCGCCAAAATATACGATGTGGTGCAGCAGATCGCCCAGCCTGATGAATGGATGCTGAACCGTTTCGGCATTGACGCGGTGGACGTCGGCCGTACATTCAACGATCGGGAAGAGGACTGGAAGCCTTTCCCCCTGGCAAACGGCAGCACCGGTTTCGTACCGGCGTGGTTCGACACCGTATCCTCCGGCTCCGGGATAGAAGTCTTCAAAGACAACATAAAGATCGCACGCATGCCGGAAGGCGCCACATTTTTTGACGGCACCTATGTGCCCTATCCGGACGAGATACCACAGGATCTTTCCGACCTTGACCGTCAAATGTCCCTGATATTATGGTCGGCGCTGGTTCATTCACCCTGGGATCACGCGTCTGACGAAAATTTCTGGCGGGAACTGCGCCGGCGCGCCATTGCCCTGCGCGAAAGCACCGGCCGCGCTATCATGATCGTCTGCGGTTGCAACCTCTTTGAATGGGGCACCTTCCTGCGCGGCATAGACAATTTTCTCTGCGACCTGCTGCTTGATCCGGAAGGGGTGGAGCGCCTGCTGGACGCGCTGATGGAAAGGCACCTTGCAACGCTTGAAAAAGTATGCCATTATGTGGGGGACGTTTGCGATATCCTGCGGTTCGGCGACGATCTGGGCATGGATTCCGGTCCTTTCATGAAGCCGGAAATTTATAAAAGTCTCTTTAAGCCGCGCCACACGATGCTCAACGAATATGTGCACAAACATTCCGGGATGAAGACGTTCCTGCATTCCTGCGGGTCGATATATCTGCTCATGCCCGATTTGATCGAAGCGGGTTATGATGTGATCAACCCCGTACAGATCACCGCGCGGGATATGGATGCAGCTCTCCTGAAAAAGGAATTCGGCGCAGATATCACCTTTTGGGGAGGCGGCTGCGATACGAGGAATATTCTGAACCATGGGACGCCTGAGGAGGTTCGCGACCACGTCAAACGGCAGGTGGACCTACTGGCGCCGGGCGGCGGCTTCGTATTCAACACCGTCCACAACATTATGCCGGATTGTCCTCCCGAGAATATCATCGCCATGTTCGATGCTCTGGATGAGTAGTAAAAGCCGCATTGAACCCGTGAGACCTATATAGTATGACCCGCACCGGACGCCGGTTTGGTGCGGGCCCATAAAATGATACAGACGGTCTGCTTGAGTAAACGCTGATTAATTCGGAGCGCTGTCTGCCGGCTGGCTTTTGTGCCCTTCTGTGTCGCTGAAACCTTGAAACAGCGCTGCTATTCCTGCGGTTTCATTCCTAGCAGAACGCAAAACCGGTTCGCCCATCCAACATTCCTTATTTAATAAGTGCTTACTTGAAAGTATTGTTTCTCTGGCGGTACAAACTGGGAGATAGGCCTGTATATCTTTTGAAAAACCTTGAAAAATGAAATTCGTCTGAGAATTTCAACTCAAAAGCAATTTCTTTAACGGCTTTATCGGTTACCAGAAGCATCTCTTCGGCTTTTTGAATGATTTTTCCGTCAAGGAATTTCTTCAAAGTGGTTCCCATATCGTTTTTAAAGTTTTTAGATAAATTTACTAAAGGCAAATTCATATACCGGGCAATTTCGGTCACTCTTAATTCCGCATTGCAGTTATTCATAATATAACCGTATAGTTTTTCATATTTGGAGGAGAGTTTTATCTGCTCCTGCAAATGTTCCGAATTCTCTTGTATAAAGCGGGAAATGCAGGACAACAGTATTCCTTTGCAATTGAGCAGGCCGTTGATATCGCCTTGCCTGCCGCTGTCAATAAGCTCCCTGACAAGATATTCCTCAAACGGCAAACCCTCGCACGGCTTGTATCCTTCAAATAAATCGTGTCCCGGAATGAACTCGAGCCTGAAATGTATATAGAACTTATTCAATATATTGCTGCAAATATAGTCGCACGTATTGTTTAAAGGAATCAGATACATCTTTCCCGGCTCAAGCCGGATATGTTCGGATCCGCAATGGATGCCGGCAGTTCCTTTTAAAACAAAATACAGCCGGTTGAAAGGCGAAGAAAGCTGCATAAATTTCCAATCAGAACCGGCCTTAAGATACCCGTGTTCAAGGATTTTAAACTGCACTTTATTTATAAAATCGTTAAAAAACTTAAATTCAATGTTATCCATAAAAAATGTCCATGCGATTTTCAAATCCAATCATGGTATACCACACTTTGAGTAATTATAATCGGAAGTAAAGTATCTGTCAAACCTATGCATTTTATTAAAAAAATTGTGAATCGTAACAAGGAATGAAAAAGAAAGGAATAATGATGTGCTTTTAAAACATGCAGCGCGTCATTCCAAAGCAAACCTATGGATAGTGTTGAAAGATTTTTAGCAACTGTTGAAAGAAGACCGGTTGACAGGCCTGCGGCGTGGCTGGGAATGCCGGATATTAAAGCCCGGCCCGCATTGTTCGATTATTATGGCGTAAATGATTTCCATGCATTAAAGTTGGCTGTGGGCGACGATTTTTATGCCGTGGAGGTTCCGTATGAATCCGAAACGGCAAACGCGATTTATGCCGCTTTTGATTGGTATATGGACGGAAAAGTGGATTCGGAAGAAAGGACCCTTACCGCCGGCGGATGTTTCAAGGATGCTGAAGGACCTGAAGATACGTTCTTTTTCAAATGGCCCGATCCTGCCCAATATATTGACAGGGAAAAATGCAGGTATCTGGCTCAAAAGGCGCCGGATGATAAGGTGATGCTCGGAATGATGTGGTCGGCGCATTTTCAGGATGCGTGCGCGGCATTCGGCATGGAAACGGCAATGATGAATATGCTTGCAAATCCGGAGATTTATGAATATGTCAATGATAAGATCACTGCGTTTTATTTAAAGGCAAATGAAATTTTTTATGATGCGGCCAAAGGCAAGCTGAAAGCGGTTCTGATCGGCAACGACATGGGGAGCCAGCGGGGGCTGATGCTGTCGCCTGATATGATCCGCAGATTTGTAATGCCCGGATGCAGAAAATTGGTGGAACAGGCGCACAGCTACGGACTCAAGGTAATCTACCATTCCTGCGGTTCCATTGCCGAGATCATCCCCGACCTGATTCAGGCCGGAGTGGATGTCATTCATCCGATGCAGGCGCTCGCGGCCGGTATGGACCCGCTGGAATTGCACGGTCAATTTGGCGATAAGGTCGCATTTTGCGGCGGCGTGGATACGCAAAACCTGCTTGTAAACGGATCGCCCGCTGATGTCAGGGAAAAAGTGCGGCAGCTGCGCGCTATTTTTCCGACAGGCCTGATCATATCGCCCAGCCACGAAGCAATTATGCCGGATGTACCGCCGGCAAACATCAAAGCTTTATTTGATGAAGCTACGATGGTTTATTAAATGTTAACGCATTTATTTGCTGAAGAAAAGCGCTGCTTACAGCTGACGCCAAATATATCGGTTATGAAGCGTTTTTAAAAAAGCTGAAGGGTAAAAATGTGCCTGTTCATAGCTGTATTCAACTGAAAATCTCTTAACGGTAGCAAGGATCAAATTTCGGCGTTTTTTGTTACCTCAATGACACGATTCCGTGTGCTGGTTCTTCCGTACCAATGTCATTGAGCGTCGCTTTAGCCTGCGGCGTAACCATGGAAAATCTTTGACTTAAGTACCTGAGTGAAGCTGCCAATTCTCCGTCCGGGCCCCCGTATTGCGTTATGATGTATTTTGCCATCTTGGGATTGGGATTCTTGATCTTGATTGGGTATTCCAGCTTTTTTTCATATAACCACATAATTAAAATTCATCTCCCGCCAATTTAAAATTAAATTCATTTTGCCAAGGCCAAGGATCGCTGGGCCACTGCCACGGAAACTTGCTGGGCACACGGTATGAGGTCAGGGGACCGCACATTTTTTCATATTCACGGCGGAGCACATCCGCTTCCGTAACTACTTCATTGAACTTTGCGAGCGCTTCCCGGTCGTTGGGATGCGTGTCTAAAAACAGATGCAGATCCACGGCGTAAAAATCCAGAGCCGAGAGCTGCCTTAATAAATCATTTCTGTCCATAGCCTTTTCTCCTTTACCTTTATTTGTTCGCTCAACATAGGACTATAGGGGCTATATAGTTCCGGAAAAGCCGTGCCTTCCGCCAGCGATTTGATGGGGGAGAAGGTTGCGCAGAATTTCTGAAAAGGCACATATGCTGACGCAAGTCTTACATTTGTGATAGTGGTTTCCTGTGGTATACAATTTCTATTGTCTCGTGCATAAGTATCAATTATGTCCTCGTCAATCATAGGATATTATAATCCTCCTTTACAATGATTACTATATAATATACATATTGGGTCATATTGTTACAGTGAATGGATGGACATAAGCTTATAGTGTACCTGCGGGGTAAATTTTTGAGGGCTCCTAAGGCGGTGATATCCCCGGCTTCAATGACTTTATTGGCGGGGCCGGTTAGGCTTGGCTTAAAATTTGACAAAAAAATGAAAAAAACTCCATTTATTTTAACATTTTTACTCGTCAAACTTTGTAAATTGTTGACAATGTGGCGGAAAAAACGGTATAATCATATCTAATGATAATTCCGTAATATGCTAAAAAAACTCATAATATGGCAAAATATTCGAATACTAAGATGGTGCGCATAAATGTTGGTTTACAGCGGGGAGTGAGCGATACAAGTTAAATGGAATTATACATCATTATCATAGCTGTAATTGTTGCGGTTGGCATACTGATTAGTTCCGTTATTAATGCCAAACCTGCAAAAAAAAATATAAATGGAATCATTATTATGGCGCTTGCTGGCGTATGCGCGGTTCTTGTTACGCTGTTTGGATTTATGTTCGGCAGTTTTACGGTTTACCTGCTGTTTATCGTGTTGGTAGCCGTTTTGCTTTTAATGGTTTTTCTGCTGCTGCAGTATATGCACCACAGAAAAGATAAGAGAGCGCGGGCGTATGCGAATGGAAATGCCGGCGGCGCCGCAAGGAAACTGAGCGTAAAGAACCGGGAAGCATCTGCAGCCCAGAGTGTTTCTTCCAGGGATGATTTGATGGAGGAGTATCTCGCGGGTATTGCCGCGCAGGAAATCTCCGTAGCGGCAGATGAAGAAGAAGAGCTGTATCATGAGACGCGGAAAATCGAAGCCGCCGTGGATGAAACGGAATCCGTACCGGCCGGTATGGACGCTGTTGGGACATATGAAGCGGGAGACGTGGACGCAGACCTCACTATGCCGGCTGTCGCTTACGAACCTGTGGAGCTTATCAACATAAAAGAAACAGAGCTGGAAGAAGCGGAAGACGACGCTGAACAGTATACAGTAGAACCTGAGTCCGATGAAGAACCGGTTGAAGAAATAGAACCGGAAGAAACGCAGGAAGCCGTGGAAGAGTTTACGGTGGAGCCTGAGTCCGGTGAAGAGCCGGTTGAAGAAATAGAACCGGAAGAAGCGCAGGAAGCCGTGGAAGAGTTTACGGCGGAGCCTGAGTCCGATGAAGAGCCTGCCGAAGAAATAGAACCGGAAGAAGCGGAAGACGACGCTGAACAGTATACAGTAAAGCCTGAGTCCGGTGAAGAACGGACCGAAGAAATAGAACCGGAAGAAGCGCAGGAAGCCGTGGAAGAGTATGCGGCGGAATTTGAGTCCGATGAAGAGCCGGTTGAAGAAATAGAGCCGGAAGAAGCGGAAGAGGTCTCTGGGCAGTATACTGCGGAGGCGGAGACTGATGAAGAGCGGAACGATGAAATAGAGACGGAAAATGAGAACATTCCTGCTAAAGCGCCTGTTGCGGAAGAAGAAGACAGGGAAAAGTCCATTTTACGAAAGGCTGCAGGCCTGATGGAGCAGGAAAATTATCTTGTAGCCTACAATCTGTTTAGGACTGCCGCCCAAAACATGCAGAATCCAAAGTATGCCGAGCTCCAAATGCTGGATTGTCTCGTAAAGGCCGGACAAATGGAAGATGCATCGCGTATGATGTTTGGATTCCTGAACAAGAAATACGATCTGACGGCACAGGAAAAATTCAGATTGAAGGAAATAATGACAATTTTACATAACGCAGATAGGCAGAATACGGTATGAAAAACGGCAGTAGGGGTAAAAGGCGCAATAGTAGTTTATTTGCAAAAAACACAATGCTGGTTACAGCTGTAGTTTCCGCTGTTCTTTTAACCGGCGGCCTTGCGGGTGTCAGCCGCGCGATAGAACAGGATCAGTTTGCCCAGGGCGTTTCAATCAGCGGCACGGATATTTCAGGCATGAGCTATGACCAGGCGTCAAAATTGGTCCTGAGCAGCGCGGACGATACGCTGGCCAAGATCCAGCTGACTGTTAATTATGAGGGCAAGAAAACCGTGTTCGATGCAGGGGATCTGGGAATCAGTACTAATGCGCAAAAAATACTGGACGAGGCGTTTAATTATAATAAAAACAAGGATGATTCGCTGCCGGACAGGTTTAATAAAAGCGCCGAGCTTTCGGTCGGCCGTGATTTTGATTCGGAAATCTTGATAGACGAAAGCAAGCTGCGGAATACAGTAGAGCAATTTGTCTCAGCGTACAATAAACCGGCGGTTGACGCCCAGGCTGTTTTTGTTAAAGAATCAAAAACGTTCACTTATACTAAGGGTGAAAATGGGAACGATATTGATGTCGGTGAAACCGTTCACATAATTGAGGAAAGGATCAAGGCGGGCGATTATTCAGAACTAACAATCAGCGGCAGGGAAGTAGGACCTCAAATAACCGAGGATTATCTGAAGAAAAATACGTCGCTGATCGGTTTCTGCGAGACGCGGTCCACAGACGACGAAAACAGGAATACGAATATCTCTCTGATGTGCAAGGCGTTGGACGGATACAAATTGGATCCCGGACAGGTTTTGTCCATCAACGATCTTGTGGGAGAAAGGACGCCGGAAAAAGGCTTCAAGAAAGCGCCTGCCATTATGGATGGAAAAAAGCTGACCAACGAATACGGCGGAGGCATCTGTCAGGTGTCGGGCACGCTGTACAATGCTGCGCTGCTTGCCAATATGGAGATTGTGGAAAGGGTGCATCACACCTGGCCGTCCAGCTATCTGCCGGTTGGCCTTGATTCCACGCTGAATTGGGACGATAAGGACTTAAAGATTAAAAATACAACCGAATGTCCCATTTATATCAGCGCAAAATTTGAAGGCCTGACGGTGAGAATTGGGATATATGGCGAGCCGATGCCGGACGGGATGACGGTGGATATAGAAAACAATATATTGCAGAAGATCACCCCCCCGTCTCCGGATATTATTTATACCAATGTCCTGCCGGTCGGCGCAAGGCAAACGCAGGTATCCGCGCGTCCGGGATATGTTGTTGAAGTATACCGCAATTATATGAAAGACGGAAAAGTTGTGGATACGGAGTTGATTTCAAAAGACAATTATCCCACGATCAAGGGAATTATATTAGAGGGCACAGACGCCCAGGAAAAATAAGGAGGATAAGAATAGTGAAAAAGGGATTGCAGATAGTCGGAATGCCGGTAATGGGAATAAAAGAAGGCGTTCGTTGCGGAATCTCTAAAGGCTTTGCAATTGACGCGCAAACCAAAAAGATCAGTGCTATGGTTTTAATAGGTGATAAAAACGAGTACGATCTGCGTTTGCTCAGGATGAGCGACGTCATGAATATCGGCAAAGATTTTATTATTACAAGAAGCGTAGAAAACGCCAGGGATATTGGGCATGCCGGGGATTTGATATTGCTCTTCGGAATAAAATGCGTATCCAGCATGGGAGACGTTATCGGCAATGTTAAGGATTTTACATTCAATGAATCTACCGGCGAGATCCAGACTCTGCAGATCGATACCGGCGCTGAAGTCGAAGGAAAGGAAATCCTGACCATCGCAAACGATCTCATGTTTTTGAGCAGCGATATCGTATTTGAAGAGGAAAAAGGAGAAGACAGCTCCTCGTCGCTTTCGGCATATGAAAGAGAGCAAAGGGAATACCTGCTGGGCAAAACGGTAGGATCGGATATTCTTGATGCGGATGGCCGGGTGCTGATCAGAAAAGGCACGCAAATAACGGAAAGCATTATTGAGGCCGCTGAAAAAGCGCAGCTGCTCACCGATTTAACCTTAAGCGTAGAATAAGCGTTTTCCGTTTCGGGAAAACCGGAAACATTTAAGGCTTTGCTTTAAACGGGCCGATGGTTTTATAGCGGAGTTAACGTATTATCTGTGCCTTTATAGGCTGAAACTATTCTTATTTAAACTGGATAGAAGTTCTATTGACCGGCATATATCTTTAGGGTATATGCCGGTTTTTTTGCGTTATGATTTCATGATATATGGGAATAATTCCAATGCGCAAAACTTGCGGAATTTTTATTAAAGGCGGGTTACAATGAAAAAAACGTTGACAATAACTGCCATGATTCTTGCTGTTTTTTTGGCGGGGTGCGCCGGCAAAACAAATGCCGCGCTTGCGGTACTTGAGGAGCCTGCCTCCGCGCCGTTGGGTGGTGCGGCGGATTATCCGGCATTTTGCGTTACAGTGGCGGACGGCTTCGAAACCATGGATATGATCGGCGGCGTTCAGATCTATAAACAAACGGGAGAAATGCTTCAGATACAGGTGGACGGTGAGGGGATGACCCAGGGCGACGATATTCCGATTCTTCAAAGCGTGAATGAAAATTATAACGGGTCGGGCGTCAGGGAGGAAGAACTGCTTGGAATCGATTTTCATGCAATCTCCTATACGGTGTCCGGTGTGAGCCAGTGTATGTATACGGCTGTTTTGGGCGGGAAACTGGTCAGGATCCAGGCAACGGGCGAAAGCTATGACGCGCTGCCGGATATCAAAAAAATGGTGGAATCGGTTACGTTTAAAATATAATGACCGCAATATTTGATGTATATCTGATATATAGTATAATAAAATAAAATAAAATAATCATCTTCAACGGCAATTCTTTTATAGTTTCCATTCATCGGTTTTTTACAAAAATAATTACTGTAAGGAGTTTTTTATGAAGCAAGTATGCGGAAATAGGACTCTTCAGGAATTATATCCGCCGTCCAAACCCTGCACCTGCTCCATATGCCGGGGATATTGTATCCGCCCGGGCTGGTGGACGGTCGAGGAGGCCGCAAGCGCCATTGCAGCCGGATTAGGCGGGCGCATGATGCTGGAACTGGCGCCCGATTTTTCATTTGGGGTATTGTCTCCCGCCTTCCGCGGCTGCGAAAAAAATTTAGCGCTGCAGGAATTCTCCTCCTTAGGCTGCAATTTTTTCGTAAACGGATTGTGCGAACTGTTCGGAACAGGACATATGCCTCTCGAATGCCGGTTTTGTCATCATACGCGAGCGGGGCTGGGAAAGGTATGCCATGCGGACCTTGAAAGGGACTGGAATACGGTTGCCGGACGCGCGCTGGTGAACGGCTGGATCAGATGGGTGGGCGTTTCGGGCAGCTGAGACCTCGTCGGCTGCGCTTTTTTCGCCCGGCTTAAGGCATCGGTTTGCTTAGCACGCCGGTTTATCATTATTCTGCCGCCTGCCGGGGATTGAAAAAAAATCCTTTTTAAATTTATTATTTTTTTGGGAAATAATTATTGACAAAACGGAATCATAAATATATAGTAAACATATATGAATTATAAATATTATTAAGGAAGGATTACGACCATGAGCGACAGGAAATTAAAATTCGATACCCTGCAGGTGCATGCCGGACAGACGGTTGATCCTGCAACAAACGCGAGGGCTGTGCCCATCTACCAGACGACCTCTTATGTATTCAACGACTGCGCACATGCTGAAAACCTTTTTGGATTAAAGGAAACCGGCAATATCTATTCCAGAATAATGAATCCTACGGTTGATGTATTCGAGCAGCGTATAGCCGCGCTTGAGGGCGGCCTGGCCGGATTAGGGCTTGCGTCAGGGTCTGCCGCCATCACCTATGCCGTGCTCAATATTGCCGGCGCAGGAGACGAGATCGTGTCCGCCTCAACGCTTTACGGCGGAACATACAACCTTTTCAATGTAACGCTTCCGCGGCTGGGAATCAAAACAAAATTCGTCGATCCGGACGAACCAGAAAATTTCAGGCGCGCGATCACGGATAAAACCAAAGCGCTGTTTATTGAATCCATAGGAAATCCGGGCACCAACATCATTGACATTGAGGCGGTAGCCAAAATTGCGCACAAAAGCGGTCTGCCGCTTATCGTCGACAACACGTTCGGTACCCCATACCTCATCCGGCCCATCGAATACGGCGCGGATATCGTTGTCCACTCCGCCACAAAATTTATCGGCGGCCATGGATCGTCTATCGGCGGCGCAATGGTGGACTCAGGCAAATTTGACTGGGCGGGAAGCGGAAGGTTCCCCGGTCTCACCGAACCGGATGCAAGCTACCACGGTATTCGGTATGTGCAGGACGTAGGCCCCGCGGCTTATATTTTAAAAACGCGCGTGCAGCTTTTAAGAGATACCGGAGCGGCGCTCTCGCCGTTTAACGCTTTCCTTTTCTTACAGGGCCTGGAATCGCTTTCCCTGCGGGTGGAAAGGCATGTTTCAAATACCAAGAAGATCATTGAATACCTGCAAAAACATCCCAAGGTCTCCTGGATCAATTACCCGTCCCTGCCCGACAGCAAGTATTACGAACTTTCCAAAAAGTATTTCCCCAAGGGTGCGGGTTCTATTTTCACATTCGGAGTAAAAGGCGGAGAGGCGGCTGCCAGGAAGTTTATTGACAGCCTGGAGATATTCTCCCTGCTTGCGAACGTAGCCGACGCGAAATCCCTGGTGATCCATCCTGCCAGCACCACCCACCAGCAGTTGTCCGGAGAAGATTTACTGAACGCAGGCGTTACAAAAGATATGGTTCGGTTCTCCATAGGCATAGAAGACCCGGATGATTTGATATACGATATAGAGCAGGCTTTTGATAAAGTGTAATCATTCAGACGGCTGAGAAACGCAAATAATCAGGCTGCTGATAAACCCCAACTACTGCGTTATTTTTCCGCTCTTCCCACTTCACAGCGGATTCATACTGCGCGGTAGTTTTACTTTTGGGAATAGCGCTTGTATTCATCTCGTGTTCAGTGAGCGTTCGCTTCCCTCCATCTGCCTTTGGGCAGTGGTCAGCTCCGCTCTCCTCAGAGCAGGATTATCTACGCGCAGCAATGCAATGCTCAAAATGCCTTTTGTTTGGGGCTTTCAGTATCCTTCATTTTTTAAAGGAATGGTCCATCTTGTGACAGACTACTCACAATATACTTTGTAATTAATCTGATCCGCCGGAGAATCCGGCGGATTTTTATATCCGGCTGTGCATTGCCATTGAATTCATGCTGCAAAAAGTGATACAATATACGGGTGTGGAGGTGGAGCGAAATGCTTAGAAATATACCGGATATCATATCCCCCGATCTAATGAAGGTTTTAATGGAAATGGGCCATGGCGACCAGATCTGCTTTGGAGACGCTAATTTTCCGGCTCAAAGCATGGGGGCCGACGCGCGTGTCGTGCGGTGCGACGGCCATAAGGTCACGGACCTGCTGGATGCGGTACTTCAGTTTTTCCCGCTGGACATTTTTGTAAAATACCCTGTAGCCATGATGCAAAGGGTCAACGAGACCGACCCCATCCCCAAGGTATGGGACGAGTACCGCCGTATCATCCAGAAAAACGATTTTTCCAACGCGTTCACCGACTTTGAAATGCTGGAACGCTTTGCCTTTTATGTCAGGGCCAAAAAGAGCTACGCGGTTGTCGCAACCTCGGAACACGAACCTTACGCCTGTATTATACTTACAAAAGGGATCATTTTAAAATAAAGGACGGTGCCAATGGGGCGTCAGTTTTTGTTTTCTCGGCCTCCGGAAAGTCAAAGACTTTCCGGGGTATGCTTAAATCGCGTCGTGCGCTACAAGAAAAATGATATCGCCTATTCTTTGATCCGTAAACCCGTTGTAAACATCAATATCAGGGTGCACGCTGACCGGTCCGTAATGGTTTCGGCAAGTCCGCGGGTGCCTGTTTGGGTGTTGGACGAATTTGTGCTTAAAAAAGCGGAATGGATCCTGAAATGCTTCGAAAAATACGCGGCGCGGGATATTTCGGGAAAAATGGAGTACGAGAACGGCGAAAAAGTGAAGATACTGGGCCGGGAGTACGAACTTTGCGTGGTGAATTCGCCCAAAGAGCGGGTTTGCATAGAGGAAGGCCGGATCTTTCTGCTTGTTAAAAATCCCGGCGATCCGCTGCGGAAAAAGCGGGTCTATGAAAAATGGTACGATGAGCAGTGCGGCAGGGTATTAAGAGGGATTGTGGAACAAAGCCTGCCTTTGTTCCGGAATTACCGCGTCCCGGTGCCCGAAGTAAAGATCCGAAAAATGAAAACCAGATGGGGAAGCTGCATGCCCGCCAAGAAAATGATCACGCTCAACAAACTGGTGTTCAGCGCGCCCAAACCGTGCATCGAGTATGTGGTGGTGCATGAGCTCGCGCATTTTGTGCATCCCAACCATTCCAAGGCTTTTCATTCTCTGGTTCATTCGGTGATGCCTGATTATAAAGAGCGGAAGAAATTATTAGAGAAATAATCAACAAGCCTTTCTTTTCTAAAAGAAAGGCTTGTTGATTATGTGCCCGGATCTATTTATTTTGTAAAACGAACGATATTCAAATGAAATTGAGCCCTTTATTCCATTACCACACTCTGCACACTATATCCAAACATTGTGCCTTCCTTAGGAACGATTTCAACCAGCACGGTGCATCCTGTTTCACCAAACAGGGTTGATGTTAAAGCAACTGTAGCTGATATGGCGGGATCGGCCGCATTCGCCTTGCTCAGGCTGAAGCCCGTAACGACAAATTCAGTTGGGCCGAAATCCGACCGCCCAACTATATATGACTTGGAATTTTCATCATATTTTATATTAAATCCTGTATTAAGGGATGGAGCGGGCCCGCTGAAAAAGCTGAAGAAAGAATTAAAATATGTATTTATTTCTTCTTCGGGCACTATCAGGCTTCCGTCTTTCAGCTTTTCCAGTTTTGTATTTTCATCGCCGTAACTGTTAATATACTGGTAAACCATAGCCCATTCTACTGAGGTATCGGGGTTTTCATCCGGCAAAAGAGGTTTGCCTCCTTGTGCCCTGGCTGCCGACAATAAAAGCGGAGCCATTTGTTCAAGAGCGGCCGCCGCATCTCCGCCAAAATAATTGTTTGAAGCCTGGTCAAATGAAACCCCTTCAATTTTCAGTTCTCCTGTAAATGCATTTCCGTCCGATTCACTGGGCTGTGCCGTCTCTTGGACGGTTTGACTTGCGGAAGCCTCAGGGGTTGATGGCGCCTGCTCGGTTGTATTTGACGGGGACACCCCGGCAGAAGCAGCGCTGCCAGGAGACTCCATGGAGCATCCGGTAAAAAGAACAAGTATAAAACAGGCAATCAGAATTATTCCTAAAAATTGTTTTTTCAATAGTCTTATCTCCTTATAAATAATAATAAGTATTTATTTAGCAGAAAAAAAACACAGTAGTTGAGGTTTCTTTAGCGGCGTAAGCTTACTTTTTTGGCTGTCGGTCAAAGTAAGGCGACTTGCGCGTGGCGGAAAGCGGAATCGTCATCACCGTCTTTACTTCGGGAGGAAATATTCCAAGCGAAACCGCAGCCTGGCCGGCTGAAAACATGATTCGGTTGTCCAGTCGGTTGTCCGCCGCGATGCTGACGGCAGAGCCCAATGCAATTCCCAGATCCATCGGATCAAATACGCAAATACCGTTCTCCTGCGCGTTCTCAGCACAGTTTTTATAACCGCACAGGCCGCAGCATTCGTTCAGATTGCGCTGGCCCCGTATAGCGCCGATCAGCACCACTGCGTGGCTCGCGCGTATGTTGCCCGCGTCCCGGATAAAGAAGGGTTTTTCAAACTTTTCGGCGAGCCGCTCCATCTCGTCGGACAGTTTTTCTTTATCCTCGCCCGTTACGATACAGGTTTCAAGATGGTCTTTGCCGCACGCCTTCGGAGCTGTCCTTGCCGCAGCGCACATTTTGCGTGCAACGCTTATTACGGCCTGTTCTTCGGCAGTTCTGGAATCTTCTATCATATTTGTTTCCTCCCGTAATCATTTTATTATACGGTAAGATTATAAGCCTTTTTGATTGTAAAGACAAATTACTTGATAAATGTAGGTTAGAGATTTATGCTTTTGTACAATAGTCCGTCAAATATATTAGGGTATTCCTTTTTAATTTTTTTGTCAGAAAGGGCGAGGGGGATTCCGATTTCCCCCTTACGCCCTCTCCGACACCTCTCCTTTAACCCCTTAAACCGGCCCGCGGGGGCTCTGGGTCATATTCCCCAAGCCGTCTCCAATGCTTGCCCAATCGACTTTGTTGTTTCATAAAGCTGAACGCTGAATTCATTCCGGCCTGTTACTCGATTGTAGTTTGATTTACAATTGCAATATCGGTTCATGCTTTGTAGTCTGCGACTTTCATTATTATTCAAAGGCGGCTGCCTTCTTTATATGAAAAGGGCTCCAGTTTAAAATGTCGCCCTTTTATCGGCTGCTTTTTAGCCGCCAATTGGTTTTAAACTCTTTTTTTGCTGCATCACGACTGAAGCGAAGTGCCGAAACCTAAGCGTTAAAACGCCTCTGCGCTATTGCGCAGAGGCGTTATTTTTAAAGTAGTTGGGCTTTATCAGGGGCCTGAATTATTTAATGCGCAGCAGCCGCATGGAATTAAATATCGCGATCACTGCCACTCCAACGTCGCCGAATATGGCTTCCCAAACGTTGGCAAGGCCCAGCGCGCCCAGAACAAGGATGACGCCTTTAATGGAAAGCGCGATCACGATATTTTGCAGGACGTTGCTTCGCGTCTTCCGAGCGATGCTGATTGCGTCCGTCAGACGTCCCGGTTCATCGGTCATCAGCACCACGTCCGCCGCTTCGATCGCGGCGTCCGAGCCAAGGCCGCCCATGGCGATTCCGACGTCCGCGCGGGCAAGAACAGGCGCGTCGTTGATCCCGTCTCCCACAAAGGCGGTTTTGCCGGCAGATTTTTTCGCAATCTCCTCCAGCTTTTCAACCTTCTGGTGGGGCAGAAGTTCGGCGAAGGTTTGGTCCAGGCCGAGTTCGTCCGCTACCCTCCGGGCATTGCTTTTTGTGTCGCCCGTAAGCATCACGAGGTTTTTGATTCCCTGGGCGCGAAGTCCGCTCACCGCTTTGCGGCTGTCCGCCCTGATCCGGTCGGCAATCTGAATGACCCCGATATATTCGCCGTCCGCAGCCACATAAACCGCCGTTCCCATCTCTCCGGATTCGGCGCACCCGATGCCGTTCTCCAAAAGAAGGTTCCGGCTGCCCGCAAGCACTTTCCTGCCGTCCAGCATGGCCTCTATCCCGCGTCCTGCAACCTCCCTGTAATCCTGTATGCGGGACTGGTCAACCGGTTTGCCGTATGCTTTTTGAATGGATACCGCGATGGGATGCGAAGAAAAACTTTCCGCATATGCGGCGTATTCCAGCAGTTCATCCGGGGTATGAGAGGGGCCCGCGTCCATGGCGGATACGCTGAACTCGCCGTAGGTCAGCGTCCCCGTTTTGTCAAAGACAAAGGTATCCACGCTCCTGAGCGCGTCCAGGTATTCGCCGCCCTTGATCAGGACGCCTTTTTTGGAAGCGGCGCCGATCCCGCCGAAGAAGCTTAACGGAATAGACAGCACCAGCGCGCAGGGGCAGGATACCATAAGGAATATGAGCGCGCGGCCTACCCAGTCCTGGAACGTAGCGCCCGGTATGAACAGCGGGGGGAGAAGGGCCAGCGCCAGCGCCGAGAACACCACCACAGGCGTATACACGCGCGCAAATTTCGTAATAAACTGTTCGGTGGGCGATTTCCTGCTTCCGGCGTTCTGCACAAGATCGAGTATTTTGGATACGGTTGATTCGCCGAATTCCCTGGTCACGCGTATTAAAAGAACCCCGGTTTTGTTGACCGATCCCGAGAGCACATCCGAACCTTCGGACACATCGCGGGGCAGCGATTCCCCCGTAAGGGAGGAAGTATCCAGGGCGGAGGAACCGGATATCACGACGCCGTCCAGCGGAACTTTTTCGCCGGGCTTCACAACGATGGAGTCGCCGCGGCGCACCTCATCCGGGGATACCCTTACAAGTCCGCCGTCCGATTCGATATTCGCGTAATCCGGACGGATATCCATGAGCTTTTCAATGGATTTGCGTGAACGGTTGACCGCAGCGTCCTGGAAGAATTCGCCGATCTGGTAAAACAGCATCACCGAAACGCCTTCCGGAAACTCGCCGATCCCAAACGCGCCTACCGTGGCTGTGCACATGAGAAAGTTTTCGTCGAATATCTGTCCTTTGGCTATATTCCTGCCGGCTTGCAGCAGCACCCGGTGGCCTATCAGCAGATAGCTTGCGATATAGAGCGAAAGCTTGGGGCCAAAAGAGAGGGGAAGCAAAAACGCCGCGGCAAATACGGCGATCCCAGCCGCAAAGGTTATGATCCTTGACCGGCTGATTGCCGGATCCGGCGCCTCTTTTGCACCGGGATGCAGGGTTACTTTCACATCCGGTTCAATTTCCCGGACGATGCTTTTAGCCTTGCTGATTATTTCCGCCTTTTTATCCATGCTGCCGGTTATGGTTAGCCTCTGGCCTACAAAATCCAGGCGGGCGGATGTGGCTCCCGGAAGGGAGGCGATTTTTTTTCTGATCTTCTCTGCGCAGTCTGCGCAATCAAGGCCGGACAGATAAAGCGTTATCTGGCCGTCGGTTTGCGCGCCCGGATCGGCGGCGGTTTCGCATGATTCCGTATCTTCGGCGCCGCAGCATCCGCAGGCGCACTCAGTGCAGCCCCCATGCGGATGGTCCGGCTCTTGGGCGTCACGGGTTTTTCGGCGGTCTTGCATAGTTCCTTTCATGTCGTTCCTCTTTCATCTATAAAAATTTTATTTTATTCCGAAATATGTTCCATACCCTGCGCGAATATATTTTTGATATGGTCGTCGTCCAGGGAATAAAATACCGTCTTGCCGTCGCGGCGGTATTTTACCAGCCGGGTTTGCTTCAAAATGCGAAGCTGGTGCGAGATCGCGGACTGCGTCATGGAGAGCAGCGCAGCAATGTCGCAGACGCACAGTTCCGAGGAAAAAAGCGCGCATAATATCTTTACGCGGGTGGTGTCCCCAAAGACACGGAAAAGTTCCGCAAGATCATACAAGGATTCCTCTTCGGGCATGTTATCCCTGGCAAGTTCCACCGCGGGCTGGTGGATTATATTGCATTCGCATTTGTCAAAATTGTTTTCCATAATTATACTCTCACAGCTTTTATTTATTAACATATGAACATGTGTTCATATGTTGTATTTATTATATGCACGTTTATTCCTAAAAGTCAATTCTTTTATAAAAAATAAAAATTTGTCGAACAAGCAATTTTTTTGTAAATTTTAGCAATATCCCTATTTACAACCCGGCATGCTGGTGGTAGTATATATTGTGTAGTCAAACAATTTACCACAATATATAGTGGAACTTCTGATCGATAACAATTTCATGTTCGATTACCCTGCAACTGGCGGAGGAAAGCGGTTGTTTTATATACATCCAGTATATTTATTACTGCATTTTTTATTTTTTACATGAGTTAAGGAGGGCAAAAAATGATCAATCAAATCAGAAAACGTGACGGGAAGGTTGTGCGTTTTCAGCGGGAGAAAATCGCCTGGGCTATCTTCAAGGCTGCGCAGGCCGTTGGAGGCAACGATTATGACACGGCGGACAGCCTGACATCCCAGGTATTGGATATAATCGCTCTCAGGTATAAAAGCGGCGTCCCGGAAGTGGAAGATGTGCAGGACGTTGTAGAAAAGGTATTGATCGAAAACGGACATGCCAAAACCGCCAAAGCATATATACTGTACCGCGAAAAAAGGCGCAGCGCGCGCGAATCCAACGCGCTCATCGGCGCGACCATCGATATGTTCTCGGACTACCTGGACGACAAAGATTGGCGGCTGAATGAAAACGCCAACACCGGCAGATCCATCAACGGCATGAACAATTATATCCGGGAAACGTTTACCAAGCAGTACTGGCTGCATGAGGTTTATCCTGAGACCATACGCAACGCGCATCTCTCGGGGGACATGCATATCCATGACCTTGGGTTCTTCGGGCCGTACTGCGCGGGTTGGGATCTGCGCCAGCTTCTGCGGGACGGGTTCGGCGGCGTGCCCGGAAAGGTGGAATCCAGCCCGGCCAAACATCTGCGCGCTTTTTTAGGGCAGATCGTAAATTCCACATTTACCACCCAGGGCGAATCGGCGGGGGCGCAGGCATGGTCGTCCTTCGATACGCTGTGCGCGCCGTTTATCCGCAAAGACAATCTGGATTACGCGCAGGTAAAGCAGGCGCTGCAGGAGTTCATTTTCAATATCAATGTTCCCACGCGGGTGGGATTCCAGTGCCCGTTTTCCAACCTGACGTTTGACATTGTGGTGCCCAAAACATTAAAGGACGAGCCGGTTGTGATCGGCGGGGAATACACAAACGGTAAATACGGCGATTTCCAGGCGGAGATGGATCTTTTCAACACCGCGTTCTGCGACGTGATGCTTGAAGGAGACGCGAAGGGCAGGGTGTTCACGTTCCCGATCCCCACGATCAATGTCACAAGAGATTTCAAATGGGACAGCCCGGTGGTGGACAAGTTTATGGAAATCACCTGCAAATACGGGATCCCCTATTTTTCCAACTATATCAATTCGGACCTTTCGCCCGAGGACGCGGTATCCATGTGCTGCCGTCTGCGGCTGAATACACACGAACTCAAAAAACGCGGGGGCGGCCTCTTCGGTTCCAATCCCATGACAGGGTCGATCGGCGTGGTAACCATCAACCTTCCCAGGATCGGATATATATCCCGCAGCGAGGCGGAATTCCGCGCGCGGCTCTGGCAGCTCATTCAGACGGCCAAAACCAGCCTGGAGATCAAGCGCAAGGTGATCGAGGCGCAGACCGAACGCGGGCTTTATCCGTATTCCGCGCATTATTTAAGGGACGTAAAAGCGCGCACCGGACAGTTCTGGTACAATCACTTCAACACCATCGGCATCGTAGGCATGAACGAAGCCTGCCGCAACTTTCTGGGGGAAGACCTGACTACGGAAAGAGGACAGGAGTTTTCTGTTGGCATCATGAATTATATGCGGGGCGTTCTTGCCGAGATCCAGGAGGAAACAGGACACTTTTACAATCTTGAGGCAACGCCGGCAGAGGGCACCAGCTACAGCCTGGCCCGGATGGACAAGGAAAGGTATCCGGATATCCTGACGGCGGGGGATAAAGTGCCTTACTATACAAATTCCACACAGCTGCCCGTGGGCTTTACGGACGATATTTTCGAAACCGTGGAACTGCAGGACGAACTGCAAAGCCTGTATACCGGCGGCACGGTGCTGCATCTGTATCTGGGCGAGCGCATCCCGGATATTGAGGTTGCCAAAAGCCTGATCAGGCGGATATTCCTGAGATTCAAACTGCCCTATATTTCCCTGACGCCCACTTTTTCCATCTGCCAGGAACACGGCTATATCTCCGGGGAACACTTCACCTGCCCGGTCTGCGGCAAGGATGCCGAAGTCTGGAGCCGTGTGGTCGGTTACCTCCGGCCGGTGCAGAATTACCATAAGGGCAAAAAAGAAGAATATGGCGAGAGAGTGAAGTATGTGATCCGGGAAGAGGCATAAAATGGATTTCTGCGGCCTTGTAAAAACGTCCACCCTGGATTATCCGGGCAAGATCGCCGCCGTGCTTTTTTCACCCGGATGCAATTACGACTGCTTTTATTGCCACAACCGGGAACTCCTGCAAAACGGAAACCTGCTCCCCGCGTCCGGCGTCATGGATTTTCTAAAAAAAAGGCGGGGGCTGCTGGACGGCGTGGTGCTGACGGGCGGAGAGGCCGCACTGCAAAAAGACATCGTCCAATTTTCGGAAAGCCTGAAAGAGATGGGTTACCTGGTGAAACTGGACACCAACGGAAGCAGGCCGGATGTGGTAAAAATACTTCTCGAAAAAAAGCTGCTGGATTACGTTGCGATGGATTACAAGGCGCCCTGGGACAGGTACACGGAATTCTGCGGCAGCGCGGTCGACCCGGAGGAAGCAAAAAAGACCCTGGCGCTTCTTCTGGGCTACGGCGTGGATTTTGAGGTAAGGACGACAGTGGTTCCCCAGCTTGGCGAAGACGATCTGATGCAAATGGCGCGGGAAGCGCCCATAGTGCCGCGTTTCCTGCTGCAGCAATACCGCGAGCCCCCCTTATATAAACCCGAAGACCGGTTCCGCGTAAAGCAAAAACCGCATGCTCCGACTTTTTTAGCCGAAATAGCCGAAAAAATGCGTGTTTTTCAGCCGGAAACGGCAGTAAGGTGAGTATCCCCGCCTTGACAGCGCATTTTGATAGTGGTAGTATTGTCCTTATTGTGAAATCGTTCACAAAAAGTTTTGCACACAATAAGGACTGAGAAGTATGGCTAGATTTACAATTCCAAGAGACATTTTTTTCGGCAAAGGCGCCATGAACGACCTCAAAACCCTAAACGGTTATTCGCGGGCATTCATTGTGACGGGCGGAGTGATTCCCAAACTGGGCGTGTTGGACAGGCTCAAAGAGATCTTACGGAGCGCGGGCATGGAGACCCGCGAATTTGTTGATGTGGAACCGGATCCCTCGGTGGAGACCGTTATGCGGGGCGCGCAGCAGATGCTGGATTATCAGCCGGACATTATCGTTGCGATAGGCGGCGGCTCCGCCATAGACGCGGGCAAAATGATGTGGGTGTTCTACGAGCACCCCGAACTGACGCTGGAAGATATCAAAACGCCCCAATCCATACCCAAACTGCGGCGCAAGGCGAACTTTGCGGCCATCCCCTCCACCAGCGGGACAGGCAGCGAGGTTACTTCCATCGCCGTTATTACCGATTACAAAACCAAAGTAAAATATCCCATCACCGATTACAATATTGCGCCCGACATTGCGATCCTGGATTCGGATCTTACCGAGACCATGCCGCCGGTTCTGGTTGCGCATACCGGAATGGACGCGCTGACGCACGCCATAGAGGCGTATGTGGCCAAGGCGCGTTCCAGCTTCACCCGGCCCATGGCCATCCATGCCACCACCATGATCATAGGTTTTCTGGAGGATTCCTTCCACGGGGATCCCGAAGCGCGCGGGGAGATGCACGTGGCCCAATGCATAGCGGGTATCGCCTTTACCAATGCGCAGCTTGGAATCACCCATTCGCTGGCTCATAAAATCGGAGCGCAGTTCGAGTTGCCTCACGGCTTATGCAACGCCATACTGCTGCCCTACGTGATCCAATACAACCAGAAAGACCCGGAAGCCCAGCGCCATTACGCCAATATCTCGCGGCGCTGCGGGCTGGAGGGCATCACCGAAAAAATAATGGTCAATTCGCTGATACGCTGCGTCCAGCGGCTGAACGGCAGCCTTAATCTTCCCGCTAATCTGCGGGACGCGGGCGTGAGCGATTTTAAATTCAATCTGCACAAGGCCTTTATCGCGGAGGAGGCATACCTGGATCCCTGCACGCAGTTCAACCCGCGCGAGACTACCCCGCAGGATCTGGAAAAGATTTTGGAATGTGCGTTTGAGGGCCGGCCCGCCGTTTTTTAAAACCGAGATCAAGTTGTCTTTCGAAATTTTTGCAGCCCCGTGAATCAGGGCGTTTCATACAACGCGGATGCGGAAAAATGAGCGTTTTGGAGCGGGAAATGTCAGCGCGGCTGCTGTCCGGATACTGTGCCGGATATGCCAAAATAAAAAAATGCGGACTTTTTTTGGGAAAAATGCATAATACTATATTGACAATTGTTTTTATGCGTGATACAGTAAATTAAACCTTGAAGAGAGGAGCCACGAAAATGGCGGCTTTTGCAGCAAACATCTCCATCGTCATTATTAGCCTCGTACTTACGGTACGAGTCATTATAATGCAAAAAAGAGTGTTCGCTGCTAAATAAGGGAAGATAAAAAACCAGTATTAAAACAAAGCCCTTGCAGTGAATACCGCAAGGGCCTTTTTAATAAAATCCCCAAAAAGCCGGACGGCTTGGGGAAGAAAGTAACGGAGTAATAAAATGGAAATCTTAAACACAGTCCTTTTCGGCCTTATCGTCATTATTAACATTATCGTCGTCCTCCTGGTCGTCGGTAATGTAAATTCGGTTTTGCCAAAAAGGGAATGTGTGTAGGAAGAAAAAAGGAAAAAAAGCACGAACCCCGGCGAAACCGTCGGGGTTCTTTTTAAATCAAAATTTGCAGGGCCCAAAAACCGCAGGATTTTTTGGGTAAAAGAAAGGAAGGTTAAGATGAAGTTAACAGGCGCGCAAATCATTATGGAAACATTGGTGGAGCAGGGGGTTGACTGCGTGTTTGGTTATCCGGGCGGCCAGGTGATCAATATATACGATGAACTGTATAAAAACAGGCACCGGATCACGCATTATATCACCTGTCACGAGCAGCACGCCGCGCACGCGGCGGACGGCTACGCAAGGGCTACCGGAAAAGTCGGCGTCGTAATAGCGACATCCGGACCGGGCGCCACCAACATAGTTACCGGCATCGCAAACGCGTATCTGGATTCGTCGCCGGTAGTTGCAATCACGGGAAACGTACCCACAACACTTTTGGGACGCGACAGTTTTCAGGAGGTGGATATCGCTGGGGTCACCATTCCCATCACAAAACACAACTATATCGTAAAGGATATCACAAAACTTGCAGAAATCATCCGTGAAGCGTTCATGATTGCGAAATCCGGCAGGCCGGGGCCTGTGCTGATAGACGTTCCCAAGGATATTCAGGTCGGAGAGACGGAATTTACGCCTCAGAGCGTTGCTTCCGAAGAAAAGTCCGAACAGTATGAAGGCAACCTGGAAGAGGCGCTGGAACTGATACGCAATGCGCAGCGCCCGTATATATACAGCGGCGGAGGCGTGGTGCTTTCCGATTCATCGGAGGAGCTCATCCGGTTTGCGGAAAAAATCGACGCGCCGGTGGGTTCCAGCATCATGGGATTATCCGCCGTGCCCTGGGACCACCCAAGGTTTCTGGGAATGGTGGGCATGCACGGCAAATACGCCGCTACAAAGGCGCTTTCCGAATCCGACCTGCTGATCGCGGTGGGGGTCCGGTTTTCGGACCGCGCGACGGGCAACAAGGCGGAGTTCTCCAAAGGCAGGAAAGTGCTTCATATAGATATCGATCCGGCGGAGATCGGCAAAAATATCCCGGCTTATACCAGCCTGATAGGCGACCTGCGGACAGTGCTCAAAAAATTGAACGAAAGCCTCGGTCAATTGGATCACAAGGATTGGCATGAAGAGATCGAAAAGATCAAAGGGCATGTGGATATATCCTGCAGCCATTCGCAGGACGCGCTGGACCCGCAGATGGTTATAGAAAAAGTCCGGCAGTTCATGCCTGACGACGGCGTGGTGGCGACGGATGTGGGCCAGCACCAGATGTGGACGGCGCAGTTTTACAGGTTTTCCCGCCCGCGCACATTCATCACCAGCGGAGGCCTGGGCACCATGGGCTTTGGCATGGGCGCGGCAATGGGCGCAAGCATTGGCAAGGGAAAGAAAAAAACGGTGCTTATAACCAGCGACGGAAGTTTTCACATGAATATGAACGAACTGGCCACCGCCGTGTCCTTTGAACTGCCCATCGTAATCGTACTTTTAAACAACAACGCGCTGGGCATGGTAAAACAGTGGCAGGAGATATTCTTTGAACAGCGGTTTTCCCAAACCGTTTTAAACCGCAAAACGGATTATGTCAAACTTGCGGAAAGTTTCGGGGCTTTGGGACTGAGGGCCCAAAATGAAACCGAACTGGAAGAATGCCTGAAAATGGCGTTTGCGAAAAAAGGACCGGTTTTGGTTGAGTGCCCGATAGACGGCTGCGAGAAGGTGTTCCCCATGATTCCGCCGGGCGGGACCATCAACGATATTATACTCAGGTAACTTTTATATAAGGTTTTTTGGAAGGAGGTTTAAAACATGCAAAACGAGCAATTGATCGTATCGGTGCTGGTGGCAAACCATCCGGGCGCGCTGATCCGGGTATCCTCGCTGTTTTCCAGAAGGGGGATCAACATTTCAAGCCTGAATGTGGAACAGCTTGACAGCCGCGAAATCGCGAGGATCACGCTGGTGGCGGAAGGCGGCGCGCAGGAAAAAGAGCAGATTGCAAAACAGCTTGAAAAAATCTACGACGTCAAAAAAGTCGAGTTGATCGAAACGGACAGCGCGATGGTGAAAAAAAGGCTTCTGGTGTGTGACAATGCGAAAAAAGAGCGGCACAGAACGGGGCAGGCCGCGCTGCTGGAAGATCTGAAAAAAGGCTCCCTGCTGGTAGAAATCACCGGAGACAGCAAAAATTTGAACGCGTTTGTTGATTATGTAAGGCCGTATGGTATGATAGAAATGCATACGGGCGGGCAACAATAGGTAAAACTGCAGATAAAAATATTTTTTTTTGGAGGATATAAAAAATGGCAAAAATGTATTATGAAAAGGATTGCAACTTCGGGTTGCTGAACGGAAAAACGGTGGCGGTAATCGGTTACGGCAGCCAGGGGCACGCGCATGCCCTGAACCTGAAAGACAGCGGCGCCAACGTAGTCGTCGGGCTTTATGAAGGTTCCAAGTCCGCGCAAAAAGCCAAAGAAGCCGGCCTTACGGTAGCGATGACTGCGGACGCGGTTCGGGAAGCGGATATTATCATGATACTGGTCAACGACGAAAAACAATCCGCCCTCTACAAAAACGATATAGCGCCCAACCTGAAAAGCGGCGCGGCGCTTGCTTTTGCGCACGGGTTCAACATCCATTACGGCCAGATCAAGCCTCCGGCGGATGTGGACGTCATCATGATCGCGCCCAAAGGCCCCGGACATACGGTCCGCAGCCAGTATACGGAGGGAAAAGGCGTTCCCTGCCTGATCGCGGTGCAGCAGGACGCTACCGGCAAAGCGAAGGATCTTGCGCTTGCGTACGCGGCGGGAATCGGCGGAGCGCGGGCCGGGATACTGGAAACCACATTCCGTGAAGAGACCGAGACCGACCTTTTCGGCGAGCAGGCCGTGCTGTGCGGCGGCGTATCTGCCCTTATGAAGGCAGGGTTCGAAACGCTGGTGGAAGCCGGATACCAGCCCGAAAACGCTTATTTTGAATGTATACATGAAATGAAACTGATCATAGACCTGGTGGTGCAGGGCGGCCTGTCCTATATGCGGTATTCCATCAGCGATACGGCCGAATACGGCGACTATACGGTTGGCGAGCGCATCATCACCGAGGAAACCAAAAAGGAAATGAAGAAGGTTTTGACCGAGATACAGGAAGGCAAATTTGCACGCAACTGGATACTGGAAAACCAGTCGGGACGCGCATATTTCGAATCAAAACGCCGTCTGGAAAAACAGCATCTGGCAGAGAAAACAGGCGCGGACCTGCGTGCGAAAATGAGCTGGCAGAAGAACCAGGAAGGGGATAGGTAAGTGAACAGCGATAATGTGAAAACCGGCGCATCAAAAGCGCCCCACAGGTCGCTTTTGAAAGCCGACGGACTCTCGGACGCGCAGATCAGGAAACCCTTTATCGGCATCGTGAATTCGTTCAACGAGATCGTCCCAGGGCATATCCATCTGAATCAGATATCCCGTGCCGTCAAGGACGGGGTGCTTGCGGCGGGCGGAACGCCCTTTGAGTTCAATACCATCGCCGTATGCGACGGGATCGCGATGGGTCACGAGGGAATGAAGTATTCCCTTGCTTCCAGGGAACTGATCGCGGATACCGTGGAATGCATGGCGCGGGCGCACTGCTTTGACGCGCTGGTGTTTATCCCCAACTGCGACAAGATCGTCCCCGGGATGCTGATGGCCGCGGCGAGGCTGAACCTGCCTTCCATATTCGTATCGGGAGGGCCCATGCTTTCAGTCTGCGACCCTGGCGGAAAGGGCATGGATTTAAACAGCGTGTTTGAGGCGCTGGGCGAACTGAACGCGGGCAAGATAGGCGAAGACCGCCTTGCATATTACGAAGAAAACGCGTGTCCCGGATGCGGTTCCTGTTCCGGAATGTTTACCGCAAATTCCATGAACTGCCTGTGCGAGGCAATCGGCGTCGCGCTGCCGGGCAACGGCACGATCCCCGCGGTATACGCCAAGAGGATACGGCTTGCCAAGGCGGCGGGCGAAAAAATAATGGAGCTTTTAAAGAACGATACAAGGGTACTCGATATTTTGACCCAGAAGGCGTTCGAAAACGCCCTGGCTGTGGATATGGCGCTTGGATGTTCCACCAATACGGTGCTGCATCTGGCGGCCATCGCAAATGAGGCCGGAATCAAATTCGACCTGAAAATGGTCAACGAGATCAGCAGCCGCGTTCCGAACCTTTGCCATCTGGCGCCTGCCGGTCCGCACCATATGCAGGACCTGTATGCGGCGGGCGGCGTGCAGGCAGTCATGAGCGAACTTGTCAAAAAAGATTTTCTGGATACGTCCCTGCCCACTGTTACCGGCGGAACGGTTGCGGATAACCTCAAAGGCGCGCGCGTCCTTAATAACGAGATCATCAGGGATATTGAGAATCCCTATTCGGCAACCGGCGGCCTTGCGATACTGTTCGGGTCGCTTGCGCCCAACGGCGCGGTCGTCAAACGCAGCGCGGTCGACCCGGATATGCTGGTCCACGAGGGCCCTGCACGGGTGTTCGACTGCGAAGACGACGCGGCAAAAGCCATATTCGGCGGAAAGATCAGGCCGGGCGACGTGGTGGTGATCCGCTACGAGGGACCGGCGGGCGGCCCCGGGATGCGCGAAATGCTTTCGCCAACCTCCGCGATTGCGGGAATGGGCCTGGATAAACAGGTTGCGCTTTTGACCGACGGACGTTTTTCGGGTGCTACAAGGGGCGCCGCCATCGGGCATGTGTCCCCGGAAGCGGCAAGCGGCGGCAGTATCGCCTATGTCTGCGAGGGAGACCTTATATCCATTAATATTCCCGCATACAGCATCGAGCTCAAGATAAGCGCGGAAGAACTGGAAATGCGGAAAAAGAAAATGTCTCTCAAAGAACCATACAGCGGCAAGGGATACATTGCGCGGTACGCCAGGCATGTATCGTCTGCGGAAAGAGGAGCGGTGGTTGATTGAGAACGCATAGAGCCCGGACACGGGCGGGAAATCATATATTCCAAGAAAAACGGGAGAGGAGGAATTGCCAATGAAGAAACTTAAAATACTGGATACAACGCTCCGCGACGGCGCGCAGGGAGAAGGAGTTTCCTTTTCGGTATCCGATAAACTGGCTATTGTAGGCGCTTTGGACGGATTCGGCGTGGACTATATCGAAGCGGGAAACCCCGGATCCAACCCGAAAGATATAGAATTTTTTAAGGTGGCGTCAGGCATTACGCTCAAAAACGCAAAACTTGCCGCTTTTGGAAGCACAAGGCGCAAGGGCATACGTGTGGAAGAAGACGAAAATGTAAAATCGCTGCTCAAGGCGGGGACTCCGGCGGTTTCGATATTCGGCAAGTCCTGGGACCTGCACGTGACCGAGATACTCAAAGCGACGCTTGATGAAAACCTTAAGTGCGTGGAAGATACCGTTCGCTTTTTTAAAGATAACGGCAAGGAAGTCATTTTCGACGCAGAGCATTTTTACGACGGGTACAAGGCGAACCCGGACTACGCTCTTCAGGTGCTTATCGCGGCATGCCGGGGAGGCGCGGATGTGCTTTGCCTGTGCGACACCAACGGCGGAACGCTTCCGATGGAGATTTTCGATATCACCAAACTGGTTGCCGGAAAATTCCCGGATGCGGAGATTGGCATACACTGCCACAACGATTCGGGATGCGCGGTTGCAAACACTTCGGTTGCAGTGCAGGCGGGCGCGCTTCATGTGCAGGGCACTTTCACCGGTATCGGCGAGCGGTGCGGCAACGCGGACCTGAGCGTGATCATCCCCACCCTGCAATTAAAGCAAGGGTACGACTGCGTCAATGGAAATCTGGAGGACCTTTATCAGACCTCCACCCGGATCGCAGAGATCCAGAACATGACCGTCCCGGCAGGCAAACCCTATGTGGGCGCGAGCGCGTTTGCGCATAAGGCCGGCATGCATATAGACGGGGTGAATAAATTGTCCCGGTCGTTCGAGCATGTAAGCCCGGAGATGGTGGGCAACAAGCGGCGGTTCCTGATTTCGGAGGTCGCAGGCAAGCGCGCGGTGCTTTTAAAGATCGCTGGCATCGCAAAAGATTTGACCAAGGACAGCCCGGAAGTGGCGCAGATCCTGGAAAAAATAAAGGAAATGGAATACCAGGGCTATCAGTTTGAGGCCGCGGACGCGAGCTTTGAACTCCTTGTAAAAAAAGTGCTTGGGAGATTCACCCCCCATTTCAAGCTGCTGAATTACCGTACCAGCGGGGAATTTCCGCCGCCGGACAAAGAAAGCAATTCCAGCGCGATGATACGGATAGAGGTGGGCGATTCCGTCGAAACCACCGCGTCAATGGGCAACGGCCCGGTGCACGCGCTCGACCTGGCGCTCCGCAAGGCGCTGTGCGTATTTTATCCGCAGCTTAAAAACGTCCATTTGATCGATTACAAGGTGCGCGTACTGGATACGGGAAGCGCCACCGGATCGACCGTCCGCGTGCTTATCGAGAGCACGGACGGGGAACGCGACTGGACCACGGTGGGAGCGTCCACCGACATTATAGAGGCGAGTTTTGCCGCTCTGGTGGATTCGCTGGAATACAAACTAAGTTTGGAGGAGAACTAAAATGCCGATGACAATGACACAAAAAATACTGGCGGCGCACTCGGGGCGAGAGTCTGTCAGGGCCGGAGAAATCATCATGGCCGATCTGGACCTGGTGCTGGGCAACGATATCACCACGCCGGTTGCAATAAATGAATTTGAAAAAGCAGGCTGCGGCTGCGTATTCGACAGGGAAAAAGTCACCTTTGTTCTGGATCATTTTACGCCCAACAAGGATATCAAGGCGGCAGAACAGAGCAAGCAGATACGCGAGTTCGCCGGAAAACACAATGTCACTCATTTTTACGATGTGGGCGAGATGGGCGTGGAGCATGCGCTGCTTCCCGAAAAAGGCCTGGTCGTATCCGGCGACGTGGTGATCGGCGCGGACAGCCACACCTGCACATACGGCGCGCTGGGCGCGTTTTCCACGGGCGTCGGGTCAACCGATATGGCGGCGGGCATGGCGACCGGAAAGGTCTGGCTCAAGGTGCCTTCCGCAATAAAATTCAATCTGACCGGAAAACTGAAAAAGTGGGTTTCGGGCAAGGACGTCATACTGCACATCATCGGGATGATCGGCGTGGACGGCGCGCTGTATAAATCCATGGAGTTCACGGGAGACGGCGTTAAGAACCTATCCATGAGCGACCGCCTGTGCATCGCAAATATGGCTATCGAAGCGGGCGCCAAAAACGGGATATTCCCGGTGGACGGGATCACCATGCAGTATGTCGGCGAACACAGCGACAGGAAGCCCCGTGTATTCGCAGCGGACGCGGATGCGGAGTATGACGAGGTATACGATATCGATTTGTCCAAAATCGAGCAGACCGTGGCGTTTCCGCACCTGCCCGAGAACGCGAAAACATTCGACAAGATCGGCAACGTCAAGATAGATCAGGTTGTCATCGGTTCCTGCACAAACGGCAGGCTGGAAGACCTGATAGAGGCTGCAAATATCCTCAAAGGCAAAAAAGTAGCCAAAGGCGTTCGCGCCATCATAATACCCGCAACACAAAAAATCTATATGGAAGCCATGGAGATGGGGCTTTTGAAAACCTTTATCGAATCGGGATGCGCGGTATCCACTCCCACCTGCGGCCCCTGCCTGGGCGGGCATATGGGCATCCTGGCAAAAGGCGAGCGCTGCGTTGCGACAACAAACCGCAACTTTGTGGGCCGCATGGGGCATCCGGAGAGCGAAGTTTACCTGGCGAGCCCCGCAGTGGCGGCCGCCTCGGCAATCGCGGGGAAACTCGCGCCGGCGGAATGATCCGGGATTTAAGCGAAAGGAGATTATCTAAATGAAAGTAAAAGGCAATGTAATCAAATACGGCGACAATGTGGACACCGACGTCATAATCCCGGCACGGTATCTAAATACCGCCAACGCAAAGGAACTGGCGGCGCACTGCATGGAAGACCTGGACGCGACCTTTGTCAGCCGGGTGAAAAAAGGCGATATTATGGTGGGCGGCAGCAACTTCGGCTGCGGTTCCTCACGCGAACACGCGCCCCTTGCCATCAAGGAATCGGGCATATCGGCGGTTGTCGCCAAAAGCTTTGCGCGCATCTTTTACCGGAATGCGATCAATATAGGGCTGCCCATTGTGGAATGCGACTGCGAGATAGACGAGGGAGACGAGATCGAGATCGATTTTGACAACGGAAAACTCAAAAACCTGACCAAAAACACAACGGCTGAGTTTCCGGCTTTCCCGGAATTTCTGCAGAATATCATCGCGGCGGGCGGGCTTTTGAACTCCCTGAAATAAGGTCTTAAGACGGCATGGAAAGCGAGGCATAAATGAAAGTCGGATTAATCAGGTGTATGCAGACGGAAGATTACTGCCCTGCTTCTACCGATATCAAGTTTATAAGTGAAAAAAAAGGCGCATTTGAAGGCATAGATGGGGAAATCGAACTCATCGGGATTGTTACCTGCGGGGGATGTCCCGGAAAGAAAGCGGTGCTTCGCGCGAGGGAAATGGTAGAACGCGGAGCGGATGCAATTGCTTTTGCTTCCTGCATCTCAAAGGGTAATCCGATTGGCTTTGCCTGTCCCTTTGCTAAGAAAATGCAGGAGGCTGTGGCACGCGACCTGGGAGATGAAATCCGGATTATTACGTATACGCATTGAAGCTGTTTCCGCCAATTTTGGAATTTTTACAGAATATCGCGGCGGGCGGGCTTCTAAAATCACTGAATCAGCAATTATCGAGTAATCCTCTAAAGAAAATGTTGAAAGCAAAAAGGCGGGTTTCAGGCTCTGCCTTTTTGCTTTCTCCAGATTTCCTTTTTGAAGTGCTGTATAAATAGGCGAGATGAATTTTTTGAATGATTTGGCGCAAAGAAAAAATATCCGGTTGAAGATCATGATTATTCCTCAAATGGAGCATATTTTATAACGATTTGCGTCAAAAATAAACACGAATTGTTGGGCAAAACAATGTAGGGCGCGATGCCCACATCGTGCCGTCAACTATCAAATTATCAGCATACGGAATCATCTCAAAAAGGTATATTGAAAATATCAGCTCGGCTTATAATGACGTAATTGTTGAAAAATATGCGATTATGCCAAATCTGATTATATTTTTAATAATGGAGCGATGGGGGCATCGCTCCCTATAAAACATCAATAACAACTATAATACGTTCATTAAAAACAATCATTTCAAAAGAATGTGGGTTTTCATTTTGAAAGATTATGATTATTCATCAAACGGGGTATATTTTATAACGATTTGCGTCAAAGGCAGAGATGAACTGTTGGGTAAAATTAATGTAGGGCGCGATGCCCACATCGCGCTGCCAACAATAAAATTATCTGAATATGGAATAATCTCAAAAAAGTATATTGAAAATACAAGCGACTGATGAGGTGTTTGGCCATGCAACGCCCCCACCCGGTCATTATGAGCGAAGTCGAAGAATCCATACGGCTTTTTATACGCTCTTGATCAGTATTTTACGTATAACGAGATAACCTGCTTTTTAGGCTCCCTCATTGAGGGAACTGTCGCCACAGGCGACTGAAGGAGTTTCTTATAGTATTTTGTACTTCTGAGCGTTTCAAGGCTTACCTATGTCATGAAATAATTATTTGCTTCTATCAATTTTTTATTTAGGGTATGATTTTTATTTCTTTTTGTCAGGGGGCCCAGGGAAGATTCCGATTTCTCCCCTTAGGGCCCCCTAACAACCACTTCGTTATGGGCTCACGGTTCATTCGTCGGCGCTCATTCCCGCTCGCCTCATACTCAGTGAGCGTTCGCCTTCCTGCATCCGCCACTGGCGGCGGTCGGCTCCGCTCCGGCTAACCCCATTAAAACGGCCCGCAGGGGCTTCACGTCAATCTCCCCAAGCCGTCTCCAATCTTGCTCGTCTAACTTGGTTACTTCGGCAGATTGAACACTGTATTTAAAACAATGCCTTACTATTTTTATTTTTTTCAAGGGATTCTGGTATAATATAGCGAATTTGTATAATATAGAAAGTACTAATAATGTCTGAGGCTGTGTGAAAACATGCCAATATATTCAATAATAACCCATGAAATGGTATAATAGAGGTATCATATTAAGGGGTGTTGTTGTGGATAGATACAAAAGTAATAAGAATAGAAACCAATTAAGCCTGTTGCCAATATGTCTGACAAACGAACATCTGGACGAGTTTGGCGGTGAAAACGCTGACGTTTTCACACAGCCTGGTCTATTAGGCGAAGGACAAAAAGACAGTCAGTATGAAGAAATTATTTATATAATGAGAAGTGCTAGATAAACTGGAATTTATCAATGTTTATAATTCATGCAAAAGGGTGCATCAAATATATTTGGCAGGAGAAATTTTGACATGGTTATTTTGCGAACACCACGTTTGTACATGCGGAAAATACAAACAGATGATTATAGTTCTGTCTGCTCAATTTTGCAGGACATTGATGTCATGTATGCTTGGGAACATGCCTTTTCTGATGAGGAAGTAGTGCAGTGGATTGACGAAAATATTATGAGATATAATAGGGACGGTTATAGTTACTGGGCAGTGATAGAAAAAGCGTCTGATAAGTTAATTGGAGTCACTGGGTTAATTTCTGAACAAGCAGATGATGAAAACTATGTCGGAGTTGGCTATATTTATAAAAAATCATATTGGGGAAACGGGTATGCCTTTGAAGCTGCTTTTGCTTGTGTTGATTATGCTTTTAATATTTTGCATCTAAATGAAATTACGGCACAAATTCGACCAGAGAATACGGCTTCAAGAAAAGTGGCTGAAAGACTTGGCATGTCCATAAAGAAGCAGTTTATTAGACGTTATAAAAACAAAGATATACCTCATCTTCTTTATAGCCGTAAAATATAAACATTTTTTTGTCGCAGTTTATATCAACATGCAAATTTTAATTTGGCGAGCAAGCCACTTCCCCTTATGATCATAATACGCAGCAGAAGTTACCTGTAGATTATTTATTAGGTTCTGCTAAGGCTAATAATTCTCATTTGGTGACCTTTGGTTCATCCATGACGCGCCTCCCTCTGACGAGGGAGGTGTCACAGCTGCGCTGTGACGGAGGGAGAGAATATGTGAAAGAATACA
>JAEWMJ010000023.1 GCA_023393165.1 Bacillota bacterium | reverse complement strand
TCATAAACGTGAAGCCTTAAATACGGCCAGTAATCGAGTCCGGCGCGCCGGATATGTTTTTCGTCCAGGGAAAACCCCATGGGTTTTACGATATGCAAAGTTGAATTTGTTACTACGCACGTCCTTGATATATTGCCCGTATTCTGCGGAATTTCCGGTTCCACCAGTACAACGTTTAGCGCCACTTCTTACCTCTTCGCTTCTGCACTTTTTTGTACAGCCTTATGCTTCCTTCATTATATGTCAATTGCTGTTTGATTACAACCACGCCTGTAAAAGCCGCCGTTTCCCCGGACGGCGTTTAAAAAAACGGAACGCCGCTTAAAATAAAAAACATCATTATGCAATGATGTTTATGGATATCTTTTTCAGCAAATGCCCGATGCGGCAAAATCCCGGCCCGCAAGTTTTGTTTTCTCTCCAAGTGCGTGCTTTTCGATTGCATGCGCCACGCCGTTTTTTTGTATGGATAACGTCATGTCGTCCGCGATTTTGAAAAGTTCGGGCATCGCGTTCCCCATAGCGACGCCCAGACCCGCGCGTTTGACCATTTCAAAATCATTCAGCGAATCGCCCACCGCCATGGTGTCTTCCATTTTCACGCCCAGTTTCTGAGCGAGCACTGCAAGCGCCGCGCCCTTGTTAACGCCTTTGGGGGTCAGTTCAAAGTTCAGCGCTTCCCCCTTGACGATATCGAAACCGGATAAAGCGTTCAGGTCACCGAGGATATCCGCGTGCCGGCTTTCATCCTTTGTGCATACCAGTAATTTCACGGCTCTTCCGCCGGTTCTGGCCAGTATGTCTTCGAAATCGCCGCAATGGACGATCAAGCCGCTTTTTTCAATGCCGAAATTCCACTTTTTGAACAGCGCTTCATGATAAAGCCCTTTCGTGCAGTAAATGTGGTCTTCCCAAAAAATATATCTTTGGACGTCATACTTCTCCATCGCCAAATAAGCCTTTTTCAGCTGTTCCGTACCAATGGGGCTGCATGCAGCGATATTCCCGTTCTCCCGTATTTCCGCACCGTTGCAGCAGATAACGGGCGTTTTTATATTCAGCAATCTCAGCCAGCGTTCTGCTGTGGGATAGATTCTTCCTGTTGCAATCGCCACCGCAACGCCGGCTTTCTGCGCGCAGGCAATTGCGTTTCTGTCTTCACAGGATATAGTTTGATCTTCACGGACTATCGTTCCGTCCAGATCCAAAGCGATCAGTTTAACTGTTTTCTTCAACAAATTCTGCAATCCTTGAAAGCGCCTCTCTAATATTTTCTATCGAGGAAGCATACGAACACCGCATGTATCCTTCCCCTTCCGCCCCGAACGCGGTTCCGGGAACGCATGCCACCTTTTTCTCATGGATCAGGCGGTTGCAGAACTCCTCGGACGGCATCCCGGCTTTGGTGATGTTCGGGAATACGTAAAACGCGCCCTTTGGCTCAAAGCAGGTAAGGCCTATTTCATTGAACGCCTTGTAAATATACTGCCTGCGCCGGTCATAGCTCTTACGCATTTTTTCAATCTGGGCAAACCCGGTTTCGATTTCGTGCCGGATGGCTTCCACCCCGGCAATCTGGCTCATGGTGGGCGCGGCAAGCATGGAATACTGGTGAATCTTCACCATCGCGCGGATAACGGGCTCGGGCCCGGCCGCATATCCAAGGCGGAACCCCGTCATGGCAAACGCCTTGGAAAAACCGTTGATCACAACGCACCGCTCACGGATGTCCGGGAAGGACGCTATGGAAACGTGCGCCGCGCCGTATGTCAGTTCGGAATATATCTCGTCCGAAATCACCAGCAGGTCGTGTTTAATAATAACATTCCGGAGAGCGGAAAGCTCTTCTTTTGTCATGATCGCGCCCGTCGGATTGTTCGGATACGGGATCACGATGGCTTTTGTCTTGTTCGTTACCGCTTTTCGTATGCTTTCTTCCGTAAGTTTGAAGCTTTCCTGTTCCCTGGTTCCCATGGAAACCGCAACGCCGCCGGCGAACCGGACGCCCGGCATATAGGATACATAGGATGGCGCGGGAATCAAAATCTCGTCCCCCGGATCGATGATGGCGCGGAAAACCAGATCCAGTGCCTCGCTCGCTCCTACCGTCACGACGATTTCATCTGCAGGATTGAACTCAAGTTCATACCTTGTGGACAAATACCGCGCGATCTGACGGCGCAGTTCAATGGTTCCCCAATTGGATGTGTAATGGGTGATCCCGCGTTCAATCGAAAATATGGCGGTTTCACGGATATTCCATGGGGTCACAAAATCAGGCTCGCCCACACTCAGGGAAATGACGTCTTTCATTTCGCTCGCAATATCAAAAAATTTGCGTATGCCCGAAGGCGGCACCACGGCTACATGCCTGGCAATATAATTTTCCGTCTTCATGGCGTCACAACCAGCCTGTCGTCCTTTTCGTCGTTCACAAGTATTACGCCGTTTTCCTTATATTTGCGCATGATGAAAACGGTTACCGTACTGGTGACGCCGTCTATGACCGCGAGCTTTTCAAAAACAAATTTCGAAATGCTTTTGATGTCATGGCTCTCTATACGGACCGCAAGATCGTAGCTGCCCGCCATAAGCGATACGCTTTTTACTTCTTCAAATTTATAGATGCGTTTGGCAAGGTCGTCATACCCGTAATCGCGTTGGGGAG
>JAEWMJ010000017.1 GCA_023393165.1 Bacillota bacterium | reverse complement strand
ATAGCGTATTAATCCAAGCTATTATATATTCAAATATATTAAAACACCAGAATGTTGAGAAAATTGATCTCATCTTCTGGTGTTTTATTGTTCGTTAGAAAAACAGAGCGTTTTTCAGTGGCCTCGGAATTACCCGGCTTTTTGTGTGTTTTGTTCTTATGTCTTAAGTTATCAGAATACCCTTCGGCCGCATATAAAGTGGCTTGTCCAATAACTGCTGGTGAAGATATTGGAGGATACCCTTATTTTTCCCTCGCTGGAGGACGCGTCTATCATTGTTCCGTCTCCAAGATAAATGCCGACATGCCCCTTATAACAGATAACGTCTCCTCTTTGCAGATCTTCCATCCTGTCTATTCTGGCATAACCCGATTGCGCCCAGGAGGCGGAGGTCATATAGCCGATGCCGTTTCCGCTGGTTTTAAGCGCATAGTATACAAACCCCGAACAATCGAAGACATTCGGCCCCTTGCCTCCCCAGACATACGACTTGCCAAGCTGCGCAAACGCCGCATCAATGAAGGCCTCAACATTGCCCGGATCCGCCGCCGGTACGGAAGCATCGCCGCCGCCCGAGCTGTCGCCCGAACTGTCGCCTGAATCTGAGCTCTTGCTTTCCGAACTTGAACTGCCGCCTGAGCCTGAACTGCCGCTGCCGTTTGAACTGCGGCCTTCAGTGCTTTTTTTGCTTTCGTCTGCCTTTTTCTTGGCATATTCCAGGGAAGGCTCGGCATCTTTGGAAAAGAGCGCTTCTCTCGTTTGGGAACCCACATTTCCATCGTCCACAAGACCGTTCATCCTCTGAAAATAGGCAACCGCCTTAGTGGTATCCGTTCCGAAATAACCCGTATTGTTAACGGTATAACCCAGTTCCATCAGGCGATCCTGAATCGCCTCGACATCCGGCCCGGTCGTGCCTTCCAGGACCGTATAATACTTCGCATTTTCCGAGAAAAGCAGTTCCTGCGTCTGCGGCCCCGCGATCCCGTCAACCGGAAGTTCGTTTTTGCGCTGGAAGTATTGGATGGCCTGCGCGGTAATGGGCCCGAAAAGCGTGGTGGGCTCGTCGTGTTCCATATACTCCAGATCCATCAGCCGCTGCTGAATCTGAGTGATAAATTGATCTTCCATTCCGGGCGAAAAAGTCCGGTATATTGATTCTTCAGCCGGAATGGCCGCCGCAGCGGTGTCAGGGCTTGCCTCGGGTGTCGGTGACGGCGCGGTTTCCGCATTTTCGGCAACCTGTGTTTCTGTTTCCGTCAGATCGGAGGTCAGCGTTCCATCCATTGTTGCAGGCGTATCATCGCGGCTCAGGTCCCAGGTTAAATCACTGGGCAAAGGGGACGGGGACGGACTCGCCGTTTGCTGTATTGGTATGAACGCCGAGGTTGTTATCTCACCTGATCCCTCCGCAGTGGCGAACAGAACCGGTACCGTGACTGCTGCCATTGCCAGAACCGCCGAAATCAGAACTTTTCTTCCCAACGGGCGGGGTTGTTTGCCGGTATGGGAATCCGAAATCGCGTCCCTGTCTGTCGATCCTTTGTTTAAATGGCTCTTGTTTCTCTTCATTCGTACATTTGCTTTTTTAAACATTCTTGGTCACCTCTCTGCATTAATTGTTCCTGTGATGTCAATCATATGAAGACGGTATAAAGGTTATATACGGAACAGTAACATTTGTTAATCTTTCTTAATACTTTTTTAATAATTGATAGTATACATTGTAACATCTAAAGTAAAAAAAGCCAATGGTACTTTTTGGAGTGTCAATGGCTCTTTTACAAAGAAAAGGAATAAAATGAAGTTCTGCGGGCATGATGCAATAAGTGGAAGAGCCGGAATCACGGCTTACCCCCTCCTGCAGGCTGCATTGCAGCCTTCCCTTACGCAGTCCGGGAGCAGGCAGAAGCCTCTCGTACTTTATTACAACCACGCCGTCTTTGCCCGCCCAATAAAAGCCAACGTCCTGCCCGCATCCCGCACGGGAATGCACGTTCCCATTATATTCGTTTTTGCGGTATTGAATTTTGCATTCTTCATTCGTCACATTTTACATGCCGGATATGAAGGTTTTATGAAGAACACTCCTTATTGCCAGAAAAAAACTTTTTTTGTCCTCCTGATAAGCCTTGATATTTACCAGAATTAGTGTATGATAAAATTAAAAAATTACAAATTCTTCCAGATTTACTTCTTTGTTTCAATATTTTATACTTTAAGGAGGTCTTTTCATGAAAAAAATGCAAAATAAATATCTGGCTTGCCTTATACTAATTCTTTTTACAGTATTGCTTACTTCCTGCGCATTCGTCCAATCGGATACCCCGCCGCAGACCTCCGCCGCAGAAAAAAACGTTTTTAACACAGCGGAATCCTCTGACAATATTTCTGCCGCACCGCCAGATAAGTCTGTTGAAAAAAGCAAGCTTCCGCATAATTCAGCGAAAGAAAAAGACGCGTTTGAATCATTTATTACAGATGGATCATCTGCAGGCACAAATTCGAATATGACAGACAATACATTTGTAATTACAGACTATCAGGTTTCGGTGTACATATCCGAAGAAAATGTTTATGACGTATCAGAAACGATTTCTGTCGATTTCAACCAAAATAAGCATGGTATCTCACGGGAGATATCAACAAACCTAAACGGCATACAAGCCATTTTATCCGATATTAGCGTTGAAAATTGGAAATACACCGTCGATCAGAACAATGGCAATGTATCTGTAAAAATTGGCGACCCCTTGCAAACGGTTACAGGCGCACAAACCTATAAAATCTCCTACAAGCTTTCTTTAGGAGATAATTCCGAGGAAATGTATGACGAAGTGTATTTTAATATCATAGATCCAGGCTGGCCCACCGCAATCAATCATTCGGCATTTTCCATAACTCTTCCTAAACCTTTCGAAGATAAAAACCTTATATATTCGTTCGGCCCACAAGGTTTATCAAATTTTGACGATGGAGATTTTGAAAATACCATTGAGGAAAATTCGGTCCACGGAGAAATTCTGACCTCTTTGCCTCCTTTTTACGGAGTCGTTATACGCATTGCGCTTCCTCAGGGATATTTTGATTCTGATAACGCCTGAAATAAAAAAGCGCTTTACGCGCTTTTTTATTTCTATTCGTTTTATTCGTTCAATATTGTTTCCACACGGTTCTGTATGAGCGCCGCCACATCTTCCGCGCTCTTCTGCCCGGAGAAGAAAGACGGCAGTTCCTCGTTTAAAATGTTAACGATATTCGCATCAGGTGCCGAAACCCGGTTCAATTTATCTATGTTTGCGGCAAATGTATCGTATTCTTCCTTTGAAAGAGGCTTGACTTCCACCTGTTTTGTCGGGGTACCGATGACCATGCGCGTGTTTGCATTTGAACCGTCCTCAATCGTCTGATTGATGATATTCTGCAATGCGGTCCTGTTTACAGGGAATCCGTTCATCTGCGTCATATCCGACTGCACATCGTCAGTAATCAAGGATTGTATAAATTCCCAGGCAATTTCCTTGTTTTGCGACGACGCGTTAATGCCGTATAGGCCTCTGGGCGTAAAGTTGTATGCGCCCTGCTCCATGGAAGGCATGCCGGACAGTTTGACGTCGTCCCCGGCGAAGGCCTTGATCATCGCCAGTTCCTGTATCCCTCTGAACTGCATGGGGGTAAACGCAAGCGTGCCGTCGCCCACCAGTTCTTGCGGCGAAGCATCTTCCATGCTTTTGCCGCTCATTTTTGTATCAGCAAGCGATTTAAACTGGTTCAGCAGATTGATGAACTCCGGCGTGCCGAATCTGGCGGTTTTTGCAGCCTGGTCCACAAGATAGGTGTAGTTGTTTTTCATATATTCTGTGAACGCCTGCGTTGCATCCTCACCCGGAAGCGCGGCGATTCCAGCAGGCAGATTGTTTGCCGCATTAAAGAAATCGTCCGTTGAAGGCGTATCGCCTGCCGGCATGTTTCCTTCCTTTCCCGCGAGCATATCGAAGGAGAATGCCGTTGGCAGCGTGTAAAGCGCGCCGTCCACCTTACATGCGTCAAAGATATTCCCGTAATACTTGGACATATCGAGTCCGCTTGCTTCCAGCATCGGCCCAAGGTCTGCAAGCAAGCCTTTGTCTATATACTTGTAATAAGGAAGATTATCCAGTATATAGATGTCCGCGTTGTTGTCCGCAATCACGTCGGTGTTGAACTGCTGGATCATGGACGTTAAATCTACTTCATCTCCGGCCTGTTTCATCCCCACGATCTCGTTGCTGTAGGTCTTTAATTCCACCCTATAATCCGGATGCGCTTTTTGGAAAGCGTCGATGGCGGCGTTTACATTCGGACCTGCGGATATTCCCGCTATGGTAAGCACCTTTTTCTGCGGTATGGTGGACGCGTCCACAAGCGCCAGCCTGTCGATCCGGTCGGCTTTCGCACCCGTCGTCGCCATGGAGAAACTGCCGTCCGAGCCGCCGTTTACCACAACGCCTCCGGCTACATTGGGACCCCCGTTTTCGGATGAATTTTCATAGGATGCAATGTATATCGTCCCCACGCCGTCCATCGCAAATCCGGCAAAACCGTGCGACGTGTTTGAAAGGGAGAAATCTGTGAGCGTAATAAGCGCATCGTCCGTGCTGCCGTCCTCATTTACCGGGTAAATGCCGTCGCCGTTCATATAGAGCGTTCTTTTTGCCTGCTTATCGTAAAACAGCATGCTGGGGTTGGCAAGCGAGGCTTCCAGTTTTGCCGTTTCCGAACCGCTTTGCGTATCGTATGTGGTAATTGCGGGCGAACCTTGGCCCATGGAATAAATCATCAGCTGCTCTTTTTCATTCATGCAGATCAGATTGATCCCTCCCTGGCTGTATGTCCGTACCTGTTTGCCCGTACTGTCAATCTGCGTAACGCCCGAACCCATTGACGAAATAAAGATGCTGCCGTCGGAGGATGCGGCGAATCCTGTAACGTTAAAGCCTACTGGACCTGCTTTCGCCTTCTCAGCCGCCGGCTGCGCGGCCGAAGACTTCTGATCTTCCTGTGCATCCTTCGAGCCCTCTCCCGAAACCTGCTTGCCGCCAAGAGCAAAAGACTGCGCCTGCTGTGAAAGTACATCCTCCACAGAAATACTGTTTACGGTTTTGCCCGACGGATCCAGGGCATGCACAGTTGATCCCGCAAGCAGATAGGCCGTGTCCTTACCGTCCAGCGCAAAATGAGAAACAGGATCTGTGACGTCGGTCGTTACCTCGGACTTTTTATTGCCCGATGTATCGTAGGTGGTCAGCACCGCCGGCGCGCCCTCCGCCTGGGAAGCCACCACCAGTTCGCCCCCGGAATTTACTGCCGGAGCCAGTATGCCTTCCCCCGTATTTCCGGCAAAATCCTGCGCGGCATACGCCTTTCCGGATAAATCGCCGCCCGGCTGGGCGCAACTTGCCAGAAGGCCCGCCGCCAGCACGATTGCCATAAAAAATGTTATGAATCGTTTTTTCATATTGTTTACCTCTTTTTTATTAATTATTTGTTCTGATTCAGCGTCAGATTTCCCCATCGATTTATGAAATTTATAATCCTGTCTTTATACAACGACCATCCCGACCACAGGGTGAATCCGCCCAGAAGCATCCATATTCTGCCGATTGGCATCACCGTCTTCAGCCCCATTGCCGAGACGATCAGAAAACCGATCCCTGCGGAGGCGGTCAGAAAAATCCATACCGCCGGGATATCCATAATCCCCGCTTTAAAGCCCTTCGTTTTTTCCGTTCCGGTTTCCCTGGCATCCCGCATCAGCGCCAGTCCCGCGCCGAACACCGCCATTCCGGCAAAGGACAGCATGTTCATGTATCCGGCTATCTGCATGCCGGCATCCCGCGCGATCTTCCAGGGCTGCGGAATATACTCCAATGCGGCGATTGCCTCCCGTGCCTGGGATTGCAGCAGATTTTTATAAAATTCCGCGTCTATCCAGGAACCCGGGATAAACCGCCCCGGGAGGAAAAACGGAAAATCTGCAAGAAGCCAGAATGTGCAAACCAGGCCTGCCCCGGCGGCGATTACGAGCGTCATATATGCGATGCGGCGCAGCAGAAATCTCCACGATTCCGTAAAATAGGTTTCTTCCATGAAACCCCGCAAACCCCGCGCCATGCCGGATACCGCGTTTTTGACACAAACGATTATAAGACCCGTGAGTATGGCCGCAAACACGATTGCCGGCAGGCCGGCGGTTTCCGCGTCCAGTTTCACGCCTTCGGTAACGTCCCGGACAAGGAAAGCGTCCGCCGGTTTACCCTGCACGCCCAGGGCATCCTTTACGGCCTGGAGGCTTTTTCCCGGCAATGATTTGGGAACTGCCGCCTCCATTCCGGCAACAGGAATGGAATCAAGCGCGCCGTATTTGATATATGCACGATTCATCCCGCTGTCCGAAAGCAATCCGAGCAGAGATGTATCCCGCCCGCATATCCCGGTCACGGTAAATATCCTGTCTTCATACTCCACCTCCATACCGACCGCATCCGTCGTCCCGAAAAGCTGCCATGCCAGATCGTCGTCCAGAACGATTGAACTTCCGTTTTCTTCCAGAGGGGATAAAAAGCTGCCGCTCAGCATCCGCACGGGATGAAAATCCGTATAAGGCCCACCCACCGCGTATACCTCCGCGCGCGTTTGGCGTTTTTCGGTGGAAATCGTCCCCTCTGCGTTTCCCCACCATGCAACAGGCGATTTGAGCGTTTCCGCAATATCCGGCATATCGTCCTCACTCAGCTGCGCTGCGGCCTGGGAGGCGTTCTGCGGCATGGTTACTTCGATATAGTCCTTTTCCGTGAGCCAGGGAGGCGAGGCCGCGGCTTCAAGAGAGCCGCCCACTACCATACCGGCTGTGACCAGCAAAATTCCAAAGAATACGATAAGCCTTCTTCCGGCAATTTTTTTCATGTTTTACCTCCGCCCGTCATGGCCCGATCAGGACCGCGTCCCCATCCGCGACCGGCTTGTCGCTGTCCGAAACCACCTGGTCGCGCGGCGTGAGGGGACCTGTGACCGCAGACCGGAACGCGTCCGAATCGTCCACAGTCACTCCTACGCGGCGGAGCACCTGCTGCCTGCCCAAAGGCGTTTCCTTTTCATCCGCCACCAGTACGTATTCGCCCGTACTGTCTTCACGTACCGCGCCGTTCGGAACCGTCATACTGTAGCTTTCAGTCATCTGGGCATACCGGATATCTCCCGCCTGGCCGGACTGTATATTAAGATCCGCAATATCCTGAGGCGTCGTCTCCAGAACAATCGTGATATCGCCGGGATGATCGGCGCTTTCCTTTTTTTCCTTCAATTCAGCCGGTATCCGCTGCGATACGCCCGCTATATAGATATCCATCTTTGCGTTCGCGGGGATAAGCTCGGAGTCCTCCCTTGAAATATCCGCTTCGAACTTCATACCCCGGGATAAATCCGTAACCGCTGCAAGAGGCTGTCCGGGGGAAGCGGTTGCCCCTTCCTGCACATTCGCCTGCCCGACGATCCCGTCGATCGGAGACGTTATTTTTCCGCCGTTATCGGCTAAAGACTTCAGTTCATCCACTTTCTTTTGCTGCGCGGCGATATCGATATCCATGTTGGCAAGATCCAGCCTGCCTGCTTCGCTTTGTCTGGAATTCTGCTCCTTTGCGTTTTCAAGCTGCGCCGCTTTCATTTTCACGTCGTCCTGCGCCGCCTGGAGCGCCCGGCCTGCCGCCTCCAGCTGCGCCTGATCGGCTGCGCCCGCGGACACGTTTGCCTGCACGGCATTGTAGTCCTCCAGCGCATGCGCCAGATTTCTATTGGCCGCATCCAGGCTCAGTTGAAGCTGGTCAAGGTCCTGCGGCACATTGCTGTCCGCCATTTTCTTGCGGTTGTTTTCCAGTTTAGCAAGGGCGTCCTGCTCCTGTTCAAGGAGATCCGAAAGCGCGTCCGAATCCAGCGTCATGAGCGTATCTCCCTTTCGGACCGTATCTCCCGCCGAAACGGATACCGAAGCCACCTTGCAGGCGACGTCCGTATCCACCGATACGCTGCCCAACGGTTCAAATGCGCCGTTTGCCGACACAACCTTCTGCAGCGCCGTGGAAAGCGGAGCCGACACCGTTACGCGCGGGAGCGATATGTTTCTTAAAGTTGCGGAAAAAAAGGTGAGCAGCGCCATTACTACGAAAAAGCCGATCAGCGCCCGAAACCATATTTTTTTGCCTTTTTCCGGATTGCTTGTTTCCATGTTCTAATCTCCCTTAAATTGAATCTTTAAAATTGGTCAGTTGTATGCCTTCCACCAGGTATCTTTCTCCGGCAAGAAAAATCAGGATGATGGGAAGCATATACAGCGCGGACGCAGCGAACGCTATGCCGAGAGAACCTTCGTTGATTCTGGATAAATAAAGTGAAAGCGGCTGCATGTTGGCGTTTTTTAAAAACACGAGCGGCTGCTCCACCATCCCCCAGTTATCGATGAAGGATAGGATCACCAAAGACGCAAGGGCAGGCTTGCACAAAGGCAGAACGACCCTGAAAAAAATACGCATATGTCCCGCACCGTCCATCTTGGCGGCTTCGATTGTTTCCTTGGGGATATTGACCATAAACTGCCGGAGCAGGAACACGCCGAACGTCGCGAATATCCCCGGAAAAATAATGGACGAATACTTTCCGAGTATCCCCAGCGCATCGGCCATCAGGTAATTCGGCACCAGCGTCACCTGGAAAGGCATGAGCATTGTAATGAGATATACGGCAAACAGGATGCTCCTTCCTTTAAATTGAAATGCCGAAAAAGCATAGGCGGCCAGCGCGCCGATTGCAACCTGCCCCGCTATGATGGGAGCGGTGAGCAGCACGGAATTCCAGAACATCATAAGGTATCCGGTATTTCCGATAAGTATGGAGTAGTACTGGTCTGGCGTCACGATATCCGGTATGAGGTCCAGATCGGCGTAATCACGTCCGTCCTCCGTGTCCGGGTTCACTGTCCCATAGTTTTGCGCGATCTCAGTTTCGCTCATGAACGAATCCGCAAAAGTCATTACCATCGGAAAAATAAACGCAAACGCGAGCAGCCACAGCACGATCCCAAGGGCAATATAGCGTTTGCCGTCCTTGGGATGCCCCAAGGTCTTCCCGGCCGGTTTTCTTTGTATTCTGGCTGCGGATTCCGTTTGATTCCGTTTTGTAAAAAAGCGCATCCCTTATCTCCTTTTTTCAAATCTTTTGATTGCCTGGCGGCGGTGCAGCCAAATGAATATTCCCGCGATCATAACCACCACAAGCGCCATTAAAAACGCTGCGGAGGTCAGTTTCTGATAATCCAGCGAAGTAAACATGTTGTTCATAAAATGCTGCAGCGTATAGATGCTGTCCTGCGGATAACTGCCCGCAAGCATGAATACCTCGCGGAACACCTTAAACGAATTGATCACGGACATTACCATCACAAAAAAAGTAGTTGGCAGAAGCGCCGGCCAGGTAATATGCCGGAACTTCTGGAACGCATTCGCGCCGTCCATATCCGCCGCTTCCAGGCAGGATTTTGAAACGGTGCCAAGGCCGGCCAAAAACAGTACCATGTTGTACCCCATGTTTTTCCACAGGTACAGCAGCATCACGATGTAACGCGCGGCGTCGGATTTGAGCCAGTCCGTAGAGGACATGCCCATGGAAGCAAGCACGCCGTTCAATGCGCCGTTGTCGTTAAAAAAGACCTGGAATACCAGCACCACCGAGGCCACTGGAATCACCATGGGGCTAATAAACATAGTGCGCAGCGCCCTGCTTCCAAACACAGGTTTCCTGAGCGCCATCGCCAGCAGCAGGGATAAAACGGTCAGCAGCGGAGCCCCTATTCCGGTAAATACCGCCGTGTTCAGGGCGGCCTTTAAAAAGGATTGATTTGCAAGAAGCGACGCGTAGTTATTCAGTCCCACAAAATGCCCGTTCACCGGGCTGGAAAAAAGGGACATGCCAAAGGACACCGCAAAAGGCGCCCCGTAAAGCAGCATGAATCCGGCCAAACTGGGAAGCAGGAAGAACAGGGCGATCCCGGTGTCTGTGCTGAATTTTGCCCTGAGTTTTTTGAATACTGTCGCTCCCGCCATAAAAACCTCCTTTAAAGCGGCTGTTTTTTTCAGCCCTCTCTATCAGTGCCATTTTCGCACAGTAATCTTGAAACTTCCTTTAAAAAATCAAGATATTTTTAAGACAAGGGTGTTATACTTAGTTCAAAAGGGGTGCTTTGAATGCGAATATTACTGGTGGAAGACGATAAATGGCTGGTAAACGCGCTTGTATACCAGCTGAAAAAAGAAAATTACGCGGTGGACGCGGCTCTGGACGGCGAGACCGGATGCGAACTGGCTCTTGCGAACGATTACGACCTGATACTGCTGGACAGGATGCTGCCCAAAATGGACGGAATTGCGCTTTTAAAAAGAATCAGGGATGCGGGCAAAAAATGTCCGGTGCTTTTTATCACCGCAAAGGATGCGATTGAAGACAGGGTTTCGGGCCTGGACGCGGGGGCGGACGATTATCTGGTAAAGCCCTTCGATAAAAAAGAAATGCTTGCGCGCATCCGCGCGCTTTGCCGGCGTCCGGTTACCCTTATGGAAGACGATACGGTCTCGATGGATGAAATGGTGCTTTATCCACGGTCAGGGTCGCTTACATATAAAGACAGGACGGTCGAACTGACGCCGCACGAAACCCATCTGCTGGAACTGCTGCTGCGCCACCGCGGGCAGGTATTGCCCCGCGAAACGATATTGGACAGGGTCTGGGGGCCGCTGGGATGCGTGGAACCCGGCAACATAGACAGTTACATCCATTTCCTCAGAAAAAAAATGACCGGACTGAACGCGCCATTTATCATCCGGACGTTCCGCGGCCTGGGCTACAGGCTGGAAAGGGAATAATATGTTCAAGGAATTAAAAACAAGGCTTACGCTCCTAAACCTTGCAGTCGCCGGCATCATACTGGTTGTTATAGCAGCCATGGCCTACGTGATGATTTCCTCCAGTATCAAAGACCAGTCCATGCAGTCGTTCCAGATTGTTTTGAATAATGTCGCTACAATGCAGACCGAAAACAAGCCTTACGCAATTTCCTTAGCGATGAGAAATGAAAAAGGGCTGCTGGGAGCGGCATTTCCATACTATGTATTCAGTATAGACAGCAACGGCCAGATACCGGCAGATTTGAATCTTCCCTTGCCTCCGGATACCGTAACCCTGATCATACAAAAGGTTGTGAATAATAAAGATGCAATTGAGAATAAATTAAGCTTTGAAACTGGAGGCAGCATCCAGAAACCGGCCTCGGCATCCCTGAACACAACCAAGACTTCGGATACCGCCAATTTGGGCAGCTACGGCGTCGCAACAAAAACTTTTTCCATTACCGTGTCGGACGACGCGATCAAATCAAAAGACACGTCCTACCGTTATGCGGCGGTATACGGAGAGGACAACATACAGGTCGTTTTACAGAACCTGGACGAACAAAACACTCTTTTGATGAATGTGGGAATCATTTTCACGATTTGCGTCGCCGGCGGTATGCTGCTGCTGGCGCTGGGCGGGAGATTCCTGGCTGAGAGGTCCATCCGGCCCATCCGCGCTTCCTGGCAGAAACAGCGGGAATTTGTTGCGGATGCATCTCACGAACTGCGCACTCCGCTCGCGGCAATCATCAGCAATATAGACGTGATACTGGACGACCCCAATTCCACCGTCCGGGAAAAACAGCTTTATTGCGAGGGCATTACGCAGGAGTCCAAACGAATGACGCAGCTGGTGGACGGCCTGCTGCTGCTTGCCCGCGCCGATTCGGACGCGCTGATGTTCCAGATGAAACCGGTGGAGCTGGCGGCCGTCGCCCATGACGCGGTTACATTCATGCAGCCTGAGGCTGCCAAAAAAGAGATCGGAGTTTCCCTGCAGGTAAACGAAACGGTTGTTATCGCCGGGGACCCGGACCGTTTGAAACAGGTATTGCTTCAGCTTCTGGACAACGCCGTCAAATACACCCAAAACGGCGGCAATGTGGAAGTTTGCGTCGGCCGCGCGCGTGACAACGCCGTGATACAAGTTCGGGACAACGGGATCGGCATATCAAAAGAAGATCAGAAAAAAATATTCGAACGTTTTTTCCGCGCCGACATATCGCGGGAACACGAGGTCGGCGGCCACGGCCTGGGGCTTTCCATCGCGAAGTATATTGTGGAGCAGCACGGCGGAAGCATTTCCGTCGCAAGCCGGGTAGGTCAGGGCAGTATTTTTACGGTAAAGCTGCCTGCGGCCAAAGAAATTGATTCATAAAGGAGTTCAAAATGTCAAGCGTATCACTTAAACATATATTCAAGACTTACGCGGGAGGCGTTCTTGCGGTGAACGATCTTTCCCTTGAAATTCAGGATAAAGAATTTCTTGTGCTTGTTGGGCCGTCGGGCTGCGGCAAAACCACAACCCTGCGCATTGTCGCCGGGCTGGAGGATCTTACGGGCGGCGATTTGCTTATTGACAACGAAAATGTAAACCACGTGCCTGCCAAACACCGCAACCTGGCAATGGTTTTTCAGAATTTTGCGCTTTACCCCCATATGACCGCATATGAAAACATGGCTTTCAGCCTGAACATACGGCGCATGCCAAAACCGGAGATCAAAAAACGCATCTTGGGCGCCGCGTCCCTGCTGGGCATAGAGGAAATCCTCGGGCGCAGGCCGGGAGAGCTTTCGGGCGGCCAGATGCAGCGGGTCGCCCTTGGACGCGCGATCGTACGCGACCCGAAAGTGTTTTTAATGGACGAGCCCTTGTCCAACCTGGACGCCAAACTGCGCGCGCAGATGCGTGCGGAGATCATAAGGCTGCACAAGAGCCTGGGCACAACATTTATCTATGTGACGCACGACCAGACCGAAGCCATGACAATGGGAACGCGGATAGCCGTTATGAACAAAGGCGTCCTGCAGCAGGTGGATACTCCCGCAAACCTGTACGACCGCCCCGCAAACCAGTTTGTCGCGGGATTTATCGGCACGCCGCAAATGAATTTTTTCCCCGTCCGCTTGAATACTTCGCAGGAAGGCGTGGAGATCATTTTGGGAGGTTATCCCCTCCGTGCTGATAAAAAAACATGTGAAAAGATCTTGAGCAACGGTTATAAAGGCCGCGAAGCGATCCTGGGCGTCCGCCCGGAGGATATCCATCTGGAAGAAAATTTTGTTGCCGCCAACCCGCAAAGCACGCTTAACGCCACAGTTGAAATGTCCGAAATGACTGGCGCGGAAACGTTTGTGCACCTTTCCATTTCAGGCGCGGCAGCCGTGGCGCGCGCCGCGCGTTTCAGCGCCCCCGCCGGAACGCGGCTGAAAGCGGCGCTGAACACCGAAAACATACACCTGTTTGATCCTGAAACGCAGGAATCCATTCTGTACGGCCCCGGAAGACAAAAGGAAGAAATCGCGGTGAATCTGTAATTACATGCAAAAACAAGGTAAAAATAACGCTTTTAAAGCGGTTTTCCCCTTCATAAAAGACCAGGCTGTAATCTGCCTGGTCTTTTGTGAAAACTTCATTATAGCGCTATTCCTATTCCGCAATTTTCAACAAATCCACCATATCCTGCACGGACTGCATCCTGTTTAACTCCGTCAAATTTGGATAAAGCGGCGTTACGGTAATATACCCCTCGTCGATCCATTTGACGTCCGTTTCGTTTTGCTGGTTGTAATCGTTTGGTTTTCTCTCCACATCGATCCAGTAATGCTCGCGCCCCACAAAATCCTTCTGCGGCCTATAGCAAAAATTATTTTTACTGATCCCAAGCGGGCACACCTTGACGCCCTTGATTTTTTCCTTGTCCACGTACGGAAAATTGATGCTCAGCATATAGTTTTTTATCTGTTTATAATCAAGTCCGTCCAGTATTCCGGCGGTCACGGCGGCCGCATGGCTGAAATATTTCGCAAGCCCTCCGAGTGAGACCAGCTTTTGAATCTCCTGCGACACCGCAAGGGACGGATAGCCGCGCATGCAGCCTTCAAGAGCCGCCTGCACCGTGCCCGAGGCAACGGTGTCCGTTCCCAGATTCGAGCCCGCATTGATACCCGACAGTATCATATCCACTTTTCCTTTTGTTACTACCTGCAGTCCCAGGATCACGCAATCGCAGGGCGTTCCGTTGGTCGTATAAGCCTCCGCTCCTTCCAGCCCGGCCTTGTTAACCTTTTTCAGGCCAAGCGGATGATTGAACGTATATGAATGCCCTGCCGCGCTCCGCTCGGAATCCGGAGCAACCACCGTGACATGATGCCTGCCGGATAACGCCCTGACCAATGCGATAAGGCCTTCGCCCTCTATTCCGTCGTCGTTCACTATCAGTAAATTCATAAGCACCTCGTAAAAAACTTTTCTTCAATGATATTCTACTCTTAAAAATCCAATAATGAAAGACATTCCGTTTTGAAACGGGCGAACTCCCTGTTTTTTGTAAAAAATAAACCTCCGCCACCACATTTCGCGGCAACGGAGGTTTCATAAAATACGGCGTTTATTACTGTATATGTTTTTTTAATCTCAGCGCCAGAATGCACCCTGCAAGCGAACCCGCCATCAGCATTATCCAAAGGAATATGGGAGAATTGTCGCCTGTTTTGGGATTCCCGCCGCCTGCCGGATTGCCGTCGGGAGTGGTAACATTGGCGTCCGGGCCGGTCGACGGAGACGGATAGGGTGACGGAGACGGCTGCGGATTGTCAACAGAAACGACTGCATAACGGCTTAAATGATCGGTCGTGAAGAAAAGCATATTGCCGACTACTACGGTATCAAACTCCACAACAGTTCCATCGTCGTTTTCGCGCACTACCTTCAGCGTTTTGCCTTCCAGCCCGGAGGGAAGAGGTATGCCTATTGTTACCGGACTGTTTGGCTCTGTGATATGGCTGGACATCAGCAAATTGATATCGAACATGGAAACCACTTCGTAATTTCCGTTAAGCAATTTTATAGCGGAAATATCATTTGCTCCGGGCTGAACGGCAACCACGCTCAACGTCAAGCCAGGCGAATATCCGCCGTTTCCCGTAATCAGTATCAGGCCGCCGCCGTTTGTATCCGGCAGCAGGGTGTCCCCCTGCTTTCTCAGAAGAAGACAGGCCGGACTTGCGCTTCCGTCCACTGTAAATTCACCCTGCGTATCTTCGTATCCGGCCTTGCTCGTCCGGTAGGCGTAGGTTCCGCCCCCCAGTACGAATACGGCCGAACCGTCGGCTCCCGTAATTAAAGTAATTCCGTTTATTGTGACTGTCGCGCCGGCAACCGTCTGCTTTCCATCAAAAACAACCGTCCTAACCAGCATACCCGTTGAAGGCCGGGGGGATACCGTCTGGGTGACGGTGAATCTGCTTTCGTCCGTATTTTCGGCCGATACGACCACCGTTGCCGTAAACGTTCCGATGGGCAGGCCGTCCTTTGCTCTCACCTTAAATGCAGCGGAAGGAGAAGCGCTGTTAATCGTACCGGGCTGCGGCTGTGTAACGACAAACCTGTCCGCATCCGCGCCGTCAAGCCATACGGAAATGTTTTTGATCTCATCGCCGGTTGTTCCGGTCAATGTAACCGTCTTTGCCTCCTGCTCGCCGCCGGCATACCCGAAATACAGCCTGTTCAGTTCGAGGTCAGAAATGGGGTTTAGATCATACAGCCACTTGGCATGCAGCGTATGATGGAATGTGGTGGACACAGAAGTTGTATCCGTCACCTGGGTATCCGTGCCGTCATCTCCTGTCCACCAGCCGCCGAATACGTATCCGTCTTTTACCGGAATGGGAAGCGACTCATCGGTCACTCCATCAGAGGCTTTTCCGTATGGGCTGTCGAACAGCTTGATCTGGCTTGTAATCGGAACAGTGCCGCCCTCCGGATCAAATGTTACCGTATAGTATTGAGGCTGCCAGTGCGCGTACAGGGTATGGTCTGAAGCCGTGGTCAGTATCGTTTCTTGCGTAACCTCGCTCCCGCCTCCCGGCTGCGTCCACCAGCCGATAAATTGATAGCCGGGCCGGTGTGCATCAGGCAGGCCTTCATCGTGACCGTCCAGCGCATACCAATAAGCGACCCCAAACCTTCTCTGCAGGCTGCTTACAGGATATGCCACGCCATCCTCACCGGGATCAAAGGTAACGGTATAGACATTGGCTTTCCAGTACGCATACAACGAATGATCGGAGGCTGTGCCGACCCTGGTTTGATCGGTGACTTTGCTTCCCTCCCCGTTAGGCTGCGTATACCAGCCCTTGAATGTGTAGCCTGTTCTTGCAGGCTGGGGCAGGGGATCGGACGCCGTGCCGTCCGCTCTCTTTCCGTAATAGGAATCAAATTGTTTGGTCTGGGCTGCGGGAGTTACCGTTCCGCCCTGCGCGTCCAATGTTACGGTATACGTATTCGGGACCCATTTAGCGTAAAGGTGCATGTCCCCATGGATTTCAAGCTGCTGCCAGGGCGTATAATCCGTGCCTTTTCCGTCCGCCTGCGTGTTCCATCCGCCGATTCTGGTGTAGCCGGTCCTGTAAAGCGGATTGGACGAATCAAAATCCTTTATGACCACATTGTCGCCATAGTGGTATGCGCCTGTATCCGCCGGTATGGTTCCTCCCGTGGCATTGTTTCCGTCATACGTCACCGTATAAGTTTCCCAAATCCAGTTTGCGTACAGCATTTGATTGGTTACACTCGCAACCCTTGTATCGTTTGTAACTTTGTCACCAGTGCCGCTGCCGCCGGTATACCAGCCGTCAAACCGAAATCCGTTTTCGAATGTCGGCGTGGGCAGAGGGTCTTCCTGGCTGTTCGCGTCCCTGTTATAGGGATAGCCGTATCTCTTGGTTTGGGAAGCCGGGGTTACGCTGCCGCCCGCAGGATAAAATTCCACTGTTATGGCAGGCCCATTGATTAATTCCGACCAACTCTCCGCCGGGTCGCCGGGAGATACGCCGCTCTGCGCAACCGGGGTCACCTCGAAACTGATGCATTTCCACATATCCGCTTCCTGAAGAGTGTAAGATAACGATGTGGCTCCCGGAATTGCCGTTTTATTGGCACCTTCATAGTTATCCGCACGGTACCACTGGAAAGTGCTGGTCCCCTCGGGATCGCCTTCCTCATCTCCGTATTCATAGCTTCCCGTAAGCGTGTCTCCATAAGTTTGGAATCCATCATAATTCGTTTTTACATCATAGGCGTACGGAGCGGTATTTACTAGGTTGGACACATCCGCAATTGTCATGTTTTCCAGTTGGAGCAAACACGGCGCGGTCACGGACCCGCCATCCAATAATGTGAAAACCATTTCAACCGTCGCCACGCCTCTTACATTCCACGGCTCATGTCCGGTGACTTCGCTTAGCTTTACTACACTATCTTTGGGAATGCTCATGACCGAATTGCCAATGTCATATTCCCGGAGAATATCACCGTAACAGTCCTTTAAAATCAATCTGAGATTCTGGAAGCTCACATTATCGCCCCAGGAGCTCAGGCCCATATCCTGAAAGGTAAAGGTCTTGCAGACGCTTCCTCCCTCCGCGTACAGAAGCAGGTTGTAATTCAATACCTGGTAAGTTTCGCTCGGAATAATGGCCGAAATACCGGAGCTTCCGGGATCCTTACCTTCCGTGTAAAGAAATTTACCATTGTCAATTTTGAACTTGTCGCCCAGTGTGGTGAAACCCGCTCCTGCGCTGTCCGGATCTCCCGCGCCTCCAAAATCATAAGTTCCGTCAGCCGTTCCCGTTGTTTGCGCATACGCCGTGGTCCCTCCCCCAAAAAGCCCGCCGAAAATCAACAGTAATGCTACAACCGCGAGTATCAAATGATTTTTCTTTATCATCATAATTACCTCCCAAAAACCGGCCTGCTTTCAGGATGTGTTTACCGCACCCAGACAAAAAAACAGAGCCTTTCCAAACGCAACGCTCTTCTTTAATTATCAACATAATTCGCTATAATTTATTATATATTTTTTTATTTTCTGTCACAATGTACCAAAGTACAGTCCCGGCGAAAAAATACGGTAATTTTACATTTAATACAGTACTTTCTTTGAAATTTATATCATTAAGGTTCCTTTATAATTCCCATGCGCACCGCATATGCAATGACCTGCGACCGATTCTCCATGTGAAGCAGCTGGATAATTCTTCCCATGTGGTACTTTAAAGTACGCTCGGTCAACCCCAAAGCTTCCCCCGCTTCCTTATACGTTACTCCCCTGGCGACCATTTCCAGTATCTCGATCTGCCTTGGCGTCAGCCGGTTTTTAGGCGCCTCATCTTCCGTCCGAACCTCCGCTTCTTCCGCGGCGTTTCTCCTGAACTCGCCCAGCACCTGCGCCGCCAGTTCGGGTGAAAGGGGCACCTCGCCTTTTTCCAGATCGCTGAGCGTATTGACAAGCGTTTGGGCGTTGGCGGTTTTTAATAGATATCCGGACGCTCCGTATTTGACCGCCTCAAACAGATGCTCGTCTTCCTCCGAAGCCGTAAGCATCACGATCTTTGTATCCGGCAGCTCGGCTTTAATGAGTTTTAAGGCGTCGATCCCGCTGCACACCGGCATCATGATGTCCATAAGGACGATATCCGGTTTTAAAAGCCGAGCCTTTAAAACCGCTTCTTTGCCGTCATTGGCGATCCCCGATACATCTATCCCATAGGTTTGAAGCAGATACTGCAAACTTTCAATAAACAACGGGTGGTCATCCACAAGCATTAATTTCATGGCTGTCATTCCTTCCTGGTTCTATGGGCAATTTAAGAACAACCCGGCACCCTTTTTCAGGAGCCGACTCGACATGTAACCGGCCCCCGATCTCAAGAGCACGTTCACGCATGATATTCAATCCAAAAGACGTCCCCTGCGAATCGTTATGCAAGGCAGGGATAAATCCTTTTCCGTTATCCTCAATTGAAACGAACAGCGCATCATTTTCCTCAGCAAAAGAGATTTTCACGTGTTCCGCCTGTGAATGCTTCTGAACATTGCGAAGCGCCTCTTTTACGATCTGCAATATGGCTATGCACACATTTTGAGTCATTCCGGAATTAAATCCGGATTGCAAATCCAGCCGGGCAGCGATACCGGATTGCTCCTCGAAGCGGGCAACTTCCTTTTGGACGGCAGCTATAAAATCCTTCTCCTGAAGCACCGAATTTCTGGTGGTTTTGATGTAGCTTCTTATTTCCTCATTAGCTGTCTGGGATACCTCCACAAGCTTGTCTATCCTGATCAGCGCGGTTTTCACTCCTGCAGTGACAAGCTCCTGCCGGATGCCCTGCGCCTGGAGGCTGATACAGCCAAGCAGTTGGCCCAGGTTGTCGTGCATGTCCCTTGCCATCCGCTCCCGATCTTCTATAACGGCAAGCTTCCTTTGCTGTTTTAAGTGCGTTTGCTGCGCCTGTTTTATTTCCGTAATATCATTGATGAGCACAAGCCTTCCGATCAGAACGTTTTTCCGGTCCTCAAGAGGAGAAAGCAACGCCTCGTAAATTCTTTCGGATTGTTGCCCGCGGACGGTGAATTCGACGCGAGGAACATTTCTGTCCATACAGGCTCCTGCCAGTTCGGGAATATTTTTACAGGCAGCATCCGCGCTCCGTCCGATTACCTGCAAGGCGCGATATCCTGTGATTTTTTCAAAAGCAGGATTGATATCCAGAATCCGGTCCTGCAGATCCAGCACCATCATGCCCGCGTCCATTGTCTCCACCACATTTGAACGGGCAAGCGGGACAAGGTCAAACATTTTATAGCGAAAAATCGCCCAGGCCATAAGCAGCCCTGCCGGGCCGAAAAAAACGGGGGTGATATCAAACTGCAGTGGGCTTAAACCCAAAATATAGAAGACGTTGGGAATTATGATCATGCTGACGCCAAGGAGAAGCGCGACTGCCTGCCGTCTGTAAACCGTGTTTTTAATAAATACCGCCCGGACCAGCATGACCCAGGCAGTTATGTTCAGCGCATGCGCATATGCAGCGTGAATATAAAAAACAGGACCGTATTTTTTAACGATGACAGGAAAAACTCCGCTGTACTCCATATGCATATCGTAGCGTATCAATCCGTGCAAGCCGTCCGTCCATACGAGCAGTATGATTATGGTGGGCAGCAGCGCAAACCACCAGATCCTCTTATTTTGAAACAGTTTTTCATGTCCGGTAAATTGCATACATAACGCAAGCAGGGTGACGGGCGAATAGCAATAGGCAAAATATTGCATGTTTGCCCAGAAAAGTTTGGTGGCAAAGTCTGCGCCTGACATTTCAAGCGCGTTGCCTGCCGACCAGATCGTAACCACCGCCATGCTGAGTATAAAGCAGGCGGAACTTTTAGCGTTACGGCGTTTTGCAAAAGCATAGATGCCCAAAGACGCCGAAGCCGCTGCGGACGCAATAAGGGGCCATATGTAGGGTACATACTGATAATGCGTTTTTATCACCTCGATTAAAAAAGGAAGCCGGCGCATCGTTTTTCCGGAGCTTTTTATGAAATAACAATCAATATAACTGATTAATTTTTTTCAATATTATAACATTTAATTATATATTATAAAAGGATGCGCCAGGCGCGTCTCCGTAATGAACCGGTTTTTGCTTTTTTGAAAAACTCAATATAAAAAACTGATGAAATAAAATAAACCTCCATCGCCGCTTTTTACGGCAACGGAGGTTTTTAAACCTTTGAAAGGGTTATCCTTTCAGTTGAAACGTCGTACAGCAGGTGCCGTCGCTTGTATTTGCCATTCCGTCCCCCATTGCATTTACTTCCAGGCCGCTTGCATAGCATTTCTGGTCTTTGTTATAGCGGCAGTTTTCGACACTGCATTTTACGCTCATTCTAGGAGAATCCATAAATTCTCACTCCTTTCTTTGGTTTAAAACATATTTTGCCCAATTTACCGATAAACTATTGGACAAATCCATGCTTGCTCGCTGGAAAAAAATTTTTTATACCGTATCGCCGTTTTTTCTGCCGCGGGCGATCCCATTTGCCGCGGCTTTGGCTGCCGCCTTCTTATAATCGCTGTTCCAGCGGTTCACTCCGATATAGTCGTAAATAATTGCGCCTGTATGGCGGCAGAAACGGTCCATTTGATCGAGGCAGGGAAGTATGCCGTTACCTGTTCCGCCCGCGGATGCGATCATCAAAACCTGTTTTTCGCGCAAAATATCCTGCCCGTTGAATTCGCACCTGCGCAAACGGTCGAGAAAACTTTTCATGGCTTCCGAGGTCTCCCACCAATATACGGGAGTGGCAAGAATCAATGCGCCGCATGATTTGATACGGGATAAAATTTCATCAAAACCGTCCTTGCCGAATTTGCAGTAATTTTCTTCTCTGCACGGCCCCCAGCCGTCGCCGCAAACCTGGCAGCGTATCAGCTTGTAATCGCACAGCCTGATTTCTTCCACCTGCGCGCCGCCTTCCTCCGCGCCCTGTTTCGCCGCGTCTATGACGGACTGGCACAGGCCGTCTTTTTTTGGATTACCCGACAAAATACAAATTTTCATAATTGAATTCCTCCCTGCGTTTTTTCCATTTGGAATTTACAAAACCTGTTAAAATCATCCTAACAGATCATATGGAAAGAATCAATTATTCATATCTGGGAAACGCGATATAATTATTGTGCCTCCAATGCCGCTTCTACCATCTGGCGGTATTCGTCCTTGCCTTTTCCGCCGACAGAAGCGTCCCCCAGGACGTTTCCTTCACTGTCCACCAGTATTGTCGTGGGCACCGCGACTATAGGCAGCAGATCGGACAGTTCTTTGTTCCAAATCAAATTTTGGTACGCGACGCCCTTTTCGCTTACAATCTGCTTTGCCAGATCAATTATATTCTGATCCTCATTATAGTTTTCGTCCGCCGTGTCGCAGATTATTCCCAAAACGCCCACGCCCTGGTCCTTCATCTCTTCGCTCAGCGCCTGTAAATCCGGCATTTCCGCAATGCAGGGCCCGCAGAAAGTTCCCCAGATATTGATCAGCGTAACCTTGTTCTTGGAGAACAAATCGCTTGTGACCTCATTGCCTTCAAGGTCCTTGGCGTCAAACGTTATCTTTTTTGTATCCTTCATCTTATCCTTTGTGGATGCATTATAATCCTCCTGCGGATTCTTTTTATAGTATTCTTCAACGGCCTTGGGATCGGGCGGATAAAAACTGATATTCTTTTTAATATTCGGAAGGTCGTCGTACAATGCGTTGTACATATCCGCCGCATCTCCGGCAAGTCCGCCGCCGTCTTTTGCGTTCCAGCAGAAATAATAGATCAAGTTGTCGCTTTCCCCTATTTTTTCCACGTTTTCGGCATGTACGATATCCTTTACCTTTGTTTCGTTAGTATCTTTTTCTTTTGCGCCCACCGCAATGGTAAACAGGCTTTTGCCGTTGGAATCGTCGGTGATACAGGCTATCATCAGCTGCCCGCAGACGATCTCGTTTTTAAAAAGAAATACGCCGCCCCAATCGTCTATGCTGCCTTGGTATTTTTCCCAGGCGTCGTCCGGCGTAATTTTGATTCCCAGGGCGTCATACGTAAAGACGCCGCCAACCTGGCTTGGAGCGGCGGCTGCCGAAGCGCTGCCTGCCTGGGCCGGATCTGTTTTTCCGCAGGCGGTCACAGCCAGCAGCACCGCCGCCGTAAGAAAAACCGCAGTTATTTTTTTAACCCATTTTTTATTCATATTTTTCTCCTTATTGTTTTTATTCAGCCTCAGCGCCGCTCCCGGCGTCCTTTGCCTGTCCGGTGAAAATGAAGCACTTTTGAATGGCTTTTGCGGAGCATGCGCGTATGCAGTCCCCGCACCGGATGCATTCCGAATGATTGGGATTTTTGCAGGGATCGACATTCATTTTGCATTCTTTTGCGCAGACGCCGCAGTTTGTGCATTTTTCACTATCCACCTGATACCGTAAAAAACTGATCCGGTTAAAAAAGGAATAAAATGCGCCCAGAGGACAGGCGTATTTGCAGAACGGCCTGTAAACGAGTATGGAAAACACGATCGTGGCAATCAAAAGAAACATCTTCCACGAGAACAAAGCGCCGACGGCATCTCTTAAAGAGCTGTTCGAGGATACCAGGGGAATACCCCCTTCCAGCGTTCCGGCCGGACAGATGAATTCACAGAAATAGGGTGTTGAAAGTCCAAACTGGTCCGCCAGCAATGCGGGCAGCAGCAGTACGGCGGCAAACAAAACGCCGTACTTTGCAAACCTCAGCGCCTTGTCCGCTTTTGTGTTTACTTTTAATTTCCTGCCCGGAACCTTATGGAGCAGTTCCTGGACGAGTCCGAAAGGACAGAGCCATGCGCACATGAACCTTCCAAAAAGAACGCCTATCAGGGACAGGAATCCTATCACATAAAGGGAAATTTTATAGCCCACGCTTCCCGCAACCGCCTGCAGCGCTCCTATTGGGCAGGATCCCAGCGCACCCGGACAAGAGTAACAGTTCAGAACCGGCACGCATATTTTTTTAAGGTCCCCCCTGTATATCCGGCCTTCGGCAAATCCTTTCAGGTTTGCGTTCATGAAAACTGCGGCGGCTATTTGCGTGATTTTCCGTTTAACCAATTCCAATACACTCCAGACATATATTGACCGCCTTATTCAGCACGGTGGCAACCTCGTTTTGCCAGATACCCGCCGCGATACAAAGAACGCTGACGATAAGTATTGCAAACGCCAAAATCTTTTTCCTGTTTTTCAAATCATCACCGCTTCTGTTCCACATCCTGAAGACGCACTTCTATTTCCTTTTGATAATCTTCCCCGCTCTTCGCGCCCGAAATCTGGTCGCCGATTATTTTCCCTTCCGCGTTAACAAATATCGTAGTCGGGAACCCGGATATCTGGCCGTATATGGAATTTGTGATTTCGTCGCTAAAGACAATATTGGTATATGTAACGCCTTTCGCGTCCAATATTTTTTTTGCGTCCCCGGCCCTTTCATTAAGCGTGATATTTCCGTCTTCCCCTAAAACATTTGCAACAAACCCGACTATATTTACATGCTTTTCCCGCATCTCCTGGTACAGCGCCTCCAGGTCGGGCATTTCTTCTATGCAGGGCTTGCATAAGGTTCCCCAGATGTTGATCATCGTCAGCTCATAATCTTGAAATATGCCGCTGTCAACCGGCTCGCCGTCTACGGTTTGGGCGGAAAATTCCACCCTTCCCGAGAGGTCTATGCCGTCTGAGGCCTGCGCGGACGCAGCCCCGGACGGCCCGCCGTCCCGCGCTGTTTCCGCCGCCTGAAAACTGAATTCCGCGGCGGCCGCGTTTTCGGCGCTGCCATTCAGTTCTTCCGCCCCCTCCCTGCCGCATGCGGCAATGCCTGTTGAAAAAAGCGCGCATAAAATTAAAATCAGTATCTTTTTCATTGCTGATTCCTTTCCGGCTGTTACAGCCCAAGTATATATGCTAGTTGTTTCAGAAAAGTATGGGTTTTGCAAAAATACTGTAACCAATTGGCCTTACATTTTTACAATCCGGATACAATCAAACCTTATCTTTTTCCACCCTGAGATTTCCCACAACCAGGCCCACGTCTTTTCCCCTGGCCTCGGCAATCTGTATCATTTGTGAAACAGTGACAAGCTTATAACCGTCTTCCGTAAGGTCCTTTATGATCCGCTTCGCCGCCTTGGCGGATTCCTGGTAAATATCGTGCATTAAGACGACGTCCCCGTCCTTAACTATGCTCATTACGTTATCGTAATCAATATCCGCGTCCCTGTGTTTCCAATCCTCCGGATCCACCGTCCAAAGGACGCACGCTTTGCCTATTTCCTCCGCAAGTTCCTGCGAGATACTGCCGTACGGCGGGCGTACCAGTATGGGACGCGCTCCAACCACTCCGAATACAATATCATTCGTTTTCTCTATCTCCTGAAGCATATCCTCAGAAGACAGCTTTTTAAAATCCTGGTGGTCATAGCTGTGGTTCCCTATTTCGTTTCCATTCTCATATATTTTTTTTACGGTGTCCGGGCATTGCTCGGCGCGGTTGCCCAGGACAAAGAATGTCGCACGGCCGCCGTATTCGGATAAAGCGTCCAGTATCTGCCCGGTTGTTGACGGGTTGGGGCCGTCGTCAAATGTGAGCGCCACCACCTTGTCGCGCTCCGGATCTATCCCGTCTATGGAAAAAGCTTTCATATCGCCCTGCCCGCTTTGCAGGAACGCGGGAAGATTTGTATTTTCAGCTTCATCCGGGGCGTTTTCCGCAGCTTGGGATGGAACGGCCCCGCTCACTGATTCAGAAGGGCCGGACGGATCGGCTGCGGCAGCGGGCGTGGCCTCAGGAATCTCAGCAGCAGGTTTTTCTGTTGCCGCCGGATCCTTATCAAACAGCTTTTCGACCGTACTGAACGTGTCCGTTATGGGACCTCCGATATTCAACTGTTTTAAAATGAAGCCGCTCCCGAGAATGCCAATCAAAATAAGAATAAATAGCAAAAACAGTTTTACCGCAAACTTCTTTTTATTCAGCCTTCTCCTGCGGCTGCCGGCAGCGCGGTACGGACCTTTTAGGGCTCCCCTCCTGCCGGCGTCCACCGAATATATCTCCCGCATATTTTATCTCCCGTTTACTTATTATAACTTATTTTTCGAGTATAAATTACAAATTTTGCGGATGTATATTTGAAATGTAAAAAAAATGTAACAAAATAATTACAGGTAGAAACAGTCGGAACAAAAAAAGCCGTGTTATTAAAAACACGGCAGAAAACAAGAAAAATAATTAACTATTGAAGCTCAATGATTATAGTTTCCAATATGTTGCCGAAATCCTCCGCCGGAACTGCTTCAGGCTTGAGGTAGATATGTATGAACCATCCCCGGAGGAGTATCTTGCTTTTATCCTGGGACCACCAGATATCCTGCGGATATAATCCCTGGTAAACCTGCGTTTTATTGACGAGAGCCGTTCCGTTTAACGACGCCGTATAGATCTGATATTCCTTATCATCGGAATATTCTGCGTATACGATATTTTTACCGTCATTGGAAAGCTTAAAATATGATATGTAATCTCCGATCTCGGTGGTTTCGTCTTTTTCCATATCATACAAATACAGTTTAGAACTGTTCCCGTCGATAAACATTATTTCATTTGCACTCAGAAAATCCGGATATCTGATTCTATACGACTGAAATTCTTTCGCAGGAATCAAGGCGTTTGTTTTGATACTGTATAAAAATGCGGAATTTGTAGAAGTTTCATTGTTTGCGTTATAAGCGACAGAAATCAGCAGTTTTTCCCCATCATCCGATACTGCCGCGGACAGAATATCCGATTGGGCGCTTTCGTCCGCTTTGGGCAATGTCAAAGTGATCTGCCGGGACTCTCCGTTATTCAAATCAAATATTGCCGCGTTATATGTACTGGTATCATAGTCGTAAAGGGAGTACGTAAGATACCTGCCGTTTTTTGACCATCCTATCCCGACGCCGCTGATCAAAAACTCCCCGTCCATTCCGGAAAGCTCCTTTTCTGTCCCGGACTTGATTTCTCTTACTAAGAAACGCATTTGATCTCCGCCTTTTTGAACATAGGCCAGATTGCGCCCGTCAGGGGACAGGCCGTAGTTTATGATATCATCCGTCAGCGGCATGATTTCCTTTGTAAAATGGTATTTATAGTTTACGCTTTCGATGGTCGACTCTCCTGTTTTTTCTTTATATATAAGATCCGCCGCATTATTGTTATCCACCCAGCCGAAAAGCTGTTCATCCAGTGGTTCGTTATCAATGATGCTGAAAGAGTTGTATAGATAAACCTTTCCGCTTTCCGCAGCGCCGCTGGCTTGGGCCGAGTCTTCCAAAACGACTGTCCTGGGTTTTTTATCCGTGCAGGAGCAGAGAGAAAAGATGCCAACAAGAACAAGGACGGCCCAAACAATACCTCTGCCTTTATTCTTCATACAAGTTTTCCCCCGTTTCCGTTTTGAGCGCAGGAAGTTTTATATAAACCGTTGTCGTTTGGTTGGGTACGCTTTGAACCGTGATCTCGCCATTATGCTTTTCGATGATTTCTTTGCAGATACACAGGCCCAGCCCGCAGCTACCCATTTCCCTGGATCTGCGCTTGTCCGCTCTGTAAAAGGGTTCAAAGATTTGTCCAAGTTCGTCCTCCGGTATTCCAACGCCTTTGTTTTGTATCGTTATATTTATAAAGCCCCCGGCGGCAAAAGCTGCGGCCTTTATTTCTTCGTTGGGCAAACCATATTTGATAGCGTTATCAATGATGTTGATGAATACCTGCTTAAGCTTGTTTCTGCTTCCGTTCACCGCAAGACCTTTTTCCGCCTGGACATTGATTGTGTTTCCGTATCTTTGCGCGCGGAAAGCCATGCCTTCGCAGGTTTCAGATAAAAGCTTTCCGATATCGGTATTCTCGTATTTTTCGTCAATACCGCCGATCTGCCCGGACAGTTCGAGAAGGGCGAGCACCATTGCATGCAGCCTCTGGGATTCCTTGACGATATGCTCCGTCGCCTTGTCAAAAAACTCCGGATCATGAAAACCGTTTTCCCGGATCATCTGCGCGTACCCCAGGATGGAAGTCAGCGGGGTTTTCAGCTCATGCGTAACATTATCATAAAAATTTTTTTTATGCTCAATGAGCTGTTTTAATTCGTCCCTGTCCCTTTCGATCGTATTGATCTGATGTTTGATTTGTTTTACCATCCAGGAAAAATTGGAATACAACTCCCCTATTTCATCTTTTCTCCCGCGCAGTGCGGGGACGTCCATATTTCCCCGTGCCACCTCGTTTGTAAATCTTGCAAGCCTGGAGAGAGGAAGCGTAATATTTCTTGAGAGCAGAAAAGAAAACACAAATACGGCGGCAAATATGACGACGGTGATCATATATATAAAGTTTGTGATATCCCTGCCCTGCCCGTATAAAGCGGAGTAATCCCTGATCATGCGCAGTATTCCCAATTTGTTGTTCTCTATGACGACGGGGTATGAAAAATAAACCTTCACCTGCTCTCCCGCATAAACAATGGTATAAGAAGACTGGCCGCGCACCGCATTCTTTAAATCATCCAGATCCGCAGCGCCGAAATCCTGAGGATCGGTTGAACCCAGGAGTTTTCCGGAGAGGGAATATATCCCGATATCGCAATTAAAGGCGGCGGAAAGCGACTCCGGCAGATTGCCGGACATCCTTTCAAAATCCGTACTGTTATTATTATACTGGTTGTCTACCAGCGCCTGCCTAACAAATATATTGCAGTTTTCCTTCACAGACGCCAATTCCTGACTGATTGCCTTTTCGTTATTGCTCTCTATTTTGCCGCTTACAAAGTAGTTTAAAATCAGAAAGGCCGTCAGAAAAAGCAGGGAAAAGCCGATCAGCATCTTCCATTGTATCGATAATTTCATGCCTGCGCGCTACTCCCGATTTTCCATTCTGTACCCCACTCCAAATACCGTTGTGATTAGGTTTTCCAGATCAAGCTTTTTTCTTATTCTCTGTATATGCATATCCACCGTCCTGGTATCTCCCGCAAACTCATACCCCCAGATAAGGTCTAAAAGCCTGCTTCTGGAAAAAACGATCCCCCTGTTTTCGCACAGTGTCAGGAGCAGACCGTATTCCTTTGGCGTCAAGTCCACTTCCTGACCGCGTTTGAGAACCCTGTGTTCGTTTTTTAATATCAGGACGTCCCGGATCTGGATCCTGTCCCCGCCGTGATTTCCTGAGACATTTCTTCTCCGGAAAACATTTTTTACCCTGGCGGCAACCTCTCTCATATCGAAAGGTTTTGTGATATAGTCGTCCGCGCCGAATTCGAGCCCCAGCACCTTGTCTTCAATACTGGATTTTGCGGTGAGCATGATGATCGGAATGTTGTATTTTTCGGTAACCATCTTGCAGATATCCAATCCGGCGATATCGGGAAGCATCCAGTCCAGAATAAGAAGATCCGGCCTGAATTCTTCGATCAGGACAAGTCCCAGGGATCCGCTGCCCGATGTTTTGCATGAAAAGCTCTCTTTGCCAAGACCGTATGCAAGCAAATCGGCGATCGGAGTTTCATCGTCTATGATTAATATTTTTTCACCCGGCATAATTCTCTTTCCTTTATTGTTTGCTATGATTATACCATATTATGAAACGGCCGGTTTTAAAATATGTTTTCGCCGCTTCAAAGGTATCCGGATACGGAAAAGCGCCGGTTCCCGACATCATCCCTCTCATTAGTTTTCATAGGCGGATATGCGCTCCTCTGAAAAGCAGCGGAGGCTAAATGGAAAAGCCGTTCATTGTATACATAAACACATGCGTCAGTACGGATAAAGCCAGAAAAGCAGTGAAAAATGCCTTTTCACTTAATTTACCGGGGCATATCTTCCATGAACGGCACAGTAGTATCGATCCGGCAACCGTTAATCCCAATGCGCCATAACAGACTGTTGCAATGGAGGGCATAATGAGATAAATCACAAGAAAGGTATCCGCCGCTGCGGCCAAAAGCGCCATGATTCCATTCAGCGCATAGTATCCCATCATCAGCAGGCACAACGGCAGCAGCACCTTTTTGGGGACAAGGCGGGGCCATGTTTCCTTCTTTCTGATCATTCTAATTATCAAAAGTATGCTCAGCGCCGCACACATCAGGACATATGCCGCCGAGATTTGAAACAGTATTTTATTGACAGGCGGCACCTTCTCATAATCTCCTCCCAGAATATGCAGGATCACTTTGCCGTCATCCCCGGTAACGCTGCAATAGTTTCCATTTTCTTTGTCATAAAAGAATCCGCCGCCGATATATTTAAAACTCCATTTAATATCTTCTGCTGAGAATACAAGGTCCCCCGATGCTTCGCACCTTATATTGCAGGCAACAAACAGTGATTTGAATTTTGTTGCATCCCGCAGGCTGAATGCGCCGAACGAATAATCGCCGTTTATTTTACCCGGCTCTATATCAAGCGGGATATCGGCGGCTGCGGCATTCAGTGCATCCGTGTTTCCGATATGCTCCGTGAAATAACCGTAAAAAAGATCCGTAAATTCATTGCAGACCCTGCTGCTGTCCGGCGAATCCGTATTGATGGCAATAAACATTCCGATATTCTCTTCGGGAAGTAACGTCAGCTTTGAAGAAAAGGACGGTAAATAACCGCCGTGTTCAATAGTCCTGTGCCCGTTTCTTATAGTCTCGTAAAAGCCTAATCCGTAACCGGTCAGCCTGCCGTCCTGAGGATAATGATGCGCCTGCATATGATTAATCGAATTTTCGTCCAGTATCCTGACGCCGTCTAAAACTCCTCCGTTCAGCTCCATGAGCATAAACTTCGACATGTCCGCAGCGGTTGCGCAGATCGACCCGCTCGGCCCGTCGCTGATCAGGGTATACGCCGTTTCCCTGTATGCTCCATCCTGATATTTGTACGGCCTTGCCATTTGGGGAAGCACTGCTCCGATTAAACCGTACGAAGATCCGTCCATTCGGAGCGGTTTTAAAATATGACCGGTTATATAGGTGTCAACCGGTTGGCCGGACGCCTCCTGAACGAGATATCCTGCCAGGGCCATTCCATATACGCTGTACTGGCAATATGTCCCCGGTTCCCGGACAACAGGGGGAAGATTCTTTTTCAGCACATCTTCCAGGGGTTCCATGGAATCATATAAAATTTCGCCGTTGGATCTTAAGTACAGCGGGATCCTGTCATCCAACCCGGCCGTATGCGTTAAAAGCTCCTCTAAGGTCACAGGCTCTGAATATGGGTTATCCACCTGAAACGCCGTCAGATACTTGTTTACGTCGTCTCTGAGGGAAAGCTTTCCCTGCTCAACCATCTGCATGGCGGCGGTCGCCGTAAACAGCTTGGAAACAGAGGCAATCTGAAAAACGGTCGATTCCGGATCGACGGCTGTTTTGTTTTTAATATCCGCATAGCCCCAGCCTTTACAGAAAAACAACCGGCCGTCCTTCACCACGGACACGGCGCAGCCTGCAATATGGTATTCATTCAGAACTTTTTCCATATATTCGTCCGCGATAATTCCGAATTCTTCCGTCGTCTTCTCCCACATCCCGGCGGCACGGGCTCCGTTGGGGAAAAGCGTTATGCACAATACGGCCGCGCATACATACAAAAAGATTTTTTTCATAATTTTCTCCTCACAGCTTTTGATTGAAATATAATAAAAAAACTCCCAGCAAACCATTTCATTGGCTTACAGGGAACTAACAGTTTTGTCACATTCATGCAGAAAAACCTCCGGTCACCAAACAAACCGGAGGTTCAATACGGTTGAAGGTTAAATGCTTCTGATGAGGCCGCCCTCCATACGGATGGGCGCGCCGTTTGTCGCGGCGGAAAGTTCGGAACAGTAGTACGCAACGGTTGTGGCGATCTCCCGCGGATCCACCCATCTGCGCACCAGGGACGTCGGGTCAAAATTATTGAAGTAATCCTCCACATGCTCTTCTATGGTCATGCCCTTTGATTCGGCAACGCCGGTCTGGTACTCCGCAGTGCCTTCCGTCCAGGTGGGGCCGGGCAGCAGGCAATTGACCGTTACCCTGGTGCCCTTGGTCAATTCCGCCATGCCGCGCGCCAGATTCATTACGGCGGCCTTGGAAGCGCAGTAATGTGGGAACGTGGGCAGGGGTTTGATGGCGACTTCGCTTGCGGAGCACAGGATTTTGCCGCTGTTGCGCTTGATCATTTTGGGTAAAAAATGCCGGCAGAGGCGCACCATGCTGAACAGGTTGATGTTGAACATCCGCATCCATTCCTCATCGCTGCAGGTTTCGAACGGAGAAGCCCAGTATACGCCCGCGTTGTTTACCAGCACGTCCAGCTCGCCGTAGGATTCCACCGCGTCGATCACCTTTTGCGCGCCTTCCATGTTGGAGAGGTCTCCGGCAGCCGTGTATGCGGCGCCGATCGCAGAAAGTTCCTGCGCCACTTTTTTTACGTTGTCCGCATTGGGCTCGTTGATCACCACCCTTGCGCCTTCATGCAAGAGTTCCTTCGCAATGGCTTTGCCTATTCCCGATGTTGATCCCGTGACCAGAATCAGTTTATCCTTTAACATTAAATCCATTTGGTTTTCTCCCTTCCAATCTTATCATTTTATCCGGTACGCCCGTCAACCGACATTCATATCATTCGTTGTCAAACCGGACGTTTTTTTCCTTATTGAGAAACGCTTGCATCCCTTTTTTGGAATCCCTGCTGTAAAAACACTGCGCAAACATTTCCGTTTCAATATGCATGGCAGTCACAATATCGCACTGCATCCCGTGATTGATCGCCTGTTTTGAAAGCCTCACGGCCACGGGCGCGTTGGCTGAGATTTTTTCCGCAAGAGCCATGGCTTCCGCCGTCAGCGCGTCCTGCGGCACCACGCGGTTCACTAGCCCGGCTTCGAGGGCTTCCCGCGCATTTATACGTGTCCCGGCAAAAATCAGTTCCTTTGCCTTTGCAGGCCCAACGATCCGCGCAAGGCGCTGCGTTCCGCCGAATCCGGGGATAAGCCCCAGCCCCGTTTCCGGCTGGCCGAATACGGCATTTTCGGACGCGATGCGGATGTCGCATGCGAGCGCAAGCTCGCAGCCTCCGCCCAACGCGTACCCGTTCACAGCCGCAATCACCGGCATAGGCAGCGTTTCGATATCCATAAACAACCCGCTTCCAAACTGGCTGAATTCCCGGCCGGCAGCGGCGTCCATTTTGAACATCTCCGCGATATCCGCTCCGGCGACAAAGGATTTGCCGCCCGAACCGGTAACCACCAGGCACCGTATGTCCTTCATTTCCCTTATTGCGTCCACAGTCCCTTTCAGTTCCTCAAGGACTCCTGTATTCAGGGCATTCAGCGCCTCCGCGCGTGAAATTGTCAGAATGCCGGTTTGTTTTTGAACCTTGAATTCGATATATTCCATAACAACCTTCTTTCTACCGGCAGACCTGATCCCGCTCCACGATGATCGCCTCGCCCATGCCGCCCCCGATGCATAGCGTCCCAAGACCGTACCGGCAATTTCTTTTTTTCATTTCATAAAGCAGGGATACGAGTATGCGCGCGCCGGACGCGCCGATCGGATGCCCCAGGGCGATGGCCCCACCATTTACATTCACCTTTTCCATATCCAGGTCAAGCACGCGAGAGACAGCGATCGCCTGCGCCGCGAACGCCTCGTTTGCCTCAACCAAGCCTATATCTTCAATATTCAAGCCCGCGCGGGCGAGCGCCTGCCTTACCGAGGGCACAGGCCCCATTCCCATGATTTCGGGTTCCACACCCTTTGAACCCCAGGATACTATTTTTGCAAGCGGCTTTATATTGCGTTCCTGAATAAAACTTTTTGACGCCAGCAAAAGCGCCGCCGCGCCGTCGTTGATGCCCGAAGCGTTTGCCGCGGTTACCGTGCCGTCCTTTTGAAACGCCGGTTTCAAGGCGGCGATGCCTGCGGCGGCAACTCCCTTTCTTGGGTATTCGTCCCTGTCAAACAGCATCGGACCGTCTTTTTTCCGGGGGATAAGGACTGCTGTAATTTCATCCGCAAACCTGTTTTGGTTCTGCGCCGCTTCGCACTTCTGCTGGGATGCGGCCGCAAACGCGTCCTGTTCCTCCCTGGTGATCCCGTATTTTTCAGCGATGTTTTCCGCTGTGACGCCCATGTGATAGTCGCTGAACGCGTCCCATAACCCGTCGCAGATCATTTCGTCCACGATTTTGCCGTCCCCCATGCGTCCGCCGTTCCGGTAATCCTGCAGCAGATAAGGCGCCCGGGACATGTTTTCCATGCCGCCGGCAACCGCGCAGTTATCCTCTCCCGCTTTTATGGATAGCGCCGCGAGGTTGACGGCCTTCAGCCCCGAGCCGCACACTTTGTTGATTGTCATGGCGGGCGTTTCAACGGGAAGGCCTGCCGTAACGGCCGCCTGACGGGCCGGATTCTGGCCGAGTCCGCTTTGCAGCACATTGCCCATGATTACCTCGTCCACATCACCCGCCGGTATGCCGACGCGGTTTAAAGCCTCCCGGATCACCGTCTCGCCCAGCGTTACCGCGGGAACATCCTTCAGCGTCCCGCCGAACGATCCGATTGCCGTCCTGCAGGCGGATATTATATAAACTTCTTCCATACCTTACCTCACAATTAAATTCATCGAATAATCAGTTTGGTTTTACAACGATTTTCTTTATTTTTTATGAAGGCTGTTGAAAGGCCTACGCTGAGGAGAGCGAAGCTGACCGCTGCCCAAAGGCAGATGAAGGGAAGCGAACGCTCACTGAACGCGCGATGAGCGCAAGCGCATTACTTAGAAAAGCGCTGACGCGCAGCGCGAATCGCAGTGAAGTGGGAAAGCGGAAAAATAACACAGTAGTTAGGCCTTCTCAGCAGCCTGAAAATTATCCTAATTTTTCGAGATCTTCGCGCATCCTCTTTACATCGGCCGCATCCAATTCAATATCCGCTCCGCCGATATTGTCCTTCAGTTGGAACACCTTGCGCGCCCCGCACAATACGTTTATAAAATCCCCCTGTGCCAGAAGCCATGCGATGGCCAGATGGGTATACGTGCAGTTATATTTTTCTTTGAGATCGCTCCATCCTTCCAGCATATTAACGGCGCGCGGAAAGTTCTCTTTTTGGAACCATTTCTTTGAAGCCCTGGCCGAGCCCGGCGCAGGAACGAAATCTTTCCCGATCGCCCCGGTCAAAAGGCCCATTTCAAGCGGCGAATACGCCTGGAACGTGATGCCGTGCTTTTTTACAAGATCAAAAAATTTGGTTTCCGCTCCCCTGTCCAGCATGCTGTATTTTTCCTGGATAATATCGACGCCGCCGCAAGACGCGTATTCTTCGATTTGTTCGGGCGACACGTTGGATGCGCCTATCGCAAGGATCTTGCCTTCCTGCTTTAATTTTAAAAGCATGCCCATTGTTTCCTCTATGGGTGTAAAAAACGGCGGAACCGACTGCCAGTGCGTAAAATAAATATCGATATGGTCTGTTTGAAGCCGCCTTAAACTGTCTTCCACCTCACGTTTAACGGAAGCGGGACTCAGGTTCCTCATGATCCTGAAACCGTCCTTTTCAAAGAAGAACGACCCTTCCTCCACATTCCATACAAGACCGCATTTTGTGGAAATGCAGACCTTGTTCCTGATTCCCTTCAGGGCCCGGCCCAGCACTTCCTCACTGTGGCCTTTTCCGTAGGCCGGGGCCGTGTCTATCAGCGTTATGCCGCCGTCCACCGCGGCGCGGATGGTATCCATGGATTCACGGTCGTCATTATCCCCCCACCATTCACCGCCACCGATCGCCCAGGTGCCCAGACTGACGGCGGACGCGGATTTTACAGGCAATTTGCCGATTTTCATATATTTCATTGCTTTGTCTCCAGAATAAATTTATAAAAAGGTTTTATTTCAATTCTATGGTTGAGATGACGATCTTTTGAATTTCGGAGGTTCCCTCGTAAATTTGTGTGATCCTGGCGTCCCGGAAAAACCTCTCCGCGTCATACCTGCCGGTATACCCATATCCGCCCAATAGCTGCAAACAAGCGGTGGTGACGACGTCTGCCGTTTTTGAGCATTTAAGTTTGGCCATTGCCGCTTCCTTGGTATGAGGAAGTCCTCTAGATAAGAGATATGCTGCATGCAGCATCAGATACCTTGACGCCTCGATCTCTGTCCGCATTTCAGCCAGGGAAAACCGCGTATTCTGGAATTCTCCGATGCTTTTGCCGAACTGTTTCCGCTCCTTTACATACCCGGCGGCCAAATCAAACGCGCCTTCGGCTATTCCCAGCGCCTGCGCCGCAATGGCTATCCTTCCGGCATTAAGCGCGGTCATCGCAATTTTGAATCCGCCGTTCGGATCCCCGAGCAGGTTTTCTTTTGGAACTGCGCATTCCTGAAATACGAGGTGGCCCGCTGTGGAACCGCGAATCCCGAGCTTTTTCTCGTATCCCGCTATTTCAAAACCCGGCGTATCCGCTGGCACGAGAAAAGCCGATAATTTGCCCGAAGCATTTTTCGCAAACACGATATAGACGCCGGCATATCCCGCGTTGGTGATGAATATTTTCTCACCGTTTATGATATAACGCCCGTTTTCCTCCCGCGCTACGGTTGAAACCGCCCCCACGTCGCTCCCTGCGCCCGGTTCGGTAAGGGCAAAAGCCCCAAGTTTTTCGCCCGCAAGCAAGGGGCGGAGAAACTTCTCCTTTTGCAAATCGTTCCCGAACTCAGCGACCGGGTAACAGGCAAGAGACGTATGCGTAGACAGTATTACCGCCGTGGAGGCGCAAGCTTTCGCGATTTCCTCTATGGTCAGCGCATAGGCTGTGTAATCAAACCCGGCGCCGCCCGTCTCCGTACCGAACGGGATTCCGAAGAGTCCCCTCTTTTTCATTTCGTCAACAGCTGCAAGGGGAAACGCTTCTTTCCCGTCCGTTTCCCGTGCGGCGGGCGCGACCGTCTCCTTCACAAAAACGCGTACCCTGCCGATATGTTCTTTATATTCTTCCAAGGAGTAATCCATTTGTTGTTATCCTGTCAAACCTGTTTGAAAAGCTCTATCCGCTCTCCGTTGGGCCCATGGAAAAACGCGACCCTCATGTTGTTGCCCTCGCGGCCGAAGTTGGGCACGTCGTATATGCCGGGCTCCTCTATTTCAAAGCCTTTTTCCTTCAGAAAAGCAAGCGCTTTGTCTATGTCTTCAACCGTAATGGCAAAATGATTGGAGGTGTTTTGGGCCGCGGTCGCTACCTTATCCTTGCCCTCCGGCGGCTCTAAAAGCTCCACGCAGAAGCCGTCCATCCTGATCATGGCGATCAAAAGCCCGTCCGACTCGTTGTCCACGGTAAACATAAGTTCGCCGCTCAGTATTTCCGTATAAAACTTCACCGCTTCCTCGCGGCTGCGCACAAATATCGCAACATGGTTCAGTCCCTGAAACAATTTACCCATTTCCTTATCCTCTCTTTGCTTCGTTTTCATAATAGGACAGCATAAAAGCATAGTCACTGTTTTCCAGCTCATAGAACTTTTTCAGATGCTCCACGATCGCATGGATGGTGACGCCGGGGTCCCTCTGCATCAGGCCCTCTATGATCTGGCGATGATGGCTGATTTTGCTTAAACTGTCCTCCACGCCGGCGTAATTGGATGCCTGGAGCAGGCAGATCTTCTGATAGAGAATCTGCTGGAAGGACGTATGCACCTGGTTCCTTCCTATCTCGGCCAGCATCAGGTGAAAGCGGCAGTCCGTTGTGATCCGCATATACATATCGTCTTCTTTTGCGTATTTTTCGCATTCGTCCGCAATGCGGCTCAGATTCAGGAAATCCGCGTTGCTGCCGTTTTGTATTGCCAGTTTTGCCGAAAATATATCCTGGTTTAAACGGACGATCCCGATCTGATGTCTGTCCGTCTCTGAAAATGTCACTACTTCCGCAAACCGTTTGGGGTATATCACCAGAAGGCCCTGGGACGCAAGCAGCCGCAAGGCTTCGCGGATAGGCGTCCTGGAGATGTTCAAACGCTCCGATATGTTTTCTTCGGATATCTTTTCACCGCACTTGATTTCCTGCTTTAAAAGCATTTTCATAATATAATCGTATACAGTCTGGCTTAAATTCGCATTTGTCTCTTTTTCCGCGTTCATATACATGATCCCCTTTTACAAGTACTATTTCGAGTTTATGTATACAATTATATTATTTAAAAAACAATTCGTCAACCAATCTTTATCATCACTTTAAAGTGGTTGGGGTCCTCTACCTGGAAATTCATCGCTTTCACAAAATCGTCCAGACTGAATTCGTTGTCTATGATCATGTTTAGTTTTTCATTGAGCTTTCCGGATTCAAGCAGCGCGATCGCTCCTTCAAAATTCTGCTGTGCATGCAAACGCACTCCCTTTACCGTCAATTCCTTTGCAAACATTGCCGAAAGGTTGAGGGGATGAAGCTCGCTCGACATGCCGATCATAAGGATCGTGCCGCCGCTCTTCACGACATCGGTCACCGCGCTGATACAGGGTTTGCTGCCCGACGCTTCATATACCACGTCGAATCCCTTGCCGCGCGTTATGCGCATTGTTTCTTCCTTCAGATCGGTTTTCAGCGGATTGATTGTTTTAATTCCAAGCTTTTTTGCAAATTCCAGCCTGTACTCGTTGATCTCGCTGATATACACGTCCGCCGCGCCCGCATGCTGCGCAACCAAAGCAACCAGCATGCCGATGGGCCCGCCGCCCGTGATCAGCGCTTTTTCTCCACACATGAGGCCGCTCCGCCGCACGTCGTGCACCGCAACGGACAATGGCTCTGTAATAGCGCCCAGACGCAGGTCCACGTTGCCGGGCAGGCGGTATATCTTTTTTAAGGGTACCCTGATATACTCCGCAAAGCATCCGTCCTCATGGAAACCGATCACCTTCAGTTCCCGGCAGACATTGTCCATTCCGCGGATGCAGGGTTCGCACAGGCCGCAGGACCAGAAAGGCTGCACCACTACCGGGTCGCCTGTTTTCAGCCCGTCCCTTGGGGTCCCGACGAACTTTTCAAGCACGCCGGAAAACTCGTGGCCGGGTATACGCGGATAGGTTGCGGTGGGGTGATGCCCGCGCCATACATGAATATCGCTCCCGCAGATACCGGAATATGCGACCCTGACCAGCGCCTCGCCTGCTCCGATTTCAGGGATTTTGACATCCGTCAGCTCCAGTTTGTTCTTTTCTCTTAATAATGCCGCTTTCATTGTCTTCTCCTTACCGTTTCTTTACGCATTTCTCAAATCACCGCCGCGTAAATCCTGTTTAATATGCAAAAAATCCTTTTTGCGTTTTCCTGCCAAGGTAACCGGCGCGAACCATTTTTTTCAGCAAAGGGTGCGGGCGGTATTTGGGATCGCCCGTTTCTTTCCGCAGCACTTCCATGATCGCCAGCACAACGTCATTCCCGATCAGGTCGGACAGCGCCAGCGGGCCCATGGGATGGGACGCGCCGAATTTCATGGCGTTGTCAATATCCTCTGCGGACGCTACGCTTTCCGCCAATACGCCGATAGCCTCATTGATCATGGGAATCAGTATCCTGTTTACAACAAACCCGGGGCTTTCCTGAACCCGTACAGGCACTTTCCCGATCCGAGCGGCTATTTCTGCCGCCCGCTTCACCGTTTCTTCGTTTGTGTACGCGCCGCTGATGACCTCAACCAATTTCATGACGGCTGCGGGATTGAAAAAGTGCAGCCCGACAAACCGTTCCTTATGTATTAAGTTTTTGGCGATCTCGGTAACCGAAAGTGAAGACGTGTTGGTAGCAAGTATGGCATCCGCGGGCATTATCTTTTCAAGTTTTTCAAAAAGTTCCTGCTTGACCGCAAGGTTTTCAAATATCGCCTCTATGGCCAGGCAGGCGTCCGCGCAATCCTCCGGACCGGAAGATGCGGAGATACGTGAGGCGATTTCCTTCTCTTTATCCCGCGTTATTTTTTCTTTTTCGGCCAGTTTTTTAAGAGACTTTTGTATTCCCGCAATCCCTGTTTTCAACTGCTCCCCGTTTGTATCGGCCAGCACTACCCCATACCCGGCGGATGCGAATACCTGAGCAATGCCTGCGCCCATAGTGCCCGCGCCTATCACACAAATTTTATCCATAGGTCTTTACTTCCTTATCTTAAAAATCAAACCTCACGGTTCTTTCTTTTGACCGCGATCCTGGCCTTGCGCGCGATTTCTTCGGCGGTCAATTTAAAACGCTCCTTCAGGTAATCCACCGATCCCACCTCGCCGAATTCATCCATTACGCCTACGCGCTCCATGGGAACAGGGCAGTTCTCCGCCAGGACTTCGGCCACAGCGGAACCAAGGCCGTTGATCACGTTGTGGTTCTCCGCCGTCACCACGCAGCCGGTCTTTTGGGCGGCCGCAATGATGGCTTTCTTATCCACCGGCTTTATAGTGAACATGTTGATGACCTGCGCGCTGACGCTTTCTTTCTGAAGTTCTTCAGCCGCATGGCGCGCATCCGCAACACAGATGCCCGAGGCGATGATGGTTACGTCTTTTCCTTCCCGTATCGTGGCCGCCCTTCCGATCTCAAACGTGCTGTTGTCCTCAAAAACCTTGACCGCGTTTTTGCGGGACAGGCGGATGTAATATACGCCGAACGCGTCTTTTAGCTGTTTCACAATATCCGCCAGCATAACGGAATCGGTAGGCTCGATCACAGTTACGCCCGGAATGCCCCGCATGATGCCAAGATCTTCAAACGGCATATGGGTGCCGCCGTTGTAGGATGCGGTCACGCCGGGATCGCTGCCGATAATGCGGATATTGGCCTGCGCAAACGCGGCCGAGATAAACACCTGATCCGCCACCCTGCGGGAGGCAAATACACCGAACGTATGCAGGAAAGGTACCTTGCCCGCAACCGAAAGCCCGGCGGCAACGCCCACCATGTTGGCCTCCTGTATGCCGCAGTTGACCGTCCGCTCCGGGTACTTAGCGGCAAACGGCCGCATGCCTATGGAGTTCATCAGGTCTGCGTCCAGGTATACAATACGGTCGTCCGCCTCCGCCATGCCCAGCATGGTTTCACAGTATACGTCGCGCATTGCTTTTTCTTCGTTTTTATCTATTTCCAAACTTACTTTATAACTCATGGCAAATCCCTCACAGCGAAGCCTGGAGCGCATGAACCGCTTCTTCGGCCTGCTCCTTCGTAAAAGTCATATGGTGGTTGAACAGCTTGCCTTCCGCAAACGTGCAGCCCTTGCCCTTTTGGGTGTTCAGGATGATCATGTTGGGCTTTTCCGTCTGCTTTTTGGCTGTCTGCACGGCTTCCTGAATGGCGGCTGTATCGTGCCCCGGCACTTCCTGCACACTCCAGCCGAATTCATCAAACTTCTGTCCCAGATCGCCCAGGTCGCAGATGTCCTTGGTATATCCGTCCAGTTGCTGGCGGTTGTAATCCACAAACGCAATCAGGTTCGAAACCTTGTGCTGCGCCGCAAACAGCGCGCCTTCCCAAACCTGGCCTTCGTCACATTCGCCGTCGCCCAGGATCAAAAACACCTTGTTTGGTTTTTTATCCATTTTAAAACCAAGCGCAATGCCGATCGCTGAGGACATGCCCTGCCCCAGCGATCCCGTGCTCATGTCCACGCCCGGAGTCTTGTTGCGGTCGCAGTGGCTTGGAAGCCGCGTCCCGCCACGGTTGATTGTCTGAAGCTCTTCCACCGGGAAATACCCTTTCAGCGCAAGCGCGGCGTACAGTGCCGGGCCCGCGTGTCCTTTGGACAGCACCAGATAATCCCTTTCCTCCCACGCGGGGTTTTGAGGATCGATCTTCATTTCCGCGCCATACAGGACCGCTAGCGTATCCGCAATGGACATGGCTCCGCCCACGTGTCCAAAACCAAGACTGGCGAGCGCTTTTAAAGCCTCTATCCGGATTTCTGCCGCAAATTTTTTTAAGTCTTGCATTTATTCCACCTCAGTTTAAAATTTTTCGTAAAAACGTTTTTCGTATTCGGCCTTAAGGGACTCCCTGAAGCTCGGATGCGCAATATTGATAAGTTCCCTTGCGCGCTGCCGCAGGTTTTTTCCGAAAAGGCTCGCAATTCCATATTCGGTAACAATATACTTCACGTCCGTCCTGGGCGTGGTAACGGTCGCGCCCTCGTCCAGTAAAGGAACGATCTTGCTTGTTTTTAAGTCTTTTGTCACGCTGGGCATGGCGATAATGGATGTGCCGCCCCTTGAATGATTGGCGCCGCGGATGAAGTCTGCCTGGCCGCCCGTTGCGCTGATCTGTTTCAAGCCGACGCTCTCCGCACAAACCTGGCCCGCAAGGTCTATCTGCACGCAGGAATTGATGGAAACCATATTTTCGTTCTGCGCTATCACAAACGGATCATTCACATAATTGGCGGGCGCCATATACAGCATGGGATTGTCGTCTATGAATTCATACAGTTCTTTGGTGCCCATAATGAACGTCGCGACCATTTTGCCCTTGTGCAGTGTCTTTTTGGAGTTGTTAACCACCCCGGCGCGCACCAGTTCCATGACGCCGTCCGAGAACATCTCGCTGTGTATGCCAAGATCGTTCTTTTCCGTCAGGGATGAAAGCACCGCATCCGGCAGAGATCCGATCCCGAGCTGCAGAGTCGCGCCGTCCGGAACCAAGGATGCGCAGTATTTGCCTATCGCGTAATCCTGTCCGCTCAGGGGAGCGCGGGGCAATTCCAGCAGCGGTTCATCGCATTCCACGATATAGTCCGCCTCGGATATGTGGATAAAGCAGTCCCCGTGCGTCCTCGGCATGTTTTTATTGACCTGCACGACAACGGTTTTCGCTTTTTTTACGATCGCAAGGGTGTAGTCCACCGAAATGCCAAGGCTCATATAACCGTTTTTATCCGGCGGGCAGGCCTGCACCAGCGCAACGTCCGTGGGCAGGTAATCGTCCAAAAACAAGGAAGGGATATCGGAAAAATGCACGGGCACAAAATCCGCCCGGCCTTCCGCAAACGCTTTTCGCGCCGTCCCGCCGATAAACAGGGAGTTGTGGTGGAAACTGTCCCCTGCTTCGGGCAGGCAATACATTCCCTTGCCCATGCATACCATGTGTACGATCTCCACATTTTTAAGTTCATCCCTGCGGTCCCAGAGCGCCCCGGTTAGTGCCTGTGGTTCGCCCGTGGCATGGCCGACAGCAACCCTGTCCCCGCTTTTTACTACTTTTAACGCTTCATTCGCGTCCACAAATTTACTCATGATTCAGTCTCCGCAATATACTGTTCCATCTGTTTTGGGCTGCTGATTTCCCGAATAAACTGCTCCGGGTTCTTTTCCGCGCATCTGCGGGCGCAGCCACTTACGGCAATACGAATGCAAGCGGCGCTTTTTTCAGCTGTAAGCGCAAGCCCCCTTGCCGCCAAAAGCCGCGACACAGCCGCAACCCTGTCATACTCCGGATTACAGCCGCCGCAGTACCGGACATAGATTTTCTTCATCAGCCGTTTTTTTCTTTTTCCCGTCTGAGAATCCCGCAGATATTTTTCGCCAGTTCTTTTTTTGCCGGCAGGTTGGATTGCCTCGCGATCATAATGCGCTGCGCCTGGGGCGAACCCGCTCCGTGCATGGATTCCGTACGGTATCCCACCGCCGCTGCGCCCAGTGTGATATTCTCTATCAGCCGGAGTACGCGCATCCTGTATTCGGTGGGTACATCCGCGACGCCTTTCAAGTATTTGTCTATATAAGGCTTTAATTTTTCATTTTTATAATCCTGTTCGGACGGCATGGTCACCATGATCCCGCCCGCAATGTCCTCCGCCAGCCGAGCGATCTCATAAGGAAAACGCGTTACGTTCTGTTTGCATACGTTGGCCAAAAGCGTATCCACAAAATAATTGCCGGATTCGGTTCTGGAGCCTTCACACGAACAGGATATCCCGCAGGCATACAGCGTTTCATTGAGGTGCGTCATTTCAATGAGTTTATCCTTGATATGGGAAGCTTTTGCACAGCCGTTGTAATCTGCGGCAAGCGCTGCCGCGCCGATCAGCACGTCGCCCACACCCACCTTGCAGCCGCCGTAGCTCTGTCGGTGGTAGGAAGCGAACCGCTCCACCAGCATGCCCGCGAATTCGGTTTCGCCATCCATGAATATCCTGTCGTTCGGTACAAATACGTCCTCAAAAATCACCAGCGCTTCATGTCCGCCGAAGGTGCAGTTTCCAAGATCGATTTCCACGTCCTTCTCCAGTTTGCGCGTATCGCAGGACTGCCGTCCATAGATCATGAAGACGCCTTCCGTATCGCTTGGGATCGCAAACGCTACCGCATAGTCTTTGTCTTCCGGCCGCATGGCTATGGTGGGCATAACGATCACTTCGTGCGAATTGATCATTCCGGTCTGGTGCGCCTTGCAGCCGCGCACAACAATGCCGTCCGGTCTGCGCTCCACCACGTGCAGATATAGGTCCGGGTCCGCCTGCCCGGAAGGGGAAAGTCCGCGGTCTCCCTTGGTGTCCGTCATTGCGCCGTCCACCACCAAGTCGTTATCCTGAATATACGTCCAGTATTTCTTGAAACGTTCGAAGTAGCCTGTGCCAAGCTTCTTATCCATTTCAAATGTAGTGGAGTAAAGCGCGTTGGCCGCGTCCATACCCACGCAGCGCTGGAAACAGGCGGCGGTTTTCTGGCCCAGCAGCCGCTGCATCTTGACCTTTTTTATAAGGTCGTCCGTGCTCTGGTGGATATGGTTAAAGCGGTTGATCTTTTTGCCGGTCAGGCTGGAAGTCGCCGTCATAAGGTCTTCGTGTTCGGGTTTTTCAGCCAGTTCATAAGTCATTGCGACCGAATTCATCGACGGGCGGATTATGGGGTCTTCCGTCGGGTCTTTCACCTCTTCGCCCATCAGATATACCTTGAGTTTCAGCTTCTTTAAGCTTTTCACATATTCAGCAGATGTTTTCATTATTTCCTCCTAAAAACACTCTTTGTAAACTTCTTCTATCTCCGCCTGCGTCAGCGCGACGGGATTGTTTTTTAAAAGCCTCTGCTGGCTTTTGATCACGGATTCCGCAAATCCGACGATCTGGGACTGCGCCATGCCGTATTCCCGGAGCGCCCTGCGCGTAAGGATCCGGTCCAGCAGGTTGGTAAGTGTATCCCAAACGTCTCCTTTTCCCAGGCAATTTTCCAATATTTCCTCAAGGTCTGATAAATCCGCGCCCTTTTTCTGATATGCGCGCATCACCGCTCCAAACGTCAGGTAATTCGCATTCCCGTGCGGGATATGGAAATTGGCGCCCAGTGGATAGGAGGTGGCGTGCACTGCGCCAACGCCCGCGTTAGCAAACGCGATACCGGCAAAACAGCTAGCCGTCAGAAAACCGCCGATCAGATCCGGCAATACGTCCCTGCCCTCTCCGGTAATTTTCCGATAGCCGAAAAGTATCATCCACATGGCTTTTTCACTGAATACCCTGGTAAACTCGTTTGCATTGGGAGATATTAAGGACTCCATCGCATGGATGAGCGCGTCTATGGAACTGGCCGCAAACACGCCGTAAGGAAGAGTTTTCAAAAGTCCCTGAATAAGCACGGTGTGGTCCGGGAAAAGCTGTTCCACCGCAAGTCCCATCTTTGTATGCTTTTCCTTGATTTCCGCAATGGAAATGCATGTTACTTCGCTGCCCGTACCGCAGGTGGTGGGTACTGCGACAAATTCGCGTTTCTTGGGCAAGACAGCGCCTTTTTCAAAAAGCTCGCCGCACGTATACCCTTCCCCGAAAACAAGCAGCTTGCCGATATCCAGCACGGTACCGCCGCCTATGGCAAAAATGCGTTTATAGTCCCGCTTGTTTGCTTCCTTTAAAATACCGTCGATCATTTCATCGGACGGTTCCCCCGCGCCGAATTTTTCCTGAAACAGGATTGTACAATCCGGTTTCAGGCCGTTCATATGGGGCATGAGCACATATTCGTTTGTGATTATGAGATCTTCTTTTCCGATATTAAATTCCCTGAACAGTTCTGCAGCCGTGTCCATTGAATGGATCGCCGGCTTGATACGAAACATCATTTCATTTTCCTCTTTTCTAAAAGCCCCTGCCTCCTACGCTGACTCTTAATCCCGCATTTTGGGCTATCCTGGCGCATCTTTCTATCCCGCTTCCATTTTGCGTGGAAAAACCGTGTAGCGGATAAACGATTCCGAGCTGCGCGTATTTTTCGTCACCGATATTGTGGAAAGGCAGTATGTGCAGTTCGTTTACATTTCCCGTTTTTAAAACATACTCTATTATTTTTTCAAACTCATCTCCGTCGTTGATATTTGGGATCAGCGGAACGCGCAGAATCACCTTCGAGTTTTTAGCCACGTATTCAAAATTGGATAGGATCCTCCCGTTTTCAACAGCCGTCCACGCCTCATGCTTTTTTGGATCAATCATCTTGATATCAAAGAGAACAAGGCCGGTATAGGGAAGCACCATTTCGAGGTTTTCCCGCGGGTAATACCCTGCGGTTTCGATTGCCGCCGGTATCCCCCTTTTGTTCAGTTCCTTTAAAAATTCGCGGTTGAATTCCGCCTGCAGGAGAGGTTCTCCGCCCGACAATGTGACGCCTCCGCCCGAATTGCGGAAGAACACCTCGTCCGAGACGGCTTCTTTCAACAAATCTTCAAGAGATATTTCAAAAGCAGAGGCTCTCCGGGCCTGCGCGAAACAATTTTTAACGCAGGAAAGGCAGTTTTGGCAAAGCCCCCTGTTATAAACCATATTGCCGGCGGCATCCGGAGCAATTGCGTTATGCGGGCATGCGCGGAGGCACTCGCCGCAACCAATGCAAAGCCTTTCGTTGAACATGACTTTAGCCTTATCTGAAAACGCCTCCGGATTCTGGCACCATTTGCAGCGCATCCCGCAGCCTGCAAAAAATATCATCGTCCGGATTCCCGGTCCGTCGAAAAGCGAGCAATACTGTATGTCCGTTATTCTGGCCTTCATTTTTCAAACCTTTTGATAATATTGTCCTGCTGCATTGGAGACATGGCGATAAAGTAAGCCGAAAGCCCTCCCATGCGCACGCGTATATTTTTATGCTTTTCAGGGTTCACTTTTGCGTCCTTAAGGTCCTCTATGTTCACGCTGGTGATCGTCATGATCTGGCCGCCCATATCGCAGAATGACCGGATCAGTGACGAGAGCCGCCCTATTCCCACCTCTCCCAAAAAATCGTTCGAATTAACGGAAAGGTCAAACGGCGCGCCCGAAAAATACTTGCTTAAGTTGGGCAAAGTCGCGCTCTTGATTGCGGCCGTAGGGCCTTTGATATCCGCGCCGGGCTGGGGCGCATAATTGGGGGCAAGAGCCTCCTTATCAAACCGCCCGTCTGCGGAAGCGCCTATATCCCTTCCCAATGCCGCATAGTTTTCAAACGTCCCGATGCCGCAGGGGAACTTGACGGGCAGATCACGGCGGTTCCATGCTTCCACATAGTCTTCAAAATCCTTCAGCATGCGCACGCCCAGAGCGTCAACCTTTTCGTTGCTGTTTCCAAACTTGGGGACGCTGTTCGCTGCGCGCATCCTGAGCGGTTCATACCCTTCCCAGTTTGCGGAGAGAGCCCGGATCAGCTCGTTTAAACCGATTACCTTCTTTTCGTAAACCAGTTCGCGGATCACTTCCAGGGCATCCACGGTATTTGCAAATCCTGTTACCAGTATCTGGTGGAAATAATACCTGCTGCCATTCTGCGTGATATCCCGCCCCTTTAAAATACAATCGTCCATCAGGGAAGACATCAGCGGATCGGGCGCAACCATGTAGCTTAATCCAAAGCTCTCCAGCCTGCGCTTGCACTGGTTGTCGATATATTCCTTTACCTGTTTGGCATACGCCTCATAAAATTCTTCAAAAGTTTTAAACTGTCTGGGATCGCCGGTATCCAGCCCTTCCATCTTTTTATTATGCTGTGATATGCCGCGGAACAGCACCCATTCCACGCAGCGCAGGTTCATGACATGCGCATAGGTGAAATAGCTTTTGCCGGGTATCAGGGTTTCCCAGCACCCGTCGTTGGAATAATCCCGCGCTTCCTGAATAGGGATGCCGAAATCAACGAATCCCTTTATTGTTACCTCATCGTTATAGACCACGGGTTCGCCCTGCCCGTACCGAAGTACGCGCGCGACCGTATCCACAAACTCCGGAGGGGAATTTTTATGGATGCGCGCGCCCATTGTGGGCATTAAAAGGTTCATCTCGTTCATGATCTCTAAAATCATATAGGACAGGTCGTTTGTCGCGTCCTTCCCGTCGGTCGTCTGCCCGCCCACCATACAGTTCATCAGCCAGTCGTTTCCCGACTGCCCGTAATTAAAATTCGCGTCGCTGTCGATAGCCTGGTCGTTCTGCCAGGTAAGAGCCCTGGTATTATAGCCGCCGGTCTGGTTTGTGCCGCTTTCCTCACTTTTTTCATCCGGGGTGACGCCCTGGCTGAACAGGCCGAAGTTGTAATGGTTCTCGGCTTTTTTGGTGTCCGTCACGATCTTCTCGTTGCATTTCACCAGAAAACTTGCCATCAGGTCACGGGCCTCTTCCTTTGTTATGACGCCCTCCCTGATATCTTTTTCATAATACGGATACAGTATCTGGTCCGCGCGGCCCAGCGGGATATACTCTCCGCCGCTGTTGATGATGCAATAGGTAAACCAGAATGCCTGCAGGGCCTGCGCGAAGGTCTCGGCCGGAAGCATGGGGACACGCCGGCAGTTATTGTTCATTGTGAGAAGTTCCGCGCGCCTATCCTGGTCCGTGCAACTGCACGCTTCCTTTAACGCCGCGTCCGCATGCCTTTTTGCGAATATGGCGACGCCGTCGAGAGCGATCAGCATTGCGCGGTATTCCATCAGTGCAAGATCGTCCGGGTCATTCTGCGCAAGCTGGTCCTCAACCGCCCGGCTGATTTCTTCCGCCACGCCTTTGACGCCCAGGGAAAGTATCTTATCCCAGCGCGGCGGATGATGCCCCCAGACAGACGCTTCGTTCAGCTGATGCCTCGCCGCTTCCCTGCCTTCTTTCTCCGTGTAATAAATCGGCATAATCGTACCCCAGCCCACGCTGTTCTGGTTCCCGCGCCCGGTGATCAATTCGTCCGGTTTGATCACCGCAGGCAAATGCTCGCCCATATACTTCTGGGCGTACGCTTTGCGCACTACAAGAGGTTCCGATACCAGCCAGGGCATTTCGTCCAGAATGTTTGTATCGGTAAAATACCACACGCCCGGATCGTGAAATTCTATATCAAAAAGCCTGTCTTTCAGCAGGTGCATTTTTTTTGAAAGCGCCATTAAAATTTACCTCCACTTACAAAACGGGTAGCTGTTTTAATACAACAATTTTTTAAACGCGATGCTTTTTTCCTGCGTATATTCGTCCAGCGTATGGGTTACGCCTTCGCGGCCGATGCCTGTCATTTTATATCCGCCGAACGCAAGATGCGCTGACCGGTAGTTGCCGCAGCCGTTGATCACGCATGTGCCGGCTTCCATCTCCATGGCTACTTTCAGCGCCGTTCCCATATCTGAGGTCAAAACGCCGCTCGAGAGCCCGTATGGAGCCGCGTTTGCGATCTCTATCGCTTCTTCCACGGTATAAAAACCGATCACGGGGAACACAGGCCCGAAAACTTCCATCTCCTTTGCAATATCCATTTGAGGCGTTACGTCCGCAAGCAATGTGGGCTCAAAATACGTATGGTTGTATCTCTTTCCGCCATACAGAAGTTTTGCGCCCTGTTCTATGGTCTTTTTCACCTGCTGCTCCACATCCATGGCTGCGCGTTCGGTGATCAGCGGGCCGTATACGGTATCCGGAGCCATCGGGTCCCCAACTTTAAGTTTCTTCAGGGCTTCAAGAAGTTTCTTTGTATATTCTTTTTTTACGCCGTTCTGCACGATAAAGCGTTTGCTTCCGCAGCAGGTTTGCCCTGCGTTGCTTGCGCGGCCCGCCAGGGTCTCCTCCACCGCACGATCCAGATCTGCGTCGTTGAATATGATAAACGGATCGTTACCGCCCAGTTCCAGAAATACGTGTTTTAAGTTCTTCGCACCATTGGCAGCCGTTTCTATGCCGACGCGCGTGCTGCCTGTAAGGCTGATTGCGTCAATACTGTCATGGCTGGATAAGAGTTTCCCTATTACGGAGCCGCTGCCTGTTACTAACTGCGCGGCCCCGGCCGGAACGCCGGCTTCCAGAAGAAGTTTGGTTAAATAGATATTTCCAAGAGGCGTGTCGCTTGACGGCTTTATGATCACAACGTTTCCGGTAACCAGTGCGGGCGCTACCTTATGCGCAAAGAGTTCCGTAGGATAATTGAAAGGAACGATACAGGCAACAACGCCCAACGGTTCCCGTACGGTAAATATCAGATCGCCCTCCACGCGCGGTTCGCTGTCTATCGGAAGCGAATTTCCGCCGTAGTTTCTCGCCTTTTCGCAATAAGCCTTGAATATATTGATGCAGGCGTACGATTCATCCACGCAGGCATATAAGGGTTTTCCTGTCTCGGAACACATCAGGCGGGTAAATTTATCCATGTCGCGCTCGAGAAGTTGGGTGAATTTTTCGATGATTGCCACACGCTTATACATGGGTACCTTCCGCCATTGCTTCTTCCCGGCTACGGCAGCCTGTACCGCCGTTTCGATATCCTGCTCGTTTGCGCAGGGTACGGTATCGATAAATTCCATATTCGCCGGATTGATTACGTCCATTGTTTTGCCGCTTACGGAATCGACTTCTTTCCCATTAATAATCATCTTCATAACATGACCCACCTTTATAATAGATTTTATGTATTTTTATGAAATGAGGAAATTAACATTCTTTATCTAAAATACAATTTTATATTATTGTATTTTTTATTTTTTGTCAATATATTTTACCGCCAAACTGAAAATTATTATTTCACAATAATATACATATTATTTAACCTTTAATAAAATAAAAAAACCGCCCTGGCGGTTTTTTTATAGCATATTCTATTCAGCCTGATCTCATTCGATTATCCGGGTCCGGGTCCCGGCCCGCCGGCCTGCGTATACCATGCCTTTGCGGAATCGTGCACATCTGCGTGGAATTTCGCAGTTTTGCCGGCAGGCCGTTCCCATTCCCGCTCGGAGGAATAAATCTTGGTATGCCTGAATGGCACCTGTAAAAAGCTATAGCATAAACAATAACCCTATTATTCTGAAAACGCACAAATGAAGGCTGCCGAAAGGCTCTGATACGAGGCATTTAGAGAGCTGAGCCGACCGCCGCCAGCGGCGGAAAAAGGAAGGCGAAAGCTCACTGAGCATGAGGCGAGTGCAAGCGCCAGCTTGCCTTTTTGCTTACGCGCAGCACAAGCCCATAGCGAAGTGCCGAGGCGAAGCAGGCGTAGTATAAACCTACGCCGAGGACCAAGCGGAGAAATAACGCAGCAGTTAGGCCTTCTCAGCAGCATGAATGATATTACTTGTACACGGGGCCGAAGTTTTGGCAAGCCCGATAGTCCGCGCCTTCCCTATCCTGCGTTCCGAATGAGTTCCATGCGCTGGGGCGGAATACCCTGTCTTCCGCCACATTGTGCATGTTGACGGGTATCCGAAGCATGGACGCCAGCGTTATGA
>JAEWMJ010000034.1 GCA_023393165.1 Bacillota bacterium | reverse complement strand
ACGGATACCGTCCCCAGTTCTACTTCAGAACAACGGACGTTACGGGCGTGATCACGCTGCCGGAAGGCACGGAAATGGTAATGCCGGGCGATAACATCAGGATGGAGATCAAACTGATCACCCCCATTGCGATCGAAGAAGGCCTCAGATTCGCTATCCGTGAAGGCGGCAGGACCGTTGGATCGGGCGCTGTTTCGGAAATGCTCACCGACTCATAATAAACGAATATGAAACCGCGGCTTTAAAACCGCGGTTTTTTCATGCCTTTCTTTTTTTCAAAAGAAAGGTAACAAAGCCTCTGGGACAAAATATTTATTGACAGAACCACTTGATTGTGATAGAATCTACCAGTATTGAATATAAAAGGCGCAAAGCCTTTTTTTAAGCTGTGGAGGGAAAATACAATGCGCGTAAAGATCACACTGGCGTGTCAGGAATGCAAACAGAGAAACTACGACACCATGAAAAACAAAAAAAACGACCCGGAGAGACTTGAACTGAACAAATACTGCAAATTCTGCAAAAAACATACCGTTCACAAAGAAACTAAGTAGGGGTGTTTTAAAATGGCGAAAACCAAATTGCTTGGCAAGGAAAAGGATCGGCAATTAAAAGAACAAAAGAAACTTGCCCAACAAAAAAACAAGAAAAAAAGAAGGAGCCTGGTGCGTTTTGTAAAAGACGTTATCGGCGAACTGAAAAAGACGACATGGGCATCCGGTCCTGATTTGATGAAGACCTCCCTGGCCGTTATCGTTTTCATTGGCATTTTTGCGGTTATCGTCGGATTAATGGATTGGGGCCTCGGCACAGTATTTCAGATGTTTTTATCCTGAGCTTAGGAGAGATATAATTTGAACGAAGAGAGTAAAAGTGTAAACAAGGAACCTCGTGACGACGACAAGGTGTTTATAAAACAGGAAAAAACCGATAAACCTTATTGGTATGTTGTTTATACTTATTCCGGTTATGAAAACAAGGTTATGGATAACCTGAAGAAAACAGTGGAAAACCATAGTCTGCAGGACGTGATCCTGGATATCAAGGTGCCCATGGAAGAGACCATCGAGACCAAGAACGGAAAAAAGAGGCATGTGTCCAAAAAAATGTTTCCGGGCTATGTGATGGTCAAGATGTTTCTGACCGACGATTCCTGGTATGTCGTCCGCAACACCAGAGGTGTAACGGGATTTGTAGGGCCCTCCAGCAAGCCCATTCCTTTAACGGATGCGGAAGTCAGGACAATGGGGATCGAAAACGTCCGCGTATCCATTGATGTGGAAGTCGGGGACAACGTTATCGTTATTTCCGGTCCTCTGGAAAGCTTTGTGGGCATCGTGGAAGAAGTAAATATGGAGCGCCAGAAGGTAAAGGTGCTGGTTTCCATGTTTGGACGCGATACTTCGGTAGAGCTCGATTTTGTACAAATTAAGCGAATTTAACTTGCCCTTTGGGGTTGGATTGAAATATATATGCAAATTATGAAGACCACTGAGAGGCGATCAGCGGTCTGAAATGTTGTTTTGGAGTGGGAGGATTAAAATCCGTTTGCACCACATCATATATTTAGGAGGTAACTAAAATGGCAAAAAAGGTGACAGGATTCATAAAATTGCAGATTCCTGCAGGCAAAGCGACTCCGGCGCCGCCGGTAGGTCCTGCTTTGGGACAGCATGGCGTAAATATCATGGAATTCTGCAAACAGTACAATGAAAAAACCGCCAGCCAGGCGGGACTTGTGGTTCCTGTTATTATTACGGTATATGCGGACCGCTCGTTTACGTTTATCACGAAAACGCCGCCGGCTCCCGTTCTGATCAAACGTGCCTGCAAGATCGAGAAGGCTTCCAGCGTTCCCAACAAGAACAAGGTTGCAAAGATCACCAAACAGCAGGTTCGCGAAGTTGCGGAACTCAAACTGCCCGATCTGAACACAACCAGCCTGGATTCTGCTATCAGCATGATTGCAGGAACAGCCCGTTCAATGGGTATTGAAGTAGTTGATTAATCTGGAATAAGAAAAGTGGGAGGGTTCATCCCGTTTACCACAGGAGGTTTTTAAATGAAAAGAGGAAAGAAATACGCAGACAGTTTGAAACTGTTCGATAAAGCAACATTATACGATCCGAAGGAAGCCATCGACGTCTGTCTCAAAACCGCGCTTGCGAAATTCGATGAAACCATCGAACTTTCCGTAAAGCTGGGCGTTGACCCGCGTCACGCGGATCAGCAGGTGAGAGGCGCGGTTGTGCTGCCTCACGGAACAGGTAAGGTTGTGCGCGTTCTGGTGTTCGCAAAAGGCGACAAGGCCAAGGAAGCTGAAGCTGCCGGCGCTGATTTCGTCGGAGCGGAAGAGATGATCGAAAAAATCCAGAAAGAAAACTGGTTTGATTATGACGTATGCGTAGCCACCCCGGATATGATGGGTCTGGTGGGACGCATCGGTAGAGTTTTGGGACCAAAGGGCCTCATGCCCAACCCGAAGTCCGGTACGGTTACCATGGACGTTTCAAAGGCTATTGCGGATATCAAAGCCGGTAAGGTTGAATACCGCGTAGACAAAACGGCTATCGTACACGTGCCCATCGGGAAAAAGAGCTTTGATGCGGATAAACTCATGGACAATCTGCGGGTGCTGATGGAAGCGGTTGTAAAAGCGAAGCCTTCGGCTGCAAAAGGAACGTATCTGAAAAGCGTTGTGATTGCATCCACAATGGGCCCCGGCATAAAGATCAATCCGGTAAGGTTTATCTAAATTAACACTTGACCAAACATACAACATGTGTTACCATGAAACATGCCAAAGACAGCAGGAGCGGCATTGCCGCTTAAAAAAATGATCCTGCCGAGGTAAAAATGAGGAAATATATTTATGGCCTCTTTTGCCTTTGGCAAAAGAGGCTTTTTAGTTTCTTGATTTTATTTGGGGAGGTGAAACAGTGAAAGAGCAAAAATTGCAGGCGAAGGAAGCGGTAGTAAGCGGCGTCAAAGAGAAAATTGAAAAAGCTCAGAGCGTCGTACTTCTCGATTACCGCGGACTGACAGTTGAAGAAGTAACAGCCCTTCGCGATCAGATGCGTTCGGCAGGCGTTGAATACAAGGTTATCAAAAATACCATGCTGACACGCGCTGCAAACGAACTGGGTATTACGGGAACAGAAGAATTGTTCCAGGGCCCGACTGCTTGCGCATTCGGGTATACCGATCCGGCCGTTCCCGCAAAAATTTTGGTTGACTTTATCAAAAAGGCAAAGAAGACCGAAATCAAAGGCGGAATGCTGGATGGCAAGGTGGTAGGTATCGACCAGATCAAGTATCTGGCGGAATTGCCGCCTAAGGAAGTGTTGGTTGCAAAATTACTGGGTACATTAAATGCGCCTATATCGAACTTTGTCGGCGTTCTGTCCGGAGTTCCAAGAGCGTTTGTATGCGCCCTGAATGCGATCAAAGAACAAAAAGAAGCTTAAAAATATTTTATAGATTATTATGGAGGTAATTTAAAATGGATAAAGCACAGATTATAGAAGCTATCGAGAAAATGAGCGTTCTCGAGCTTGCTGAACTTGTTAAAGAACTGGAAGAAAAATTCGGCGTATCGGCCGCAGCTCCCGTTGCCGTAGCGGCTGCACCCGCAGCGGCAGCTTCGGCGGAACCCGCTGAAGAAAAAACCGAATTCGACGTTGTCCTGAAAGCTGCAGGCGCTGAGAAAATCAAGGTTATCAAAGTCGTTCGCGAAGCTACAGGTCTTGGCCTGAAAGAAGCGAAAGACCTGGTTGACGGCGCGCCCAACACCGTTAAAGAAGCCCTTCCCAAGGCAGAAGCTGAAAAACTGGCTGCTTCCCTGAAAGAAGTCGGCGCAGACGTAGAAGTGAAATAATTTCAGAATGAACTGAATGAAAAAGGGTTGTAATCCGTTTTAAGGATTACTTCCTTTTTTCTTATACTAATATGCAGTTAGCCTCAGCTGGCAAGGTAATAAACGGTTTGCAGCGGCCCATTCGCGCCATAGCCGCGTTAGTCTCCCTCGTCATGGGTTCCGCCATGCCTTCGGTCGTCTGCCTTGCCCTGACACAAATGGCCCGGCTGTAAACTCTTCAACCCTAAGGGATAGATATTCGTTCCCGGCAAGGCCGCAGGACGAAGCTTTGCTGGTTGCAAAGCGAGGACGAGAACGCCGCCGGAGACCGATAGATGCCCCTTAGGGCGTTTACTACTTTGTCAACTGAGGCTCAAACGTTGTATTTTTAATCGTGGATTAGTATTATGGTTTCCGTTGCTTTTATCGTTGTATTTTAAGGGTGCGTGTCGTATAATGATACCGAACTCCAATAGAAAAGGGGTGCATATGTATGGCAACGTTTGATAAAGCGGGCAAAGCTGCGAATGATTTTATTGAAAAAGCGATAGACATAACGGAAGAAATAGCAGTCAAAGCTGTGGATACGATGGATGTTCTGCAGGAAGTGACTATGGATATGGCGCAGGGCGCCAAAGAAAAAATGACAGAGACCGGCGAATTTGTAAAGAAGAAGGCTGCGGAGGCGACTGCTGCCGTAGCGCGCACCACTTATATGGCGGGCATGAAAGCCGGGGATATCGCCCAGAGCATTGCGGACAAAATGGAAGAGTTCGCCCAGAAATCCAATAAAAAAGACTAACGGATTTAAAGCAGACACAAAATTGAAATCAGCCTCCTTTTTGTGAGGATCGTATAGAATACTTTTTTGTTTTTTTAAAATAAAACCCGGGATTTTGAGCCATGCGGTTGGGAGGTGACAAAGTCGAAAAAGATCATAGACTTGGTTGGAGTAAGCAAACAGTTTGACGGTACCACGGTATTATCCGATATTAATCTTTATGTACGCGAAAACGAATTCTTAACGCTTTTAGGACCGTCCGGCTGCGGCAAGACAACGCTCCTTCGAATCATAGGCGGATTCGATACGCCGACGCGCGGGGACATACTGTTTTTCGGAGAATCCATACTGAACGTGCCGCCGTATAAGCGCAGGGTAAATACCGTGTTTCAGCGGTATGCGCTTTTTCCGCATCTAAATGTTTTTGAGAACGTCGCTTTTGGGCTTAACATCAAAAAGCTTCCGAAAGATCAAATAAAAAAACGTGTGCAGGATATTTTAAAGCTTGTCGGATTGTCGGGATACGATGACCGCAATATTGCAAAACTTTCGGGCGGCCAGCAGCAGCGCGTAGCGATCGCAAGGGCGCTTGTCTGCGAACCGGAAGTCCTTTTATTGGACGAGCCCTTAGGGGCGCTGGATCTGAAGTTCAGGCAGGAAATGCAGCTTGAACTCAAAAGGATGCAGCGCAGCCTGGGGATTACTTTTATTTATGTTACGCACGACCAGGAAGAAGCCCTGACCATGTCGGATACCATCGTGGTCATGAACAAGGGCGTCATACTGCAGGTAGGCACCCCCCAGGACATCTACAACGAGCCCGTCAATTCTTTTGTCGCGGATTTTATTGGCGAAAGCAACATTATTGACGCCGTGATGCCCGAGGATTACAAGGTCCGCTTTGCCGGAAGGGAATTTGCATGCCTGGACGCCGGCTTTGGCAGCGGTCCGGTGAAAGTGGTTGTGCGGCCGGAAGACATTGAGATTACCCGTAATTACAGCCCGGACGATATCACCGGCAAGGTGGACTCGATCATATTTATGGGCGTACATTACGAAATACGTGTCACTGGCGAAAACAATTTTGAATGGCTCGTGCATTCCACCGATTTTTTTGAAGTTGGCGCGAAAGTCGGGTTTCATCTGGAACCCAACGACATACATGTAATGCATACGAGCGAGTACGATAACCTGGGTACCCGTCCGGCTGAAGACGAGGGTTTCGAAAACTCCCGGACTGCTGAAATTTTGCGATAGGACGGGAGGCCGTATGAAGAGAAAGATTTTTGCCGTTCCCTATGTCGTATGGATGATCCTGTTTATCGTAGCGCCAATGATTCTTGTTTTTCTGTATGCGTTCACCGATTCGTCCATGAACCTGACGATGAATAATATTATAAAAGCGTTCGCTCCCCTGAGTATGGAAGTTTTGCTGCGGTCGCTGTGGCTCGCCTTTTTAGCGACGCTTTTTTGTTTGCTGCTGGGGTATCCGGCGGCTTATCTGCTGTCCCGTTTAAAATCGTCAACAGGGGCGATTGTGACGGTATTGTTCCTGCTGCCCATGTGGATGAACTTTTTGCTGCGCACCTATGCCTGGCGCACGCTCCTCGATATGAACGGAATCTTAAACCAATTGCTGACCGGCCTTGGGCTCGCGCCCGTGCAGTTTTTATATACGCCCGGCGCAGTGCTTTTCGGCCTGGTGTATAATTTTTTGCCGTTTATGGTCTTGCCCATTTACTCCACATTCCAAAAGATGGACTTATCCTGCCTGGAAGCTGCGGAAGACCTGGGCGCAAACAGGATGCAGTGTTTTTGGCGGGTGGTGCTGCCGCTTTCCCGTCCGGGCATCGTATCGGGCGTTATTATGGTGTTTATGCCCGCCATGACCACATTTGCCATCACAAGGCTTCTTGGCGGTTCCAATCTTTTATACTACGGCGACCTGATCGAAAACCAGTTTGTGCTGATGAGCGAATGGCATTACGGATCGGCGCTGTCCATTGTACTTATGATCATCATGGTTATTTCCATGTGGATATTCAAACGCAACGATAAGGACGGAGAGGGGGCGGGGCTTCTGTGAAAAAGCATCTTTCGCGGATTTATCTGGGCGTCATTCTGGCATTTATGTACCTGCCCATAGCGACCCTCATATTCTTTTCATTCAACGAATCCAAAAACATGGCGGTATGGTCGGGATTTTCCTTTCACTGGTACGAAAAACTATTCAGCGATCCCGTGATTGGGAACGCCGTGTGGGTAACGCTGTCCGTGGCCCTGATATCCGCGCTTGCCGCTACCCTGATAGGCACGCTGGCTGCGGTCGGAATCAACAGCTTCAGGCGCAGGTCCAGAAACACGGTTTTAAACATTACCTATATCCCCATGATAAACGCGGATATTGTGACCGGCATATCTCTTTTGCTCCTGTTTATTTTCATCAATATGCCAAGGGGCTATCTTACCATGCTGTTAGCGCATATCACGTTTAATATCCCTTACGTGATACTTGCGGTGCTGCCCAAACTGACGCAGATGGACCCGCAGACCTATGAGGCCGCGCTGGACATGGGCGCAACACCCACATACGCGGTGAAAAAAGTGGTGCTTCCGCAGATAATGCCGGGCATATTTACCGGATTTCTGCTGGCGTTTACCATGTCGTTCGATGATTTTGTAATCAGCTTTTTTACCACACAGGGCCTGACGCAGAACCTGTCGGTGTATATTTATTCCATGGCCAGGGTGGGGATCAATCCAATGATCAACGCTTTATCCGCGATCATGTTTGTGATAGTGATATCGCTTCTTATGGTCGTGAACCTGCGTACAATGAAAAAGTATAAAGTATCCGCAAAGAGGATATGACATATTATTTCATAAAGGAGAAAAAAGAATTGATTAAAAAAATTACCGGTATACTTTTGATTTTCGTTGTTCTGTTTTCCGCAACATCCTGCGCGGGCGGCAGCCAAAAGACGGTAGTGCAGTTTTTGAACTGGGGAGATTACATAGACAGCAGTGTGATCGAGGAGTTTCAGAACGAAAATCCGGATATCCAGATCAATATGACCACAGTTCCGTCCAACGAAGAAATGTACATCGTCGCCACCACCAAGGGCAGCGATGTGGACGTGATCGTTCCGTCCGAATACATGGTGGAGCGGCTGGCGGCGGAAGACCGTCTTGCAGCCATCGATACCGCAAAGATGGAAAACTACAAGTATGTGGAAGACTTCATGAATAAATATCTGTTTGACGGCTCCAAGGAATATACCGTTCCTTACGCATGGGGAACGTTCGGCATCCTGTATAATTCAAAGATGGTGTCGGGCCCCGTGGATTCCTGGGGAGCGCTGTGGGACGAACAATACAAGGGCAAAATACTGATGTACGACTCTATCCGCGATACGATGGGCGTGGCGCTGAAATACCTGGGATACTCCATGAACTCGCGTGACGAATCACAACTCGGTGAAGCGGCGGATCTTCTGATCCAGCAGAAACCCCTGGTGCTGGCCTACGGTACGGACGACATCAGGATGTCCATGATCAACAATTCCGCGGCGCTTGCAACCGTTTACGCAGGAGACGCCATATACTGCATGGCGGATAATCCCGATTTAAAATATGTGCTTCCCAAGGAAGGCGCAAACATATTTGTGGATAACCTGTGCATCATGAAAGATACCGACGTTTACGACGCGGCTTTGAAATTTATCGATTTCCTGTGCAAACCGGAGATCGCGGCAAAGAATTCCGCGTATACGGGATATTCCACTCCGGAGAAGGACGCGCTGCCCTTTATGGACGGCTCCCTTACGGAAAACAACGCCTACAATCCCTCGGACGAGGAGCTTTCCAATGTTGAATTTTATCAATATTTGGGGGAAGATTTACATTTATATGAAGACGCCTGGATGAAAGTGAAATCCAATTAAGGAGATGATTAGAATTGGTTGACGAACGAATCAAAAAACTTGCCTGCAACCTTATAAATTATTCCTGCCATGTGCAAAAAGGCGAGAAGGTATTGATAGATACGTCCTGTGTGGACGACATGATAGTGGAAGAACTCATAAAAGCGGTTTACGATGCGGGCGGACTGCCGTATATAGACGCCACCCGCCCCGCCGTTTCCCGGGAATTGATGATGCGGATGACCGAACAGCAGGTGCGGGACATGACCGACTGGGATTCGCAGCGTATGCGCGCGATGCAGGCCTATATCGCCATCCGGGGTTCGGACAATGTGACCGAATCCGTGGATGTGCCGCAGGAAAAAAAGGAACTATGGCAGTCCATTTATTCCAAAGAGGTGCACCACGAACTGCGCTTAAAGCGTACCAAATGGGTGGTGCTGCGTTATCCGACGCCGTCCATGGCGCAGCTTGCCGGCATGAGCACCCGCGCTTTTGAGGATTTTTATTTCAACGTATGCAATCTGGATTACGCCAAAATGGACAAGGCAATGGACTCCCTGGTAAAAGTATTCAATAAAACGGACCGCGTTCACCTGAAGGCAAAGGATACGGATATCACTTTTTCCGTCAAAGGAATCGGCGCGGTCAAGTGCGCGGGCCATATGAATATCCCGGACGGCGAGGTGTATACCGCGCCGGTGCTGGATTCCGCAAACGGTAAGATCACGTTCAATACGCCTTCCATTTCCCAGGGGTTTAAATTTGAAAATATCAGCCTGACGCTTAAAAACGGCGTGATTACGGAGGCCACAGCAAACGATACCGCGCGTTTGAATAAAATACTGGACGCAGACGAAGGCGCGCGCCGGATAGGCGAGTTCTCGCTGGGCGTAAACCCCTATATCACAAAACCCATGAGCGACATCCTGTTTGACGAAAAGATCTCGGGCTCCATACATTTCACCCCGGGAAATAGTTACGACGACGCGGACAACGGGAACAGGAGCGCGGTACACTGGGATATGGTGCTCATTCAGACGCCCGAATACGGCGGGGGAGAGATCTGGTTTGACGGCGAACTGGTCCGCAAGGACGGGCGCTTTATCAAAAAAGAACTTGAATGCCTGAATCCCGAGAATTTAAAATAATGTAAAAAAACAGCCGCAAGGCTGTTTTTTCGTTTCCTTGATTTTAACCCCTTGTCTGCTGTTTTTTATCCTAACAGTGAAGCGATAGTAAAAAGAGTTGTGAATACAAAGCCAAACAAGAAAGATAAAAGTATACCTATTGCGCCCAGGATAATAGAAGCAATTCCCATTCCTTTTTTGGCTTTGATTGTCATAATAGCAAATACGATTGCAACTATGCCAAATATCAGAGCGATAAACCATAAGCCAAACATAGCAAGTACTAAAGCCAAAATAACGCTTAAAATACCAAGAATGAGACCAACTATAGATAAAGCTTTCATTTAATTTACCTCCTTTCTTTATTTAAAATTATTATATATTAAACAAATCCTGTATTCATAATGCATGGCCGCAGGAGCATATAGGTTTGCAACATCCGTAAAAACAGCCTTTCGGCTGTTTTTGTTTTTCAGGAACCTAGAGCTGAACCTAAAAATGCCAGTCCGCCGATGAACAAGGTCAGAGCAAGAATACCAAGAACGATAAATACGATGCCAATGATCATAAATATCAGCCCGAGTATTTTTCCTGCTTTTGCTTTGCCGTTGCCAGGATCGGCTTTTACGGCGTTCCTGCCCATAACGAAAGCGATAATGGACAGTACAAAACCGGCTATCCAGAACCAGAGGCCAAATCCGGGAACCACAAAACCGAGAACGTCGCAGATGATAGCAATAATAGCAATAAGGAGAGCTGTCATATTCATATCCTCCTTTCCGATTTATTGAGAAATAAAATATTATAAATATTTTATAACCCAATAGGCCCCGTTTGAAATTATGCGGATCAACGCCGGATTATGCAGCCAGTCGCGCATTTATATTTTTTATTGTAAGTCCGGCAATGCGGACGTCTTCACTGTGGACTAAATAATCGATGAAAGCATTGGGCCGATTGCGAATACGGACAGAACAATACAGAGTATTAAGACTACTCCCACAACAATCAGGACCATGGAAAAATATTTGCTGAAATTTGATACTGAGTCGCCTGCAATACGGGCGCATCTTTTATATGAAACTACGGCTGTTATCAATCCCGCAACAGCCATGTATATTACCAGAACCGGAGAAAAGAATCCTATCAGATATAATACCAGAGATACAATTGGAAGAACCAACAATGCCATTTACAATAAATCTCCTTCAATATCGCTGATATTATTTTACAGTAAATTTGAATTTTGTCAATAATTCTGTTGTTTATTTGATTTAAAATTAACAGCCTAATCTGCCGAATATCATCGGATAAGACCAAAAACTGTATAATAAAGCGGTTATTCTTGGTTTATTTTCTGTATTTCAGCCCAATCTCCTTAAAATGTGCGATACGCTTTTTTAAATCGGGAAAAGCCCTCTTCGTTTTGGCTGAACAAATGCCGTTCTGGATGTTATCCGAAGCGGCCATTTCATGCCCGACGAGCACCCAGCTTGTATCGGAGAGGTGCGCAAACATCGGTTCCCTGAGTTCCTCACAAACAAATCCTTGCCTGGGCTGATTGATGTACTCTCCGCTGATTTGGATGAAACCGTATTGTTCGCATAAAGCGGTCACCCGCTCAAGCTGCTCCCTTGTGTTGCGGGTTGGCATATAATCAACGGCTTCAAAACCCAGGTCTTTTAAAAGCGGAAAAAGTTCGTCCAAATAATCGTCTTCAAACTTTTGGGCCTTTCCGGCGGGGGATCCACCCGCGTCGCCCAGGTAACGGTAGCTTGGAATGCACCCCAAAGATTTCACTTTTTTGATCACTTCCGCAGCCGGAAGCGAATCCGGCGGGAGTTCTTTGTCTCCAAAGCTGGGCTGATAGATTTTCGGAATAAAATGCCCTTCCAAAATATTTAAAAGATCGAATTCATACTGCGGAAATTCCGCGTCCATCAGCAGCTTGTTCGATTCTTCATCCAGCGGAATTTGCAGTTTGTCCCGGATATAACGGATCAAATGTTCGCCCCTGCCGTATTTGTTCACAAGCCTCTTGACAATGGCAAAAAGAATGTGCCGTTCGGTTACGGATCCGCTCATATAGTTGCGGTTTTTGGTGATTTCCCCGTTCCCGAAACAGTACAGGGAATAATCCACCACTTCATTCCAAAAATCAGGGCGGGTATCCCGGTCGGGAAGTATGGAGCGCGCGTTCCACGTTTCCACCGCGGTGCGTACGTTCCGGCTGTGCCGGATATCAGCAAGCAGGAGCTCATCCAGCTTTTCAATCTGGCTGTGCGGGATCCCGTACACCGCCATATAAGCGACCGCAGGTTCGTCGGGATTATTGAGGAGCCTGCCGTTCATGGGCGTGCCCATAAAATTTACCCGTATCTCCGTTCCCACGGTTGTTGCAATGCGCATGATTTCGCCCGCGCGGATAAATTCGGGCGCGCCGCCAACCGAATCATGGTCCGCAATGCCCACGGCCGCAAGTCCGCTCATAAAAGCCATCCATATGGCCATTGTCGGTGTATACGGTGAAAAGGAGTACCAGGTTTGCACATGGTTGTTGGTGCCGTTTCCTCTTATGGGGGAGGGGATTTCCCCTGAATCTAAAAGATGCCGTAAAATGATCAAAGCATCCGTACGCTTTTGAATATCAAAACTACCAAGATCGGCAACGAGTTCATGGTACACAGGATTGATGCCGAACGTCATGTTTGCGTATACGTTCAAAAGCTGATCAGCATTTTTTATGTACATATATAAAATTCACTTTCAGGTATTTTTTAGATAGTTATATTCTACTAGTACAGTTTATGCTTGTCAATAAAACGCCTCTATAGTATAATAAAAAGAAAATTACAGGAGGAGTACATGAAGAACCTGATTGATATTGCAGATATCTCTCTTGAAGAAGAGCAGGAATTGATCGATCTTGCAAAAGATATCATTGTAAATCCTGACCAGTACAGTGAAGCGTGCCGAAGAAAAAAATTGGCAACGCTTTTTTTTGAGCCATCAACCCGGACACGCCTTTCCTTCGAGGCTGCCATGATCGAATTGGGCGGAAGCGTGATCGGATTTTCCACCGCCGATTCGAGTTCGGCCGCCAAGGGCGAAAGCGTATCGGACACGGTGCGGACGGTTGAATGCTACGCGGATATCATTGCCATGCGTCATCCAAAAGAAGGCTCCGCGCTTGTGGCGGCAAGGAACCTCAGCATCCCGATCATCAACGCCGGGGACGGCGGCCATCAGCATCCTACCCAGACCTTGACCGACCTCCTGACAATGAGCGTATTAAAAGGCAGGCTGGATAACCTGACCGTCGGGTTCTGCGGAGACCTGAAATTCGGCAGAACGGTGCATTCCCTGATCCGCGCGCTGTCCAGGCATGCGGGAATACGGTTTGTACTGATATCGCCTAATGAATTAAAGGTGCCCATGTATGTAAAGGAAGACATTCTGGAAAAAGGCGGCTCCTACATTCAGGTAGAAAAGCTGGAAGAAGTAATCGGAACGCTGGACGTGCTGTATATGACAAGAGTACAGCGGGAACGGTTTTTTAATGAAGAAGAATATCTGCGTTTGAAAGACAGCTATATTCTGGACAAGCGCAAAATGGATATGGCAAAGGAAGACATGATCGTCATGCATCCGCTGCCGCGCGTAAATGAGATATCCGTCGAGGTGGATCCGGATAAACGCGCAGTATATTTCAAACAGGCGCTGTACGGAAAGTATATCCGGATGGCTCTGATTTTAAGGTTGTTGGGGGTGAAATAAAATGTTAAGTGTTGACAGCATACAGCGCGGGGTAGTGCTGGACCATATCCAGGCCGGAAAAAGCATGGATATATACCACTACCTGAACCTGGGCGAACTGGATTGTTCGGTCGCCATTATCAAAAGCGTAAAATCCAATAAAATGGGTAAAAAAGATATCATAAAGATTGAAGACGTAATAGACGCCGATCTGGATGCCCTGGGATTCATCGATCAGAATATCTCCGTGAACATCATAGACAACGGAAAAATAATCGAAAAGAAAAAGCTGTCTCTTCCGAAGCGGGTGGTTGGCATCATCAAGTGTAAAAATCCCAGATGCATCACCGCCACCGAGCAGGAACTTGTGCATGAGTTCCGTTTGGTGGATGAAAAGAAAAAACTGTACAGGTGCGTGTATTGCGAGCAGGAATTCGATCAGCTGAAAGGCTGAGCTACAGACCGCTGATAACCCCAACTACCCGAAAAATCGAAGATTTTTGGGGTGGGGTAGAGGGGCTTTCGGCGGCCTTCGCAGTTTATATAAATTAATTTTAAACCTTAACATAATTCAATTTTAAAAAAAAAGCCATTTCGGCTTTTTTTTCTTTTATTATGAAAAAGCATTTCGGCCTATACATTTCATCAAAAAAAAGATAAAATAATGATGGATTCTGTAATATTTGGTAAGAGGAAATCATGAAAATATTCGGTATGATATTGATAGTTTTAGCCATATTGCTTGTAACCATGCTTGCGCAGCCGCTTGCGGCAGTCTGATCCGGCCCTATTTACCCGCCGCTATCAGGGCCGCGCCCAAAGCCCCGCAAATCTGGGGCTCGCTGCCCATTATGATATCACATCCAAGTTTTTTGGACAGTTCTAATACAACGCCTTTGTTTTTTGCTACGCCGCCGGTCATCATATAGACCGGCGTGCAATTCAGCCGCGCGATCATGGCGTATATCCTGGCCGTAATGGACTGGTTGATACCGTGCACAATATCCGGCCTTGCCTTGTTTTGCGCAATCAGGGATATTACCTCGGATTCCGCAAACACGCTGCACATGCTGGAAATCTTTATGTCTTCGTTCCAATGGAGGCCCGTTGAGGCAAAATCCGTCAGATCCATTCCAAGGGTGGACGCCATCATTTCAAGAAACCTTCCGGTTCCGGCCGCGCATTTGTCGTTCATGGAAAAATCAATGATGTTTCCATGGTTGTCCAGCTTTATTATTTTACTGTCCTGCCCGCCGATATCAATGATGGTACGTACGGACGGGTCCAAATGGAACGCGCCTTTTGCGTGGCAGGTGATTTCGGTTACGGGGTTGCTCCCCATTTCGACCGCGTTCCGGCCGTAGCCGGTGGCGACGATGTTTGCAATCTCGTCCCGGCTGATGCCTGCCTTTTGGAGTACGTTGTCCAGCGCAGCCGTGGCGCCGTCGATCGCACGTCCGCCGGTGGGAAAAATGCTGTACGCAACGATATTGAGATCCGCATCCAGCAGAACGGCGTCGGTCGAAGTGGAACCGGAATCAATCCCGGCAAAAAAAGCGGCTTTTGCGGCAGCTTTAGGCCGGGTGGATTCCCCGGGTTCCGCAAGCAGGCCGAGGGATTCCCAGAACGCTTCCAGCCGGGTCCTTATCTGTCCGCCTCCTGCGTCGGCGTAATCCGTTTCCAGTTTGAGTATGGGAAAATGCGAATGTTTTTTCAGGAAGGCGTATTCAAACCCGTAGTAATCGCAGAACTTGATGGTATGGTAGATGATCCCTTTCAAATGCTGGTCTTCGTAAAATCCCTTCCGGGCGGAGATATCCTGCATCCGCATACAGGGGGGCTGGCCCAGCAGTTCGCCGGCGTACCATTCCAGAAGTTCCATAAGGTCTTCCGTATCCGGAAGAGCGCCGAAACGGCGCCGCTGTCCCGTGCAGGTGAGATCGCGGATAGGAAGCGTACAGCTTTTCCGCGCCGCCAAAAGGAGTTCTTCGGGCAGACGCGCCCCCAGCACGGCAACATAATCGGATGATTCGGCTTCTTTTACGGATGCTTCCCGGACGGCCTGCCTGAATGCGGCAGTATCGAACTTCCGGCCGGTATAAGCCTCGTATTTTTGTATGAAATCCAAAAGCTCCCGGGCAAAAAGGCGGACGGAATCTTCCGACTGCACGCGGGGGAGATTGAGCATGAATCGAAATGATGCGGATTCTTTCATAATATCGGATATCCGTTTCATAGAATCGCAGCAGTTGGTAAAGACGATCTCTGAAATGCGGTTTTCCGCACAGTACAGGTAAGCCGTTTTGGCATAGCTGCAAAGGTTGGGATGCACGGCGGCGTCCTGCGCGCCCGAAGGGGCGGGCGCAATCAGCCGGGGAGATTCCCCGAATCCGGGAAAGAGTTCTATGGGGGAGTATTTGCAAAGATAACCGATCATTGTTTTTTCTCCAGCATTTCAGCAAAGGCCTCAAGACGCGTACTCATCTGCCCGGTTTGAGAGTTCCGGCGGTCGCACGCGTCGCCGTCCAGTATCAGCGCGGGTATGCCTTCCGCCTCCAGCGCCTGTTTTAAAAGATAAACGCCGCCCGATGACTGCTTGCAGCCCCAGTGGCAGAAGCAAACCACGCCGTCGGCATGGAGTTTCCTGCACATCTTAAGCATCGCGTCTGTTTTCCGTTCAAAATCGCCGTTCATGGTATTGTTGATCAGGCGCTCGGCAAAGCCCTTATACGGGTCGTCCAAAGGAATCTCATTCATATAATCGAAGCACAGGTCGTTCACCAGCAGCTGCATGCGGGGGTTGAAATCAAAAAGAGCGGATGCGGGCTCGGCATAATAGGGCAGCACATGGCTCCAGAGTATCCTTTTGCCTTTTGCGGGGACGCACTCCATAATATCGGCAAGCTGCATCTCGTAAAAACGCCGGGTTTCGTTTGAGCCCATTAAAATATGGGTGGGCAGCAGGTTGAACATCTGCAGGCTGACGCTGGTGGGAAAATACTTGTCCTCCAGCTCATCCAAAAACCGGCGGTAGGCAGCCATGGATGCATTTGTATTTTGGACCGCCTCCAGAAATTTTTCCCTGTCCATTTTCCGGCGCATGGTATCCTCGATAAATTCGACCATGCGGACGATCTGGCCGGCCACATAGGAGACGGCTTCCCCGGAATCTTCGTGGGGCACATCCAGAACAAATTCGCGAAGACCGTAATAGTCCGCGATTCGCCGGAAGGAATTGATGTTTGCGTCGCAGACCGTACTGGTGGTGACAAGAAAACGGGGACGCGGAAGAACGCCGGATTCTGCGGCGCCGACCAGCGCCTTGTGGTAGGAACAGAATGTCTCCGGGACCCCCAATTGCTCGGCGTATTCCAGAAACCCTTTTTCACTGTAGCCTCCGGTCAGATAGGAAGAAAACCCCTCCGCGCAAAGGGGATGAATACCCATTGCGTGCAGCGGTTCGCAGGGCGTAAAAATATTAACGATCGCGCTGTTTTTGGGATGCCGCAGCGCGTTCAGTATGGATTCCATGCTTATCTGCGTCAGGTACCGCTGGGAAGACAGATGATTGGGGTTTGGCTTAGCTTTAAGCAAATAGTGCTGAACGCCGAATCCCAGCTTAATGAAGCCGCGGGTAAACCCTGGCTTTTCTAAAAAGTTTTTATTAACGACTCCGCCGAAGTACTCGGAAATTTTCATACCGGCAACTCCAATTATAATATATCAAAAAGTTCTTCAGGCTTATCCAGATAGTATTTTGCCGCAATGTCCTCTATCGCGCCCCATTTGGCGAGCGCAAAGTCCACGCCGGCAGACTTTGCGCAAAGCGCGTCGCTGCTGGAATCCCCGATGTACAGGGACGTTTCGGATTTTTGCCCGGAGAGTTCGAAAAATTTATACAGCGGTTCGGGAGCGGGTTTATGTTTTGGAGTGTGTTCCACGCAGACGGCTTGCCCGAAATACCGGGACAAATTAAAATGCGTAAAATCGTGTTCGTATTCCCATATTGATTTGGAGGTCACAACGCCCATGTAAATATTTTGTTCAAAAAGGCGGCGGATCACATCTTCCATGCCGTCAAAGATGCGGTTGCGGTCCGAAAAGAACTGGTATTGCCGGTCTATATTGGAGATAAACCGATCCGCGTCCCTGACTTTGAGGATTTTAGCCGTGTTGCGGGTGGTGGTGCGGAATGAGAAATCGAATTCTTCGGGTGGAAGAAGTTTTCCGCTTTCCTCAAAATACGCCTTTTGTACCGCCAGCAGCGAAGCCTCCCGTGTGTCCAGGATCGTGCCGTCTATATCAAAAATAATACAATTGTACATAACAAGCCTCCCGGCAAAGTTTATCATAAATTATCATTGCTTTCAACGGTAATAATCATGGCGGCATTGCCCGATTACTACTATCTATCCCAAAGCTTCAGTTCGTGTCATTGCCATATATGTCTGTGGTCTCTGCCTTAAAAAAGCAATACCTTACCCGGGCCATCTTGAGCAAAGCCGAAGGATCTTTACGATAGCCTTACTTTATGATTTTAATATACATTGCCAATAATTTTAAATATTACTTACTCGTGGACCAACTTATTATAAATCTTAGTATTCCTATTCTATTTTTTGTCAGGCGGGCCAAGGGAGGATTCCGATTTCCCCCCTTAGGCCCCCTGACAACCCCCATAACCCCCTTAAAACGGCCCGCAGGGGCTCTGGGCCATTCTCCCCAAGCCGTTCAGGTTGCCAGTTAAAATATTGGATATCTTAAAAGAGTGTATAGCGTACTTTTGCTTTGCTATTTATAAAAACCCTCTTTTTACAATGAAATCATTTTATGCTTTCCCTCTTCACTATGGGCTCGCGGTTCAATCGACGGCGCTCATTTTCGCTCGGCATATGGCAGCGGTCGGCTCAGCTCTCAAAATGCCTTGTATTTGCGGCTTTCAGTGGCTTTCGTAATGGATTGATTCTAACGTCCTCCCCTGGTGGGAAAAGTGGCGCGAGGTGTTTTTTCCGTTTTACCTAATTTTCCTGACAGTTGAGCCCAAAATTCAACCATCGGTTGAGCATTATCAACCATTTAGGGCTTTTATTATGGAAATCTTTATGATATAAATACTAATGTAAACGCTGATTCATCCAAAAGGTTGTCTGCTCACCCATCCAACATTCCTTATTTAATCACCGTTTACCAATGAGGTGCTATTATGACTGTACGAGATTCTGTACTTGAAATATTTGAAAAAAACAAGGGAAAGACCCTTTCGGGGGAAGAACTTGCCAAACTCCTGGGCGTTTCACGCGCATCGGTATGGAAGGCGGTTCAGTCCCTTCGCGAGGAAGGGTATCCGATTTTCGCTTCCACAAACAAGGGCTACACATTTATGGAAAACGATATCCTGTCCGTGGCAGGCGTCAGCACTTTCCTCAAAGGGGAATGGCGTATACACGTACACGATTCCGTGGATTCCACCAATACCGAGGTAAGGCGCCTGGCGCAGAGCAGAGCCCCGGACAGAACCGTTGTCGCAGCGGAAATGCAGACAGGCGGAAAAGGCAGGCGCGGCAAATTGTTTTTCTCGCCTCCGGGTACAGGGCTGTATTTCAGCGTGCTGCTGCGGCCCAAAATGACCCTGGCCGACGCGACGATTGTGACATGCCGAACCGCTGTGGCGGTCGCGCGTGCGATACAAAAATTTACCGGGGATTTGGTACAAATCAAATGGGTAAACGATATTTATATAGAGGGGAAAAAAGTGTGCGGCATTCTTTCCGAAGCGGCGAGCGACCTTGAGAGCGGCCATGTGGAATATATCGTGGTCGGGATAGGCGTGAACGTGTCCACACGGGATTTTCCGGAAGAACTAAAGGCAATCGCAGCGTCGGTTCCGGGCAAGGTAAACCGCAACCGGCTGATGGCCGAAATACTGAATGAAATGGATACTGCGCTTGCAGAAGACTGCATGGAGGAATATAAAAAACGCTCCTGCGTGCTGGGGCGTCAGATAGAGATCATCCATATGGACAGACGGGAGATGGCAACTGCGGTGGATATAGACGGGGAAGGCCGGCTGGTGGTAAGGGATTCTTTCGGAAACCTAAAACTGTTGTGTTCGGGTGAAATTTCCATCAAAATATAGCAATATATTAATATATGAGGAGGATAACGGATTGATCGACTTATCCGAATATATGAGAGTGAATATCGGGATTCTGCTGCGGGACGCCGTTCGTGCATCGGTAAAAAATCCGGGCGAATTCTTTTTTTTGCTCAAAATGGCCATAGCCAGCAGACGCGCGTATAAAATCCGTGAAAAGTATGAAAAGAAGGGAGAGCATGTTCCGCCGTTCCTGATTGCCAGCATTACATCAAGCTGCAACCTGCACTGCAAGGGATGCTACGCCATTGAAAACCATATCTGCTCAAGCGGCCAAAACAGTCAGATGACGGCTCAGCGCTGGTCGGAGATTTTTCAGGAAGCATCCGGTATCGGGGTGGGATTCATTCTCCTTGCGGGCGGAGAACCCCTGATGAGAAGGGAAGTATTGGAGCGGGCAGCCCAAATCCGGAATGTTTTGTTTCCCGTTTTTACAAACGGCACAATGATGGATGAAGGATATATAGACTTTTTCCGCCGAAACCGCAACATGATCCCTGTGCTGAGCCTGGAGGGCGACCGGCAGAGGACGGATGAGCGGCGCGGTGAAGGCATATACAGCGCGCTTACCGCCTCGATGGACCAGCTGAACCGCAGCAAAGTGTTTTTCTGCGCGTCCGTAACCGTAACAAAAGAAAATCTTGCATACGTGACCGGAAAAGAATTTATTGACGGCTTGACTTCCCACGGCTGCAAACTTGTTTTCTATGTGGAGTATACGCCTGTGGACCAGCAGACCCGCGCCCTCGCGCTGTCTGATGAGGACAGAAAAGCGATGGACGCAAAACTGGATGAACTGCGGAAGGCCTATAAAAACTTTATTTTCATATCGTTCCCGGGGGACGAAAAGCTGACGGGCGGCTGCCTGGCTGCGGGAAGGGGATTTTTCCATATCAACCCGGACGGGGACGCCGAGCCGTGTCCGTTTTCACCCTACTCGGATCTCAATTTAAAGGACCATACGCTGCTTGAGGCCATGGAGTCCGCATTGTTCCGGGAACTCAATAAAGAAGGCTATCTCCTGCAGGAACACGAAGGCGGCTGTCTGCTGTTCGAAAAACGGGCGGAAGTGGAAGCATTGTTAAATAAATAGAATGATAAGTAAACAAATTGGAATAATGTAAGAATATGGGTGGATAGCTTTGCGAAATCCGCCCTTTTTTCTGAACAGATGAAACCGGCCGGCTCATTCATAAAGCATTCCGGCAGATAGAAGTTGGAACAAAATATTCAAAATTTGTGGAATATCGGCCTTTTCAATATAAATTCCATAAACTATAATCAATATCAAAAGACAGGCTGTCATATAGCCGGAAAGGCGGCATATTTTGAAAAAAAAATGCATCATGCTGCAGGGGACGGCTTCGACCGTTGGAAAAAGCCTTCTTACCGCGGCGTATTTGAGAATACTGAAGCAGGACGGTTATTCGGTTGCACCGTTCAAATCGCAGAATATGGCGCTGAATTCCTTTGTGACCGCGTCCGGGGACGAAATGGGGCGCGCGCAGGTCATGCAGGCCGAGGCGGCGGGTATAGAGCCCGACTGCTCCATGAATCCCATACTGATCAAACCCACAGCGGACACATACGCCCAGGTGATACTGAACGGCAAGGCGCTTTCCAACCTGAGCGCAATGGAATACCATTTGTTGAAAGACAGCCTCAGGGAAGGCATACGGAAAACCTACGGTGAACTTGAGGCAAAATACGATTACGTGGTGATCGAAGGGGCTGGCAGCCCGGCTGAAATCAACTTAAGCGAAAACGACCTTGTGAACATGGGTATGGCCGATATCGCGGACGCGCCAGTGCTGCTGATCGGAGATATCGACAAGGGCGGCGTATTCGCGTCGCTGTACGGAACCATAGAACTTTTAAAACCCGAGGAAAAACAGCGGATTAAGGCCGTCATTATAAACAAATTCAGGGGAGACGCGGAGATTTTAAAACCGGGACTCCGGATGCTTGAAGACAGGATTGGAATACCTGTTCTGGGGGTTATCCCCTTCATGGATATTGACCTCGAAGACGAGGACAGCGTGACCGAGCGGTTTTACAGAAGCACTTCCGCAGGCGCGGAGGTCAGGATTGGCGTTACACGCCTTCCCTATATGTCCAATTTTACAGATTTCAATATATTATACAACGAATCCGGGGTGGGTGTGGAGTATATTACAAGCTCTTCGCAAATCGCGGACAAAGATCTTATTATACTGCCCGGCAGTAAAAGCACGATGGGGGATCTCAATTTCTTAAGACAGAGCGGCCTGGCCGGCGAACTCGTCCGCTTTGCTCAGGAAGGCGGCATGCTGATGGGCATTTGCGGCGGATACCAGATGCTGGGCAAAAGGATATTCGATCCCGAAGGCAGCGAAACCGGCGATAAGCAGGCGCAGGGCCTGGGCCTGCTGGATTTTGATGTGACCCTGCTGAAAGATAAGGTCACGGCGCAGTCAAAGGGCAGGATAGAATACGCGGGAAACGGTTTTTTTGCCGAACTGAACGGCTGCGGCCTGGAAGGATACGAGATCCATATGGGCCGGAACGAATACGGAAAAGACGCCGTTCCTGTAGCAACCGTTATCCGGCAGGGGGAACGCGACGTTCATTTGCTGGACATGGTATGCAATCCGAAGGCAAATGTGTTCGGCACCTATCTGCACGGCGTATTTGACAACGGCGTATTCCTCCGAAAACTGGTGAACAATCTGCGCCAAAAGAAAGGCCTGGGTGCGATAGAAGGGAAAGCGCTTTCCTTTGCGGAATACAAAGAGCGCGAATACGGTAAACTGGCGGACATCGTCCGCCACAACAGCGATATGGAGATGTTTTACCGCATATTGCGCGGGTTTGATGCCTGAGAAAAAGGCTTTATATCTTTTTATGAAATAATTTCAAATTTATCAATGAGTATGAAGGCTGTTGAAAGCCCCACTACCCCACCCCAAAAATCAACTTACATAAAGTGTGAATCCATAGCGAAGTGAGAAGGGCGGAAAACAGATCCTTCGCTTCGCTCAGGACAGGCTCCGCAGTTGGGGTTTGTCAGTGGCCTTAATTATTTTTTTGTATTGACATGGACAAATTGCTCATACTATAATATGAATGAATAAAATAATATTCATTCATATCTATTGGAGGTGATTGAATTTGAAAAAAGTAACCGCGTTTATAGGCAGCCAGCAAAAGAGGCTGACTTACCGGGCGGTACAGGAGTTTGAAACGAATCTCAAATCTTTAGGAGAGGTTCAATTTGAGTATGTTTTCTTAAAGGATTACCGACTGGAATTTTGCAAAAGTTGCTGCATGTGTTTCGAAAAAGGGGAGGATTCGTGTCCGCTGAAAGACGACCGTGATGCGCTCCTTAAAAAGATATACGGTTCGGACGGGGTAATTATTGCGACGCCCAATTATTCCTTCCAGGTATCGGCGCAGGTAAAAAATTTATTGGACCGTATGAGTTTTGTGCTGCACCGGCCGCGTTTTTTTGGCAAAACATTTACGGCAGTTGTCGCCCAGGGAATGTTCGGCGGCAAAAAAATTCAGAAATATTTGCAGACGATAGCCGGAAACTGGGGATTTCGTCCGGTGGACGGCTGTACCGTAAGAGCGCTTGGTCCCGCGGATACGCGCGACGAAATCAAACTGGCCCGTACGGTAAAAAAAGCGTCCGCAAGATTTTATAAGGAACTGACGCGCCCGGCGCCGGCCGTTCCATCCTTATTCAGGCTGATGATCTTCCGGCTGGCCCGCAAAAGTATTCAGAATCTGCAAAACGAAAAGTTCAGGGATTACAGGTATTACAGGGATAATGGCTGGTTTACGTCGGATTACTATTACGGTGTTCCGCTGGGCATATTCAAAAAACTCGCCGGCGCTCTGTTTGATCTTATGGGAAGGATACTGTTCAGAAGCTCGGGTGAAAAAGGACTTCATTCGCCGGAAATAAAACCGGTCCGCAGATAAGCTTTTGCTGACCGCCGGGGGTAAATGCGTTATAATTGGATTTGAAATCAAACCGGGAGGTTGTTTAAATGACGGATAAAAGAGCGGAATTATTCAAATGCGCAAAGGAATTGTTCAGCGCAAATGGATTCAAGGAAACGAATGTCGCGGATATAACCAAAACCGCGGGGATGGCGGTAGGCACATTTTATAATTACTATCCGTCCAAGGAAAAGCTGTTTTTGGATATTTTTCTGGAAGAAAACCTGAAGCTGAAAAATTATATCATGGATTCCGTTGATCTGAACGGGGAACCCCTTCAGTTGATACACGATGTCATACGTTTAAACTTTGATGGCATGAGCTCAAACCCAATCCTTCGGGAATGGTACAACCGGGATGTCTTTGGCAAAATAGAGCAGTTATTCCGCACGGAAAACGGTCTGGACTCGGTTGGCTTCCTGTACGGCAGTTTTTTTGAACTGGTGCAAAAATGGCAAACCGAGGGCAAAATGAGAAAGGATCTGGATCCCGAGTTAATTATGGCCATTTTTTCTGCAATCATCAATATTGATATGCATAAGGATGAAATCGGCTTAAAATATTTTCCGCAGGTCGTGGATTATATATCGGAATTTATTATAAAGGGTTTGACGGACAAACCGAAATAATTTTTTTGATTATTGATGAATGAATAAAGGACAATTCGTTCAGCCGGCGGCAAATCATATCTGAAGGCTATTGAAAATTCGGCTGCACGAGCGGAGTAATGTTCCCTGCCGATCTGGTTTCAAGGTTCTCTTTCTTCCCACAGCCGCATCTGTGGGATTTTCTTATTGGCACTGCGAGGGGCGATCCTTTTGACCCACAGGGCAAGAGCGGCTGTAAGCACGGCATAAACCGCAAACAGAATCAAAAGGCTGATGTTCTGTGCAAAAACTCCGGCCAGCAGGTAACCGCAGCTGAGCGCCAGTGTGCGCATGGAATTTTCGATTCCCCAAAACCTGCCGCGGAATTCTCCGGCAGACTGCTCCTGAAAAAAAGTATACAGGGGAATGATAAACAGGTTCACCGAAATGCCAACCAGCAGGTTGACGCCTGTCCATAAGAGGCTGACCTGCCCGGCATTAAGCCAGCCGTTCAGTACGCTTAGCACGAGCGGCGTTCCCGCCAGCGTGCAGGCGGCCATCACCAACAGGCTGCGGCAGATCAGGCGGGTCAGCGGATTGCGCCGCATTGTCAGGGGGACAACCAGAGTGGCGGCGATCATTCCCAGCCACATGAACGCCTGCGGGACAGCCAGTTCCACAGCCGTGGACTGAAGAGATACGTTAAAAAAATAAGGGATCAATACCATGCCGACAGGCAGAGAAACTATATTGAATACGCTGCTTACCCACAAAAAGCGGAAAACGGGTTGGTTTCCCTTCACATGCCTGTAACCTTCCGACAGATCGCTCAGGGAGCGCCGGATGCTCTCAATCACGGCGATTTTTTCTCTTTGAGCAGGGAGCGCCGGAACCTGAAGCCTGGATTCCATGATTGCAGAGGCAAAGTTGGATGCAGCGTTCATGAGGAGGACAGCCGTGATGCCGAAAAACTGGTACAGTAAGCCTCCCGAGAGCATGCCCGCCATGGTGCAGAGGCTGATGGTAAACTGGTTGGCCGACGTTGCCTGAGGAATCTGTCCGGGACGCACGATATCGGGGATCATGGCGCTTGCCGCAGGGGAGAAGACCGCGCCGCAGAACGCCAGCACAACTGTCAGCAGACAGATCATCCAAACCTGCAGGGAATTATACGAAACCAGAACCGCCATCAATACAAGAACAATGCCCTGTACGATATCCGTTTGCACAAGAATCCGTTTCCGGTTCATGCGGTCGGCTATAGTGCCGCCAAAAAGAGATACAGCGGCGGTGATTATAGTGGTCAGCAGCAGGGGAACGGTCATTTGAAGGCTGGAGCCTGTAACGTCCAGGATATACCATAGCACCGCAAATGTGTAGAGCTGATCCCCAAGCTGCGAGGTGATGCGCGCGGAAAAGAAAAGGGTGAAATTTCTGTTTGTAAAAACGCTCGGTTCTCCGGTATCCGGTTTGGCAAAAAACATGATAAGTCCCTCCATTAAAATTAACTATATTAATATACATAACAGTGTTAAGAATAGGGTAAAAAAATTATAATGTCATTCCCGCAATCGCGGTTTCAATATAGGTATCGATCAGTTTATCCTGTTCTACCCATGGGTATGCGGGGTTGGAGATCAGCAGGGAAGTGATGCCGTGGTTCATGGACCACAAAATTTGCATTCCAAGTTCTGTTTCCATCCGGGGAAAGATGCCCCGGCGAATGCATTCCGCCACATTGTTCCGCAGAGTTTGCTGCACCTGGTTGCCTGCAAACGATTGGTCCAGGTAATCCCCGGCTGGAATATCGGGCGTCAGCATAAAGGCAAGCTTGTAATAATTGGGGTTTTCGAGTCCGAATCCGGTATAAGCGCGCATTCCCTTTCGTATGCACAGGAGCGGATCGTCGCCATACTCATTCTGGATGTCCGTCATGATCATCAGCAGCCTCCTGTAATACTGGTCCAGCAGGCAATGGAAAATTTCCCCTTTATCCTTGAAATACAGATAAATTGTGGTGGCGGAATATTCTATTTTTTTGGCGATCTTGCGCATGGAAACGTTGTTGAACCCCTGGTCCACAAACAGCTCTTCCGCCGCGTCCAGAATGGCCTGTCTTAAGTTATCCTTGTGCCGGATTTTCCGTTCCTGAATACCCATTGACCTTACCTGCCTCAGTTAAACAACTTAACAGTGTTAATTATAGCTGTTATAATTAATAAATGCAAGAGGCGCGTTATGGCTGGGGTTGTATTAAGAGATGCCTAAGGGTATATTAATAAATAAAGGGCAAAGAAATGCAAAACCGCTATACGGGAGATGCCGGAGATTTTGGTAAATACGGCACTGTGATCAAACAGAAAAAAACATTGTCAGATTCATCGCTGCACGCCGCAGCGCAGCTGTGCTACCAACAGTTGCGCAAATGCATCCGTTTATTTCTTTACTAAAATGATGCGGATGATTAAACTGTAGATATCTTTTATATTGAAAGGATCAATTATGGACCTTGGAAGCAGGATCAAACACGAGCGTGAAAAGCTGAACATATCCCAGGATGAACTGGCGGCCAAAATGGATATGTCGCGCCAGGCCATTTCCAAATGGGAGACCGGAAAAAGCTATCCGGACATTGAAAAACTGATAAAGCTTTCCGATATATTCAACCTTTCTTTGGATGAGCTTGTCCGGGGGGATAAAATTTTTCAGCAGGACCTGATAAAAAAAAGCAGAACCGGCGCGTCCGGGTTAACAATTCTGGGATATATTTTTATTGCTTTAGGTATCATCGTAATTATCTGGGGCGGGGAAGACGCCGGTGATTTCCTGTCATTTTTGACAGGCGGCCTGTTTCTGGCGCTGATCGGCCAGGCCCTGATCCGCAGCATACCGCGCTGGCTGCTGCTGGGCACATTATATGCAACAGGGGTTGCGATCATTGTGTATTTGTTCAGCCTTCAGATGCTGGTATATGCGCTTCTGTCCGGAATCGTAATAACTGTTGGCGTGATTTGGTGGCTTACCGCCTGCATTTTAAAAAAGTAATCTGTTAGGATCGGAAAGAGAGATCACCATCCTCAGATTTTTGTTTATTCAGCAAAATTAATTGGAACTTATTCTTTTTGCGTAAGGGTCGCAGTCCGGGGCCTCGGAGTCCAAAAATACGGCCATCTGCTTTAAAAAATGGCACAACATCCTCCGTGAACGGTCCAGATATAAAAGGGACATTGAGCTGGGGATTTTTTTTTGCTGCTGCAGGAAAACTATATTATTCAGGAACTTAAAATATGTGTTCAAATAATCAAATACCGCAATGTGATGTTCCCGTGCCATGGGGAAATTTTCCGTTCCGATCCGGGACAATCCTTTCAGTTCAACAGAATAAGCGGCATATTTGTTTATATAGGAAGCCAGGTTCCGGGCAAAATTTATGTTATGCTCCTGGTAGTACCCCAGGTTGTCGGCGATGTACCTGTTCTGGATCGAAAAAAGCGGAAGCCAGTATATCTCTTCGAGCAGCGGGTTATACTCCGGTTTTTTGTTCTGCATAAAAACATCCAAAAGATCGAGATATCTTTGGGCCTCGCCCACAAAGTTGATTATGATTCCCGGTTTTAAATAGATATAATATCTGCTTGTAAGCAGTGTCTTCATTATTTGAAGGAGAAACTTTCGGAAATCCTGGACGGCGCCGTATGCTTCCCTGTTTATCCCGGCGGTCTGTTCGGGCGTTGGATTTTGGTTTGCGCGGAGCGCGAGAGCGTCGAACCTGTCGGCCAATGCCTTTACCTTGGGCGCATCATCAGATTCCTGGGGGGAAAGCGCGTTGAATATGATAATGGCATTGTCTCCCATGATCTGGAGCCAAAACCGGTTTAAATCTTCATTTGAATATGTAACGACAGCCATAAGCCGAGCCTCCTTGGATTTATATATAATAAAGAAAGATAATTTCGGGCACTAAATCTATGCCGCTTGACGCTGCTATAGCGAGCTTATCCTTTGGGCGTATGGATCGCAGTCCGGAGCCTCGGAGTCAAGGAATACGGCCGCCTCCCTTAAATAGAAGCATACGATCCGGCGTGAACGGTCCAGATAAAGCATGGGCAATGAACCGGGCATGGTTGCACGCTTCTGTAATGCGATCAGGCTTGTTAAGAATTCGTAATAGTCGTTCAATACATTTACCACAGCTCTATGATGCTCTCTTGCCATGGGAAAATCGCCTGTGCCGATTAGGGACATCATATCAAGTTCCATGGAAAACGCCCAGAACTCGTTTAAAATATCCGTGTAATTCTGAGCCTTTTCCCTGTTTTCCTTCTGATAGTAGCCTACATTGCTGGCAATGTAATAGGTCTGGTGCGTAAAAACCGGCAGCCAGAATATTTCTTCCCGGATTTGGTCGAATACCGGTTTCCTGTTTTGCATAAAGGTATTTAGCAGATCGAGGTATCTTTCCGTTTCATTAACATAGTTATTCAGCAAAGAAGGTTTCACATCCAAATGAAAGTCCTCTGTCAGAAACTTTTTTGCAGTTAAAAGGAGAAACATGCGGAAATCCTGGGCTGTCTGGAACGCTTCTTTGTTTATTTGAACCATCTGTTCGGCTGTGGGGTTCTCATTCGATCTGAGCGCAAGCGAATCGAATCTCTCGGCCAGCGCTCTTACCTGCTTTGCTGCCTCAGCCTCTTTGGGGGAAAGCGCGTTAAGTATAATAAGCGCGCCGTCTCCTAAAATCCGGAGCCAAAACCGGTTTAAATCTTCATTTGAATATGTAACGGTAGCCATACCATGCTTAAACCTCCAAGGAATATATTCGGATTATATTATTCTGTTCGGAAGAATTAAGTTCCGGGGATATCGGTTCTATTGTAAATAGGAAATTCGGCCGCCTTTTACAAAGAGACATTTGTTTCATCCTGCCGGCAGGCAAAATCTGAAAAAAACGTTGTTATGCAACCAACAGTTAACGGAAAGCAACTATTTATTTCTTTACTTAACCATGATTGATGTCTAAACTGTATTTAAGTTTTTTTCGAAAGGAGTCAATCAATAAAAGGATATTATGAAAAAGCGCGTAAGCTGTTTGCCCAACATATTAACCGCCTTAAGGTTCATTTTAACCATCCAGTTCATATGTGCGCTTTTAGGACGGTTCAATCACGTATCAACAGCGATCCCTGCCGGACCCTATATTCTTTTTGCGCTGATTTGCCTGACCGATCTTTTGGATGGAGCTGCGGCGCGCGGTTTACACGCGCAGACTGCATTCGGTGCTGCGCTGGATGTTGCTGCGGATCTCCTGTTTATGATCTCGTCGTTTGTTTTATTCAATATTTCCGGTGTGCTCCCTGTGTGGTTTACTGTGTTTGTAGCGGCTGATTTTCTGGTGTTTCTTTCAACGTCCAGGGTTTTGACCCATACAAAAGGGAATGACAGCCGAAAAGCCCTTGTCTTCGATGCTGACGGGAGGGCGGCGGCGGTCCTTTTTTATCTCATCCCGGCTGCGGCCTGCTGGGCTTACGATAATCCCGGGTTTCTGAGCGCATTTGCCTTAAATGCGCTGCTTTATACATCCGTTATATTAGCAGGCGTGGCTGTTTTTAAGAGGTGCATCTTATGCCTGCGGACAAAAGGCGTTTAAAGAAAATATAATGTGTAGGCGGCGTCAAAAATATTATTCGCGCCTTGGACCGGCGGGATCGCAGACAGGCGGCTCGATTTCCGAAATGAGCGACAACTTTGTTATAAAAAAGCATACCCTCCGGTATGTACTGTCGACTTCCAGAAGGGTAAGCATTCCGACGTACTCTTTTGCTGAAATCATAACGGTTAGATCAACCAGGTATTCCGCGTAGGCAAGCATATTTTTTCGGATTTGATTGAAAAACTGTTTAAACGCCGGCAAATTTTCAAGCCCTGTGCGCCGCATACCGTCAATAATCAATGATTTGTTGAATAAGTCAAAAAATCTGTCCGCAAACCCGCCGGCTTTGGTTTTTTCTTCAAAATACAATATTCCCAATTTATCTTGTATGTCCAAAGCGGTTATGTGAATATTTTGCAGCCAGGTACTTGTGAGATGCGCAGTATCGGGAAAGGCATTCCGCATATATGCGCTCAGGCCATCCAAAAGCAGTTCGGCAGTGTTCGTCATCATATTTAAAGTTTGGGGTTTTAAATTGATAACTATAGTTCTGGAAATTTGAAGCCTTAAAACCTGGAGTACGTATTTGCGGAACTCCTGCACATCATCAAATGCCTGCCGGTTTAACTGTTTCAATTCATCGCCGGATAATGTCTGCCTGGATCTTGCATACCTGCTGTCAAATAAAGCAATAAATTCACGCGCCTTTTCCGCTTCGGATATAGAACCGGGTCCTATTGCATTCAGTATGAATCTGGCGTAATCGCCCAATAATTGAAAACCGAATTGAAGATCATTTATATTGCTTGTATGAATACTGATACTGTTTTCCATTATAAATTACCTCTAAGATTCAGGACTTGTTCATCCTTAAAATCTTATATTATATAGTATTGAAAGAAAGTGCGGAAGAGTCCAGACGGACAGGCCGAATAAACCTTTTTTATTAAACAAAAGGAGCGGAAAAACTCCGTCCCTAATTTATTAAAAAGCCGTATAACCCGGCATCGGTTTTTCGGTTTATAAGCGCGGTTTTGCCGCGGATCAATTTCAATATAAAAAAAATGCGGCTTCCGCCGCGTATAAGGGTATGCAGAATAGTCAAAAATGTATAGCTTTCAGAAATAAGGGGAGTAAGCCGGAATCAATATACACTGATCCTTTTGGCATATGGATCGCAGGTTGGTACCGTTGTATCGGTAAAAGCGGCCGCCTGCATTAAAAATCGGCACAGCATCCGGCGCGAGCGGTCAAGATAGAGAAGCGACATTGAGCCGGACTGTCTTCTTTCTTCCTTCAATGTAATAAGGTTGTTTAAAAACCTGTAATAACCGTTCAGTACGTCTATTACAACCAAGTGATGCTCCCGCACCATGGGAAAATCTTCTGTTCCAATCCGGGATATGCCGTCCAGTTCTACGGATGAATCCCAATATCTGTTCAAAACTGTGGCCAGAGTCCGGGCTTTTTCCCTGTTTTCTACCTGGAAATAACCTAGCTTATCGGCAATATACCTGTTCTGAAGGGAAAAAGCCGGCAGCCAGAATATTTCCTCCTTAAGCAGGTCAGAGGCCGGAGTCTTGTTTTGCATGAATGCGTTCAGCAGGTCCATGTATCTTTCGGCCTCGTTAACAAAATAATTTATAATCGCGGGTTTTATATCGATATGAAAATTGGTTGTCAGCATAAGGTCCAATATATGGATAAAGAATTTCCGGATGTCCTGGGCGGCCTGAAAAGCCTCCTTGTTTAACTGGGCGGTCTGTTCCGGGGTAGGGTTCTGGTTTGCCCTGAGCGCAAGCGCGTCAAACCGGTCGGCTAACGCTTTTGCATCGCGAATTTCAGCCGAACTTTGCGGGGAGAGAATATTTAATATTATGAGGGCGTTATCTCCCAAAACCTGCAGCCAGAAGCGGTTAATATCTGTATTTGAATATGTAACGGCAGCCATTGGCTAAACCTCCTTGAATTTTTATAGAAGAATGGAATCTACCAGGCTGAGGGTCATACCGAACTGATCCTCTGGGCGTAAGGGTCGCATTCCGGTGACCGTAAATCCAAATAAAGCGACATCTGCGTTAAAAAGAAACATGCCATCCGGCGGGCACGGTCCATATAAAGCAGGGACATCGAACCGATTATGGCTTCCCGCCGCTGCAATGCGACAAAACTTGTCATGAATTCATAATAATCGGTCAATGCGTTCACTACGGCCCTGTGGTGCTGCAAGGCTATGGGAAAGTCACTTCTTCCGATCCGGGAAAATCCGAGCAATACATTGGAAAAAGACCAGTATTCATTAAAAATATCCGCGAGATTAAGGGCCCTCTCCCTGTTTTCTTTCTGGTAAAAGCCCACATTGTCGGAGATGTAATTGCTCTGCTGCGTAAAAATGGGCAGCCAGAATATTTCCTCCCGGATAGGGTCAAATGCCGGCTGTTTGCCCTGCGTAAAGGCGTTCAGCAGTTCTATGTATCTTTCCGTCTCGTTGATAAAGTTGTTGATCACTGCCAGCTGCAAATCCAGATAATAATCCTTTGTAACGACATTTTTTGCTATATAAAGGAAATATCTGCGGGCATCCTGGGCGGCCTGAAGCGCCTCGCTGTTTATTTGGGCTGTTTGTTCCGCAGCCCCTTCCTGGTTTGCGCGAAGCGCAAGATCGTCAAACCTGTCGGCCAGCGCCCTGGCCTGTTTGGCGTCTTCCGTTTCCAGCGGAGAAAGTGCATTGTATACTATGAGAATACCGTCGCTTATTATCTGCAGCCAAAACCGGTTTATATCTGTGTTGGAATATGTAACGGCAGCCATTCGTTCAACCTCCTTGAATACTTACGCGATATTCTATTCCGGTTTATGAAATTAAGTTAATGAATTTCTGGAACTAAATATAAATCTGCTGAAAAAAAGGCGTAAAGTAAGGAAAACGAGTGCAATGTAAAAAGCCGGCAACAAGTACCGCTGCCGGCTTGGTTTTTAAGCCGTTTTTTAAGAAATCTGCCGATTTTTATTTCTTATTTGCGCGCATTCTCTGCTGGTGATCCAGAATCGCCTTGCGGATACGGATCGACTTGGGCGTTACTTCCACCAGTTCGTCATCCGAAATAAACTCCAGCGTTTCTTCCAGGCTTAATACACGCGGAGGAGAGAGACGCAGGGCATCGTCGCTTCCTGCGGCCCGTATGTTTGTCATTTGTTTCTTTTTGCAAACATTCACCACCAGATCTTCCGCTTTCGGGGAATACCCCACCACCATGCCGGTGTATATTTTAGTGCCCGGCGTCACGAACAGTACGCCGCGCTCCTGTGCGTTATACAGGCCGTAGCTCACGGCTTCCCCGCTTTCATGCGCAATCAGGGAGCCGAAATTGCGGCGCTCAATATCGCCCTTATAAGGTTCGTAACCATAAAATACGGCGTTCAGGATGCCTTCGCCGCGCGTATCCGTTAAAAATTCGCTGCGGTAGCCGAACAAACCGCGGGAGGGGATCTTAAATTCCAGATTCATGCGGTCTCCTGAAGGATTCATATTCTTCAGTTCAGCCTTGCGCTTACCCAGTTTTTCAATTACGCTGCCCACCGTATCCTGCGGCGTATCGATGATTACGGTTTCAATAGGCTCACAGCGAACGTCGTCAATGGTTTTATAGAGAACGCGCGGAGGGCTGACCATAAATTCGTATCCCTCGCGGCGCATTGTTTCGATGAGTATGGAAAGGTGCATTTCACCGCGGCCCAGCACGCGGAATGAATCCTTGGAATCCGTATCTTCCACGCCCAGGGAAACGTCTTTCTGCAATTCGCGGTACAGCCTTTCCCGTAAATGGCGCGTAGTGACGTATTTGCCCTCGGTGCCTGCAAACGGGCTGTTATTTACACTGAACGTCATTTCCACCGTCGGCTCGGATATTTTTACAAACGGGATGGGTTCCACCAAAGCCGGGTCGCATACCGTGTTGCCGATATTTAAGTCTTCTATTCCGGAAAAAGCGACTATGTCTCCCGCTTCAGCCGATTCAACAGGAGCCCGCTTTAATCCGTCAAACGTGTAAATTGCCGTTATTTTGGCCTTTTTGGAAAGAGACGAATCGTGGTAGTCGCACAAAACCACTTCCTGGTTCTGGCGGATGGCGCCCCGCTCAATGCGGCCGATGCCTATGCGGCCTACATACTCCGAATAATCCTGGGAGGATACCAGAAGCTGCAGCGGCGCGTTTTCGTCCCCCTCGGGCGCGGGAATATAATTGATGATGGTTTCAAACAGCGGCTTTAAGTTTTGGCCTTCCTCGTACGGGTTCATGCTGGCCGTTCCGTTGCGGCCCGAGCAGTATACGATGGGGCTGTCCAACTGGTCTTCGTGCGCGTCAAGCTCTATTAAAAGGTCGAAAACCTCGTTGGGTATTTCGGATAACCGTGCGTCCGGACGGTCAACCTTGTTGACAACAATGATCACCCTGTGGTTTAATTCCAGCGCTTTCTGTAGCACAAAACGCGTCTGGGGCATGGGGCCTTCGAACGCGTCCACCAGAAGCACAACGCCGTTTACCATTTTGAGTATGCGTTCCACTTCTCCGCCGAAGTCCGCATGTCCGGGTGTATCAACTATATTTATTTTTACGCCCATATATTCCGTGGAGGTGTTTTTTGCAAGAATAGTGATTCCGCGTTCACGCTCCAGGTCATTGGAATCCAATACGCGTTCCATGACCGTCTGATTTTCACGGAATACGCCTCCCTGTTTGAGCATCTCGTCCACCAGCGTCGTTTTGCCGTGGTCGACGTGGGCAATTATGGCTATATTTCGAATGCTTTCTTTCTTCAAATCAGTTCCTACCTTTCATAAACCTACATATTATACAACAAAACGAATCAGTAAACAATAATCACTCAAAAATTAAGATTTCTTTAATTAGTGTGCGCATCTGTTGCAGTACTTACGCTTTTATACTATAATATCAACTGAATTCTCCGCCTTAAGGGCGGATTAAGAACAATCAAATGAAGGGGAAAATAATTGAGCAGGTTTGAGGAAATAACTGTAGGCTCAAAAGCCGTTTTTGACGGAAGGGTATTCAGCGTCCGGGTGGATAATATCCTTTTGCCGGGAGGAAAACCCGCCACGCGCGAAATGGTGCTGCATAACGGCGGCGCAAGCGTGGTCGCGCTGGATCATGACGAAAATATATATCTCGTGAGGCAGTGGAGGCATCCGTTCCATACCGAATTGCTGGAGCTTCCCGCCGGTAAACTTGGGCCTGGGGAAGATCCCCGGGATTGCGCCGCTCGCGAACTCAGGGAAGAAACCGGAATGGCAGCCGGAAAGCTGATTCCGCTGGGCCAATATATGGCGACTCCGGCTTATTGTTCCGAGGTGCTGCATATCTACCTGGCATTGGATCTTGAAAAATCGCAGCAGTGCCTGGATGAAGGAGAATTTCTTGAAGTTGTTAAGATTCCGTTCCAGGAAGCTTTTGAAATGGTAATTTCTGGAGAGATCAAGGACGCGAAGACGCAAGTCGGCATATTAAAAGCGTATTTTATGCTGAAAAACAAAGAATTTGTAAATTATTTGTGAAAAATACGTAACAGGAAAGTAATATTTTGGCTTTACTTTAAGTCCTGTTATGTTATAATAAAACATATTCAAAAAGTGGGGACGAGCTACTTTTTGAGAGGTTTAAGGAGGAGAAAATGATTAGGAAATTTTTGGCGGCCGTTCTGGTTGTAGCGATCTGTTTGGTAGCTTTTGCAACTCCCGCGTTTGCGGCAGTGAAGGAAGGGGAAAAACGCGTGACCATCGGTGCGGATCTGACCGATGATGAAAAAGCGCAGATTTACAAGGATTTTGATCTGGAACAGGGAAGCGTGAAAGAAATCACCGTAACCAACGATGAGGAAAGGCAATACCTGGCGGGCCTGGTTCCGGATGAAAAGATCGGACACGTCGCGTTATCCTGCATTTATCTGACCACTCTGAAAGACGGCGAAGGAATGAATGTGAGCACGAACAATATCAACTGGTGCACGCAGGATATGTATACCAACGCTCTCGTTACGGCAGGGATCAGCGACGCAAGCGTGATGATATCCGCGCCCAAACAAGTTTCGGGAACCGCTGCGCTTACGGGCATTTATAAAGCGTATGAAGACATAACCGGCACAAAGCTGGAAGAAACCGCAAAAGAAGCGGGCGCGCAGGAACTGGTTGTTACAGGAGATCTTGCGGAAGTGATCGGCAGCGACCAGGCGACCGAACTGATCAACCAGTTAAAAGGCATCCTGGATCAGACCAAGAATATGACGGACGAAGAGCTTCGCCAGCAGATCCTGGATATCGCAAAGGGCCTGAATATTGAGCTGACGGAAGACCAGCTCAGCCAGATCATGAGCCTGGTTCGTACGCTTGAGAAAATGGATATTTCGCAGTGGGCTGATCAGCTTGCGCAGGTCAGCAAGGTAGGCAGCGGCATTTCGGGTTTCTTTACTAATGTAAAAGACTTCTTTGCCGGCATCGGCGATTGGTTCTCCGGCCTTTTCGGGGGCAATAAATAAAAAATGAAATAAAAAAGCAAGCGCGTGCTTGCTTTTTTTTTGCTTTTCTAGTTCAAACCGACGGTTTTGCTTCTCCGCTCCATCAATACCACGTCGTGCCATATGCCGTCGGGCGTTCTGCCGATCTTTTCCCGGAAGCCGACTTCCCGGAAACCGCATTTTGCAAACAGGGCAAGGCTTGGAGCGTTTTCCGCGGTGATCAATCCTTGCAGCGTCCAGAAACCGCTGCGCTCGGACAGCGGAATAAGGGCGTTCATCAGCGCCATGCCGACGCCCTTTCTTTTATAAGCTTCTTTTATATATATGCTCACTTCCGCTGCGCCGGAATAGGCGGCCCTGCGGTTCACCGGGGAGAGCGCCGCCCAGCCCGCGATTTCCGCGCCCGCGCGCGCAACCAGCCTGCACAGTTTGCAATGGTCCCGGTCCCATGTATCGTAATCCGGCGTATGCGTTTCGAATGTGGCGAGGCAGGTTTCAATTCCCTCGCGGAAGATTTCCGCCGCCTCCGGCCAGTCGGATTCTTTCATCGGAACTATATTGATATCCATGTTATATCTCCCTTATATAAAAGACGGGGCCAAACCCCGTTTTGTAAGTAAATGTTTTTATCTGTCCCGGTAAGGCCTTGTAAACCTAGAACATACGGCTTTCCCGTATCAGCTGTACAGCCCGTTTCATCGTCTCGGGCGGCGTTACCAGCGCAAACCGCACATAGCCCTCTCCGCGCGGACCAAAACTTGATCCCGGTGTGCATATCACGCCTGTCTTGTCGATCAGGTCGGATACAAACGTAAACGAACTTGTATAATTGGATGGAATCTTAGCCCATACAAACATGGTTGCGGGGGAGTTTTTCACATCCCAGCCTATTTCGCGCAGTCCGCCGCAGAGCGCGTCCCGGCGCGCCTGGTATCCCGCGCGGTTACGGTCCAGGATATCCTGCGGGCCTCTCAGCGCCGCTATCGCTGCGTACTGTACGGGGTAGAACATTCCGTAATCGATCTGCGAACGCAGGCGCTTAAAGTTATCTATCATGCGCCTGTTGCCCAGGGCAAAGGATACCCTTGCGCCCGTTAAGTTGTATGATTTGGACAGGGAATTGAATTCAATGCCCACATCCTTCGCGCCCTTCGTGCATAAAAAGGACGATCCGCGCCTTCCGTCGAAAACAAGTTCGGAATAAGCGTTGTCGTGCACCACAAAGATGCCGTATTTTTTTGCAAAATGGACAAGCCGTTCGTAGAATTCCGCATCCGCCACCGCAGTCACGGGATTGGACGGGTAAGAAACCACAATCAGCCTGGCGTCGTGCGCTTCGGACGGGCTGATGGAATCAAAATCCACAAGGAAATTGTTTTCTTCCAGCAGCGGGGTAAAGAGCAGGCGCGCGCCCGCCATTTTTGCTCCGAAAGAGAATATGGGATATCCGGGATCGGGCACCAGCACGGCGTCGCCGTGGTTGCAGAGTGTAAGCGCAATATGCCCGATACCTTCCTGCGAACCGTTTACCGATGTGATCTCGTTCCGGTCAAGCATGACGCCGTATCTTTTTTCATACCAGCCTATGACCGATTCCGTCAGTTCGGGCATGTCCGTCAGGGAATACTTAAAGTTATCCGCATTCTGCGCGGCTTTTGTCAGCGCTTCCATAACATGCGCGTCCGGCTTAAAATCGGGCGTGCCTACCGAAAGATTGATGACTTCGCGGCCATTCGCTATGCGTTCCAGTTTTTTGTCGTCCAGGATGGAAAATATATTTTTATCCAGTCCCTGCATCAATTCAGCAAATTTCATAATAACTATTCTACAACCGCATTATACAAATGTAAACATGAACAGGGCTTCCTCAAAGCCCAAAAAAGACATTATATGCGGTAAAAACCGTTATTCCGCGGTTTTTTTAAGCAGCCACGCCATATTTTTGCCCAATGTTTCAAATGTTGTTTTGCCTTCGTTGTCTTTTTCTATATCGCCCGGGTCCCTTGAGAGCGTCATGTTCCAGTAGCTGGAATGCGCGACGACCATTTCGCTGATGCCAAATAAAAAGTTGATGGCGGCGTAGGTAAAGTTGGAGCCGGCGCGGCGCACAGCCACAACCGCGGCCCCCACCTTCCGGCGTAGAGCCATATCGTTGTTGCGTGTGACCCGTCCCCCGCGGTCGATCAGAGCCTTGATCTCGGTAGTCACATTTCCGAAATATACCGGCGATGCGATTATGATACCGTCCGCTTCGGCCATCCTGGAGATGCAGTCGTTGATAATATCGTCCTTAATCGCGCATTTCATGTCTTTATGCGTCTTGCAGTAGCCGCAGTCTATGCAGCCGGATACCTTGTTGCCCCCAAGCTGTACGATCTCGGTTTCAGCGCCTGCCTCTTCCAGTTGTTTTAAAACGATTTTAATCGAGCCCATTGTGTTTCCGTTTTTGCGCGGGCTTCCGTTGAATGCCACTACTTTCATAAGTTTCCCTCTCTTTATTACTTTATTTATTCTGCTGTTTTAATAGGTCCCGGATCTCGGTCAAGAGTTCTTCCTCACGGGACGGTTTGGGCGGCGCGGCCTCTTCTTTCTTGCGCTTGAATACGTTGATTGCCTTTATCATGAGGAAAACAAAAAAAGCGATCAGAACAAAGTCGATGGCTGTCTCAATAAACGTACCGTAATTCACTTCGGCGCTGCCGATCGTAACTTTCCATTCGCTCATGTTGGCCTGTCCGGTAAACATGCTGATTATCGGCGTAATGATATCGGATACCAGCGAGGTCACGATCTTGGAAAACGCGCCGCCGATGATAACGCCTACCGCAAGGTCTATGACCGAGCCGCGGGAAATAAATTCCTTGAATTCGCCTATGAACGTTGTTTTTTTCTTCTCTGCCATATAGTAAAATCCCTCCGGATATTTTTGATTTCAGTGTAATCTATTGAATATTATGTGTCAATTTTTACACAAAAAAATTATTTTTACGTTAAAAAAATGTTGTTTTTTATGATATAATATCAGGGTGAATTTTTTAACGATTAAGGAAAGGTGTAAATCGTGAAATATATTGTTATTTTGGGGGACGGGATGGCGGATTATCCGCTGGCCGAGCTGGGGAACAAAACGCCTCTTCAGGCCGCGCATAAACCCAATATGGATTTTTTGGCCGGCAGGGGCGAGGTCGGCCTGGTGAAAACGATTCCGGACGGCATGAATCCCGGCAGTGATACGGCAAATCTTTCGGTGATGGGATACGACCCCAGGAAATATTATTCCGGAAGGTCGCCGCTGGAGGCCGCAAGCATAGGCATTCAGCTCTCGGATAAGGATGTCACTTACCGCTGTAACCTGGTGACGCTTTCGGATGAAGAAAAATATGAAGACAAAATAATGGTGGATTACAGTTCGGACGAGATATCGACTGTCGAAGCGGACGAACTGATCCAGTATTTAAGCGGGCATTTTAAAAAACTGGGGATCGAGCTGTATACGGGGGTCAGCTACCGGCATTGCCTGGTGCTGCGCGAAGCGGAGACGGGAACGAACCTTACGCCGCCGCACGATATATCGGATAAATGCGTTCATGGACATCTCCCAAAAGACGGAAATGCGGAGCTCCTTTTCAGGATGATGAAGGAATCCTACGAACTCTTAAAAGACCACCCCGTGAATCAAAAAAGGATCCAAAACGGAAAGCGGCCCGCAAATTCGGTCTGGTTCTGGGGCGAAGGCCGCAAGCCCGCGCTCTCGCCGTTCTACGAGAAATATCATAAGAAGGGCGCCGTAATCTCCGCCGTGGACCTGATCAAGGGGATCGCGCTCTGCGCGGGAATGGAAAGCATAGACGTTGAGGGCGTCACGGGCAATATCGATACCAATTTTGAAGGGAAAGCGGCCGCGGCGCTGGATGCCCTTGCAAACGGCGCGGATTTTGTATATATTCATATAGAGGCGCCCGACGAGTGCGGACACAGGCGCGAAATCGGGAACAAGGTGCGTTCGATCGAACTGATCGACGAAAAGATCGCAGGCCCTATTGTAAAAGAAATGAATAACAGGCGGGACGATTTTTCCATAATGATACTGCCCGACCATCCGACTCCGTTGTCTTTGCGGACGCATACCGCTGAACCCGTACCCTACCTGATTTACAGGAGCAGCCGGGAAACAGGATCCGGAGCAAAGTATGACGAGGAAAGCGCAAAGAACAGCGGGTTGTTTGTTGCGGAAGGTCATCTGCTTTTAGATAATTTTTTTGAAATGAAGGAGATAAAGGATGTTTGAAATTCTGCAAAAAAAGGAATTGACCAAAAACATATTCCTGATGGAATTCTCGGCGCCGCTGATCGCCAAAAAGGTACAGAGCGGACAGTTCCTGATTATCCGCGTGGATGAGGAAGGGGAACGCTTTCCGCTGACCGTGGCTGATTTTGACCGCGAAAAAGGAACCGTTACCATTATATACCACGCGATCGGGAAATCCACGCAAAAACTGGCCCGGTTGAACGTCGGAGAAAGCCCTCTGGATTTGGTCGGCCCTCTGGGCAAGCCCTCGCATTTTGAAGACAGCGTCAAAAAGGCCGCTGTGATCGGCGGCGGGCTCGGATGCGCGATTGCTTATCCGCAGGCCAAGCATTTGCACCAGAAAGGCGTTTCTGTGGACATGATCGCAGGCTTCCGGACAAAAGATATCATCATACTGGAAGACGAAATGAAAAAGGTATGCGACAACCTGTATGTTGCGACCGACGACGGGTCTTACGGAGAACACGGATTTGTAACGGATGTTTTAAACAAGCTTATCGCTTCCGGTGTGAAATACGACGTGGTGGTGGCGATAGGGCCTCTGCCCATGATGAAATTTGTATCCAAACTCACAAAGGAATACGGCATTAAAACGATCGTCAGTATGAACCCGATCATGATAGACGGTACGGGCATGTGCGGCGGATGCCGCCTGACCGTGGGCGGACAGACAAAATTCGCCTGCGTGGACGGCCCGGATTTTGACGGTCATGAAGTGGATTTTGACGGCGCAATGCGCAGGCTCTCCATGTACGATGGGATGCAGAGGGAAGAAAATTGCAAACTGGAGGGTATGCACTAATGGAAAGAAATATGTCGCAGAGCAAAATTAAAATGCCGGAACAGGAACCAAAGATCCGCGCCTGCAACTTCAGCGAGGTTGCATTGGGCTATACCCCCGAGATGGCAGTGGAAGAAGCGAAACGCTGCCTGGAATGCAAAAACAAACCTTGCATGGAAGGATGTCCGGTCAACGTAAAAATTCCCGAATTCATCGCGTTTATGAAAGAGGGCAAGTTTGAAGAAGCGTACAATAAAATCACCGAAACCAACAATCTGCCCGCAATCTGCGGCCGCGTATGTCCCCAGGAAACGCAGTGCGAACAGAAATGCGTGCGCGCGATCAAAGGGGAGAGCGTCGCTATCGGCAGGCTGGAGCGGTTTGCTGCGGACTGGGCCATCCGGAACGGGATCTGCGCGGACTGCAATATCCGTGAAAAACGCGGCCAGAAAGTGGCTGTTATCGGTTCCGGCCCTTCCGGACTCTCCTGCGCGGCGGATCTTGCCAAAATGGGATACGGCGTCACGGTGTTCGAGGCGTTCCATACCGCGGGCGGCGTGCTGAAGTACGGCATTCCCGAGTTCCGTTTGCCCAAGAAACTGGTGGACGTTGAGATCAACCAGCTCAAAAAGCTGGGCGTTGAAATCAAACTGAACATGGTTATCGGCAAGATATTCACCTTGGGCGAACTGTTCGCGGAAGGTTATGAGGCAATATTCATCGGGAGCGGCGCGGGACTGCCCAGCTTTATGCGGATCCCCGGCGAGAACCTGAACGACGTGTATTCCGCAAACGAATTTTTAACCCGCGTAAACCTGATGAAGGCATACACATATCCGCTGACGGATACGCCCATCAAAAAATATAAGAAGTTGGCCGTTATCGGCGGTGGAAACGTGGCCATGGACGCGGCGCGCTGCGCCAAACGCCTGGGCGCTGAGGAAGTATATATCGTTTACCGCCGCAGCGAAGCGGAAATGCCCGCAAGGCTGGAAGAAGTGCATCATGCCAAGGAAGAAGGCATCATATTCCGCCTGCTGGAAAATCCCATTGAAATACTGGGAAACGAAAAAGGCAATGTGACCGGAATGAAAAATATCCGGATGGAACTGGGGGAGCCGGATGCCTCGGGCAGAAGGCGGCCTGTTGAGATCCCCGGCAGCGAATACGTGATCGATCTGGACGCGGTCGTCGTTGCCATCGGCCAGTCGCCCAATCCGCTGATCAAGAGCTCCACCCCGGAACTTGAGACGCAGAAATGGGGCGGGATCATCGCGGACGAGGCTACAGGCGCAACGTCCATACCCGGCGTGTACGCCGGCGGAGATGCGGTTACCGGCGCTGCTACCGTCATCCTCGCCATGGGCGCGGGCAAGGCTTCCGCGCATGCCATCGACGAGTATTTGAGAAGCAAGAAGAAATAAGCTTTCTCATAAAAAAGGGCGCAAGCCCTTTTTTTATTCTTGGGATACCCTTTCTTTTAAAAAAAGAAAGGGTATCCCAAAGAAAACCAATGATTATATATAATTATTGGAGAATTCGCTTTGGGAGAGCGCAGCCGAGAACCTTGACATAAAATTTTATTCATAATATTATTATATAATTATCTATCTGTTAAAAAATGGAGGTTTGTCTTGGATAAAAGAGAAAACATTCTCAGAAACGTGCCTGTTCTGCAGGCAATCATAAAACTTGCGATTCCGTCCATAGCGGGCATGATCGTTATGGCTGTTTACAATATGGCGGATACCTATTTTGTCAGCATATCGCAGGACGGCATGCTGGGCACCGCTGCGGTTTCACTGATGATGCCTGTTCTGATGCTGGGGCAGGCGATCGCCATGCTGTTCGCGGCGGGAGGCAGCGCCACCGTTTCCAGGCTGATGGGGGAAGGCAGGCTGGAAGACGCGCAGAAAACCACCGCACAGACGCTTACCATAATCACGATCTCCGGTATCGCTTTGATGATAGCAGGCCTTATTTGGGGCAGGCCGCTGTTGCTTGCGTTCGGCGCGTCCGATGATACCATTGGCCTTGCCCTTGATTATGCGAACATCCTGTTTATATTTGCCCCCATTCAGCTGCTGAATATGGGACTCAACAACCTGCTGCGTTCCGAGGGCAGCGCGGTGCGTTCCATGCTCGGCCTGATGGTCGGCGCTTTTCTGAATATAGGACTCGATCCCCTGTTTATTTTCACCTTCAATATGGGCGTATTCGGCGCGGCGTTTGCCACGGCGCTTTCGCAGGCCGTTGCATTTGCGGTTCTGCTGGCGAACTATCTCAGGAAAAAAACCGTTGTGCCTCTGAAGATGAAATTCTGGAAGCCCGAATGGAAAGTGTTGAAGAGAATAATCAGAATAGGGCTTTCTACGTTTGCATCTCAGATTCTGGTGAGCGCGGCGTTTGCGCTGGTCAATATTTTCGCCGCGCCCTTCGGAGACGAGGCGATCGCGTCGTTCGGAATCGTAAACCGGGTGCAGTTTATAGGGTTTGCCATCATATTCGGCCTGGCAATGGGGTATCAGCCTGTCGCAGGATACAATTACGGTGCAAAACTGTTTGACAGGCTCAAAACAGTGATTCGATACGGTATTTTTCTTATGCTGATAACAGGAGGGGCGCTTGCGGCCATATTCAATATATTTGCTCCGGGTATTGTGGCGGCCTTTACGGACAGCGCCTATGTCATGGACCTGGGATCGCAGGCGATGCGGATGAATACGGTGGTGTTCCCATTTGTCGGCTTCACGGTGCTCATGGTGCTGACATGCCAGTCTCTTAACCTGCCGGGAAGCGCCCTTATTTTATCCGTGGGCAGGCAGGGCGTGGTTATGATCCCGGTGATCATCATTTTGGCCGGTATGATGGGTTTGCAGGGTATTGTGCTGACGCCCGTGGTATCCGAGCTGATCGCCGTTGTAATCAGCATACTGATTGCGGCGTTTATTTTCCGGATGCTTGCGCGCGAGCACGCCGCATATGAGCAAAAACAGGAACCGCGCGGATCAGGTACAGTGCCGGCGCAGGCTGAATAAAAAATGTATTCGGGATTATTTTTTGTTTAAATCTGCTATAATTGGTTTATTAAAAAATCAGAAATGAGGGTCGAAACCATGGAATATAAAAAAACGGAAAAGCTTTTAAACGAACAGATAAACAAGGAATTTTACTCGGCGTATCTTTATCTTGCGATGTCCTCGTACTTTGAATCAAAAAATCTGACCGGATTTGCCAATTGGTTCTATGTGCAGGCTCAGGAGGAACGCGACCACGCGATGATCATTTACAGGTATATGCATAAGATCAACGCTCCTGTCGAACTTACGGCGATCGATATGCCGGAAGGCGAATTCGCATCCTGCGCCGAAGTGCTGGATAAAACGCTGGAACATGAGAAATATGTGACGTCCCTCATTTATAATATATTGGATGCGGCGAACGAAGAGCGCGACTATAAAACGGTCCAGTTTTTGCAATGGTTTGTAACCGAGCAAACCGAGGAAGAGGAGAATGCCACGAATCTGATTGAAAAACTGAAAATCGCCGGAATGGGCGAGGCCGGACTGTTCCTTATGGATAAGGACATGGCTGCCCGCGTATATGTGCAGGCTGCGCCGCTTGCCGCCGCAAACGGATAATTCTTTTTCATTTTTCTCCTAATTAATTTTTTCTCAGCAAAAGAGCGCCTTGCGGCGCTTTTTTGCTTCAGGTCTTCACTATTAAAAAAAAATTCTATTTTAGATAGATTTTTGACATAATCATTTATATTTGCGTGCCAGCGCAAGATATGTGATTACCGTTCCCGCAAGAAGGATAAAAAAGCACGTGATTGAGCCCCAGGGCAGGGATGCGGTATTCTTGACTCCGTTGTAGTACATATTGACAAACAGGACCGCGAACAGCGCCGAGACCGATATCTGCAATATGCTCAGCATGATCTTGGCCAGATGGTATTGGATTTCGATGTTGTCGGCGGTTATTTTAAAAGGATATCTATAGAGCGATGGAAAACGTGATATAACGAAAAGTATGGCGTTTGTACCCCCGCATATTGCAAAAAGTACGAACAGCGTGATTTTTTCAATCGTAAAGCCGCGCCCGAAAAACATAATGGAATATGTCGTATCCGCAGGGTAGTTCTGGAAGATACGCGCAAACAAAACGAATACCGCAGCCATCGCCATAAGCGACGCAAATTCAAGCACGTTTTTGGATACGCGGAGAACGGATATGCCTTTCATGCCGGTTTCCCCCGATATCTCCATATCATATAACGCCGCGGTTCCTCCGTACGGGAGGAATCCGCCGGCTTTATAACAAGATATACTATCAGAAGTTTTGCGCTTGCGCAAAACAACCCGAGCAGCGTTTCAACGAGGCGGGCATATATCCCCCGCCTCGTTATATCTTTGACCATATTGCTCCTAAAATTTTATTTTTTCTTCCAGATATTCTCTTACCTTATCCATAGGCATCCTGATCTGCTGCATGGTATCGCGGTCGCGGATGGTTACGGTATTGTCTTCCAGCGTATCGAAATCCACCGTGATGCAGTACGGCGTGCCGATTTCATCCTGCCTGCGGTAGCGCTTGCCGATGGAACCCGGCAGGTCGTAATCCACGCTCATATGGGGCAGCAGGGAATGATAAAGTTCGGTCGCCTTGTCGGACAGCTTTTTCTGAAGGGGCAGTATTGCGGCCTTATAGGGCGCAAGCGCCGGATGCAGATGCAGGATCACGCGTGTTTCGCCGTCGTCCAGCTGTTCTTCGTCGTATGCGTCGCATAAAAACGCGAGAGCCACGCGGTCCGCGCCCAGAGACGGCTCGATGCAGTACGGAAGGTACTTCTCGTTTGTAATGGGGTCCTGATATTCCATGCTTTCGCCCGAATGTTCCATATGCTGCTTCAAGTCAAAGTTTGTGCGGTCCGCAACTCCCCAGAGTTCGCCCCAGCCGAATGGGAACAGGTATTCAATATCCGTGGTGGCGTTGGAATAATGGGATAATTCTTCAGGGGAATGATCCCTTAACTTCAGGTTCTCGTCTTTCATGCCAAGCGACAAAAGAAATTTGTGGCAGGTATCCTTCCAGAAGTTGAACCATTTGAATTCCTCGTCCGGATGGCAGAAGAATTCAAGTTCCATCTGTTCAAATTCGCGCGTACGGAAGGTGAAGTTCCCGGGCGTGATCTCATTGCGGAAGGATTTGCCTATCTGGCCGATGCCCATGGGCATTTTGCGGCGTGTCGTACGCAGTACGTTTTTGAAGTTTACAAATATGCCCTGCGCCGTTTCGGGACGCAAATAGATCTGTGACGCGGTGTCTTCGTTAACGCCCTGGAATGTCTTGAACATCAGATTGAATGTTCGGATGGGCGTAAAGTTGTTTTTGCCGCAGGAAGGGCAGGGAATGTTTTTCGCTATGAATTCTTCCATCTGCTCTTTGCTCATGGTTGCGGCATCTATGTTTTCGCCTTTCCGAAAGGCATATTCCTCGATCAGTTTATCCGCGCGGAACCGTTCTTTGCATTCGCGGCAGTCCATCAGCGGGTCGTTGAAACCTCCGACGTGTCCGCTGGCAACCCAGGTCTCGGGGTTCATGAGTATCGCGCAGTCAATGCCTACGTTGTAAGGAGATTCGGTAATGAATTTTCTCCACCAGGCGGCTTTCACATTGTTTTTGAATTCCACGCCCAGAGGACCGTAATCCCATGTGTTTGCAAGTCCGCCGTATATTTCGGATCCCGGATATATAAATCCGCGGTTTTTGCACAGCGCGACGATCTTATCCATTGATTTTGCCATAAAATATCCTCCTATAAACTACTATTATGATACACAGCGGGCTAAAAAATTTCAAGCAATTATTTGATCCGGTATGGTATACTGGTTTTATCATATAATGGTAGTACGGGAAAGGGGAGGAAGGTTATGGAACTGTTTGACGCCATATACAAAAGAACCAGCTACAGGGGCGAATATACAAGCGAAAAAGTGCCTTATGAGGACCTTGAAAAAATCGCGGAAGCCGGAATGGCTGCGCCGTCAGGCTGCAACCTGCAGACCACTTCGTTTTACATTGTGGACGATGAAGCGCTGGTCATTGGGATCGCCGGTTTGCTGATGTCTCCCGCCGTTAAAACCGCGCCGGCGCTTATCGTCGCTGCAATGAATACCGGGCTGACGGACGATTTTACCTTTGAAAAGGAAGATTGCGCCGCGGCGGTGGAAAACATGCTGCTTGCCATAACGGCTCTCGGGTATGCATCCTGCTGGATAGACGGGGAACTGCTGTACGAGCAGAAAGCGGAAAAAATATCCCGGATTCTGAACATGCCCGAAGAACAGACCCCCCGCGTTCTGCTTCCGGTCGGGAAACCGGCTTCCGGGTGCGGAAGAAAGCCCAAACTGCCGTTTGAACAAAGGACGACGCATAACAAACACGAATGAAAGGGGATTATGAATGGATCCGGCAACCGCTGTAATAGTTTATATCTTTATTGCCACATTCGGCATATTTATTTATTCCATGATCGCGTTCTGCCGCCTGCAGAAAAAGAGGCATTATAAATGCCCGCATTGCGGATACAGTTTTAAACCGGGGGGGCTCACCGCGTACTTTTCCAAAAGGGAAAACGTAACGGACAGGCTTCTTGACTGTCCCAGATGCGGGCATAGATGCTTTATGAAAAATATAGAAGACGGGAAGGAAGACACCCCGGATAATATGCAAAAAGAAAATACACACGGGGACAATGACTGGGATTCAAACGGCCGGTAACCGCGCAAAAATACCGCAATAAACGCACTTTTTAAAAAAGGGCGTTTTTTTTTATCACCAATTTTTAGAGTTATGAGTAGTATAGAGTAAGCTTAAAGGAAGCTAATATAACATACCTAGAATTAAGGAGGAGTTAAGTATGTGGGGTAACGGCTTTGGTTTCGGTGGCGGATGCTGCTGCTGGATCATTATCATTTTAATTCTCTGCTGCTGCTGTGGTGGTGACGGCTTTGCTGGTGGACCCGGAGGATTTGGTTTTGGCGGCGGCGGATGTTGCTGCTGGATCATTATCATTTTGATTCTCTGCTGCTGCTGTGGCTGCGGCGGCGGGCCTGGCTGGGGCGGATGCGACGGCGACGGCGTAGCTCCATGCTAATCAAAAAATATAAAAAAGCGGGGAAACAATCCCCGCTTTTTTAGTTTATGTTGCAAAATGCTGCAAAAAGTATGATATAATGGTTTGTGCTCAGGTCCATTCTGAAAGCCGGACGCTTTCGGGGAAAGAAAGGCGGTATTGGTTTCCAAGCCGCACGCAGCCCTGTTGCCCGGAACCCGCCGGCGGACCGGTGGCTTTGAGTGAATAAATTTTATGATGTCGGGTATCTTTTTTAAGTAACCGATGATTCATTCGGGACGTTGTCCTGGCGGCCGGGCTTTGTGCCCTGCGGTGTCGCTAAAAGCTCGAAATAGCGCTGCTATTCCTGCGCTTTTGCTCCTTGCAGGACGCAAACCCATCTCGCCAATTCAGCATTCCTCATTGAATCATCGGCTACCGCAAGAACCTGAACGGAGGTATTATGAAAAAAAGAATAGAAGTAAGAAGACTGGCTCTTGTAGCGCTGTTGGCGGGATTAATGGTATTGTTTGGGCTATTGCCGTCGGTATTTTTTATTCCTACACCATGGGGCGTGCAAGTAACATTAATGTGTCTGCCGGTGATTATTGGTACACTCGTGTTGGGGCTTCGGACAGGATTCTACTTGGGGATTATTTTTGCGATAACCAGTTTGGCACAGCTGTTTCTATATCCTTCAGCTATTCTGGCTCCATTGTTTTACAGCCCCCAGGCATGGTTTGAGCCTTTGCTGGTCATTCTGATAATTTTTGTTCCTCGAATGGCAATTGGTCCTATTACTCATTTGGTTTCAATAGGACTTAAGACTAAGTATGGTAAGTTGAACTTAGGTATCACATGTGCGCTTGGTTCTCTTACCAATACTGTTGGTTTTTTAGGAATGCTGTATCTGCTTTTTGGACAGCGAATTGGAGAGATTGTTGCGAGCATAGGTTTGCCCTACAATAGTGGGGGGGCATTTATACTTTTCTTAGGAGTATCAAATGGATTGTCCGAAGCTGCGGTGGCTGTTGTGGCATGTATCCCCATAGTGCTTGCTCTTAAAAAATCGTATAAATTAGAAACAGGAGAAAAAAGCGAATGATTTTCGTTTTGGACGTAGGCAATACTAACATAAAATGCGGGCTTTTTCAGGATGCCAAACTCGCTCATTCTTTCCGGATTTCCACGGATGTGGAAGCCACTTCGGACGAATACGGCATCAAGCTGCTTTCTTTTTTCAGAAACTTACATCTGACGGCGGATATAGTGACCGGAATGATTATTTCTTCAGTAATTCCGTCCGTTAATTATACGCTGGAACACATGGCCGGGCAGTATTTCAATATGAAACCCCTGTTTGTGGGCCCCGGGATAAAAACCGGGATCAACATCAAATACGATGCGCCCAAGGACCTGGGCACGGACAGGATAGTGAATGCGGTAGCCGCCTTCGAGTTGTTCGGCGGCCCCTGCATTACCATAGATTTTGGAACCGCGACGTCTTTCGGCGCCATATCCGAAGACTGCGAATTCCTGGGCGGGGCAATCTGTCCGGGAATCAAGATCGCGTCCGAGGCCCTCACGCTGAACGCGGCAAAATTGCCCAGGATCGAACTTCAAATGCCCGATTCGGTTATTTGCAGAAGCACGATCGCGGGCATGCAGGCGGGCATCCTTTACGGCTATGTGGGGCAGGTAGAGTTCATAGTGAATAAAATGAAATCCGAAATGGGCGAGGCAAAGGTAATCGCCACAGGCGGACTGGCCTCCATTATTGCAAAAAAGACCAATGTGATCGACGAGATCGTACCCACGCTTACCCTGATCGGATTATATAAGATTTACGAAAAGAACATGTAAGGAGAAAGAAGAGGAAGACATGAGAAATGTAAAGATTGCCATTCTGGGAATGGGAACGGTAGGATCAGGAATCTACCGTCTGATACAAGACGAGAAAGAAAGGATCAAGCATAAGGAAGGAATCGAGCTTGAAGTTAAAAAGGTACTGGCCAAGGCTTATTCAATAGAAATTCCAGAAGAGCAAAAGGCCTCGGATATAGACGAGATCATCAATGACAATGAGATCAAGATCGTCGCGGAAGTCATGGGCGGAATCCATCCCGCCAAGGAATTTATCGTTCGGGCGCTCAAGTCCGGCAAAACGGTGATTTCTGCAAACAAGGAACTGATCGCCCGGCACTGGCCCGAACTGGAAAAAGCCGCACGGGAAGCGGGAACGGGTTTTTATTACGAAGCGAGCGTAGGCGGGGGCATCCCCATTATCCGCGCGATATGGGATTCGCTGCAGGCCAACAGCATCCAGTCCGTATATGGAATCATCAACGGAACAACAAATTATATCCTCTCAAAGATGGCGGACGAAGGCAGGGAATTTGACGATGTGCTGAAAGAAGCGCAGGATCTGGGCTACGCGGAGGCGAATCCGTCAAGCGATGTGGACGGATTTGATTCCATGTATAAGCTGTCCATCCTGGCGTCACTGGCGTTCCATGCGCGTGTGCCCATTGAATATATTTACCGCGAAGGCATTTCAAAGATCACGCGGGAAGATATCGAAGTCGGCCGGGAGCTGGGCTACGAGGTCAAGCTGCTGGCGATAGGCAAGCGGCAGGGCAACGCGATTCAGATGCGCGTGCATCCCACAATGATCCCTAAGGATCATCCGCTGGCGTCCATCAAAGGATCGTTCAACTCCATTTTCATCAACGGAAGCGCGGTGGGCGAAATGATGTTCTACGGCCGCGGCGCGGGCGACCTTCCCACTGCCAGCGCCCTCGTTTCGGATATGATTTATTCGCTGAACGCCTGCCAGCATAAATACAGTACGTTCTATAATGAAGATAATCTTTCCAGTGAGATCATTATTGAGAACAACTGGGAAACAAAGGCGTTTATCCGGATCAATGTACACGACCGGCCGGGCGTGCTTGCGAGCATCTCGACCATCCTTGGCAATCACAACGTCAGCCTGGAATCCGTGCTGCAGAAGGGTAAAGGCAAAAACTGCGTGCCGCTGATCATGGTAACGCACAAGGCCCATGAAGCCGCGATCCGCCAGGCAATCGGCGAGATCGAACAGCTTCAGGATGTGGTGAACGTTGCTTCCTGCATCCGGGTGGAAGAATAGACTTAATTTGAATGCCTCAGGAAAAGGCGGATAAGGAGCAAAAGATATGGTTAACAAGCAACCCAAAAAAGAAAATGCAACCGGTATTGCGGGCGGCACAGGAGCCGGCTCCATCCAATACCTTCTGGACAGCGCTGATTTGCCTGCCAAGGCGGGGCTTCTCGCGGAAGTCGTGCTGGAGCCGGGTTCAACCGTGGGGTATCACTGGCATCACGGCGAAGGTGAAATGTACTATATCCTCACGGGTTCGGGCGAATATACGGAAGACGGAGTGACCACGCCGGTTTCGGCAGGCATGGTGACCTATGTATACGACGGCCATGCGCACGGCCTGGTCAATACCGGAAAAGAACCCATGAAGTTCGTTGCGGTAATTGTTAAGGAATAAAAAAAATTTAAAATATGACTTTCTTTTTTAAAATATAAATGCTAAAATAGATTGTATAAAAGCGGCAAATTTGCCGCTTTTTATTTATGTTTCCGCAAAGGAGATTTGTGGTATAATCTGACCATGGGAATTTTTAAACTGCACTCAAACTATCAGCCCGCGGGGGACCAGCCCGCGGCAATAGACGCCCTGGTGGAAGGCGTCAACCGGGGGAAAAACGCGCAGGTGCTTCTTGGCGTAACGGGCAGCGGCAAAACATACACAATGGCCAACGTGATTGCCAGGACCGGAAGACCGGCGCTTGTTTTGGCGCACAATAAAACGCTGGCGGCGCAGCTCTGCGCGGAATTCAAGGAGTTTTTCCCGGAGAACGCCGTGGAGTTTTTTGTCTCCTACTACGACTATTACCAGCCCGAGGCTTATGTGCCGGGGGCGGACCTGTATATAGAAAAAGACGCCAGCATCAACGACGAGATCGATAAACTGCGCCACAGCGCTACATCTTCGCTTTTGGAGCGCAGGGACGTGATCGTGGTCGCAAGCGTTTCATGCATCTATTCCATAGGCGCGCCTGAGGATTACGCCAACCTGAGCCTGTCTTTGCGGCAGGGGGCGGTAATGGACAGGGACGATCTGATCTCCAAGCTGGTGGACATGCAGTTTGACCGAAACGATACCGATATGTCGCGCGGAACCTTCCGGGTGAGGGGGGACACCGTGGAGATATTTCCGGCCAGCCAGAGCGAGCGCGCCATACGGGTGGAACTGTTTGGCGATGAAATAGAGGCCATCTCTGAGATCGAGGCGCTGACGGGTAAAAAATTAAGTTCAACCAAATACGTCATGTTGTTTCCCGCGTCCCACTATGCGATGGCGAAAGAAAAAGTGCTGGAAAAGATCCCCGATATCAGGGAAGACCTGATACGCCAGCACGAAATGTTCGAAAAATCGGGCAAGCTGCTGGAAGCGGAACGCATCATGCAGCGGACCCAATACGATATGGAAATGCTCAAGGAACTGGGGTACTGTTCGGGAATCGAAAACTATTCCAGGTATTTTGACGGCAGGAAGCCGGGGGAACCGCCCTATACGCTGATGGATTATTTTCCGGACGATTTCCTCCTGTTCGTGGACGAATCCCACGTCACGCTTCCGCAGGTGCGGGCAATGTACAACGGGGACAAGGCAAGAAAGCAGATGCTGGTGGATTATGGATTCCGCCTGCCCTCCGCGTTTGACAACCGTCCGCTGAAATTTGACGAGTTCAACAAACGGATCAACCAGGCAATATACGTTTCGGCCACGCCCGCCGAATATGAGCGCGAACTGGCCGGAAGCCGCGTGGTCGAGCAGATCGTGCGCCCTACCGGGCTGCTGGATCCGCAGATCGAAATCAGGCCGGTCAACGGCCAGTTGGACGACCTGCTCGGCGATATCAACAAGGTCGTTAAAAAGGGTTTCCGCGTGCTGGTGACAACGCTCACCAAACGCCTTGCGGAGCGGCTGACCGAATACTATACGGAGCTTGGCGTCCGCATCAAATATATGCATTCGGATATAGAAACGCTGGAGCGGATAGAGATCGTCCGGGGGCTGCGCCTGGGCGAATTCGACGTGCTTGTGGGCATCAACCTCCTGCGCGAAGGGCTGGATATCCCGGAAGTGGCGCTGGTCGCCATACTGGATGCGGACAAGGAAGGCTTTCTCAGAAACGAGACGTCCATGATACAGACCGTCGGCCGCGCCGCGCGCAACTCGGAGGGACGCGTGATAATGTACGCCGATAAAATAACAAAATCCATTAAAACATCGGTGGACGAGACAAACCGCCGCCGCGCGCTGCAGGAGAAATACAATTTGGAACACGGCGTCACGCCCACCACAATCACCAAATCCATTGGGGAAGCCCTGGTGCTGACGCAAAAAGAAGAAGAAACATACGAAGCTGCGGGCGATGTGGAGCACAGGATCGAGGTACTGACGCAGCAGATGAAGCAGGCCGCGGACGAACTGGAATTCGAGGCTGCCGCGCGTCTGCGCGATATGATCGCAAAACTGAAGGAGCAGAAATAAATGGACAAAATACACATCAAGGGAGCGCGGGAACACAACCTGAAAAACATAGACCTGGAACTGCCCAGAGACAAATTTATCGTTATCACGGGACTTTCGGGCAGCGGCAAATCCTCCCTTGCATTTGACACGATATACGCGGAAGGGCAGAGGCGGTATGTGGAATCCCTTTCGGCGTACGCGCGCCAGTTTCTGGGGCAGATGGAAAAACCGGATGTAGACCTCATCGAGGGACTTTCTCCCGCTATCTCCATAGACCAGAAAACAACGGCGCGCAACCCGCGTTCGACGGTTGGCACGGTGACGGAGATACACGACTACCTGCGCCTGCTGTACGCGCGCGGGGGGGATGTATACTGTGTGCAGTGCGGCAAAAAGATCACCCGCCAGACCATCGACCAGATGGTGGACAGGGTCATGAAGATGCCCCAGGGCAGCAAGATCATGATACTGGCTCCGGTCATTCGCGAGAAAAAGGGCGAACATGCCAAGGTAATGGAAACCCTCGTCAAGGACGGGTTTACGCGCGCGCGGATAGACGGCGAAGTGATGGAACTGGACGCCGAGATCAAGCTGGAGAGGCAGAAAAAGCATTCCATTGCCGCGGTTATCGACCGTATCATCGTAAAACCGGAAAGCGCAAAACGCGTGACAGATTCCATTGAGACGGCGCTCAAGATGGCGGGCGGTCTGGTGATCATACACGACATGCAGACCGGGGAGGACGTCCTGCAGAGTGAAAACTTCGCGTGCCCGGACTGCGGCATCAGTATAGAGGAGATATCCCCCAGAATGTTTTCCTTCAACAGTCCGTACGGGGCGTGCCCCAACTGCACGGGTCTGGGGATGATCATGAAAGTGGATCCGGACGCGCTGGTGGAGGATAAAAAGAAATCCATCAACGAGGGAGCGCTACGGGTATCGGGATGGAATTTTACGATCCCGGGCACAATCGCCCACCAGTACATGCAGGCGCTGACCAGCACCTACGGGTTTTCGGCGGATACGCCGTGGGAGGAGCTTCCGCAAAAGATAAAAGACATCGTCATGTACGGTAACAACGGGGAAAAAATACAGATCAACTTTAACAGCGACGGCAGGCAGAGCGTGTATTATGCGGCGTTCGAAGGGCTGGTGAACAACCTGGAGCGGCGTTATATGGAGACCGAGTCCGACTTCATGAAACAGGAGATCGAAAGCTTCATGAACGAGATTCCCTGTCCGGCATGCAAGGGCAAACGCTTCAAGGAACAGACCCTTGCGGTGAAGATCGGGGACAAAAACATTGCCGAGCTTTCGGATCTTCCCATAAACGAGGTATTATCCTATATCAATACCGTAAAACTTACCCAGAAGCAGCAGATCATTGCGGGCAGAGTCATCAAGGAACTCAACGCGCGGCTTAATTTTTTGGTGAACGTCGGGCTCAATTACCTGACGCTTTCCCGCGCCGCCGGTACGCTTTCGGGCGGCGAGGCGCAGCGCATCCGGCTGGCGACCCAGATTGGCTCCGGGCTCATGGGCGTTTTATATATACTGGACGAACCCAGCATCGGCCTGCACCAGCGGGACAACGCCAAACTGATCGCGACGCTGAAAGGCCTGCGGGACATAGGCAACACGCTGATCGTTGTGGAGCACGACGAGGAAACCATGCTTGCCGCGGATTATATCGTGGATATAGGTCCGGGAGCGGGCGCACACGGCGGGCATGTGGTGGCGGCCGGCACCCCGCAAGAGATCATGGAAAATGAAAAATCCGTCACCGGGCAGTATTTGTCCGGCAGAAAACAGATCAGGATCCCAAAGAAAAGGCGGGAGCCCACCGGCTATATCACGGTGCGGGGCGCGCGGGAAAACAACCTGAAAAACATAGACGTAGCTTTTCCGACCGGGGTGATCACCGCGGTGACCGGCGTATCAGGCAGCGGGAAAAGCACGCTTGTCAACCATATTTTGAAAAAAGCGGTGTCCCGGGAACTGTACGGTTCCAAAGACAAGCCCGGAATGCACAAGGATATCCTGGGGCTGGAAGCCATCGATAAAATCGTGGATATAGACCAGTCGCCCATCGGGCGTACGCCGCGTTCCAATCCGGCGACCTATACCAAGCTGTTCGACCCCATCCGGGATATTTTCGCGCTGACACACGATGCCAAGGTGCGCGGCTACCAGAAGGGCCGGTTTTCATTCAATGTGAAGGGCGGCAGGTGCGAGGCCTGCGGCGGCGACGGAATTATAAAGATCGAAATGCATTTTCTTCCCGACGTATACGTGCCCTGCGAAGTCTGCAAGGGTAAACGGTACAACCGCGAGACGCTGGAAGTAAAGTACAAAGGCAAGAATATATTCGAAGTGCTGGATATGACGGTGGAGGACGCGTACGAATTCTTCAAAAACGTGCCTGCCATTGAAAGCAAACTCAAGGTGCTGATGGACGTGGGGCTATCCTATATCAAACTGGGCCAGCCGTCCACCACGCTTTCGGGCGGCGAGGCGCAGCGCGTGAAGCTGGCGACGTATCTTTCCAAAAAACAGACGGGCAGGACGCTGTTTATCCTGGACGAACCCACCACCGGGCTGCACATGGAGGACGTCAAGAAGCTGATCAAAGTCATAAACCGTCTGGCGGAAGGCGGAAATACCATTATCGTGATCGAGCATAACATGGATGTGATCAAATGCGCGGACTACATCATTGACCTCGGACCCAACGGGGGAAACGAGGGCGGACGCGTAATCGCAAAAGGACGCCCGGAAGAGGTTGCAAAAAATAAGAACAGCGCGACGGGCGCGTATTTAAAAAGCATATTGTTTCCTTCGGAAAAAGCGAACTGACAAAATTTACCATATTGGGACAAGACCTTTCAAAAAAAGGCTTGTCTCTTTTTTTTGCGCATAATCCATGCAAAAATTTTTCCTCTTGCAATGCCATTAAATGCAAAGTAATATTTCCCAGCAAATTCTCCCTTTATATGGGGAAACTATTTATTATCGAAAGGAGACGAATCAATGAATAAAACTGTATTGACTTTAGTTATAGTTGGCGCTTTAAACTGGCTTTTGATCGGCCTTTTCCAATTCGATCTGGTAGCCGCAATTTTCGGGGGGCAATCTGCTGTCTTCTCGCGAATCATATATTGTATTATCGGACTTGCGGGGATTTGGGCGATTACCTTCTGGAGAAGGGTCGACAGGGACGTTCGCGAAACAGACGTTCACAGGGACGGCTACCACAGCAGAAGAGAATCGTTGAATTATGAATTTGGCGACGACTATACAAGGGATAACAAAAACGATGCCACAAGGAACAATAAAGACAAAATAGAGTAGTATTGGTAATGTGAAGACTTTTTAGATTATATTATTTATTAAGCGTGATGCTTAGACCACCTTTCGGGGTGGTTCAGGCTGCTGATAAACCCCAACTACTGTGTTGTTTTTCCGCTTGCTCCTCAGCGTAGGATGTACTACGCTTGCGTCGCAATGCTCAAAATGCCTTGTATTTGGGGCTTTCAGCAGCCTTCATTTATTTAAGGAAACGGCCTATCTAGCGACGGATTACTCACAATATACTTGTCGCCGTTTTTTAATTTTAGCAATTTAAGGATGTTCCAGCCTGTTAGAAGATAAGTTAATAGCGGACTGATTAAAATCTTTATCCGGAATGGAGATTACCGCCGCCTGTTGGCGGGATACGGGAAAGATAGTACTCATCGGCGCTTTGGCGCTCGCTTGATTCACTCCGACTTTTCGTCCTGGTAAAAGAACAAAAAAGGATGCCCAAATTTTATCACTGGCAACAATCTCTTATGGCTATTTTTCTGCTGCGAACCTGCGCCCCTCTGAACCGTATGGGTTCGACTCCCTTTACCTTATACAAACATGATCACTTCAAACTCCGGCACGCTTTTGATATACTCCATGCTGCTGGAAACCATAGATTTCATGACGGTATCAAAATTCAGGGTATTGTCGTTTGCCAGCACGATGACGCCGGAATCCCTTTTGGGGTTTCCAAACCGGCCTTTCAGGGTAAGCAGGTAAGAATAAGGCTGCTTTTTCATGTCATCCGCGCTGGAATCAAACAAATAATAGTTTCCGTCCCGGTAAAACAGGTCAAGATAATAGGGGCTGCCGGGATCGTCCGTGTAAAACCGCGCCATTCTTATGGCCGCGTTTTTTCCCTGCGAGGCGTTTTCAATAAAAGAATCCCAGACATTTTGGTTAACTGCCGCGCCGGAATCCAGCGTTGCAAAGATTTCGTCCTTTTGGGCGTCTTCAAATGTATAGTTTGTGGGAAGATTTAAAAAACCCGCGTAATTTCCCTTTTGGTCAAATTGAAAATCCGGGGATTTTGCGTCCCGGGAGCAGCCCAAAACCGCCGCCGCGGCGAATATCAGCAGGAAAATCAAAACGAACGCTTTTTTCATAAAACCCGCCTCCTTTTTGATCCGCTTTTTATTATAGCATACGTAAAAAGGAAAAATATACATGGACGGCCCGTTTATGATATAGTTATTGCATAAGGCCCGTATTTAGGCTGTTAAAAACATACGCTCCGTCCGTATGTGGCGGTATAATAGCCAAATAGTAAATTGTGTATTAAGCTGAAGGGAAAGGGTATTGACCCGTATTCCGTTGATTTTATCTGCTGACCTATAACCCCTTTCTGTAAAGTCTGTAATGCCGGAGGTGTTCCATGTCGGAAAATATAGAATTCAAGGCAAGAGTCCCGGACTATGAAGAAATGAAATCGGCTGTGCAGCGGATAACGCAGGCCCGGCCTTCGCTTCTGGAACAAAAAGACGTGTATTACAAAGTGAAAAAGGGCAGGGCCAAGCTCAGGACGGTAAACTTGGGCAGGCACGAACTGATAATATACCGAAGGAACGATATAGCCGGCCCAAAATCCTCCAAATACATCCGGATCAGAATCAGGCATTATAAACTCGTGAACGGGATCATGTCCTCCCTGTTTGGCGTCCGGGGCGTGGTCAGAAAACAGCGCACGCTTTTTTTAAAAAGCAATGTCCGCTTCCATCTGGACCGGGTGGAAGGGCTGGGCGATTTCATGGAAATAGAATATATCGTCGCCCCGCTCGAGGACAAGGAGAAAGCGAAAAAAGAAGTGGATCAATTGCTTCAGGCGCTGCATATCCGGGAGGATATGTTGATCACGCATTCCTATATTGATTTGCTGACGGATCAGGCCAAGGCCTGATTTTTCATTTTACTTAAGGATCATTGCCGCAGTCCGTTTGAAAAGTTGTACAGGTCGTTTTGCTGCAATTCCAGAAGCGAAAAAGCAAGGTTGCGGGCGTTCTGCGTGGCGTCCGTGTTTTTCTGCATGCTGTCCGCCAGATCGTGGGACGCTTTCTGGAATCCGAAAAGCATGACCTGAGCGGGCTGTTCCTGCCGGACCTGGTCGGTCAGGCTGTTTACGCTGGCCATTGTCTGCGTTGCAACCTGCGGGATAACGCTGGGCTGCGCCGTGGATTCGCTGTATTCGCTGTATTCCTGCAGCGCCTGCCCCGCCTTTGCGGCTATTTGTTTGTAACGGTTTTGTTTGTGAATCAGATAGGTTTTATAGGCTTCGTCCGCGCTGTTCTGAATCAGCACGTCCAGGCCTGCGATGCTCATTTTGGCTCCCTGGTGGATGGTGGTATACAGATCGAGCGTCTGATCGTTCATATGAGTACCCCCTTTAATTCAATAGTTTGCCAAAAGGGGCCATTTTTATTCATTCAGACCGCTGAGAAACACCAACTACTGCGTTGTTTTTCCGCCACCCGGCACTTCGCCGCTGATTCGGGCATCGCGTTAGAAATACTATGAAGATTGTTGCTCGCCCTCATCTAGCGCTCAGTGAACGTTCGCCTCGCTTCATCTGCCTTTGGGCAGCGCTCGGCTCCGTTCCCAGCGTAGATTTACTACGCTTGCGTCGCCTCGGCACTTCGCTATGGATTCGCACTTCGTGTAAGCTGCTTTTATAGGATTGCACTCGTGCTTATCTCATGCTCAGTGAGCGTTCGCCTCCCTTTTTCCGCCACAGGCGGCGGTCGGTTCCGCTCTCAAAACGCCTTGTATTTGGTGCTTTCAGCGGTCTTCCTAAATAATTCGCTGAGAAACACCAACTACTTTTGTTTTTCCGCCACCCGGCACTTCGCTGCTGATTCGGGAATAGCGTTAGAAATATTATGAAGATTGTTGCTCGCCCTCATCTCGCGTTCAGTGAACGTTCGCCTCGCTTCATCACGCTTGATCGTGCGCTCGGTTAATTAAATCCCAGTATATAAAGCGCCGGGAACAGTCCGCCTGCCGAGAACGTCGTCTTGGAAAGGACATTGATATGCCGCCTTTTCAGGATATCCTCCAGCAGCTGCTTTTCATGGGTATAAAGGAAGGCGTGTCCGCCTTTTTCCACGATGGAGGGCAGAACCGCGATATAGGATTCATAAAGCTTCACGTTGTGCGCATGGGTGCCCACGCGCAGCCCAAAGGGCATATTGCATATGATCTCGTCAAATTTTTTGGATGTAAACCGCAGCGCGTCCGCGTGATAAAACTTCGCGCCGCTTTTTAGGGCCTGTTCGTTTTCCTGCGCAAAATCCACCGCGCTTTTGGCAATATCCACGCCCGTCAATGAAGCGTGGGGGTAAAAGCTTCTTTCAAAGAGCATAGTGCCGCTCCCGCAGAAATTGTCCAGCACCCGCGCCTCAGGATTGAAATGGGAAGAGGCCGCGTAGCATACGCTGGCAGCAACCGCCGGGGATATGGAAGCGCTCACCGCTTTTTTCCGGTAAGAAAACCGTTTATCGGTATGTGGATCAAGCAGGATAACAGCCTTGTCTCCGGTAATCTCCAGCCTGATCTCAAATGAATAGGCCGAAGGCGTGTTTACCAGCCTGTCCAGCGCCGATACGCATTCGGAAATAATGGAAACACGCTCTTTATGGGGTATATTGGCCACTTCCAGCCGGTAGTTGGTAACGTTCATCCGGGATAAAACCGCTTCCTGCAGCCCGGAAAGCTTTTCTGAAAGCGCGCTCAATCCGCAGGTGCCAAGAAGAAGGTAGGCCGTATCAAAAGTGCGGAGCGCGTAAATGTCATTAAATTTCTCAAGGCCGGAAACCAGTGTAAATTCACCGCTTTTTTTGCAGCGGAATCCTTTCTGTTTGGCTTCGGCAAGTGTAACGGCCGTATTTGGGCAGGAGAGGGCCAGGATATCGTTTTTAAGGATCCTGATCTGCGCGGTTTTTCTTTCCACAAAGTTCGCCAGCGCTTTTTGCAGCGCCTGTTTTTCCTCGCGTATATGCTTCTCCCCGTCGCTGCGGACGGTATAATTTTCAAGATACCTCCTGGCCGCTTCCGTTTTCTGCGCGCCGATCGCCAGCAGAAAAGAGGGAAGGGCAAACATGGTTTGTTCTGCATGGCAGGCTGTAATCAGTTCCTTGGAAAACCCGCCTGCCGATCCCAGAATTTCCGCGGCCAGCATTCGGATCTTGGGATCTTCGGATTTTAATAATCCCGTAAACAGAGAACTGTTCTGCTCTGCAAGCTCCGCGGCGTTTTTACCGCCGTCCGCAATCACGCGCAGCGCGGGGCGCGCAAGTTCGCCCGTGCAGAATTGGAGCAGTTTATCGGGGCCGCCCGCAAACAGATCCCGCACAGCCTGTTTCTTTGATTCGTTGTCCATCTGGGTGTATTCTGTCAGTATTTTTTCTATATCCATTAATTTTTTTCCATTGAGTATATCACGTCCAGCACGTTCTGAGTGCCGGAAGCGGCCTTTGCAGACTGCATCGCCTGCGTATAGTTTTTCCTGTTTTCATACAATTCTTTCAATGATTGCATAAGACGGCCGTCCGCCAGGTTTTCCTGCTCCAGCACCATTGAATAGCCGTTTTTCTCAAAAAAACGGGCGTTTAAAATTTGGTCTCCCCGGCTTGCCGATAAAGGCAGGGGAACCAGCAGCGCCGGTTTTTTCAGCGCCAGGAATTCAAAAACGGCGTTCGCGCCCGCGCGCGACAAAACGATATCCGTCGCGGCAAACAAATCGGGCATCTCCTGGGAGACATATTCAAACTGCGCGTATTCTTTTTTACCCATCATGTAGGTGTTGATATTGCCTTTTCCGCGCAGGTGGATGATGCTGAAATGGTCCAGAATAGCGTCTGCGGACGCGTCCACCGCCTCGTTGAGCGCGCCCGCGCCCAGGCTTCCGCCCATTACCAGCAGTACCGGCTTTCTTCCTGAAAGGTTGCAGAACGCGAGGCCCTTTTGTCTGTCGCCGCGCATCAGTTCCCCGCGGATTGGCGAGCCGGTGACTACCGCTTTGCTGCCGTACCGCTCCGATCCCACGTCAAAAGACAGGCAGATCTTATCCGCCCGCGGGGCGCACAGACGGTTGGCAAGCCCCGGCGTATAATCCGATTCGTGCAGGATGGTAGGTATTTTAAGCGAATGCGCCGCGAATGCGACGGGTACCGAAACAAATCCGCCTTTGCAGAATACCACCGATGGTTTCAGCTCCCTGAGTATTTTTTTTGCATCAAAATAGCCCGCAAGGGTTCGGGCCGGGTCTGTCAGATTCTTAATACTTAAATAACGCCTGAATCTTCCTGCCCGGATCGTATGATAGGGGATTCCCTGCACCAGTTGGCGCTCTATCCCGTCCTGCGTGCCTATATAGTGTACCTCGTAACCTCTTTCGGTAAGATAAGGAAGAAGTGCAAGATTAGGGGTGACATGTCCGCCGCTTCCGCCGCCCGTTAGTACGATTGTTTTGCTCATGCTATGGTTTTCCTCCGATTATCTTCCAGTATAGCATAAAAGTGGACAAACAAAAACACAATTTGCTTTTCGTTGCCATTCAACTATAAATATGATATGATAATTTCGAAAATTATATAAATAAAGTCAATATTCGGAGGCAGATATGAAAGTTCTGATATTGAGTATGACAGTCGGCCAGGGCCATAATTCGGCAAGCCACGCTTTGGCTCAGTATTTGGAAAAAAGAGGCCACACCTATGAGATCCTGGATACGTACAAGTTTTTAAACAAGGTGATCGGAGAGGCTTTTGATAAAGGATATACCTTTATGGGCCGGTCCATACCGAAATTGAACGAATACATATATAAAGAGGCGGAGCGGATATCCGGCAAAGCCGCAATGAAATCATATTTTCCTTTTGCTTTTTCCGACCTCTTCAAATCAAAAATGCAAAAATATTTGGATGAGCATAAACCGGACGTTATCGTATGCTCCATTGTATTTTCAGCTATCCTGCTGACCCAGCTCAAAGAAGCTGGGACGCTCGATCCCAAAATCAAACTCTACGGCATCGTTACCGATTATGCGCTGCATCCATTCTGGGAATACACTGCTCTCGATTATTTTGTGGTGGCAAATGAACTGATGGTTCCGTCCGTTGAACTGCGGGGGATTCGAAAAGAAAAGATACTGCCTATAGGCATCCCGGTCAGGGAATGCTTTTCTTCGTGTGTTTTAAAAGAGACCGCGAGAGACAAGCTTGGGCTGGACCCGGATCTATTGACGCTGCTGATCACCTCGGGGGGGCGTGGATTCGGGGCTGTAGGCGAACTGCTTGCGCAGGCCGACAAGATGGACGGCGTCCAGATCGTTGCCGTGTGCGGCACAAACACGTTGCTGAGAAGGAAACTGGAATCCAAAAAATACAAAAATGTGGTTCGGATTTGCGGATTTGTAAATAATATTGACGAATATATCGACGCGGCGGATGTGATTGTAGCCAAACCGGGAGGGCTTTCCACTTCCGAGACAATAGCCAAGAGAAAATTGCTGGTATTGACGCCGCCGCTGCCCGGGGTGGAGGATATCAATCTTGTTTTCCTGATCAATAACTCCATGGCCCTGGCTACAAACAAGCATCTTCCTTTGAACGAGGTATTGATGCAGCTGGTCAGGAATGAGGAGAAAATGGCGGAAATACTGAAATCCTGTTGTAAATGGGGCAAACCGAACAGCTCGCAGGAGCTGGGCGATTTTATAGAGCAGAAATTCAAGGAGGATCACAAAATTGGACAGATTGCAGAATAAGGTGGCTGTAATTACAGGCGGCGCACAGGGACTGGGACAAGCGCTCAGCCAGAGGTTATCTGACGAGGGCGCAAGCGTGGTAATAGGCGATATCAATCTGGAAGGCGCGCAGAAAACCGCTTCCGAACTGAAGGATGCGATCGCCGTACGGGTGGATATTACAAAATATGAAGATTGCGTGCGCCTGATGAACGCCGCAATGGAGAAATACGGAAAAATTGATATTCTGGTATGCAACGCCGCGATCCTGATATCCGGCGCAGTCGGGGAATTTGACCCGGAAAAATGGAAACTGGTGGTCGACGTAAACCTGTGCGGTTTCTTTAATACGGCGAAAGCGGCATGCGAAATATTCCAAAAGCAGGGGTATGGGAATATTATCGAAATCAACAGCAAATCAGGCAAGAAGGGCTCGGCTAAAAACTCGGCGTATGCGGCAAGCAAATTCGGCGGGATCGGGCTGGTGCAGAGCCTTGCTCTTGAGCTTGCTTCCGAAAACATCAGGGTCAACGCTATTTGCCCGGGCAATATGTTGGACAGCCCGCTGTGGGTAAACAGCCTGTTCAAACAATATGCGCGCAACCAGGGGATCACCGAGGAAGAGGTCCGTCAGAAATACATCGATATGGTGCCCATGAAACGCGGCTGCACTTACAACGACGTTGCAAACGTCCTTGTTTTCCTGGCAAGCGAGGATTCCTCGTATATGACCGGACAGGCCATCAACGTGACCGGCGGCCAGCAGATGATGCCTTAAATCAAAGAGACTTTCACCCCGGAGGGCTTGGCTTTCCGGGGTATTTATTTTGCCGGTAAAAAAGGCCGGCAATCCTGCGATTCCCGGCTGCTTTGGATCCTTATCTGCCGCTTCTGTCTTTTTGGAGCGCGGAAAAGCTCCTGTCGTATGTTTTTTCAGCCTTTGCCGAGAAGAAGCAGGCCGGAAATTCGCCGCTGTCCCTGTGAAAAGCGATGCATTCGCAGCATTTGGCGTGTTTGCTGCACGGATAGGTACAGTTGCAGGTATCGCTGAGTTTGTTTGTTGCACATGCCATGTTTCATTCTCCTCCATAAGCTTCAGAGCGCTGATAAACCCGGCTGCGTTTAATTATTAAAAATAGCCGGTTATCATTTCGCATTTTAATTATGTTATAATAAAAATAACCTTTTTTGAATGGTTTGTCCAGAATGAATTTTTTGGTGGCTTGTTATGAAAAAATACGATGTTTTGGATATCGGCGTTATCGTGGCGGATCTGCCGGTAAAACTGCCCGTGGATGTTCTTGATTTTCAAACCGACACTATCCGCGTGCCAAGCCTGGATTTCATACCGGGAGGAGACGCGGCCAACTCGGCCATCGTGCTTGCACAGCTCGGGAAAAAGACCGCCCTTCTGGGCGCGCTGGGAAACGACGGGACCGGCAATCTGGTGCGCGGCAATATCGCGTCCAGGGGCGTGGATACGAGATACGTGCGCATGAAGGAGGGCGTTGTAACTTCGGTCAGCATCGTGATGGTGAACAGCGGGGGAGACAGGACTTTTATATGTACGCGTGGGAACAACCAGACGCTGTGCGCGCAGGATCTGGATTTTGGTTTGATCGGCGAGACGCGCCATATCAACCTATCCAGCCTTTTTGCGCATCCTCTGTTTGAAAAAGAGGGAGGCCCCGAGTTTTTTGAAAGCGCCAAAAACGCGGGCGTTACCATCAGCGCGGACGCGGGACACGACAATTATCATACGGGGTTTTCCGGAGTTGAGCGCTTGCTTCAATTTATCGACATTTTTATGCCCAGCTATACTGAGGCAAAATACATGACCGGAGAAACCGATCCCGCAAGAATGGCGAAGTTTATTATGGACCGGACGGGCGAGAAAACCGTCGTCATAAAACTCGGCGGCCAGGGATGCTATGTGCGCCATAAAGGGAAAGGATTCACCGTTCCCGCCTTCCGGACGGAAGTGGTGGATACTGCCGGCGCGGGGGACAATTTTGTCGCGGGCTTTGTAAGCGCTTATTTGGACGGACTGCCTGTCCGCGACTGCGCCAGGTTTGCGTGTGCCGCGGCTGCGGTTTCGGTTGGGTATCTGGGGGCTACTTCGCCCAATACCAGCCTTGCCAATATTCAAAAACTGATGAATTCAGGCTCCTGAAAGGCTCAACTACTGTGTTGTTCCGCCATTCCCACTTCTCAGTGGATTCATACTGCGCGTTAAGCTCTTTGTTTAGAAAATAAAACCCGTACCGCAAGGTATCCTGCGGTACAGGTTTAAAATGATTCCTGGGTATTGGTATTAAATTATTTTTCTTTGCCTGCCCTGCGGACCATTCTGATAGAAGATACCAGGACTACAGCCGCAGCCGCAGCAACGATATACCATATCGCGGACGTATTGGCCGCTTCACTTGTTTTGGGGGATACGGCAGCCGCTGTGGTCGTTGTGGAAGACGAATCACCGGAAGCGGGCGCTGTGCCGGCCTGCACGACCAGTCCTACAGGCGAGAAGCTCGTCAGACCGAATTCCACATAGCCTTCGTAGCAGGTAGCCGGAATGATTTCAACCTGGCCCGCCTGTGTAATATGGATAATGGTGGCCTTGTCATATGGATGAACGCTGCAGTACATTTTAAATACGATCGGAGGATCGCCTGCCGAGGGGAAATAGGTCATGCCGCCCGTATACTCCAGATGGATGTCCTGCGTCAGCAGCAGCGTACCCTCAACATTGTTTTGGGCAATCGCATCGTTGATCGCCTCTTGCTTTTCAGCAGTCATCGGTTGCTCCACGATATGTACGCCATCAGGTACTTCTGATACTATGGACGTGCTGCCCCCAACCGGGCTTGGATTGGACGTCGCAAATGCGGTTGTCGACACTGACAGGCACAATACAATTGCGAGCGTCATAACCAGAATCTTTTTTTTCATTTCTTGCATCTCCTTTAGTTGTTTTATTTAACAGCCGTTTCCGACCATCTTTACTGTTTTATTGTTTGATATAAAATACATCCCGCACCAGGTCTTTCAGAGCCCCATCGTCCGCCTGAAACCCTTCGTCCGTCGTCCTGCCGGAAATTATCTGCATATCCCCGCCCGAAACACCCTGATCCAGCAGTATATTAAGAACCGGCGGCAAACTGAATACAGTCAGATCTGTGCTTATATACCCATCCAACTGTTTCAAAAGGGTCACAGGAAAGCTCTTGTCATTTCTCGTTTTCTCTTTAACCTGGTTCAGGAAAGACTGCATATACTGTATCTGCCTGTTCATCCTGTCCAGATTGCTGCCGCTCATACCGGGAAGCGAGCGCTGACGCACATAATTCATGGCGGTAACGCCTGTTAATGTTACATGAGCGCCCTTTACCATGGAAGGGTCCACCACGGTAAAGTCTTCCATCACGTCTACGGGAACGCCGCCCACCAGATCGTTCGCTTCCGTAATACCGTCTATGTTCATGGAAAGATAATTCTGGACGGGAACGCCGTAAAGAAAATAACTTACCGCTTCCATCGTCAGCTCCGATCCGCTGCGCTCGTCCCTGCCGAACGAATGGGCCAGGCATATGGGCGAGACGGTGTTGCAGGCAAAATTGCCGTTTGCGTCATAGGCTTTTACCTGTGTCAGCACGTCCCTGGGTATGTTGATAAACCTTGCCTTTTTTGCCTTTTTGTCTATCGACATTAAGACAAGCGTGTCTGCCTGATGCCCGCCAATGGCTTTATCGGTGTATCCTACGCTGTAGTCCACTCCCAGAAAAAGGACGTTCGTAAGATTTCTGTTATAGGTATAGGTTTCTCCGTTATATATAATGTCTCCGGGCGCAGGATACTGATTGGAAAACAAAAAAATGCCAATAACGGCTGCCGCAATTGCAATTATGCCCGCCGTATACACTGTCCGTTTAGTTTTTGCTGTCGTTCTTCTCCAAAAACCATTCATTATCTTAACACTGCCTGCACCACATACCGTTGTTCTTCTTCTCCCTCAACGCAGGTCGACAGGGTAAGTATATGGTCATCCGTTGTCAATTCCGTCCCGCTCAGGTGGGCGCTTAAATCATGAATATTTTCTATACTGTCCAGATACTTCTGGTAAACCTCTTTATCATGAAAATCCCTGCCGTATAAAATATTGGCGTTGTCCGTCTTGTAAGCCGCAAAAATTTCGTATTCCCACTGGCCCACGGATGTGTAGATTTCTATTTTATTGTTCTGTTTAAAAAACGCTTCGTCTTCAAATTTGTGCAGGGAAGCAAACATGCTCCCGTTTTTCATCCTGTGCCCGTACAATACAGTCACCGGATCGGTAAAACCCCGGGTATTCTGCATATCAGAGAATATCGCTCCGCTTTTGCTTTCCTCTTTTAAAGCATTGTGCGACAAATAATATTCGTTGTCTTCGCCATGCACCACCGGATAATCGATATCCGTGCCGGGAACGCTGACCCATGCGATTATGTCGCCGTTTTCAGCCGCCAAACCGTTAAAATCGATATTTCTGTCCGGTTTTTTCCGGGTCCGGTCAAAAATATTTTCTTCTTCGGATGCGGCGGGAGCGGGAGAAGCGCTAACCGGGGCCGCTGCAGCGGGCGCATAGGAAGCCATCGCCTGGTTAAACTCGGATTCCACAGACTGATCCCTGCTGTTCGCCAGTACAATGCAGATAATTGCGCCGGCCAGAACCGCCCCGGAAATAATCAGCAAAAAAAAAGGACGGACTCTCTTTTTATGGGTGCGTCTTTTCTCGTATTCTTCATTCTCGTTTTGCGTAAAACCTGTTGATTTCATTTGTTTTACCTTTACTAAATAGCAATTTAGTGGTGAATTATATATCATTTGGTATTTTATCGTTTTTATCATAAACCCCTCGGAAAATATTGTCAATAATATTTCATAAATTCCCAAAAAATTCGAAATTATGCAATCTGCCAAACCTCGCAGTCAGGATACGTACATCCAATCAGTTATGCCGCTGTTTTGGCATTAATTACCGCAAATATTTTTCCGCCTGCATAAGCAAGCTAGGCTAAAACCTATTTTTTGTAGGGACGGAAATATTTAGGGAACCTTTGGAGTATACTGACGGAGTTTTTCATGTATAAGAAGTGTAAAAGGGCGATAGATCTTATTCTTGCTGTAATTGCTTTAATAATTCTTTCACCTCTGTTCCTGATATTGCCTTTCGTTATCAAGGCCGATTCTCCGGGACCGGTTCTGTTCAGGCAGAAACGGGTAGGCATGGGAAACACGTATTTCAACATATTAAAATTCCGGACGATGCGCATGGATACGCCCGAAAACACGCCCACCCGCAAGCTTAATCATCCGGAGCAATATATCACGCGTGTCGGAAAATTTCTGCGCCGCACCAGCCTGGACGAACTGCCGCAGCTTTTCAACATCATACGCGGCCAAATGTCTTTTGTTGGGCCAAGGCCCGTGCTCTGGAACGAGTACGATCTTATTGTGGAACGCGAAGCGTACGGCATCAACAAAGTACGCCCCGGACTGACGGGTCTGGCGCAAATCAGCGGCAGGGACGCGCTTTCGGCCGGAACAAAGGCCAAGGTGGACGCGTTATATGTCAAAAACATAAGCTTTACCCTGGATTTTATGTGCATATATAAAACCATCGGAAAGGTGCTCCGGCACGACGGCGTGGTGGAAGGCGGAAGAGGATCGATTTAAACTTTTGTAAAAACCGAAAATTTATCATAAAAACAGATTTTTTTTGTTCTCTTATCTGTCATTTAAAATTACTTCGACAGGATTTGTAAAATATAAACAATATAATTTGTTACATAAAAACAGATTTTATGGAATAAAAACTGCTGTTTCGGCGCAAGTTTTAACCAGAAATGTTATATCAATTTTTAAGTCCGCATTATTTTTTAACCGGAATGGCCGGCTTATGGCCTTTTTTTTAAGAATTTTAATAGAAAAGAATATGTTTGTATGGATAACAAGTGTAAAACCATAATTCCGTTTGTACTGCCGGAAATAACAAAGAACGATATTAACGCGGTAGTGGATGTGCTGAAATCCGGATGGATCACAACAGGGCAAATTACAAAAAAATTTGAAGAACATTTGTCGCGGTTCTGTAAAACAAATAAGACTGTCTGTGTAAATTCGGCGACGGCCGCAATGGAACTTACGCTGCGGTTCCTGGGGATCGGTCCGGGAGACGAGGTTATCACCAGCGCGTATACCTACACTGCCAGTGCAAGCGTTATAGAGCATGTGGGAGCAAAGATCGTTCTGGTGGATGTAGACAAGGGGAGTTACCATATTTCCGCGGAGAATATATTAAACGCGGTAACGGACAGGACCAAAGCCGTGATCGCGGTCGATATTGCTGGAGTTCCCTGCTGCTACGACCGGTTGTTTTCCGTACTGGAGCAAAAAAAACATTTGTACCGTCCGGCAAAAGGCGTTCAATCCCTTTTTGACAGACCTGTCCTGATTGCCGACGCCGCGCACGCCTTTGGTTCTTTGTATAAAAACCAGCAGGTCGGAAACATCGCCGATTTCACGTGCTTTTCCTTTCATGCGGTTAAAAATCTGACCACAGGGGAGGGCGGGGCCATAACGTGGCGTCCGGTCCCGGGGATGCCGGACGATTGCATATATAAACAGTTTATGCTTCTTTCCATGCACGGACAGAACAAGGATGCGCTGGAAAAAACACTTAACGGGTGCTGGGAATATGATATAAACCTGATGGGTTATAAGTGCAATATGCCGGATATTATGGCTGCGCTTGGCCTGTCGCAACTGTGGAGATATTCGGAAATGCTTTTCAAGAGGCATTGGATCATAGACAAATATGACCAGGCTTTTCAGGACCTGAATATTGAAATATTAAGGCATAAAACAAAGGACTATGTCTCAAACGGCCATCTGTACATGGCAAGGCTGACCGGCGCGGATTATAAATTCAGAAATTACGTAATCGGGAAAATGCTGGAGAACAGCATCATGACAAATGTTCATTATAAGCCCCTGCCCATGCACTCTGCTTATAAAAAAGCCGGTTTTGACATCGGGGATTTTCCGAACGCCTATGAAATGTATAAAAACGAAATTTCTTTGCCCTTATATACGCTGCTTACAGACGAAGAAGCGGAGTATGTCGCAGACAATCTTAAGGGCATATTAGGCCAGTCAAAATTCAACGTCGATCAGAAAGGGCATGATTTTAAATTTGATATTGCGCAAATGGGATGATCTTCCGGCTGAAATGAAAAGTGAAAGCGTCAGGCAATATTACGAAATACTATGCAAAAAGAAACCGACCCTGTTTATAAAAGGCCTTTTTGATTTCTGTATGGGGGTTTTTATGCTTATCGTTTTATCGCCTGCAATTCTGGGTATAAGCATCGCGATAAAGGTTGATTCTCCCGGACCGGTGCTGTTCAGGCAGACAAGGGTAACGCAATACGGCAGGCGCTTTAAAATATATAAATTCCGCACCATGTCGGACCATCCGGATGAGACGGGCGCAAGGATCACACAGGCGAACGATTCCAGGATAACCGGGATCGGGAGCCGGATAAGGAAATCCCGTATAGACGAAATCCCCCAGCTTTTGAATATCATCAGGAGGGATATGAGCTTCGTAGGAACAAGGCCGGAAGTCGTCAAATTCGTCGACCGGTATACCCAGGAGATGATGGCGACGCTTTTGCTGAAAGCAGGGGTCACATCCAAAGCAAGCATCCAATTTAAAAACGAGGAAAGCATGCTCATCCAGACGGATGATCCCGACGCCGCCTATATGAAAATGATCATGCCTCAAAAAATGCGGATCAACTTAAAAAGTATAGAAGAATTAAGTATCCGGGACGATATCGGGACAATGATAAGGACTGTGATCCCCTCATTCGGAAGAAGCAAAACGCAGGAATCATACGGCCCTGAGCCGGCAGCAGAAGAAGAATTCATCACTTTGGACAGGTGAAGCAATGCTGGTATCTTTTATCATTATCGCGTATAACGCCGAAAAAACATTGGACGGCTTGTTCCAAAACCTGTTTGAACAGGACTATGAGCATCAGAACATGGAATTGATCCTGGTGGACAGCGCTTCCACGGATTCCACGGCAATCATGATGCAAAACTTCTGCAAAGGTTTTGGTCCGGAATTTAAAAGAGTATGCCTTCTTAAGAATCCCAAAAGGACGCTCCCCTGCGGGTGGAATATAGCCCTTGGGGAAGCCCGCGGCGATGTTGTCATCCGGGTGGACGCGCATGCGGTATTACCCGGCAATTTTATCAGCTTAAGTGTAAAATGCCTTTTGGAACATAACGAGGATATCTGCGGCGGCAGGGTGATTAGTATCGCGGATGAAGACAAGCCATGGCAAAAAATACTTCTGCAAACGGAAAACTCCTCATTTGGCTGCGGTATAGCCCGCTTCCGGCAGGGCGAAACCCGGGATTATGTCAACACTTTGGCTTATGCCGCTTACAAAAGGAAGGTTTTTGAAACCGTGGGGCTTTTTGACGAGAGGCTGGACCGGACCGAAGACAATGAAATGCATTACCGCATGAGGCAGGCGGGATACAGATTCTTTTTTGATCCGCAGATTCAGTCATACAGGAAATCAAGGAATACGCTGAAGAAACTGATCGCGCAAAAATACCTGAACGGCTTCTGGATCGGTTTGACGCTTGGCGTTTCGCCAAAATGTTTTTCCCTGTACCATTTTGTTCCGTTTGCCTTTTTGATTTGCATTATTTTAAGCGGCATTCTGGCCCTTCTCGGCATTCCGCAGCCGGCATGGATCATTTGGGGAGGTTATTTGGGAGCCGCCGTGCCGGCAGCCGTACTTTGCCGGGAAAAAAGGTTAAGCTTTTCCGTGTTTGCAGTACCGCTTATTTTTCTGTTGCTTCATTTAAGCTATGGAATGGGTACGCTGGCCGGCGTGCTTGGGATGCCGGCATGGAAAAAGAAACATGCCCAAAGCGGCAATTGCCCGGAGCCTGCCCGGGATATCAAGGAGATTTTATGAAAATTCCCACTAGTAAAAAACTTTACAATAAACATTTTAAAGAATACTGGCTTCCGGAGGAACAAACGGACAGGCTGAAAAAAGTCCTGGTCGCGATGCTGGACGATTTTCATCTTCTTTGCGATAAATACAATCTGCAGTATTATTTGTGCGGAGGCACTTTGCTGGGCGCGGTGGTATACTGTGGGTTTATCCCATGGGACGACGATATCGACCTTTTGATGGCGCGCAGCCAGTGCAATCAGCTTGCGGACCTTTATAAGAAGGAATTCGGCGGAAAGTACAATGTTTTAACGCCGTACAATACACCGGACGAACCGCTCCAATATTATAAAGTCGAACTTGCCGGAACGGAATTAACGGAGATTGTGCAAAACGATCTGGATAAAAAGCATGGGATTTTTATAGATATAGTACCCATAGACAATGTGCCCGACAATAAAATCGCAAGATATATAAGAGGTAAAATATATAATATCGCAGCCAAAATACCATCTGTTTGCAACGATTTCAAACATCCTTCCGCCATTATTTTAGAGAAGGCAAAAACGGAAGCCGAGATAAGAAAGTATTACCGTTTCCGCAGAACCCTGGGATTTCTTTTTTCCTTTTTTTCTGTAAACACATGGAAAAAAATAGCGGAAAGCATGCTTGTATATAATAACGATCAGGCAAAATGCTGCACGATCGGCTGCAGTTCAAAAGGGTATCTGGGGGTAATTTACAGCCGGGATATATACAACCAAAGGATCATGCTTTATTTTGAAGATAAAAAGTATTATGCCAATAAATATTATGACATGATGCTGAAAAACGAGTACGGCAATTATTTGCGGTATCTGCCGCCGGAAGAAAGGGAACAGCATGTTGTAATAAAACTGAAATTCCCGGACGATATGGCGGAAGACACCCGCGCCTCAATGCCGGGCTGAAACCGTATTCCTATTAAATAAAACCAATCGGTCAGGAGAAACCTTGCCATGATCAGAATACTGCATGTTCTTTCAAGTATCGGTAAAACCGCAGGCGTACCTAACTCAATCATGAATTATTACAGGAATATGGACAGGAACAAGGTCCAGTTCGATTTCGTTGTTTTTAAAAAAGGAAGCCCTTCGTTTGAGAATGAAATTGCGCTTTTGGGAGGGCGGGTATTCTATTTAAAGCAGCCTAATTTAAAAGGATTGCCTGCTTTCATAAAGGAGCTGGATTCGGTTTTAAAAGTCAACGCTCAAAAATATAAGGCCATACAGCTTCACGACCTGTATCTGAATCTGATCGTTTCATGGCTTGCCAGAAAGTATGGGATAGCAAACCTGATCGCGCACAGCCATACCACCATGTATTCGGACAAGCTTTTTAGCAAAATCAGGAATTTTATACTCTTTCAGACGGCCAAAGGCACGTTTCCCATTCACTTCGGCTGTTCCCGCGCCGCGGGAGAGTTTATGTTCGGAAAAAAAGCGCTTGACGGCGGAAGGGTCCGGATCATACAAAATGCCATAGACACCCGGAAATTCCGCTATAATTTAAGCCTGCGCGAAAATGTCAGGGCCAGCCTGGGCGTGGGCGATTCCTTTGTGGTCGGGCACACCGGAATGTTTATCCCGGTAAAAAACCATCTCTTTATTCTGGAAGTATTCAGGGAAATACTCAAAATCAGAGAAAACAGCGTATTGCTGCTGATCGGAGAAGGCGAACTGTTTGAGGATATCAAAAAAAAGGCGGAAGACATGGGCATAGGCCAAAAAGTTTTATTCCTGGGAACCCGCGGCGATGTTGATAAACTGTACCAGGCAATGGACGCGTTTATCATGCCGTCGCTTCACGAGGGTTTGCCGCTTTCGGCTCTGGAAGCCCAGGCGGCAGGGCTGCGGTGCGTTTTATCCGAAACTATTTCAAAAGAAGCCGCCGTATACAACGTAAAGCAGTTAAGCCTAACGCAGGACGCGTGTTATTGGGCGGATTCCATAGTCGGTTACTGTACAGGTTATGACCGCGAGGACTGCCTGGATAAAATCAGGAGCAGCGGGTTTGATATCAGTACGGAAGCCGCCAGACTGCAGGATATTTATCTGGCGCTGTAGGGTTAAGTAAAATGAACGATTCTTTTGCTCCTCCACATCAAAAAATACGGATCCATGTGTTTGTCCTGCTGGCGTATATTATTTTAATGCCTATAGGAACAGGGCTCACCATAGGCGACTATTCAATCATGAATCTGGTCGCGATATGCTACTTCATTTTCAGCGTGTTTTCCAGGAAGAAGTGGCGTATATCCGCAGATGTCGGCTCTCTGAGCGTAGTCCTGTATTTCGTATTTTCTCTTTTTTCTTTAAACTGGGCGGGCGTATACCTTAACGTCAACTGGTATGTATATACTTTTGCGATGAATATGATCCTGTTTATATTCATCACGTGGGATACATACAATCAAAAAGAGATCAAAGCCATACACACGTCCGTATTTTTAAGCATCATTGTTGTATGTGCCGTAACGCTGATAAACATCCAAAGCGCGGTCCAATTCCGTCTGCAGATCGAATTGAACAGGCCGATCGATATGAACGATTTCGGATGCGGCCTGCTGCTGATCATCGCATTGCTGATTTACCGGTTTTATACCGGAAAGAAGCTTTTGAACATCATACTCCTGAGCGTGATGCTGCTGATTTTGATCCTGACAGGTTCCAGGGGGGCTCTCATATCAGGGATCGCCGTTATCTGCTGCGGCGTCATTTTGCATGGCCAAAAGGTAAAAAATATTATCTGGTCGCTGATCGGCATTGCCGCGGTAATTATCTTTTTTATTCTGATCAAAGACTATATACCGGTATACCTTCAAAAGCGGTTCCTTTTGTCCACCCTTTTGGAGGACCACGGGACAGGCCGGACATTTATCTGGTACAGCGCCTTTGAGACCGTAAAAAATGCCAATGTGTTTCAAATGGCGTTCGGATCCGCCTTCAATACTTTCGGCAACGCGATATCTCCCATATACGGCTATTACAAGATGTCGCACAACGTTTTTGTACAGTCGCTGATCGAAACGGGATTTCTTGGGCTGTCCATATTCATTGCCGCGCTATTAAGCTGCATCAAAAGATCGTTTTCAAGCGAAATCAAGTTTATCCTGCCCGCGCTTGTCGGACTGATTATCTCTTCATTGTCTCTCGATATGCATGTCACAAGAATATTCGGATTGATCCTTTCCCTGTGCTTTATCAAAAAATACAGGGAAGTCCCGCAAACCGCGCTCATGCCGGCGGATCAGGCCCTAAGCCGCATCCGGAGCTGACGTATGGTTAAAATCTCGGTAATCGTGCCCGTTTACAACGTCGAAGCATATTTAAAACAATGCGTTGAAAGTATTCTCGGGCAAACTTACGGGAACATTGAGCTTATCCTTGTAAACGACGGCTCCACAGACAAAAGTCCGGAGATCTGCGGCAGCTTTCCGGATCAAGACAAAAGGGTCCGGGTCATACATAAGGAGAACGGCGGCGTGTCTTCCGCAAGAAACGCGGGGATAAAGGCCTCGTCAGGGGAGTATGTTCTTTTTGCGGACGCGGACGACTGGCTTGAGGCGGATATGCTGGAATACCTGCTCCAAAACGCCGTCAAAAGCAACGCGGATATCTCCTGCTGCGCTTATTGCGGCTCCCGTGTGTCTGCCGGTCCCGGCGGGAAGGGCAGTTTTGTAAAATCGGGCTGCGAATGCCTGGAGGCCTTTTTAAACAAAGGCTTTTGGGGATTTGGGTACAGCGTATGGAACAAGCTTATAAAAAGGCGGATCGCGGAGTTATTTGACACGGATCTGGCCGTCGGGGAAGACGCGTACTTTTTATTCCGCGCGCTGCTGAAATCCGGCCGCATCGTTTTCGGGAAAGAAGCAAAATACCATTATACCGTTAGAAACGGTTCGGCTATTCAGTCTTTCGATCTGAAGTATTTTGACAACCTCAAATTTGCGGACAAGGTAATGAACGGTATAAGGGAATTCAAGCCGGCTCTTTTTGGGAAAGCACGGCAGTTTGTGTTTGATAATTACCTCTCGGCGCTCAATATGATTTTATACTACGGGAAAGAAACAGAATACCAGGATGAGTACGGCAGGGTGTTGACCTGTCTTTTTCACATTGCCGGGAATAAAAAAGAAACGCGCCTTCCAATTTCCAAAATAGCGGCTTATTCTTTGTTCAGGCTCAATAAAAAATTCTACGGTTTGCTGGTAAAAACCTACTATAAACAAAAGTTTGATATAAATCTGAAAGCTTAACGAGGGTATTTCGTTGTCCAGAACAAAAAATTCCGTTAGAAATGTTAAATATGCAGTCGTCGGGCAGGCAGCCGCGCTCCTTGCCAGCTTTTTTGCCCGCACCGTTTTTGTCCATGCGCTCAATGCGGAATATTTGGGCCTGAACGGCCTTTTTGCAAATATTCTGTCCATACTGTCCTTCGCGGAACTTGGGATCGGCGCTTCCATCGTTTTCAGCCTTTATAAACCGCTGGCGGAAAATAACAGGCCCAAAGTAGCGGCGCTGATGCAGCTTTTTAAAAAAGCGTATACCATAATCGGCATTATTGTCGCCGGACTGGGGATAGTCCTCACGCCCTTCCTGGGGTCCCTTATAAAAGACATGCCGGCCATTCCTCAAATCCACCTTATTTTCCTGATGTTTGTCGCCAATTCGTCCGTCTCGTATTTTTTCTCCTACAAGCGTTCCCTTATCATTGCGGACCAGAAAGACTATATTGCGTCGCTTTATCATTACGGATTTTTTATCGCACTGAACGCGGCGCAAATAGCCGTATTGCTGGCAACCCAAAATTACTTTGCCTTCCTTGGCCTGCAAATTTTTTCCACGGTGCTTGAAAACATATTTATATCCCAAAAAGCAAACAAGCTTTATCCGTTCTTGCTGAAAAAAGGCGCGCAGAGGCTTAATGCGGAAGAAAAGAAAACCATCACGCGCAACGTAAAGGCCATGATGTTCCATAAGCTCGGAACCATAGCAGTGATGGGCACGGACAACCTGCTTTTATCCAAGTTTGTGGGCATAGTTGCGGTCGGTTTGTATTCAAACTACCTGCTTATCGTAAACGCGCTGCATTCCATATTCGATCTTGTTTTCAGGGCGGTGACCGCAAGCATAGGCAATCTTGGAGCCACGGATACAGAAGAAAAATCTCTTTTTATATTCAACTGCCTGAACCTCATCGGTTTCTGGCTGTATGGTTTCGTATCCATCTGCCTGTTTATCCTGATCAATCCCCTTATTATCCTGTGGCTGGGGGCGGAGTACCGGTTTTCAATGCCGCTTGTATTCTTTATTGTTTTGAATTTTTACCTCACCGGCATGCGTAAAAGCGTGCTCACCTTCAGAGACGCCTTCGGGCTTTATTGGTACGACAAGTACAAGCCGGTATTTGAATCCGTTATCAATCTGGCTGTATCCATAATTCTCGTGGTCAACATCGGCGCGGCGGGCGTATTTATCGGGACCGCGGTAAGCACATTGACCACCTGCTTTTGGATCGAGCCCTATGTTCTTTATAAATACGGGCTCAAAAACAAAGTTTCCGGGTATTTTGCGGCTTACGGCGTCTACAGCCTGTACGCCGTTCTCGCGGGTTCCGTTACATACGCGGTATGCGCTTTCCTCCCTGCGGAAGGGCTGGCGGCCTTTATTATAAAGACGGCAATCTGCCTGCTGCTGCCCAATGCGGTGTTTGCGCTGTTTTTCTTTAAAAAGCCGGAGTTTAAATACATCGTAAACGTCTTAAGGCAGGAGAGACCCGGCCCTTTTGCGGGAAAAGAAAGGCCCGTCAGATTTATGAAATAGAAATAGAAAACAAATTAAATTAAAAAAAAACAAAGTAATACAATAAAACCATTATTCCACAAAATAATGGTTTTATTTTAACTTTTCAGTCCTTTTTTCCCCGCCGCATCGACATCATTTTCATATCCGGGTCTGTATACTTTGTTACAGAATACAATATACGGTTAAATCTATAAAAAGACGGGCAGCAATTCAGAAAGATACGTTTACAGCGTCAAAGGCAGGACAAGCAATAAAAATATAAATTGAGAAAATATATGTTTAAACCGGGGATTATTGGTAAAGATTTCTTAAAACAGAATGGTAGCATGCAATGAATGCTTATTGTGTCTTCTGCAAAACCGCATACGAGGAAAAAGCCGCCATTAATATCAACCGCCTGTACCAGGAAGCGGGAGTCCGGGCAATTGCGCCGGTGCGGATATTAAAAGAACGCTGCAGGGGCGTTGTCAAAAAAGTCTCCAAACCCTTGATGCAGGGTTATATTTTCATTTTCAGTGAGTTAAAAATCGATCCGGGCATGTTAAGCCCCGTACAGGACGTCATCAAGCTGCTGCGCTACCAGAACGGGGAGTATGAACTATTGGGTCCGGACCTGGAGTATGCGGAATTTATCAGTGCAAACAACGGAATTATAGGCATTTCAGATGTCATTTGCGAGGGCAGGGAGGTAAAAGTCCTGTCCGGCCCTCTGGAAGATTACAAGGGTACAATCATCAAACTGGACCGCCGCAAGCAGCGCGTGCTGCTTCGCGTGTCCCTTGGCGGAATCGAGCGGGATATATCCCTAAGCGTGAATATCCTGTCCGCAGTATAAATTTTTTCTGCTGTGGCCGCTGTTTCGGCGCGGCCGTTCGCGGAAAAATGTCATTGAGTTGTCGTCTGCTTTAAGGTTTTAAAGCGGATGGGCGGAGCTATGGAAATTTTAAGGTTTAATTTAGATTATAATTTGTTAATTGGTGGTTTCCATGTATATAAAGCTTAAAAGATTGATTGATTTTCTGCTTGCATCAGTAGCGTTGGTAATCCTGTCGCCTTTGTTTTTGGCTTTGATCATAGCGATTAAAGCGGACTCCCCGGGGCCGGTGCTTTTTCGTCAGAAACGGGTGGGTATCCATAAATCCCATTTCAGCATTCTTAAGTTCCGTACCATGCGTGCCGATACGCCCAGGGATATCCCAACGCATTTGATGAAAGAACCGGACCAGTACATAACAAAGGTAGGCAGATTCCTGCGCAGAACAAGCCTGGACGAACTGCCCCAGATATTCAATATCATCAGCGGTAAAATGGCAATCATAGGCCCGCGCCCCGCGCTCTGGAACCAGTATGACCTGATCGAAGAGCGTGACAAATACGGCGTTAACAACGTCAGGCCCGGGCTTAGCGGCCTCGCGCAGATCAGCGGCAGGGACGAACTTCTGATTCCGGACAAGGCAAAAGTAGACGGCGACTATGCGCGTCATATCAGCGCTAAAATGGATTTAAAATGTTTCTTTAAAACAGTCAAAAAAGTTTTGAAGCATGAGGGTGTCGTCGAAGGCGGGACAGGGGCGCTGAACGAAGCAAACGAGCCGGCGGCAAAGTAGTAATAGAGGATAAAATATATGAAAATCTTAGTAGTTTGTCAATATTATTATCCTGAACCTTTCCGGATCACAGATATATGTGAAACATTAGTGAGAAGAGGGCATGAGGTAACCGTATTAACAGGCCTTCCCAATTATCCTGAGGGTATTGTTTTAAAAGAATATAAATGGGGTAAAAAGCGCCTTGAGACAATTAATGGAGTTAAAGTAATCCGGACTTTTGAAATGGGTCGTGGAAATAGCCGGATAAAGCTATTTTTGAATTACTATAGTTTTGCAATTTCAGCATCTTTAAAGGCAAGATTTTTTAAAGAAGAATTTGACGTAATTCTTGTTAATCAACTTTCACCAGTTATGATGAGCTTACCTGCAAAAGTATATAAGAAACGCTACCATAAAAAAATTCTTTTATATTGTCTGGATTTATGGCCGGATAGTTTAGTTGCAGGCGGGATCAAAGAAAATTCATTCATTTATAATATATTTTATAAAATTTCAAGGCGTATCTATTTAACTGCCGATAAAATCTTTGTTTCTTCCGATACGTTTAAGGATTATTTTATAAATAAATTAAGGATTGCAGTAGACAATATCGATCATTTGCCGCAATACGCAGAGGATATTTTTGATGGGTATACTTCCAAAGATATTTACTCAAATATTTCTTCACCAGTAAAGAACGCATATAACTTTGTTTTCGCCGGTAATGTCGGTGAAATGCAAAGTGTAGAAACTATTATTAAAGCGGCGAATGAATTAAAACAAAAAGAAGAGATAGCCTTTCATATTGTAGGCAGTGGATCCAAACTGGATGAATGTAAAAAGCTTGCAGAAAATTATAATCTGAAAAACATTTTTTTCTATGGAAGAAGGCCGTTGGAACAAATGCCTGATTTTTATAACATGGCAGATGCTATGCTTATCACACTTAAGGGTAATACAACAATTTCAAATACCTTATCGGGTAAAATACAATCATATATGGCATTTGGAAAACCAATTATCGGATCCGTTAACGGTGAAACAGCAAGAGTCATACTGGAATCTGGTTGCGGTTTCTGTTGCCCGGCAGAAGATCCAAAAGGGCTTGCCAAAATTATTATGGAATTTTGCATGAGCGAAAAAAAGGTGCAAATGTCTGGAAGCGCTAAGGCTTACTATACTCAGAATTTCAGCAAACAACGATTTTTTGAAACTTTAGAACAATCTTTATTACAGTTACAAAGCTAGTTTTTTAGTAGTTCTATAGACGTTTCACTAGCTTCTTTATATAAACCGGAGGAAGCAATTAATGTTTAAGGATAAGATTTTATTGATCACAGGCGGTACCGGCTCTTTCGGACATGCCGTTTTAGATAGATTTCTAGAAACAGATATCGGTGAGATCCGCATATTTTCCCGTGACGAAAAGAAACAGGACGATATGCGCAAGCAATATAATAACGATAAAATAAAGTTTTATATCGGAGATGTGCGTGATCCTAACAGCATAAAAAACACAATCATCGGGGTGGATTATATTTTTCATGCCGCAGCCCTAAAACAGGTGCCATCCTGTGAATTTTTTCCGCTGGAAGCCGTAAAGACGAATGTACTCGGTACGGATAATATTTTAACGGCGGCTATCAGCGAGGGGGTTAAAAAAGTAATATGCCTTTCTACCGATAAAGCCGCATATCCTGTTAATGCAATGGGTACATCCAAAGCAATGATGGAAAAAGTCTTTATCGCAAAATCAAGAACAGTAGAACCTGATAAAACATTGATCTGCGGAACGCGTTACGGCAATGTCATGTGTTCAAGGGGTTCGGTTATTCCTCTCTTTATCGAACAGATTAAAACCGGAAAACCGCTGACAATAACTGAACCGACCATGACGCGTTATATCATGAGTCTGGAAGAAGCTGTTGATCTGGTTTTATTTGCTTTTGAGAATGCCCGCGCAGGGGATATCCTGGTGCAAAAAGCGCCTGCCTGTACAATTGGTGATTTGGCAATTGCTTTAAAAGAATTATTTCACACAAATACGGAAATGCGCACGATTGGTGTCCGGCATGGCGAAAAACTGTATGAAACCCTTTTGACAAAAGAAGAATATGTAAAAACAATAGACATGGGCGGTTTCTACAGGGTACCGGCCGATAACCGCGATTTGAATTACGAGAAATACTTCTCAGATGGCAACAAAGACCTGGCTACAACGCAGGAATACAATTCCAATAATACCGTTCAGCTTAATGTGGGACAGATAAAAGAAAAATTGCTGTCTATAAAATATATAAGGGATGAATTAGCTTTTTGGGAGGACAGGCTTAATGAAAGTGTTGGTCACTGGCGCAAAGGGCTTTATAGGCAAAAACTTGATAACGAAACTCGAAAGGCTGAGGGATATTGAAGTAATTGAATTTGATATAAACAACGATCCAACAGAACTTGAAGCATTCACAAAATACTGCGGATTTGTATATCATTTAGCCGGGGTAAACAGGCCTGAAAACCGGAAAGAATACTTTGAGGGGAACTGCGGTTTCACATCTGTGTTACTGAGTCATCTGAAGAACAATAAAAATAAAAGCCCGATCGTTTTTTCTTCTTCCACACAGGCAGAACTGGAAAATCCCTATGGAGAAAGCAAAAAAGCTGCGGAAGATTTGCTTTTTAAATATTCCGGGGAAATGGGGGTAAAAACATTGGTGTACCGTTTTCCCAATGTTTTTGGCAAATGGTGCAGGCCCAATTACAACAGCGCCGTTGCCACATTCTGCTATAATATTGCCCGTGACCTGCCTGTTGCCGTAAATGACCGGAATACGGTACTGAATTTAGTCTATATTGATGACGTTACTGATGAACTGATATGCGCTCTTGATGGCAAGGAGAATTATATTGGCCCCTTTTGTGAAGTAAATACGGCATATACAAAAACACTTGGAGAGATAGTTGATTTAATAGACTCATTCAAAAGCAGCCGCAGGGACATGTCGGTACCGGATCTGTCTGACAGCTTTACAAAAAAGTTATACAGTACTTATCTAAGCTGCCTTCCCAAAGAACAATTTAGTTATCCATTAAAAATGAATGAGGATTCCAGAGGAAGTTTTACGGAGTTTATCAAAACAACAGAGAGGGGGCAGTTTTCCGTAAACATCTCAAAACCGGGGATAACAAAAGGGAACCACTGGCATCACTTAAAAGTTGAAAAGTTTATGGTGGTCAGCGGGATTGGCGTAATCCGTTTCAGGATGATTGGAACGGCTGAAGTCATAGAATACAACGTTAGCGGAGATAAATTGGAAGTTGTGGATATACCGGCCGGTTATATACACAATATCCAGAATCTTGGGGAAACGGATATGGTGACTGTTATGTGGGCAAATGAAAGCTTTAACCCGGAACTTCCGGATACATATTATTTGGAGGTATAAAATGCCTGATAAACTAAAGGTAATGACAATTGTAGGCACCAGGCCGGAAATCATCAGGCTTTCGGCATGTATAAAGGCTTGTGACAAATATTTTAAGCACATTCTTGTTCATACTGGTCAGAACTGGGACTATACCCTGAACAAGATATTTTTTGAAGAGCTCGATTTAAGAGCGCCTGATTATTATTTAGAGTGCGCCGGAAGCCATTTGGGGGAAACCATCGGCAATATCATCGCAAAAACTTATGAGGTAATGTCCGGGGAAAAACCGGACGCTCTTTTAATTCTCGGGGATACCAATTCAGCTTTGTCAGCTATTTCCGCCAAGAGATTAAAGATACCTATTTTCCATATGGAAGCGGGCAACCGCTGTTGGGATTGGAATGTAGTTGAGATGATCAACAGGAAGATCGTGGACCATATATCAGATATCAATTTACCTTATACGGAGCATAGCAGAAGGTATCTGTTAAGCGAAGGGATTGACGGCAAAAACATATTTGTAACCGGTTCGCCAATGCGTGAAGTGCTTACAAATCATTTAGAAAAAATAAATTCCAGCGATGTGTTAAGCAGACTTAATTTACAAAAGGGCAAGTATATCCTGCTTTCGGCTCACCGTGAAGAAAATATGGATATAGAAGAAAATTTTATGTCACTGATGGAATCTGTAAATTATATTGCTGAGAAGTACCAAATGCCTGTTATTTATTCTACGCATCCAAGAAGCAAGAAGTTTATTGAACAAAGGGGATTTCAATTTCATCCGCTTGTGAAAAGTTTAAAACCGTTTGGATTTATAGATTATAATCATCTGCAAATGAACGCCTATTGCGTGCTTTCCGATAGCGGCACCTTATCGGAAGAGAGCGCTATTTTAGGTTTCCCGGGGGTTTTAATCAGGACGTCTACGGAAAGGCCGGAGGTGCTCGATAAGGGAACAATCATTATTGGCGGCATTAGGGTTGCTGATATTGAGCAAGCGGTAGATTTATGCTTGTCAATGTATTCTTGCAATGTAAAAGCGGCCGTAGTGGCGGATTACATTGATATTAACGTATCCGTAAAAGTTATTAAGATTATCCAAAGCTATTCAAAAATAGTGAGAAAGACCGTTTGGGATAACACATGAAAATTTGCATATTAAGTATTGTTAATATTAAACATATGCCTTTAATCAGCCTGTACTCTTCTTTTTTTGATACTAACCATATTAAATATGACATTATTTATATAGATAAATATAACGAGGAGGAGAAAATAGCTGCTGAAAATATTTACAGGTATCCGATAAAAGTCAATAGAGATTGGAACAAAATCAGAAAATTTTTAAGCTACTATGGCTTTAAAAAATATGCAATAAGTATTATTAAAAAGAATCTGTATGATTTTATTATAGTTTGGAAAACCGAAACGGCGTTAATGTTTTCTGATTTTCTTACAAATTACAGTAATTGCAAATATTGCATAAATATTAGGGATTACTGCCAGGAGAGAAACCCATTCATTTTTTTAAAAATTAGAGAATTAGTCTATAAATCTAATTTTACAACAATATCTTCAGAAGGTTTTAAAAAGTTTCTGCCTCAATACGGATATCTGACAATCCATAGTTTTAACAAGGATATTCTGGAAAGCTGCGCTTTAAAGGGAAATCACGATATCAGTTTGCCTGTTCATATTTGCTTTATCGGTTCTATTAGGTTCATTGATTATTGTAAAAGAATTATTGACGCTTTTAAGAATGATCAAAGATATATATTACAGTTTTTTGGGGAGAATTCTGATATTCTGAAACAATATTCAAATGAAAAAGGAATAACGAATGTTGAAACATATGGAGGATTTAGAGTTGAAGAAACGCCTCAATTATTAAACAAAGCGGATGTTATAAATAATTTATTTGGAAATGGTAACCCGGCATTGGATACTTTATTATCTATACGGTTATATTATGCAATTTATCTGAGAATGCCAATAATCGTAAATACAGGTACGTATATGCAGCAAATAAGCGAAAAATGTGGTATTGGATTTACGGTTGACGATAATTCACTTAATGATATAGGCGACAAATTCTACACGTGGCTAAAAACATTGGATCATAATAATATAAACGCTTTATGCAGTAAATTTATTAGTGAAATTGAAGAGAAAAATAAAGAGTTTGAAAAAGTTTTAAGAAAAACATTTATATAAGGAAATATAATTTTGAATAAAAAAATAATGTTTATAATGCATCAAATTAATTATGGCGGCGCCGCAAAGATATTTACTTTTTTAGCAAACGGTCTATCAGAATGTGGAAATAAAGTCGAGATTTATACTTTCGACGGAAATGAGCTGAGTTATACAATTAATGATACAATAAAGTATTTTCCTGAAAAAAATATATATAAAAATTTATTATTGAAAAGAGTATTACCGTTTATTGGTATATATAAAATGATAAATAAGAATAAACCGGATATTGTAATATCATTTTTACCAAATTCAAATTTATACTCAATTATTGCATCAATATTTAATAAAAATAAAGTTGTTATATCCGAAAGAAGTGATCCGTTTTTTGAAAAAGGGCTTTTGTTGAAGCTAAAAAGATATTTTTTTAATTTTGCAGATGGAGCAGTTTTTCAAACGAATGGAGCCATGGATTATTATGGAAAGAAACTTAAGGCAAAGAGTATAGTAATTCCAAATCCCGTAACTGTAAAACCAATCTCCCCTTTACCTTATTATGAAAGGAACAAAGAGATTGCTTTTGTTGCTAGATTTTATATAAAGCAAAAACGTCAGGATATAATGATTAAAGCATTCCAAAGAATAGTTAAAATCAAACCCGGAATTAATTTGGTTTTTTATGGTGATGGAGATGATATGGAAGAAATAAAAAAGATGGTTTTAGATATAGGCTTAAATGATAATGTGATTTTTGCGGGTAAAGTTAAAAATATCGAAACAGTATTGCAGAAGTCTATGATTTATGTATCAACATCCGATTATGAAGGGATTTCAAATTCTCTTATTGAGGCGATGGCACTGGGCCTTCCGGTAATAGCGACTGATAGTAGTCCCGGAGGAGCAAGATTGTTAATTAAAAATATGGAAAACGGGATTATAGTGCCCAGAGGAGATATAGAAAAATTGGCCGACGCGATTTTATTTCTGTTAAATAATCCGGAGTATTCAGATAAGTTGGGCAAAAATGCACAAAAGATAATCCAAACATATTGTCCTGAAAAAATTATTAATAGCTGGAATGATTATCTGGATCAAGTTCTTTGTAATTAGCGCGTAAGAGGTATATATGGACAATATAAAAAAAATATCAAATAAAAATGTTGTTTTAGTTTTATTACATTTTACTTTGCTGATAATACTGGCAGTATATGGTTTTATCTCATGGGAAAACCCTGATATTATTTATAGATGGTCTGCGGCTATTACCTGCATAGCTATTATATTACTCATAATTCAAATAGCAACTTTTAGGCTGTTAAAAATTGAAATTACAGATTTTAGAATTTGGTTTATAATCCTGACATTTATTTTTATGTTTGGACGGATTTTTTTAAATGCATTTCATCTGGATAACGGCATATTTTGGGATTTAATGAATAGACATTCTCCTTTAATTTTATATCATACAAGTATTTATATATTATGCTGTATACAAAGCATATTCTTCGGTTTTATATTATTTGAAAAACCAAAGCAAAAAACTGAACCAATTGAAATTTCCAGCGAAAAGATAAATAAATTGATGTACAGTACCGGGATAATCCTATTGTTGTTTTCAGCTCCTTTTAGACTTTTTACAGACATAACATGGATTATGGAGGCACAGGCAGTAGGCAGTTATTCAGCGGTGACAAGCAGCACAGGCCTGGCGGATGATTTCGCTTTTTTAGTAGTTCCCAGCATAATTTTTATAATTGCAAGCGGGAAGTTACAGCCTAAAACTTCTTTGAAAATTTTGATTGCTATAATCGGTTATTTTGTTGTAGTAATGATACTTACTGGAGATAGACGATATCCTATGACAGCGATTCTTGCACTTGTTTTATGTTATTTTAAAATCTTTGATATGAAGTTTAAAGTAAGACAAATTATAGTTTGGGTTGCAGGCGCTTTTTTGATATTAAATCTTCTCGCTGTTTTGCGGGATGTTCGACACAGTGATTTGACATCGTTAGGTAATTTTTTTACTGCTTATGGAAAAGACATCTTAGGCAAATCGACTTTAACTGAGACATTATCTGAATTTGGTTTAACTTTTTTTTCAGTAGTACATATTTTTGAATATGTTCCCTCATTTATACCATTTCAATATGGATTTAGTTTTATAGCATCTATACCATCATTATTACCAATCGGATGGTTGTTCGGAGATTTATTTTCACAAGCGTCTTTATCCGGACAAATAAACCCAATGGCTGGAGCCCCTGTTGGAGCTTCTTTGTTGGGTGACTTATATGGAAATTTTGGTTGGTTTACTATTCCGATTGCAATTATTGCTGGTTTATTTATTTCTAAAATATTTAAAATAAACAATAAAGGATCATCAAGGATGGAAATTGCGAAGTATTACTCACTTTTTTATATATTAATCAATTTGGTTAGAGCTTCTTTTTTTGAAGTGTTTCGGCCTTCAATGATGGTCTACTTTATTCCATTGTTTATTATGTTACTGATTAGAAGTTATACACAAAAAAATGCAGTGAGAATTAACTAGAAAAAGGATTTATGGTGGATAAAGATAATTTAAACAAAAAAACCTTAAAAGGTCTTACGACCATGTCCATTTCATCAATTACGGTGTTTATCATTCAATTCATTACTACTTTGATTTTGGCGAGAATATTTACACCGAGCGAATTTGGCATAGTTAGTGCAGTTGTAATCGTGACAAGTATTACTGATATATTTTGGCAAATCGGTATTGGGCCGGCTATTATTCAAAAACAGGATTTAAGTCAAAAGGATATGCAAACCGGCTTTACCGCATCCATATTATTTGGTTTGTGCGCTGCAATAATTGTTGCCGTCTTATCTCCTTTTTTAGCTAAATTAATTAATATAAGCGAAGCGTCAGTACTTAAAGCCATTTCTTTATCTTTTTTTATTAATAGCTTTGGAGTAATATCTCTTTCTCTTCTGCAACGGGAAATGAAATTCAACGTAATAATTAAAAAAGATATTTATGGAAATCTGGTGTATGCTTTCATCGCGGTAATTCTCGGAATCGCCGGTCTGAGGATTTGGGCATTAGTTATTGCGCTATTATCAAGATATGTTATTGGTACGGTAATCGTTTGGTTTGCATGCCCGATAAAGCTGCCATATGGATTTGAAAAAAAATCATTTAAGAAGATGCTGCGGTTTGGCGTAGGGCACTCTCTGTCTCAGCTTTTAAATGTAGTGACTAATCAAGGAGACAATTTTGTTGTTACACGTTTTATGGGGCCATATTCATTGGGGATATATGGAAGGGCCTATCAGCTAATGGCTGTTCCCGCAAGTTTATTTGGTCAAGTTTTAGATCAAGTTTTTTTCCCCGCAATGTCTGTAATACAGGAAGATAACCATCGGTTAAGCAATATTTTTATTTTAGCTTCAGCACTGCTTGGATTATTATATTTTCCTATAGGTGCTGCCATTTATCTTTTTTCAGAAAACATTGTAACCTTATTGCTCGGCGCAAAGTGGATTGAAGCGGCTTTACCCTTAAGTATACTGTCTCTGACTATATTCTTTCGAGTAGGGTACAAAATAAATGATCCGCTATTTAGGGCTAAGGGAGCTGTCTATAACCGTGCCTTAATACACCTGGCACAAGCAATAATCACTTTTACTGCTGCATTTATAGGAGCAAGATGGGGGCTTTTAGGTGTATCAATAGGTGTTTCTATATCTCTAATAATTAATTATTTTATAATTATTTACAAAACATATAAACTAATAAAGTTTGATATGCCTGTATTTCTTCGTTGTATGCTGCCAACAATGTTCCTAAATATTTTAATCATACCGATAATCATATTAATAAAAGAAAAGCTGACGGTTGCATTATTCAGTGAAGCACTTGTTGTAATTTGTTTGGTCGGCATTTTCTGTGTTTTAACAATAATAACCGCGATGGTGATCTATTATTTTGTTTTTCCTGAATCTATAAGGATACAATTAAAGCAGTTTTCGAAACCTTTTCTGAATAAATTCAAGAGAAGAATAAGAATTAACCAATAACTGCAGGGGTGGTTTTAGTTGAAAAAAATTTTATTGTGTGGAGCTACACATGGTTCAAATTTTGGGGATTCATTGTTTGCTTATATATTCAAAAAACATATAGAAAGCCGATACAATGATTTTGAGGTCTTATTTACAAAAGCATCAGAATATTCAAAACGGGAAATCGGAATCAGATCTGCAACAATTAAGGATTTGTTTTCTTCTGAAGCGTTAATATACATACCGGGCGGTTATTTTGGCCAATCGCATAATGAGAATTTAAAAGGTTCAATACAGCGATTTTTAATTTATTATATATATGGATTGTTTATGATTATTAGAAAAAAGCCGTTAGCCATTATAGGTGTAGGCGCAGGTCCTCTTGAACGGGGATTTCTTAAAAGAACCGCTGTGTTCATATTTAATAAAACAAAAATAATATCAGTCAGAGATGAAAAGTCTCAAGTATATATGGAAGATTACGGTGTTAAAACTGCAATAAACGTTACTTCAGATTCAGCGCAAATAATCAAGAATGAAATAAATGCCGAAAACAATTTAGTCTCCAAAATACTAAATAACATAGCAATAAAAAATAGAAAAAAAATACTTATACATTTTACTGAGGCAATAGGTGAAGATTTATACTATGAAAAAGTAATTAAGGCTATTCAGGAAACATTATGTCTAGATAATAATTGCGGTTACATTATTGCCTCCGATTGTATCATGAAAAGTTGCTATTTAAATAAAATATACAATGCATTGCCAAAAGATAGATCAGTAATATTTGATTATAAAAATCCGATGGACTTTCTTGGTATAATAGCCGGCGCAGACGCTATTATAACTCCGAAATTACACGTTGGTATATTAGGCTGTACATATGGAAAGCCGGTATTATCTTTTCCCAAACATCCAGAAAAAACTGAGAGGTACTATCAGCAAATAGGTTATCCCAAACATTGCAAATCATTATATAACTTAAGTAAAGAAGATGTAAAAGATATGATAGAAAAATTGATTTGGGAAAAAATCAATCTTCCAGATTCAATAAAATATAACGCACAAAGAAATTTTGATTTATTGGATGAATTTTTTAGCGAGTATTTATTACAAATAGAAAAAGCCTAAACGATCAGATAGAATTTTTAATGTGAAAAAGAAGGCGAGAAGAAAATGTTAAAACTTTCCGTTGCAGGCACAGGCTATGTCGGCCTTGTCGCCGGTGTTTGTTTTGCCGAGGTCGGGCACCAGGTCACATGCGTGGATATCGATGAAAATAAAGTGGAATTAATGAAGCGGGGCGTATCGCCCATTTATGAACAGGACCTGGAGGGGCTGCTCCAAAAAAACTATGCGGCGGGAAGGCTGGATTTTACAACAGACTATAAGGCGGCGTACCGGGAAGCGGACGCCATTTTTATTGGCGTAGGAACGCCCGAACGCCGGGACGGATCTGCGGACCTGACGCATATCGCGGCGGCAGCACGGCAGATTGCGGAGTCCATAGAAAAAGACTGTTTGGTAGTTGTTAAATCTACCGTACCGGTTGGGACCAACGACAAGGTGGAGCAATTTATTCACGATTTTTTGCCCCGCAGCGGTAAAAAGGTAATTGGAAACGGCGCCGGTTCCCAAAGACAGATCAAAGTGGAGGTAGCCTCAAATCCGGAGTTCCTGGCGCAGGGAACGGCAGTACGGGATACGCTGAAAGCCCCGCGCATTGTAATTGGAACAAGAAGCAAATGGGCGGAAGAGATGCTTCAAAAAATATACGAGCCCTTTCATATTCCCATAGTTTCAGTAAGCAGAAGGTCGGCTGAGATGATCAAATATGCAAGCAACGATTTTTTGGCGCTCAAAATATCTTATATCAACGATATCGCCAATTTGTGCGAGCTGGTGGGAGCGGATATTGGGGATGTTGCGCTTGGAATGAGTTTTGACGAGCGGATCGGAAGCCGCTTTCTGAATGCCGGGGTAGGTTACGGCGGATCCTGTTTTCCAAAGGACACAAAAGCGCTGGAGTACCTGGCAAGGCAAAATGGGTACCAGTTGCGCACTGTAAAGGCGGCGATCGACGTCAATAACGACCAGAAGGTGGTGCTCTATAAAAAAGCTTGCAGGAGGTTGATATCGTTTAGCAGCCTGAAAGTTGCAGTATTGGGGTTGACGTTCAAACCCGGTACGGACGATTTTCGGGAAGCTCCTTCGCTCGAGAACATCCCGTTATTGTTGGCGCAGGGGGCGGAGGTTTATGCGTATGACCCGGTTGGCGCTGAAAATTTTAAACGGAAATTTCCGGAGGGTAATTTTGACCGGGGCAGCATACATTATACATCCAATGCCGCAGGCGCATTAAAGGATGCAAGCATTTGTTTTATTTTCACGGAATGGAAGGAAATAAAGGCAATCAAACCCAGGGAGTATAAAAAACTCATGAAAACGCCGCTGGTATTTGACGGAAGAAGTATTTACGGCGCCAATGATATGCGTAAGGCAGGGGTAGAATATTATTCTATCGGCAGGGGAGACCCTGTGCCGGACGACCCGGCTATACATATAATTTCAAAAGATGGGGCAATTAAGAATGGAAAACAAAGAATCGGCTGAAAATAAGGCGATCCTGGTTACCGGCGCGGCGGGATTTATCGGTTATTATCTTTCAAAGAGGCTTTTGGAGCAGGGATTCGAAGTGGTCGGGATAGACAATATCAACGGCTATTACGATATTCATTTAAAATATGCCCGTTTGGATATTTTAAACTGCTATGACAGCTTCCGCTTTGAAAGAGGGGATATTGCGGACGCAGGCTTTATTGAAAGGATTTTTATAGAAAACAAACCGGATATCGTCGTGAATCTGGCTGCGCAGGCCGGCGTGCATTATTCAATTGAAAATCCCGATACTTACATCCAAAGCAATATAGTTGGATTTTATAATATACTGGAAGCCTGCAGGCGGCAGTATAAACCCCGGCATCTTGTGTATGCTTCTTCAAGTTCTGTTTATGGCGCCAATACGAAAGTTCCCTTTGAAGAAACGGATAATGTGGACAATCCGGTGTCGCTATATGCGGTAACCAAAAAAACGAATGAATTAATGGCATATACCTACAGCCGCTTATATGGTATTCCTGCAACCGGATTGCGTTTCTTTACGGTTTACGGTCCCATGGGCAGGCCTGATATGGCGTATTACACTTTTACAAGAAAGTTTTTCGCCGGGGAACCGATCTGTATTTTTAACAATGGTGATTATCAGAACGACCTGTCTCGTGATTTTACATATATAGACGATATTGTTGAGGGCATACAAAGTATAATGTACCAGATTCCAGGTGAAGATCAGCCGCACAGGATTTTAAACATTGGAAACAACCGGCCGGAAAAACTGATGCGGTTTATTGCGATACTGGAAAGAGCTCTCAGTAAAAAACTGAAAAGATTTATTCAATTCGAAAAGGTTTTTGAACCTAATAGAGCGGGCGATGTCCCCGCGACCTTTGCCTCAATAGAATCAATAAAAAATCTGGCAGGATTTGAACCTAAAACATCCATTGAGGAAGGCCTGCAAAAATTTGCGGACTGGTATGTGGATTATTACAAAGTGGAATAATTATTCAGGTTGTAAATTGGAGGTTTGCAGTATGGAACTAACACTGAAGGACATTGGAGGGATCATCAAAAAGAGCTGGATCATTATACTGGCGTTGACGATCCTGGGGACGCTGCTGGGGTATGGGATATCCGTTTATGTTATTCAAAAGCAGTACCAGGCTACAGCGATGATGATCGTAAGTTCAACTACATCGGGCAAGGACGGCGAAACGCCGGGTATGACGCTGAACGATTATAATCTGAACGCAAAACTGGTGAACTCCTATAGCGTTTTGTCTAAATCGGACAGGGTTTTGTCCCAGGTGAGGGATAAATTGGGGATCAATATTGAACTCTCTGCCTTGTCTGACAAGATCGATGTATCGTCAAAAAATGAAACGGATATCATTTCTCTTTCTGTAACGGATGCGTCGCCCCAGATGGCGCAATCCATTGCCAATACTTTGGTAGACGTTTTTAAAACTGAGGTGACGGAGATTATGAAGATGGATAACGTGCAGGTGATCGATTACGCGGCGCTGCCGTATAAGCCGGTAAGTCCCAACGTGACGACGAACACGGTAGCTGCCGGTCTCGCGGGGCTGGTGCTATCGCTGATAATAGCTGTTCTGCGCTATACAATGGACGATACTATAAAAGAATCCGACCTGATTACGGATATCCTGGATTTACCCGTGATCGGCAGTGTTCCAAGACTACAGTAAGGAGAAAAGGGAAATGGAGAAAATCAGTCAGGAAATCGTAGCGGAAACTTTCAATACCATCAGGACCAATATCAATTTCCTGGGGTTGGAAAAGGAAATGAAGGTGATCATGGTCACCAGTTCAATTAAAAATGAGGGTAAGACCACTATCTGCTGCCATATCGCAGACGCTTTTGCTTCCATCAAAAAAAAGGCGCTGCTGATAGACTGCGATATGCGGAATCCAAGCGTGGGCAAGGAACTTGGCATTATCAAGCCAAAGGGACTCACGGATATGATCATGGCCGAGCGTGGAGAAGGAAAAGATTACCGCGACTACATGTATAATGTAAATGATTATTTTGATGTTGTAACTGCGGGTTTCAGGCCGCCCAATCCGTCTGAAATGGTCTCGTCCAAAAGGCTGGAGCTGATCGTATCGAATTTAAGGCAGCAATATGACGTCATTATTCTGGATACGCCGCCCGTATTGCTGGTTTCGGACGCCGTTTCCCTGCAGAGGCTGGCAGACGGTATTTTGCTTGTGGTCAAGTACGGGTATACCACCAAAGAAGCGCTTCGGGAAAGTAAAAAAGTCTTTGAAGTTGCAGGTATCCGTCCCGCCGCGTGCATATTCAATTCGATCCCCAATGTGAAAAAGAGGAATATGTATTACGGATATTACGGTTATATGGAAAATGAAACGGATAAAGATATAAAAAAAAAAGAGCAATCACTTACAGTTAAAAAAGCTAAAATCTTTTCTGACGGATCTAAAAACAAATATGTAAATCCATACCGCAGAAAAATAAAATAATTTTCTGGAAAGCTGGATTTCACCATAAATTGGGCGGCTTACCGGCAGCGGCCGGTTGGCGGCGTGTCCGGTCGGCCCGGCGTGTCGGACAATCTGTCATTTGGGTGACTTGGCGGATTGCCGACGTGATCGAAATAAGATTGCCTGGTTGTGGTGAAATCCGCTGTTTACGGATGATCAGGCTGTTGACAAACCCCAACTACCGGGTTGTTTTTCCGCTTATTCCTCAGCGTGGCGCTTACTACGCTTGTATTTGGGCTTTTTAACAACCTTCGTAAACAGGTTAAAACACAATATTTATTCAATTCAAGCCTTCTTATTGTAAGAGGGCTTTTCGTTGTTTATAATCTTATATAATTGGCGGATACAAAGGAGAAGGTGTTTGAACAAAAAAAGGATGATTCTCTGGCTGCCGCTGGCAGCCTGGATGGCAGTGATATTTTGCTTTTCGGCAATGGATGCGCCGGCTTCCGATCATTTAAGCGGCGGAATAACGGTAGCGGTTGTAAAAATTGCCGTACCTCAATATGATGATCTCCCCGAAAACGAACAGCAGGTGATCATGGACAACACGGAATATGCCATCAGAAAAACGGCGCATGCAGCTGAATATGCCGTATTGGGCATACTGGCTGTGATTGTTTTGCTGAACTATAAAAAGACGCTGCGGTTTCTGATCCCGGCTGCGCTCTCGATTTGCGCCGCATACGCGGCGAGCGACGAGACGCACCAGATGTTTGTTTCAGGCCGGAGTCCGCAGGTTACGGACATTTTGATCGACACCGGCGGGGCCGCCGCCGGCATCGCCCTGGCCGTGCTGATCACATTGAGCTACAATAAAAAAAAGCGGCGGTAAAATCAGCGGAATGCATAAAAGGGGCTGCCAGCCCAACTCACTGGCTGATTTATATCGATATACTGTTTTTTCAATGATATAGACGGTCTGCGCCGGATTCTGATTACTGATGGTAAATTAAGATTTGTAAATCAGCCTAAAAAAGGGTTGCGTATTCTTGCGGCAACCCTTTTGGTTTTTATAAATGAATTTTTCATCTGTTTTTAAACATCCGCCCTACAGGCTGAGCTTCATTTTGCAGTATGTTTCCTCGCTTATGACATGCGCAAAAGGTCCGGAATATTGCGCTGCCTGATTGGCGTCGATCCCGATCGACTTTTGCAGGAATTCTGAAATCACCGTATGCCGTTCATAGATTCCGGACGCGGCTTCAAGCCCTTTTTGCGTGAACTCGATTGCATTTTCCGCGCCAAATTGCAGATAGCCGTTCAGCCTCAGATTTTTTAAAGCGCGGCTTACGCTTGCCCGGCTGTATCCCAGGTGGTTCGCGATATCGATCGAACGTACGGACTGCATTCTTTTTTTCAGAATAAAGATCGTTCCCAGGTAATTTTCTTCCGATTCACTCATTTTCCGGCTCCTTTCCTGTAAAATAGACTTCCTGATTCCGGCGGACGTATTTGCAGCCGATACCGTCCGCCTTGTTTTGCGTCAATATCTTTGCCGCGGATCCCAATACCGGAACCTTTGCTCTCCGCCGGGACAGCCTGCATGACGGTGCCTGTGCCCGTGCCTGTGGCATCCCGCAAAGTCTCCGCCCGGTTCCGCGTATTGTTTCTCCATGGATTCCAGATTATCACACAGTTTTTCCAATATGGATAAAAGCTGTATTTTCTCTTCCTCGGTAAGTATTCCCAGAATATCGTCCATATTTTCAGACTCATCCAGTTGCTCCGCCATTTTTTTGCCTTCTTCGGACAAATAGATCCGCATGACCCGCTGGTCGCGTTCATCCTGCCTGCGCATAATCAGGCCGTTTTGTTCCAGTTTGGAAAGCAATTCGGTCATGGAAGACGGCCGTATATCCATCTCTCTTGCCAGTTCGTTCTGGCTTGCACCGTCATGCGCGGCAATCAGCCGGAGCAAACTGGCCTGCCCGTGATAAAGGCCGCCGTGCTGGCGCATTCTGTGATGGGCGTTGCGGTGCATCATCCGGAACATGCGGTGCATTGCCGCGTATATGTCATTGTTTGATTTATCCATAGTAACCTCCGCAGTATTTTATTTAGGTACCTAACTTTAAGTACAGTGTATAGCTCCATGCTCGGTTTGTCAATAAAAATATTTAGGTACCGAAATATTTATTCGATACCCATAAAAAATCTGTATTGTATATTGGGGAAGTAAGGTATGCTATTCCAAAAACTCCAGCGGGCAAAAATCCTTTGAAAACTCTTTTTTCCCAAAATGCTCAAACATCACAACGAAATTATTCTCATCCTCTGATTCCAGCACGCCCTCGCCGTATTTCGCATGCCGCACTTTTCTCCGTTCTTCCTGTATGGACGGCGGCGCAGAAAAATCTTGGGCAGGCGTATTGGTTTGTTTCCTGTTCTCCATCAGCGCGCGGCGGATATGCTGCAAATCGGAGGAATTAGCGCGGGGCTCGTCCGCGCGGTCAATCAGATGATCGGGAATCATGGATATATAGGGGCTCTCGCCGGGCATGGCCTGCGGGTCGTCCGGATTGGTGAGCCAGGAAAGCTCCAGGAAATCTTTCGCACGGGTGATCCCGACAAAGAACAGCCGCTTTTCCTCTTCCGCGTCCTGGCCGCCTCCGGCCCGGATCAGGGGGACGATCCCATAGTTGACGCCTATAATGAACACATACTGGAATTCCAGACCTTTGCAGGCGTGCAGCGTCATCAGCCGGACGGTGTCCGCACCCGCGCCGGAGGAGTCTTCCAGCATCTCTGCGCCGTACAGGGAAGCGGAATTAAGGAAATCCCTTGTTCCCTGCAAAACATCCGTCCCGTTTTCCCGGATATGCCGGTCAAGCCTTTTTATAAATAAATCGGCAAGGTTCCTGTTCTCCTGGAACTGGCTTGAGGTGGGGGAGAGATACTTCGCCAGATCGAAATATCCAATGATGCTTTCCGCATCTTCCGCGTTCTTTGCCCATTCCTGGAACCCCATGAATTTGTCGTACAATTCGCAGCCGCTTCCCGCAGCTGCTTTTTTTGCGCCCGCCCGGGTGAGGCAGCCGAATCTGGAATCTGACAGCGCGGAAATCCTGCTTCCGCTGTCGTCCGGGTTTACGGATGCCTTAAGAAGGCGTACCAGCCATTGCAGGGCGGGATAATCTTTCATGGTCTTGCGCGCCGATACGCTGATGGGAATTTCCTTTCTGCCGAATATGTCGGCCAATGCTTCGGATTGCTTCTGCAGCCGGTAAAACACGGCGATATTCCGCCAGGGAACGCCGGTTTCGTGGAGGCGTTTGATGCGGTCCGCCAGAGCGGCGGCTTCCATAAACGCGTTGTAATGGCTGCTCACGCGTATGCCGCAGCCCGGTTCGCGCACGCCCGCCAGCTCCGAACGGTCCTGCAGGAAATATCTGGCCGCTTCGAGAATGGTGGAACTGGAACGGTAATTGAGGGGAAGGGCAAATTCCCTGGCGCTGAATTCCTTTTTGAACTCTGTAAAAATGTCCCGTTTTCCGCCCCTCCAGCCGTATATGGACTGGTTGGGGTCGCCTACGGCAAATAGCCTCGTTTCTTTTCCCATAAGGGAGCGTATAAACATAAGCTGCAGACTGTCGCAGTCCTGAAACTCGTCCACGATCACCCATTTTGCAAAATTGTCCCGGTCCTGCAAAAGCAGGGCGGCGTTTGTCAGCAGGTCGTCAAAGTCCATGCAGTTTCGGCTCTTCTTTTCGGTTTGGATCAGTTCCCACAAGGGCGCGATATCGTCTTCTTTTTTCATAGCGCCGAAAAGCCGCTGCCCTGCGCGGAATGCTTCAAACCGTTTATCCAATTTGTTTATATATTTTATTTTTAATTTTTTTTCAGCAATCAGGCTTTCCGCCGTTTCCAGCAGTTCCCCGGGGTCCATAAGAGTAAACGAAGCCGTATAGCCGAGGTTTTGGACGGGCAAAGCCGTTTGCAGCATTCGCATTGCCACGCTGTGGAATGTGCCCAGCCAGGGCAAATCTTCGGCGGACGCCCGGACCCGTTCCTTGATCTCGTCCGCCGCCTTGTTGGTGAATGTGATCACCACCATATCGGAAAACGGCACGCCCTTGTTTTCGTGCAGGTGGAATACCTTGGCCGCCAGCACCGTCGTTTTGCCGCTGCCCACCGCCGCGTTCACAAGCGCCGCCGGGCTTTCGTCCAGCACGGCCTCTGTCTGGAAGGGATTCAGTTTTTCAAGGATTCCCGATGGTTCCATTATTTTACCTAGCTTTCGCATTCATCCGGCGGTATGCATGCGAATTCAATCTCAAAGCTGCCGGATACATATTGTTTTATAATGTTATAAAGCTGCTCGCGGTTTGTTTTTTCGGATATCCAGTCCATATAAAAAGGATTGTCAAGAAGCAGCACCAGCGTGTTTCCGCGCACCTTGGCCGCGATGACCGCGTCGGCCAGAAACGAGCATAAATATCCGTTCAGGGAGCGGATAAACGCGGTAAACTCCTGCCAGCGTTCGGGCAGCGTCTGCAAATCGAACCGTTTTATAAGCCGCACTGCCGGAGTCTCCTTGGGTGCCTTGATTTCCACGGGAGCCTTCAATTCCTCAAATATGCTTTTGAGGCCCCAGAGAACGATCTTTTTATCCAGATGGTAATCCCCCACGCAGGCGGAGCACCCGTCCCCGCAGGGGCATCCCTCCACCATGCGGATGGCGTTTTCCAGGATGCTTTGGGCGCTGCCGTACGCCTTTTCCGCAAATCCCAGGCCGCCCGCGTACATGTCGAATATGCAGATGGAAGTGTCCGCCGCCGTATCGCCCGCAAGCAGCGCGGAGCCGATATCGTCCTGCGTGGTCATGGTAAGCATCATCGCGGCGTTCAGCAGTACGAATCCCAGGCCTTCAAAATACGTTTTCCAGTAACGCAGGGGGGTGTCGTATTCCTTTTGGGGCGTGAGCCGAAGAAAAAGGTTGCTCACATCCCGTGGTATCCTGATCCAGAACCCTTCGGTATCAAAGGTTTTGCTGAGCGGATGATCCAGTTTATCAAATCCCAGATTCTGATGATCGTGAAACTGAAGCCGCTTAAATCCCGACGTCGTATAGTTTACCTGCACATTGCCAAAATGTTTGTTCGTCCTGCCAAGAGCCTGAAAATCCCGGCACATTATCTTTTGCACTTCGGTTGTATCGTGCGGAATTGTATAGTAATTCACATCCACCGGCTTCGCCTGCGCGGTGTGATCATGAATGTCCAGGCTTTCCACCAGGTACTGAAGCCCTTCGTGCATATAGATTGCGCCCGCATATATCTCGCGGTACGCCTGCAGCTCGTCCATTTCGGTCAGTATGGAATTGTCCGCGGTGTTTTTCAGCTTATACTGCACCTTGTCCATGTTGCGCAGGCTGTAATCGCCCGCGGGATAAGCCGCGCCCGACCACATAAATTTGCCGTCCGCTTTTTTCAGCTGGCCTTCCGCCAGCAGCACCGGGACGATCTCACCCAGGTCCGGGAATACTGCAATATCGTCCGGCGATATGGGAAGTTCAGCCGCCGCCGCCCGGACATGCGCGATCTGTATCAGCAGGTTGTCCTCCGCGACCACCGCGCTCTCGCTTCCGCCGGAAAACAGCCAGTCCGGGTCGATCGCAAGGTACTGGTCCAGCGGAAGGTTGTCCAGCATCAGATATATAAAGGCTGCGTTTCCCTTGCGGCCCGCGCGGCCCGACTGCTGCCAGAAGGATGCGCGCGTGACCGGAAAACCCACCAGTATTGCGGTGTCCAGGCTTCCGATGTCGATACCAAGTTCCAGTACGTTGGTGGATATCAGTCCCCGGATGCGGCCGTCCGCCATCTTTTGTTCGATCTCGCGCCGCTCAAGCGGTTTGTATCCGCCCCGGTACCCGGATATCAGAGAGGATTGGTACGGCCCCGTTCCGTCAGACTTCAGCTTGTCACGCGATTCACGCAAAACCACTTCCACAGCGTTCCGCGATTTGCAGAACGCGATAAAATGGCTGCCCTGGGTCGTCAGCAGGGGTATCAGGTCGGACGCTTCCCGCGCGGGGGATATCCGGTATTCGGTTCCGCGCGCGGTGGGGGGCTGCCAGAAATAATATTTTTTTTCGGGCGCGGGGGAACCGTCCCGGTCAACCAGGGAAAACGCCTTGCCGCAGATTTTTTGCGCAAGCTCAACGGGATTGGCGATCGTGGCTGAGCTGCACAGGTATTGCGGCGAGGAGCCGTAATAACCGCATACCCGGCCCGCGCGCTTGAACAGGTTGGCCAGATGGGAGCCGAAGGCTCCGCGGTAGGTATGCAGTTCGTCTATTACAATGTATTTGAGGTTCCTGAATATAAAATCAAATCCAAAGTTGCTGTGATGCGGCAAAAACGCCGCGTTCAGCATTTCGGGGTTGGTCAGAATGATGTTCGCGCTGCTGCGTATGCGGCTTCGCTCGGATACCGGCGTGTCTCCGTCGTATATCCCGGCCTGTATTTTATGTTCCCCAAAGTGCTTCAGTATAGGCGCGATATTCCGAAACTGGTCGCTTGCGAGCGCCTTGGTGGGATACAGAAAAATCGCGCGGGCGGAAGGGTTTTTCAGTATTTCCTGCAGTATGGGCAACAAAAATCCAAGGGTCTTGCCGCTGGCGGTGGAAGTGGTGATCACAACGTTTTCTCCGGCCTCCGCCCTTAAAAACATCTCCGCCTGGTGGCAATACAGATTTTTGATATGGCTTTCTTCTTCCAGGTACCGTATGATCTCGGGCAGCATTTCCGAAGGAAAATACGAATAAACGGCTTCCCGTCCGGGAACCGTACGCTGATGGACGATCTTTTTTTGATATCCGTCTGATTCAATCATATCAATATCCTTATCGCAGAGGGTTTTTCATTGCATTGTTATAATTATACCCTTTTCGGAGCCTGTTGAAAATCCTGCTGACAAACCAAAAAATCTGAATATTGGCATATTATTAAAGAATTGATGATAAAAATGTATATATTAGTATTTTTATCTGGTGGTGAAGGCCGCTGAAAAGCCCAAATACAAGGCATTTCGAGTACTGCGACGCAAGCGTAGTTTGATCTACGCTGAGGAACAGGCGGAGAAATAACGCAGTAGTTGGGCTTTATCAGTGGCATGGATTTGTATTATTTGTATTGTAAATATTAATTATATACTTTATAATATAACTGACATCATGGTATTTTTCGGAATAAGATTTCAAGATTGATTGTTTTTTCACATGGAAAATGCAACAAATTTCAGCTTCAAAAAATATGATCAGACGAATGTGAAAAAAGATTCAACTTTTGAATAATATTTCAATTCTTATTGACTTTGAAAAACGGTAACAGTATTCTTAAAGCATAAATGAATGATTGGTATATAGTTTCATAGAAATAAATCAAAAAGGATTGTTTCGATATGATAAATATACAGGATAAACAGGATATGGAATTAGCTGTCCGCGCCGCGGTGCTGGCGGAGTTCGCCGATCAAAAGCTGTACTATATTCCGGCAGCGGTATCAAACCGGCATGTGCATCTCTCAAAGGAACATATCCAAATTCTGTTCGGAGCTGATTACAAATTAAACAGCATAAAAAAACTGTCCCAGCCGGGGCAGTACGCATGCAATGAAACGGTGCTGGTACAGGGCCCAAAAGGCGGGATCGACAAGGTTCGCGTTTTGGGACCGGCGCGGCCGGAATCGCAGGTCGAGATTTCCATAACGGATTCTTTCGTATTGGGGATCAAGCCTGCCGTCAGGCTTTCCGGGGATCTTGCGGGAACGCCGGGCTGCGTGATTATGGGGCCCGCGGGCCAGGTGCATCTGGAGAAAGGCGTGATCGTTTCCCTGCGGCATGTGCATCTCTCAACGGAACAGGGGAAAGTGTACGGCCTGAAAAGCGGCGATATCATAAATCTTAAAAAATCCGGGCCGCGCGGTATCATACTCAATCAGGTGCATGTGCGGTGCGGGGAAGGGCATGAACTGGAGCTGCATATAGACACGGACGAGGCAAACGCCGCGAATATCAAAAACGGGGATTATCTGGAGATCGTTTAAGTGGATAGTGAGCTGATCAAAAAAATTGCAGACGAAATCGTACGGCGCTTCAATGAACAGCCGGAGGAAAAGAAAGATCCGGAAGCTCTTGTGATCGTCTGCGACCATGTCGCGCGCGGAAACGACGCCAAAGTCTCCATTTGGGAGCATTTCGGCGGGCGCGTCCATATAGCCGCCCTGAACGCCAAATACTCGGCTCCGGAACTGGAAGTAGAGGAAAAAAGCGAGCAGGAATTGATCGCGGAAGCCGCAGGGAGCGAAAGCATCGTCCTGCTGTCCCCCCGTGTAAGCATGCTGCAGAACATGGCGAGCGGCATGGACGAAGGGTGCCTGGAGAATATCTTTGTGCGTTCCCTCCTGTGGGGAAAAAACGTGCATATCATGCTGGACTACACCCCTCCCAGGTATAAACGGGGCACTTTTTACCAGAAAATTTCCGAAGCGTTGGATACGCTGGTGGAAATGGGCGTGGCGGTGTTTACGTACGGCGGCGGCGAAGGGGAAAAAGACGGCCTCAGCCTGGTGACCGAAAACGAGGTCATGGAGGCGTACCGTAAAAAGAATACAAGGATCCTGTGCGCAAAAGGTGCAATCGTAACGCCGGCGGCGCGGGACCGCGCAGGCGAACTCAAAATCAAGATAGAATGGCAGGGTAATTGAATGCAGATAGCGAGAGTAAAGGGAACCGTGGTCAGCACAAACAAATCGGATAAAATGCTGGGCTTAAAGCTCATGATTGTGCGGGCGATCGATCTGGATACATTTGAGGAAAAAGGCGCGCCCATCGTCAGCGTGGACGCCATTGGCGCGGGCGTCGGCGAGATCGTGATGATCGTGGGGGGAAGCTCCTCCCGCCAGACCGAACTGACGGACGCCAAACCGGTGGACAATTCCATAGTCGCGATCATAGACAGCATCGATATGGAAGGCAAGCGGATTTTTGATAAAAGCGAGAGGGAGTCCGCAAAAGAAAGGCCCCAAAAATAATTTTCGCGGGCCCCTGAAAACGGTAAATTATTGAATAAAGAGGTTTAGGATATGGGTTACACGGATGAACAAATCAATGAAATAATCAAAAGCACGGTAGACCGGATATTGGGCGGCGGTCAGGGGTTTGCCGGCGCGCCGGCCGTCTTCAATAAAAACCAGTGGCTGTTTGACAACGCCGAGGGCGCCGTGGCCGCGGCCAAAAACGCGCAGGCCGAACTGATGGAAATGACGCTGGAGCAGCGCTCAAAACTGATCGAAGCAATGCGCGCGGCAGCCCGCATGAACGCCGGATACCTGGCCAGGATCACACATGAGGAAACGGGATACGGCCATGTGGAGCATAAGACGGCCAAAAATCTCCTGGCGGCGGATAAAACGCCCGGCATAGAGGATCTCCACACCGCCGCGTTCAGCGGTGACAACGGGCTCACCCTTGTGGAAAGCGCTCCTTTCGGCGTGATCGGCTCCATTACGCCTTCCACCAATCCTACTTCAACGGTAATCAATAATTCCATCAGCATGATCGCCGCAGGCAACGCGGTGGTATACAATCCGCATCCGGCGGCAAAAAAATCCTCGCAGGAAGCGATGCGGATACTGAACGAGGCCATTGTTGCCGCGGGCGGTCCGGGCGCGCTGATTACCACGGTGAAAGAGCCCACGCTGGAGAGCGGCAAGATCATCATGGAACATAAGGACATCCCGATGCTCTCCATAACCGGCGGCGAAGCGGTGGTGGCGGTCGCGATGAAGATAGGCAAAAAAGTGGTGGCCGCCGGTCCGGGAAATCCTCCTGTCATTGTGGACGATACGGCCTGCGTCAAGGAAGCCGCCAAACACATCGTGGACGGCGCAAGCTTTGACAACAACGTGCTTTGCGTTGCCGAAAAAGAAGTGTTCGCTTTTAATACGGTATTTGACGAGCTGATGCGCGAGATGGAGAAAAACGGCGCATACAGGGTATCGGGCGCGGATATCGACAAGATCGCCTCCTGCGTTCTGATCCAAAAAGACAACGAATGGGTGGTAAACAGGAAATATGTCGGCAGGGACGCGGCGCTGATCCTCAAGGACAGCGGGGTCGCCTTCACAGGCAATCCCAGGCTGGTGATCGCGGAGGTGGACAGAAACCATCCGTTTGTCATGACCGAAATGCTCATGCCGGTGCTCGCCTGTGTCCGCGTGCACGGCATAGACGAGGCCGTGCGGGAATCCATCCGCGCGGAAAAAGGATGCCACCATTCGGCTATGATACATTCCACCAACATCAAAAACATGTCCAAGGCGGCAAAGGCCATGAACACCACCATATTCGTTAAAAACGCGCCTTCCTATTCGGGCCTTGGATTTGAAGGAGAGGGCTATGCCACCCTCACAATAGCAACACCTACCGGAGAGGGCCTTACCAGCGCGCAGACGTTTACCAGAAAAAGGCGCTGCGTGCTGAAGGGTGATTTTAGAATCATATGAGCAGTATATTAGAGCGTATTCAGGACGCCGGCGTTGTCGGCGCGGGCGGCGCGGGATTTCCCACTCATGTAAAAGTGAATTGCAGCGCGGAATATGTGATCGCAAACGGCGCGGAATGCGAACCGCTCCTGCGCGTCGACCAGCAGGTAATGCAGAAATACGCCAGGGAGATCGCACTCGCGATGATGGCGGTCATGGAGCAGACCGGCGCCAAATACGGCGTGATCGCAACCAAAGAGCATTACGGGGATGCTGTGGCCGCGCTCAAAAAGGGCATAGAAGGAACCCCCATCAAGCTGCATCTGATGGAAAGCTACTACCCCGCAGGGGACGAGCAGCAGATCATCTATGAAGTGACGGGACGGGTGGTACCCACCGGCGGACTGCCTCTGGATGTGGGCGCGATCGTCGTGAACGTCAGCACGCTGGTAAACATATACGACGCCCTGCGCGGCATTCCCGTAACAGATAAGTATGTCACCGTCGGCGGCGCGGTCAGGCGTCCGCTGACAGTATCGGCGCCTATAGGGACGCCCATCCGCCTGCTGGTTGAAGCGGCGGGCGGAGTGACCGGCGATTGTACAATTATCATAGGCGGCCCCTGCATGGGATTTGTAACGGACGATATGGAAACTGTGGTCACAAAGACGACGGGCGGGATACTCTGCATGCCCAGGGATCATCCGCTGATTCAAAAGAAACTGGGCGGCGATATGGATATCCGGCTTGCAAAGGCGGTGTGCTGCCAGTGCTCGCAGTGTACCCAGATGTGTCCCAGGAATTCGCTGGGACTGCACGTACTGCCCCATAAAGCCATGATGGCCGCGGCCTACGGCGACGAGAACCTGCTGGGAGACTACAACGGAATTTTCTCCTGCTGCGACTGCGGGATCTGCACCTATTTCGCCTGCAACTTCGGCCTGAAACCCTCCAAGATAACGCAGGGGTTAAAGGCGCAGCTTTTAAGGAACGGCGTAAAACCCAAAAAAGAGGTGTACGGCGGCGCTGACCGCGGAATGGAAGAAAAAAAAGTACCCACTTCCCGCCTGATCGCGCGGCTGGGGGTAAGCCAATACGACGTTCCGTCCCCGATGGAAGGCCAGGTCCATGCAAGCGTTGTCCGGATCCCCCTCAAAATACATATCGGCGTTCCGGCTTCGCCGGTTGTCCGTCCGGGCGACCCGGTGCAAAAAGGACAGCTCATAGCCGATCCGCAGGGAATGGGCGCCAAGATCCACGCCAGCATTTCCGGGACGGTCACGGAAGCCGGTCAGGATATTATAGAGATAAGAGAGTAAGGTTATGAATTATTCGCTGGGAATGATAGAAACAATCAGTATACCCGTTGGGATCGAGGCGGGAGACGCTATGATGAAAGCCGCCATGGTGGAGCTTTCCGCCGCGCAGACGGTTTGCGCCGGAAAATTCATTGTGGTGGTCACCGGGGATGTCGCTGCGGTGAATGCCAGCGTGAAGGCGGGAAGCGAGACTGCGGGGCAGACGCTGGTGGACAGCATGGTGATTCCCAATATCCACCCGGAGGTTCCCCGCGCGATCAATGCATGTTCGGAAGCGCCCAAAGCCGATTCCATCGGCGTCATGGAAACTTTTTCGCTGTGCGCGGCGGTGCTTGTGGCCGACCGTGCGGTCAAGGCTGCGGATGTGCATCTCACCGAGGTCCGCTTGGGGCGCGGCCTGGGCGGCAAATCGTTTATTCTCCTGACGGGGGATGTCGCCGCGGTAAAGGCGGCGGTGCAGGCGGCGGGTGAAATGGAGGATGTGAAAGGGCTTATGTCGCAGAGCGTTGTGATTCCTTCCGCTCATCCGGATATTCTAAAAGCAATTCTTTAATGGAGGTTAATTATGAAAGAAGCATTGGGAATGGTAGAAACAAGAGGCCTGATCGGAGCCATAGAGGCTGCCGACGCAATGGTAAAGGCCGCAAACGTATCTTTGGAGGGTAAAGAGAAAATCGGTTCGGGACTGGTGACCGTGATGGTGCGCGGAGACGTGGGCGCGGTGAAAGCAGCCGTTGACGCGGGCGCCGCCGCAGCCAAACGCGTAGGCGAACTGTACGGCGTGCATGTGATCCCAAGTCCGCACGACGATGTGGAAGGCATACTTCCCAAAAAGGCCCCCGCCGCTCCTACCAGGGTCGCCAAGAACTCGTCCGCCGAGTCCAAATGAGGCGTCCATGTATACAGGCAAGGTGGTCGGAAGCGTAGTCGCTACGGTAAAGGACAAAAATTTGCAGAATATACCCCTGCTGGCGGTCCGCCTGATTGAAAACGGCAAAGAGGCGGGGCTGGTCATTGCCGCGGATTCCACCGGGCAGGCCGGGGCGGGCGATTTTGTAAACCTGATCGGCTCCAAGGAAGCTGCAAGGATGTTCAGAAAAAAACTGACGCCTGCGGATGTAGCCATCGTCGGTTTTATAGATGATTATAATGAACAATTATAACGAGGCGGAAAAATTTCCCCCGCTTCTATAGGCGGTGGGGTACCGCTTTGGTGTTCAGGCGGCGGGCATATATCCCCCGCCTCGTTGAAACGCTGTTAAGGTTGTTTTGCTTGCGCAAAACTTCTGATTACATATCTTGTTATAACAATTATTAGGAAGAGGAGAATCAAAATGAAAGAAGCATTGGGAATGGTAGAAACAAAGGGATTGATCGGCGCCATAGAAGCGGCGGACGCAATGGTTAAGGCCGCAAACGTGCGCCTGATCGGCAAAGAACAGATCGGTTCCGGTCTGGTAACCGTTATGGTGCGCGGAGATGTGGGCGCGGTGAAAGCAGCCGTGGACGCGGGAGCCGCCGCCGCAAAACGCGTAGGAGACCTTTACGGCGTGCATGTGATCCCAAGCCCGCATGACGATGTGGAAGGAATACTGCCCGCAAAATAATATCGGTGTAAGAGGTGTGAAATTTGAGGATCGCGCGTGTAGTAGGCAATGTCGTATCCACGGTGAAAGACCGGGACCATTACGGCTATAAGCTCATGATCATAGAATACCTGGACGGGAACCTGAAACCGGACGGCGCCAGGCAGGTTGCGTTTGACTGCGCGGACGCCGGCATAGGAGACTATGTCCTGGTGAATGTGGACGGCGGCGCGGCAAACATGCTGCTTTGCGACAATAAAATTATCGCCGATATCACGATCTGCGGCGTACTTGACAATATCACGCTGGAAGGTGAGACCACTGCGTTCTAGTAAACGCTGATTCATTCGGAACGCTGTCTTGGCAGCAGACCCACCCCAAAAAGCCTTGTCTTTTCGGGCCTTGCAGGGGCGCAAAGCCTGCTCACCCATCCAACATCCTCATTTAATCATCGTTTACTTTAGGCGAGATTGGGAGTCAAACATGGATATTGAAAAAATTATAAGTGAAATCACCCGGGAGGTGGAAAGGGTCCCCTTAAGGGAAGCCGCTCCGCTCCTTAACGTGAATATTCATGACATACCTGCAAAATTAGAACATTCTATGCTGAATCCGGATATCACGAGGCAAAAGATACTGGAAGAATGCCAAAAATCCATCCAATGGGGATTTGCCGCGATATGCGTCGCCCCGTACTATGTGGGGGATGCCGCCGGCGCGCTTCTGGGAACAGGCGTTGCGGTTTGCAGCGCCGTGGGGTTTCCGCACGGCTGCGTTACCGCAAAGGGAAAACTGGCCGATCTGAAGGAATGCATACTCGCCGGCGCGGCCGAGGTGGACGTCGCCATGAACATGCTGGCGGTGAAATCGGGCGATCTGGATGCGGTGAAATCTGAGTTTGAGCAGGTGATGAATATCGCCCAGGGGAAGGCCAAAATAAAGGCTGTGTTCGAACACAGCGTATACACCGAGGGCGAAAAAATTGCCGTCCTCAATATCGCCAAAAGCAGCGGAGCACAGTTTGTAAAGATTCAAAATGTTTTAAGCGGAAAGGCGGCGGATCCGGAAGACGTGCGTTTTGTGCGGAATGTGGTTGGACGGGCAATGCAGATCAAGATCGACGGCGGTGTGAAGACAGTGGAGCATGCGGCTCGGCTGTTTGCGGCCGGGGCGGACAGGATCGGACTTACGGCTTCGGTGGAAATCGCCAAGCAGTGCAGATAAGGACAGGTTAAAATGCCCAAAGAAATAGATTCCAACGAGATGAACCTGATGCTTACCGTAATCAAATGTTATTACGAACTCGGCATGAATCAGGAAGAAATCGCAAAAAAGGAATTCATATCCAAATCATCTGTATCCAGGCTGATTAAAAAAGCGGTGGAAAACGGGTATGTGACTTTTCAGATCAATTACCCGGTCGAGTCCATCAAGATACTGGAGGAGGAATTCCACAAGTATTTTGAAGTGGATAAAGTATTCATCACGCCGTCCTATACCGAGGATTACGATATCCGCCTGCGGTATACCTGCAGTTCCGCGGCTGCGGACCTTTATAAGATCATTCGCGACGACGATATCATCAGCGTATCCTGGGGCACTACGATGGACCTGCTGGCCGGCCTTTTAAAACCAAACGCCAATTTAAAAAAGAATCTGAAGGTGGTTTTAATGAACGGCTCCATCGGGGGAAATATTTCTTCCACCAAATCAAGCCAGATTGTGGAGAAGTTTGCGGAAGTGTTCAATGCGGAAGGATTTTTGCTCCCCGCGCCGCTGATCGTAGACAAAAAAGAGATTGCCCAGGCGATCATAGCGGATTCGCACGTCCGTTATGTCATGGACCTGGCGAAAAAATCCCAGCTTGCGGTGGTAAGCATCGGAGGGGTTTCGACCGATTCCGTGCTCACCAGGCGGGGCGCGTATTCCAAGGCCGACTATGATGAAATCATGGCGCTTGGGGCGGTTGGGGACATTGCCGGGCGCTGCTTCAACATTGAAGGCGACCAGGTAAGCAAGCAGGTGAACGAGCGTACGATCGGCCTGACGATCGAGGATATCAAATCAAAGCCGGTACGGATCGGAATCGGCGTCGGGCGGAAGAAAGCGAGGGCTATTATAGGCGCTCTGCGCGGTAAAATCATAAACAGAATTTTCACGGACGAGGTTACGGCCAAGGAAGTGATCATGACTTTGAAAAATACGATTGATAAGTGAGGAATTTTCATGAAAGCGGTCAGAATGTATAAACCGGGCGATTTAAGGGTTGAGGATGTTACGGTTCCCTCTCCCGGGGAGAAAGAAGTATTGCTGAAAGTAATGGCCTGCGGGGTATGCGGTTCGGATATTCCAAGGGTGAACAAATACGGCGCGCACATCGCCCCGTTGACGGTCGGCCACGAATTTTCGGCCGAGGTCGTGGAACTGGGTAAAAATACGGGCGAATGGAAGGTCGGCGACCGGGTAACCGTACCGCCGCTGATTCCGTGCTACCAATGCGAATGGTGCGATAAGGGCGTTTACTCCCTGTGCGAAAACTACGATTATTTTGGCTCCAGGCGGGACGGCGCAATGGCTGAATACGTGGTTTCTCCCATTGCAAATCTTATGAAGCTGCCCCAAAACGTCGGCTACCTGGACGCGGCCACCACCGATCCGTGCGCAAACGCGCTGCACGGCATCAAACAGTCCGGATTAAAAGAAGGCGAAAGCCTTGTGGTTTTCGGCGCGGGTCCCATCGGGCTCTACGCGGTGCAGTGCGCCAAAGCCTTTGGAGCTTCCCCGGTCATTGCGGTGGATATAAGCGATGAAAAAATCGAAGTAGCCAAAAAGTGCGGCGCGGATTATATTATCAACTCAAAAACGGAGGACGCGCCCAAAAAGATCCATGAAATCACGGGCGGCGGAGCCGACGTTGTGATCGATTTTACGGGAGCGCCGCCGGCGCAGCTTTCCTGCATAGACAGCGCCGGAAAAATGGGGCGGATCGTTCTTTTGGGCATCTCCCACCAGGGGCTCAACTTATCTGAAAAGCATGTGGATAAAATGATGCGGGGACAGCTTTCCCTGATCGGTTCCTGGAATTCGTTTACCAAACCGTTCCCGGGGGACGACTGGTTTATCGCGCTCGATCTCTTTGCCAAAAAGAAGATATCGTCCAAACATATGATCAGCCACAAGCTCCCGCTTGACAAAGCGCCGGAGATGTTCAGGCAAATCGATCAGGGCGGCATTTTCTTCAACAAGATACTGTTCCTGCCTTTTGGCGAAATATTTGAAAAGTGAGTTAATTTAAATGTTAGCGTATGTGTATAAAGGAAACGGCGAACTCGGTCTTGTGGAAAAGCCCGTGCCGCATGCCAGGGACGACACCGCGGTAATCAAAATACTGGCGAGTTCCATATGCGGGACCGATTTCAGGACTTATGTGTACGGCAGCCAGAAAATAGGCGAGGGCGTTACGGTCGGCCATGAAATGTGCGGCAGAATAGTGGAAACCGGCAAAAATGTCCGGGATTTCAAGGTGGGCGAACTTGTTACGGTTGCGCCGGCTCTGGGATGCGGCGAATGTCATATGTGCAAAAAGGGCCATACCAACATGTGCAGCCATTTAAATACGCTCGGTTTTGAGTATGACGGCAGTTTTGCGGAATATATGGAGATCCCGGCCAGGTTTTTTGCCATGAACAACGTAAACCGTGTGCCGGAAGGCGTGCGCCCCGAGGACGCCGCGCTCGCAGAACCCATTGCATGCGTGGTGAACGCGCAGGAATTCCTCAAAATCGAGGAAGGGGATACGGTCGCGGTGTTCGGTTCCGGGTTTATCGGCTGCATGCATGCGGAACTGGCGTTTGCAGGCGGCGCCGGCCGGGTGATCATGATAGAACCGAGCCAGGTACGCTTAAACCAGGCGACCGGCGTCCTTCCCAGGATCGAAACGGTGGGGCCGGGCGAAGACCCGGTTCAAAAGGTTCTTCAAATAACGCAGGATTGGGGCGTTGATGTCGCTATCGTTGCCTGTTCGGTGGGCGCGGCGCAGGTGTCCGCGCAGAAGATCATTGCCAAAAGGGGAAGGATCAGTTTGTTCGGCGGCCTGCCTGGCGAAAGCACAGGTTTCCTGGACAGCAATATCATCCACTACAAGGAAGTCGGCGTATTCGGCGTGCACGCGTCCACTCCAAAGCAGAACAAGCAAGTGCTGGAATGGATCGGGGAAAAGAAAATCAACGTGAACAAATATATTTCAAAACTCTACCCCATTGCCGATATCACAGAGGCGTTTGAGGATATCAAAAACAAGGGTATTATGAAAGCCGTTATTGTTTTCGGGTAATTAAAAAATTACGCAAATGATTTGGGAGGTTCTAAATGGATATTAACGAGATTATCAAGCAGGTTACAGAAGAGGTATATAAAAGGCTGGAGGGCAAGCCGGCCGCTTCGGCAGACTCAAATTCGCCCGCGGCAATGGCCCAATACATCGATCACACGATTTTAAAGCCGGGCGCTTCCCTGGAAGACGTCAGGAAGATCTGCGACGAGGCGAAGAAATACAAATTTGCCAGCGTATGCGTGAATCCCTCTTACATCAAGTTTGTTTCCGAGTCCCTGAGCGGCAGCGGCGTCACGCCCTGCGTGGTCGTGGGTTTTCCCCTTGGAGCCACAACGCCCGAGGCCAAGGCAAACGAAGCGTCGGAATGCGTGATCAATGGCGCAAAGGAAGTGGACATGGTGATCAATGTGGGCGCAGTCAAATCGGGAGACTGGGCCCTGGTAAAACGGGACATTGAGGCCGTGGTGGGCGCAACCAAGGGACGCGCGATCGTAAAGGTGATCATAGAGACCTGCCTTTTGACGGACGAGGAAAAAGTGAAGGCCTGCACGGTCAGCAAGATCGCGGGCGCGCATTTTGTAAAAACATCCACCGGGTTTTCCACCGGAGGCGCCACGGTTGCGGACGTTAAACTGATGCGCCAGACGGTGGGCGACGCGCTTGGCGTGAAAGCGTCCGGAGGAATCAAGGACTATAAAACGGCGCTTGCAATGATTCAGGCGGGCGCAAACAGGCTGGGCACCAGTTCGGGAGCGGATATCGTGATGGCAAAAGACGCGCAGACGGCGTCTGCATGCGTCAACTGCGGCGCTTGCCAGAAATCCTGCCCCACCGGCTGCGTAACAATCACAAAGAACGCCTATTGATCCATTTTCATTGAATGCCTGAACTTTTAAAAATGCACAAACGGTCGCTTAGGGGCCTGGAAGCCGGATTGCCGGGTTTTTTCGGGGACCTGTCTTTGAGAAACTTATCAGGAGGGTAATGATATGGAAAAAAAATATATCATGGCCATCGACCAGGGAACGACAAACACCAAGGTGGATCTGTTCGACCATGACGGAATGCTGGTGACAAGAGCGTCTTTGGGGATCCGGCAGATATACCGGAATCCGGGATGGGTGGAACACGACCCCATGGAGTATTACGAAACCGTGGTCAGCTGCGCTAAAAAAGTGATGGCGGATAAAAACATCGCTCCCGGAGAAATCGCGGCCATCGGGATCACCTGCCAGCGCGAAACCACGGTGATGTGGGACAAAAATACCGGGGAACCCGTGGAAAACGGCATCTGCTGGCAGTGCAGGCGCTCGGCGCCCATCTGCGACAGGCTTCGGAAAACGGGTCTGGAGCAGAAAATCAGAGAGAAGACGGGCCTCTTTCTGGACGCGTATTTCAGCGGCACCAAGATCATGTGGATACTGGAAAACGTGCCGGGCGTCCGCGAAAGGGCGGAGCGGGGAGATATACTCTTCGGCACCATCGATTCCTGGCTGATGTGGAAACTGTCCGGCGGGCGCTGCCATGTGACCGATTATACAAACGCGAGCCGCACGCTGCTTTTTAATATCCACACCCTCGGATGGGACGCGGAAATGTGCGCTCTGATGGGGATTCCCATGCAGATATTGCCCGAGCTGAAACCATGCTCGGGGGATATCGCTCTCACGGAAAGATCCGTATTTGGAGCGGAGATCGGCATCCACGGCGTAATGGGCGACCAGCAGAGCGCTACTTTCGGGCAGGCGTGCTTTGAAAAGGGCCAGGCGAAAAACACCTACGGCACGTCGCTCGCGATCATGATGAACATCGGCGAGACGCCCGTGCTGTCAAATAACGGGATGATTACCGATCTGCTTTATGCGGACGGAAAAAACAAGACCACCTACGCGTTCGAATACGTGGCGAATATCGGCGGAGAAGTGATCCGCTGGCTGCGCGACGAAATGAAATTGATTGAGACGGCCGCCGGGTCCATGGAAGCGGCGGCCAGGGTCGCCGATACGCAGGGCGTATATCTGGTGCCCGCGTTTACGGGGCTCAACGCGCCGTACTGGGATTCCTATGCGCGTGGGCTGATCATCGGCATCACCCGGGGAACCACTAGCGACCATATTGTCCGCGCAGGGCTGGAGTCCATCTGCTATCAGACCAGGGACGGCATCGAGGCCATGATGCGGGACAGCGGCGCGGCGCTGGCGGAACTGAAGGTGGACGGCGGCGCAACGGTCAATCCCATGCTCATGCAGATGCAGGCGGATATACTGGGCATACCCATCGTTCTGCCCGCAACCGAAGACATGGCGGCCCTCGGATGCGCGTATGCTGCCGGCCTTGCGGTCGGTTTCTGGAAGGACAGGAACGAAATCCAGAGGCTCTGGAATGTGAAGCGGCGGTATGAACCGCAAATGGAGCGCAGCCGGGCGGACGAGATGTACGGGGGCTGGAAACGCGCCGTGCAAAGGTCCCTTAGTTGGGCGGAAGCGTAGAAAATTAATCGCGTTAAATAAAGGAGTATGGCATATGAGAAGACCGCTGATAGCAGGCAATTGGAAGATGAACAAAACGCCGGCGGAGACAAAAAGATTTATACAGGAGCTTGCGCATAAGGTTCACGGGGAACGGGCGCAGGTTGTCGTCTGTCCCCCGACGGTATGCCTCGCGGCGGCCGGGGAGGCGCTTATGGGATCGGAAATAATGCTGGGCGCGCAGAACATGCATTATGAGGACAGCGGCGCGTATACCGGCGAAGCGTCGGCCGCCATGCTTGCGGAACTTGGCGTGGAATATGTGATACTTGGACATTCCGAGCGGAGGCAGTATTTTGCGGAAACGGACGAGGCTGTCAATAAAAAGGTAAAAAAAGCGCTTGCATACGGCATAAGACCCATCGTATGCGTCGGGGAACGCCTGGAGCAAAAGGATACCGGCATTACCCAGGAGGTTGTCTGCATGCAGGTAAAGGCCGCCTTGGCGGGCCTCCTGAAAACAGATATCCCCCAAATAGCGATCGCCTACGAGCCTGTCTGGGCGATCGGTACGGGAAGGACCGCCAGCGCGCAGGACGCGAACTGTACGATCAGGGATATAAGGCGTGCAGTCGCGTCCGTATACGGCGAAGCGGCGGGGGATATAAGGATACTCTACGGCGGCAGTATGAATGCGGGCAATGTCTCAGAACTGATGGCGCAAAGCGATATCGACGGCGGGCTTATCGGCGGCGCAAGCCTTGACGCGGACAGCTTTTTGAAAATCATACATTATTGACCCGGAAAGCATTGCAATAAATTGCTTTTAACAATAAATGAAACAGGTAAAAAAGAAATTAGTTGCAAATCGGATAACCGTATTGACTGATAAACGGCGGCATATTATTATAAATACATAAACAACCGATGTTTGCTTTAATTTTATTTCAGAAAAATTCCTTAAAAAATCAAAAACTGACAGAATAATATTTTTTTTCAGGAAAAATGTGCACGTGAACGCAAGATCCTGAACCCGGAGGTAAATGCCTTGCATATAATTACCGTTATGATAGTATAAAGGTAAACAATATAAAAAGGGTGCTATAAAATGCAGAAAAGACATACGACAAAAGATATTGCAAGTATACTTGGAATTTCCAGGGGAACGGTGGACAGGGCGCTCCATAACCGGGGGCGTATCAGTGAGGAAACAAAAAAAAAGGTGCTGGAAACCGCAAAGGATATAGGTTATAAGCCCAACCAGCTGGCCAGGACACTGGTGCTGCAGCGAAACATACGGATTGCGGCCATTATGCCCACGATACCAAAATATTTTTTCAGCAAGATTGAAGACGGAATCAGGGACGCTGAAAGGGAACTCAAGGATTTTGGCGTCGGTGTAAACTATCTCCACACCAAGGCGGTCAACGACGCGGTAGGACAAATCGAGTTGTTTCAAAAGATCGTAGAGGATAAATACGACGGCATACTCATCATTCCGGCCAATCCGCTGCTTTTAAAACCGCATGTGGATGCGGCGGCGCAAGGGGGCATCCCGGTCGTCACCCTGAACAACGACGTGCCGTCCAGCAAAAGATTATGCTTCATTGGCGAGGACTCTATACGGGCAGGCAGGATCGCGGCCGAACTGATGGGAAAATTTATACCGCAGCCCGGTAAGGTGGCTATTTTGTCCGGATTCTCACAGGCTTCCTCCCTCCGCGAAAGATATGAGGGTTTTCAGGAAGTGATAGGGAAATATTATCCGGAAATTGAACTCATCGGCCCGTACGAGTATTTCGAAGACGTCACCGAGGCATACGAGATCACAAAACGTCTGGCTATGGATCATGCCGATTTAAAAGGCATATTCCTGACCACAACAACGGGCCTGGAATCCGCCGCCAACGCGATACTGGATGTGGGAATGGAAAAGACGGTAAAAATCATCGGATTTGATATCAATGACAAAATCGAAAAAATGATGAAGAACAACGTGATACATGCGACCATCTACCAGGATCCGCACGCGCAGGGGTACTATTCGCTCAGGATCCTGTCAAGATATTTAACGGACGGCATGAAACCGGAGGAGGAGTATTTGTATACCAGGCTGGGGGTATTGTTAAAGGAGAAGTCGAACGACGACGGATATCCGCTGTACAAGTATTAATTTTTTTGTATACTGCGTGCACGAGAACACAAAATATGAAACTCAAGGAAAGCCCTGCGGAAATCGGCGGGATTTTTAACGAAACAGAAGAAATTTGAAAGACTATTTAAAGCGGCCGGACTGCTTCAATGCTATCTTAATTAAATCATTTTAACGATATTAATAAATTTTACACTTTAACGGATTTAACGGAACTGACAGATATAACGCGTTTACCGGGATTAATTTTATCAATTTGATTGTTCGTTATGTTTTACTTGCCCAACCAAGTAAATAAAAAAATATATAGGAGGAATGAACATGAAAAAAACAGGTTTTTTTGGAGCCGTGATTTGCATTGCTCTGGTTCTTATGCTGATTACAGGCTGCAGTTCCACGCCGCAGGCAGCTGCGCCGGGCGGTGATGCGGCTGCCGCAGCCGCCGCCCCCGATTCGGCCAAAGGGGAATACTACATGGTTTCTTTCTTTGCTGGCGCGGATTATTTCAAAGGCTGCTTCAAGGGATTTCAGGCCGCCGCCGAGGCGTCGGGCGTGACCGCTACCTACATGGGTTCCGAAGGAACGGATATGAACGCGGAAGTAACCGTCCTGGAACAGGTTATCGCGAAAAACCCCAAAGGGATTGCCGTATCCTGCGTGAATCCGGACGGCCTGAAAGACTCCATCAATAAAGCGATCGACCAGGGGATACCGGTGGTTTGCTTCGATGCGGATTCTCCCGATTCCAAGAGGTATTCTTTCCTTGGCACCGGCAATTACTATGCGGGAACCGTCGCCGCCAAGGCTTTGGCTGAGCAGATCGGCGGAAAAGGCAGCGTCGGCATACTTCAGGTGCCCGGGCTTCTGAATCTGGAAGAGCGTGCAAACGGATTCAAGGATACTCTGGCGGCGGATTATCCCGATATAAAAGTAGTGCAGACGGTGAACGGAAACCTCGACCAGGCGGAAGGCGCAAAAGTTACGGCTGGGATGCTTCAGGCATACCCGGACATCGTAGGCATTTTCGGCGCTGACGCATCGGCCGGCGTGGGCGCTGCGACAGCCGTCAAAGAAGCGGGCAAAGCGGGACAGATCAAGATCATCGCTTTTGATACGGATACCGGCACGCTCGACCTGATCAAAGAAGGCGTTATATCGGGTTCTATCGCACAGGGTACGTACAACATGGGATGGTGGAGCTTCCAGCTGCTGTATGGCCTGAACGGCGGCCAAGGCAACTTCAATCCCATAGAAGGATGGAGAGGATTCGGAATGAATCCGCTCCCGCCTTCCATTGATACGGGCGTTTCGGTTGTCACAAAGGAAAACGTGGAATCCTTCTATACAAAGCAGTAAAGTAATTTATTTGAGTCAATATACTTTAAATTCTGTATGATCCGGCATCCTGCCCTGAAAAAGCAGGGTGCCGGATATTCCGCAAAGATTCCATGAACCGGGAAAAATCGAATATGGGAGGAGACTGCATGAGCAATGAAATTGTTCTGACTGCGGAGGGTATTGTCAAGCGTTTCCCCGGAACACTTGCGCTGAACAAGGTCCATCTTGAAGTCGGCCGGGGGGAGTGCCATGCGCTGGTAGGCGAGAACGGGGCCGGAAAATCCACGCTGATGAATATCATATCCGGGGTATATAAACAGGATGAGGGAAAAGTAACTTTTTTAGGAAACGAAGTGCACTTTAACAGCCCGACCGACGCTCAGAAGGCGGGGATCGCATTTGTTCATCAGGAACTGTGCGTTTGCCCGCATCTCAGTGTCAGCGAGAATATATTTATGGGAAGGGTCCCGGTAAACAGACTGGGAAAAATCAATAAAAAGAAATTATATCTTGAAACGCAAAGGCTGCTGGAGCTTTTTCACGTCGATTTTAAGCCGGATACGCTTGTCGGCGACCTGAGCACCGCGGAGCAGCAGATCGTTGAGATCGCAAAGGCGCTTTCGCTGGATTGCCGGCTGATCATATTTGACGAACCGACGTCTTCTTTAACCGAAGCGGAAACGGAAACTCTTTTCGGGATCATAGACGATATCAAGGCAAAGGGTATCAGCGTGTTATATATCAGCCACAGAATGCCCGAGATTTTCAGGCTGTGCGAAATATGTACGGTCTTGAAAGACGGATGCTATGTTGACACTGTAAAAACCAGGGAAGCGGCCAGCGAAGATTTGATCCGTATGATGGTTGGAAGGAATATTGAAAATCTTTACCCTCCAAAAAGTTCGTCAATAGGCGGTACGGTGCTGGAGGTCAGGAATTTCAGCAGCCGGGGACTGTTCAGCGATATCAGTTTCGACGTGAAGAAGGGCGAGATACTGGGATTTTACGGGCTCATGGGGGCCGGACGCACCGAACTTTGGCGCGCGGTCTGCGGCATAGACCCTCACGACAGCGGGGAAGTCTTTTATAAAGGCAGAAAACTCGCCGTTGAGTGTTACAAGGACGCGATTGAAGCCGGTTTTGCTTACCTTACAGAGGACAGAAAACTGCAGGGACTGTTTTTGGAAATGCCTATCACCCAGAATATATCTGCGGCAAAACTGGAGAATATCCAGAAAGGTCCGCGTATAGACAAATCCAGGGAAAGCGGGCTGTGTGATAAATATGTAAAGGAGCTCAATATCAAAATAGCTTCCAGGGAGCATAAAGTTGCAAGCCTTTCGGGAGGAAACCAGCAAAAAGTAATGGTTGCCAAATGGCTTGCGATCAGCCCAAAGCTGCTCATTCTGGATGAGCCCACAAGGGGAATCGATGTGGGCGCAAAATCGGAGATCCATAATATGCTGCGCGGACTATCCAATAACGGAATCAATGTGATTATCATTTCTTCCGAGCTTCCTGAAGTAATCGGTATGTCGGACCGGGCCATTATCATGCATGAGGGCAGGATTACCGGCATCGTCACGCTTAAGGATATGTGCGAAGAGTTGATTATCACGCATGCATCGGGTGAACAGGTATCCAATAGAATAGGGAACAGGTGATCGTTATGAATAATTTAACCGCTTTGAATCAAACCGGAAATTCAGTAAATATTTTTAGAAAGATTTTTTCCTACCGTGAAACAACCGTATTGCTGGTCATTGTTGTTTTATCGGCCATACTGGCAATCGTGTCTCCGCACTTTCTGACTTCGTCCAATCTTTCAACCACAGCGCTTGGTCTTGCTTCCGACGGCATCATGGCGATCGGAATGTGCCTTGTACTTTTAACCGGGGGAATAGACTTGTCTGTCGGTTCCGTTATGGCGGCTTCCATGGTAATAACGGGGGTGCTGTACTTAAACTTCGGCGTCAATATATGGCTCACCTCGCTCATCGCGATTGCGTATTCGGTGTTCTGCGGATTTATAAACGGGATATTCATAGGCAAGATCGGCCTGAATGCCATGATCACGACCCTGGCAATGATGAATATGTCAAGAGGCGTGGCGTATGTGCTTTCACAGGGGTCGCCGGTTTCCCTGCCCGAGCCCGGAGAGGCGTTTACCTTCCTTGGAGCGGGAAATGTTTTCGGCGTCCCCATGTTTGTGATCATACTTGTGATTATTGCCGTTATCGCCAGCTATCTGCTCAATAACATGGGCTTTATGAGAAAAATATATTACACGGGTTCAAACCAGAAAGCCGCGATGCTTAGCGGAATCAATACGTCCAAAGTCAAGATGGGCGTATATATCGCGTCGGCTGTCCTGGCAGGCCTTGCGGGAGTTCTCTCGCTTGCAAGGTTTAAGGTCGCCACGCCAAACGCTGGAGTCTCCAGCGAACTGCGTGTGATTTCCGCCTGTATTATCGGCGGCACCAGCCTGATAGGCGGGGAAGGGTCCGTCATCGGAGCCGTTCTGGGCGTCGTAATGCTGAATATTATCAACAACGGCCTGGTTTTGCTGAATGTATCCGTATACTGGCAGAGCCTGATATCCGGGCTGATCCTGCTGATAGCGGTTACCATAGATTTCCTGAGCCAGGAAAGAAAACAGAAAGCCAGACTGCAGAGCAAATAAAATAAGGCGGCGCGTTTTTCCCGCATGTAAATTTCATTATAGGATACTGTCAAACCGGTTTATCGGTTTGGTTGGTTTAATATTAACAAAATTCAGGAGGTTATTGGAATGATCGTAAAACAAAAACCCAAAATAGGATTCCTGGGCGTGATGCACGGCTTGTATGACGTTTCGCAGCCTGAGATCCCGGAAAACCAGGAAAAGTTTGCAAGAAGCGTAGTCAAACGCCTGGAAGACGCCGCGGATATTGATTTTCCCCAGGTGGCAAAAGACAGGGAGCAGATTGAAAAAGTAGTGAAATACTTTAACGATAAGGAATACGACGGCATAATGGTGGTCAACCTGATATACAGTCCGGGAATGCGCGTGGTGCAGGCTCTCATAAACAACAGGCTGCCCCTGCTCCTGGCCTGTATACAGCCCCTGCCGGCTGTCACGCAGGACTGGAACTGGAGCCTGCTCACTACAAACCAGGGGATCCACGGCATACAGGATACCGGCAACATGGTTCTGCGCCTGGGCGAAGAGCCCCATATCATCTGCGAAGACTGGGAGAGCGAAAAGTTTTTCTCTTATTTCAGCGACTGGGCGCAAAGCGTTGCCGCCGCCAAAGCCATGAGAAACCTGCGTATCGCGAAATTCGGCAGAATGAAAGGAATGGGCGATATCAAAGGCGATGATTTCTCATTTTATAAAATATTCGGCATAGAAGTCAACGACGAAAGCATAGGCGACGTATACCGGTATATGGACCAAATCAGCGAAACCGAGATCGACGCGGGCATTGCCGAAGATAAAAGGAATTTTGAGATCGACCCCGGGCTTCCTTTAGAAAGCCACCGTTATGCGGTCCGCCTGCAGACCGCGTTTGAAAAATTCATGAAAGATTTTAACTACCAGGGATTTACCCCCCAGTTCGACGTATTCAGGGAAGACGGAAGGTTTAAACAGATTCCCATTCTGGGCGGATCAAATCTGCTGGCAAAAGGATACGGTTATTCGGCGGAAGGCGATACAAATACGGCCGCTCTCACAATGATCGGTCATCTGATCGATAAAAACCCGCATTTTACCGAGATGTATTCCCTTGATTTCAAGCGGGACGCGGCAATGCTGAGCCATATGGGCGAAGGAAACTGGAAGGTCGCGCGGAAAGACAGGCCGGTTAAACTGATCGACAGGCCGCTCGATATCGGCGGCCTTGAGAATCCGCCCACGCCCGTGTTCAGCGGAGCAGTCGGAGACGCGGCGATCACCACGCTTGTTGCCATTGAAGGGGACTATTACCGGCTGGTGGTATCGCACGGCCAAAACCTGGATACGGATGAAATACCCGGAATCCCCATGAATTACACCTTCTTCAAACCGGACAGCGGCGTCCGCAAAAGTATGGAGAACTGGCTGAAACACGGCGGGACTCATCACCAGGTGCTGTTTATGGGCGACCCCAGGAGAAAACTTGAAATGCTTTGCGATGTGCTGGGAATTGAATATATCGAAGTATAAGACAATCGTTTCATTCCACTAAGGGACCCTGCCGCGGAAAAATTCCTGCTGCAGGGTCATTTTGTTTTGCGTACGGTATTAATGTGAATTCCGGTACTGCGAGGGCGTGATCCCCTCGATATCCTTGAATATCGTGGAGAAAATTATTGATTCAGAATTATTGAAAGGAAATCCCTGTACATATTCCTGAAGAGCCCACCGCCCGTACCGGCTTTATCCATCAGCACGCCTGTCTGAACGATGAGTTCCGGAATCATTTCAGGCTTTTCAAACCATTTGGTTATAGACCGGGCCGTCTTTCTGATGCCGTCTGCGTTTGCGTTGCTGATCGGCGGGGCCAGGTAAGCCTCCGCATTCTTATGGATAGCTTTCACGACCGCATTTTTCAGATACGGTTTCTTGATCTATTCAATAGATTAATAGATTTTCTACAATTGCCGAAAAATTTTATAAAAAAGGTTGACATTCATTTAAGACAAATGTAGAATATGATTATAGGCAATTGTCTTAAAAGGAGTTGATATGATGGCAACAATAAAAAAACTGCCGGACGCGGAGTTTGATATTATGAAAGTGGTGTGGGCAAATGAGCCGCCTATCACAACCAATATCATTATGCAGCAGCTTGGAAATGAAAGGGAATGGAAAGCGCAAACGGTCATTTCCCTTATGTTGCGGCTGGTGGAGCGTGGTTTCATCAGAACGGAAAAGAATGGGAAAGAACGCGCATATTTTCCGCTTATCAGCAAGGAGGACTACCTGAAATTTGAAACGGGCGATTTTATGGAGCGTTTTCATGGGAACTCTTTTGCCAGCTTGGTTGCCACGCTGTATGACGGAAACAAGATAAAGGACAGCGACCTTGACCAACTGGCAAAGTGGCTGAAAGAAAAGAGGGATTGATATGCGGGATTTTCTAACTTCCCTGCTTCAATGCTCTGTTTCCATGTCGCTGGTAACGCTTGTGTATGCTGCGATATTGCCTCTTTTGTCAAAGCGGTATGCCGCAAAGTGGCGGCATATGGTTTGGCTGGTAATTGCGGCAGGCTGGATATTCCCGTTTCGGCCCCGGATTGACCTGTCGTTTCTCCCGGCTCAAATGACGGATATACCTGTAACGCCTATGCAGCCAATTATCAACGCCATACCCTCTATGACGGATGCAGGGGGTATTGTGAATACTCCGGCGACAATCCCTTTATGGCTGGTGCTTGCGGGAATTTGGATTTTAGGCGTTGTAAGCATCGTACTGTATCATGCTCTGCGGCATGGCCGCTTTATGAACATGGTACGCCGGTGGAGTGAGCCTGTAACCGATTCGGAGAGCTTGGGGATTTTGGATAGCTTAAAGTCGGAACTGGGAATTCAGGTACAGGTTAAATTAAGCGTGTGCCGGAGCATTTCAAGCCCTATGCTCGTTGGATTTTTTCACCCTGTTATTTTACTGCCGCCTGTCAAAATTGCAGGTGATGAATTATTCCTTATTCTAAAGCATGAGCTGATTCATTTTAAGCGGCATGACCTTTGGTACAAGGCGCTGATTCTGGCGGCAACCGCGCTCCATTGGTTTAATCCGGTGGTTTACCTTATGGCAAAAGCGGCGGCGGTACAATGTGAAATCTCTTGCGATGCGCTGGTTTTACAGGGTGCGGATTTTCAGCAGCGCAAGCAGTATGGCGAAACGATTATCGGCGTCGTGCGGAAAGGGTCAAAGCTCCGAACAGCATTATCTACTAATTTTTATGGAGGGAAAAGGGGCATGAAAAATCGTCTTTCATCAATCATGGACACAAAACGGAAGAAAGCTGGCGCCGCTGTCCTTTGTTTGGCGCTGGTGGGGATTATAATGACCGGGGCCACGTTGACCGCTGCCGCAACTGATAACAGCAACAGCATAGCCAACGGTATAGCGATAGCTGACAACTCAACAGGCCTAATAAGTGCGGATGGCGGTCAAACTTGGATGGACGAGGAAGAGTTTCAAAAGATGTATCCGACTCCTGACATCATTTGGTGGACGTATGATGAATATAAAGAGTGGCTGGATAATGAGAAAATCCAATTGCAGAGCATAATTGGAGGAAAGGGCTGGAATTCAAGGGACGGTTGGTTTGTCTGGACACAGGAAAAGGTCGATGAGACTATTAAAATGTATGAGGGCCTTTTGGAAGATATCAAAAATGGCAAGAAACTGTCCAAAACGGTAGATGGAAGCGATGAGATAGGGGTCGCTTCTAATCCGAGCGACATTGCAAAGACATCTGGATATGCGGTTGCTATCGTAAACGACGAAGGCGTAGAAGCTCAATTTGGCCCCTATGATACCAAAGAAGAACTGCTTGCCCAAGTCCGCCCCTATTGTGAAGAACAAGTTAAAGCGGGCAAAATGACGCAGCAGGAAGCAGACGAGATTTTGGGCAAGTACAAATAATTTATATCAAAGGAACATTGATGCCGTATAACGGAAAGGAGGGATTGATATGCAAACATTTCTGACCGCCCTGCTTCAATGCTCTGTTTCTATGTCGCTGGTAACGCTTGTGTACGCGGCCATACTGCCTCTTTTATCAAAACGGTATGCCGCAAAGTGGCGTTATATGGTTTGGCTGGTGATTGCGGCAGGCTGGATATTCCCCTTTCGCCCCCGGATTGACCTGTCGTTTCTCCCGGCTCAAATGACGGATATACCTGTAACGCCTATGCAGCCAATTATCAACGCCATATCACCTATGGCCGATACAGGGGATATTGTAAACGCTCCGGCAACAATCCCCTTATGGTGGGTACTTGCGGCGATTTGGATTTTAGGCGTTGTAAGCGTCGTAGTTTACCATGCCTTCCGGCACAATCGTTTTATGAGGATTGTACGCCGATGGAGTGTCCCTGTAACAGGTTTGAAGGCTTTGGGGATTTTGGATAGCCTAAAGTCGGAACTGGAAATAAAGACACAGGTAGGGTTAAGTGTGTGCCAGAGTATAACAAGCCCCATGCTCGTTGGATTTTTCCGGCCTGCCATTTTGCTGCCGCCTGTCAAAATTTCAGATGACGAATTATACCTTGTTTTAAAGCATGAGCTGATTCATTTGAAGCGGCATGACCTTTGGTGCAAGGCGCTGATTTTAGCGGCGGCCGCGCTCCATTGGTTTAATCCGGTTGTCTATCTTATGGCAAAAGCGGCGGCGGTACAATGTGAAATCTCCTGTGACGCTCTGGTTTTACGGGGCGCGGATCTTCAGCAGCGCAAGCAATACGGCGAAACCATTATTGGCGTCGTCAGGAACGGCGCAAAGCTCCGAACAGCATTGTCAACCAATTTTTATGGAGGGAAAAGGGGCATGAAAAATCGCATTTCTTCAATCATGGACACAAAACGGAAGAAAGCTGGCGTCGCTGTCCTTTGCATGGCGCTGGTGGGAATTATAATGACCGGGGCCACGATTGCTGCCGCCGCAGAAAAAGAGCAGATAAACGGACCGGAAAGTAAAAATGTTACTTTCGCAGAAGAAAAAGCATATGCAGAAACGCCGGAAAGCAAAGCGGAAGCGTTTGCTGTCTATGAGCAATATGGGCTTACCTACAACAAAAGCACAGATCAACTATTTTACAATAGAGAATTAGTCCGATATTTTGAGGACTACTACCCGGTTGGCGATGGTGGCAGCGCAGGAAAAGACTACTTCAATCAAAATGGTACGATAGATGTTCATGGTGTAAGGGATCTGTCACAATTAACCCGTAATCCAGACGGCTCGACTGACCCAAGCGGTAAGCTCATAGGAGTAGAACCATATAGTCAGGCGGATTTTGACGCAAGGGATATTAAAGAATTGAAGAATCCGTCCATACAAGCGACATCGGTTGATGAGTCCTCTGGGGCAGATAATTCCTCCACGGCACAGGAATTATCACAAGGCAACGCTTCACAAGGCAATGTGACTATAGCTTATAGTTCAGGGGATAAAATGGCACCGGAGGAACTTGCAAAATTGTACGCGGTTTACGAGCCGTTTGGCTTAACTTATGATAAAAAGCAAGATTGCTTTTACTATAACGGCAAACTGGTTCTACAGTTTATTGACGTATTGGCATCAAACGGAGAATCGTTTTCAAGCGGAAAATTTAAGGGGTCTATGCGGCAGGTGGGTGATCCTGATGGGGAAATTGAAATAAAAGCTGTACGGGACTATACGAAACTCGATGCCAACGGATACGGCGCATTGATTGGGATTGAGGTCGTGAAATAAAACGCTGTCTTGTTGACAGAATACTATTTAATTTGTCCCAAAATGACAAACGGGAGGTATGCGGTTTGTGCAGGAGGACAAAGGTTCCGCTTTCGGTTGACTCCCTGTGTCCGGATGGGTATAATTCAGAAAAACAGATAAATTTTTAAAAAGCACCGGCGCTGTAAAAAGGCGCCTTTTTGTTTTTTTGCTTCCAATACTATACTATATAAGAAAATCCGCGGCATCCCGGTACCGCGGATTTTCTTTTAGCACGGCCGTCACCCGCCCTTTAAAACACTGGAATTTCTGTATTGCGAAGGAGTGACGCCTTCGATTTCCTTAAAAATCGTAGAGAAATACTGCACATTGTCGTATCCCACCGCCGCGGCGATGTCGTACATTTTTTTATTGCTCAAAAGGAGTTTTTTGGCTTCCTCGATCCTAAGCCGCATCAGGTAATGCGTAAAGGTCAGTCCCGTCTCGTTCTTGAAAAGCTTGCAGAAATAGCACGGGTTCAGATAAAATTTGCTTGCCACGTCCTTCATCGTAAGAGGAGAAGTATAGTTTTCTTTGATGTATCCGGTTATCTGGTCAAACAGCCAGTGGCGTTTGTTTCCGATAAATTCTCCGTATTCGTTCAGCAAAAAATCGACAATGTTCTGAAGGCTGTTCATCAGTTTTTCGGGTGTAAAAAACGCGCCGATATCGTCCAGGGAATCGATGCAGAAATTCAAAAATTCTTCGGACGGCGGTCCGGATACAAGGCATTCCTTGAACAGCGTATTCATTGCATTGATATAAAAAAGCTTGATTTGAAGCGATGTGGGGCTTTGGCTGTGCTGTTTTAAGAATTCGTCCAGCAAAAGGCCCAGATCATGGGAGGCCGCCTCCCTGTCGCAGCTTTTGACATGAGCGGCGACTGATTTCAAATTATAGTCAAAATAAACGCTTTGAATATTAAGATTGTCATTTGCGCCGTTTTTTCCGTAGTTTAACACGTTGTTCCAGTCGTTGAAATTATATGAATTGATCGCGTATCTGGCGCTTTTAAATGATTTGCACAATTCAAGAATATCCGCAGCTTCTTCCCCCACCGCAAATGCGATGTTGATATTAAACAGCTCTTCAAGCTGATGGTTGACGCTTTTGGCAATTTCCTGAATGGTTTTTTGGAGTTCCTCTCCGGTTTTTTCGCTGAACACAACGGCAACATTCAGGTCTTCCACAGACAGCAGGAAAAAATGCTGAAGGAAAAGAGGGAGGATATCGCCTAAAATGTTTGAAATGCTGAAGCTTAAGAGTGTGTCCTCCACATAATCGCTCTTGTCTGTGTTCAATACCGATTTGGAATGGGCGATCAGGCAGATTGCCGATGAAAACGGAAAATCGATCCCCAGAAAATTCTTTAAACGTAAAATCGAGCTGCCCGGCTGTTCCATTTTCCCGGTGAGCAGGTCTGCCAGTACCCTTTTTCTTATTTCGTCCGAATAATCCACAAGGTCCTCAAACATTTCTTTTTCTTTTTTCTCATTTTCAAAATCGTCAATGATATTTTTTACGATATTCTTCAGTTCGTTTTCGTCGATCGGCTTTAACAGATAATCCACAACGCCCAGTTTGATCGCGGAACGCGCGTATTCAAACTCGTTAAAACCGCTGATCAGTATGATCCGCGGATAAAGCGCGCTTTCGTTCAAAGCCTGCATCAGTTCGATACCCGTCAGTTCGGGCATATTGATATCCGTAACAATGATGTCCGGTTCATACTGAATGCATATGCCGAGAGCCTCTTTGCCGTCCTCCGCATCAAAGACTTCACATATTCCAAGGGCATTCCAGTCAATGGTGGTAAGCAGCCGCTTTCTTACCCAGTATTCGTCGTCAACAATCAACAGTTTATACAATTTCAGTCCTCCTTTGTCTGGTTGGGGATTTTAATAGTGACTCTGGTATACTCGCCGTAAACGCTCTCGATCCATAAGCCGTAAGCATCCCCGAATTCCAGTTTCAGCTGGTAATTGATATTCCGGAGCGCGTAACCCTTTTTGGATAAGGTCCCTTCAAAATCGAAATTATTGATGTGATGGTTGAGCCATTGCAGGTCGGTTTCGTGTATTCCGATTCCGTTGTCCCATACAACGATCCGGATGCACTCCGGGTCTTCAAACGCATCAATGGTAAGGCTGCAGTTTTCCCGTCTGTTTTTGAATCCGTACTGGAACGTATTTTCCACTATGGGCTGCAGCAGAAATTTGGGCGTCAGGGAATTCATCAGCGGTTCCGGAATATTGTGTTCGAACCTGATCTTATAATTCAGGCGGATGTTTTGCACGATGATATACTGGTTGGCAAGTTCAAAAGCCTCGCGCAGGGGCACCAGCCTTTTCCCTCCCGAAAGACTGATACGGAAGAATTTTGAAAGCGCCATGACCAGATTTGATATTTCTTCCTGGCCGTTGATTTTGGCCATGCTGTACAGGGATTCCAGGGAATTGTACAGCATATGCGGGTTTATTTCGGATTGCAGCAGGCGGATATTTGTTACCGTATTCAGGTTGTTTTTCTCGGTGATGGTATGGACAAGAGAATCGATTTCCTGCGCCATTTCATTAAATCCGTTGTATATGACCTCAAACTCGTCTCCGTGCTGTACGGCAAGCTGGATCTTGAAGTTTTTGTTCTTCATCTCCTTCATGGCGTTTGTCAGGTCGTTAAGCGGGTTTGTGGTGGACTGTACCAAAACCACCGTAATGATAAGCGAAACGGCCAGCAGGGCAAAAATAATGATCAGGAAAAAGTCCACAATGGAAGATATGCTGTTGGTTACAACGTTCACGTCCAGCGTGGTGATATAATACCAGTCCTTTTCGGGAGAATATTCCCAATTGAGCATATACTTTACGTTGCCCAACGTAATTTCGTGATAGTCCGCGGGATTGCTCCGGCTGATTTCCGCCAGCATCTGGTGATACGCGGGGACCGAGCTGCCGATTTCGGAATTGTCCAGGGAGGAGATCACATTTCCGTGGGAATCGATGATGATGGCCCTGTCCGGCTTGAACTGAAAACCGCTGGCCAGCTGGCCGCTGATATAATCTTCCTTGATGTTCGCGGTCAGAATGATGTCTTCTTTGGGGTTGAGTTCATTTGTAAGATTATAATTCTGAGATATATTGCGGGCGGTCATATGCTTGCCCAATATCGGGTTGCAGACCAGATAATCATAGGGGGTCGAAACGCCCCAAGTTCCGCGCGGGATCGCAAGGCAGTCCATTGTGTTGTAGGGAACTTCGTCAAAAAAAGTCATGCGGGATACGATCAGCAATGATTTTTGGGGAAAATACAGGTAAAAATTACTGAATCCGTTGATCGTATACGTATCTACAATCAGGGAACTGGATACGGTAAAATCGTATTTGGTGGCGCTGAAAATATCGACCGAACTGGTATGAAGCTGGGGGTCGGTGACTTCGCGGATAGTCGCAAGGTTTAATAACAGGGACTGGCTGGCTTTATCCAGAATGTCCAGCTTGGATTCTATGTTTTGTACATTCTCCTTGAGCGTTGCATCCATACTGTTTGAAGTATATGTTTTCAGCGTATTCTCTGTGATCGAAAACAAAATTACGCAGCAGGATATTACGGGAATCACAAGAAAAACTGATGTCAGCAAAAATAACTTAATGCGGAATTTATTTATTTTCATGTTAATTTCCTTCGATTTTTGCAAGCCTTGATCAAAAAATTCAAGTAAATTGAGTTATGATAATGATATACGAAAATATGTACTTAATCAATATATAAACGGGTTTGCGAATGAAAGAGGGCAATATAACAAACAAAAAACAAAAATAATAAATTTTACAATCGTTTATTTTGCAGTATGCTATAAACATCCGTGAATAAAAAATAAAATAACAGGAGTGATATGCCATGATAAGAAATGTAGTAGTAACAGGCGCTGCCAGCGGAATCGGAAAGGCAACGGCCGGGATGTTTCTGGATGCGGGCGACAGAGTGTTTATGACGGACTGCAAGGAAGAAACCCTTATGTCCGCTTACAGGGAGTTGTCCGGACGGTCGGATAAGGGCCTTGTTTTTGCGAAGGCCGCCGATGTCGGAAAACCGGATGATGTCGCGGCGGTAGCGGAGATCGTCCGGGAAAACGGCGGTTGCGACGTACTGGTAAACTGTGCGGGCGTTTTCAGGGTCGGCCTGCTTCACGAGGCCCCCATGGCAGACTACGATTTCCAGTTTGATGTGAATGTCAGGGGAGTATTCAATACAAGCAAGGCGCTTATTCCGCAGATGCTTGAAAAGAAAAAAGGATCGGTTGTGAACGTATCGTCCGTCTCCGGAATGGGCGGAGATTATAATATGTCCCTTTACTGCGCGACAAAAGGCGCCGTCATTGCGCTTTCGCGCGCAATGGCTATGGATTATTCCATGCATGGCGTCCGGGTGAATATCGTATCTCCCTCGGCCGTAAAAACGCCTATGTTCCTGGACGGATGCAGTACCGAAGTGTTGGAAAGCTTCCGCAAAAATATGCCCGACCGCAGGCTTTGCGAACCCGAATGGTGCGCAAGCGCGATTTTCTTCCTGGCGTCGGACGCCGCCGATCATATTACGGGCGTTAATATCCCTGTGGACGGAGGCCTTTCAGCCTGGAACGGCCAGCCCAATCAGGAAAAATAACGGATTTTCTCATTTCCGGACGGCAGAGTTCTGCATAAACCAATTATATTTTTTGCTCTGGTGAATAATTTAAGCAAATATCGCAAACAAAAAACAAATTTCGTTCATTTACGAATCGGTTTATCGGAAATATGCTAAAAGTACCCTTAAAAAAACTGAAAAGGAGAAATGAAATGAAAAAAGTAATCAGTATTATTGTTTGCTTGGTCATTGTATGTTCGTTATTTGCATGCACGGGTCAAACAACGGCTTCGCAGGAAGCGTCGCCGGCTGCTCCGGCGTCATCCGCACCGGCATCTTCTGCTCCGGCGTCATCGGCTGCTGCGGAAGAAACCGCGGCGGCGCCTGCAGCTTCGGATGCTTCGGGCAATGAGGGTACGGAAATAGTCCCCGAGGGGGAAAAACTTGAAAACCTGAACGGCAAAACGATTGCGGCTTGCGTTCTTCTGGAAGATCAATTCCAGAGGATGCTCCAGATCACAATGAAAAAGACCGCCGAATCGTACGGCGCGACCGTCCTGGAAGGACACAGCGGCGGAGAGCTTGATAAGGAAGTCGAACTGGTGAATACGTACACGACCGGCGGCGTTAACGGTATCTGCATATTCCCGGTAAGCCTGACAGGCTCGGTTGCGGCTCTTGAAAACGCTTCCAAGAACGGGATCACAGTATACTGCGCCAATATGAACATGAATGCGGACTGGCAGGCCGGATATTCCGAAATGGACCAGTACGGGATCGGCGTTGGAGTAGGCAAGTATGCCCGCGAATACATTGAAAAGAATTTCCCGGACAGAAAACCGAAAGTGGCCATCATCCAGTTCACGGCGCTGCTTCCTGAAATGAGCAAGCAGAGGACGGACGGATTCCTTTCCCAGACGCAGGATCTGATCGAGATTGTGCAGGATGTGGACGCATGGGATTCGGATACTGCCGTAAATACGGCTGCCGACGTTATGAACGCGAACCCCGATCTGGACCTGATATTCTGCGCGAATGAAGGCGGAACGGTCGGAACGGTTATGGCCGTGAAAAATGCAGGCAAGAAAATCCCGGTATTCGGAATCGACGCCAGCGAACAGCTTGCCAACATGCTTCTTGACGAAGACAACATCCTGCAGGCGGTTTGCGGCCAGGATCCTATCGCTCTTGGCGAAACCGCAATGAAAAACCTTTGCCTGGCTATGATGGGCCAGCCCTATCGGACCGGCGTCAAGCTCCCCGGCGTCCCGCTGACAAGAAATGATCCGGACGCTGTAAATGCGTACGTAGAGAACCTGAAGGCGGTATTGGGCGACGACATGTAAACTTATACCGCGCCGTTTATGCGGCGCAGGCTGTCCCCGGGTTAGCAGCCGTTTGGCCGCTAACCCTTTTAAAACAGCTTGGATTATATTGAGGAGGTAGGGTATGGCCAAAATATTGGAAGCAAGGAATTTAACAAAAGTATATCCCGGAACGGTTGCGCTCAATAATTTTTCGGCTAAATTTGAAGCCGGAAAGGTTCACGCGCTTTTGGGCAAGAACGGTTCGGGCAAGAGTACGTTTATCAAGATCATCTCGGGCGCCATACAGCCCACAGGCGGCCAACTGCTTATAGATGATGCGGCGCTTCATTTTTGCAGTCCAAAAGAAGCGTTCGATCAGGGTATTGCAACGGTCTATCAGGAACTGAGCCTTATTCCGGGGCTGTCTATTGCGGAGAACATATTTTTTGGGCGTTTGCCCAAGAAAAACAGGTACATGATCGACTACAATAAAGCTTACGAGGACGCGGCCCTGCTGCTTAACGAACTTGGAATCGATATATCTCCCAAAATTACCGTACACGAGCTGAACGTGTGGCAGATGCAGCTGGTGGAAATTGCAAAGGCAATGTCTTTTGATCCGCATGTCCTTCTGCTGGATGAGCCCACGTCAGCGCTCGCGCGGCACGAAACGGAAATACTTTTTAAGGTTGTAGGGGCGTTAAAGGAAAAGGGCGTTATTATAATCTACATCACGCATAAACTGCAGGAAATCTGGGACATTGCGGATACGGTGACGGTCATAAGGGACGGCCGGCTTGTGGATTCGAAGGATATCGGGGAACTGACAAACGAATCGCTTATCAATATGATGTTTGGAGACATTGAGACAAAAACAATCCCGGAAGAACTCCAATACGGCAGTGAAGTCGTATTGGATGTCCGGAATCTGACGTTAAAAGGATATTTTGAAGATATAAATTTCACCTTGAGAAAAGGGGAAATACTGGGCATAGCAGGCCTTCTGGGTTCGGGGCGCTCCGAACTTTTGCGGTCCATTTTCGGATCGCAGGATTATGATTCGGGCGAGATCTACGTCGAAGGGCAAAAGCTTGAGCGTGGCGTTCCGGTGAAAGGAAAAAAAGCGGGGCTCGCGCTCACGCCGGAAAACAGAAAAGACGACGGGTTGATCCAGATACATTCGGTGCGTGAAAATCTGGTCCTGGCAAGCCTGCGGACGATCTGCCGCAGGGGGATACTTTCAAAAGGCATGGAGAATGAATTTGTAAACCGCCAGATTGAAGGATTGCAGATCAAGGTATCCAGCCCTGAAGTAGCGGTTTCTTCTCTTTCGGGCGGGAACCAGCAGAAAGTGCTGATCGGCAACTGGATCAATACAAATCCCAAAATCCTTCTTTTAGACGAACCGTCCAGAGGAATAGACGTTAACGCCAAGCAGCAGATATTTGAAATCGTCTGGGAACAGAGCAAAAAGGGCGTTTCGTCCATCATCGTATCTTCCGAATTGGAAGAGCTCATCCAAACCTGTCACAGGATTATCGTCATGAAACAGGGCAGATTTCATGAGGAACTTTATCCGGATCAAACTGTTGTAGAAAAATTATACGCGAAATGCATGGGAGAATGATTATGGAGAATATTGCACTCAGAGCCAATAAGAATGGAGCGGGTACTTTTGTACGAAAGCATGCCCTGGAATGTGTTTTGATCGCTCTGTTTATCATATTGACTTTTGCAAATCAAAACTTTCTGACGTTGGACAACGTCATGACGATACTGCGGAGCAGCTCGATGAACGGTATCATAGCGCTTGGAATGACACTGGTGATCATATCCGGCGAAATCGACCTGTCCGTGGGCAGCGCGGTGGCTTTTTCGGGCTGTTTGGCAGCCTGGCTGGTAAAGTTTTTTACGGGCGCCGGAATGGTGGATGTGATCGCAGTTGTGGCCGCTGCCGGGATTGTGCTGGCGGTCGGATTTTTCATCGGCGTATTCACCGCCTGGATGCGGAATACATTCAATGTGCCCAGCTTTATCACGACTCTTGGGCTGCTGACGGTTTTAAGCGGGGGCGCTTATCTGATCACCGGAGGTTTTCCGATCACAAGCTTCCCGCAATGGTACGGATATCTGGGCGCAGGTTTTATCGGAGGAGTTTTCCCGTTCCAGGCCGTCATACTGATAGCGGTTTTCATGGTATTGTATCTGGTATTGAATTTCACAGAATTCGGACGCTCGGTGTACGCCGTTGGAGGGAATGTCGAGGCGGCCAGGCTGAGCGGCGTCAACGTGGCGCGCGTCAGGCGGATATCCTTTGGCGTTACCGGGTTCCTGGCTGCGCTGTCCGGACTGATGGTATCCTCGCAGATCATGTCGGGTACGCCTTCCGTCGGAACAAACGGTGAAATGACGGCGATTTCCTCCATTATCATCGGCGGCGCAAGTCTTTCGGGCGGCGTGGGAAAAATCACGGGCACGCTGCTCGGCCTTTTGTTTCTGGGCATCGTACTCAACGGCATGACCATCATGGGACTGAGTTCTTACTGGCAGCTTGTGGTTCGCGGCGCGCTTGTCATCGCGGCGGTTCTGCTCAACATGATGGCGGCGGCAAAACAAAAATGAAGCTCGTCAAAATTCGTCGTGGCAGCTGTTTCTTTCATAATTTGAGACATTGTTTAACAATTTTAATAGTGTTGTTTATTTTCTTTTGGTCTTACCTTTTCTTTTTTAAAAGAAAAGGTAAGGAAGAGCGAGTAAAGCAAAAGCGCCCGGTTTTCGGGCGCTTTTGCTGAGTGTGCAAATATATAAATATATATAGAAGATAGCGGCGTTTAACCCGGACTTTTCTTTTTGATCAGCCTGTTCAGCAACAGTATCAGAACGGCCGCCAGCGCAAGGCAGGCCGCGCCGATGGCAAAGGTCTGGGAATCCGGGAGCCCCGCGCCCTGCGCGGACGCGGTAATGGACGGGGCGAGTATGGCAGCGAGGGCAAATCCGATCAAAACCAGTCCGTAATTTCCGCCCGAGTATTTTGTTCCGAACAGGGAACATGTCAGGGAAGGGAACTGGCCGATCACGCCGCCGTAGCACGCGTAAATAATAATGATTGCAGCCGTCGTCTGGTATGAAACCGCAAACACAAGCAGCAGGACGCCCGCAAGCGCGGCAAATATTACGATCAACAGCAGTTTTATGCGTCCCGCCTTGTCCGCAACCGTGGGAAGGATGAACCTGCACGAAGCGTTGGAAAGCGAACCCGCCATAACGGAAGCGACCGCAACGGCGTCGGGTATCCCGCGGCCGGTCTGCAAAGTCTGGGACACGGGGGATACCAGGAAATAAGACACCAGCCCCAGCATCATGATGCAGAGCAGCAGGTAAAAATGCGGGGTCCTGAGCATTTCTGCGGGAGAATACTGCTTTTTTGGAGATGCGTCTTTATTACAATCCGCGGGCGCTTCATAACTCAAACGCCCGGGATTCCGGATAAAAATAACGGCCAGTATCCATGAAACAAATATCATCGCGGAGACGATCAGGAAGGACGAGGGTACCGTAAAATGGACGAGCGTCATTTTCACAAAAGGCGTCAGAATAAAACCGCACAGCCCGTTCGCCATCACCACAACGCCCGAAGCAAACCCTGTCCTGCGCGGAAACCATTTCTGTGCCGCAGATAGCACGGTGGTATATATCGTACCGCTTCCGAGCCCGTGCATTGCGCCGTAAGTTATATACATCATAACCGGCGGTCCGCCCACCGCAAAGGAAGACAAAAAAATTGAAAGAGGAAACAGCGCTCCGCCGATCAGGAGCGTGATCCGGGGCGAATACCGGTCCTGCGCCCTTCCCCCCAGGATTGCGCCCGCTACAAAGAATATCAGGGAGAAATAAAAACTCATGGAGGATTCAAGGGAACTCCAGCCGGTCAGACGCATCACATAGGGTTGATAAATAGACCAGATATGCTGGTATCCCGTAAAAAAAATGGCGAGGGCGCCGGCCGCAATGACCGCAGCCCTGCCCGATTTTATTTTGCCTGCGGAACGGCTTTGAACCGAGGCGGTCGTTAATTCCATAGCTGCCTGTAGAGCGCGGCAACATCGTCAACGCCCACCTCGCGGATGGTGTTGGCGGGGCTGCCGCTGTCAACCGCGTCTTTTGCCATCTTTTCTATCACCGCAAAGTAATCTTCTTTTTTAATTCCGTATTCCTGAAGCGTCGGAATCTTAAGCTCACTGCAAAGTTCCCTGAGCGCTTTTAAAAACGCTTCCGCAGCCTGCGCGGGGGAATCGCTTTCCTTTGCCGCGCCGATTGCTTTTGCGATATCCGCAAATTTTTCGGGCGCGCCTGTAATGGCAAAAGATAAGCACGTCTCAAGCAGCATGGCGTTCGAAATGCCGTGGGGTACGTGAAACTTCGCGCCAATGGGCCTGCTCATGCCGTGCACCAATGTAACGGAAGCGTTGTTTATACAGACGCCGCCTTCCAGCGCGGCGATTGCCATCTGTTCTCTGGCGTTTTTGTCGCCCGGTTTGTGAAAGCATATTGGCAGGTATGTAAATATCCTTTTGATAGCGGAAAGCGCAAACGTATCCGTCATAGCCTGCGCCCGTCTGGAGGTGTAGGATTCCACGGCGTGCGTCAGGGCGTCCAGGCCGGTCGCAGCCGTGATTTTAGGCGGCGCGGTCAGGGTAAATACAGGATCTATCACAGCAATTTGGGGTATCAGAACCGTTCCCTTGAGCAGCATTTTGATGTCTTTTTGGGTATCGGTTATAATGGTAAACTGGGTTGCTTCCGAGCCCGTTCCGGCAGTCGTCGGGATGGCGGCCATGGGAGGGGCGGGGTTTGGAAATATTTTTCCCATATAATCCGAAATTTTGCCCGGATTGGTTGTAAGCGCCGCAATGGCTTTCATCGAATCTATCGGGCTGCCGCCTCCCAGGGCAATAAAGAAATCGCATTTTTCGTCCCTGTAGCTTTGAAGGCCCGCTTCAATCATTTTATCCGTGGGTTCTCCGCCTATCCCTGAAAATACGGCATAGGGCATGTTTTCGCGGGTAAGTTCTTTTGTCAGGATTTCAACGTTGCCCAGGGAGACCATTGTTTCGTCCGTTACGATAAACGCCTTTTTACCCAGTGTACAAAACTGTTTTGCGCAGTCCGCAAGGGCGCCTTCTCCCAAAAATAATTGGCCGGGCATTATGAATTGTCTTCCCATCTCATCCGCTCCTTTTTTTATATCGATTCGTTGGTATTATTCAAGTATAGGCGCGGGCCGGCCAATGTCAACAAAGGAAGAATTTGTTGGCGCGCTGCACAATTGACTTTGGGTTTATTTGTGTTATAATAACAATCAATAAAAAAGCAATGAGGCTCGTGATTTAAAAGTCGCGGGCTTTTTAATTTTTATAGTATAGTGGAGGAAAATTGTATGCCGGTTACCTGCGGCGATATATTCGCGGTGCCGCAAATGGAAAAATATATCCGTCTGGTTGCGGGAGAAGCCGGGTTGAACCGTCCCGTGCGGTGGACGCATTTTCTGGAATCCGAAGACGCCATCGGCTTCCTGCAGGGGAATGAACTTGTCTTTACGACAGGGATTTCCATTAAGGACGATACGGAAAAACTGCTCCGCGTCATGGATTCTTTAAACAAACAGCACGCCGCCGGACTGGTTGTGAATATCGGGCAGCATATTGCAGAACTGCCCGCGGCAGCCCTTGACAAGGCGAATGAACTTTCGCTGCCCTTGTTTTCGGTTCCATGGAAATACAAGCTTGTGGAAATCACCAGGACCATAGGCAAGCTTGTTGTGGAAAACGAATTCAACAACAACGCGACTTCCCGGCTGCTGGAGAATATCCTGTTTTCAGAAGATAAAAATTATGAATCCTATTTAAGCGCCGCCGAGTATTTCGGCTGCGATTTACGGGGGTTTATCCGCATCGGCATTATCCGGTTCCCCAATCTGAAAGAGTATCTTTTAAAACAGGAGAATACATTCAGCAAGCAGCAGTTTCAGCTGATCATCCAGGGGATCATAAGCAACGTCCTTAGCAGATACAATAAAAAATGCCTGTATCTGTGGCGGGATTACAATATCATTATGACAGTTCCGGTGGAAAAGAAGAATGAGGCCGAGCGGGTTGACCGGATATTCAACGAAATTAAAAGCGCCATATGCAAGCGTCTGCCCACTCTGGTGACGCATAACGGCCTTGGGAGCGGTTACGACGATATTGCAAAACTTCGCCGAAGCTACAACGAAGCGGTTTTTTCGCTCAAACTCTGCCGCGACAATAAACACAGCGCTTACGTGCTTTACCGCAACGCAGGCATTTATAAATTTTTCAACAAGATAAGCGATAACAATGTTTTAAAGGAGTTTTATCAGGATATTCTGGGGGACCTGATCGCATACGATAAGGAGAACAACACCAGTTTCACGGAAACGCTCCGGGTGTATTTTGAGGAAGGCGAAAATACCCAGCAAACAGTGGGCCGCCTTTTTATCCACCGCAATACGCTTAAATACAGGCTGAAGCGGATAGAGGAGATACTCCAGTTCAGTCTCAGCAGCGCGGAAGAGAAGATCAATCTGCAGATCGCATTCAAGATCAAGAAGTACATGGATCTGGTGGCCTGTTAACAAAAAAGCCCGCGTATAAAAGTAATTTTCAATAAAGACGCCGCATATCCATGCGGCTTTTTTATTATACATAATAAGATGGATTATATTCCTTTATATCAGGGGAGATTCCGGATGGATGTAGAAGATTATCTGAAGGTCAGGAAGGCAAGCACAAAAAACGCGAGAGCAAAAGAGTATCTGGACGCCAGGTACAGTACGAACAAATACGGCTGGCCGAAATGGGTTTTTGACCAGATATTTTTTCCGCCGCACGCAACGGTGCTGGAACTGGGCTGCGGCCCTGCGTCGCTGTGGGCAAACAACATAGGGAGGGTGCCCGAAGACGCGTGCATACTGCTGACCGATTTCAGGAAAGAGGCGCTCGATGAGGCAAAAAAACTGCTGGGCGCCCGGTCCGGCCGCTTCGGATTCGGCGTTGTGAACGCCGAAGAGATTCCGTACGGGGATAACTTGTTTGATATTGTGATTGCCAACCGCATGCTTTATTTTTTGTCCGAGCGGAAAAAAGCGCTTGCGGAGATCAGCAGGGTTTTAAAACCAAACGGCGTAATGTATGCCTCAACCGTGGGGAAGAACAATATGGCCGAACTGATCAATCTCTTCTTTGACTGTTTCTCGGTGGAAGACCGGGAAAGAAAAACCGTTGCGGACGCGTTCGGCCTGGAAAACGGAAAGGAACAGCTTATGGAGTTTTTCCGCAGCGTTGATGTGCGGAGGTATGAGAACGAACTGGTTGTAACAGGGTCCGGTCCGCTCATTGAATACGTCTTTTCTTCCCGCAGTATTAACAAAAAATATTTGACTCCCCAAAGAATGCGCGTTTTTAAAAATTATCTGGACGGGATACTGCGCAGGAAGGGGTCCATCAGGGTCACCAAAGATATGGGGCTGTTAGTTGCGGAAAAATAAATTTTTTTATTTTTAAGGAGCTTAAAACGCTTCTGTTTTTATAATTAACACCAAACCGGCGTATGGCATAAAATTAGAATGATGCATATAAATATCTCAGCTTATTCTATTAAATGCCATGAAAGGCGGTGTAGCATGTATCCGATTTACAGGTACATAGGAAAAGAAAAAGTGTGCAAAGACGTGCCGGTCACATTTCCGCCCCAACATCAGGATCAGATGCCCGGGCTTGAATACCTCATGGAACCGCAGCCTATCTCGGAAAACCCGAATCACCGGGGCAGCGGAAAACTGGAAGGTAAAACGGCGCTGATTACCGGTGGGGACAGCGGTATCGGCAGGGCGGTGGCTTACCTGTTTGCAAAAGAGGGAGCGGACGTTGCCATTACATATTTGTACGAACAAAAAGACGCCGAAGAAACAAAATGCAGGGTGGAAGAACTTGGGGGAAAGTGCCTTTTGATCAAGGGCGACCTGACAAGCGAAGAGGCGGCATGCGAAGCGGTGGAGCGGGCCGTTCATACATACGGAAAAATTGATGTTCTGGTAAACAATCAGGGCGTACAGTTCGTGCAAAAAGACATACTGGATATTACCGCGGAACAATTGGAACTGACGTTCCGCACAAATATTTTTTCGTTTTTCTACATGACAAAAGCGGCGCTTCCTTATATGAAAAGGGGCGGCTCCATCATCAACACGGCGTCCATCACCGCGTACCAGGGCGCTCCGTTGCTGCTGGATTACAGCTCCACAAAAGGCGCCGTCGTTTCATTCACGCGGTCGCTTTCCCTGAATCTGGAGGGAAAAGGCATCCGCGTAAATGCGGTTGCACCGGGGCCGGTCTGGACGCCGCTCATACCCGCTTCCTATTCGGCGGAACAGGTGAAGACATTCGGCGCTAAAACCTCAAAGGTTCCCATGATGCGCGCCGGGCAGCCTTATGAAATTGCGACCAGCTATCTGTTCCTGGCGTCCGATGATTCCAGTTTTATGTCCGGCCAGGTTATGCACCCCAACGGCGGGGCGATCGTCGATTCCTGAAAATGTTAATTCATAGTACAAAAAACCGGTATTTCCGGTTTTTTTATGTTAATTTATTACAAGTATATTGAAATATTATTTAACTGTGATAGCATATATTTAAACAATAAAGTAAATGTTTACAATATACTTAGGAGGTAGGGAAATGGCTTTCACGGATAAGCTTGGCGAAGTTTTTAACAAGGCGAAGGGCGGCACGATCGCGGTTTCGCTGGAAGCGAAAAAGAAGATGAAGGAAAGTTCCATAAAGGGAGAAATCTCCTCCCTGGAATCCAAAATGAACTCCGTTTTCACCCGGATTGGAAAAGAAGCCTACGACAGTTTTTTTGATACATTGTATACGGATGAAAAACTCAGGGAACTTATGGATTCCGTAAAAGATTTAAAGGATCAGATCATCGGCAAAGAAAAGGAACTTGAAGAATCCATGGCGCAATTTGACAAAGAGATCGCCGAAGTAAAAGAAAACGCCGGCCTGACTTCCCAGGCTTCCGAAGCGAAGAACGAAGAAAAGGCAGGCGCGGAGCCGCCGCCCTCGGAGAGCGGCAGGATCTTCTGCACTCAATGCGGCGCGCAGAACAACATAGATTCCAATTTCTGTAATTCGTGCGGCGCAAAACTGGCAAAATAGGCTTCCATGTTAACTTTTGTTAAAAAAATACCGTAAAAAGGGGCGGCTTAATAAAACAGTATATGTTTTCTGCAGGCGGCAAGAGCTTTAGGGCTATGCCGCCTTGTTCTTTTTGTGGGTAATGTACTTTTGCAAAGTACGTTACCCACTATGACACTTTTCGCTTCGCGGCAAAGTATCCTGCGGGCGCTGCCGCGAGCTTCCGGCCATCGCTGTTCTGCCTAACTGCCTAAGAAAAGTGGAGGTAGAGAAAAGAGACACCAACCCAGCCGATACCTGCAAAAAAATTGGAGAGACGTTTGGATTTTGTCCGTAGTAGTATTACTCTATGTTATGATATATCAATAATGGAGAGAATTCACCGATAAACAGGAATTTGAAAAGGGATATGTATATGGGCAATGGAATTGACGCGCCGTTTCGAAAACAGATGCGTCTGAAAGATTACGATTACTCGAAGGCAGGATATTACTTTGTAACGATATGCGCCCTGAACCGACGTGAAATATTAGGACAGGTTGTAGGGGGCGATGCCCAGAGGCTGTGTCAAAACCCCAACCCTAAATCTTTAGGAAAGAAAGTCAATCGATAGTAGTTATCAAAAGGAATCCATCGGAACTTTATACACTGATGTCTTCTATTAACTT
>JAEWMJ010000039.1 GCA_023393165.1 Bacillota bacterium | reverse complement strand
TTGCAAGGTCACATATTTCTATGAAACGGTCAATAAGCCGTACCATGCTGTTTTTTTCAACCAGATCGTCATATGCAATCATCATGATCTGATTACGGTCAGTACCTTCAATATATCCCATAAGTTTGCCGCCTCTGCGTATTTGTTTCTTCCATCATTATACCATTTTATGTTAGTATATACTTGACTTTTGACACAGTCTGCCGTCCCCTTGTCTTTCCTTGTCTTTCTTGGTTAAATTAAACATGTTCTTCATAGGTATAAAGTTCAATAATATAATCTTTAGCAAAGCAAGGTAATATTTTTTGTAGATACCAATTAATATCTGTTATTTCTATACCATTCGATTCTATTGTTTTTCTATTTATCGTTAAATTAATAGAAATACTACCATCAGTCCAAAACAAGAAATCACCCCCTACGCCAGTATTTTTCCATGTCATCATTATGCCGATTGTTTCTCCCATATTTCTTTTTTGATCTAGTACATTGAAAAGGTCAACTTCATCTATTTCATCTATTATTCTCCAATCATAATCATCATTATCACCAAGAGGCAAATACATTATTTTACCGCTATTACAATATGACCATCCAAAATCAATTAATTTTTTTATTATTATTACAGATTCAACGTTGCTTTTCTGTGATGCTAACTTGACATCTATTGAGGCAGAAATCGACATTTCATCATCTCCAATCTATTTCCATGTTTTATATGGTATACCCTTCTTCTTTAACCATTCCTGGATACTCTTAGGTATCGGAGAATTTGAATATAATTGGTACTTTGCACCATTTTGGGCAGCAATACTTTGATGAGCACCTAAGTCGGATTTAAACTTACTTATTTTTTTACTAGATGACATAATCATATCCCAATATTCACCCGATTTTGCTTCATACCATGTATTACCGAATTTGCCATCAAATTCTCTTCCTCCAACTTTAAAGCTACCCGTTCCACCTAGTTTTTTAACCAGATAGTCTTCAAACTGTTTACCGATTAAGCCTTTAGCGCTAGTTAACCCCCTTGAAACTATATCCAATCCTCCAGAAATCGCAGCTGAACCGCCAGAAGCGACGCCATTCCAACCAACTTCCATTGGATCAATATTATCATAACCCTTGGTTGTACCTTGATTAGCAACATCTGCGCCCATACCTGCAAGTCCTAAAAGTCCGACTGTTGCCGGTAAAGATGCTCCAAAGGATGCCCCTGCTAAAGTACCTACTCCTGCATATATCCCTACAGTTGCCCAAAAATCACCCTTTACCCAATCTTCACCCTTAATTCCATCATGAGCTGTTCCGTATGCTATTAAGCCAAATACAAAACCTGCTGCCGCACCAACAATAAGGTTTACAAAGTGCCCCGTCGGATCAATAAAGTTAGTCGGGTTATTCCCGCAGTAAGTATACAGATGCTGCGTCCATGGGTCGTAGGGGTTGCCCGTGTAGCTGTCCTGCGATAAGAACCTGCCCGTGCTCGGGCTGTAGAACCGCGCGTTCATATACTGCAGGCCGGTGGTCTTGCTGTACACGCTGCCGGTAAAGGTCACTTCGTTCAGGAACTTTGTAGACCCATTCTGGCTCTCCAGGTTGCCGAACTCATCGTAGGTATACCCCGTCATCCTGCTGCCGTCCGGCTTCACAATGTTGGTGGTGCTTCCCCGAATATCCGTATGGTAGAAGTAATATTTCTCGCTGTACGAGCCCGATTCGTCTATAAACCGCTTGGAGGCGACAACGCCGCCATTCAGGTCTAGAATGCTCTCTGTCAGCACGTTATTGTCCGTATTGGTGGTGTACAGCAAATTGCTTCCAGTATAATAATACCTGGTTGTCGCGCCATAATCAATCCCGTCTTCCAGCATCGTCATCTTCACGCGCTGCCCGGCTGCGTTATAAGCATTTACCTCGCTGTATACCTTGTCGTGCCCATGGCCGTCCGGGCCCTCCCATTTGTGCACGTCCGCCCGCGTAAGCTGGTCCATCAGGTTGTAGGTGTATTGGTCCAAATTTTTGCTTGTCTGGTTGCCGCGCCCGTCGTACGTATATGTCTCGGTCTTGCCGCCCGTAATGCCGGTGAGCTGGTTGAACTCGTTGTAATGGTACGTATGGGTGCTGAACCCGTCGTACTTGGTCAGGCGGTTGCCCACGCCGTCGTACGTATAGGTATTGGTCTTCGCGCCAATGGTAGCCTGCGTTAAACGCCCGATGTCGTCGTATGTATAGGTCTTGGACGTAGGACTGCCTGAATCGTATTTGGTCTCGGCAGTCTCTGCTATAATATAGCCGCGTTTATCATAGTCCATTATATACTTTTCCCTGTAGCTTTTGGGATCTGAACTATCTTTTTCGCTATCTTTAATTGTAATTAATTCTGTCATCCCTGCGCCGTTCAATTTGTAAGCCGTATCTATATACCCCTGCCCGGCAGTATCAAACTTGCGGTAATCGCGCGTGTAACCCAGGTCTCCATTGGATTCATACACATATTGGCGAACCGTCTGTACACCGCCGCTGCCTAGCTGCATGGTAATACGGTCTATGCGCCCGTAGCCGTCGTAAACATACCCCAATCTGCGCACAGTACCGTCCTTGGTATAGCTCACCATGACCACCTGGTCCGCGCCGTTATACGCGTAGGTAACCGTCGCCGTTCCCTGCAAGGTTTGGATCACCCGACCCATGCTGTCGTAAATATAGTTTGTGGTCTGCGGTTCGCCACCGCGGTCGCAGGCTTCTTCGTAGCTCTTCTTTCCATTGATTTCGTATTCATAAGTCAGGTACGTACTGCTTGCCGCGCCGATGTCCGCCCCCGCATCGTAATAATCCACACGGACAACCTGTCCCAGGCTGTTGTAGGTGTTTTTCACCTTGGTCCCGTCATTGCGGGTAACAACATCCACCTGGTTGTTCAGATTATATGTGTATGCCGTCTGCATAACGGCGCTGCTGCCGGTATCGCCCTGGTTGTAATCCATCTTCTTGTTGCCCATCTGGTCAAACCAGGCCTGGGTCACATGGCCGTTCGCGTCGGTCACGCTGTTCTTTATATACCCGTCTTCCTTCAGGTCGTAGGTATAGCTGGTGGTAAGCGGCGTACCTCCCACGGTCTGCGTGACAGAAGCAAGCCTGGAACCGTTATCATATGTATAATTAGTGGTCTTGCCCTCTCCGTCCGTTACGCTCAGCTTATTGCCCAGAAGGTCATAGGAAACCGAGTTCTCACTTCTGCTCGCGCCATTCGGATCGACGATCGTCTTTGTCTGCTGCCCCAGCTCGTTGTACTGCGCCTGGGACATTCTGCCCGCGTTGTCCGTTACCTGCGTGCAGTTCCCCAAAAGATCGTACTGGTACTCTGCAACCTTAAGCTCGCCTGACCCGCTGCCTATAGTTTTCTTCACCAGGCGTCCCGCCTTGTCGTAGTACTCGTTGCCCACAACCCCGGCTCCGTCGGTCCGGGCCACCTTGTCCGCTTCTTTTGTGCCATTGCCGTCGCTGTCCCATTTAAGGTATTTGATAGTATTGGCGCTTCCGTCCGGATAAACCGCGCCCGTAGGCCTGGAGAGGGCGTCGAAGGTATACCTTGTCTCGGAACCCGAGCGGTCAATGGTTTTCACCACATTGCCCGCCATATCGTATTCCCATCTCTCATACTTGCTATCCGGGTATGTTACCTGCACCTTGCGGCCTAATATATCGTAGAAGGTTGTTGTGGTATGTTCCTTTTTAACGTTTTCATCATTGGATGCGCTTCCTATGGCATCAATCACTGATACAGCTAAAAACCAGCTATCAGTTTTATAATTAGGATTATACTGATAAGAATATGTAGTCGTGCGTTCGTCCGCCCCGTTGCCCGAAACCTTCACGTTTATTACGCGGCCCTTGGCGTCGTAGACGTATTTTGTTATTTTGTTGTTGGGGTCGGTTACCTGCGTCAGGAATCCCGCGTGCCCTTCTTCCTTTTTATCATCTAGTTTAAAGGCGCCATATGTATTAGTAGTCACTTTTCCAAGCGGATCTTTTGCAGACAAAAGATTAGGAACAATTTTGCCACTTGAATCTTTATAATTGTAGTACGTTACCAGATCGTTTGCCATGTAAGGCAGTAGTATCCGAATAATTGGTGCTAGTGGTAAAACCAATAGGACAATAATCCCGCAACACTTCATAACCTTTAATACCATCATCATCAATAGACGCAGTCCATTTTAGATTGACAATATCTTCTGATAAAAAGAAATATGATGATGCAGGCATTGTAGGGGGCGTATCTGATGACGCAAGCGTAGTAACATTTAATCGTACACTGGCTTCAGAAAGATTTCCTGCTTTGTCTTCAGCTTTTATCTCATATCCATAGATATTCCCCGAGGCCAAACCACTGTCTACATAACTTGTTCCATTAAAGCTGCCAATCTCTATTCCATCACGATAAATCCGGTATTGCACCACGCCAGTATTATCGTTCGATTCATCCCAATTAAGAAATATCGTTGTATGGGTATAATAACTGCAGTCCAAATTGGTTGGAACTGTCGGCGCAAGGGAATCTATGGTTACCTGATAATTTAATTGACTTGTATTACCGGCCTTGTCTGTTGCACTAAGCCGCAGCGTGTAAATAGAATTATTTGATAATGTGCTTGTGTCCCACCAGCCAAGTATACCATCGGATATGGATGCAGTCCCTGTATTGATTTGCGTCCAGGATGACGGAGACTCACCTTCGCCATATTCCAACGTCCAACTTTCCATTCTGGAATCTGAGGCCGTTCCTTTTACGGCAACCACTCCATTTAAAAAAGAATTGCTAGTCGGAGATGTGATAACCGTGGTTGGTTCCGTTGAATCTTTGGTGACCAATACGGTTGCTTGGCTCGTATTTCCTGCCACATCTATTACTCTTAGCCGTAAAGTATATATCGACCCATCCGCAAGTGAACTCGTATTCCAAATGCCAAGAGTTTCATTGCTGATGGATGAAGTCCCTGAGTTTATCCGACTCCATGTTGTCGGAGACTCTCCTGAACCGTACTCTAAAACCCAATTTGTTATGTTCTCATCTGATGCGGTACCTGTAACTGTAATCGTTTTATTAATAGCTGAGGAAGAAGGCCTTGTAATACTTGCTAAAGGAGCTTTTGAATCTACTGATTGCCTAATAATAAGCATAGTCCCAGTGTTGCCTAGATTATCAAAACCAAATGATTTAAAGGTATAATTGCCACAGTAATTTGCATGATTCGATATAGGCACAGTAATAAATTGACTTTTACCGGATAGGGTCTTCCTGCAGGTATGATGCCAGCAATAAACTATAAAAGGAGAAATGACAATGGGTAAACGCACTAATACGGCCAAATGGCAGGAAAACACAAAACGCTGGCGCATACTAGTCCAAAAGGACGGGGAGCGCAGATCCTTTTATTCTTCTATTCCCGGGCGGACCGGTCAGCGTGAATGCAACGCAAGAGCAGACGCATGGCTGGATGAAGGCATCAAGGATAGCGGTACGCGCGTAAGTTCGCTTTTCGATCAATGGGTCGAAGAGTTAAAATTGCGGACAAGTAAAAGCCATTGGAGGCTTTATGAGACGTTCAAACGCAACTATATATTCCCGTGTATCGGGCAGAAGAAAATTGGCAATATAACCGAGCAGCACCTGCAGGAGGTTATTTTATACGCACATAAGACCGGTAACAAGGGTGCAGGCCTCTCCTGTAAAACCCTTAAAGATATCCGTGATTGCCTCTCCGCTTTTATGAAATATGCCCGGAAATGCAAGGCTACTTCCTTGCACCCCGAAGAGTTGTTTATACCTAATACTGCAGCGAAGAGTACCCGTGGCACCCTGCATCCAGATGATATAAAGCTGTTGTTCTCATGCGATTGTACGCAAGATCATAGAAAGGTCATCCCGGAATGGTATATTCATGCCTTCCGGTATGAACTAATAACCGGTATGAGGCCTGGCGAAGTGATAGGCCTGATGGATCAGGACGTTAATGACGGTGTGTGCACAATAAGGCGCTCAATCAATTTCCATAATGAAATAACCGAGGGTAAGAATAAAAACGCTCAACGCTCATATTATATTCCAGAGATCGGCCTGCGAATATTGGCGGATCAGAAAAAGATGCTAAAGGCAGCCGGCGTCATTTCTCCGTATATATTCCCTGCCCCGGACGGAGAGCATGCCATCCAGCAAACCTTCCTGAAGCACTGGCGCCGTTATCGGGATCATAACGGAATTTCTAAGCATTCTCTGTACGAGCTCCGCCATACCTGGTTCTCTGTGAATAAAAGCCTACCCGCAGAACTCGTCAAAGCTATGGGTGGCCACAGCAAAGATTTTGACACTTTTGGAGTATACGGGCATGCATTACCGGGAGAGGCTCGGCGCACTGCAAATCTTGTAAACGACGCCTTCCAAAACTTTATAAAATAAAAAGTGAGGTCAAAAGTGAGGTCAAAGGCAAAAATAAAAACGCCTGTTTCGCATGAAACAGGCGTTTTTAAGTGGTGGAGACAGCTGGGATCGAACCAGCGACCCCACGCATGTGAAGCGTGTACTCTGACCAGCTGAGCTATGCCTCCACAAGGAACATTAGTTATTATACAAAATATTTTTTTATTTGTCTACCGGTGAGAAAATAAAATTTTCAGGTGATGAGCCTTATCAGAAGTCAGCAACCTCCCGGAACTTCATCATATGTATAAAATGCTTGCCCATCAGTTCCAGGTAAATTTCATGCATCACCGCGCCGGTTTCCCGGGGCGACAGTATCCCGCCCGGAAAAACCATCAGATGCATGGGCACGGTCCAGATAGAATATTCAATACCGGGAATTTGCTCAAAACCAGCTTTCCGGTAAAACGCGATCCTTTTTTCCCGCCTGGTTTTTTCATCTTCATCCTTTGCGTCTTCCGGCTTTTCCACTTCCACGATAACGCCCTTTTTATCCGTATATATCTTTTTTAATTCCCGGATAAACTCCGTTCCGAATCCCCGTCCCCTGTATTCCGGATATACGGCCAGCAGGCTAACCAGTACAAACCCGTTTGGATGCCCCGCCGCGCATACCGCATATGCGGCTTCATCGCCACCCGCGTAAAGCAGAAAGCCCTGCTGGATCCCCTTCTTTAATTGTTTATAGAGTACTGTATAAGGCGCGTATTCCCCCGGCGCAAAATCCCTTTTGATCTTTTTATATATCCTTTTAAAATCGGACGGCAATATTGCCCTGATGCTGAAATCCATTCCTTACCCGCCCTATGCGTTTTCCGGGCCCCTACCCGCTGCGGACCGCCGCGCCTCCATCTGCACTTCGCCCCATTTGGCCAGTTCCTCCACCACGGGCATCAGGTCCTCCCCGGTTTGGGTGAGCGAGTATTCCACCCTGGGCGGTATCTCGAGGTACTGCTCCCGGTACACGATGCCGTTTGCTTCCAATTCTTTTAAAGACTGCGAAAGCATCATGTTTGTAATGCCTATGAGACTTTTTTTCAGTTCATTATACCTCGCTACATTGTTCCTGCTCAGCAGGTAAACGATCGGAAGGTGCCATTTTCCGCCTATCATGCCCAGGGCAAAGGTGATGGGGCATTCGGTTACATCACACAGGCTGATTCGATCCATATTTATTTTCCTTTACTCATACTTTTCATACTTTATCAGAATAATCTGCATACTTGCTTTTTTATTTCTTTGTTCTACAATAATACCATAACCTGTAAAAATTGAAAACAGGCCGGACCAAATTTCTGATTTGGGATAATATAAGTAAACGGTTAAAAATCCGTAAAAGGATTCAGAGATAATTTGCGAATAAGGAGGAAAGATGAGTATGGATTTTTTAGATTTGGCAAAAAAGCGCAGTTCCGTAAGGAAATTTAAAAGCAGGAAGGTAGAGGCGGAAAAGCTGCAAAAGATTTTGGAAGCCGGACGGGTGGCCCCCACTGCAGGAAATACCCAGCCTCAATTGGTGCTGGTAATCCAAACGGACGAAGGTTTTGAAAAACTGAAAAAATCCGGCAACATTTACGGCGCGCCGCTCGCCCTTATAGTTTGCGCGGACCATTCAGCCAGTTGGAAACGGCCGTTCGACGGCAAAGACACCGCCGATATCGATACCGCCATTGTTTCCACCCATATGATCCTACAGGCGGAAGAATTGGGGCTCTCTTCCATTTGGGTGGGTTACTTCAAGCCGGATGTGCTTGCCTCCGAATTTTCCCTTCCCGACGGCGTGGAACCCATCAGTATCCTGGGGATAGGCTACGCGCAGGACGGCGCGCCAAAATCCCCGAACAGGCATGATACCGATCGAAAACCGGTTTCTGATACTGTCCGCTATGAATCATTCTGATTTGCACGAGGTCAGAATAAGCGTTAAAAGGCCGGGATGATCCCGGCCTGTTTTTTATTTTATGCCGCCCATTTTCGGGTTCCAGGTTCGCCTCATTTTTGATTTCACCGAAATGCCGGATAAACGGTTTCGGGTAAAAAACAAACCAGATCCCGCAAAAAATGCCGATGATCAGGTTCATCAAACCGACCAACAAAAATTTGTATGGCAAAACGGCCGTCATATAAATTGACGGCCGTTTTGCTTTAAATGAAGATACGTATTAATTTGGTGAAATCTTTTTTGAAATTGGCTTCTTTCCTATTTCAACGCGTTTGGACCCGTTTCGCCTGTCCGTATCCGGATCGCGTCGTCGATCGTGGAAACAAATATTTTTCCATCGCCAACTTCCCCGGTCTGCGTATACTTCAGGATGGTTTCAACTGTTTTTTCAAAATCGCCGTCGTCCACCACAAGTTCCATTTTTACCTTGGGCAGGATATTCATGAGCACTTCGCTTCCACGGTAGTATTCTTTAAAGCCTTTCTGTTTGCCGCAGCCCATCACCTGCGAAATCGTGATGCCGCCGATATTCATCTGGGCAAGCGCCTCTTTTAAATCTTCCAGTTTGTTCGGCTGTATAATGGCTTCTATTTTTTTCATAACGAATCCTCCTTACTGATCCAGACCCGTGAACGCCGGATATGCGGATTCCCCGTGTTCCGAATGATCCAGTCCCTCCGTTTCTTCCTTGTCCGATACGCGGATCTTCATGCATTTCTTTAATATCAGCATGATAACGAGCGTGCCGGCCACAGCCCACGCAATGGTGATACCCACTGCTGCTAGCTGGCGGATAAATAGCTCCGTCTGTCCGAAAAACAGGCCGTTCCATTGAGCAATCGGATTAATGGAACTTTGCGCAAACAATCCCGTCGCTATTCCTCCCCAGATTCCGCCTACGCCGTGGCAGCCGAAGGCGTCCAGCGCGTCGTCATACCCGAATTTCTTTTTCAGCACCGTCATTGCAATGTAGCACAGCGGGCTCACCGCCCCGCCGATGATCAGCGCCGCCCATACGGGCACAAAGCCTGCCCCGGGCGTGATTGCTACAAGCCCTACCACAGCGCCTGTCACCGCGCCAAGCATTGTGGGCTTTCCGTGCGTAATTTTTTCCACCAGCATCCAGGACAGCAGGGCCGCCGCAGCCGATGTATTTGTCGTTATAAACGCGCTGCCGGCAAGCGTACCCGAAGTCAGCGCGCTTCCCGCGTTGAATCCGAACCAACCGAACCAAAGCAGCGCTGCGCCCAGCATCACGATGGGCAAGTTATGCGGATTGTAGCTGACAACGCCGTGGCCCTTGCGTTTTCCAAGAAGTATGCAGGCTACCAATCCCGAGACGCCCGAACTGATATGGACGACGTTGCCGCCCGCAAAGTCTACGGCTCCGAGTTTGGCCAGGAATCCGTCCGTGCTCCAAACCATGTGCGCAAGCGGGTAATAAACGACTACAGACCATATTGCAATAAAGATAATCAGCGCGGAGAATCTCATGCGTTCCACCAGCGCGCCTGTGATCAGGGCAGGCGTTATGATTGCAAACATCATCTGGAACGCCACAAACACAAACGATGGGATGGTGGGCGCATAGCTTACCGTCTCGCCCAGGTTTGAAAGCCCGAAAAACTGCAGATTTCCTATAACGCCGGCGCCGGTATCTGCGCCGAAGGACAGGGAATACCCGATCAGAACCCACAGCACCGAGGCCAGGCCGCACACAAAAAAAGACGACATCAGCGTATTCAGCACATTTTTCCGCCTCACCATACCGCCGTAGAAGAATCCTAGCCCAGGCGTCATAATAAATACCAGCGCGCACGACACCATCATCCAGGCTGTATCTCCAGAGTTGATTCCCGACATATAACTTTTCCCCCAATACTATTTTATAAATAAAAAAAGCTGTTCCCACATAGAAAGAACAGCGCCGTTGCTGATACTACATTTTTTTACCAAACGCCTCCCGCATCCGGTAAAAAAAACTACGTATCAAAACAGTTCCGATACATAGCTTCATTGCTTATTTATTAAATTTTAATTTAAAGACTTTTTACAGCTTAAACTCCTTCAAAATAAAATTTACGGTTACAATCTCTTTTATGGTGCCAGTATATCAGCAAATTATGCAACGGTCAATAGACATTCATTCATATTTTAAAAATAATTTTCTTGTTTTTATTTTATATAACCCAAATTATGAAATATTTTGAATATGCTCTTTCATTTATTACTGTTTTTTAATGCAAAAAAATGTGCCGGTCAATCCGGTAAGTGCCGTCCGTAAAAAAATCCTAGCGTAAGGATGACGCCGTTCATATTGGAACAATCATTTCCCTCTGCTCTTGTAATAGAAAATAGCGAGCTGCGTCCGCCCTTTGAGCTGCAGCTTTTCCAGTATCACGCTGATGCTGTTCCGTACGGTGCCTTCGCTTAAGTAAAGCCGCCCCGCGATCTCTTTATTGGAAAGTCCCTCGGCGATCAGTTCTATGATTGCCGATTCCTTTTCGCTGACCCCCCAGCCCGAAAGGTCCGTTTTCCCTTCCTCCTGTATCAGGGACGGAATCTTGGCGATGACATCTTCCCCGAAAACGGTCTGTCCCGAATACAGAGCCTTGAGCGAAGGAACGATGCTTTCAAAATTCTGTTTTAAAACATAACCTTTTGCGCCCATTTTCAGCGCGCGGATGATATATTCGTCGTCCGCGAATGTGGTCAGGAACAATATTCTTGCGTCAGGATACGTTTTTAATATAGCCTCGCCCGCCTCCAGCCCGGTCATGACGTCCATCCTGATATCCATCAGCAGGATATCGGGCTTTTTCTCATTGTACAGGGAGACGGCCTCTTTGCCGTTCAGCCCGACGCCCGTAACTTCTATGCCGGGTTCGGCTTCAATAATGGTCTTTAAGGATATTCCCACCAGTTTATCGTCGTCCACAATAACTATTTTCATGTTATTTCTCCTTTGGTATGGATATGAATACCGTAAACCCGTTTTCACCCGATATATTGACGACGCCGTTCAATTCGCCCACCCTCTGCCTGATGTTTATAAGGCCGATGCCGTCTCCGCCGCCGTTTCCATTTCCTATTCCGTCGTCTTTCACGGAAAGCTGGTACAGCGCCGGATGTTCCCGCAGCACGACCTGAACAAAAGAAGCGTTCGAATGTTTGATGATATTGGAAAGGGCTTCTTTCAGAACGGCCAGCAGGGCGTATTTTATTTTTTTATCAGGATTGCCGTCTACATCGTAATCCATGGATATTTCGCAGAAATGAAAGTTATCGACAAGCGTTTTCGCCTCCGTATACAGATCGACCGCTTCGTCGTGCAGGTTATGTATGCTCTCCCGGATGCTGTCCATCCCCTGGGACAGCGTGTCTTTCAATGTGGTAAGCCTTTCACGCATGGCTTCTTCCCTGCAGGTCGCCATCAGGGCGCCGGTCTGCAGTATGGAATTGGACAGGATGTGCCCGATGCTGTCATGTATATCGCGCGCTATACGGTTGCGTTCGTTGAGCGTCGCCAGATTAACCTCGTAATCCTGTTTTTCCAGCAGTTCCCTGTTCTTGTCTTCCAGCCTCAATGAGAGCTCCTTTGTTGAATCGCGCAAAGAAATAAATTCCCTCCTCGCTTTCTCAAGCGAACCCGTCCGCTGGTTTAAAAACCAGGAGAGGGCGGCGAACAGCACGATAAATACCCATGATGCGGCCGGAATGCCGGACGCCCGGGCCGCCGCGGGCAATACCGCCAGAAATACCGCGTACTTCCATTTTATACCCAGAACATCGTAGCAGAAAAGCGGGATAAAAAAAAGCAGTACCGGAAAAACGAAACAGCATACGCAGTAGGCGGCAAAAACCAGGAAGCGGAAGAGCTGCGCCTGAAAATAACTGGCAAGCGCGCTTGCGGACAGGACGCAGATGATGGGCACGATGATATATTCGCCCTGTGCATATTGAACATAAAAAACGATGCAAAGCGTAAAGAGTATAAGCTTATCCAGGAGCTTATTCATAGAAGCGTCCAGTCTTTCCTGTATTTTCATTCATTTTATCAAATGCGCCGCGCCTTTACAATAACGGCGTTACAAATGTCATACCGACAAATGGAGCATCTTCACTTACCCGGAAGGATCCCGCAATATAAAATAAAGACAGTAAGGTAAAGGGAGTCGAACCCATGCGGTTCAGAGGGCTTAGGGCACGGCATTACTGCGTTGCCGTGCTTTGCCGTAGTACCACTACGGCTGCATCGCGGCGCCTTGTACTGGCAAGCCCTAAGTCCCTCTGAACTCGCAGACCCAAAAACCGCCGTTTGGGATGCAGTTCGCGAAAGAGAAAGGAGCCATAGTGGTGCTATGGCGACTGACGATGACAAAGAAATGCGCCCAAGTGGTGGCTTTTGGGCGCATAGATCGATTCTCTTTACCTTAAGATAACGGAGGGATTTCAATGATTGTCAAGGTGAAAAATCTGGTGAAAAGATACGGCGACCTGATCGTACTGGACCATTTCAGCCTGGATGTTGAAGAAGGCGAGATATTCGGCCTGCTGGGCCCGAACGGCTCGGGAAAAACAACCACGATCAACTGCATTTTGTCACTTTTGAAATACGACAAGGGAACGATAGAGGTATTCGGAAAGGCCATGCGCCCCGATTCCTATGATTCCAAACGGGATATAGGCATCGTGATGCAGAATGTGGCGGTGTTCAAGGAACTGACCGTTCAGGAAAACATCGATTATTTCTGCGGCCTGTATGTGCCCGACAAAAAGAAACGGGCCGGACTGGTGGACGAAGCCATAAGTTTTGTGGGGCTTGACGATTACAGGAAGTTTTACCCCAAGAAACTGAGCGGCGGCCTTCTGCGCAGGCTGAATATTGCCTGCGGAATCGCGCACAAACCAAAACTCATTATACTGGACGAACCAACGGTAGCCGTTGACCCGCAGAGCCGCAACAATATACTGGAAGGCATTAAAAACCTGAACCGCAACGGCGCCACCGTGATATACACCTCCCACTATATGGAGGAAGTGGAGCAGATCTGCACCCGGATCGCCATCATGGATAAAGGAAAGATCATCGCCCTGGGCACAAAAGAAGAACTCAAAGGAATGATCAAAGCCGGCGAGAAAATAACAGCCGAGCTTTTAAACCCGGACCGAAGCATATTGCCCGGCTTGACGGCTCTGCACGGCGTAAGTTCCGCGGAACTTACCAATCATACGCTGGTGATCAAAACCGGCCAGGAAACGAACTGCCTGCCCGCAGTACTCGATTATTTGAAAAAAAGCAGGGCCGCAACCGGCAGGATCTACTGCGAGATGCCTACTTTAAACGACGTATTTCTGGAAATCACCGGCAAGGAACTCAGGGATTAAGGAGGTTATGCATATGTTTGGCCATATTTTTATAAACAGGATCAAATGCCTTGTCCGGGACCGGGAAATGATATTCTGGACGTTTTTATTTCCTCTCATCCTGGCTTCATTCTTCGCCGTGGCATTTTCCAATTTGGCAGGAGCGGACCAATTCAAAAGCATCCCCATCGCAGTCGTAAACAACGCGGAATACCGGGAGAACGCCGCGCTTCAGACCGCTCTGAACGCGGTATCGGACGCAAATCCGTCCGCCCGGGACCCATTGTTCAATATCTCACTGGTATCCGGCGAACAGGCGGAGGAGGATTTAAAAAAGGACAGGATCAAGGGCTATATCCTGCTGGACGGAAGCGCGCATGTTGTGGTCAAGGAATCGGGACTGGACCAGACCATATTAAAGGAATTTATGGACAGCACCCTACAGTCCGCCTCGGCTTTTGAGACCATCATCCAAGGCAACCCTGCCGCAGCGCAGAATTTTAAACTGGAAGCGGGAACCTATTTAAACGAAATCGCCCCCGGAAAAACCGACCCGAACGGTACACTTATCAGCTTTTACGCGCTCATCGCCATGACCTGCCTGTTCGGCGGATACTGGGGCAACCAGCAGATCGCGGACCACCAGGCCAACCTTTCCCCGCAGGGCGCGCGTATGAACCTGGTGCCCGTGCACAAACTCAGAGTCATTGGGTATTCGATGCTTGCTGCGATCCTGATCCAGCTGCTGTCCGTTCTGCTTCTGATCGCTTATATGTGCTTCGCGCTGGGGGTCGATTTCGGGGACCAGCTGGGATATGTGCTTTTGACCGGCCTGGCGGGCAGCGTCATGGGCGTTTCCTTCGGGGCGCTCATCGGGGCGTCCAACACAAAAAGCGAAAATTTCAAGTCCGCGCTGTCCACTGCCATCAGCCTGACGTTTTCCTTTCTGGCAGGCATGATGATGGTGAACGTAAAATATATCGTCACCCATGCGGTACCGGCGCTGGCCTGGCTGAACCCGGCCAACCTGATCACGGACGCGTTTTACTCCCTGTATTATTACGACACATACGAGAGGTTTTATCTGAATATCGGTTTGCTGTTCGCGTTTGCCGCGGTGTTTTACCTGATCGTATACTTTATTACAAGGAGGCAGAAATATGCAAGTATATAAAGCGTATTTTAAGATCATTAAAAATAATCTGGCATCCATAGCCATTTATATCATCATCTTTCTCCTGATGGCGGTTTTGATTACCAACATACTGGGCGCACAGGGCGGGACCGCGGCCTTCAGCCCTGCCAAAACCAGCGTCGCGTTTTTCAGCGGGGAAAGCACGCCTCTTACGGACGGTTTAAAGGCGTATCTTGATCAAAACGCAAATATGGTCTCTATCCCGGACGAAACGCAGGAGATCCAGGACGCATTGTTTTTTGGCCAGGTCACCTGTGTGCTGCGGGTGCCCCAGGGATTCACGCAGGCTTTCCTTGCGGGAGGGGGCGACACGCGCATAGAGAAAACGGCCGCGGCCGGACGGCCGGAAGCCGTTTATGCAGACCTGCTGGTGAATAAATACCTGAATACCGCTGCGCTCTATGTGCAGAATATGCCGGGCGTTACCCAATCCGAAATCGCCCAGTATGTAAGCCGCGACCTGGTGAAGCAGGCGTCCGTGGAAGTAAACACGTACGAAAAGCCGGCCGCCATCAATAATATGTCCTATTATTTCCAATACCTTGCCTACTCCATCATGGCGACGATGATCCTGGCAATCACATCGGTCATGATGGCGTTCAACCAGGCGGACGTGAGCAACCGGAATGCCTGCTGCCCCGTAAAAACGTCCGTAATGAATCTGCAGCTGCTTTTGGGGAACATTACTTTTGCGGTCATTTTCTGGGCGGGCATGTGCACTTTCGTTTTCCTGCTCAACCGGGACGCCGCCCTGGACGCCGGAACCGTTCTCTTATGCCTGAACGCGCTCGTCTTCACCTTCGCGTCCTTGAGCATCGGGTTTCTTCTCGGCCATTTTATCAAAAGCCAGGGCGTGCAGGGGGCAATCATGAACGTGATCGCTTTGGGATTAAGTTTTTTAAGCGGGGTATTCATCCCACAGGGAATGCTGGGGGCCTCTGTTCTGAATGCCGCGAGCTTTACGCCCAGCTACTGGTATATAAAAGCCGTGGAGGATATCCGGAGCATAACCGCGTTCGATTTTCAGACAGCGCTCCCCGTACTGTACAGCATACTCATCCAGGCCGGATTCGCTGCCGCCATCATGATCGTATCTTTGGTGATCAGCAAGCAGAAGAAGCTCGCGAATGCGTACAACTGACAGGCCTTATAAGAATGAGGGCTGCTGAAAGCGAGCGTAAACATGTAAAAATGACTTACGCGAATTGCGAATCACAAGCGTAAGTGCCGAATCTTTAATGTTAAATATACGCAACGCTATGGCGTTGCGTGTATTTTTGACGCTGAGACGGCTGGAGCAGTCAATTGTCTTTATTGTATTCTTTCACGCACTCTCCCTCCGTCACGGCTGCGCCGTGCCCACCCACTTTACTGTGGTTTCGCCTACGCGTCAGAATTTTTTTAGCAAGGCGCTTGCGCTTAACTCACGTTCAGTGGGCTCCCGCTTCGCTTTATACGACGTGCGGATCCATAGCGAAATGGGCCAAACAATGCAAGTGATGGGGTTTGAACCCCACGTTTAACGCGGAGTTTTCGAGACAAATAAAGAAGGCAGAATCATTCGCCTTCTTCTTAAAAAGAATACTACTCTAAGACATTACAAAACGTTTTTAATTAATGTATTAATTGCCGGACGAAGCTGCCGCCGCTGCGGAAGATGCCGATATAGCGGCTATAACAGCAATTTCCATCGCAATGATAATGTTTGAAATAGTATTTGACACAGCAGCGTTCAATACATCATTTTCAAACAGGCTTACTTTTTCTTGTGCTACCAGAGAGGATGCAAACATAATTCTTTTGGTTTTCCCAATACTTATTCCTCTAAATCCCTTTTGTACTTTTAAGAAATCACTTGTCTCCTCAACCTTGCCTGCAATGTTATCAGTGTTATCCGAAACAAGTGTCAGTACCCCTATAGAAGGCAATTCATAGCCTGTACCTGGCTTATAACCTTTTTGCTTCAGCGTATCAAATAAGTCTAAAGTAATATTGCACTTCTCCTGTGCGTTTTGTTTTCCTAATGACAGTACAAAGCTTAATGATTGCACCGCGTTTTTTACAATAAAGCTGTTTTCAAGAATGTTGTAGCATTCTTCGGCTTCACGCACCATATCCTGACCTTCCTTATTGCTCAGCGCCATCAACATGGCATAACAATAATCTGCATGCGATGTTAGAAACGGATGATTTTGTTTTAAATGTTTATATATCTTAATAGCTTTATCTGCAAGAGCGTCAAAGTCAGATCCATTTTTGACTGCAGTAAATGCCGTAAGGGCAAGGTAATCTGAACCCCAGAATCCTTTTTTCTTCAGCAGAGTATACAACTCAATTATTTTTTTAAATATTGTTTCAGGATCGTCTTCCAAAGAAAGCATGGTTGCCATTGCAAGAAAAGCATTCGCTTTAAAGGATGAAAACGCCGCAGTATTCTGTTTGATAATTTGTTTGCTTTCCTTTATCTTTGCGACATCGACCGTTTTTTTACCATAGATAAGCGCACACAAGCAGTGCATGATGGGATAATCTAATTTATATGCCGCCTTTAGTGCATTTTTATTTTCAATAAATATCTCGCATCTTTTTTTCAATTCATGATCCATTATATTTATTCCTTTCAATTATTTATTGTTAACTTTGTTCTGTGTCTCTCCCTTATAGGGATCTGTCCCTTGGTCTGTAGTTTTATCATCAAAACAAACAACAGGCGCAAAAGTATTTACTGCCGTATCATCAAAAACAATCACCATATCATTGTTTTTACGCTTTATAGTCACGGGACTATGATCGTTTAACAATGCAGCTGTTCCTTTTATCCAAATATTCTTAATGTGAATACTGTTTGTTTTCAGTTTCTCCAAGATTATCAGATAAACCTTATCGCCTTTTTGTGTAAATCTGACGGCAGTTCCTGTGTCCGTCATCGCTTCTGCTTGCGTATAAGGAGAGCTGCCATATACTGCTTCACCATTTTGGTTCAGCCATTTCCCGAAATCAATCAAACGGCCGGTTTGTTGAGCCGGAATTGTTGAATCTTCCCCGCGCGGGCCAACATTTAACAGCAAGTTTCCATTTTTAGATACCGCATCAATAAAACTCGCAAATAAATCTTCAAAAGATGCATAACCTCCTGTTTCTTCATTTCTGTTATACCCAAAAGAGTTGCCAATTCCCCGGGTCATCTCCCACTTTTTTTGCTGCACAGCAGAATATTGTGTATATTCGGGCGTAAAAAAATCGCAATGGGGTATTTCCGGCTTTGCAAGTGTGGAATAAATGTCTGTATTGCTCTTAATCAAATCTTTTACCATATTGTCCATATATGCAAGCATTGGCTCAGAATTCAGGTTCGGATCATTGATATTCCATCTGTCGTTGATTACTCCATCAGGTACCATATTATAATAATAGGCAAACAGGTCGAACAAGTTTTCCTGATTACCCGGCCAGCAAATATCATTCCAAAGAATATCAGGCTGATATCTGTTTATCAATTCTCTGATCTGCGCATCGGCGTAATCAGGATATTTCCCACCTGGTGTGGAAAAAGTGTATTCCATGAATGTCCGCACGATCCCCCTGTTAAAAGTCCAGTCAATTCCACCTGAATAATACAAGCCGAATTTTAAACCCTTTTCCCGGACGGCGTCAGCCAATTCGCCTACTATATCTCTCCTGCTGAACCAGTCTTTTTCATTCTCATTTTCAACTTTTGTGGGCCATAAACAAAATCCGTCATGGTGTTTGGCTGTTAAGACAACGTATTTTGCACCGGCTGTTTTAAAAGTTTCAGCCCATTCCTTCGGGTCCCATTTTTCTAAGCCGTCGATAAACATTTGCCTAAATCCCTGGTAAGACATATCACCATACTTTTCCTTATGATATTGTGCAGACGGCGAACCGGAATCTTTAACAGCATTCCAATATCCTTCAGCATAAGGATAGACAAGCATAGCTCTGTCATATTCGTTCCTGAGGGAATCTGTGAAGCTTCCCAAAGGTGCAAACCCGGGTACGGAATATAAACCCCAGTGAATAAAAACACCGAATTTAGCGTCTTTATACCATTGCGGTACCTGATGGCTGTTGAGCGATTCCTTTTGAGGATAATAAATTTTTGTTTCCATATTTCTTATAATCTCCTTGTTAATTCATGTTGAATCCCATAGGCGTATTTCCATTTATTCTTAATCATTTTCTTATATCAGAAGCTATCACATTACGTAACGTCACTGTCAATAGGTTAAAAAAGTTAAACAAAAACTTGACAACGACGTTACGTAATGTCATAGATATATACATATATTGAGAAAACAGATATTGTAAAAATCAATTCCAAGGAGACAAAAACATGGAAAAAAAATTTTATATAGGAGAAATTGCAAAAAGCACCAACCTTACGGTCCGTACTTTGCAGCATTATGATAATATCGGATTGCTGCCGGCATCCGGCAGAGAAGCAAGCGGCAGGCGTTACTATACAACAAATGATGTATTAAAACTAGAGCAAATACAATTTTATAAGCTCTTAGGTTTTTCCCTTTCAGAAATAAAGGAGAAGGTAGTCAACTCACCTTCACTAAAAGAGCTGGAGAAGCTTTTCTGTGAGCATGTGCAGATGATTTATCAAAAAATCGAACAATTTTATACGGTTCTGGGTTCCCTGAATGCTTCACTGCTGACAATATCTATGGGTAAATATCCCCCACCTGCATTGCTTTCCGATCTTATACTTTCGCTCAATAAGGCATGTATTCTTACATGGGCACCTGAACTTTTTTCTGAGCAGGATATAGAATTATTCAATGATATAGACGCAGCATATTTGCTATATCACAGGTGGAAGTCTTTGTCTATTGAAGCGGCTATGTTAAAGGAGTTACATATCCAGCCGGACGACAAATATGCGCAAAATCTTGCTGCCCGTTTTTATGATATGATAATGAAAGCAACAAAAGGCAATAAGCAAGAGTATGAAGTGTTTGAAAGATTCAATAAAAAACGCTTTCAATGGGCAGCCGGAGAGGCTAAACTTGTTAACGTCAGCGAAGACTATTTAACATCAGCATTGAAAGTATATATTCGAAAAAACAATATTAATGTGCCAGATTTCCTGAGAGATTTAAAGGATTAAATATTATCCCCCTATACCCAAAATATTCGCATAGACGCCGTGTGCTGTCATATAAACACGGGCGCGCTTGATTTCTTTATTTACCGCAAACGCCGCAGCATCGGGCATGGATTGGAGCTGGCTCTGATAGTATTTCCTATCACGGATCCTCTGCTCCCCGCCGGGTTCCACAGTATCTTCGTTTGGAGCAAACAGGTTATCCAAAATTCCTCCGTTTATTGATTTTAACCGTATGTAAAATTACATTCGGCAAACAGAATAGATCGAATATTTGTTCTAAAAACAGTAAAAAGATTAACGTTTCACCATTTCCCAAATGGCGATATATTATGTATATTTGATGATTGTCAATATGATTATTCATAAAAACAACGCCCGAATAATGTACTTTCCAGAAAAAAATGTCCAATATTCCGACGTCATTCCAAAAACATCTTATTTTACCTATACAGCACAAGTGTCAGAACTGAGGTCGATCCTACATATATTGATATACTGCGGTAAATCGTTGTGCTATGATCCGGATAATTTAGCATAATCATGTAATTTGTATAAAAAACTTCGCCGGTTTGACCGTAACTTGTCGCAACTTCAGGCGTTGGGAGGGTTACTCGCCTTGTTCTGCCGTTAGTGTCCGTTGTAAGATCAAACATAAGATTGTTATCCCTTTCACGTACAATCTGAACTTTAGCGCCGCTTACATTCTCTCCGGTTTGAGATTTTATCTGCAATTCAAGATATCCTTCATTTTCTAGTCTATCCTGTGCAGGTGATGTTTGACTCTGCGGTTTAGTTTGTTGCTGTTCGTCCTGCCTGTCCGGCGGTAATTCAGTATAATTGGAGCTATACATAATCATAGAATTTTACCTCCTTATTTTTATTTTATTTTTTACAGCATAATATGTAATGATTGCTATAAATGACAGAAATATATTAAATTGTAATTCAACTTACACTTGTTGTTGAACAGCAGAATTTTGTTAACAATTAAAATTTAGCTCAAAAATATAAAAACATAAAGATTTATCATACAATTATTGGAACAAGAGATAAACGATTTTGGTTGCGTTATTGGTATGCTAGTGACCATTAAGGTGCACTAGAACTCCAATTCCCCAAATATATATTTGCTATGATTATATGATTTTAATGAAAATAAAGTTATTGGGATTTAGGCAGCATTTTTCAATATTTATGCATTCCAGCTTTACAGGCAGAATATATTTTAAAAGAATCATTTTGTAACTTCCCAAACAATAGGCTTTAGCTACTCCTTGGAGGCACCCAACGCCGGTAAACTTTTCATGAGCGATCCGGTCCTGAACGTTGGGGGTCTCTTTTTGTTAATAATATTCTAGTTGATTAACTACAAGATAATAAAATCTCTTTAAATTTTGTAAAATAAAAAAGAGATATCCTTTAAGGCCAAAGTATTACCTAATAAGAATATCTCTACGGCTTGAACCGTTGTTAATATTTTTAGCCAAGATAAAAGGTTTTTATACATCGTTTATAAACATTTTTAAAACCCCCTTGTACGCGACGTAACGTCATGAGCTATAATATAAGCAGGAGGTCATGAATATGGAAAAAAACAGAGCGATACCGGAAGGGTATATGACCGTTGGCGAGGTTGCTAAGAAAATGGGCGTCACCGTCCGCACCTTGCAATATTACGACAAAGAAGGTCTGCTTTCGCCGTCGTCAGAGAGTGAAGGAGGCCGCAGGCTTTATACCGACAAGGATGTGATTAAGCTCCATCAAATTCTGTCACTGAAACATCTGGCGTTTTCATTGGATGATATAAAAAATCGCCTGACCTCTCTTGATACCCCCGCCGATGTTGCGGGCGCGCTCACAGAGCACGCAGCCGCCATTCGGGAAAAGATGGAAACCCTGTCAGAATCATTGAAAGCGATAGAAGCGTTGAAAGCGGAAGTGCTGCAAATGCAATCGGTGGATTTCAAGAAATACGCTGATATTATCGTAAACTTGCAAATGAAAAATGAGTTCTACTGGCTTATCAAGCATTTCGATGATAAGACCCTTGACCATATTCGGGGCCGCTTTGATAAGGACAGCGGCTCCGCGATGATGGAGACTTTCAAACGCCTGCATGATGAGGCGATACGGCTTCAAAAAGATGGCGTACCGCCCGAAAGTGAGAAAGGCCAAGACCTTGCCAAAGCGTTTTGGGATATGGTTATGGAATTTACGGGCGGGGATATAAGAATACTGTCCAAACTTATCGAGATTGAAAACATTAATGGCCCGGATAATGAATGGAAGCAAAAACTAGCGTTTGCCAACGCTTTTATCGAACCGGCTTTAGAAGCCTATTTTACAAAGTTGGAACTTAATCCATTTGAGGAGGTGCCCAAATGAACTATGCCATACAGATAGACAGGCTTAAGAAAAGTTATGGCGGTCATACTGTACTAAAGGGCTTGAATTTCAATGTTATAAAAGGTGAGATTTTTGCATTGCTTGGCGCTAACGGCGCAGGCAAAACTACAGCCCTTGAATGTATCGAGAGGTTACGAAAGTATGACAGCGGCAGTATCGCGGTGGATGGCAGGATGGGTATCCAGTTGCAATCGGCGTCTCTCCCGGCCCATATCAAGCCGATGGAGGCTGTGCGGTTATTTGCAAAATGGAACAAAACAAAAATAGACCATTCTATGCTTGCCGCCCTTGGGATTAACGAGTTGACGAAAAAGCTGTACACAGATATGTCAACGGGGCAAAAGCGGCGTTTGCACCTTGCCCTCGCCTTAATCAGCGACCCGGATATTGTGTTTCTTGACGAGCCGACTGCCGGGCTTGATGTTGAAGGCAGAATATCGCTCCATGACCAAATCCGCAAACTGAAAGCGCAGGGAAAGACAATCATTTTGGCCAGCCACGATATGGCGGAGGTTGAAAGCCTGTGTGACCGCATTGCTATTCTGAATGACGGCAATATTGTCTTTTTGGGTACTGTCGCAGAATTGACCTCAAAAATCGGCAAACGCTATACCGTTCACATCAAGACCGAGCAAGGCGATGAAAATTTTGAATCTGACAATATCGGGGATACTATGCTGACTTTGCTTGAAGATTTCAAGCAGAGGGGCATTGCCGTGTTGGACATTAAAATAGACAGGGGAACGCTTGAACAGCATTTTATCGACATAGCAAGGGGGAATGGCGAATGAGTGCGTTTTTGTACGGAGTAGCATTGCAATGGAAGCTGGATATACGGAGCAAATCACTGTTGATTACCTGTTATGTGGTTCCTCTTTTGTTCTTTGCTGTTATGGGCGGGATATTCACATCCATAAACCCGGAAGCCAAGTTTACGCTTGTACAATCCATGACCGTGATGGGCGTATCAATGGGCGCGCTGATAGGCTTGCCGCCTTCCCTTGTAGAGATATACGGAAGCGATATAAAGAAAGTATACAAGGCCAATGGGGTGCCGCTGTACCTTGGTCTGGTTTCGATATTTTTATCAGCGTTTATCCATCTATTGATTATGTGCGCGATAATATGCATCGTCGCCCCTATTGCTTTTGACGCAGCACCACCGGCAAGTCTGCCGTTGTATTTTGGCTCACTCGCCATTTTTATTGCGGTATCATTAAGTGTTGGGTCCGTCTTGGGGCTGGCGGTGAAAAGCCAGGCAAAACTCACCATGATTTCACAAGTTATATTTCTACCATCTATTATGCTGTCGGGGATTATGTTTCCTGTTGATTTGCTCCCTCGGGTTTTTGAGACTGCGGGAAAAATATTCCCCGCGTCTTGGGGATATATATTGATGGCGGACGACGGTTTTTATTTCGGCAACCTGTGGCCTTTGGCGGCTATCCTCTTAGCCGCGGCTATATTATGCGGTTTTTTGTTGAAGAGACTGAAATCGGAATAATGAGCCAATCACAACATAACCTCTTTGGGCTAAACGTCAGTTGTTCTCCCGACTGATTTTCTTTCAACTGGTTTTGGATATACGTTTGTATCTTCTTCATATCTTTTCAGAGACAACAAAAGGACCGCGTATGCGGTCCTTTTGCTTGGAGAAAAATTCAATGTTATTTATTGAATTTCTGCAGATCATAAGTTCCCCGAAAAGCCGGATACAATTGGGGTCCTTTAATCTGCAAACCTTTTATCTAAGTCAAATGCCTTAGGCGCGGAGGCAGGCTCAAATATGATCACCTGTTTTAAGTTGTTTACCGCTTTATCAAGGCCTTCGCCAACGGACATGTACGAATCCTCGTGCTCTATGCTGATCACGCCGTCATAACCGGAGGCGCGCATCGCGCTCATGATATTGGCCCATTCCTTGAGGTCATGGCCGTATCCCACCGTCCTGAACTGCCAGCCGCGCGTATACGTGTTGCCGAAGCTCTGCATATCCGTAAGGCCGTAGTAGGAAACGTTTACCGGATCCACCATCGCGTCCTTGGCATGGAAATGGTAAAGGCAGTCTTCGCGGCAGAGATGTCTTACAGCCATTGCCGGATCGATACCCTGCCACCACATATGGCTGGGATCAAGGTTTGCGCCCAGGGCTTTGCAGCCCGTTTCCTTGCGCATACGGATGGCGGTTGCCGGAGAATGCGCCGAATACCCGCCGTGCAGTTCCATGGCGACCTTTACGCCCTTGTCTTCGGCATACTTGCCCATTTCCTTCCAGTATGGAACGAGTTTTTTCTCCCACTGCCATTCCACAACCGTCTGGAAATCCTCCGGGAACGGAGAAACCGGCCAGTTGGGATACAGAGCATTGTCGCTGTCTCCCGGGCAGCCCGAGAACGTGACAATGTGGTCAACGCCCAGAAGAGAAGCCAAGTCGATCGCATCCTTGATATCCTGGTGGTATTCCTGCGCCAGCGCCTTTTGGGGATGGACAGGATTTCCATGGCAGCTCAAGGCCGATATGGTCATGCCGCGGCTTGCAAAAAGGCCGGCAAACTTTTCCCGCGCCGCATTGTCGCGTACAAGCTCCGCAGGATTGCAGTGCTCCTTGCCTATGAATCCGCCCGCGCCCACTTCCACGTGGTCGACACCCTTGGCCTTGAATAAATCCAGGACCTCCGCAAGCGGCTTGTCTTTATACAATACCGAGAAAATTGAAAGTTTCATATCAAACCCTCCAAACCGGCTTATTTATTGATTTTAATACGCTCGTGTATTTCAGGATTTACAAACATCTTTATGATCTCTTTGTCCGCTTTCAGTTCATGAATCGCATCCTCAAGATCCTCCAGAGGCACAACTTCAGAGAACAGCGGCGTGGGATCGATGCGTTTATGCGCCAGAAGGTTGATGACGTCGCCCCAGTCGTTGCCGAATCCTGCGCAGGATCCGCGAACCTTTTTCTCGCCAAGCACAAATTCAAACGGCTCAAACGTAGCGGTCCTGCCCTGTCCTACAACGCCGAACGCTTCCAGCACGCCGCCTCTGCGCATCATCTTAAACGCCTGCTCGTATGTGCCGGGCGTACCTACGGCTTCCAGCACATAATCCGCGCCGACTCCGCCGGTGATTTTCTTGACTTCGGCAACCGGATCGATACCCGTGGAAATATCCAGGTAATAATCCGCAACATTCATCTTTTTAGCCATATCGAGCCTGTTTTGGCTGTCGCCGATAATGATGACCGGAGCGGCGCCGCGCAGTTTGGCCATTGCTGCGTGCAGAATGCCAAGGCCGCAGCCGATTACCACTACTGAAGACGAGATTTTGCAGTCCATTCTTTTGGATGCTTCCAGTACCGCGGTCATGGGTTCAATGAAAGCAGCCGAATAATCGTCCACCGAATCCGGAATCTTGTAAATATTTTTCCACGGAACCTTTACATATTCCGCAAAAGCGCCGTCCGTGTGAATTCCAAGCTGGGTAAAACTTTCGCACAGCAGGTAATCGCCCCTCTTGCAGAAATAGCAGGTTCCGCAAACCAGGCAGATGTCGGCCGATACACGGTCGCCGGCTTTCAGCCCTTTGACGTTCTTTCCTACCTCTTCGATCACTCCCCAGAACTCATGTCCGGGAATAAAGGGCAGATATTCCGCCGCGTATTCGCCTAAGTAAATTTTAGGATCCGTGCCGCAGATGCCGCACATTTTAACTTTGACCAGAACCTCGTCGTCATTGATAACGGGAACCGGAACTTCCTTCAACACCATTTTTCCAGGAGCTTCAACCACCTGGGCGCGCATTGTTTTCGCCATGTTTTTCCCTCCAATATTTTTAATTAAGCCTATTTAAAATATTCATCTACTCAATACAAAGCCTGTTTAAAGCAATACCTTCAAATTTTAAACAGGCATTCCTGTTTGTTACCGATATTAGCCGTTTATGTGGATATAATAGCACAAACACCCCCTTCGCGCAAGTATAAATTCAATTTATATCCCGGTTATTCACAATCCAGCCGGGTATATTGAACATTTCTTCCGCATTTTACATTTTTGCCTTACAAAAGTATGCATTCGGTCATTTTATTATGACTGTTTCATTTTGGTTCTTGCTATTTTTCTGATATTATGTTATCTTACAAGCATAAACGGTAATTGTTTTTGATGGAATACGGATGCAGCCCGACTTTTTGATGAACGGGAAGGGTTATTAAAATGTATAAAATAGAGAGAAAATCTGAAATCGTCAATATACTGGAGCAAACGGGAAAAGTAGACGTGAACGAGCTTTCAGCCCGTTTCAACGCTTCCAAGGAAACCATCCGGCGCGACCTTCAGGAACTGGAGGAAGACGGCGTATTAAAGCGCACCCACGGCGGTGCCGTATTTGGCAGCAGCTATCCGGGCTCCGCGTTTGAACTGCCCGTCGCCGTCCGGGAGATTCAGCGCTTCAGCGAAAAAAATGAGATTTGCCGCAAGGCGGCTTCCTTTATCCAAAACGGCGACAATATATTCATCGACAACAGCTCCACCTGCATTTATCTCATCAAATATATCCCTGCGGAGCTGAACGTTACGATCATTACAAATTCCATCAAGCTGCTCTCGGAGTCGGTGAACCATATGAGCCCCAACCATCTGATCATTTCCCTTGGCGGGATATTCAACGGCGCGAACCACTCTCTTTACGGAAATACCGCCCTTAAAAACGCCGGGGAGTTTTATCCGAACAAATCCTTCATGTCCTGCACGGCGGTCCATCAGACAAGGCTGATGGATTCCAGCATTCTGGAGGTGGACATCAAACGCCTGATGATCGAACGCAGCCAGGAAGTGTTCATCCTTGCGGACTACAGCAAGTTTGAAAAATCGGGACAGGTTTTCCTTTCGGATTTTTCACGAATCAATACAATCATTACGGACAGCAAGACGCCTAAAGAACGTACGGCGTTTTTGGAAAATACGGGAATCAGGCTTTTGACTGCTGAATAAAAAAAGCCTGCAACAAGAAAAAATAGAAATAATTGAATCTTAATTTAAGGAATGGATAGAGCAATATGATTTATACAGTAACATTGAATCCGGCGGTGGATAAAATCATTTTTCTGGACGAATTCATCCGGGCAAAAACCGGCAGGATCAAAAAAACCGTCGAAACCCTGGGAGGCAAAGGCACGCATGTGTCCATCAACTTAAAACTGCTGGGCGTTGAGAATACGGCGCTTGGCGTCACGCTGGGCGAAAACGGTAAAAAGATCACAAAGATGATGGAGGAATGGGGCGTCAGCGTCAAGTTCCTGCATTACGATATCCCGGGCCTTGAATCCCGCACCAATTACGAGATCATTGAAGAGCTGGGCAGCCATTGCACCATGCTTTCAGAACGCGGCCCCATGCTTGCGGGCAGCATAACGGACGATCTTTTAGAGCAGATCAAGCAGCTTTTGCAGCCGGAGGACATTCTGATGCTGACCGGCGACGCGAGCAACGTACAGGATACGGCCATCTACACCAAGCTGACCGGCGAAGCAAAAATACTGGGCGCGAAGGTTGTTCTGGACGCCAGCGGCCCGTACCTTGTCGAGGGCCTGAAATCAAAGCCTTATCTGATCAAACCGAATTTCGAGGAACTTTGTTTCATTGCCGGCCGCGAACTTAAAACTGAGCGGGACGTTGTGGATGCGCTTGAATCCATAGAAGGCGTCCCGGTGATCGCCATGACATGGAGCGGAAACGGATCGGTGGTCAAATTTGAGGACAAGATCTACAGGGTATACCCGGTTGAAGCCCGTGCGGTCAACGAGGCGGGATGCGGCGACGCTTTCCTGTCCGCGATAATCGCGGGTCTTAAAAAAGGCCAGGAACTCGAGGAAATCCTCAAGTGGGCGACGTCCGTTGCGGGCGCCTGTGTGGAAAGCGAAATAACGACCGGCTTTGATCTGGCGCGTGCAAGGCAGCTGAAAGAACAGGCGAAAACGGTCAGATTAAAATAGTTATCATTTTTTAATAAAGAGAGGATGAAAGAAATTGGCAGAACTACATTACATGGAAACCAGAATACAGATGGCGAAGGTCGCACGCGAGATGTGGGACAGAAAGCTGACCAACGCGGCGGGCGGAAACTTTGCGGTGACGGTGGACGACAATAAAATGCTCTTGTCCCCTTCCATGATGAGCGAACATCATATGTGCGACATCAGCCCGGAAGATTTTTTATTGATCGATTACGACGAAAATATCCTGGAGGGAAGCGGCAAATTATCACGCGAAACAAAAATACACGTACTGCTGCATTCCAATTTTAAGTTTATTAAAAGCACCATCCACGCCCATCCGCAGTACTGCATGGTATATGCCGCCGCAAACAAGCCCATCAAAACCGTAACCGAAGCAACCATCAAACGCGGCGAATACTTCGGCTGCGCCCGGCCCGCGACAGCGTACACCCCCGAACTGGCGCAAAGCGTTTACGATTATTTTGAAGAACACCGCGAACTGGCCGAAAAAATAGGAATCGGCTGCATTATGCCCATGCACGGCGTGGTTGTTTCCGGACCCAGCCTGATGGGCGCTTACAGCTGTCTGGAACGCATGGAGACGGACGCGATCTGCAATATATTCAAAAACTTTATTTAAAAAGGATTGATTTTGATGAAAGCGTTGGCCTTGGATCTGGGCGGAAGCGGCGGCAAGATATTTGTCGGAAACCTTTCAGGCCGCAAAATCACGCTCAAAGAAGTTCACAGGTTTGCAAACCAGCCCATAGACGCCGCAGGACGCCTTTACTGGGATATTATGGGCATCTATATGAATCTGCTGGAGGGAATCCGCAAAGCCGGCAGATTCTCCAGTATTGGAATTGACGCCTTTTGCAACGATTACGGCCTGCTGGACGGATCCGGCGCGCTGTTTTCACAAATCTACATGTACCGGGATCCGCGTACGGAAGGCGTGATCGAAAGAATCGAAACGATTATCCCGCCGCATACGCTCTATCAGAAAACAGGATGCCAGCGCGCGCGTTTCAACACCCTGGTGCAGCTGGCCGCGCAGGCAGGCGGGCCGGACGGCTTCCTTTTGGACAACGCATCCACCCTGCTTTTTGTACCCGAACTGCTGGACTATTTTTTAAGCGGCGAAATATGCGCGGAGTTTACCATTTCGTCGGTATCTCAGGCCTACGACCGGAAGCAGGGCAACTGGGACGAGCATATACTGCAGCCTTTGGGGATACCCGTTAAAATATTCCCGAATGTCGTTCCACCCGCGACGGTAATCGGAAAAGCGCGGAAAAGCATTCTCCGGAGTACGGGCGTAGGAGATTTCAAGGTGTGCACCGTCTGCCACCACGACACGGCTTCGGCAGTCATGGCCGTGCCCAGCGCCCAAAAACATTTTGCCTATATTTCGAGCGGCACATGGTCTCTGATGGGCACGGAGACGGACGAGATGATCACCACTTCCGAGGCTTTTGACTATAATTTCGCCAACGAGGGCGGTTTTGGCGGCAAGAACAGGTTCCTGAAAAACATCATGGGGCTTTGGCTGCTGCAGGAATGTAAAAGGCAGTTTGACTCAAAGGGATTAAACTTTGATTACGCCGAACTTGATTCGCTGGCAGGGCAGTCCGCGCCTTTCCGCTCCCTGATCAATCCCATCGATCCGGTGTTTTTTGAACCAGGCGAAATGGTGGAAAAGATCAGGCGGCAATGCCTTAAAACAAACCAGCCCGCTCCCGAAACGCCGGGGGAAATCAACCGCTGCATCAAGGAAAGCCTTGCGCTGGCCTACCGGAATACGCTTGAACATATCGAACACACCGCAGGCTATGCAATCCCCCATGTTCACATCATCGGCGGGGGCGCGCAGAGTTCGCTTCTGAACCGTTTTGCGGCATCCGCCATGGGAAGGCCGGTATACGCCGGGCCATTTGAGGCTGCCGCAATCGGGAACCTGTGCGCGCAATACATTGCAGCCGGAGAGCTCGGGGACCTGGCAGAGGCCCGCCAGATTATCCGCAATTCCTTCGAGATAAAGGAATTCCTTCCGGAGGACGCCGCGGCATGGGACGACGCCTACAACAGATTCCTCAGCATCATATAACTTATCCATCCTTCCCAAATTAAGATATAGACGGCAAAGGCTTCGGAGATTTCCGAAGCCTTTGTATATATGCCGTCTTCATATTTTCACCGGAAGCTCTCAACCGTTCCCCGCACCATTTGCGGCGTCCGGTAGATGTCCGGACCGTTTTTTCTGCGCGGGACCCGCCTGGACGTCCGTTTGTGTTTTAAACTCCAAATTGTTCTGCACGCAAAGCCTGTGCGCGGCAAACCTTCCGGCCCCCGCTGCTCCCGGCAATCCTCCCGGAGGCATCGTCCACATGCCCGCCATGATAAAATTCTCAAGCCCAGGCAGTACGCCCGGAAAATACTGCGGCACTTCCTTTCCCGGTTTCACCCATGTCATCCACGAGCCTCTCCATGCATTGCAATACTTTTCGTACGTCATAGGCGTAACCACGTCGGTTACCTCGATTTTCCCTTCCGCTTCAGGGAACCGCTTCACCAGCTCAGAGACAGCGTCATCCTCCAGCTTTTTCTTTTCGGCGGCATACTTTTCTTTATCCGGGTAAAGGGCCTTCCAGTAATCATAGTCCGCATTATAAAAGCAGGCCATCACTGTTTTTCCATCATGCGTTATCTTTTTGTCATATCCGTAATGCAGCAGAGATACACATTCGCTGGTGATTCCATTCAAAGATACCGGTTTTTCCCGCTTGAAATCAACCGCCCTGAAAGTGTATGGTATTTCGGCGTCAACGCCCATAAATACAATGGCGGATGTGATGGAAGGATATTTCTGAGGATTGCCAAAGAGGGTTCTGTACGTTTCGGGCGTATATTTATCCTCCAGCATCGAATAAAGCGTGGCATATCCGTCCGCGCAGGATACGATATGGTCCGCTCGCGCTTCTTTTCCGTCCGTCAGCCTGATCCCGACAGCCTTGCCGTCTTCCACAAGTATTTTCTCGACCCTGGCATTGTAGAATACTTTTCCGCCCAAATCAAGGTATCTCTTTTCCATCCGTTTTGCGACCGGGCGCGAGCCTCCTTCCGGATAACCGCAGTCGCCGCTGTTCATTCCCGCAAGTGTGGAAACCAGCGACAGGCTTGAATAATAATCGGACATGGATGCCAGAATCGCCCTTTGCAGCAAAGGATTCTTAAATTTTTGGGCCAGTTCGCCCATGGTTATCTTATTGTATTTCATCATCAGCCCAAAGCTGCCGAGATTCTTGGCTGCAAACTTTAAACCATCCCCCGCGCTCATCATATCCATGGGCTTTTCCAGAGGCATTCCCATATTGCCCATTTTTTTTATTGCACGGACAAGGTTTTTAATTTCTTTTTTATCTTCCGGCGCGATTTCAAGCAGGTGTTTTTCCAGTTTATCAGCGTCTGTATACAGGTTAACCGCCCTGCCGTCCTCTTCGTATCTGGAGAAGACATCATGGTTGATGATTCGGACCGAATCATCCAGAACGCCGGTATCAAGCCATATTTTATGCAGATCTGTTCCCTCTTTGGAACCCACCAGCCAGTGGATGCATCCGTCGAAATAATAGCCCTTCCGGTCCCAGCCCGTGCATTCCCCGCCCGGTATTGCGTGCAGTTCATAGATTTCCGTTTCAAACCCGTTTATTCCTGCGTATATCCCGCAGGTCAGCCCGGCTACGCCTGCGCCGATAATGATAACTTTTTTCATATATAAAAACCTCCTTGGCTTATTTTATTTCTTTATAATCATGCCCACCAGGATTTCAGGATCGGGCATGTGAAAATCCTCCATCGCCAGTTTATATATCGCAAGGCCCTGAATTGCCGCGAAAAACACCATCGCCATGGAAAGCGGGTCTCCCTCCCTGACCTCTCCGGCCTCCTGCCCCGCTTTTAGGATGCGGCTCAGGGACTCCAGGGGAACGTTTGATACCTTGAGCAGCTCCTCACTCTCTTCTCCCGCGCCTTCCATCACAGAGGCATGCGTAACGATCAGAAAGTAATAAGCGGACTCTTCAAAGTTCTCTATGCCGCCCAAAATGTAGTTTGCAGTCTGCCGCACCTTTTCTATCGGACTTATGGGCATCCGTTCCATCATCAGAAGAGACTGGGAAGATGCTTCCATGGCCATTTTTAGAAGTTCCAGAAAAATTTCTTCCTTTGACTTGAAATAATGGTAAACGAGGCCGTGGCTCATGCCGGCTTTGGCAACAATATCGCTGATCTTCGTGGCCGCAAATCCGCGTTTTGCAAAAACTCTGAGCGCAGCGGACAGTATCTGATCCCTGCGTTCGTCTTTTATGGCGGCATTCTGCTCCTCATTCCTTGGACTCATTATAAAACATCTCCTTTTTTGATTGACTTGTCATTCAATATCAGTATATGGTTTATTGATTGATCTGTCAATCATAAATTTTAATAATTTTTTTCCGAAAAGAATACCTTTTTTGATATGAATTTACAGTGTATTCGGTCTTATTTTGCAAAAAATAAATTAAAGCTTTTTTTTGAATAAAAAAAGCGAAAGGAGGAGTTAAGATGTCATCCAGAATGCGTAAATACGGACCAGATCATCCCTGGACAAAATTTAAGATGGAATGCGCCAGCGATATCGGGCACCAGCAATATGTAAAAGAAAACAACGACGAATACAAGGGCAATCTGCCCAGCCGTGTAAACGGCCAGCAGGGAGGCCCCATCGGCGGCGAAATGGTTAAAAGAATGATCAAAATGGCAGAAGAACAAAAAGGCATAACCTTATAGTAAAATCCACCCTTTTGGGTGGATTTTCAGGCTGCTGACAAAGGTCTGCAGCCTTTTTTCGCATCAAAAAACGTGGTAAAATAAAAGAAAACAATAAAGGAAATGCCATGCTGAAGGAAAATAGGGAACAACAAACAGAAATAGAATTTGTCATGATCGATAACCTAGTACCGCAGAATCACTTATTACGGAAGATAAAAAAGCATATAGACTTTTCTTTTATCA
>JAEWMJ010000055.1 GCA_023393165.1 Bacillota bacterium | reverse complement strand
CTATACTTAATTTAAAATCTTGGCTATAGCTATGGTTTGTTCCTCCTTTTGGCCGTCCCATATCTTTTTCCTCCATAAAAAATGATAGTGAACTTTTTACTGTCCACTATCATTATACCAGTTCATTACTAGAGTGTTTTTTGTTTATTTGATACTGAAGTTTTGGATATAAATAAATCCTGATCTTAATATCCCGCGCCTTCGAATTGCCAGTTTGAATCTGTTCCGCTACGGGTTACAATTATACTCCAATCAGTATACTTCCTTGCATCAAAACCATTCCATGCTTTTTGTACATCAAGATCAACCTTGAATACAACAATATTCTCTAAGCTTATACCGGCTCTGTAATTTTGTCTCATTAAATCATCAGGATCAAATCTTAACTCGGAATATTTTAAGGTCCCATTAGATTTACCCGCTAGATCCATAACATAATCCTCGGCAATCTTCCTGGCGTTTTCTAAATCCTTTTCACTTAGTTCATTTTTTTCTTGTTCCGCCCCTGGCGTTTGGGTTGTTTCAATGGCTGGATCAGTGATATACTCCTCAACCGGCTTAGAATCCTCTGTAACGGGTTTTTCAGTTGCTTTGAGACTACATGACATTGATAATAGCATCGTCAATACGCATATAGCAACAATTCCAATCTTTTTCATTAAATTTCCTCAAATAACTCAACTTACTATATTTTACATTCTATCACAAAGAATTCAGTTTTTAAAATAAATTTCCAAACGATCCCCGGACTTTAAATCTCGAAGAAAGGAACTGTCTTCGCCATTAACACGGAGAACAACCTCCCCCGTCGGATGTTCCAGATCGATTCCGGACCTCTCCAGCATATCCATCAGGTAATAAGGAGAACCGTCGATTTTTTTAGGAAGAACTATAGGTTTATTGTTCAAAACGAATTCAATGGTTTCAGCCGCAGGAACGGAAACAGGTTCCGGAGGTAATAGCGGCTCGGAGGCAGCCGGTTCTTCGGTCGTGCCGGAAAGCTGGGCAGATATTTTTGCCGCAGGCTCCGGGATAGGCGCTGTCTGCGTGACGGATGGAAGCGGAGCAACTTTCGGGATGGTTTCTGTGACTACGGAGGGATCGTCCGTGGACGGTTCGGGCACATACGTTTCAATTACAACCGTATCTCCGGTTTTCAGCGGAGTATCCGGGGAAACAATATAGCCGTTGACGGTACCAGCCTGGTTGGATCCGGCTTCCAGTAAATCCTTCAGGCACCGCTCGGCGGGCTGTCCATGCACGGCGGGGTTAAATTCAATACTGTCTCCCGTATGCACCAAGTCCGAGATTTTTGCTTCCCGGCCATTCAGCAGGAGCACGGCAGGCTCTCCCGGAGTACCGTAGTAAACGGTTTGTTCTCCGTTTAACTGTATAATCAGCTTCCGGCCTGCACGGGGAAGGATGTCCCGGTAGGAAAAGCCGTTCATCATAAGAATATCCAGAACGGTCATTGTGCTGTTTCGGAAGAGCTTGGCGCGGCTTCCGTTTAGAGTGACGTGAAAACTCTCTGTAATCAGATTCAGCCCTGCGGAAATAGCGATGCCTAAAGGTGTGGCAAATTCGGGATCATTAAGGTCGTAGGTATCCGAGAAGGCATATGTCTGAAAATTGTTGCCGGCTATAGCCACCCGGTTTACATCCAAATTCATACATTTGGCAACGCCGTCCCGCATGTTTGCCAGTTTGCTGCCGCCTCCGGCCAGGAAAACGGCCGACGCAGGACCGCCGTTGACCTCGCAGATATGCTCGGAAATTTCGCGGCAGAGAATTTCCATGGATTCTTTAATGCAGTCCATCATTTCGTTCTGCGTAATGGTCTGTTCAAAGCCAAGAATATTGGTAAATCTAACGGAATCCTGGTCCCCAAGCTGTGTTTTGATCCGCTCCGCGGTGGTAAAATCGAGCAGATAATTCTTCATCAGCGCTTCCGTAATTTCATCACCCGCTACTGTAACTATGGTATATCCTACAACTCCCCCGTCTTTGGAAACGGCGATATCTGAGGTTCCCGCTCCGATATCCACCAACGCGAGGTTCAGGAGCCTGAGATTTTTCGGAATTACCACATTCATGGCGGCAATGGGTTCCAGTGTGAGGCTGGCAACCTCCAGATCAATCCTGTGCATGGCCGAATACAGGCTTTCCACTACTTCACTGGGGAGAAAGGTAGCTATTACGTCCACTTGAATATGCCGTGCCCGGTGATCCAACAAGCTGGAAATTGGATAGTTGTCCATATAGTACTGAACGGCAGTATGGCCCACCAGGTAGAACTGGCGGCGGTTGTACGCGTCCATCCCGTTGGTAAAAGCGGCCTCGGCTTCGCCAATTGCCCCCGCTTCCAGGCGGCTGATGATTTCTTCATCAAGCCGTTGCGGCTGCGGAAATTCCATCTCATAAGAGGCGCGCTGAGTCCTGAGCGCGCGTCCTGCCGCAGCGACGCAGACCTTCTCCAGCTTGCAGTTAAGCTTTTCCTCCAGGCGGTTTTTGACGCTGCGGGCGACTTTGGCGACCTGTTCAATATCCTCAATCTGGCCGTCGATCATGGAACGTTGTGTATGTTCCTCCCTCTCCATGGCGATGACCCGAAGCTTTTCGCCTTCTACGGTACCCACGATGCCAATGATGCTGCGGGTTCCGATATCAAGAGCAAATATCATATCCTTAGGTTGTGCTTTCATCTGCTTTTTGGATGAGTCAGCCATGTATAGACCTCCTTGATTTGACTTCTGTTTAAATTGATTTTATTTGAAACACGCTGAATATGCAAACAGCTGATTCAAACAGCCCGACGGAAACCTGATTTTTGAAGGTTTTCCGGCCGCATGGCATACTTAACGGTATAAGGCTCCGTTCTCTGGCGAGTAATCCAGATGCAGCCCGATATCTTGCGTTAATGTACACAAAGGACTTCACACAAGCGGCCTGCCATAATTATTATCGTAAAGAAGACGATAATAATTAATATTTTTACGATGAAATGACAGCTCATGGAAAAATAAGAATGTACTGTGCGCTTAAATTCGGCATGAAATAAAGGCAAAACAAGTAACCAACAACCAATTTTACTCATTGAAAGAGATTTGCCCATTGGGCAAGTCTCTTTTATCCAGTAAAGGCCCTACATTTTTCCAAACCATGTGGGGCTCATCTAATCTGCCCATTTTCCATTTACACATCAATGGATCGGCAAAAAATAAATGAAAGATTGAATCGATGGCACAATATGGTTAGAATATTACACAGGGAGCTGATATCACTTTGATAGGAGGCGGCAAATGAAAACCATAGCGATCATAGACGATGATGTCTATATCGGCAATATGTTGGAGGAATTCCTGACAGAAGAAGGCTATGGCGTTCTGCGCGCCTATTCGGGCACAGAGGCTTTATTGCTGCTCTCACAAAGCCGACCCGATCTTGTTCTTTTGGATTTGATGCTGCCTGGACTCTCCGGTGAAGATGTACTGCCCAGGATTCAAGGGATTCCCGTGATTGTCGTCAGCGCCAAGGTTGGGATTGACGATAAAGTGAATCTCCTGCTGGGCGGAGCCGCGGATTATGTCACAAAACCCTTTGATACCAAGGAACTGCTTGCCCGTATCGCCGTGCAGCTGCGAAGCGCGGCAGTGGCGGGGACAGTAACACACCTGGCCTATTGCGGATTAAATCTAGACACAGGTACCCACGAGGTTTTCGCCCACGGTACGCAGGTCCGGTTAACCAAAACCGAGTTTGCTATTTTAAAACTGCTGATACAGAATGCATCGCAGGTCGTCACCAAGTCCCAGATTCTCGATCTGATCAGCAAAGACACGCCGGATTGTATGGAAAGCTCCTTGAAAGTCCATATCAGTAACCTGCGCAGGAAGCTTCGCGATATAACGGACCAGGATTTTATCGAGGCAGTATGGGGCATTGGCTTCAAAATGCGGGAACTATGAATCTTTACTCTTTCTTAACCATTTTCTTTACCGCCGGCTTAACCATGTCATGCTATCATTCCGGTATCAAGCACAAGGAGGCATTGATATGGAATATGTTTTAAGCACAGAAAATCTCTCAAAACAGTACCGGGATTTCAAAGCCCTGGATAAAATCTCCATGCATGTGGAAAGGGGCGCTATTTATGGCTTTGTGGGAAAAAACGGCGCCGGAAAAACGACATTGATCCGGATCATTTGTGGATTGCAGCGTCCTACATCCGGAGAATACACGCTTTACGGAAAGAGATATACGGAAAAGGACATCGCGTCCTCGCGCCGAAGAATGGGCGCGATTGTTGAAACGCCGTCCATCTACCTTGATATGACGGCGGAAGCGAACATCCGGGAGCAATACCGTGTGCTGGGCCGCCCATCCTTTGAGAGTATCGGCGAATTGCTGGAACTGGTGGGACTCGGCAACACCGGTAAAAAGAAAGCAAAGAATTTCTCACTGGGCATGCGCCAGCGGCTGGGCATTGCCGTGGCCTTAGCGGGCGATCCGGACTTTCTGGTTTTGGATGAACCGGCCAATGGGCTGGACCCACAAGGCATTGTGGAGATCCGGGAATTGATTCTGAAACTGAACCGTGAGCATCAGGTCACAGTGCTGATCTCCAGTCACATCCTGGACGAGCTTTCCCGGCTGGCGACACATTATGGTTTTATTGACAGTGGGAGAATCATGAAAGAAATCAGCGCAAAGGAATTGGAGGCCGCCTGCCGAAAATGCATGCGGCTGGAGGTTTCGAACGTCAAGGAACTGGCCCGCGCGCTGGACGATAAAAAAATCGAATATGCCATCATCTCCGATCATGAAGCCGACGTATTCGGGCAGTGGAATGTAACAGAAATCACAATGGCTTTGGCAAAAGAAGGCTGTGAAATCATAAAGATAACGGAACGTGGTGAAAGCCTGGAAGGCTATTATATCAATCTGATCGGAGGCGGCTGCCATGAATAAATTGCTTCGCGCAAATTTTACAAGACTCAAAAAAAGCAAGGGCTTTTGGATCGGCATGGCGGCGATGATACTGTACAGCTTGGCTTTCTGCCTGAACGAATACCTGAATAAAATACAGTATGGATATAATACGAGTATGGATGCCGCCTTCTTCTCCCCTTACATTGCAGTGGGAATTCTGATTGCAATATTTTGCAGCCTGTTTATCGGGACGGAATACAGTGATGGAACGATCCGGAACAAACTGGTTGTAGGCCATAGCAGAAGCTCCATATATCTGGCAAATTTTGTGGTCTGCGCCGTTGCCGGACTTCTTATGAATCTGGCTTATTTGATTGCCACCTGCGCACTGGGAATTCCGCTGCTGGGCCTTCTTCAGACGGACTTTCAAATCGTTCTGTTATTGCTGCTGAGCGGTATGCTGCTGACCGTTGCATGCGCGGCGATCTTTTCCCTGCTCTCCATGCTGAACCATAACAAAGCGCTGGTTGCCGTTCTCTGTACCGTCCTGGCATTTGCCGCCATCTTATGCGCCTACCTTCTGGACTCTAAAATAAATGCGCCGGAATTTCTGCCATCTACTTCTGTGACCATAAACAGCGGCGGGCAGGCCGTCGTGCAGCCGGGAGAACTGGTTCCGAATCCGTCCTATTTGAATAATGACGAGAGGGCGCTTTATCAAGCGGTCATGGACTTTCTTCCAACCGGGCAGGCATGGCAGATTGCCGCGCGAAATGCGCCCCACCTGGATTTGATGTTTGTGTACTCCGGTATCATTATTGTGGCTGCAAACGTCTTCGGAATTTTACTCTTCCGACGAAAGGATTTGAAATAAGGGTGCCGATATGATTTATCTGCTTTGCGGCCTTTGTGCTGTTCTCATCATGGTCATTTGCATATTGCTAGTTAAGATCGCCGGGCTGCGCAAGGCGGCTGATGAGATACGTTCAGAATTTGCCGCGAGGCTGGCCACAGATACCAACGTGGGCATCGATATCACCACCTCGGACCGCAAAATGCGGCTGCTTGCCGCAGACGTTGACCATCAGCTGAAGCTGCTGCGCAAAGAGCATATCCGGTATATGCAGGGAGACCGCGAAATAAAAGAAGCTGTCACCAACATCACACACGACCTGCGCACTCCGCTGACGGCTATCTGCGGATACATGGATCTCTTGGAACGCGAAGATACCTCCGAACAAGTTCGGAGGTATCTTGAGATCATCGCAAGCCGGATTGATGCTTTAAAGCTGCTTACGGAAGAACTGTTCCGGTATTCAGTAGTGGTGTCGGTAAACCAGTATGACAGCCGGGAATCTGTGGCGCTGAATCAGGCGCTGGAGGAAAGCGTAGCCGCTTATTATGGCGCCTTGAAGGAAAAAGGCATCACACCCGAAATTTCCATGCCGAAAGTGCGGATAGAACGGCAACTCAACAAAGCCGCTCTGTCCCGCATTCTTGGTAATGTGATCGGCAATGCCATAAAATACAGTGACGGAGATCTGATGATAACACTATCTAAGCAGGGCGTTATCACATTCAGCAACCATGCTATACAACTGGATGAAGTGACGGTGGGGCGGCTGTTCGACCGTTTCTATACCGTTGAAAATGGAAAAAACGGTACAGGTTTGGGCCTGTCCATTGCCAAGATTCTGACAGAACAAATGGGCGGAAAGATTTCAGCAAATTATAATGCAGGAAAACTGTTCATTGTGATTTCTATGTAAAATACAAACGAAGACGAGAATCATCGGCCGCTTACAGCACAAGAAAAAACAAATACTGCACTTGATTCATCATACTTTGGCGTATGCTCGCTCTGTATTTTTATCCCTCAGCGTATTGCTTTATAAGCTTTTTTGGATTTTATTTTTTAAAATTTCAATTTCGGTATCTCCCGGGCAAAGTTTTTCATATGATTTAATAAACTCTGCGGCTTCATTTATTTTTCCCTGAGAAATCAAAATGCGAATAGATTCTTTTACTTTATTTGCATAATTATCAAATTCCTTTTTCTTTTTATTTGCATCATCTATATCATTTTGAATCTGTTCAGCTAAATATCCAACGGTTTTTTTAAGCTGAGGACAACATTGCAGCGCAATTTTTAAATAATGGAAATATTGTGTATATTGATTGTTGTCTTTTGCCTTTATTGCCATATAGCAATAAAAAGCAATTCTGAATTGTTTCGGAAGAAGTTGAAGATTTTTTTCATTTAAAATTTCTTCTTTAAACATGGTGGACATACATGAAAAAGATAGCTTTGCATACGCTGCAAAAAGATCAAAAATATAATTTTCCTGTATTTCATCGGAAATAAGTTCGCAAAAAAATAAAAATGACACCCATAACCGGCTGTTTGTATTTAGTTCCATCTTTGAAAATATTGGCAGAACAAGATAAGTTAAATTATCATAGTGATAGTATTCATTTTTGTAGAATAAAGCGCCAATATCATATGCATCAATCTTACTTGCAATAAACTCCAGCGACAGCCCTGTTTTAAAAGCGAAATAAACCGCATCAGCAAAAATAGGGGTCCATTCTTCCATTTCATTTATAAAATTATTGACGAATTCCGCTGTCAGCCTGTTTGCATCATAATCTGCGCGCAATTCCATAAATCTTGCAAAAAGTGATTTGGGCTCATGTAAGCCGGTAAAATATTGAAAAATCAACGGACGGCATTCCTCATTCTGCAACTCGCTTTCTAATATTTTTTGAATCATTTCCTGTGCCGTTTTATCAGATTGTTCATATAATTCTGCAAGTCCTGTAAAATCTTTTAATTTTCCCATCAACTCAATTTCAATACTTAGCCACAAAAAAACATTATTTTTATCTTTTAAAAAATTGGTTTTAGGCAAAGAGCGTAAATATGATTTCGCGCTTTTGTAATTATTTGTTTTAATTGATAATTTTGCAAGCTGTAATATTGCTGTTCTATAATATGTATCATCAATAAAATTAATTGAATGGCAGCGGGTATCATAAGTTTGATGAAGCCCCTGCTGGAATTCTGTAAAGAAACTTATGTAATCTTTATAAGATTGAATTGCTTCTTGGTTTTTTCCAAGATAAAAACTACTTAATGCCTGAAAATAATAAATCTCCAGATCGGTTCCAATTTTTTCTTTTTTAGAACTGAAATATATGTCTGCAAGTTCAATCACTTTTGAGTAATTGCAAAGATCGGTATGAATTCTAATCATATTTGCATATAAAAGACTCTTTTCCATCCAAGATCCGTATTTTAAACCTTTTTCGCAATATGCCAATGCTTTTTGATTGTCTTTGATCAAGCGGTAAGCATTACTGATATGCAAATATAAAAATGGATCATCTGGATGCTCAGAAAGTTCGGAAAACATAATTTTCAAATTTCTATTCATTTTAAACGCAATGTATTCTTCATTTTGCTCGGTTACATAACCATAATGATTTACGATTAAAGGCAAGTTTTTTAAAGGATAATAAGCATGATTTAATTTTTCATGTACCGCGCCTATATAACAAGAATTTTCTTTTATTTTTATAATTCTTGGGCTTATCATATCCGCATATTCTTTTAATGCTAAATCATTTGTGCTTCTGATTATATAGGTTGCAGCATTAAAATCTTTATACTCTCCCGAATTAAAAAATTCTATCAATGGCATTGCATCGGTTATTATCTCATCGGCATCAATCTGCATATACCACTCGCCGGTTGCTTTTTTCAAGGTGGAATTACGGGCTTTTGCAAAATCATTACACCATTCGAAATTAAAAACATTTTTAGTAAATTCTTTTGCAATATTAACCGTATTATCTGTTGAACCGGTATCGGCTATGATCAATTCACTGTTTACTTGTTCTAATATAGGAACCAATGCCTGAAGGCAACGCCGCAAGTATTTTTCTTCATTTTTTACTATCATACCAATAGATAACAACATATTTTACTCTCTCCTGTTCTCCTTTACCTATATGACTGCTTTTTTCATGATTTTTACAGCGATTTGATTATTAATAATAAGAGAGCCGCCTTTGCAGAGTTTATTGTTTAAAATCTGCAGAATATAATTATAATTATGATATTCTTCAATCTCTTTGCCAACATAAATATAATCAAACTTTTCATCGACAAAAATATTTTTTAAATCTTTTATATCATCCGCAATAAAAACATCAGAATATAGTTTCAAGTCGAAATCAAAACGGCCATCTGTTGCAAAATTATATAAAGTTACATCACGGTTCCCTTTACGCTTTAATTCATTTTTAATTTGCAGGGGAGTTGATCCTACACCTGCATCTATTCCTAAAATATTGATATGCCCCTTTTTATTAAAATCCAGGGACTTGATAACGTTTAAATCATAACAGAATCCAAGTCCCCAAGGATCATAACCATGTTTTTCGGAAAATAATTTTCTGCTTTTTTCAATAGTACTATTTTTTTTCTGTGCCGTGCCCAGCGTAACACTGCCAAAGTGATGACAATAAGTATCCCTTAAAAGAATTTGCTTATAGCCAGATCTTCTGAACCGGACACCTGCGTCATCATCCGTAAATTCCATATATCTGAAATAACGGTCACAAAATCCAATTTTATTTACAATATCCATATTAATAATTTCGACTGCCGGGCAGAGTCTTACCCGTTCTTCCCATAAATCTGAATTCGAGACATTGAAATTTTCGGCAAAGCTGTGCATTTCTTCTATATTATTGTATTGTACATCTATAGACTGGTAGTTGCTTATATTTGGCGTTGTGGGAACGGCCACCGCTGTCGTATTATCTTCTTCCATGCATCTCAGCATATTTTCCAGCCAATTTTTAGTGACTATTATGTCATTGCTGATGTTCACATAATACCGGCCTTCAACGATCCGCGGCGGATACGTGAGACTAATTGCACACATATTGTTTTTTAAGTTAATTTTTTTCTCATGTGGTAAAGTCTCAAAGAATTCTTCTGTGCCATCAGTAGAACCATGATTGATGGTGATCAACTCACAATTCAAGCCCTTAAAATCAGTATATTTAAAAATGTTTTCAATACATAGCTTAGTGTAGTCCAGTTTGTTCCATGCGGTTACAACAATAGAAACATTAAAGCGCGTTTTGCCTTCAAGCAAATATTCATTTTGATGATTTCGTGCAAATTCATTTTTATAGTATTGATCCATTTTACTTTTATCAGGATAAATAAGCGTAAAAAAATACAAGTCTTCTTTTAATTCAGCCAATAAAGGTACAATTTCAAACTCTAATATAATTTCACCGCGTTTAAATTCACCGTTGTTAATCCGATTTTCCAAGTTTTTAAGTGAGTTTTGTAAATTATCTATTATATTAAAACACTGCAACTCTTCCAATTGAGTTGACAATGGTAATAATTTTTGATTTATGTTTGCAATTGCATTTTCAATATTCTCCATAATATTAGCGAATGTCTCAATATCGCCTGTCTTATATGAATTAAGTGCATATTTTGCTCCATCATACGTGGTTTTAAGCAAATCAACCGTGTTAATATATAATTCAAAATCCATAAGTATTGATACCTTTTTTAATATTTATAAAAATTTTGTATCTAATGCTTCCTTTATTGATTATCGTTATATCAGGTTAAAAAATTAAGCGTTCATTTACATTTAGCAAAGTTCTAACTTTTTAGGATAGCCTGCTGTACTACATTTTCCAGATGAGTTTACATCCATTATTCCAGATTAACAACGCCAATAGAGCTGATTGAGACATTATATAATTGGTTGTAATGAAAATACTCAAAATCCAAACCAGGAACTTTCATGCTTTGCAAGCCGTTAAAATGCCATTTACTAATGCATAAAGTTCCGGTAAAATAAGTGTGGTTATGTTATACTTTTTATAAAATAAGGAGGGGTAGCCATGCAATCCGTACACGATTTTTTGAAGAAAGCAGGAACATACTATCTTGCCACGGTTGACGGCGACCAACCCAGGGTTCGCCCTTTTGGCACTGTCAATCTGTTTGAAGGCAAACTCTACATTCAAACAGGTAAGAAAAAGGATGTTGTAAAGCAATTGGGCCGGAATCCCAAAGTTGAACTGTCCGCCTTTGACGGCCAAACGTGGATTCGCGTTGCCGCAAACCTTGTGGAGGATAACCGTACCGAGGCGCAGGAAAGCCTGCTGGCTGCATATCCTTCCTTGCGCGGGATGTACGCCGTAAATGACGGCAATAACGTGGTGTATTACCTCAAAGATGCCACCGCCATCTTTTACACCTTCGGCGGCGAGCCAAAAGAGGTACGATTCTGATAAGACCAATTTTATTAAAGGAGGGTTTAATATGCCTCATATTGTAATCAAGACGATCAGCGGTCCCTCACAGAAACAACTGAAAGAGGCCGCAGAGCAAATCACCGCCATTGTAAACAAAACCTTGGGTAAGCCGGAAAAATACATTTCCGTATCTGTAGAGGAATACTCTTTCGGCGAGTGGGAGGGCGTGTATAATGAGTTTGTCAAAGGTAAAGATAATGTTCTCATAAAGCCGGGCTATACAAACCCAAAAACCTTTGATTAACGGAACCATACATTATATGCTCCCGTCTTTTGCTTATGACTTGGCCATCTTTCTAGTTGTGCCAAGACAAATGTTAGTCTGGTATGATTTACGTTTGTGTGGGAGTAAAATAAAAAGCATTAAAAAACCGCCAAAAGGTGAAATAGTCAATAGATAAGAGACATAAAAAACCGGATTAAGCCACTTGTTCAATTCTAAATTGGACTGGTGGCTTTCCTTTCAGCTTACGAATTGGACGAATCACGTTAAAATAGTGAATAGCTTCGGATATAACAGCTTTTAAATCATCGGCTTGCCAATAACGGAACTGAAAGCGCAGCACATCTTTGAACCTACCAAAAAAGCTCTCCATAACGGCATTATCTCTGGGTGTACCAGCCCTTGACATGCTTTGAGTAGCATTGTATTCTCTGAGTAAGGCGCAATCGCAATAGCCCGCGGATCTGTACTGGATGCCCTGATCGCTGTGCAAAAGGATAGGGGTTCCGGTACATTTCGCTTTTTCAAGGAGTTTTTTTGCCGAGCGTATGACAAAAAAATTATCAAAGTTATCACTCAGTTCCCATTCCACAATTTCATTGTTAAACAAGTCCAGATAGCAGACAAGGAAATACCATTTTCCTTTGTGCTTAATATATGTGATATCGGAAACAACTTTTTGCAGAGGTAGATCGGCATGGAAAGCTCTGTTTAAGAGGTTTGGAAAATACATATGTTCTTTACCTGGAATTGACGGATAACGGCTTTTACGCACATAACCCTTTACATCCAGCCGCTTCATGGATTTCCATACTGATAAATCACATACTTTCCAGCCTGTTTGCAATAGCAGCTTATCCCTGACTTGTCGGTAACCCATTGATGGATAATGTGCGTGAATATCTCTGACGTAATCATCCAGTATCTCTTGATTTTTTTCATATCTGTTTGGCTCAGTGCCGCGCCCCAACCATTTGTAGTAGCCGGAACGTGACACGCCATTGAGCTGGCACAATTCCATGATGGAGTAACTTTCTGAGTGTTCTTGTATTAGGGAGTAGATTTGCTGTATCACTTTCTTCTTGTATCGCCCCCTTCCAGTTCGATGGATTTTTTTAACCGGAGAATCTCAGCCTCCTTTTTTAATAATTCCCGTTTGAGCACTGCAACCTGATATTCAAGCTGCTCTTCATAGTTAAGCTCTTTTTTACGCGTATATTTAGACAATGGATTACCAGTTTTCTTTTTATTGTCTAGCGCGTCCTGACCGCCTGCGAGATATTGCCGTTTCCATTTTCGAATATTTCCATCGCTGATTCCTGTTTCTCTGTACAGTTTGGCAGGTGACTCCCCGGCCAAATACCGCTTTACAATAGCTGCCTTTTCTTCTTTGCTATGAAATGTGTACTCTTTTCGAATTTTTCTCACCTCACTTTCTTAAGTATACAATATAAAACAGGAGACACGGTTTTTCGTGTCTCCTATCTTTATACCATTTCACGGTTGAGCCCCGCGGCTTTTAGATTATCGGCTCCAAAATGCAAGAGACTTTTGGCGCTTCTTAACTGCCGTATTTACGGCGCATGAAAATTCAAAAGGAGAGTGATTGAAAATGAAAAAGGTAACGGTTGCGGTCACACAGATGGCAAGCCGCAAGGAGTCCGCAAAGAGCATTACGGCTGCGGACGCGCTGGTAAGGCAGGCCGCGAAGGCCGGCGCAAATATTGTTTTGCTCCAGGAATTGTTTGAAACGGATTATTTCTGCCAAAAAATGATCGACGAAAACGTCCTTCTGGCCACGACTTTAGAAGAAAACCCGGCGGTGAAACATTTTAAAAAGCTGGCTGCGGAACTTGGCGTAGTCATTCCCGTCAGTTTTTTTGAAAAAGCGGGCCAGGCGCGCTACAACACCCTTGCAATCATAGACGCGGACGGCGCTTTGCTTGGGACCTACCGCAAAAGCCATATCCCGGACGGGGCCGGATACAGCGAAAAATTCTATTTTAACGTCGGGGATACCGGATTCAATGTATGGGATACCAAGTTCGCAAAAATAGGCCTTGGCGTTTGCTGGGATCAGTGGTTTCCGGAAGCAGCCCGGTGCATGGCGCTTATGGGCGCGGATATCCTGCTGTACCCTACCGCGATCGGCTCGGAACCGGACGATGGGGGACTTGATTCCATGCTGCACTGGCGTACCGCCATGCAGGGGCACGCGGCTGCAAACGTAATGCCTGTTCTTGCCTCCAACCGCATTGGCGAAGAAACCTGCCAGGACTATAAAATCACATTCTATGGTTCGTCCTTTATCGCGGACCAATACGGGCAGATCGTCCATCAGCTGGACCGCGTCACTGAAGGATTTGCCTGCGCAGAGTTTGATCTGGACGCTATAGCGCTCACTCGTCGGGCGTGGGGTATATTCCGTGACCGCAGGCCAGACCTTTATCTTCCCCTGCTCACGCTGGACGGTGCAACCCCCTATATTAAAAAATAATGATTTTTATAACTCTGATTGCCAACAAACTCTTGAAATATATAACCCTTTCCTCCAGATCGCCCCAAAGTGTTTGACATTTTGGGGTAGCAATTTCTACAGGCCGTATAATCGGAGCATTCCGGTTTCGAATGCTCTTATTTTTTCATTTTTTTCTAAAAAATAGCCTAGTTCTGATTTTTACAATACAAAAGCCTTCCCCTCTATTACAATTTACCTGAAAGTCAGTTTTTTAAGGTAAAAAATGTTTTTGGGAGGGCATAAAAATGATGAGAGAAAACTATTCGTCCGGCGCTCCTCTGGAGGATAAGATTGGCTACAGCCGCATGGTCAGGGTTGGAGAATTCGTTTTTATTGGCGGTACCACTTCCGTCATGCCGGACGGCAGCGTTTACGGGGAAAACGACCCATATGCACAGGCAAAATTTATTTTTGAAAAACAAATCGGGCTGCTTTTAAAAGCAGGTTCCAAAAAAGAAGAAGTGTTCCGGATCAAAGCTTATGCAACGGATATGAAGTATGCCGCAGAAATCAGCCGAGCGTATTCTGGGTTTTTCCACGATATCCGGCCGCTGTTCACCATGGTAGGCACAAACATGCTCAATCGGCCCACACAGCTGGTCGAGATCGAAATGGAAGCAATGATCGGTTCAGCTAACGGTTAAATGAAAGGCAAATCAATGGAAAAATATGATCCTTACCGGGCCGTTGTGGCAACAATGGAAGAGGCAATAGAGATTGGCAACATTAACCCCACCTATTTTGAAATCATTAAAAATCCGCAACGGGAAACAAAGGTATATCTTCCGGTGGAAATGGATAACGGCGAAATCAAAGTATTCAAAGGATACAGGGTGCAGCATTCCAACATCAGGGGGCCCTTTAAGGGAGGCATTCGGTATCATCAGGACTGCAACCTGAGTGAAATTAAGGCGCTGGCCACCTGGATGTCCCTCAAATGCGCCATTGTCAATATTCCCTACGGCGGTGCAAAGGGAGGTATCAGGGTAGATCCCTCTACCCTTTCGCAGTGCGAATTGCGGAAACTCACCAGGCGGTATACCTACGCGATAGAGCCCATCATCGGCGCGGATACGGATATTCCTGCGCCCGACGTAAACACTAATATGCAAATCATGACATGGATACTGGATACATACAGCATGCTCAAAGGTAAGCCCTGTCCCGGCGTGGTGACCGGCAAACCGGTGGAGCTGGGCGGCTCCAAGGGTCGTACCTCCGCAACCGGCCGTGGAGTTATGATAAGCGCCAAGCTGATCCTGCAGCAGCAGGGCAAAACGCTGGAGGGCCTTAGAGTCGCCATCCAAGGCATGGGCAATGTGGGTGCCAACGCGGCCCGTATTTTTTACAACCAAAAGGCAAAAATTGTGGCTCTGAGCGACGTATCCGGCGGCGTCTATTGCGCGGAGGGGCTCAACCCATATGAAATATCTGAGTACATCGGGCAAGGTAACCTGCTGAAGGATTATCAGGCGGACGGTGTGACATACCTGACCAATCAGGAACTACTGACATGCGACTGCGATATGCTTGTGCCCGCCGCCATGGAAAACCAGATCACAGAGACGGTTGCGCATTCCTTAAAATGCAGTTATATCGTGGAAGGCGCAAACGGCCCCACTACAAAGGAGGCGGACCGTATCATTGAGGAAAAAGGCATTACGCTGGTTCCGGATATATTTGCCAACAGCGGCGGCGTGATCGTATCCTATTTTGAATGGGTGCAGAATATACAAACGCTTACCTGGGAGCGTGATCAGGTTAACGAAATGCTTGAGCAGATCATGACCAAGGCGTTCTATGAAATTCTTGAACAAACAAAAATATCCAAATGTTCACTCAGAATGGGCGCGTATATCGTGGCGCTGAACAGAATTTTATATGCCGAAAAAATCAAAGGGATATTTCCTTAACCTGTACTGGAATAATGAATTCAAGAACAAAGACTAATCTATTTCCATTTCATAAATCCATTTTTATTATAGCTCTCAGATTTTTCTTTGCCTGCCAGATGATATGCCGTATTTTTTCATAGTCAATATTGAGTAAAATAGAAATCTGCTTAATACTTTTATTTTCGAAAATATTTAAATATAATCCTTGCTGAATGGAGGGATGAAGAGTGCTTAAGTAGTCATTTAATATTATTTTAAGCTCCGAGTATCCATATTCATTATCGGAAGATGCCAATGTTCCGATCAAATCAAAATCCATATCAGCTTCGGTAATAATATTATTCTTTCGGTTTTTTCTCATATAATTTATCATTGTATTCTTAGCTACGGTGATACACCAGGGAAGCAATTGCTTATTGTTAAGAAAATAATCATTTTGCAGTACTTTTATATAGACATCCTGTAATATGTCTTCGGTTTCATCTATTTTTTTAGTTGTTTTGTAGATTATTCTGAATAGGAATTTATAATTTTTATTGAGCATCTGTAACAAATGTTTATTCACGCTATTACTTCCAAAAATTTTTTACCATTTCAAGTTCTTGAAACGTAATATTTATATAAATTACTAAGGAGGCTAAACAATGAAAAAATTTAGTATTATTCTTGTAGCTCTTTTGATGATCTTGTGCATTAACAGTACAGCCTTTGCCGCCGGTGAATCCGCAGACGCTCCTGTTGTAATCCAAGGCACACCTATTGGGACCGCTGGAATAAGCAGTTCCGGAAGAAATGTTACTTTTAATGCAGTCACATCTTCAGCAGAAACCGAGGATGTGTTAATCGCTACCGCCTATCTGCAGGAATTAAGAAATGGCACGTGGTACACAATAAGCAGTGTCACTAATAGTGCCAACAATACAACTATAGTTGGAGCTTCTAAAGTATCAACAGTTTCGGGAGGATATTATTACCGAACTAAAGGCGAACATACTACAAGCCATAGCGGAGTCTTAAAATCAGTTACTACATATTCCCCCCAAAAATGGGTCTCTTAAAATGGTAAAAAAACTCTGTAATAAAACACCTCGTTTGAGGTGTTTTATTACTTTTCATATACTTTTATATTCTCTATAATGGACCTTAAATCTATATCATCAATGTTGTCCGATACTATTTGTATTTGCGTGTCATCCCAATCCACGATTCCTACAAAATTACCTTCCGGAGTATGAGTCCAATATATGGTCTTATTATTTGCAAGTTTAATTTCTTTATATTCTTCTTTTTCAGTCGGAACAAAAGTGCTTCTTAAAGTACTATCTTTATAAATACATTGTTGCAATGAAAAATTTTGATTTTTAAAGGAATAGTTCGTTAAAACAATTATCAACCCCTCCTGTTCTTGAACCGATATTTCATTTATTTTGACTCCCTTATCATCAACAAAAACTAAAGAGTGCTTGATATATTTAGTTGTTTCTTGAATAGTAGTAAATTTAAGGACAGAATTTAGTTGCGAGTCGTTTTCCTTCAGAGCGGTATCGCTATGCTGTATAAATAATGATCCATTAAAAAGCTGAGCCACCGAGCGGTAAACGGATTTTGCCCATGCTTGGCCGGGAGATGTAACAGATATTAAAGTAACAACAAAAATTGCAGCGCAAGCAGTAACACTTATGGCTGATTTTCTAATTCTCTTTCTTCTTGCTTCTACAGCTTGTATAGCTTTTGTTCCAATATCATATAGTCTTTTACTGATAACTTCATCAAATTCATTATCATCTAACCATTGTTCGGGATTACCAAATTGCTTATTCTCCAAAGCATCTAAAAAATCCGGATTATCTCTAAAAAAATCTCGTATCACTTTTTCTTTTTTTCTCATATTCATCATTTTCCTTTTTCAACAGCTTTCATAGGCATCTATTTTATAATGTCAAAAATCCGTTAAATGTTACATATCATTTTTATCTTTTTCTGTAATTAATTTAT
>JAEWMJ010000015.1 GCA_023393165.1 Bacillota bacterium | reverse complement strand
TGATAAAAGAAAAGTCTATATGCTTTTTTATCTTCCGTAATAAGTGATTCTGCGGTACTAGGTTATCGATCATGACAAATTCTATTTCTGTTTGTTGTTCCCTATTTTCCTTCAGCATGGCATTTCCCTTATTGTTTTCTTTTATTTTACCACGTTTTTTGATGCGAAAAAAGGCTGCCGACCTTTGTCAGCAGCCTGAAAGCCGCTTATTGCGGCTTTTTGATCGTATAATATCGGCTTATACTTCAAACGATACAGGATCTGATGTAAACGAAAAGATTGCTTCACCTGAAGGACCGTCCACAAGGTTGTATACCAAGGTCCACTCTTTTACCTGCTCGGCTAATTCGGGATCTGCCGCATACAGCATGAAATATGCGATCGCCATATCGTTTGCAGTAGCCTGCAATTCTTCTTCCATGGCTGGATCAAAATCGGATTTGCTTGCCCCGTCAACAATTATCGAGTCTATTACCAGCGTATTGCCGTCGCTGTGCGTTTCCATCTTGACCCCGTCTTCATCGGGATTGCTCAGAACTGAATGCAGCAGGGTTGCGGCTGCGACCGGGAATGTATCCGACAGGTTTGTTCCCGTTGTCGCGCTGATGGTATCCGGAAAGTCTTTTTTGGATTCAAGAATAATTTCATCCGTAACGCCATTTTTTAACTGCATTGTAAAGGAACTGTTTTTTATCGCAGGAATATCTTCATTCAGTTTCAGCAAGCGGGCTATTGCCAGGTTTAATAACTGATCCATCTGCTCCTGGAAATCTTCCGGCAGTTCTTCCAAACTCAGGTCCTGGCTGCTCGCAATATTGTAAACAACATTGTTACCCTCTGGTTCCACGACCATGGAAAAATCTTCATTGTTCAGGTCAAAGTCAACGATTGTCTGACTGAGATCATCTGTGCTTACCAACTGTTCAATTGTAGGCTGATCCGCTGACGGGTCGGAAGCGGCATCCTGGTCTGCGGATGCAGCGGCTTCGGAATCCGGAGAGGCGGCTGATGCCGGTTCGGTTGGAGCCGCGTTCTGGCCGGCGGCGGGGGCGCATGCCGTCATAGACGCAGCGAGGAGCACAGAGATGACAATCAATAACAATTTCTTCATAAATAGTTTCCTTTCAAAATGTATTTAATGTATATGAAAATAATTTCATAGCGAACGCGGGGGCGCATAAAGCCGGCCCGTTAAAACGCAATACCAATACTGCGGCAATCTTTATTCCTTCTTTCTCAAAAAAAAAAAGCACCCCTGAATGGTACTTTTAAACCTGAACCCGTATTAAACCATATTCTGCATTATATACAATAATTTTCACTATTGCAACAAAAATTTTTATATACATATACTGGTGTAAATTCTTGTAAAAAGAAAAAAGGCGGTTCCGGCGCCGCCTTTTTCAAAGAATATATTATGGAGGAAGATAAACGTATATAAAAAACACTTTATAGTTCCACTATACAAGCAGGTTTTTTTCCGTTTCTATATCAAATAAATGGATGGGCGGCTCTGGTATAACAAATTGAATAAAGCTGTCTTTCCTTGGCCTGAGGCCTGCGTTTTCCGCTTCCGCCGTAGGCACGCGGATGATCACGTCCGTACCGTCTACCGTCACATGAAAATGGATCTCGCTTCCCATCATTTCGGAAACTTCCACCTTCGCCTGAGTGCCGCCTTTTTCATCCGGCCCCGCTATGCGGATATGTTCGGGCCGTATTCCAAGCGTCACCTTGCCGGCAGGCTGTTCGCGCAGGCGAAGAAGTTTCTGCTTTTCCTCGCTTAATTCTATTTCAATACCGGCTGAGCATACTTTATATCTTCCGTCCTTAAGAGCTAGCTCCGCCGGGAGGAAATTCATCTGGGGCGTGCCGATAAATCCCGCGACAAACTTGTTTGCCGGCCTGTCGAATACTTCCTGAGAATCGCCCGTCTGATAGATATAGCCGTCCTTCATGATAACGATGCGGTCGCCCAGCGTCATGGCCTCCGTCTGATCGTGCGTCACATAGATAAAGGTGGTGTCCACGCGTTCCCTCAGCCTTATGATCTCGGTGCGCATCTGGTTCCGGAGCTTTGCATCAAGGTTGGACAATGGTTCGTCCATTAAAAACACCTTGGGGTGGCGGACAATGGCCCGGCCGATCGCCACACGCTGGCGCTGTCCGCCCGAAAGCGCCTTGGGTTTGCGCCCCAAAAGCTCGGTGATGCCGAGTATATCGGCCACCTGTTTCACCTTTTTGTCAATTGCGTCTTTTCTTTCCTTCCTCAGTTTCAGCGCAAACGCGAGGTTTTCATAGACCGTCATATGCGGATAAAGCGCATAGTTCTGAAAAACCATGGCGATATCCCTGTCCTTGGGCGGAATTTTATTCACCAGTGTGCCGTCGATTAAGAGTTCGCCCTCGGTGATATCTTCAAGGCCCGCAACCATACGGAGCGTCGTCGATTTACCGCAGCCCGAAGGTCCGACCAGCACAACAAATTCCCTGTCCTTTATCTCCAGATTGAAATTCTCCACGGCCGTGACGTTCTTGTCATAGACCTTCCTGATGTTTTTAAATGTAACGTTTGCCATATCAGCGGCTTTGCCGCGGCAAAGGCCTTTTGGCCTCCAGCAGCTCGCCGCCGCCTTTCTGTATGACGGCGGCCTTGCAGCAATCTCCACGCTGCTGCACCGCAAGCCGGTGCGGAAATACCTTGCCTCCTTTTTATTGTGTTCTCCAAGCGTTATTCAGTGGAGCCGCTTAAAGTCACATTAATCGCAGTCTTTTTGTTTTTTTTATCGGGACTGGCCGTTTTCCCTGCCCCCAGTGCCTTCCGGCTCCAGCCCGGAAACCTTTTTTACGTATTCGGAGTATGTCACTCCCGTGTATTTTTTAAAGCATCTCCCGAAGTAATTGGGGTCCGGGATGCCCACGGCGGTAGCCGTATAAAACATCTTTTCATTTTCCTTGGCCAGGCTGATCGCCTTTTTCATCCGGCATTCCGTGAGATGTTCGATAAACGAGCTCCCGGTCTCCGTCTTGAACCGCCTGCTTAAATAACTCGGGTTAAAGCCGAATGTCTGGGCAATGGAAGTCAGGTTCAGGCTGGAGTCCGTGTAATGCTCTTCCACATATCTGGCGATGCGGCTGATGGCCGACGGCTCTATCTCGCGGTATTCCTCCGAGCCCTTTGCTGGCTCCCCGATGGACTGGACGACTTTTTTTAAGATCTCGTATATCTCCATGCGCACGATGGGCTTTAAAATATACCCGCTTACCGACGGCAGGCCGATGCACTGGCGCGCGTATTCAAACTCGTCAAATGCGGTGAGAACAATAATTTTAAGGCTCGGATACCTGGCAGCCGCCAATTTTGAAAATTCGATGCCGTCCATAAACGGCATGCAAATGTCTACAAACGCAATATGCGGACGTATTTCATCGATCATATTGATCGCCTCAATACCGCTTGCCGCTTCGCCCACAACCTCAGCGCCAAGGGACCCCCAATCGATGGATTTTTTCAGCAGCAGGCGCGTAGGTTCTTCATCGTCAATCAGCATAACTCTGTACATTGGCCTTCCTCCTTTATCTGGACTTTGGAATAATGATTTCTATCTCGGTAAATTCTCCGGGTTCGCTGCGTATCTCGATTACCTGGTGGTAATTGCAGTAATAGCGGATGCGGTCGATCGTACCCTTAAGGCCGAAGCCCATAAGATCATTCTCGTCTTTCGTATCGCCGGAAAGGACCTCTGCGATTTTATCCTGCGTCATGCCGATGCCGGTGTCGTATACCTTTATGTGCACGGCGCCGTCCTTTTCAAACGCACTGATGCGGATGATCCCCTTTTCGCCCTTCAGGCGTATCCCGTGATACAGGCTGTTTTCCGCCAGCGGCTGCAGTATCAGCTTGGGGATCATTGTATCCAGCACGCTCTCGTCCAGTTCGTATTCGTCGTCGAATATTTCACCGTACCGGAGTTTCTGCAATGCCAGGTAATCCCGGACGATCAATATCTCACTGCGGAGCGGTATCTCCCTGCTGCCCTTGCTTAAGAAGTTGCGGTAGAAACTGCCCAGCGTTTCAAGCGCATCGTGGACACGGGGCGCGTCGCTCTGCAAAGCCATATAGCTGATCGTCTCCAGAGAGTTGTACAGGAAATGCGGTTTGATCTGTTCGTGCAGCATGCGCATTTCCACCTTCTGTATGCTTTTTTCCTTTTCTATGAGCTCGGTGATCAGATGGTTGATATGGTCGATCATACTGTTGTAGGTATCCGCAAGCCTTCTGATCTCGTTGTCGGGCAGGGGCAGGTTGATCTTTTGCAGCGGCCCCATCGCCTTTGAGTTGGTCATCGCGCTGGTCAGATGCTCGATCGGGCGCGTAATATTGATGGATATAAACGTACCGCTTGAGAACACGGACAGGGCTACCGCCAACACCAGGATCACCGCGATCCATATGGTTTCGCCGGACTGCATGGCTGCAAACGGAATCTCGCTGACGCTTATCTGCACGATAGGGGAATCCGGGGTGCTGTATGCGGAGAGGAGCTCCCTGTGAAAGCCGTTGCCTGTTTCTTTCCAACTGAAACCCTTGCCCACAAAATCCCGGCTGAACTGATCTGTCAAACTTTCGTTTCCCCACAATATGTTCCCGTCCCGATCAAAAAAGCAAATATGCTTGCCGTCGCCCGAAAAATCCTTGATAGTGGAATCCAGAACGCTTGACGACAGGTTAACTACAAGCAAACCGCAAATCTGCATCGTATCAATGTTATAAATATGCCGCGCCATTGTGATAAGGGGGAAACCGCTGCGCTTTCTGAATGCGCCGTTGCCGTCGATCATCAGCGTTATGCCGCCTTTGGCGTCCAGGAGCGGTTTGTTCCATTCCGGGGTTAACAGGAGATCATCGTCTACCAGCATGACTCCGCCGCCGGTACTGACCCATTCATTGTCCAGGCGGTAAACATATACCGAATCCACATTGCTGTATATGTTGGAAATGCTGATGATTCCGTCGCGTATCTGCGTGGCGTTAAACGAGTGGCCCTTGCCGGAATCCCGTAAAAACTGGACAACCTCCGAATTCAGCATGATCAGCCGCGACATTTCCTTGTAGCGGTCCAGGCTTACTTTGATGTTTTTGCTGATGCTGGTCATCGCGATCTCGCTGCTGGAAAGTTCGTTTTCAAAGTCCACCCTGGCTATGATAATGCCGTAGGAAGAAACCATGATTGCGCAAAAAATCGAGAGCAGCAGAAAAAAGAATCTCCAGGTTTTTACTTTTAAGGAATTCGCGGAAGGCTTTGATTTTACTTCACGCCCAAATAACTTCATTCGGATAACCCCGTATATAAGATTCAGTGGTAAATGAATGAATTTAACAGTATATATTCATTATATCAGGTTGTGCAATATTTGTAAATTTAATACATATTATGTCGGCTTGCACAGATACGGGTTAACCCTTGATTGCGCCGGCGTTGAAGCTTTCCTGGATTTTCTTGCTTAAGAAAATGTAAACGATCAGCGTCGGGAACGTCGCCAGCACCAGCGCCGCGCCGATAGGCCCCCACTGCGTCGTATAAGAGCCTGAGAGCGTCTGAATGCCCACGGTCAGCGTCCTGAATTCGGATTTGCTGATGAATATGAGCGCAAACATCAGCTCGTTCCACGCCTGTATAAACGTGAATATGGAGACGGTCGCAATAGCGGGCCGCATCATTGGAAAGATGATCCGCCAGAATATTCCCCAAATGCTGCAGCCGTCAATACACGCGGCCTCGTCCAGCTCGCGCGGTACATCCTGCAAAAATCCGGTAAAGATGAGTATGGCGATCGAGAGGGAAAACGCGGTGTAGGGCACGATCAGCGCCTGGTAGGAATCGAGCATATCCAGTCTTGAAAGCACAAGGAATACCGGAAGAATCGCCGCGTGTATGGGCACCGTCATGCCGAGTATGAACATGTTGTTCATTACCTTCCGGCCCCGCCATACCATGCGCGTCAGGGCAAAGGCCGCCATCATTGCGATGATCACGGTTAAAATGATCGTAATAGAGGAGACGATCAGACTGTTCACGAAAAAATGTCCCATGTTGCCGACGCGGAGCGCGGATTCATAGTTTTCCCACATCCATTGGGTTGGCAGGCCGATCACGTTTTCGCCGAATATCTCAGCGTTGCTTTTCAATGAAAAGGTAAACATCCAATAGAGCGGAAAAATATTCACGAGCGCCCATATCCCAAGGAAGATATAAACAAATATCTCCTTTACGCTGAATTTTCCCTGCTGCCTGCGGGATATCGCCCTGACTCCCAGATAGGGTTTCACATTACTAATGTAGCTCATTTCAACTCGTCCTCCGTTTTGAATGTTTTCCGAAAGATAATAGCAAACAAAAAGCACAGGAATATCAGCAGCACGGCGATCGAACTCCCGAATCCATACCGGTTGCGCAGGAACAGCATATCTACAAGCAGGGTGCTGGGCACCTCGGTCGCGTGGGCCGGACCCCCGTTGGTCAGGATATATATCAGGTCAAAGACCTTTAGGGACCCCGTTACGGATATGATAATGCATACTCTGAGTACCGGTTTTAAAAGCGGTATGATGATCTTGCGGTTTACCTGCCACTCGGAAGCGCCGTCGATCAGTGCGGCTTCCTGTATCTCTTGCGGAACGCTGTTGATGCCCGCATACAACAGCAGCATATGATACCCCGTATACTGCCACATGGTGGGTATAAAAGTGGACAAAAGCGCGGTGCTCCTGTCCCCGAGCCAAACATGGGCCCATGAATCAAGGCCTATAGAATTCAATGCAACGTTTAAGATCCCGTAGTCGGGATTATATATTTTCAGCCATAACTGGCCGATAACGACGGTAGACATCAGGACCGGGAAAAAATATACGGACAGGAAGAAGCGGCTGCCCCTCCTTTTCTTTGCCAGGAGCAGGGCAAGCAGCAGGGACAGGGGCATCTGTACCGCCAACGATATCCCGGCGTATAACACGGCGTTTGAGAGCGCCTTTGGAAAGTTGACCGCTTTATTTGTAAAAAGTTCGATATAATTATCCAGTCCGATGAATTTCATCTCCGTGAAGCCGTTCCAGTCATGCAGGCTGTAGTAAGCGGACATTATAATGGGAATTATGATAATGCCGACGAATAAAACCAGCGCTGGCAAGAGAAATACTATTATTGCGGGCTTGTTTCTATAAAGAGTGTTCATGCGTCATTCCCCCCAGACCCCCTAAATATTTTGGCGAAGTGTCATGATAGCAGATACCGGCCTCCTTCTTTCCGGGAGGCCGATATTTTATGAATTTGTTGTGGGCCGCCGTCATACGGTTTCGTATCGGGCGGCGTTCGTCTTATGAGTTCTTTTCAAGCTGGTCCGCAACATTAAGGGCGAAATCCTCGGGCGTGAGGTCTCCCATGTAAAGCAGCTGGAGGTTCTCCAGGTATACGCCGGCGTCTTCCGCCTGCATCAGCGTATCAAACCACAGTGTAAACGAGGTGGCGTTCGAAACCAGATTTGTAACTTCTTTTGTGAGCGGTTTTACCGTGCTGTCGTCATAGTCCACTTTCCATGCCGGCAGGCCGCAGCCGTTCAGGTAACCGTAGTGGGATACGCCTTTTGTGATCTCAAACATCGCTTCGGCCGCCTCTTTCGGATATTTGGTGGATGCGGCTACCATCAGGGAATCGGACGGGCCGCCCATGAAATCGGTCAAAGCCGCGTTCTGAGAGTTGATGACCGGAACGGGGACGACGCCAAAGTCGTCGGGATTGGGCGCGTCGGTTGCAATGGAGCCCGGCATCCAGCTTCCCATGATAAACATGGGCACCTCGCCCGCATAAAATGTCGCGCATGCTTCATCGTTGCTCAGCGCGATCGCGTTTTCGCTGTATGCGCCCATTTTGATGAGATCCACCCATTTTTTGGACGCGTCCAGGAATCCTTCGGAATTGTAGCTTGTATTTCCGTCCTTGGTCAAGGCGCTGGTAAGCGTGGCCGGGCCTACGGATTTCAGGGTCAGCGCATCGTGCGTCTGCGCAAGCACCCAGATATCCTTCGCACTGATGCCGAAAGGCGTAATGCCGTTATCAATGAATTTCTGGCATACGGCAATCAGTTCGTCATATGTTGCCGGGGCTGTTAAACCGTTTTCTTCGAACATCTTTTTGTTGTAGAACAGCATGGATACGTTCAGGATATAGCTCGCGCCGTATAATTTGCCGCCATAGGTAAGGTTGCCCGTCATCGTTTTGGGCAGCAGATCCTGATAATTTGCATACGTGTCGTCAACGGCGAGCACGCGGCCCGAATCTACAAAAGACTGGGAGAAACCGCCGCCCCAGGTGAAGAAGATATCGGGAAGCTCGTTGGCGGCAACGGCGGCCTTGATCTTGGTCTTGTAAGATTCATTTTCAAAAGTTTCATGGACGATCTTGATGCCCGGATGCGATTTTTCGTAATCCTCAATCGCAGTTTGATACGGGACATGGAAAGAATCGCTTTCGGTCGCGATGGTCCATAAGGTCAGCGTGATTTCACCGTCGGCAGGAGCCTCGGCGCTTTCGGAAGCGGGAGCCGCAGAGGATGCGGGAGCTTCGGAAGACGGAGCCTCGGACGAAGCGGCCGGCGTTTGCGGGCTGCAGGCAGCGCACAAAACAATCATCGTTACGGCAAGCAATAAAGCAACAATTTTTTTCATAGCTTGTTTTTCCTCCTTATAAAATTTTAATAAATTTGGAATAGAGCAATAATGTAAGAGTATAACAATATTGTACAAATTTGCACCAATAGAAGTAAATGGTATTTCATTACCTCTGGATGGAATGTTTTTACCTGTTATTTACACGTACATGTACTATTTTTGCTCTATAAGGTAAAAATTTTTAACATTCCGGAAAAGCCGCTGATAAATCCAACTGAGGAGCCTGTCCTGAGCAAAGCGAAGGATCTATTTTTCCGCCCTCCTCACTTCGCAACGGATTCATGCTTTGAGTCAAAGACAGATTTGACTTGTTAGGGAAAATCAATGTAGGGCGCGATGCCTACATCGCGCTGCCATAATTTAATAATCAAGATCCCTCATAATAAGAAGAACAAATAGCAGTTATAAGTGTATTTCCATGCGCAGGCATTCGGCGCCGGTAAGAGCACAGCTCAGGGCGTCGGGCTGGCTCGTGCCTGCAAAAAGCGTAAAACTGCCGCTGTCCATGAAACGCCGGCCAAGTTCGTCCACCGCTTCAAATGCGGAGGCGGGAATTTCCATCCGGACTAAACCGGTTTCGCCGGCTTTCAGCCGGATCCTTGAAAAACCGCACAACTGAGGGTTGGGCACGGCCCATCTGGATTCATTGTCTTTTAAATAAAATTGGACAACCTCTTCGGTATCGTACCGTCCTGTATTCTGTACGGCAACACAGGCCGTACGGCTGCCGGCGTCATAGGAAAGATCCCTGCATACCACCTTTGAATAGGTGAGGCCGTAGCCAAAAGGATACAGCACGTTGCCTTTTAAGTAGCGGTAAGTCCTGTTTTCCATGGAGTAGTCTTCAAACGCAGGAAGTTCTTCCGCCGATTCGTAGAAAGTTACGGGCAGCTTGCCCGAAGGGGAAACGTCGCCAAAAAGGATCTGGGCGAGCGCGCGTCCGCCCATCTGTCCTGGATACCAGGCCTCAAGGATCGCGTCTGCTTTTGCGCCTTCGGGGTTTATGGCGCTCCCGGAGGCTATAACGATCACCGTGGGTTTTCCGGCGTCAAGCACTGTTTCAACTAACAGCCGCTGGCTTTCCGGTAGGAGAAGGCCGGTTTTGTCTCCGGCGGCAAAGGCGTTGCCCGTGTCGCCCTCTTCGCCTTCTATAGTCGCATCAAGGCCAAGGCAGAGAATAACAACGTCCGATTGTTCCGCCACACAGGCGGCTTCCGACAAACCGTCGCCGGGGAAGCCCAGGGGCTGGAGCCTGTCTTTAAACAGGTGGCATCCTTCCGAGTAAAATACCCTGCCCGGAAAAGCCTCCTGAATGCCCCGGAGAAAGGTTATATAATCGTCGGCGGTGCCGTAATAATTGCCCCGCAGCGCATCGATGCTGGCTGCGTTCGGGCCGATCACGCCGATGGTTTTTAATTTATTCCTGTCAAGGGGCAGAAGCCCGTTGTTTTTCAAAAGCACCATCGACCGCTGGGCGCACGCAAGCGAGAGCGATTTATGCTCTTCGCAGGAGACAACTTCATATCCTATGGAATCATATTCAGTTTGTCCGCCGGTCAGGCCCAGCCTCGCCCTGGTGCGCATCAGGCGCACGGCGGATTTCGTAATGTCCTCTTCGGTAATAAGGCCTTGCTTAAGCGCAGCCAGCAAATATATGTATGTGGACCCGCAGTTCAGGTCGCATCCCGCCTTTAACGCCATCGCCGCGGATTCGTGCGGCGTCGCGGTGACCCCGTGGCCCGAATGAAAATCCCTTAGGGCCCAGCAGTCGGAGACAAAATATCCGTCAAAGCCCCATTCCCGAAGCTTTCCCATCAGAAAAGAGCTTGCGCATGCGGGTTCGCCGTTCACCCTGTTGTATGCCCCCATAACGCCTTCCACGTACGCCTCGCGTACGAGCGCTTCAAAAGCGGGGAGATAGGTTTCGTTAAGGTCTTTTAAAGAAGCCTCCGCATTGAATTCATGCCGCAGGGCCTCGGGACCGCTGTGTACGGCAAAATGCTTGGCGCAGGCTGCAGCCATCATTGTTTTGCCATCGCCCTGCAGGCCGCGGACATAGGCTACGCCAAGGCGGGATGTGAGATAAGGGCATTCGCCGTATGTTTCCTGCCCCCGGCCCCAGCGGGGATCGCGGAATATGTTTATATTCGGCGACCACATGGTAAGGCCCTTGTATATATCCCTGTCGCCAAGCTTTGACAACCGGTTGTATTTGGCCCTGGCTTCCACTGCCACAGTGTGCGCGACCTTGCGGATCATTTCGCAGTCAAACATCGCCGCGAGCGCGATCGCCTGCGGAAACATGGTGGCTGTCCCGGCCCTTGCCACGCCGTGCAGACCTTCGTTCCACCAGTTGTAGGCCGGCAGGCCGAGACGCTCGACGGCAGGCGCGTCATACCTCAATTGAGACGCTTTTTCATCCGGCGTCATCAGCGACGCAAGCGCTTCCGCCCTCTCCTGGGGCGGGGAGTCCAAATCCCTGTGCTTTTCCATAACCAATCTCCTTTTTATTGCCTGACCGGGGCGCAGCTGCTTCCAATCAGCAATTGCGGCTCCAGGATTATGTTTTCTGGTTTACCGTGTTTATCTACGCCCAGCATTTGTTTGATGAGGCTTTCCGCGGCCTTAGCGCCCATTCCGTATACATCCTGCCGGATAGTGGTAAGCCGGGGGGACATGATCTGTGCGATTTCTATGCCGTCAAAGCCAACGATGGATATATCCCCGGGAACGGAAAGGCCAAAGTCGTTTGCCGCCCGGATAGCGCCCAACGCGCTGTAATCGTCGCTTGCAATGACCGCGGTGGGGCGGTTGCCGCGGGAAAGCAATTCTTTCATGGACTCATACCCGCCTTGGAGGGAATAGTATTTTGATTGTATGAGATTATCGGGCCCAAACGTTTCGCCCTTTGACGCCATTGCCGCTTTTAAACCGTTTATCCGCGCCTGGGTGATATACTTGCCGGATTCGCCGTGCATATAAACAATGTCCCTGTGGCCGAGACCGCGGAGGTATCCGTATAACAGTTCCATACTTTTATTGCAGTCGGTCATGACGCAGCCGATAGAAGGATCGGAATAATCGACCGCGATTTTGGGAATATCGCTTTCCATTAGTTCGCGCGCGTCCTCCGATATATGGTTCGTATTAACGATAAAAACGCCGTCGGCCTTTCTGTAGCGGCAATGGCCAAAGTAGGAGAGACCCATTTTGCCTACGCGGCTGGATATGAATGTAATGTCGTAGCCGTGCCGTTCAACTACGCTTTTGAAGCTTTCAATGATCGCGGCAAAAAGATAATGCCTGAGTCCCATTTCCGAGCCGTCCTGGCAGAGGACGCAAATGGACCAGGAACGGTCCTGGCTTAACGCTTTAGCCCGGCCGTCCGGAATGTATCCCAGGTTATCCGCAGTCTGCCGGATCTTTTGGCGCGTCGCCGGACTTACGTCCAATGCGCCGCCAAGAGCCTTGGATACGGTGGAAGGGGAAATGCCGCAGATTTTGGCAATGTCATAAATAGTAGCCAATTCAATCACCACAAATATAAAAGAATATGCTGAAAAAAAGCATTAGCTGAACACTGTAAACCATTTAAAAACTGTCGTTTTCATTAAAATAGATGCAGCCGGCTTATGATGCCGATATCTGATTCATGTAATGTAAAAACATGATGCACTGTAAATAGTTAAATAAATTAATCAAATAACTTCATGTACCACTTTCGAAACCGGTTTCGAAAGTGGTATGCTTAAATTATCATATATAACAAAATATGTCAACACTAAAATCAAACTAATTGTTTTCAAATAAAATACGGTGAAAAAAATTACAATACTATATATTACATTATTTGTCAATCTGCAAGTTCAAACAAATCATTTCAAATAAAATACGGAGGGAGAATTATTTAAATTATCATATATAACAAAATATGTAAATACTAAAATCAAACTAATTGTTTACGTACAAAATACGGTGTAAAAATTACAATACTAAAAGACAAAAAAAAAGCGGCAAATTGCCGCCATTCAAAGAAGGTCCTGATGCCGTGGGGGGCCGCTTCAGCCCATTATCACGGTAGGCGTTTTTCCCATCCCTTTTACCTTTTGGGTGAGCGCCCTCCAGGTCGCGCATCCCACGATGCCGTCGCCTGCCAGGCCGTTTGCTCTTTGGAAGTTTGCAACCGCCTCTTTCGTCGCGTTGCCGAATATCCCGTCAAGGCCCCCTGTTTTGTATCCCAGGGCGTTCAGCGCATCCTGCAGTACAAGTACGTAAACGCCTTTCATGCCCTGGCTTAACGATATGTAGCCTCCGCCCGGACACGCGGGAGGTGACAGCCTTTTATCAAGATGTACCCATGTCGGCGTCAGGCTGGCGGGCTCAACGTAACTCCATTCCCCAAATGCCCTCGCTAATTCGCGCAGCCGGTTGCGTTCGTCCGCGCTCAGCGCCTGGCCCACGTCGAACGCTGTTCCCGCGTAATGCTGTGACTGGGTCCCGTGGCCGCCCTCCCATATCCTTTTAAAGGCAAAGCCAAACGGAATCGGTTTTCCGTAGCTTTTTCTGAATTTATCGAATGTCTCCAGAGCGCGTCTGTCGCTCCAAACCAGGGGACTGTTGGAACTTCCCCTGAATTCGCGTACAGTAAGGTATTTGTCGGATGTATATGGCATGGGTTCGTTCAGTTCGCGTTGATACTTCTCAATTTTTCCTGTGCTGTTGTTATAGATGTATACCTGCAATATAATCCACTCCACAAAGATTTTATCTATACTATTCAGGTCGCGGGCATAATGTTAAAAAAAGGGCGCGCCGGACGCCCCAAAAAAGCAAAGCTCCCGGATTATTGAAGGTTCAAATTTTTCCACCTATCTGACACAAAAATTACGTTCTTTTCTCTGCGCTCATATTCTAATATCTTAATCAGGCAAATCTGTTTATCGATCAAAACAAAATTGAATGCAGGCGGCTTACGTTTGTATGCCGCAAATTAAAGGAGGATTGAAGATGAAGAAATTAATCAGCGTAATTTGTTGCGTTATGCTCGTCGCCGCAATTTTGACGGGCTGCGCGCAAACGCCCGCTCCATCGGAAAGTGCAGGCGCATCCACCCAGGCCGAGGTTTCGGCGCCGCCTTCCGAGTCCGCCGCTCCATCGGCCGAAGCGTCCGCGGCCGAACCGCAGAAGAAGTTCCTGATCGGTTTCAGCAACGGTTACATCGGCAACGGATGGAGGACCCAGATGATCGATTCGGTGGAAAAACTGGCTGAGTATTACAAGGGCCAGGGGCTTATTGAAGACGTTATGATCCAGAATGCGGGCACGGACGTCAACAACCAGATCGCCCAGATCCGCAATATGATCAATTCGGGCGTCGATTGCCTGCTGATCGACCCAAATTCCGAAACGGCGCTGAATCCCGTTATCGAGGAAGCCGTAGGCGCGGGCATACTGGTGATCTGCTTGGACCAGCCTGTTACCAGCGAAAGCGCGTACAATGTCGTTATCGACCAGTACAAATGGGGCGCGAATCTGGCGCAATGGATTTGTGATGAATTGGGCGGAAAAGGCAATATCGTGATTGTGGAAGGCCTTGCAGGAGCTTCTGCAAATGTGAACCGCGTCAAAGGCATGGACGATGTGCTGGCAAAATACCCGGACATCAAGGTGCTTGGGCGTGCCAACGGCAACTGGGATCAGGCGAGCTCACAGCAGGTCATGTCCGATCTGATGGCTTCCTATCCGGAGATCGACGGCGTTCTGACGCAGGACGGCATGGCGCTGGGCGTGATCCAGGCGTTTGAGGCCGCAGGCAAGAAAGTACCTGTTGTAACGGGCGAGCTCATGATGGGCTTCGTACAGAAATGGAAGGAACTGAAGGACGCGGGAGAATTCACGACCTACGGGCAGAACAATCCTCCGGGAATCGGCGCGACCGCTCTTGGCATCGCCGTACGCCTGCTGCAGGGCAAGGAGTTCAATGACGGCGTTCTGGACGGAAAGACCTTCTACTATCCTGTGAAAGACCATGTTACCAACGACAACTTTGACGAGTATTACGAAAAGTATAAAGACGAGCCGGACGCTTACTTTATTGACGAGTGGCTGACAGAAGAAGAACTGGATGGATTGTTCCAGTAGAACAAGTGCTGCGTGAGAGGAGCGGTTTATCCGCTCCTCCTAACTAACAGCGGGGAGGCATTCATAATGTATTATTTGGAAGTAAAATCTCTCAAAAAAACCTTCGGCGGCATCCAGGCCCTTAAGGACGGCACCATGCGGGTCAGGAAGGGAAAGATCTGCGGCCTGCTTGGAGCAAACGGTTCGGGCAAGACGACGATTTCAAGGATACTTACCGGCATATACCGGCTGACGGAAGGCGGCGTCTTTTTAAACGGCGAAAAGGTGGATATCAAAAATCCGTCGGTTGCGCAGAAACTGGGCATTGTCATGGTGCACCAGAATTTGAGTTTGATTGAGGAACTGACCGTCTGGGAAAACATTGCCCTGGGGCATGAGGAATTGAAAAAAGGTGGTTTTATCCATAAGGAATCCTGTATCGGGAAGGCCGGGGAAGTTCTTTTAAAACTGACGGACGGCATATCGCTGTTTGCCAGGGTAAAGGAGCTTTCGCCCGCGGAAAAACAGCTTGTGGAGATCGCAAAGGCGCTTTCCAAGGATGCAAAGCTGCTGATACTGGACGAACCCACCGCGGCGCTCACAAGGGCCGAGGTTGAAAAGCTGTTTTCCGTTATGCGGTCCTTGAAAGAACAGGACATAACGATGATATTTATATCCCACCGGCTGTGGGAAGTGGTCAGCATTTGCGACCAGATCGTGGTGCTCCGGAACGGCTGCACGGTCGGTGAAATGGATTTTGAATATGAAGAAAAAAATGAAAAGCAGATCGTTGCAATGATAACCGGCAAGGCGGAGCTCTCCTGCGCCGGGGGCAGGAAAGACGCAGCCGGCGCGGAAACGGTGCTTGAAACTCAAAAATTGACCGTGAACGGCCAACTGGAAGGGATCGATCTGTGCGTAAAAAAAGGAGAGGTCCTGGGCATTGCAGGCCTGCAGGGCCAGGGCCAGGAGCAGCTTCTGGAAGTTTTATCGGGCATTTCAAAGTATGACAAAGGCGCCATCCTGTTCATGGGAGAAAAACTCAAGGCAAGCCACCCCAAAAATTTTATCCGGAAGGGGATCGTGCTGGTTCCGGGGGACAGGCACAAGGAAGGCCTGTTTTTGAGCCATTCCGTATATGAGAACGTCATATTCCCGAAATTCGCGGAGAAAAAAAGTAGGGTGTTTTTAAACGAACGCAGGCTGGGCATGGAAGTGCGCGACGCCATCTCCAAACTGAATATCCAGCCCCCCGATCCCGATCAGCCCGCACAGCTTCTGAGCGGCGGCAACCAGCAGAAAGTCGTTGTCGGCAAATGGCTGTCCTTATGTCCCAAGGTATTGCTTTTGATAGACCCTGCAAAGGGCGTGGATGTGGAAGCAAAAACAGAGCTGTACCGGCTTGTTTGCGAGCTTGCGGACGGCGGCGCTTCCATCATCCTGTACGCAAGCGACAATAATGAGCTGCTGTCCGTTTGCAGCCGGATACTGATCATGTTTGAAGGAAGGATTGTGGACGAGGTGCAAAATCAAAACCTGACGGATGCGGATTTGACGGTCGCAATATTCAACGCAAGCAAAATCGCGGCGATAAGGAGTGTGTCGCAATGAAAATAAAACAGGCTTTTTCAGACTTTAAAAAAAGTTCCGTATTCTCCAGCGTGATCGTATTTATCCTTCTGCTGGTCATCAATATCGTCTTGCAGCCGCGTTTCTTTACGGGACCGGTTTTAAAGTCAAACATCATGACTTTTACGCCGCTGATCCTTTTGGCAATGGCGCAGGCTGTCATTGTGCTTTCGGGAAGCATCGATCTGTCTATCGGTACGTCCGTCACACTGATCAACGTTGTGATCGCGTCCATCATGCAGGATTCCGCGGCAAGCATCGCTCTCGCCCTTATAGCCGGATTTGCCGTTGCAATGATGACGGCTGCCGTCAACGGACTGTGCATCGGGATCGTCAAAATGCCCCCCATGGTCGCGACTTTTGCAACGTCGACCGTCTGGTACGGCATAGCCCTGCTCATCATGCCCCAGCCGGGGGGCTATGTTCCGGCGGACTTTTACAGGCTGTATCAGAAAAGCCTGTTTGATATCATCCCGGTATCGCTGATACTGGTCGCGGCTGCCGTTCTGATATGGCTGTTTATCAAAAAAAGGCGGATATTCAGAAACATCTATGCGGCCGGCGGAAACGAGAACGCCGCGCTCGCAAACGGCATCAAAACATCCAGAACAAAGATTTCAGCGTTTTTGATTGCGGGCATATTCATAACGCTGGCAGCCTTTGCGGTCACCGCGCAGACCGCTTCGGGCGACGCCCATGTGGGCGATTCTTTCGCGCTGACGTCCATTGCGGCCATCGTGATCGGCGGCGTATCCCTCGCGGGCGGAAGAGGCACCATTCTGGGAGCGGTACTTGGCGCCGTCAGCCTCAATATACTGATGAATATCATTTTCTTTGCGAATATCCCGTCGCTTTACCAGGAGTTCCTCAAAGGACTCATTATCATCGTATCACTGGTATTGTCTATTATCCCGAACCTCAGGAACGCGCGGAAGCAGACCATTGTGAAAAAACTGAATGTCATGGGGGCGAAACAATGAACAGGAGTCTCAAACTAAAGGAGTTTTTCTCCAATAAAACCGTAACCGCATTCTTGATTGCTGTCGGGCTGTATCTGGTGGGCGGCGTTGTTTCTCCCGGTTTCCTGCAGTTTTCGCAGTTTACGAACGTTTTAAGCCTGTCCGCTTACCTGGGGATCATTGCTCTCGGGCAGACGCTGGTCATTATTTCCGGCAGGGAAGGCATCGACTTATCGGTCGGATCGGTTATTTCCCTTACCGTCTGCCTTGCCGCGCAGACAATGATGGGGCAGGATCAAAACCTGCCGCTGGCGGCCATACTTGTGATCGCGGTGGGGCTGGGTCTCGGATGCGTCAACGGACTGGGCGTGGCGTTTCTGGACGTTCCGCCTCTTGTCATGACGCTCGCCATGGGAAGCGTCATCCAGGGAATGACGCTCATATTCACGGACGGCCAGCCCAAGGGAAGGGCGGCGGAATCCCTTATCAGCATCGGCACCGGAAGGACGGCGGATATTCCGCATATACTCATCGTCTGGATCATTATCGCGGCTGTTGCAATCTTTTTGCTTTCCAAAACCAAATGGGCCAGGATGCTTTACGGAATCGGCGAAAACGATATGACGGCGGCGCTCAGCGGGGCGCGGACCCGGGTGATCCGCATGATGGCGTACGGACTCGCGGGGGCGATCTCCGCCGTAGCGGGATTGTTCCTGCTGGGATACACCGGCACGGCGTATCTTGATATCGGGTCCAAATATATCATGCCGTCCATTGCCGCCGTGGTGATCGGCGGCGTATCCATGGAAGGAGGAAAAGGCAAATACGCGGGCGTCATTGCGGGCGCGATCGTCCTGACGACTTTAAGCAGCCTTTTGGTCAGCCTGAATACGGGCGAGGGCGGAAAGCAGATCGTATACGGGCTGGTTTTGCTTGTTCTGCTTGCAATTTACGCCAGAAGAAGAAAGAACTGACCTGTCCGGCGGTTGCTCTTTTATATCAGAAAATCGGCTTTTATAAAGGGAAAAACGGGTTGATTCTAGAATATTACATGAGAACGGCTTGTTTTTCCTTCGAATTTTAAAAGAATAAACCAAATCCAAAAAGATTTTAAATAAAAGGCGCTTTTAACAAGGCCGGATGATTGTGAAGGAAACTTGCATGAACCTTTTGGCGCATCTGAAAAAACTGGTTGCCGGCGTCATATCCTTGAGAGGAAGCATCAAATTAAGGCTGATCACGGCGTTCATCGCGCTGTCCATGATACCCGTATTTATTATTGCGGTTTTTTCCAGCATGGTTTATATCAGGACATTTGAGGATAAGATAGGCGATTATTCCAGCCAGCTCATTGTGCAGACTACCGGCAAACTGGACGTTCTTTTTGAAAATATCGAAAACCTGAGCCTTCAGATCGTAACTTCCACAGAAATCCAGTCTTTGATGGAAAGCCTGGTCAGGCAGGGCGGAAGTGAAAAGCAAACGGACCAGATCGAAAGCATTATCGGCAACATCATTACTTCAAGAAACGAAATAACCGGGGTCAATATACTGCTGAACAATGACAAAGGCATGATCGTTTCAGGCGAAAAACTGGTGGAAGAAGATGATTTTTATAAAAGCGGCGAATACGGTTATCTGAAAAACGCGGACGGACAGCCGGTCTGGAAAAGCACATACTATAATTCCGACCCATTGGCGACATACAGTTATGTGGCGACGTGCTTAAGAAAAATAAAGTCCGTCCAGACGGGGCAGCTGCTCGGGTATCTTGTCATCGGCGTAAAAGAATTCGCTCTTGCAGACATGTATTCCTACCTGGATCTCGGGCCGGACGGAGAAGTTTTTATCACGGATAACAGGGGAAATTACGTTTCCAATCTGAATAAGAACCTTTTAGCCCAGCCTTCGGGGTACCCCTTTGCTGCGGATATCTTAAAACGCGGAGATACGGTCAACGACACCATTTTTTATGAATACAACGGAGAGAAGCTTATTATATCCTATGACGTGTCCGCTGTCACCGGGTGGTATATATTCTGTGTGGTGGATTACCGGTATGTTATGGACGCGGTCATCACCAACCTTCAGTTCACGGTCATTGTGGTGATTGCAATTATTGTGATATCTGTCGTGCTGTCCCTGTTTATATCCCTCAGCATATCAAACCCTGTGGAGGAACTGACAAAAGCAATGAAACGGGTGGAGGACGGGGATCTCAACGTAAAGGTCAGCTACAGGGCGAAAAACGAGATCGGAAAACTTTACAGCAGTTTCAACAAGATGATCGCAAATATCAACGAATTGATCCACAAGGTTTACCAAACGGAGATTCTGAAGCAAAAAGCGGAGATCAACGCGCTTCAGTCACAGATCAATCCGCATTTTTTATATAATACGCTTGCGATGATAGACGGCATCGCCATGATGCGCGGAGAAAAGGATATCAGCAAAATCGCGGAGACTCTGGGCGAAATGTTCCGGTACAGCCTGAGCGGGTGGAATTTTGCGACGCTCCGGGAGGAGATCGACCAGGCCGCCAATTACCTTGTGATACAAAAATATTTTAAAAAAGATAATCTTGAATATTTCATCGAAGTTGATCCCGATCTGGAAAACTGTTATATCAGCAAGCTTCTCCTGCAGCCCCTGCTTGAAAACGCGATCATCCACGGAGCCGAAAGGACGCTGAAAAAATGCGTTATCCGCATCGAGGCAAGAAAAGACCAACAGGGCAACATGGTGATCGCCGTGTCCGACAACGGAAAGGGAATTGATGAAGATTCGCTGGCCGGCATCGTAAGCAAAATGAAGTCTACAAAAAATATATTCACCCACTCCAAAAACGCAAAACGCTACCATATCGGACTTGGCAATATATACTGGAGGATCAAGAACCTTTACGGCGACGAGTACGGGCTGTATTTAAAAAGCAGGATCGAGGAGGGCGCCACCGTCACCATGGTGCTTCCGATGATCGATAAAATGCCGGGGGAGGGTGCCAGCGATGAGTAAAAAAGTTTTTATAAAAGCGGTTCTGGCGGTTTTGATATGCCTTATGGCGGCGCTGCCCGCGGGATGTTCGGATGATAAGATCGTGATCGGCGTTTCCAACGGGTATGTGGGAAACAACTGGAGAAACCAGATGCTGGAGGATTTAAGGGATTCTTTTGACCGGTACAAATCGCAGGGACTCGTGGACGAAATGATCATTAAAAACGCTGGGCTGGACGTAAACGACCAGATCGCGCAGATAAGAAGCCTCATAGAACTGGACGTCGATCTCCTTTTGATCGACCCGAACGACGAAGACAAGCTGAACGGCGTAATAGAGGAAGCGCGTCTGAAGGGGATCCCTGTGCTCGCGTTCGACCAGCCGGTTTCCAGCCCTTATGCCATCAACGTGGTGATCGACCAGCAGCTATGGGGCGAAAAACTGGCGGAATGGCTGTGCGGCCGGTTAAACGGCAAAGGCAGTATCGTGATGATCAATGGGCTTAAGGGCCATCCGGCAAATGAAAACCGGGTCATCGGGATGAAGCGGGTATTGGAAAAATACCCGGATATCCGTGTGATCGACGAATCCTATGCAAACTGGGACGAGATCGACGCGCAGAACGTAATGACAGAGCTGATCCATTCCTATCCGCAGATAGACGGGGTGCTGACGCAGGACGGCATGTCGCTGGGCGCGATCAAGGCGTATATGGAAGCGGGCGTCAAGATGCCGTATATCACGGGAGAAACCTTTGTAGGGTTTCTGCGTGTATGGAAGGAACTGAAGGACAGCCAGGATTTCGGGACTTTCGCGATGAACAACCCGCCGGGGATCAGTTCAACGGCTCTCGGGATTGCCGTCAGGATGCTCAACGGAAAAAAACTCAGGCCGCTTAAGAACAACACCTATTATTATCCGGTGACCGACATTCTCTCCAATGATAACTTTGAAGAGTATTACGAAGAGCATAAAGACAAACCGGGAGCATATTTTGTGGATGAATGGCTGAGCGAGGCGGAACTGGACGCCCTGTTTGAATAAAGGAGGGATTATAATGCTCAATGTGCTTGTTGTTGAAGACGAGGAGTATGTGCGCAAAAGCATCGTCTGTAAAATCGATTGGGAGCAATACGGTTTTCACCTTGCCGGCGAGGCGGAAAACGCGATCGAAGCGCTGCGCTTTATGGATGAGCAGGATATAGATATTGTCATTACGGATATTAAAATGCCCGAGATCAGCGGGCTTGAACTGATAGAAAAACTGAAGAACAAATTCGAAACAATGAAGTTCATCATTGTCAGCGGGTACAGCGAATTCGAATACGCCAAAATGGCTTTGAGTTACAGCGTCTCGGAATACCTTTTAAAACCGGTGAAAGAGGAGCTTCTCGTAAAGGCGCTGGCAAAGGTAAAGGAAGAGATACTTCAGGAAAAAAGCGAACTTTTAAAGAAAAAAGATATGGAAGAAAAAATCAGGGAAAACAGCGAATTTATCAAAAGCTATTATATTACAAAGCTGATCCAGCCCGATGACGGGGAGAACGGCGCGTCCGTATATTTAAACAAACTGAAAGGGGAATTCCGGTACGAATGGTTCCGCGTCAGCATTTTAAGGGTGATACCCCGCTGCGAAAAAAATAAAAACGGGTCCTACAAAAATTCCATGGAGCAGATGTTTGAGCAACTTAGGGAAATCTACGGCGGCGAAAATGTCAGGGTCTCAAACAACCTGAAATATTCGTATGACTGGATCATACTCGAAAATCTGCAAAGGGATTCCTCCGGGACATTGATGCAAAAACATTTAAAGGCGATCGAGACGGTAAACAAAAAATTTTATCTTGACTGCATCGTAGGATCGGGAACCGGCGTATGCGGCCTTTCCAATATATCGGAATCGTATGCCAACGCGGAATACGCGGTAAAAGAGGCTATCGTAAGGGGCATAAACAGGGTCATCGAATACGGCAGGCTCGATCCGGACAATCACGTCCCGCAAAGCTGTATCAGCGAAAAAAACGAAGAAATCATACAAAAATACCTGGAAAGCGGAAACGTGTTAAAATTGAACCAATATGTAAGGCAGCAGATGGAAGGCCTTGCAAGGCGGGATAAGAACGTCACGCATCATGTTTATTTTCAGCTTGCGCTGGATCTGTTTGTTTCCATAACCAAGTTCCTGCATAAGAATTTAAAAGCGGAGTATTCCGGAGGCGAGCTTGAACCGGAGTTCATAAACGAACTCTCCAAATGCTGCACGCTTGCCGCAATCATGCAATGGTGTGCAAAGTGCATCGACTGGTATGAAAATATGATCGGCGAAAATATCACAAATTCCAGCGAAGAATTGGTTGCCTCCATTAAAAAATATATATCCAACAACTATTCCACGGATATCTCCCTCAATCTCATCGCGGATAAATATAATATCTCCCCCAATTACTTAAGCAGGGTGTTCAAGGCCTACACAAACGAATGTTTTAAATCGTATGTGACCAAGATGAGGATGGAGAAGGCGTTTGAACTGATAATGAATTCCGAGCTGAAGCTTTACGATGTTTCCGAAATCGTTGGTTATGAAGACCCCAAATATTTCAGCAAGGTCTTCAAGAATTATTTCGGATTCCCGCCAAGCAGATTTACCGACGGTATTTTCCAGGAAGTCAATTAAAAGGCGGATGGACCAACGCGGCAAAGAACGGCGCAGCTCCCGGGCAACGCAAATATGGAAGACCCGGGAGTTTTTATGTGATAAAATAAAAGGGAAATGATTTGCACGGCATAATTGGCTCCTGTGGGTGAAAAAATAAAACAGAAGGATGGATCATATAATGAAATATGCTACGATCGGAACAAGCTGGATCACGGAAGCGTTTATTGCGGGCGCACAATACGACAGCCACATGGAATTATCAGCGGTATATTCCAGGGACATCGAAAAGGCAGGGGCGTTCGGCGCGAAATTCGGCTGCGGCGTCCGGTTTGACGACCTGGAAAAACTGGCTGCCTGGGACGGCATCGACGCGGTGTATATTGCAAGCCCCAACGCGCTGCATTACAGCCAGAGCAAACTGTTCCTTCAAAACGGGAAGCATGTTTTGTGTGAAAAGCCGGTAACCGTAACAGCGGCAGAGTACGTGGAACTGGCCGAACTCGCGGATAAAAACGGCCTTGTATATCTGGAGGCGCTTATAGCGATGCATCATCCGGAGCGGGATAAATTTGCGCGGGCGTTAAAACAAATAGGCAATGTCACCACGGCCCGGCTGGATTTTTCCCAGCTCTCTTCAAAATATCAAAGCCTGATGGAAGGAAAAAACCCGAATATTTTCAACCCGGAGCTGGCCGGGGGATGCCTGATGGATATGGGCGTTTACTGCTTTTATCCCGCGCTGGACTGGTTTGGCATGCCCGGTCAAATCATGGCGTCGGCAGGACGGGTTAGTACGGGCGGCGACGGTTATTTGAGCGGCATATTTGTATACCCGGACAAACAGGTCCTTATTTCACTGTCCAAAACCGGGCAGAGCGTTGTTGGCTGCGAGATCTTAGGAGACATGGGTACAATCACCATAGGATTTATTGTTGAAATGCGGGACGTTTTCATTGTGAAAAAAGACGGCCAAAAAGAAAGGGTATTCCGGAATTATTCAAGAACGGAACTGATGGGAGCGGAGGCCGGCAATTTTTACAGGTACATTCATCACAAAAAAGAATATGAAGAGGAATACCGGCATATGCGGGAGCAAATGTTTAACGTGCGCCGGATAACGGAGAACGTTGGAAAAACCGCCGGAATATTGCCCGGGTATTTTTGAACCGGAAATGTGAAAAAATACAACAAAGACAATTAACCTTCTTCAGTCGTCTCAACTGCTGTTTTCATGAAAATCAGAATACTGTAAAAACGTTATTATTAAAACCAGTCTTAAAACAACCGTAAATCATTTTTTGGAAATATATATGAATCAGCAAAAAAATCGATAAATTAAAAGTATTTGCGATAATAATACGTAAAACAAGGGAGGCGCATTTTGCGGGCTTAAAAAGAATTTGAATATTTTTGAAAAAAAAGCTTGTAAAAACGTTATTACAAATATATAATATGAATTACCACAGTACGATAATTGCATTCTGGTATCGGCCCATATAATTTTTAACGCAAGAAAAGGGATTTATGAGAGCGAAACTGAAGGACATAGCCAAAGAACTGAATCTGTCGGTCTCCACCATATCAAGGGTCGTAAACGGCAAGGACAGGGTGGATCCCCAAACCAGGAGAACGGTTCTCAAGGCGCTCGAAAATTACGGATACAAACCCAACGAAATAGCCAGATCATTGCGGCTCAGGACGGCAAAGACCATCGTGATTGTCGTACCCGATATTGCAAACAACTATTACGCTTCCATTATAAAAGGGGCTCAGGCGGTTTGCCGTGAAAACGGATATTCCGTAATGGTATGTAATTCGGATGAAAACAGAGTCCAGGAAAGAGAGATATTGTCCGCTTTTCCCAATCAGCAGATCGCGGGCATGATCCTGGCGTCCGTTGACAGTTCCGCCAACCTGGTGCAGCACTTTCAGAAAGAGGGAATGCCTGTTGTCTATGTGGACAATATGCCGCCCGCCACCCAGAGTTACGATTCGGTTGCAATCAACAACGTTGCCACGGCATATACGCTCACCCAAAAAGTGATAGAGCGCGGATACTCAAAGATAGGCTTTATAACGGGCGATCTGGAGCAAAGTTCGGGCAGCGAGCGCCTCGCGGGCTATAAACAGGCCCTGCAGGACGCCGCGGTCGCATATGACGAAAAACGTGTCGCCATAGGCGATTTCAAGATGCAGTCGGGCTACAGGGGAATGAGCCAGTTGCTCGAAAAAGGCGGAAAACTGGACGCGGTTATCGTATCCAACAACTTTATGGCGTACGGCGCAATCAAAAAAATCAGGGAAGCCGGTCTTGCGATACCCGAAGATATTGCTATTGCGGCATTTGACCTGGTGGACGAAACGGAACTCATTTATCCCAAGGTTACCTCCATCAACCAGCCCGCCACCGAGATAGGCGAGTGCGCGGCGGACATTCTGCTTATGAGGATCACAACCCAGCCGGACGGCACCTACAATAAGCGTTTTCTTGATACAATCTTTTTGCCGGGAGAATCCTGGTAGGCTTTTTCTCCTTTGCCGGCGGCTTTGTCCGGCAGGGAATTCATTTTACAAAGGCGTAAAAACGTTATTACAAAACATACATTGAACAGTAAAAAAAACATCCGATATAAATTCCATTCAACGGTGAATATAGCAGTAAATAGTTATTGTGGAATTTTGTTGCATGGTGTAAAAACGTTATTACAAAATCTGTTCCTTATGCGCATAAAGCGTATTATAAAAAACAAAAGAAGGAGAAAAGAATAATGAAGAAGTTTTTATTAGTTCTTTTAGCAGTGCTGATGATAGCCATGACGGCGGTTGGATGCTCCACGCCGGCAGCTTCGCCGTCGCAAAGCGGCGCGGACGCGGCAACTGCAAGCGAAGCGGCAACGGCGCCGGCAAGTGAAGAGGCGTCCGCACCGGCGGAAGTGTCCGCAGCTTCAGGGGATTCCACGCTGGTAGGGGTAAGCGTTATGGAGCTCACCGCTTACACGTGGTTCAAAGGGGTTATCGACGGATGCAACAATTGGGCGAATGACAATCCGGACGCCAACTTTACATTCCAGTTTGAGGATTCGCATTCGGATGTGCAGACCATGCTCAACAATATCGACAACCTGATTACGGCGGGTTCAAAGGGGATTATTTTGTTCCCGGCCGACGCTTCCTCCGCAATCCCGACAATGAAGCAGGAAGCTGCCAAAGGAATCCCGTTTGTAATCGGCGACTACAAACAGACGCCCGAAAAACCCGAAGATGCGGTTTGGTCCACATTTGTAGGCCACGACATGAAGAAACTCGGCGAAGCCGCCGGCAAGGTCGCGGTCAATTATTTACAGACGATGAGTAAAGACAACCCGGTCGTCCTGTTTATATCCCGTCCGACATCCGGACAGGTTTCCCAGGACAGGGTCGACGGTTTCTCCGAAACGGTGAAAGCCGCGTTCCCCAACGCCAAGATTGTTGTTGAAGGCGATACCGGGGCCGGCACCAGGGCTTCCGCACAGGATCTGGTGGAGAACGTGCTGCAGAGAGAACCTGCGATCGATGTTATCTGCGGCCATAACGACGCTGAAGTCGTGGGCGCATACAATGCCGCTGTTTCCCAGAACAGGACCGAAGTGAAATTCATCGGAATCGCCGGTGACAAGGATGTATTGGGATTCATCCAGGATAAGAACAGCGCATGGCTGGGCGAAGTGCTGCAGGATCCTGTGGTGCTTGGCTACCAGGCGGCGGACGCCATGTACAAGACCCTCGTTCAGAAGGAAAAACTGCCTGAAAACTATGAACTGCCCGAACCTGAGGCGATCACACCCGATAATATCGCAAACTATGACTGGCAGAATTGGAGCTGGCTGTAAGACGGATCGTTCAAAGATCAAATGCTCACGCCGGGAGGGGATATCCCCTCCCGGAAAATAAGTGTATCGGAGGTGCCGAAATGATCAACTTATTGCCTGAACCAAAACAGCTGCTGGAAACCGGCGGGTTTACAAAAGCATTCGGTGAAATTTGTTTTGAAGCGGCTCCCGGCGCGGACGCACAGGAGCTTGCCGAACTCGCCCGGCTCAGGTTTTGGAATTACAAAGATCTGCGGATCAGCGATTCTCCATGCGGCGGCAGCATGCGTCTGCGCGCAATCCCGTCGCTGGACGGCATCAAAACGGAAAACGAAGAACTGTTCAGGTCTCAGGGTTATTGCCTTGAAATCACCCGGAATGAAATCATATTAAAATATCAAAGCAGCGCCGGTTATATAAACGGCTTAACAAGCATCAAACAGCTTTTAAAAGCAGAGGGCGTTTCTTTCATGCTGCCCCTGTGCGAGTTAACGGATTACCCGTCGCTCCCCGTGCGCGCGGTGGCGCCCACATTTTCCTGGTATGCCGGTTATGGCCGTATAGGCTTTGACTCCCAGCTCTGGGGATTCGACGAATGGGTTGGGTTTATCAACATTTGCCTGGACAACAAGATCAACCAGATGAATATGGTTATGTACGGCTATTGGCCGTTTGAGTTTGAAGCTTATCCGGAAACGGTGTTCCGCAATGTGCCCATCAGGATATGGAATGCCGAGAACCGAAGATGGCTGACGGTACGGTTTTCGCATCCCAACGTGGAAGAACCGTTTCTGAATAAATTGATAGAATACGCGCACAGGCTGGAAATGAAGATTTTTGCCTATGTAGGTCTGAATTCATACAACGGAGCGTACAGCATCAAACACCCCGAGGCCCGCGCAAAGGCTCCAAAGTCAAATGTGTTTTTAAACGACTTCGATTCGCTGTGCCTGAGTTATCCGGGTACGGTGGATTATATTCTGGAATCCATGAATATGATCGCGCGTCTTGGTTTTGACGGCTATACGCTGGAAGAAAGCGAAGAGGGATTCTGGTTCTGCGAATGCGAAGCCTGCAAAAAACGCTGGCACGCCGGTTCTTCTCTTCCGGTTGAAGCAAAACACAAGGCCAATGTCTGGCTTTTGAACCGGATATACGATTCGGTAAGGAAAATCAATCCCAAAGCGGTAATAGGCATTCGCGCGTTCCGGCAGCCCCCTCTTGAAAAAGACCCCGCATTTTTAAAAGAATGCGTCCGGTCCATGCCAAGCGACATCATGCTGTTCTGGGCGCCGGGACTCTATGTGCCCGAAACCGAATTCTCCAAGTGGTGCGATGCGTTCGGAAAGGACAGGATATGGGCAAGGGATACCGAATCCAATTCCATTACGTCCACAATGGGCAGGCTGTACCGCACCTTTCAATCCAATCTGATACGCTACGGGGACGAATCAAACGAACAGGTCATAGAGACGGATATAAGGCAGCATAAGGGCAGCGTTCAAATGGGCGTGCACGGCGTTAACGGATTCATGTTTGAGTGGTACGGGCTTTTTATGCATCTCTTTGCCCACGGGAACTACGGCTGGGGCTCGATGATGGACGAAGAAGAGTTTTACCGGAAGGCGTGCGGACTCAATTTCGGCGGACTGGGAGAAAAGGTTCTTTATGTCATGAAGAACATCGTAACCATTCACGAAAGCCAGATACCGCTTTATGCGACGCCTTTCCCTTTCCAGAAAAACAAGATGACAAAGGCGGATATTCCCGCGATACTGGCGGCAAAGGAAAACCACCCCCGGATACTTAAGACCATAGAGGAACTCAGCGAAAAAGTATCCGGCGACAAAAGGCTTTGCTGCTGGCTGCCGCATTTTGACAAGCTGAAAAACGCCGAGCGGAGAAACGCCGTTATATACGATCTGGCTTTAGCGGCGCTTAAGTATGAGGAAGAAGACCCCGCAAAAAAAGACGCTCTTTTGGATGAGATACTATGTTTGAACGAAAAGGATTTTGATATCGCAAAGGAGATGTTCTTTGATTTAAATCCCGTCAGCGAGACGGGAGTCAAAAGCTGTATGTTCCCGTACCACGAAATAAAGAGGCTGATCCACAACATCCGCAATCCCGAGAACCCGGACAACGATGTCGTTTGTTCGGGAATCGAAGCTATGGGATGGCTGTGGCTGTAATGGAAGGAGATGGAGGCAATTAACACGGTCAGCGAATTGAAAGCGGAACGGTTCCGCGATGAAAAAAGTCCATTGATTGAGATCAAAAATTGCACAATGGAGTTCCCCGGCGTAAAGGCTTTAAACAACGTAAACTTTACGCTGCTTCCCGGGGAATGCCACGGCCTGGTCGGAGAGAACGGCGCCGGAAAATCAACTTTATCCAAGTGCATTATCGGCGAAAATCATATGACCAAAGGCGATCTCTTTGTGGATGGCAGGAAGATCAAAATTCCCGCTTACTCGATCAGAGAGTCCCAGGAACTTGGCATTGCGATCGTTCATCAGGAATTCCAGCTGATGAACGACATGAGCGGACTGGAAAATATCTTTATTGGGCACTACAAGACAAAGATGGGTTTTGTAAACTGGAGGGCCCTCAACAAAAATGTGCGGGAACTGATGGATTTCCTTCAGTGCGAGGTGAACCTCAATATTCCCGTCAAGTATCTCAGAACCGCGGAAAAACAGCTTGTGCAGCTCGCAAAAGCGGCATTGTCCGATCCCAAAGTACTGATACTGGACGAGCTGACGGCTGTGCTTCAGGAAAAGGATATCCGGAATATTTTCAGGATCATTAAGATTTTAAAAGAACGGGGCATGGGCATTATTTATATCTCCCACAGGCTGGACGAGATATTTGAGTGCTGCGATACGTACACAGTGCTTTGCGACGGGCGTTATGTAAACAGCGGAAACGTAGCCGATATCACCAAACCGGAATTGATCAAAATGATCATCGGGCGGGAACTGACGCAGGTATACCCGCCAATGAACGATAAATTCGGGGACGTCATGCTGGAAGTGAAGGGCCTCTCGTCGCCCGAAGCGTTCAGGGATATCAACCTGTCCGTGCGGGCCGGGGAAGTGATCGGACTCGCGGGGCTTTTGGGAGCGGGCAAAACGGAACTGATACACGCCCTTTTCGGCAACCACAAAATCACAAAGGGCAAAATATTCATTAAAGGAAAAGAGGTGCGGATCAACAATCCCAGGCAGGCGATCAGGCTGGGGCTTGGCCTCATACCCGACGAGAGGCGGATGCTGGGGCTGGATATGCTGTTTGATATCAAGGACAACACGACATTGCCCTCTATGGGAAAGTTCAGGAAATTCAAAATTTTTCAGGACCACAAGGCGGAAGCCAAAGCCGCGTTCGAAATCAATGAAAAAATGGATCTGCGCTACCACTCGCTCTGGCAGAACGTGGCAAAGCTTTCAGGCGGCAACCAGCAGAAGATCGTTATCGCCAAATGGGTGCTGCAAAATTCCGAGATATTCCTGCTGGACGAGCCGACCCGGGGAATCGACATCGGCGCCAAGTTCGAGATCTATACGCTCATCAATGAATTGACAAAACAGGGCAAAAGCGTGATTCTGGTATCCCCCGAGCTGGAGGAACTGATCGGGCTTTGCAGCAGGATCTACATCATGTTTGAAGGCGCGATCATGGATACCGTTGAAGGGGAAAGAAAAACGCAAGAGGTCATTATAAGCAGTTTGTTAGGAGTAAAAGAAAATGAATGAGATATTAAGCGAGTACAAAGCGAAATCAAAACGTTACAGCGGCGGATGGAGGGCATTTTTTTCGGATTGGATGATTCTGATATTGTTTGTCGGATTGTTTGTTATCTGCTGTCTTACGAACAGCGATTTTCGGACGGCAAACAACATCATGAACATACTGCGCCAGGCTTCGTTTACCGCTATCATTGCGCTGGGCGAGTTCTTTGTCATATTGATCGCTCAGATGGATATGTCCATTTCCTCCACGATCGGCACGGTTTCCATATTCCTGGCCGGGTTTGTCGTGTACCTGGGCATGCCGGTCTGGCTTGCGATGATCGCCGTAACAGCCCTGGCTGCGGGAATCGGCGTGATCAACGGCGTGCTGACCGTACATGGGAAAATGCCTTCGTTTATAGCGACGCTGGTTATCATGAACATCTTAAACGGCGTCAACTATATCTATTCGGGCGGACTGCCCATCACTGGCCTGCCCGAGGCCTTCGGATTTTTGGGTTCCGGTTATGTCGGAATCATACCGTTCCCCGTGATCCTGATGTTTGCAATAGCGGTTGTCCTGTATGTTTTGACCGCGCATACGTCCATCGGACGCAGCTTCTATGCAGTGGGGGGCAACCCGGAAGCAAGCAAGCTTTCCGGAATCAACGTTAAATTTGTAGGAGTGCTGGCGTTTGTGCTCTGTGGAATACTGACGTCCATCGGAGCGCTCGGATTGACCGCAAAAACACTGAACGGAAACGTAACTCTGGGCAGCAACCTCTTGTTCGACGTCATGACGATCGTGGTCCTGGGCGGCACGTCGCTGATGGGCGGACGCGGACGCGTCTTCGGCGTGGTCATCGGCGCGCTGTTCCTGCAGGTCATCAGCAACGTCATGGTCCTTATGGGGATCAACACATACTGGCAGTGGGTCGTCAAGGGAATCATCCTGGTTACGGTCGTTCTGATCGATTCCAATACCAAACGCGACAAGATAAAGTCCAGGGCGGAACGCGCGGCGGCCCCGGCTCCGTCCGCTCCGGCGCAGCAAAAATAAAATCAAGAGGTGCTTTATAATGTATGGCAAAAAAGTCTGGTTTTTCCCGGACGGAGACAGGCCTCCTTTTGGCGGCAGCGAACTCAAGGGACATGAGTCTTATGTTGTGCTGAACCCGAACAAAAGCGACGCACATATCAATTTCACGATTTATTACGAGGAAGGGGAGCCCGTCGGCGATATCCGCCTGACAGTCCCGGGGGAGCGGGTGAAGTGTTTCCAGACGCATAATCCCGACCATTTCGGAAAACATACGCTGCCCATATCAAAGCAATACGCGCTTAAAGTGGAAAGCGACGTTCCGGTGATCGTCCAGTACGGCAGGCTGGATCCCAGGCAGGTGAATCTGGCTTATTACACCACAATGGGTTATCCGGGTGAAGAATGAAATCTGAATATGAAATAGAGGAGAATAAAATGTACGGTAATATATGCATACCAAAAGAGGAATACAAGGAGCGCGTTCAGCGCGCGGCGCAAATACTGCGCAGGGAGAACCTTGACGCGCTGATTGTCAACGGGAGCGAAGCGGATTACGCGAACACAAGATATTTTTCGGGATTCTGGCCGCTTTTTGAACGCTGCGGCGTTGCGATCAGCGCGGCCGGGGATGCGGCGCTTATGGTAGGCCCGGAAAGCAGGGCGTTCGGCAGCGACCGGAGCCGCCTGGATAAAGTTTATGTATTAAAAGATTACCGCGAGAGCGCGGACCCGGCATATCCCGAATTCCAGTCCGAAACGTTTAACGACGTATTCAAAGGCCTTGGAATCACAGGGAAGAAACTCCGGATAGGCGTGGCAAGCTACCTGGATACTTCCGTCGTCATAATGGGGGGGATCAGGGAAGCGTTTCCGGAAGCGGAAATCGTCCGGGCGGATCAGATCATGGTTGAGCTCCGCTCCGTCAAATCGGAAAATGAGATCCTGTGTTTAAAGGAAGGCTACCGCATCGCCGAGCTGGCGAGCAGGCAGGTCATCAAGGAAATCAAACCGGGAATGACCGAGCTGCAGATGGTTGGAGTGGCGCAGCGGGTCATTTACGAGGAGGGCGCGGAGTATGAAGGACTGCCCATGTACGTATTCTCGGAAGCGTCCACCAGGCATGCGATCTCGCGTTCGTCCTACCGCAAATTTGAAAAAGGCGATATTGTCCAGCTGAATCTTTCGGCAAAGATAGACGGTTATTCCGCGTCCATCGGCTATCCTATCATCCTGGGCAAACTGACCGGCAAACGCCGCGACGTTGTGCAGTTCGGGCTGGAAGCGCACAACTGGACGGAGAAGCGGCTGAAGGCGGGCGTAGTTGCGGCGGATATCGCAAGGGATTTTTACAAGTTCTATGTGGACAACGGATACAAGGACAACTTTGTATACGGCCCGCTGCACGGTACGGGGCTGATCGAGGTGGAAGCGCCGTGGGTGGAAACCATCTCGGACTATGCGTTCAAACCCAACATGACATTCCAGATCGATACGTTTGTTTCCACCGATACCTTTGGCGTCCGCTGGGAAAAAGGGATCGCGATCCGGGAAGACGGGGTGGAAGTCCTGTCCGATCCGATAGGCAAACTCTACGAACTTGAATTTTAGAACCGGTAAGGGGCGCGGGCATTCGTCCGCATCCCCTTTGCCCAATAAGGGAAGCCTATGAAAAAAATATATTTCGGGCAGATCGGCAGGCTCAAAGCGGATAAAATCAGGGAATATAAAGAACTGCACCAAAATCCGTGGCCAGAAGTCCTGCAAACGATACGCGAATGCAATATCCAGAATTATTCCATATTTCAAAAGGATCAGTTGGTTTTCGGTTATTTTGAGTACACCGGCGGCGATTATGAAGCGGATATGGAAAAGATGGCGCGGGATCCGGTTACGCAGGAATGGTGGAAACACACCAAGCCCTGTTTTGTCAGGTATTCGTACAGTGATGCGGAAGAATATTACAGCGATATGGAGAGAATCTTCCATTTGGATTGAGTCAGCCTGCTGATAATCCCCAACTACATCGTTATTTCTCCGCTTTTTCCTCAGCGTAGGTTTTTACTACGCTTCCGTCAAAATGCTCGAAATGCCTTGTATTTGGGGCTTTCAGCAGCCTTCCAAATATTAAAGGAACAATGAAAACTTTTAAGAGGTTATAGTATGGATATTAAAATATTGTTCGGAATCGATATGGAAACGGATGTGGGGAGCTTTACGCCGTTTTATGAGGGAATCAAAACGGCGACTCCGTGGATGCTGGACCTTTTTGATAAAAAAGGAGTCAAGGGCACATTCTACTTTACCGGGCATTCGGCGCGAAACAATCCGGACGCCGTTCGGCTGGTTGCGGCGTCGGGAAGCGAGGTAGGCTGCCATTCCCTTTTTCATGAGACCGTGGGGGACGAACTGTTTTCCATTCCCGGCGTCATGCCCCTTCTGGAAGAAGAAGTACCGCTGCGGCTCCGGCGCGCTACCGAATGGGTGGAGGAGGTTGCGGGGTTCAGACCCAAATCCTTCAGGTGTCCCCGGCTCTGGGGATCAACGGCGGTCGTAAATGCGCTGGAGGGCCTCGGATATACGTCCGACGCCAGCTATCCGATGTATTATTACAGGAAACAGTTTGCGCCTTATCATCCGTCGCGTGAGAACTGGACGGAGCAGGGGGATCTCAGGATCCTGGAAATCCCCAATTTTGCGGATATGGTAATGGAGTCGAATGATCCGGGCCTTGAGCGTGACCGCGACCAGTGGCCGTTATTCAGGACCGAAAGCGCGGACGCGCTGATGGAGAAGATTAACAGGCATATCGGATTCCTTGGGCAAAAAGGCCTGCCTGCGGTTTTATGCTTTTATTTTCATCCCTGGGAATTCATCCCCTGCAAAACGCAGTACATGTTCGGCGAGGGCGGCTCGGTCGTGCAGGAATTCATCGTCAAGGGCTGCGGGGAAAAGGCGAAATCCGAATTTACAAGCCTGATAGACATGCTGAAAGATATGGGCGCGCAGTTTGTAACGGCGGCGGATATTGCGGACGAATATGCAGGAAAATAATAAATACATCAATTAAAACGGCCTTTTGGCCGTCTTCAGGCTGCTGAGAAACCCCAACTACTGTGTTATTTTTCCGCCCTTCCCACTTCACGGCGGATTCATTCTGCGCGTAAGTTATTCTTTGGGGAATAGCGCTCGTATTCATCTCGCGTTCAGTGAGCGTTCGCCTTCCTTTTTCCGCCACTGGCGGCGGTCGGCTTCGCTCTCCTCAGCGCAGAACAAACCTACCATAGCAATTCAATGCTCAAAATGCCTTGCCGGGGTCCCAAAAAAATCGCAGATTTTTGGGGTGGGGTAGAGGGGCTTTCAGCAACCTTCCTAATTGATAATTAAATTCTAAAATAGAAATTTTAATTCACCGAATAATTAGTCATAGAACTTACTACTTTGGCCGTTTTTTTTGAATAAAAATAAAAAATCTTTGTATATTTTCCAAAATAATCCTAAAGTTTGCATAATTTTTGTCGATATTATTAACGTACGAACATACGTATTTAAGGAAGAGCTGTAATCGTAATTTTTGTTCATTTTATTTCAAAAGACTTGTCCTATTAAGAGAAAATCCATGCGAATGCATGGATTTTTTCTTTTGTTTTTATCCCGGCCGAATTCCGGTATAGCATTAAGCGGCGGCATTGCGACAAGGCAAGCATAGCGTATTATTCTTTCGGGGGCCTGCCCGACAGGTTGACGGAAAACTGGTAACGGGACGGCTCGATCAGCAGATCGTCGCACATAACAGGCTGTCCCGCCGAGTACAATACCCGGCGTATGGAAATAAGCGGCGAGCCGGCGGGGATCCCAAGCGCCTGGGCCTGCAGGAAATCCGCGGATTTCGCCGTTATATAATCGGTCGCGTAATCGAATCTTGCTTTATATTTTGTTTCAAGCAAAGAGTACAGCGAATCGAAATCTTTAAGGTTTTCCGCCAAACCGGGCGCCAATCCGGCCGCCATATAATTTGTGACGATCGATATCGGACGGTTGTTTGCAATCAGGATGCGCTGCATCCGGATAAATTCGGTTCCTTCGGCTGCTTCCAGCAGTTTTAATATGTCGTCATCCGGGATGCAGAAGTCCACGGTAATATTTTTGGAATGGACATTGTAACCGGCCTTGCGAAGCGTTTCAGTCACGGAATTGATCTGGTTCAGGCGCTGGATCGCTTTAGGACTGGTTACCGTCGTACCGTATCCCTGTTTAACGGTGACATATCCCTCCTCGGACAGCAGCTGAACGGCTTTGCGTATCGTGATCCTGCTCACGCCGTATTTCTTTTCCAGCTCCGGTTCGGGCGGAAGCAGATCGCCGACCTTGCGGGCGCTTTTGATCTCATCCCTTATCATCTGATACACTTTTATATATACCGGTATTTTATCAACGGACATGAACAATTACTCCTTGTTAAAACATTATAATCATTATAGTATAATTACGGCTATAGTCAAGCATATTTGTTATTGACATCTAAAACATTATAACGTTATAATGTTTATAGCCGCAAAAAAGCAAGGCGCGAAAGGGATCGGTGAATTTTAATGCAAAACAATGATCAAGGAATACTTCTGGCAAAAGATCTGGGCAGGATGATAGACGCGTCGGCCCTGGCGAGAGACGCGGCCTACCGGGATGTGGACAATTTGGCTTTGGCGTGCAGGAAATACGGATTTATCTGCGCATATTCGTGGCCCGCCTATACGCAGTACTTAAAAGAGAAACTTAAAGGGACGGAAACGGGTTTCGGGGGCGCCGTCGCGTATCCCTCCGGTCTGGAACCCACGGTGATCAAGGCGGCGCAGACAGAATATTTTCTGGGGCTGGGCGTAAAGGAACTGGACATGGTGATGAACATAGGATGGCTCAAATCCAAAAGATACAATGAAGTGGTTTCAGATATCCGGACGGTGAAAGAGGCCTGCGGGAGCGTACCGCTGAAGGTGATCATTGAAGCGATGCTGCTCTCGGACGAAGAGATCGCGGACGCCTGCAAATGCGTGGTGGAAGGCGGCGCGGATTATGTAAAAAGCGGCACGGGATTCTGTAAGGAACCGACCACGTTTCATCATATGGAAATCATGAAAAAAGCAGTGGACGGCCGGATAAAACTGAAAGTTGCCGGCGGCGTCCGCATGCTTGATACGATGATGCGGATGTATAAAATGGGAGCGGTCCGCTTCGGAATAGGCGTTTCTTCCGCAATTTCCATCATAGAGGAAGCGCGCGCTTTCCCTGACGGAACGGACTTAAGCAAGATCGTGTAAATCATTCAATAGACGGCCTCCGAAAACGGAGGCCCCTTTTTATAATCAGGAAAGCAAAAATTTTTGACTCCTTTTTTATTTCAGGGTTACAATAAGCTATATAAGTTATTAAACGGGGAGATTTATGGTACTGCTTGTTATATACCTGTCGGCCGTTAACCTGACCGGCTTTTTCATGATGGCTGCGGATAAAGATAAGGCGCGGAAACAAAAATCCAGAATAAGCGAACGAAGTCTGTTTACCGTTTCATGGATCGGAGGAAGCCTTGGCGTTTATATAGGCATTTTCGCATTCCGCCACAAAACCATGCACCGCGCGTTCACGGTCGGTATTCCTTTTATCATGGCGGCGCATTGCGCGGCCTTTCTGCTCATTTTATATTTTATTAAGAATAAGCTTTAAACGCGGCTGTTTTATAGGAAATCTGTAAAATTATAGCGGATATGGCTAAAATCTATAAAGATTTTTCGCACTTTTACGATATATAATATAGATTTTTATTTTTTCATCAACAATTGATATTAAGCCGAAAACAGGCGATTCTTCACGCGGATAGCCGGAAGGCCGTTTCTGATACCGGGGAGTATTTATGAAACATGCAGTCATAGTGGACGATGAACGGCCGGCAGCCGAAGGACTTGCTTTATTGCTGGAATATTCCGGTAAATTTAAGATTGACGGAGTTTTTACGGATCCCAGTGAAGCGATTTTCTTCTTAAAAACGCGGCCGGCCGATATAGCCTTTATTGATATTGAAATGCCGGAAATGGACGGGTTTGAATTGGCAGGCAGGATAAAAGATTTATCCGCCGGCGTTGCTGTTATTTTTGTCTCCGGCCAAAGCGAACACGCGGTGGAAGCTTTCAGGCTGGGCGGGCTTAATTATGTAATAAAACCGGTTCAACCGGAGTGCCTCCAATCCGCGCTCGAAAAAACAACGCAGGTTACCTTAAGCGAACGCACAGGGGACAGCGTTGTAAAAGCAGCGTGTTTCGGCAAATTTGCCGTAACGGTCAACGGAGTGGAGCTTAATTTCGGATATGCAAAGGCTGAAGAACTCTTTGCCTTCCTTGTCCACAGCGGGGGAAAGAGCATTGAACGGATTTGCGCGGTTCATTCCGTCTTTTCGGATTTCGAAGGGGCCCGCGGGCGTATACTTCTCGGCGCCACCCTTTATTATTTGCAAAGAACATTTGCGGATAAGGGAGCGCACCTGAAAATTGAATACGGCAGCGGGTCCTTTCGCATAGCCACGAAAACAGAATGCGACGCCGTAAATTTTATTAACCGGATTGGCGCCCTAAAACCGCTTTCAAAATCAACAATAAAAAAATACGAAAAAGTTCTGGCGCTTTATACGAATGATTATTTTGAACGGAACGATTACGGCTGGGCCCTGAAAAAAAGAATGGACTTAAAGGAAAAATATACGGATCTTCTGTTTGAAATGTTTCGGTTTTATATTGAGGAAGGAAATACCGTAAAGGGAATCGATATCCTCATGGCAGGACTGCGCAAGGATACTTCAAACAAGATTTTAAATTACGAACTCATAAAAGAACTTAAGAAAAGCAGTGAACTGATCGCTTTGCTTAAGGACTATGATTCATATAGAAAACATTTGGAGGCAGAAATGGGCGTTGTTGAACCGGACAGCGGGTGCAATAATCTGGCGCGGAATTGATAAGAATTCGTCAAATCTTTCAGCGGTTTTGCCTTTCGCCTGACTGCTTCTGAATATGTATTGCTGGATTTGGGGGGAAATAGATATGAACGTGCTTTATAATGAAAAATTTGAAGAAAATAAAATCATGATCGTGGACGACAGCCCTACAAGTCTGATGTTTCTGGAAAAAATGCTGAGGCAGTACGGTTTTAAAAATGTCCTGGCGGTGAACGATTCCAGACTGGCAATAGAAAAGTATCTTGAATTCGATCCGGATCTTTTGCTGCTTGATCTGGTAATGCCGCATGTAGACGGCTTTGCGATACTGGAACAACTGGACGAACTCAATGAATCGTCTTATTTGCCCGTGATCGTCATTACGTCTCAGAATGACAGGGAGAATAAATTAAGGGCGCTGACCCTGGGCGCGCAGGACTTTATCGGCAAACCCTATGATGATTCGGAAGTCCTGACTAGAATCAATAATTTTCTGAATGTCCGTCAGATGCAGAACAAGATCAAAAACTACAACCTGTGGCTGGAAGACAAAATACGTGAAAACAACGAGGAAATCACCGCACTGCAGACAGATCTGATCCTGCGGCTGCTTCGCGCAGCCGAGTCCAGGGACTATAACACAGGCAACCATATCACGCGGATCGGGGAGTACGCTTATGTCCTGTCCCGAGCGCTTGGCATTTCCGAAGAAAAATCCAAAATGATGTCCGAAGCCTGCAAGATGCACGATATCGGAAAAATAGGGATCCCGGACGGAATTTTGCTGAAAAACGATAAGCTCAGCAGCGAGGAATGGGAAACCATGAAGACCCATACCCTGAAGGGCGCGGAGATACTGAAAGACAGCCCGGCGGACAATATCAGGCTGGCTGAGGAGATCGCGCTCACGCACCATGAAAAATGGGACGGCTCAGGGTATCCCAATGGCCTGAAAGGTGAGGAGATCCCGCTTTCAGGCAGAATCATGGCGCTGATCGATGTGTTTGACGCGCTTTTGAACGACCGGCCGTACAAAAAAGCCTGGACGCTGGAGCAAACGGTATTTTATATAGAAACTGAGAGCGGGAAGCATTTCGATCCCCGGATTGTCGCTGTTTTCTTGGAAAATCTGCCTAAATTTACGGAAATCTACCGTTCGTTTGGCTGTTGACCGGCTTTGGGAACCGGCGGTTTCCGAAACTTAGTGAAGGCAGCACGGGCCGCGCGGACCGGCTGCTTTTTTATTTGAAGTATGAAACGTAGGACAAATATGGTAAAATTGAATTGCATGCTTTTGTATCACGGCTTTTTAAACCATGTTCTTATCGGAGTAAAGATTGGCAGGTGGTATTTATGCAAATCGCCAGGGTAGTCGGAACGGTAGTCAGCACAAAAAAATCAAATCTGTACAGCTTAAAAATCATGCTTGTAAGGATGATTGATTTGGATACTTTTCAGGAAAAGGGAGCGCCCGTCGCGAGCATCGACGTGGTGGGCGCCGGAGTCGGGGAAATTGTGATGGTTGTAGCCGGAAGTTCCTCCAGGCAGACCGAACTTACCGACGCAAAGCCGGTGGATAACGCGATCGTCGCGATTATCGACCGCATTGACGTCGATGGAAAACTCATTTTTCAAAAATACAAAAGCGGCTGCGGTGCGGCCGCCGCGGGCGGGCCGCACGTAGTGCATTGAGCCGGCGGGGAAATGCCGCCCAAACGGTAAAAAAACCCCAAGGTCCGCTGCCGGTTCATGTATACTGAACCGCAAATATTAAGATAATAAAAACAATAAGACTAAAAGGAGCATATTTACATGTCGATAGAAGTTTATATGTATTTTAACGGAAATTGCAGGGAAGCGGTGGAATTTTACGCGGACGTATTCGGGGCGCGGATACAGAAGATCCTGACATACGGCGAAGCGCCGTCCGATCCGGAATATCCCATATCCGAGGAAGGCAAAAAGCGTGTACTGCATACCCTGCTTGAGATCAACGGCAGCAAAGTGATGTTTTCGGATTGCCAGCCGGGCATGCCGTATATAACGGGAAACAATGTAAGCATCACCCTCAATTACAGCGATAAGGACGAGATGAAAAGGGCGTTTGATAAGCTGAAGGAAGGCGGGGAAGTCCAAATGGAACTGGGGGAAACATTTTTCAGCAAATATTACGGTTTCCTCATGGATAAATTTGGGTTCTTGTGGCAGTTTATGTATATGGAAAAATAAACGCTCAGGCGCTGAAGAACCCCATCACCTGCGTTGTTTTCCACCCTTCCCACTTTACTGCGGATTCGCGTTTATAAAGACTTTTTTGATGGAGCTGATCCCACTTCGCTATGGAGTCATTTATATGCCTTCCCCTTTTGAGTAAATACTGATTAATTCGGAGTGCTGTCTTGCCGGCTGGATTTGTGCCCTGCTGTGTCGCTGAAATCTTGAAATAGCGCTGCTATTCCTTCGGTTTCTCCTTGCAAGGGCGCAAAGCCTGCTCGCCAATCCAACATTCCTTATTTAATCATCATTTACTTGAGGGGAAGGTGGCGCACAGCGCCGGATGAGGTATTGTACTCGCAAAGCCCCACTCTGTCATCCTGAGCGAAGTCGAAGGATCTGTATATTTTTTGTACGCTCTTTATCATTATTTTTTACATAGCTATGATGGTTTGATATTTGGGTACGCAGTCAGCTCCTTCTGGGGCTTTGCCTTCCTGCTTATGCTTATTATGATTCGCACTTCGCGAAAGCTGTCTTTGTATGTTTATTCATCAGTAAACCAGCAGCGGTTAAAACGCTATTTTTTGTTGTTCATAGAAATTTTTCATATCATTTCATTATTGACTGAATTCATTCAATTTGATATACTGTCGTCATAGTCCTCGAAAGGAGCTTTGCATGGTGAGAATAACGAAAACAGTCCCTGAACGGCGCCAAGAGATAATTGATACCGCAAGAGAACTGTTCACTGAAAATGGATTCGACAAAACACAAATATCCGATATATCAAAAAGAATGAACGTGGCGCAAGGACTCGTATACCACTACTTCAAGTCAAAAACAGAAATGCTTTACGCAGTCATTGATGAAATGGCCGAAGAAAAACAGAAGGCGATGGAAACAGCCATAAACGGCACGGAAGGTTCGGCTTTTCAAAGGCTTACTACGCTGCTGACCGTCAAGCTGGATTCGGATGACTTTGGCAAACTGATACCGAGTATTGTAGGCGACGCTGCCATTATTGAATATTGTTCCGCTAAGATAACCGTGTCCACAATGCCGATTTTGCTGTCGCTCATAAAGCAAGGCAACGCCGACGGCTCTTGGAATTGTGAGTACCCCGAAGAAACCGCCCTATTTATTTTGCGTGGGTTTAGCGGGTTCTTCAGCCTCGCCGGCGCTTCAAACGATAAACCAGAAAAGAAACAAGCGCTTACGAATATCATCGTTCGGGTTCTCGGTTCGCCGCCACAGATGTCAGACCGAGCCGACACGTAACGAGCATATAAAGAAGGAGTATTTTATGAATAACATTATTTTTTGCTTTTCCGGCACGGGAAACAGCCTTGTAGTGGCGCGGGATATCGCGGAGAGGCTCGGTGATACGAAAATCGTCTTAATAGCGGACGCGATGAAAGAAGAGCGCATCGACCTCCCATACGAGCGCGTAGGCTTCGTATGTCCTGCTTACTTTGGCAGCTTACCGCCGATTATCGGGCGGTTTGCCGCAAAACTTGATTTGAGCAAGGCGCAGTATGTTTTCGCCGTGATTACTGCTGGAGCCATTCACGGAGGGTCGTTTGACAGTTTAGGCAGGCTCATTGCGGAGCGCGGCGGCTGTCTGAACGCAGGCTTTCCTGTTCAGATGCCGGGAAACTACATAGCCATGTACGGAGCCTGGCCTGCCCGATTGCAGCGCTTTTTGTATAAAAAGGCCAAAAAGAAAACAGCGAAGATTGCCCAGAGCATAAAAGAAAAGCGCACCATCCGTTCCTGCGAAGAAAACACCAAGACTTCAAAGCCACTAATCGACAGAATGAGCGGCTATGAGAAGTTCGCAAAGGACTACCGTGTGACAGAAAAATGCACGGGCTGCGAAACATGTGTGAAGATTTGCCCGATGCGCAATATCACAATGGTTGACGGCAAACCTCAGTTTGGGGAGAACTGCGAACGCTGCATGGCTTGTATACAGTGGTGCCCGGTGAAAGCGATAGAATACAAAAGCATAACAGCGAAACGAAAGCAGTACAGGCATCCAGACGTAAAATCGTCAGATTTGTTCCCCAAACCATAACCTGAAGCCGGTAAGGGGGATTATTATTTCGGCGGCATAAAAATCCAAACCGAAAACTAGCTGTGTTTCATCAGTTATCTTCGTATTTTTGATTTTCGTATTTTAAACGTTTCCCACCCATATAGGGTTAGTTCAAACTGCGCGCAGGGTCGCAGTTATGATTGGTATAGTCCTCACAAAAAGACAGCAGAAAATATCATTATTAAATTATTCAGGCTGATAGAATGAAAGAAAAGATTTTTGGAGGGCTTCATTATGATACAAATCAAAGCCAGATGCTTGGAACTTAAGGGCACGAATTACGAAATCGGGTGGAAACTTGGATCACTGGCGGCAGGTATTCCGCAGCAGAAAGAGGCGCAAACGTCCAACCGGGTAAAGTTGGGCGAGCAGGATGCGCTGGCTTCAAAAGAATTGTTTGGCCGCTGGTGCCCGGGAATAAACGAGGAGATTCACGGGTTTGCGGACGCGCTGAACGTGCCGCCCGATAGGATTATTTACTATGCAATGACCTGTCTTGTACCGAGATGCTCTCATATGGCGTTTTTGCCCGGCATGACGGAAAACGGCCATGTTCTGGTTGCGCGCAGCTACGAGTTCTGCCACCGTCTTGAGGACTTTGCGCTTGCGCGTACATGCGTTACCGGAAAACTCGCCCATATAGGCACCACCATCCTGCAATTTGGAAGGGACGAGGGCATGAACGAGTGCGGACTGTCCGTCAGCATGAGTTCATGCGGTTTTCCGGTCGGAGCCGAGAAGCAAATGCGCGCTCCTGCCCTGCGCGGGCTTCAGTTCTGGGCCGTTGTCCGTACGCTTCTGGAAAACTGCAAAGACGTGGAAGAGGCTCTTTTGTTCCTCGACGGCATGCCCATCGCCTATAATATCAACCTGCTGCTGGCGGATAAATCCGGCCATGCGGCGCTGGTGGAGACGATGGACGGCGTCAGGGCAATACGGAAAATTGACGGAACTACACCGCAGAAGTTTCTGTATGCTGCCAACCATATTATGATACCCGAACTTTTAAAGTACGAGCCAAGGGCCATGGCGCATTCCCTCAAAAGGAGCGAAACCATCAGGAAGTTTGCAGACGGAGCGCGCGCCGTCTCAAAAGAGGATTTAAAAAGCCTGTTGCTTACAAAATACCCGGAAGGTCTTTGCTGCCATTATTACGACGAGTTCTTCGGAACGACAAAAAGCATTGTGATGGACTTAAACGACGGTTTGCTGGATTTGTGCTGGGGCGGTCTTGCGGGCAACGGCTGGCAGGTTTATACTGCCGGTGAGCCGGTAGAGGAGCGCGAACAGCCGGTCGGTATCCGGATCGAGCCGTCCGCGCCGGGCATATACGATTATGTATCCTTGTAACGGGGTGTTGTTTTGGATTACCTGAAATCTCTGGAAAAGGCAATTACTCTCATCGAAGACCGCCTGGGCGATATCAGCGTGGAGGAAGTGGCGCGCGAAGCAGGATATTCCTACTATCATCTAAACCGCCTGTTTACTTCCATCCTGGGAGAATCGGTCGGGAGCTATATCAAAAAACGCAGGCTGGCCGACGGAGCGAAAAAGCTGCTTTATACAAACAAGCGTGTGATCGACATTGCCATAGAAAACGGGTTTGAGTCGTCCGAGGCGTTCAGCCGCGCTTTTAAATCAATATACAAGACGTCCCCCGTTTTTTACCGGAAGAACCGGCTGGATGCTATAATCGGAGCAAAGAAGCAGATAAATTCCGAATTTCTCCGGCATATTGCGACGGGCGTTACAGTGAAGCCCAGGATCTTGGAAACGGGTGAAATCAGGGTGGCGGGCGTACGCGGGAATACCACGCTCAACCAGAACACCATTCCCCGGATTTGGGAAAAGTTTTGGAAGATACGCCCGTCCATTCCAAATACCTTTCGGCGGAGCCGGGCATTCGGGATCTGCGAAGCCTGCGGGATGAATGAAACGGTTTATACCATGAACGGGGACGTATCCTTCACCGAAGTGGCGGGTATTGAGGTATCCTGCTTTAATAATATGCCGGACGGAGTCATAACAAAAACACTGCGCGCGGGGCGGTACGCGGTTTTTACCCATACGGGCAGCTTGAAAAATTTAATGAAGACATTTGACTACATCTGGGGGACATGGCTGACGGGGACGAAGGAGCAGCTTGACGACAGGGAGGATTTTGAGTTATACGATGAGAGATTTTTGGGGTATGATAATCCGGAATCACAGATGGATATATATATACCGATAAAATAGACCGGCGAAAGGTGGGTATCCATAAGACAGAATTTCAAAAATTATGGATAGCCGCCCCGAAAGCCGGTTTCTTTTATCATTACTTGGAATGTTCCAAATATATGCCCCATAAAGCGCGGTCAGGTCTTGTCCGATAGCGCGAAGATTTTCTTTTTTATTAGGCTGATGCTTATTCAATTAACAGAAAAAGGATTTCAATCATTGGCAGCGAAATTAAAGGTATGGTTTAAATTTTATTATCATACCCAAGGAATCCGGCGCCGGCCTGTGTGCAAATCCCTGGTAAAACGCCTTCTGATCGAAGCGGAAGGACTGCTGAACAGCGGGAATACGGGCGGGACATATACCGGCTAGGTTGGGCTCGTAAAAATAAAAAAATATTTTTGAATCTGGAGGCTCGGATGAAAATGGAATTGCAAAAATATCATGGATTGGGCAACGATTACCTCGTATACGATCCAAAGAATAATACCCTTCCGTTAAATGAACAGCGGATTAAACTTATTTGCGACAGAAACTTCGGAGCCGGATCGGACGGAATACTTTTTGGCCCGATCTCCGGCGGCGGAAAAATCGCTGTAAAAATATACAACCCCGACGGAAGCGAAGCCGAAAAAAGCGGGAACGGCGTGCGCATCTTCTCCAAATATTTAAAAGACGCGGGATACGTAACCGGCAGTCATTTTATTCTGGGTACCCTGGGCGGCGACGTTTCGGTGGAATATCTGAATGACGAGGGAGACCTGCTGAAGGTTCTTATGGGCAAAACAACATTTTTAAGCAGCAAAATACCTGTAGTTGGGGAAGAGAGGCAGGTAATTAATGAAACCATGACGTTTCACAGGAAAAGTTACCGGGTCACCTGCCTGTCCATCGGAAATCCTCATTGCGTGATACCTATGAAGGTTATCAATAAAGAAAAAGCATGCAAATTGGGCCCGTACGTGGAGAGTTCAAGATATTTCCCCAACAGGATCAATATGCAGCTATTAAAGGTCCTGGACAGGAAAAATATTCAAATCGAGATTTATGAAAGGGGGGCGGGATATACTCTTGCCTCGGGCAGCAGCGGCTGCGCCGCCGCCAGCGCCGCTCATAAACTGGGTTTGGCCGACAGCCGGGTTACTGTGCATATGCCGGGCGGCAGTCTGGAGATAGAGATACGCCCCGATGAATCGGTATATATGACTGGTAAGGTAAACAGCATAGGAACCGTTATTTTATCGCGGCAGTTTGTGAATGAACTGGAATCGCTGAAATAGTGTTGCGGGAAAACTGTATGGAAACAGTAAATCGGGAAAATATGAATAAAATAGCGCCCTTCTTTCAGGATTGGAACGAAACCCTTATCTGGTCCTGCCTGCAGGGTTATATGGGATGGGCGTGGGCCGATGACATCAAAACGCCGGCGTCCGCCCGGATCATTGTGGGAGATTTCTGCTTTTTCGCTGGAATCCCAAATGCGGAACTGGTAAAGAACATTCCGGTTGATATGGGGTCCGGATTTATTCTGATACCCCGGAATGAGGATTGGGCCGGTATGATCGAGGGAGTATACGGGAAAAATTGCAAAAAAATTCTCCGCTATGCAATCAGGAAAGAACCGGATGTTTTTGACAGGGCAAAATTACATTCATTTATCAAAAAAGTCTTGCCGGATTACGAATTAAAAATGATTGACGAGACTCTATACAATCAATCTAAAACAGAACAATGGTCCTGGGACCTGTGCTCTCAGTTCCGGTCTTACCGGGACTATCAGACCCGCGGGATCGGCGTAATGGCCTTACATAAAAATACGCCTGTTTCCGGCGCGTCCTCGTATACGGTATATGACAAGGGTATTGAAATCGAAGTCGATACCAAAAAAGAGTACCGGCGGAAAGGGCTTGCCCTCGCATGCGCAGCAAAACTAATTCTGGTGTGCCTGGACAGGGGCCTTTACCCCAGCTGGGACGCCCACGACACGCGGTCCGTCTCTTTGGCGGAAAAGCTTGGATATCGCCCGGATAAACCCTACACAGCATACGTCGTTTCAGATTTCGGGTGAGCATAAGATCAAGCGCGGGGCATTTTCAGCGCGGAATATGATGCTGAAAAAAGAAGAAGGGCGGGTTATATGAAAAAATATATTTTAACACTTTGTTGGAATATATACGCAGGATTTTAGTATTTATTGATTCATTTGGCTGCTTTGGACTAAAGATACCCGCCCAGGAATAAAAGTATCGGAAAAAACGCATTTATTGTACGTTTTTTTTTTGAAAGAACATAAGATAATTTTTTTGTTTTTTTGTAAAGATCAGGCAATTCAGCAATTCTATATGTTAAAAAACAGCTAATAAATTTATACAATATTTAATATGTATAAATAGAAAGTTGGCCTATGTATGCATTTTTAATCGCCTTTCTTGGCTTAAAAGGCTCAAAAAGGGAGGGAAAGTATTGATACAAAACAATATCGATTCAGAGAAAAACAATGAACAAAAGCCTCTCCGGGCAGATACGGCGCCTGCGCGGGGGTATTTGATTGTACAGGCCGTTACGGTTCAGGATGCATTTCCGCTGGAAGGCGCCGTAGTAACGGTTTATTTTGAAGAGGGTCCAGAGCGGTTCAGCAGGAAAATATACAGAACAAATATTGACGGTAAGACGCCTGTGATAGAATTGCCTGCGCCTCTGCTGCAATTGAGCCTGGATCCTCAATGGCCGTTAAGGCCGTATTCGGTTTATACCGTGAGTATTGAATTCCCTGAGTTTTATACAAATTTATATAAAGACGCACAAATATGGCCCGGTTTGGGCACTATTCTGACCACAAACATGATGCCGCGCCCGGTAAATACAAAAGACAATTTTATAACGAGAATCTATGTGATTCCTCCTCCAACATGTTACCAAAAGGAACAGAGGAGGTGAGGGCGGGGTGTTTGAGCAGCAGCAAGTTTATATACCTGCATACATAAAAGTGCATCTTGGCGCACCCGATAAACCGGCCGAGGACGTTACAGTTCCTTTTTTGACTTATGTTAAAAATGTCGCCTCAAGTGAAATCTATCCTACCTGGCCCGAAAACGCGATCCGTGCAAACATGTTTGCACAGATAACATTTGCTCTTAACAGGATTTATACGGAGTATTACCCATCCAGAGGACATGATTTTGATATTACAAATTCTCCCGATTATGACCAGGCCTTTGTGTACAACCGGGGTATATTCAGCTCCATAGAGGATATAGGCAACGAAATCTTTAACGACTATCTGCGAAGGATAGGCAGCACTGAACCGATGTTTGCAAGATATTGCGACGGACGCGTTTCCACCTGCGACGGACTCAGCCAGTGGGGTTCGCTTGATTTGGCGCTAAAAGGGCTTACTGCATATCAGATTCTTCAGAATTATTATGGAAATGATATTGAGATCATTGAGAACGCGGCCATCATGATAACGGCGGGGTCATATCCGGGGTATCCCCAGAAAAGAGGCGCTCAGGGAGAGCAGGTCGCCCGCATTCAAACCCAGCTGAGACGGATCAGCGGCAGTTATCCTTCTATCCCCAAAATCGAAGTTATAAACGGCATATTTGATGAGGCGACGGAAATATCCGTCAAGCGTTTTCAGAACATATTTGAACTGAAACAAGACGGCATTGTGGAGAAGAAAACATGGTATAAGCTTTTATATATTTACGTGGCAATAAAGAAACTTGCCGATGTCCATTCGGAAGGAGAAGCCATACGGAAAGTTCCCAAGGAATTCGGCAGAACACTTGAGTTGGGCATGAAAGGGCAGGACGTAAATGTCGTTCAGTTCCTGATAAATAATATGTCAAGCTATAATCCCGCGATACCCGGCGTGCAGATTTCAAATATATTCAATGAAGAAACAAAAGACGCGGTAATGAAATTCCAAAAGTACAAAGGATATGCCCAAACCGGAATTGTTGATCAGGTAACGTTTGAGAGCCTCTATAATGAGTACCGCGGAACAATGCTTGCCCATCAGGCTATATTCAGGGAAAAAGCGCCCAGGGCATTTCCTGGGTATGTCCTCCGGCTGGGCACAACGGGAAAAGACGTGCAAACGATTCAGATGTATCTGCTTGCTTTATCCAGAGCTTACTCGGAAATTCCAAAGGTTCAGACCAACAGTGTGTTTGACGAGCCGACTGAGAAAGCCGTCAGGGCATTCCAAAAAAAATTCAGTATGGAGCAGACCGGTATAGTGGATAAAGCGGTGTGGAACAGGATAGCGGAAGAATATTCAAAAGTAAAGATGCGTGTTGCAAGCATACTGGAAATCTACCCGGAGTGCCAGTTTAAATAAAATTGTTGTGCCGCTTAAACAAATTACAGTACAATTATGTTATAATTCTATTTGTCAAATATTGCAGCAAAGAAGAAGGACAAACTTTATCATTTTAAAAATAGATCTGTCTTGGAGTGCATACTTTTATTTTTTTGTCAACTTTGTTTTAAAAAATTACTTGATTTTATTTGCAGGAAGGAGAACGGATAATGCTGAACAATCAAGTCAGGAAATCAGGGATAAGCATTGCCGGAGATATTGCCTGGGGAACCCATATCAGCCATATATATTCTTCAAAAGAAGATTTTAACGAAGTATTGGCGCCATACATGCAAACAGGTTTATTGAACAATGAATTATGTGCCTGGATTTACTCCCCAAACACAAGTAAGCAGGAAATAATAAATATCCTTTCGAAGTTTGTTCCAGATATAAGTGAATGTATCTCAAACGGTCAATTAAAACTGATACCGTATACTGAGTGGTACGTCAAAAACAACTGTTTTGATGGTGAAAGGGTAACAAATCAATGGCTGGAATTGATCAGGCATGCAAAAAATAATGGCTATGAAGGTTTGCGGGCAATTGGCGATACATTCTGGCTGTCAAATTATTCAAAGGAATTTGCGGCATATGAAAAGAACATTAATTTACTTATTCCAGAGCTGCCGTTTATTGTTATTTGCTCTTACGATATTAACCATATCGATATAACGGAGTTTTCGGATATAATCAATAACCACAGTCTGAATATTTTAAAGATCAATGATGAACTTCAGATAATCAGAAATAAAGAAACCAGTTTACATGTAAAGAATGCGGAACTGCAATCAGCCGGTAAAAGAATTGAAATAAAGCAAAAAGAAAAACTATTGCTTGAAATATTGGACAGTTCGACAGAAGGGACGTTTATTATCGACTTTCAAAAAAATACAGCTGTATTTTCTGAACAATGGGCTGAAAGTATGGGTTTAGCCTCACTGCCTCCGGATAAAATTTTACAAAAAATATATGAAAGAATACTTCCGGAAGATTTACAGGAATTTGTCAGGAATTTAAAAAATGCCGCGGCTCAAAGTCATTTGAAATTCAAATCAGAACTCAGCATCATGGATAAAAGCAATAAATTAGTCTGGGTATTGGTACAATGCAAGTTAATATATAACTGCGAAGGGGAACTTTCAAGAGGTTATGGTTCGCTTATAGACATTACCGGCCGTAAACTGTATGAGTCGCAAATTAATCGCCAAAATACAGTGTTGCAAGCTATTAATCATATCTATGAAAAAGCAATGTCATCAGGTACCGTTGAAAAATTAATCCGTGATTGTCTTGCAATCGTGGAGACCGTTACGGAAAGTGAAATCAGTTATATAGGAGAAATCGGAAAGGAAGGTTTTCTGCACGGAATTTCAGCCGGCCAAACACCGAATAAAATCAAAATCCAAAGTTTGTGCGAAAACGTAATAAAAAACGGAAAAACCATTCTTACAAACATTTCTGCCGCATATCCGGACTACCCTGCTCCGCAGAATCCCCCCGCGTTAACCGCTTTTTTGGGCGTTCCTTTTTTTAACAATAATCAGGTTGCAGGTATAATAGCGGTTGCAAACCGCAAAGGCGGTTATTCGGAAGAAAGCAGAGAACTGCTCGAATCGCTGGTCCCGTCCATTCTGGAAGTCCTGCTCCGGAAAAGGGCCGAAGAAGAACTGGCCAATAACAAGAAAAGGGAAGAGATGCTGGCCGGCCTGACAAGCTGCCTGCTGGCGAGTGAAAATCCCCAGGAGATTATGGAGGAAATCTGCGGAAAGGCTATGGATCATATAGGATGCGATATGTTTTTTAACTATCTTGTAGACAGGGAAAGGGGCTGTCTGCACCTCAATGCCTTTGCAGGAATACCAAAAGAGGAAGCAAAAAAGTTGGAATGGCTTGAATTCGGCGCCGCGGTTTGCGGATGCGCGGCGCGGGACGGGCGGCGGATCGTGGCGGAGTGCATCCCGGATACGCCTGATGCAAGGACGGAGTCTCTGAGTGCTTTCGGAGTTTTGGCTTATGCCTGCCATCCCCTTATGGCTGGAAACCGGGTTATCGGGACCCTTGGCTTCGGCAGCCGGACGCATCGTTCCTTTAAAACAGACGATCTTGACTTTATGAAAACTATTTCCGGTTACATAGCGATTGCGATGGGCCATCTCATTTCTAATAACGAACTTAAGCAAAGCGAAATAAGAGCTACAAAATATGTGCGCGAACTTAGAATCCTGAAGGACAATCTGACCGAGGAGGTCAATGCCCTGAAAAGATTGCACCTCATCAGCTCCCATTATATGCACAAAACAAATATACAGAATTTATATTGCGAGATTTTGGAGGCTGCGGTTTCCTTGACACGCTCGGATAAGGGAAATATGCAGCTTTTTGATCAAAAGGACGGCTGTCTTAAAATCATTGTTCACCAGGGCTTCGGCGCTCCGTTTCTGCGGCATTTTGAAAAAGTGACGCCCGGGTGCGCGGCTTGCGGAAAAGCGATGAAGGAAAGAAAGCGGGTAATCGTTTATGATATTCAAAAAAGCACATCCTTTTCGGAAATCGACAAGAAGATCTTTCTAAGCGAAAATATACGCTGCGTGCAATCCACGCCCATGTTCAGCGGATCGGGCGCCTTTTTAGGCGTACTGTCCACGCATTATAAGGAAAAGCATCTGTTCAGCGGACGGGAACTATGGATGATCGATCTTCTTGCCCGCCAGGCTGCGGATGTCATTGAAAGGCTGCGGATAGAAGATGTTCTCCAGCAAAGCGAAAAAAGGGCTCTGGAACTGGTTGAGGAACTGAAGAAAGCGGACCATAACAAAAATGAGTTTTTAAGTACTCTTTCCCATGAACTGAGGAATCCCCTGGCGGCGATCGTGGCAGGCATCTCGCTTATGGATATTTCCGACGATAAACTGCAGATCCAAAATGCAAAAGAGATCATAAAGCGCCAGATCAACCAATTGTGCCATTTGGTTGATGATCTTTTGGAACTGACGCGTATCATACGCAACAAGATAGAGCTGAAAAAGGAGAAAGTTGAACTGTTAAGACTTGCTTCAAAGGCGGCGGAAGATTTTAAAATTCTTTTCAATGAAAAGGGAGTCGCGTTGGAAACCCATCTCCCCGGCGGGACTCTATACCTTGACGCGGATCCCGTACGAATAACGCAGGCTATCGGGAATCTCCTGCAGAATGCCTTAAAGTTTACAGATGAGGGCGGCAAAACAATATTGGCGGTTTCCGAGGAAAAAGGCAGGGCGGTTATTTCCGTTGAAGACGATGGAATCGGTATAAAAACCGAATTTTTGCCCAATTTATTTGAGCCCTTCATGCAGGCAAACAATTCGCTTGAAAGGACAAGCGGCGGCATCGGCCTGGGATTGTCCATTGTAAAGGGTATCGCGGAACTGCATGGAGGCAGCGTGAACGTTAAGAGCGGCGGCCAGGGTAGGGGAACCAAATTTTATATCAGCCTTCCGGTATCAAACGTGCCTGCCGAGGCGGAATCCTGGCAGCAGCCGGCTCTCGCTGCTTTGCGTCCGCTTCGTATTTTACTGATTGAAGATAATCGCGACTTTACCGAAATCATGTGTTCTTTATTAACGCAAATGGGACATGACGTTGCCGCGGTAGGCAGCGGCGTTAAGGGCATTGAAAAAGCGAAGTCGTTTGAGCCGGATATCATTTTTTGCGATATCGGGCTTCCGGGATTAAACGGATTTGAAGTTGCCAAAGTACTAAAATCAGACGCAGCGCTCAAAAAAGTACCCATTGTCGCTTTAACGGGATACGCCGGTTACCGCGACCACGCTCTTGCAAGAGATTCCGGTTTTGACTTTCACGTCGCAAAGCCGGTGAATACTGATATGCTCAAAAAAATACTCTCACAGGTACAATGATATCGGACTAAATAAAACTCCGTAATGCCTTTCGGCAAGAAAATGAAGCTATTCCGCTTTTGGGACGGATGCGCCCCATTGCGCCAGTTGTTTTAAAACCGGCATCAGGCCGCTGCAGGCGCCTGTCAATGCGTATTCCACCCGGACCGGCATCTCCATATATTGCCTGCGGGTGATAAGACCGTCCTGTTCCAATTCCTTCAATGCGCTTGCCAGCATGGTATTTGTTATACCCCTTAATTTTCTTTTCAGCGCGTTGTATCTTGTGGTGCCGTCCTGGTGCAAAGCGCATAAAATCGGTACTTTCCACTTCCCGCCTATAAGTTTCAGCGCGCTTTCCAGAGGGCAATATTCCATGCACGGGCATTTATCTTTGCATCCGCACTCGTTCCGATCGTTTTTCATAGTCACTTTTTCCTTACCTGATAATAACTATCTGCGTACTTGAAATAGAAATTCAAGGTAGTAATATTATACTAGATAGCAAAAACAAAGTAAAGCTGTCAATAAGTTTAAAGGAGATTTGGAAATGGTTATTCATGAAGAAGTCAAGGCGGTTATCGAGGGTTCGGCTTTTGTTTCGCTTGTCACAATGGGCAGGGACAATATCCCACACCCGGTCGTTGCGGGCAGGGGCGAAGTTGCAGGGGACACGGTTGTATTCGGTATTTATAAGATGGAAAAAACGCAGAAAAATTTGGCTGAGAATAAAAACGCATGGATTGTAGCGGCCACAATGGACGGAGGACCAAAAGGGTACCGCCTTTGCGGTACGGCGGAAGTCAGGGACAAGCAGCTTATATTCACTCCCGCCGCGGCGGAGGCTCTTATATAAGATAATAAAAAGATAGTAAACCCGGGTAATTCCGGGTTTCTATCTGTACAGCCCTGCCTTCTGCTTATGCCTGTGATTCGCATTGAACAACTCTTCAAAGTATGTTATATTTATAACAAACTTTCCTGTAAAAGATGAGGATCAATCAGCCATGTCAAACGCTAATATTACAAAGGGTTGCATTGCGCTCGCTATGAAGCAATTGATGGAGCAAGTACCCTTTAATCTGATTACGACTGCCGATATTATGGATAAATGCGGAATAAGCAGGAAGACGTTCTACTACCATTTCAGAGACAAATACGAAGTGGTGAACTGGATATTTTCAACCGAAATCGTGGACGGCATTTTAGAAAGCACCACATACGAAAATTGGATGAACGGCTCTTTTAAACTCTGCCGCTATATCCTTGAAAACAAAACTTTTTATAAAAACGCCGTCGGCGCAAGCGGGCAAAACTGTTTTATCCAGTTCCTTCATACGCTGACGGAAATGCAGGTCAAAAAACTCTGCCGGGATGAACTGGAAAAAGGGATTCTCACGGAAGACGATTTTACGTTCCTGGTTGAATTTTATTATCACGCGTTCCTCGGGGTCTTTGTCAAGTGGGTGAGGGACGATATGAAAGAAAGCCCCGAACTGATTGTAAACCGCTGGATCGGCGTGGTGGATAAAAGCCTTGAGCACTATATCCAATTTATAAATGAAAAATACCCGGAAAAAAATAAAACCGAGGCAAAGCGCGGGATTTAAGGATCTGTTTGCGTTGAATCATTATGCAGAGAATTATTGCAGATCGCCTTTGTCTTTTGCTTTTTTATGAAATAACCGTTTAAAGAAACCTGGTGCTCCCTTGAAAAAATTAAAATCTTTCGGAATTTTAACATTCTTGTCTTTCTCCATTGCATCCACTATTTTTACTTCCAACTCCTCAATTTCGCTGAATATCCTGTTTGATATATCCTCCAGTTTATCAATATACTGCGCGTCCTCGGTCAATCTGATCTTCTTGTCGGGAATCAGATACTCCCTGTATTTTTTCCCGGTACTGAAAGTCATGATATGGTCCTGGCCGTACCGGTTCCATTCTTTTACCGGGATCTCATTGCTTCTATATAAAATGAACTCTCTTCCCTTGTCGCGAAGAGAAATCGTTATATCATGTATATTGTAATCCTTATCTTCCAGCGTTGCTTTTTTGACATTGTCGGTAATTTTTATTCTGTCAAAATAAATGGTCTGCTTATAATCGCCGTCACCGTCATATTTTTTGCTTGCGCCTGTATCAAATTTGCCTGCCAGGTAGAATAATGTCACCAGCCTCCGAAGCGTTAACTTATTTTGTTTTAACATATTGAAGAACTCCTTTCCATTCTATATTTATGTACGGCATGAAAAATAATGAGAAGCCGCTTTACGCAATCGCCGCAACTTTTTTTGAGCGGGGAAATTTTTATTTTTATATTTATAAAGAAGTTGTTTTTGTCCTTGTTATGGCCGCGCCGTTTGTCAAATATATTAAGATATCCCTTAAATAATTTCTATCCGGTATTCAGGCGAATGATCTAAAATTAGTTCAAAGGAGTTCCTCCGGCGCCCATCAATGCATCCGCGATGCGGCCGGTATTATGTACTTTATAGGATAAACAGTTTCCTGCGGGGGGTGGCGGCATGCCCTTTGAGAGCATATTGTTTGAAAAAAGCACAGGCGGAGAGAGAGAAACTTTTGATCAGCCCGCTTTTTTTACTGATTTAAATCTGGATCAGGTCATAGAACGGGTTACCGCAAATAAACGGCAATACAACCTGAAACCTTTTTATTATACTGTTTTGAATGACAGGGATACGATTCTATACCGCCAGGAGATCATGCGGGACCTGGAAGGGAAAAATCTATTTGATGCGGTGGAAGCCTTTGCGCAAAGTATGGAGTCCCTGCGGGAAAGCCATATCCAGGCCGGCAAACTGAAATGCATCCGGCAAAAGGAAAGCTGGTTTTTGGATTCGGTGGAAATTTATTGCGGCGCGGTCTGCGCCTTAAAAGAGGCGTTGGAACAAACGGAAATAAAATCCCGCGGTTTTTTGTCCCTGCGGGAGTATTTGGACGCATATACGGGGTCCGAAGGATTTTTATCCCTGATGACCGGGGCAAAACAACTGAAAGCGGATCTGAGCGCCGTCCACTATTGCGTTCATATCAACGATAATGTTGTCCGAGTCCGAAAATACGAGTCGGAAGAGGATTTAAGCGCCTGCATGCTCAAAACTTTTGAAAATTTCAGACAGGGGGCGGCTGATGATTACATCGTATCATTCCGTGAACATACGGCCGCGAACAGTATTGAACAAAAAATACTGGATATGCTGTCCCGGCTGTACCCCGGGCTGTTTTCCGCCCTTGACCGGTTCTGCGGGAACAACCGGAACTATCCAGATAAAACTCTAGCCGTTTTTGACCGTGAGGTGCAGTTTTATATGGCATATCTGGAGTATGCGTCCGGTTTCAAAGAGGCGGGATTGAAATTCTGCTATCCCGAGGTCACAAACAAAAGCAAAGAAATTTATAATTATAAAGGATACGATATCGCTTTGGCGGCCAATCTTGCAGCAGGCCGGACGGCCGTGGTATGCAACGATTTTTTTATGGAGCGGAAAGAGCGGATACTGGTCGTTTCCGGGCCCAACCAGGGCGGCAAGACAACGTTTGCGCGGGCATTCGGACAGATGCACTATCTGGCGTGCATCGGCTGTCCCGTTCCGGGGAGCGCGGCGCGGCTGTTCCTGTTTGACCGGTTGTTTACATATTTCGAAAAGGAAGAAGATTCCCGGGGCGGCGGCAAACTGCTGGATGATCTCAAACGCATCCGGGATATATTGAGCCGTGCGACGGAAAACAGCATAATCATTATTAACGAGATGTTTCATACGGCCGCGCTGAAAGACGCGGTATTCCTCGCCGGAAAAGTGATGGAGAAAATCTTTAAAAAGGATTTGCTGTGCGTATGCGTCACTTTTATTGTGGAACTGGCCGGCCTGTACGGTAAGGCGGTCAGCATGGCCGGTACGGTGGAACCGGAAAAGCCGGATATAAGGACGTTCAAAATCGTACGGCGTCCGGCGGACGGGCTTGCTTACGCAATTACAATTGCCCAAAAATACGGGCTCACATACGATTGCCTGATGGAGCGGATAAAATCATGAAAGCCTGCCTGATGTTCAGGGACCGTGATTTCGAAACGGCGTCCGGCCTCCCGCCCGGCGGGGGGGACCTGATTTGCGACCTGGATCTGAGCACATTGTTCAACGCCATGGCTTCGGGCGATGCGTTCATAAGAGACGTTGCCCAAAATGCGGTCCTTGAAAGCCTTACGGATACCGGTACAATTTTATACCGCCAGGACATATTAAAGGACTGTATCAAAAACGCGTCCACAGTCGGGGAAATTTACGGCATCGCTCTCCGGGCGATAGAGAAAGAAAAAAAAGAATATTTTTACATGATTAAAGGTTCGCCTTCTTATGTTCTCCACCGGTCTTTAGAAGTGCTCAAAATGTTTGCGCAAACGCTGCGCAGCTTAAGGCGGATCGCGGACGATGCCGGAGCGTTTGAGTCCGAAGGCTTTGTAAGGCTTTTTGCCGGCTTCAGGAAGGATCTGAGCGACGAATTTTTCCTGGATGTTCAAAAACATGTTAAGGAACTGGCGTTCAGAGAAGGCATGCTGCTGAGCGCCCGTCCGGGCAAAGGCGTCATCGGTTCCGGGTATGCGCTGCGAAAACCGCCGCGGAAAAAACAAAAATGGTTGAGCCGCGTTTTTTCCAAAAAAACCGGGTATTCCTATTATGTACGCGAGAACGACGAGGCCGGGATGGACGGCCTGTATGCGCTGAAAGACAGGGGGTTCAACATCGTGGCAAACACGATTGCCCAGTCCAACGACCATATCTTAAGTTTTTTAAACGTGCTGCGGCGCGAGCTTGCTTTTTATATCGGGTGCGTCAACCTGCATGGGGAGCTTGCAAAGCTGAAGGAACCCTGCGCCTATCCCCTTCTTTTTGAAACCTATGAACGCAGACACTTTTTTTGCGGACTGTACGATCCCTGCCTGGCGCTCAGACTGCGTCAAAAGGTTGCGGGCAACGATGTCTGCGCCGACGAAAAAGAGCTTGTCGTCATTACGGGCGCAAACCAGGGCGGCAAATCCGCTTTTTTGCGTAGCATAGGCCTGTCCCAGCTGATGGCGCAGTGCGGCATGTTTGTTTCGGCGGAAAATTTCAGCGCCAATATCTGCGAAAATGTCTTTACGCATTTTAAACGCGGGGAAGATACCCAGATGAAAAGCGGAAAACTGGATGAAGAGCTTTTCAGGATGGACGGCATCGTAAAAATGCTGAAACCCAATTCGCTGCTGCTGTTTAACAAATCTTTTTCAGCGACAAACGAAAGGGAAGGATCGGAAATTGCCCGGCAGATCGTCCGCGCGCTGATAGAAAAGCATATCAAAGTCTTTTTTATTACCCACCTTTATGATTTCGCGCAAAGCTTTTACGAGAAAAACATGCAAAACGCCGTTTTCCTGTATGCGGAAAGAAAAGACGACGGGACGCGGACCTATAAACTGACCGAAGGCGGGCCTTTTTCGTCCAATTTCGGGGAAGACCTGTACGCGCAGGTATTTGAGGCCGGAAATCGATTATAAGCAAATAACTCAGGCAATACAAAAAAATCCGGTGTTCCCGGATATTTTTGTTTGTTTAAAGGAAGATCTATTACATTTGGAAGGAGAATTCCGTATGTGCGGGTTGTTTCAGGTTTTAAAGGAAACTTTCTATAACACTTTAAGCATGCGGTTCTTTCGTGTTGTTTTTTCCCTCCTTTTATTTGTTGTTCTTATGTTTGTATTATATTCAATTTTAAAATTCCCTGCTGTAACTTTGTCACCGTCCCCTGAAAGTAAAACAGTATAAAAAGTTAAACTCCGCACCGGCAATTGCAAAAACAGTATTGGAGAGCATGTGTGATGGAAATAAAAACGGAAAAAAAGGGTTTTACCGCAGCAGACTTTGAAGAAGAGGAAAAGTGGCTTCAGGAACATCATCAGGCGGGATGGAAATTTGTGAAAACAACCGGCAGCCGGTACTGTTTTGAAAAATGGATGGGCATGGGGCTTATGGTTGCCGCAAGCTATTCATATTTTGATTACCGGAGCTTAAAAACAAAATCAAAGCGCTCCAAAACCCGGTTGGATAACCTGCGGCGGCAATCCCATACCCCGGTGTTTTTTATTTTCCGGATGATTCCAAAAGCTGCACAAAAAATTCGCATACTCTTAAAGATAATTTCAGGTTGGGCAATATATTTTCTTTTGTGGCAAAGGCATGCCGGATCTTCGGCGAATCCGGAGTCAAGACTTTAAACGCATATCCCTGGCCGCGAAGGGCCCTTATAAGTTCGGGCACGGCGTCCACGGTAAACTCATAGACGTCATGCAGAAGAACAACCAGGTTTTCCTGTCCTTTTACCTGCGCTAAAACGTCATGGATCACCTGCCCGGCCGTTGGATAAGGACATATGATGTATTGGCTTCCTGTGCGCTGTCCGTCCGTTGGATAATAAGGGCACTGGGCGTCCTGGCCGCCCGCGTTCCAGTCAAAGTAACTGAAACCCATTGATTCCACGTCTCCTGCAAGCCTGGGCATGATGATATTTCCGCACGATGCGACAATGGATACAATGTTGCTGGTCCCCCCTGGAAACCGGCTTATTTTCGGATCGACGCCCGCCGCGTCGCGGATGATATCCAGCATCTTTTTAAAGTCGAATAAAAAGTTTTCCTCATTTTTATAAATATAATAATAATCGTGGGAAAAGGAGTGCACCCCCAGGCTGTGCCCTTCTTCTGCTTCCCGCTTCAATAGCCTTCTTTTTTCAGGCGTATCTTTATTCAGGAAGGAAATAAAAAAGGTGGCGGACACACCGTTTTCTTTGAGCAGGTCCAAAAGGCGGGGCGTAAATTCGGAAGGGCCGTCATCAAAAGTCAGGTAAGCGGTTTTGCCGCCCTTCGGAGCGGTTTGCGGCATGTTTTTATTTAAAAAAGTTTTATGTATCTCCGGTTTTTCAATAGTTGTCTTTGGCTTGGGGTCTTCAAAACGAAACAGAATCCTATCCATATCTCCAGCGCCTTTCCATATAAATTATGTTTTCAGGGAAACAAAGCTTCTATCCGTATTGCTATAGTATGTAAAAAATAAAACAGTAGATACAGAGCGACAAAAAAATAATATGCAGTATCCCGCAGGTTGATTTTTATAACTTGTTTCAACTGCAAATCCATTGATTTTCATGCGCCTGCCGCCTAAAATGTGATCAGAGGTGGTTTTTATGAAGGAAATCAACATAGCAAAAGTGCTTGCGGCAAAACGCAGGCAAAAGGGCGTTACACAGGATGACCTGGCAAATTATATCGGGGTTTCCAAGGCGTCCGTCTCAAAGTGGGAGACGGGGCAAAGTTATCCGGATGTGACCTTTCTTCCGCTGCTTGCCGCTTATTTTAACATCAGCATTGACGAGCTGCTCAATTATCAGCCGCAAATGACAAAAGAGGATATCCGCAGGCTGTATACAAAACTCTCGGCGGATTTTACGTCAAAACCGTTTGATGCGGTGATGGAAGAATGCCGCGTCGTCATAAAAAAATATTACGCCTGTTTTCCGCTGCTGCTGCAAATGGGAATACTGATATTTAACCATTTAGAGCTGTTAAAAGACCCGGAACAAGCGTCGGCCCTGATTGAGGAATCAAAGGCCCTTTTTATCCGGGTCAGGGAGGAAAGCGGAGATATGCCGCTCGCGAGGCTGGCATTGTACATGGAAGCACTGTGCGGCATTGCGTCCGGCGATCCGGATACCGCGCTTGCGTTGCTGGACGGAACAATCGCGCCCGCCTTTCCTCCAGAATCGCTTCTGGCTTCCGCCTACGCGATGAAGGGGCGGATAAAGGAAGCCAAATCGGTTTTACAGGTTGGGATGTATCAGAACATCGTCGTCCTGTTCAACTTTTTTCCCGCATACCTCAACTTGTGCGCCGATGATCCTGAAAAGTTTGAGGAAACGCTGCAGCGCTCTCTCGCCGTAGCCGGGGCTTTTGACATGAGGCGGTTGCATCCGGGCGTACTGGCCGGCCTTTTCATATCCGCCGCGCAGGGATATGCCGCGCAGTCAAACAGCGGCAGGGCGTTGGATATGCTGCAGCAGTATACGGAAACCGTTACGGGGGACATTTACCCGCTGAGCCTGAAAGGCGATTGGTTTTTTGACCTTCTGGACGGCTGGCTGGAAGATCTGGATCTTGGAAAAAGCCTTCCGCGGGACGAAAAAACAGTCAGGCGTAGCATGGCCGATTCGGTCCTTCAAAACCCTGCGTTTGCAGCCCTTGCGGGCGATCCGCGTTATACCAGCTTGGCCCAAAAACTGCAAGACAACTCAGGCCGCTGATAGACCCCAATTTCTGTGTTGTTTTTCCGCTTGCTCCCCTCAACGCTTAAAACGCCGGGCCGGGGTCTCCGGAAAATCATAGATTCTTGGGGCGGGGCAGCGGAGCTTTCAGCGATCTTCGTATACTTATTATATAAAATTCATGGCTATAGATAATTGTCAATCTGCCCAGAGTGATTCTGGCAAGAAGGGCATAACTGAAACTGGAGGAAAAGAATGATCATCGAGATCAATGATGTGGTAAAAAAATTCGGAGCCGCCACCGCGCTTGCGGGGATCGGTTTTCAAGTGCAAAAAGGAAACACGGTGGGTCTTCTCGGTCCCAATGGAAGCGGTAAAACCACCACCATGCGCCTTCTTACCGGCATGATAGACCCGGACGGAGGAAGCATCCGCGTGATGGATATGGACCCGCAGAAACAGGGGGACGGTATCCGGGCGGTAAGCGGGGTTTTAACCGAGAACGCGGCAATGTATGAATGGATGTCCGGCAGGCAGAATCTTGAATTCTTCGGCGCGCTGTACGGACTCGGGCCGGACGCGCTTGCCAAAAAGATTGACGAGCTGACGGAGCTTTTTGGAATGAAAGATTATGTAGGCAAAAAAGTTTCCGGTTATTCCACAGGCATGAAAAAAAGGCTGGCGGTAGCGCGCGCGCTCATCAACGAGCCCCGCATACTGCTGCTGGATGA
>JAEWMJ010000010.1 GCA_023393165.1 Bacillota bacterium | reverse complement strand
ATCATTTTTTTACCCCTTATGTTATTACTGTAATTATATCAAAAAAGAGCCGAAATTACTTTTTCTTCGTAATTTCAGCTCTTTCCAGTCTTGAAGCTTAGAGTCCCACTTTTTCAGTGGCCTCGGTCAACCCCTTCTTTTTTTTATGCGAAGCGAAATCCCCCCGCAGGACATGCAACCGCTCCCGAACGGGGCGTTCCGTGGGGATTGGGGAGCCTTCCCCAACAAGCAGTTTTTCCAAAATTGACCGCAGGGAAATTGAAGCAAAAAAGCAAGGTTGTACCACATGGCGCAGCTTGCCGTTTTGCGCCGGCATGTTACCAACGTTTAAATCCAGCCAGAACACCAATCAGCATGAACATATTACCTTACTTGTTTCTATTCGTTTAAACGCATATAATTATAGCTGGTTAATGGTACAGCTTCACCAGCATCATAAATGAAAAGGAAGGATGAACATGGATTATATATCAACTGAGCAAGCGGCTAAAGAATGGGGCGTTTCCAGCAGACGGGTACAACAGCTATGTGAACAGGGACGTATTATTGGTGCGATTCGTTTTAGCCGCGTTTGGGCAATTCCCAAGGATGCTCCAAAACCGCAGGACCCGCGCTTGAAACAGAGCAGCAAGGAAAACAACGGAGGTGCGCAATGCAAAAAACGATTTTAATATTGGAAGATGATGAAAACTTAAACCGTGGTATTGCATTTACTTTTGAGAAAGACGGCTATCAAGCCGTTTCGGCAAACTCTGTCAAAGAAGGGAAACGGCTCATGGAGCAGCACAAGGCTGACCTTATCATATTGGATTTGGGGCTGCCGGACGGTAATGGAATGGACTTGTGCAAAGAAATCAGGACATATTCAAATGTTCCAATTATTATGCTTACGGTTTGCGATTTGGAAACTGACGAGGTATCGGGTTTGCTGGCAGGTGCGGACGATTATATTACCAAGCCGTTTTCGCTCTCCATCCTCCGGGCAAGGGTAGAAGCCTTGTTACGCCGCACAGAAGCGGAAAGCCGACATATCATCAGTTCCGGCCAATACAAACTGGATACGGACACTTGCAAGTTTTTTTGCGGTGAAGAAGAAATTCCAATCAGTGTTACGGAATTCAAGCTGCTTTCTTTTTTCATGATAAATGCCGGACAAGTTCTTTCAAAAGAGCAAATCCTCTCCGCGCTTTGGGACAACACGGGAAATTTCGTGGATGAAAACACCCTGCCGGTGAATATCAGCCGTTTGCGCGCAAAGATGGAGAACGACCCTAAAAATCCAAAAACAATTAAAACAATCCATGGCATCGGCTATATATGGATGGGAGGGGCGTAAGATGGAACTTGTGGCAGTTATAATCGTTTCTATTGCAATATGTTCCCTGACCATTTTTTCTAGCTATCGGTATGTTGGAAAAGCCTTTGATTCGATTGATAAGGTACTGGACAGCGTATTGGCAAAAGATACGGAGCTTCCGTTTGAATCGGCGGCAGACAGTCGGCTTTCTAAGCTGACGCATAAAGCGATTAAAATCATTCGGATGAACCATTCGGACATTTCGCAAACTACGCGGGAAAAGGAAATCATTCAAAGTTTTATATCGGATATGTCCCATCAGATGAAAACGCCCTTATCAGGCATTTCCATGTATACAGACCTGTTATTAGAGGGGAATATCACCCCGGCCGAACAGCAGGAGTTTTTGTCACGCATCAAAGCAGGGACAGAAAAGCTGCAATGGATGATGGATAGCCTTGTAAAAATGTCAAGGCTGGAGGTTGGCGCTATTGCATTGTCCCCTGTACCCGCGAGTATCAAGCAAACCATTTCCGATAGCATAAGTAACGTATACGCAGCGGCGGCCCAAAAGAACATATTCATTCATACAGCTTATTTTGAGGATGTCTCTCTGCTCCACGATAGGAAATGGATATGTGAGGCGATGGTCAACGTTCTGGAAAATGCGGTAAAATATTCCGAGCCAAACGGTGAAATCAACATTACATTGGAATCCCTGCCCCTTTATACAAAAGTCAGTATTACGGATTATGGTATCGGTATTGCCCATGACGAATGGAACTCTATTTTTAAGCGTTTTTACCGGGGTAAAAATGCTAAATCTGCGGATGGGGCCGGACTTGGGCTTTATTTGGCGTCGCTTATCTTTGAAAAACAGGGCGGTTATATCATTGTGGATTCCAAGCTGGGACAGTATACAACCTTCTCGTTGTTCTTACAAAACTGTAAGAAATAAATACTGATTTGTTAGGAGCTTGTAAGAATTGCAATCCATGATAAAAGCATAAGGTAAAGGGAGTCGAACCCATGCGGTTCAGAGGGGCGTAAGACACGGCATTACTGCGTTGCCGCGCTTTGCCGTAGCTCCACTACGGCTTCATCGCGGCGCCTTGTACTCCCAAGCCTTACGCCCCTCTGAACTCGCAGACCCAAACGGCAGCTTTTGGGCGCATGAGTTCGAATCTCTTTACCTTAAGGAAAGGAGAGTGAAGAAATGCCGGTTTTATTAACACAGGGACTTAAAAAACACTATGGAAAAGAACCTAATATTGTCCGCGCCCTTGACGGTGTTGATATAGCTGTGGAAGCGGGAGAGTTTGTGGCGGTTGTCGGAATATCCGGCTCGGGCAAAAGTACGCTTCTGCATATGCTGGGAGGTCTTGACAAGCCGACAGATGGGAAAGTGATTGTTGACGGGCACGAGCTTGCTAAAATGTCGGACGAGCAGCTTACCATATTCCGCAGACGTAATGTGGGATTTGTGTTCCAGAGTTACAATCTCGTGCCAATTTTAAGTGTTTATGAAAATATCGTGCTGCCGATTGAACTGGACGGCAACACGGTAGATAAAACGTTTATAAACGAAATCATTGACACGTTGGGGCTTGGCGAGAAATGCAATAATCTGCCTAACATGCTTTCCGGCGGTCAGCAGCAGCGCGTCGCGATTGCCCGCGCGATTGCAACAAAACCGTCTATTTTACTTGCGGACGAGCCTACCGGCAATTTGGACAGCAAAACCAGTCAGGATGTTTTGGGCGTTCTGAAAATGACCTCCACGAAATTCCATCAAACAATGATGATGATTACCCATAACGAGCAAATCGCTCAGCTTGCCGACCGCGTTATCCATATAGAGGACGGTAAAATCGTCCGGGAAGGACGTGGCTGAAAATGAAAAATAACAACGGCGCTGTTATAACGCGGCTTATAGGCAGAATCCTTAAATCCAATAAAAAGAGAAACTTTTTTATAATCACAGCCATTGTACTCACAACCTTGCTCATAGGGTCTGTTTTCAGCATAGGCATGAGCCTTGTAGAATCTGTGAAGATGAATCAAATACGCTTTGCGGGTACTGTGGCGCACGCCGCAGTCGGACACCCTACCGCTTCGCAAATAGAGCAGCTTCATGCTTTGGATTACGTTAAAGTAGTTGGTACGGGCAACAACGTCGGTTTTGTAAAGAATACGCCGGAAATGGGAAAAATCAGCCTGACCTTGTACTATTTCGATAAAACCGAATGGGAAGAACTACGTTCCCCCGCCTATGTGGACATAGAGGGAAACTATCCCGAAAAAGAAAATGAAATCATGGTTTCTCTTGCGGTACTGAAACGATTGGGTATTGATACTCCTTATATTGGTATGGAAATCCCCCTTACTTACTATACGGACAGCGAAAACAAAAACGCGCTGATCAGCGAAAGTTTCCGTTTGTCGGGATGGTTTACAAGCTACGGTTTTGTTCAGTCAATGAATACCGCGGACGTGATACTCGTTTCGCGGGAGCTATCGCAAAAATACGGCAAAAGCGCCCAAAAAGATGGTTCGGCAACGCTGATGTTCGATAATGAATCGCGTGTTTCGGAATATTGCGGCGCATTGGCGTCCGATTTAGGTTTATCCGAAAATCAGCCGGTAGTAGCGGCAGAAACTTATGATACTGATACGGGACAGTCAACAACCGCTTTGATTGCCTTATGCGCCATAGTGGTATTCTTGATTTTTACAGGGTATCTGCTGATCTACAACGTCCTATATATTTCCGTTTCCCGCGACGTGCGTTTTTACGGGCTTCTTAAAACGCTTGGAACAACGCCGAAACAGATTAAGCGAATCGTTGTTGGACAGATTTTGCGGCTTTGCTTAATTGGAATACCGATTGGCATAATACTCGCGTTATTGCTTTCGATAGTGTTCGTTCCGTTCTTTATTTCAGAGCTTGGGGCTGTTTCCACAGAAGCGGTTGTGTCTTTCTCCCCGTTCATCTATTTAGGCGCGGTGGTCTTTCCTTTGCTCACGGCGATATTGGGCGCGTCGAAGCCAGCTAAAAAAGCGGCGGGTATCTCTCCCATAGAAGCGCAGAGATATACGGGCGTGGAAGTAAAAACGAAAAATACCCGTTCGTCCGTGTACGGCAAACCGTACAAAATGGCTTTCCGCAATATTTTCCGGGATAAAAAACGTGCGGGAGTGGTATTGCTCAGCCTGTTTTTAGGCGTAACGACATTTTTAACGGTTACTACCTTGGTTTTCAGTATGGATATAACCAAATACATTGAAGCCACGTTTGAAAGTGATTTTGTGCTGGAAAACAGCGCATTGCCGACGCAAAAGTTTGATAAAGCGTTTATAGAAAAGCTGGAATCCCTGCCCGGATTTGAAGCTCTACATGTAACGACATGGGAAAAAATGAGTCTTGATTACTCGCCTGACGCTTTTGGCGAATACATTGCCAATAATCCCATGCAAGAGCAGATAGCCAATTTAACCGAGAAAGATATTTATGAGAACTTTCGCGGGTTCGTCCTCGGCGTTGACGGTGAAATGCTAACAAAATTGAGCAGCACGCTTGATAAGCCTATTGATATTGGCGCTTTTCAACGCGGAGAGTTTGCATTAATAGCAACCGACAATCCCGGCTTGTTTACAAATGTCCATGAGTTGATTATTACACCGTCTTATCGAAGCGAAAACGGTAATACCGGCAGCCAAAAAATTAATATACCGCTTGGCGGTTTCGTTCCTTTTGGTTATAAAGACGTTGGCTCCGGTCTTGCGCCTACCGTGCTGATATCAAACGCTTTAATGCGGGAATGGTTTAGTGAACCGCTTGTATCAAAAATCAACCTTGATGTTTCAGCCGATTATGAGCAAAACGCCCTGATTGCGTTAAAGCAAATCATGGGAAAGGATTCCGAAATATCGCTAACGTCAAAGATGGAATCAATGGAAGAAATGAACAGCGCAAAAATGGTATTACTTGTTCTTGGCGGCGGCATTGCGCTTGTTATCGCTTTGATTGGTATTCTCAATTTTGTAAATGTAATGTCGGTTAGTATTATGGTTCGTAAGCGCGAACTGGCGACGCTTGAATCTATTGGCATGAGCCGTAAGCAGATTAGAAAACTGTTGATATGCGAGGGGCTTGGATATGCCGTAATAACGCTGATTTTGGTTTTATCGGCAGGTAATGCGTTAACATACGGGATTTTTAAGCTGTTTCAACAACAAGTAAGCTACGCGGTTTTTACCTACCCATATCTCCCTGTGGCAATAGCAATTATAGTGATAATAGCGGTTTGTATAATAACGCCGGAGAGAATATACCGTTCTATCAACAGAGCAACGATTGTAGAGCGGTTGAGAGAAGCGGAATAACGATAAATCCTATCGGCTGATAAATAAGCAGACCGGTAGTTTTGAGCCGCTAAGCTTTAATGCGAATCCTGCCGCTTCAAGTCTTGCCACCAAACAAAGCGGCGGCGCAATTTTCACGTCAGTCGGCAAGGCAGGCATAACACACACGACCTTGCAAGCAAGGTCGTGTGCCAAAGTGAGCGCCCTTTGGATACCCTATAACAAAACGACGATATGCAATCCTCCGGAGCATATCGTCGTTTTATTGTCAGCAGCCCGTTTCTCTGTCTGTTTTCGCCCTTTGTAAAGTGTGGCGTAGCACAGATAATGGGATATCTCAAGGGAAAGAGTTCACTAATGCTGTTTGAGAAATTTCAGAATCTAAAGTACAAGTTTGGGAATCGAACGTTCTGGTAAAGGCTATTATGTCAGTACGGTCGGCGAGTTGAACGCGCAGTTATGATTCAAACGGCGGGCCAAATATTGGCGTATAATCAAAGATTCACCGCATTTTTGTGCGCATAAAGAAAGAAATTTGGAGAGAAAAAGAAAAAAAGCAGAAATTTCAGTTTAAGTCCTCCGGTTTGGTATGATAAATACAAAAACCGCTGTAAAAAATCTGCGGGGTCAGGCAAAGGCTTACAGCCGGGATTTTAGCCGTTGATTATGATTTTGATAGAAAATTCAAAAGAAAGGACTAAATGGTATTATGCAAAACAAGATTTCGGGGGTCCAAACGCAAAAATCAATTAAATCCAAAATAATAGGATTGACGCTTGCCGGCGCAATGATCCTTTCGGCTTTTTTCGTAGGCAGCATGCTGTTCTTCGTTGATTCGGCAAACCGGCAGTCCAGCGAAATTGCGGCTGAAAATATCCTGAAGCAGGTGAAACAGAGTATACAGGATAACACCATGTCGATTATTACGATGTCCGAAGCCCAATATGCAAAAGAGCAGGGGCAGGTTCCGGATGACGAGTTATTCGGGAAGATTCTGGATAATATCAGAAACACAAAATATTCGGATTCGGGATATTATTTTGTTTATCAGTACGACGGCGTCAGTCTGGTAACACCGGACAACCTGTCCAATGAAGGGAAAAACTTAATCGATACTACGGATCCAAACGGCCTGAAACCCATCCGGGAACTTTCCCGGATAGCGCAGGCGGGAGGCGGTTTTTTTGAATATACCTGGAAAAATCCAAACACCGGGCAGAACGAAAAAAAAGTATCGTTTGCCGCGCCTTTCGAGGTCGCGGGACGGGAGGTTTTTGTCGGCACCGGGACCTACCTGCCCATGATTGAGGCGTCAAACCAGGAATTTAAGGCGAATCAGCTTAAGATAACATCGTCTTTGCTGGGCTTCACCATACCGTTTACCGCCGGTATTGCCATATTGATTATCCTGTTGACCTATTCGTATTATACCAAGCATATCATCCGGCCGATACGCAAATTAAAGGATATGGCGGACAGGATTGCCGTAGGGGATACGGATATTTCCATAGTATCAGCCAGCGGGGATGAGATCGGGGCGCTGTACCGCTCTTTTGGCGCCATGACTGCGGCGGCAAAAAAACAGGCCGAGGCCAGCAGGAGCATTGCGGAGGGTAACCTGGATATACAGCTCGCGGCAAGATCGGATAAGGATATCCTGGGCCGGAGCATGATGGAAATGATCGATACGCTTAAAAATCTCACGGCGGAAATTGCCTGCGTCAACGACAGCGTAAGGAAAGGCGATTTCAGCAGAAGAGCGGACGAAGATGCGTTTACGGGCGAATACCGCGCAATCGTATCCGGAATCAACAGGCTGATGGAAGAAAGCTCAAACGCGCTCTCAAGGATCCGGAAGGCAGAAGAGGTCGCTGTCAAGCAAAAACAGTATCTGACCAACGAATTTACCAAAATAAACGAACAGCTGCAGAAGATGGCGCAGGGCAATCTGAAAGTGGATATAAAGATAAGCGAAGCGGACGAAGATACAAAGGAAGCGTATGGCCTGGTGAAAACCAATGCCGAGCAGGTGAACATCCTGAGCGGTGAACTGACAAACGTTATCCGCCAGATCACATATTGCCTGAATCAAATCGCAAACAGAAACTTCGATCTAGAAGATATAAGCGATTTCAAGGGGGATTTTTATGAGGTTTCAAAATCGCTCAATTCCATTCTCAATTCCCTGAACACAGTCATGCAAGATATTAACAACGCCGCCGAACAGGTTGCGGCCGGCGCAAACCAGGTATCCGGGGGAAGCCAGGTATTGAGCCAGGGCGCTACCCAGCAGGCCGGCGCGATAGAGGAACTGAGCAGTTCCATAACGGAGATTGCGGAACAGACAAGCCGTAACGCGGAAAATGCAAAAGAAGCCAACAGGCTTTCGGGAGAGGCCAGCACGAATGCCGCTGCCGGAAACCGGCGCATGCAGGAAATGCTGCAATCAATGCAGGAAATCAACGATTCGTCGAACAATATTTCCAAAATCATCAAAGTGATCGACGATATCGCATTCCAGACGAATATACTTGCCTTAAACGCGGCAGTGGAGGCTGCCCGCGCGGGCGTGCACGGGAAAGGATTCGCGGTGGTTGCGGAGGAAGTCAGAAGCCTGGCCGCCAGGAGCGCGGATGCGGCAAAAGAGACGACCGACCTGATAGAAGGCTCCGTCAAAAAGGCGGAATCCGGAACGAAGATCGCCAATGAAACGGCGGAAGCGCTCAAAGGGATCGTGGCCGAAGTGGATAAAGCGGCCAAACTGGTTGCGGAAATCGCAGAGGCGTCGGGCCAGCAGGCAACGGGAATCAGCCAAATCAACCGCGGAATCGGGGACGTTTCCATTGTGGTGCAAAGCAATTCCGCGACAGCCGAGGAGAGCGCCGCAACCAGCGAGGAACTGTCCGGGCAGGCAGAACTTTTAAAGGAAATGGTTGCCCGGTTCAAGCTCAGAAAACAGGTATACGAAATAGAAAACGAACCGTTTTATACGGAAGAATCCGGCGGACAGCCAAATTCCAAATATTGATTTCCATAAAAGAAGGGCTCAAAGCCCTTCTTTTAACCGGAAACCGGGTGTAAAAATAATCTGTTTACAATAATTGCATTCTCATTTATGATTAAAAGAGGTTCCTGTAGCCAAAAATAACCAAAATAACCGTAAACGGTTTGTGATTTTATCACAGTAAAAGTTGGCCGCAAATTTTATAATACCAGACATGAGGAGGAAACAAAATGCCAGATGTTGTTGTAATCGGCAGCGGACCGGCGGGGATAACCGCCGCCATATACGCTTTGCGTTCGGGAATGGAAACAGTGGTGATCGGCAAGGATAAGGGATCACTTGAGCGTGCCGGAATGATAGAAAACTATTATGGATTTCCAGAGCCTGTATCAGGCGTACAGCTGATTGAATACGGCATCGCGCAGGCAGAAAAACTGGGCGCGAAAATGATGCAGGATGAGGTGGTCGGCCTGGGTTTCGGCCAAAAGCTGCTGGTAAAAGCCAAAACCGGTTCTCTGGAGGCGGATACCGTAATACTGGCCACAGGATCGTCGCGCAAAAAGCCTAAGATAAAAGGACTTCAGGAACTCGAGGGAAGCGGGGTCAGTTACTGCGCAACATGCGACGCGTTTTTTTACAGAAAAAAGGACGTTGCCGTGCTCGGAAACGGGGAATACGCGCTTTCGGAAGCAAAGGAACTTGCCGAAGTGGCGTCCTCGGTCACCATACTGACAAACGGACTTGAAATGACCGTCGGTATGCCTTCCAACATTGCCGTAAACCAAAAAGAGATAGAATCTCTGGAAGGAGAGGGAAGGCTTCAACATATCAAATTCAAGGACGGGACCGAGCTTGCCGCAGCCGGCGCGTTTGTAGCGATGGGGGTCGCAACCAGCAGCGACCTTGCCAGAATGATGGGCGTCAGTTTGAACGGCTCCGAAGTGATCGTAAACGAAAACATGGAAACCAATGTGCCTGGCGTATTTGCCGCCGGGGACTGCACCGGCGGATGGCTGCAGGTCAGCAAGGCCGTCTACCAGGGAGCAAAGGCCGGATTTGAGGCCGTAAAATATATCAGAGGAAACAGAGGGAATCAAGATGCAAAATAGCCTGCATAAAATAGACGCGCAGGAAACAACCGTTGGGGACGATGCAAGAAACCTGGTGGTCAAAAAGGCCAGGTGTCCGCAAAACCATCCATGCCCGTCCATACGGGTCTGCCCTGTGGGCGCGCTTACACAAAAAGGTTTTTCCGCGCCGGTGGCGGACATGGACGTCTGCATCCGCTGCGGAAAATGCGTGCGCTACTGCCCGATGGGCGCGCTTGTTTTGGAATGACAGCAACATATTGTGAATAAACCGGATGCCTCCGCACCCGGTTTTTTAATCCTGAATTTTTTCTTGTTTTGTTTTACTTTGCTTAAGCGTGTTATATACTTAATAGAGAAGAAATTTGGGAGGAATCATATGATCGGACCGAGCGACGTTACGTTCCTGGCCGGAGCGCTGCCTTACTGGAAGAAGCTTAAGGAAAACGAGAAGCAGATATTTATACAGAATATGCGCTTATCCCGCTATAAACGGGGCGAGAATATCCACAGCGCGGGACTGGACTGCGAGGGGCTGATGGTTGTGAAAAGCGGGCGGCTGCGCGTTTACCTGATTTCGGGCACGGGCAGGGAGGCGACGCTGTATCGGCCCGCACCCGGCGAAACCTGCATATTCACCGCGTCCTGCATCATGCGCAATATCGATTTCGATGTTTTTATCGACGCGGATGCGGACAGCGAAGTCTATATACTTCCGGTTCAATTTTACCAGGAAATTTGCAAGTTAAGCAAGGAAGCGGAGGATTTTACAAACCAGGTGATTGCGGCCCGGTTTTCGGATGTGATGTGGGTTATGGAACAGATATTGTTCACCAGCATGGATAAACGGCTCGCGCTGTTCCTTCTGGAGAAGTCGGAAGACGAAAAAACGGATACGCTGTCCACAACGCACGAGTCGATCGCCGGACATCTTGGAAGCGCCCGGGAGGTTATATCCCGTATGCTGAAATACTTTGAAAGGGAAGGAATGGTCCGGGTTTTCCGCGGGGGAATAAAGATCGTGGACCTGGAAAAGCTTAAAAAAACGGCCGGATTTACAGACCGGTAAACTGGTTTTTGCTGTTATAGAGCGTTCTGTATCCCAGGGTAAGCGCGCAGAATACCGAAAGGCTTACGGACGTACAAATGGCGATCATGATTGCGATCTGGTACAGGATCGCAGTGGTGGGGACCGTTCCTGAAAGTATCTGGCCTGTCATCATGCCGGGCAGAAAAATAATCCCCATCCCAAGCATGGAATTGATGGTGGGTATGAGCGCGGTCTCAAGCGCTCCGGCAGCCATGGGTTTCAAAATGTCGCGGGGGTGCACGCCCAGGTTGAGCAAAGCATCCATTTTTTGCTTCCGGGTCTTTAAGTTTTCGGTAAAATTGGCAAGCGCAAGATTCACGCCCGTCATGGCGTTTCCCATAATCATTCCGGCAAGCGGAATGGTATACTGCGGATTAAACAGGTCCTGGCCTATGATCACACAGACAAAATAAGCAACCACCGCCAATCCGGACAGGGTAAGTGAAAGTCCCACAAAAATTTTAAACCGTTTATTCAGGGCTTTTTGTTTGGACAAAACCCGGTGTACGGAAAAGATGATCATGGCTGCCAGAAAAACGGCGGTAAAAAGAGGGTGCGGATTCTGAAAAATATATGTCAGGACAAATCCCACAATCACCAGTTGTACTGTCATGCGCAGACTTGCAAGGAGAAGAAGTTTTGTTTTTCCTACGCGGGATTTTTGCATCAGGATAATGACAACCAGTAAAAGCAAATATATGAGGCAAAAAGGAAGGATCCCGATATCGGCCGCGCCAATCATTCTATTGCCTCCCTTTTCAGTTGAAGTGTGTTCTCGGAAAACTTTTCCGTAAGCTCCCTGTTGTGACTGACCGCAAGCAGTTCCGTATGGTTGCCTTTGCAAAATTGTATGATGTTGGACATTACCGTTTCTCCGGTCCGGGCGTCCAATGCGGAGGTCGGTTCATCCAAAAGCAGGACGCCGGGACGGAAGGACAAAAAAACAGCCAGGTACAGCCTCTGTTTTTCACCCCCTGAAAGCGTCTGCGTCAGTGCCGGGGGCGTGAAATCCAGTTGCATTAAAGACAGGCATGTCTTTATCTCTTCATCCGAAGGAGGAGCCATATTCCTGAATTTGTAGAACGCGTCAAAATTCTCCCGGATGGAGCCGTCAAAAAGGAAGGCTTCCTGGGAAACAAGGGAAACCTCGCGGCGCAGCCGGATGGTATCAACCTTTGAGATATCCCGGCCGCGGTAGAATATATTCCCCCTCGAGGGGGACAATACGCCGTTCATAAGCTTCAAAAGCGTGCTTTTCCCGCATCCGCTTTCGCCGGTAATAAACGTGACTCTGTCCGTCGGGATAGAAAGGTTACCATAACGGATAAACCCGCAGAAAACAAGATCCGTTGTTTCAAACAATGGTTTCAAATGAACTCCTCCAAGGCAGTGCGAACGGATTACCGCGCGCCAGATTGATTCCTTTTGTATACTATCACAGGCGGGAGCCCAATGCAATGGAGTGCAAAAGGGAATATACAGCAGCGTTTGAACGGCGATTACCGCAAGAATGTTGGACCCAAATTTTCAAGAAGTAAAAGGAGATCATTATATGAAGATAAAAAGAAGTGTTATACTTGTAGCAGCTGTCCTGCTGCTTTCAGCGGTGTTGCTGTCCGCATGTTCGGACGGGCGCAATGCGGACACAAACAGTCCTTCGGCAAGCCCGGCCGCGTCCGCAGAACTGAGCGCGGAGCCGGCGGAAACATCGGCCCCTGCTGCGTCCGAGAGTGGCGGTGCGGATGAAAACCGGACAAGCGGATCCGCAGGCGGGCTCACCGAATTTACAACAACGGACCTCAATGGAAATACCGTTACCCAGGACATATTTGCGGATTACAGCCTGACGATGGTGAATATCTGGGCGACGTTCTGCTCCCCATGCATCAATGAACTGCCCGATCTCGGCCAGCTCAAGTCCGAATACCAGGACAAAGGCGTAAATATCGTGGGGATCGTGGCGGACGTTCAGAACAGCGACGGCAGCATCCCGGAAGAAGGCGTTGCGCTTGCAAAAGAAATTGTTGATAAAACAGGCGCAAACTACACGCATCTGCTTCCTTCCGAAAGCCTTAACAATCTTATTATAAACAATGTCGACGCGGTGCCCACTACGGTTTTCGTGGACGATAAGGGGAACTATGTGGGAGAACAGTTTGTGGGTTCCAAAGACAAGCAGGGATGGGCGGAGATTATTGATGGACTGCTTCAAAAATAAGGTGATTGAATGAAACGTAAAACTTCGGCGTTCCTGCTGATCGGCATAGGCGCGGCGTTTCTGGTGACAGGCGTCCTGCGGGGCGAGGCGCAGGTGGTTCTTGCCAAAGCAATTCGTATTTGTCTGGAGTGTATAGGAATTGGATAGGATTTCACATCAAAAAAAGCGGGGGTTTCGCCTCTTTTTCCAGATCGCCTTTGTCGCGCTCACAAACGGATATTGGCTGGGCTTTTTAAAAGGAAAGATCTATACCGGGCCGCTCAAGGCCGTATGCGTTCCCGGGCTCAATTGTTATTCCTGCCCGGGCGCGCTGGCGTCCTGCCCTATAGGCGCGCTTCAGTCGGTTCTGGCGGACAGGAATTTTCAGTTCGCGTTCTACGTGGTCGGGTTCCTGATGATCACCGGAGCGCTGATAGGCCGTCTGGTATGCGGATGGCTCTGCCCGTTCGGCCTGGCGCAGGATCTGCTCTATAAAATCCCTTTTGTCAGAAAGATCAAAAAGGTCCGGGCGGACCGGTATTTAAAGGCAATCAAATACATCATGCTCGGACTTTTCGTTATTATCCTGCCCATGTTTGTCCTGGACATCGTGGGTCAGGGGACGCCGTGGTTCTGTAAGTGGATATGCCCGTCCGGCACCCTGATGGCCGGATGGCCGCTGGTATCTTTAAATCCGCAGCTTACCGGGGCAGTCGGCGCGCTGTATGCCTGGAAAAATATCATACTGGTCGCCCTTATCGTTTTGTCCCTTATGATCTACCGGCCGTTTTGCAGGTATCTGTGTCCGCTTGGCGCAGTGTACGGGCTGATCCAGCCGGTTTCCCTGTACAGGTACAGAGTGGATACGGCTGCATGCACCGGCTGCGGGGAGTGTCAAAAGGCATGCAAGCTGGATATTGCAGTATGCAATACCCCAAACTCTCCGGATTGCATCCGGTGCGGAGATTGTATCCGGGCCTGTCCGCATAATGCTTTGAGCGTTGAATTTATAAAGAGCAAATATAAGAGAGCATGGAATGAACGCCGGGGATGACCCCGGGTTTTTTTTTAAAAAGCGAATTATAAAAATGATATTTAGCACCATGGATTTTAAATAAACCGTTTATTTTCAATTAATATTGTTTTTATTATTTATTAAAGAATTTCTCTCATATAATAAAGCAGATGAATGCAAAAAAAGGGGTGATTTCAGGCGGGAAATAAATTGACAGAAGCCTTTTGATAAGCTATCCTGAAATTGACCAATCAACAATTGCATGCACAGAATTTCTTGCTTTTATTCTTAATTTTACAAAAAAATATTTGTAGGAGGTTTTTATTATGTCTTTGAAAACGTATGAACCGCACAAATCATCAATCGGCGGACTGGACGCAAATATTGCCGCGTTGCTTGCGTACCTGGTTGCGCTCATTCTCAATTTTATTCCCGGCGCACACTGGTTTACATGGTTGGTTCCGCTCATTTTCTTCTTCATTGAAAAGAACAGTATGCTCGTAAAATTCCATGCAGCTCAGGCATTTGTTTTAGGCGTTATCGGCGCAATCATTTATATTATTTTGGATATTATTTCAACGGCAATTGCATGGAGTTCGGTTACAAGCTGGCTTACCGGCGGCTGGGGGTTTACCGGGGGAATTGTGGCTGTAAGCATTATTGCCGCAATCGTTGGTATTCTTATAGCCGTGTTTGAGATCCTGGCTATGGTAAACGCATATAAATGGAAAGAATACAGCATCCCGTGGGTCGGAGGCCTGGCTGAAAAATTCTCTTCCAAGGTAAACAAAGCCTGAAGATACTCGGCAAATTGAAAGCCTTCCTTCCGGGGAAGGCTTTTTTGCGGAATTTACATATTTAACAAAAAGTATATTGACACAAATAGTAATATTTCATATAATGCAATCAGGAGGTGGAGGTATGGAAATGCCGAGTGATCTGATCCGCGGAAGCCTGGATACCATATTGCTGGGTTTTATCAGGGAAAAAGACCGGTATGGGTATGAGATATGCAAGCTTGCTTATCAGCGGAGCGAAGGGGAATTCGAATTGAAGGAGCCTTCCATGTACAGCACGATCCGGCGCCTTGAATCGCAGAAGTGCATAGAGGGCTATTGGGGGGACGAATCCCAGGGCGGGCGCAGGAAATATTACCGTATAACGCCCAGGGGGATAAAGGTGTATGAGGAGAATATTGCTTACTGGGAATTTGCAAAAAGGGTGATTGACCGTTTGTTGGGGGGATCAAAATGAGTGTGATTGATGAATATGTAAAACAGGTATCCAAAAAATACCCGGATACCAGGGAAATCAGGGAACAACTGGAGGAGATCCGGGACACCCTGCACATTAAAACGGAGGAAAACCAGGCCTCGGGCATGGGTTACCGGGAAGCGGCGCAATCTGCTATCCGGTCAATGGGTGATCTGGCCGGGCTGATGAGCATTGTTGCGGGCGAAAGCAGGGTCGTTTATATAAACCGGCTTATGCGTGCAAACGCTTTTTTCGCTACCATAATCATTACGGTTGAAATATTGATCGGATGGGGGATCGTTTTCCTTCTGCCTCTGCTGGGAGCTCCCGATATTTTCCACGGTTCAGTCTCGGCGTTTTGGACCTCTTTTACGCCCGTGATGGTTGCGGTGTGGATATGGCCGGTGATATCGGCGGTTATCTGCAGCCGGGAACCAGATAAAAAAGAAGCGGTGCAAATGAAAACACGGGAACTGGTTAAGACCGGTTTGATAGGATGGGCAGCGCTGAGTGTTTTGCTGTTCTTTGTTAATTTGCTGGGCGGTTTTGAAATCGTATGGTTCATATGGCCCGTGATAGGCATTTCAAATTGGCCGGTAAATGTCTGGAATTATGGCAGACAGCTGAAAAGCGGCAAATATGACGCTTAAAATCAGGAAGCCTTCACCAAATCGTCACACATGGCCGCCCAAAAAGGTGTATAATTAGCGTTAATAAGGGATCTGAGGTGGCAGGAATGTATAAAATACTGGTTGTGGATGACGAAGAGAACATCCGGCAGCTTATAAAGAAATATGCGGTATTCGAAGGACATGAGGTGGTGGAGGCAGCGGACGGAATGGAAGCCATCCGGAAATGCAGCGAGCAGGCATTCGATATCATAATCATGGATATCATGATGCCCGAGCTGGATGGCTTTTCCGCCTGCCGGGAGATCCGCAAGACATGTAAAACGCCCATTCTCATGCTTTCGGCCCGCGGCGAAGAATACGACAAGATCCACGGATTTGAGATCGGCATAGACGATTATGTGGTCAAACCGTTTTCCCCAAAAGAACTGATGATGCGTATCGCCGCAATTGTAAAGCGCGCTTCCAGGAGCGAAGCGGAAGCCGATATCGTATCCTTTGAGGGCCTGACGATTGATTTTACCGGGCGTTTTGTGTATGTGAACAACGAAAAAGTGGAGATGTCTCCTAAAGAGTACGAGCTGCTTTTTTACCTTGTAAAAAACAAGAATATCGCGCTGATGCGTGAAAAACTCATTACGGACGTCTGGGGGTACGATTTTTATGGGGACGACCGTACGCTGGATACGCATATCAAGCTGCTTCGGAAAAGCCTGGGGGAGTACAGCCGTTTTATCGTGACTTTAAGGGGAGTTGGATACCGGTTTGAAGTTTGATGTAAAAAAAGTAAGTATAAAATCCAGGCTTTTTGTATATTTTGCGATTTTTACCGCCGTAGTGGTAGCCTTCTTATGGGTTTTCCAGATCGTTTTCCTGGACGACTTTTATAAAACGATCAAGATAGCGGAAATCAAATCTTCCGCAGAGGATATCGGTAACAAAATTGACAGCGCGGATCTGCAAAGCCTTGTGGACGGCATGTCCGGCAACGGAGAAGTGAATGTCGTCATATTCAATATGGACGACGGCACAAAATATACAACAGCCGATTTTCCGGGTAATATTTTCAGGAATATATCCGAGGACTTGAAAAACCGTCTGTACAGCGAGACGGTGAACAACGGCGGGGAATATTTCCTGCGTTTTTTCAAGGAAGAGGAAAACCGGTACGACCAAAACTTTCCCGTCATACCCCAACGGGAGGAATTGGCGGACGGCCGGACCGGCGGCGAAAACTTTGCGGATAACAGCGGGGCGGCAGGCGCCGTGAATTCTACGGTCGATACGTTCGCAGGCGGGCGCGGGTTTGGCCCGAACGCGGCGGAAAGCATGTTATACGGTAAAATCGTTACAAACAGCCATGGGCAGACGATGTTTATTCTTTTAAGCACCATGATTTCGCCTGTCAATGCAACGGTGCAGACTCTGCGCACGCAGCTTCTGATCATCACAGCCATTATGGTTGCGCTAGCGATGGGGATTGCCGTAATAATCTCAAAGATCATATCAAAACCCATCGTAAAGATCAACGAATCGGCCAAGGTCCTTGCAACGGGAAATTACGATATACATTTTGACGAAAATGGCTACCGGGAGATCGTAGAACTGGGGAGGACGCTCAATTACGCCGCGCGCGAGCTTTCCACCGTGGAAAATTTAAGGCGCGAGCTGATCGCCAATATTTCGCACGATTTAAGGACGCCGCTGACGCTGATTACCGGGTACGGCGAGGTGATGCGGGATGTTCCTGGTGAATATACCCCGGAGAACGTCCAGATCATTATAGATGAAGCAAAACGCCTGACAAACATCGTCAACGATACGCTCGACCTCTCCAAACTGCAGTCCGGGACGCAGGAACTGGAAAACGAGAGGTTCAGCCTGACCAAAACTACCCGGAATATCATAAACCGTTTTATCAAACTAACCGGGCAGAGCGGGTACCGGATCGATTTTACATGCGGCGAAGAGGCTTTTGTCTTCGCCGACGAACTGCGGATATCCCAGGTCATATACAACCTGTTAAGCAATGCCATCAATTATACCGGCCGGGATAAAAATGTGCATGTTGTCCAGAAGGTTCTGAACGGAAAGGTACGGATCGAGGTGGCCGACACGGGCGAAGGCATTCCCAAAGATAAACTGCCTTATATCTGGGACCGTTATTATAAGGTGGATAAATCGCACAAGCGGGCGACGGTCGGAACGGGACTCGGACTCTCTATCGTAAAGGCCGTGCTGGATATGCACGGCGCCGGATACGGGGTGGAAAGCGGGGAAGGACGGGGAAGCGTTTTCTGGTTCGAACTTCCCGTGATGGAAGAAGAAAATACGGAAGAATGATACTATATAAAAAAGCGGCTTTCGGCGGCCATCCATAAAACAGCATTTCAAAAATTATGGATAGCCGGAAAAATGGATTGTAACGGAAAGCAAGGGAATTTACAGAATAACCCTTGCTTTCTTGTTCTTATAATCAAACCGACAAATTGGAATTTGTCATAATGCCGAATCGATGTTTATTTGGCTCTCGATGAATGCTTTAGAAATGAGCATAGCTTGGATTATGGGTTCAAAGCGGTTGAATTGTGAAGTTCCTTTTTCATATTTACTTTGTACTTTCGTAGTTTTATTTATAATTGAAACCACAGGAGGTAGTGCCTCTCTCAATTCTTTGCTTGTATAATTTATTGCTTTATCATCCATAAGAAGCGCCTTGGAAATAGTAAGTGCTTTAATTCTGTTTTTTAAGAGGGAATGTTGAGATGTTCCCTTTGAAAACTTAAGTTGCATTTTTTCGCATTTAGCAATAGTAGAAGATAGTAAAGATATGGCCTTTTCCAATTCTTCTTTGTTAAATTTCATCCTGATACCTTCTTATCAAATTCCTGTTTGATCGTTATCGTTCATAAATGAGATACAGACTCGTAGTATTCGTCATCCGCCCATCTTGCGGGATTTGTGTCGATATAGTTCCATTTAGTAAGATAATCGGCTTCGTCACGTATGATATGGTCATAGTAAGATTTTTGAAAGATTGATGTACCGGCTTCTTTGGTAACTAAAATCTTTAATGACTGTATAATTTTTGGTATCATGGCATTCGTAGGGGACGATGCCCACATCGTCCCGTCTTTCAGCACAATAATCATATGGATATGATTAGGCATGATGACGTATTTATCGACATATACCTTGTCATATTTTGAATCAATGTTTTTTATGTATTTCTCGGTAATCGCCCCAATTTTACTTAAAAGAACCGATGGGCGATGTAGGCATCGCCCCCTACAACTTGTCCTAACATTTCACGTCGATTTAGGGCGCATAGCGTCAAAAAGTAACATCCTGCCTTCGAGTAATCATAATCTTTCAGACGCATCCGTTTTCGAAACGGCGCGTCAATTCCATTGCCCATATTTTCAAATTCCTGTTTATCTATGGATTCTCTTCACTGATAATATACCATAAAATAGCGCAATAGTGCTACGGACAAAATCCAAACGCCCTCTACGTTTTTTGTTTCGGCTGGTTTAGTTGTCTCCCTTAACTCTCTTGAGCAGTTAGGCAGAATAGCGTGGCCAGAGCCCGCGGCAGCACCCACGGGACACTTTACCGTGAAGCGGAAAGTATCCTAGTGGGTACATACTTTGCAAAAGTATCCTGCCCACTAAAAGACAAAGCGATAAAAGTTTTAAGTTCCTGCTGCCTGCCGAAAAAATATTGTTTTATTGAGTCGCCCCTTTGCGCCGCTTTTTTATATAATGCTGAAAAATGAACAAATTGTAAATACACGGGATGTTATGAAAGTATTCATAACATCTTCATATATAGTTCACATTACATAAGTATACTAAGCCTATCAAATACGGAAGGTAATTGAAAATGGAAATAAAAAATTTAAGACACGAAGTAAAACAATCCATCAGCTTTTCTGATTATAGAATATTGCAGCAAATGCTTGTGATGATATCCCAGCAGGAAGAAACGCCGGTCAGGGAAGAAAGGATACATAGCCTGTGCTTTGAGAATGAAGATAAGGGGCTTCAGGCCAAAAAAGGCGGATCCAGCGAAAAATTTACCATCCGGTACCAGAACGAAGACATGGCGAACTTAAAGCTGGTGAAAAAGACAAAAAAGAAGGATTGCTCTCTTGAGAGATCATCCGTATTAAGCCAGCGGGACTGCCAGCGGATCATAGCCGGAGATTTTGAGTTTTTACGGGGAAGCGAGGATCCGCTGCTGTTCGAATTTTACAACCATATGAAACAGGGCGAAATCCGTCCGAAGATACTGGTGGATTATTCAAGGGAAACTTATATTTACCGCCCCGGCAATGTGAGCGTTACCATTGACAGCGATTTCAGCACAGGATTTAATCTGAGCGATTTCTTAAACGACAGGCATCCGACGATCAAAAGGACGGGTCAGGTCATACTGGAGGTGAAATACGATAAATACCTCCCGGAGATCATCGCGCGCCTGATTACCAGCGAAAAAAACGCAAGGCCGGGAAAACTTGCGTTTGCGGCTTACAGGGCTTAAAATTCATCCGTAATTGTTGAATAACAAATCTTCCGGGTGGCGATAATAAAGTCAAAGATTTGATTCAAAGAGGTACAATATATGAATAACATGCAAAACCATAAATTTGCCGATCTGACAACGGAAGATATTCAGAAAATTACGGATTTAGAAAATAAAATCAGTTCCGAAACCGGCGAAGACACTGTTTTGATCGCATACAGCAAAAAGGACGGATAGGAACAGTTCAGATTGCTGATAAAGCCCAACTACTGTGTTGTTTTTCCGCCTGCCCCACATACCTGGCCGGGGTACCCGAAAAATCATAGATTTCTGGGGTGGGGTAGTGGGCTTTTCAGCAACCTTCATAACTTCATAATCTTCCTAATTATGATTGCAAAACCCTGGCGGATGCTCCCGCCAGGGTTTTCTTTGCAGCAGATTTTATTTGATTCTATTCTCTTATAAAGCTAAAGGTTTTATTCGTCCTGCAGCGCGCTGTAGCCTTCTTCGCCTGTACGGACCTTAATGACATTCTCAACATTGTAAACGAATATCTTTCCGTCGCCGATTTTACCGGTATAGAGAGTCTTGATCGCGGTGTCCACAACTTGCTGCACCGGAACCTTGGCGACCACGATCTCAACTTTTACCTTGGGCAGCAGATTGATTTCCATTTCAACGCCGCGGTAATAGTTTGTCTGGCCCTTCTGCATGCCGCATCCCATTACCTGGGTTACCGTCATGCCCGTGATGCCGATCGCGTTCATCGCTTCCTTCAGTTCTTCAAATTTGCTCTGTTTTGTAATGATAACCACATTGGTCATTTTGTTTTCGCCGGGAACACCGATATGCTCCACGGGAACGGCTTTTTCAACCGAGACCGCAGGAACAGCGACCATATCGTTCTTCTCGTTTATGGACATATCGCTTAAGATTGGCATAAAGTCCGCGTAGCTGCTGGCAAGGCCGTGTTCTGTGACATCAAGGCCGGCAATTTCATCTTCTTTGGATACACGCAGACCAACGGTCTTTTTGATGATCGTAAAAGTGATCAGCATTGTGATTCCAACCCAGGCTGCTATGCATACGACGCCAAGCGCCTGCACGCCCAGATAAGCTCCGCCGCCGCCGTAGACAAGTCCGCCGTCTACCGCGAATACGCCCACCAGAATAGTTCCGACAGCACCGCAGAATCCGTGAACGCCGATCGCGCCGACAGGATCGTCTATCTTAAGCTTTTTATCAATAAACTCGATTCCGAATACCACTACGAACGCCGCAATAAGACCGATGATTGCCGCGCCGCCGGGGGTCACCGCGTCGCATCCCGCCGTGATCGCAACCAGACCTGCAAGCGCGCCGTTCAGTGTCATGGAAACATCCGGCTTTTTGTACCTGACCCAGGTTATGATCAGCACCGTGCATGTGCTTACCGCAGCGGCGATGTTTGTGGTCACGAATATATTGGACATGGATGCGATGACGTCATCGCCCGTAGCCGCGACCGTGGAACCGCCGTTGAATCCAAACCAGCCGAACCAGAGGATGAATACGCCGAGAGCGCCCAGCGTAAGGCTGTGGCCGGGGATTGCCTTGGATTTTCCGTCTTTGGTGTATTTGCCGATACGGGGCCCAAGCATCTTTGCGCCGACCAGCGCTGCAATACCGCCTACCATATGAACTACCGAAGAACCCGCGAAGTCATGGTACCCAAGCTGTGAGAGCCAGCCGCCGCCCCATACCCAGTGGCCTGAGATCGGGTAAATGATCGCGCTGATCACGATGCTGTAAATAATATAAGATTTAAACTTTGTGCGTTCCGCCATAGCGCCCGAGACGATGGTAGCTGCCGTAGCGGCAAACACGGTCTGGAAAATAAGGAAAGCCATGGTGGGGAGAGTAGAGTCCGGATTTTGGGGCCCGAGCGTAAATAAATCAGGAGTTCCGATAAAGCCGTAAATTGTGGCGCCGAACATTAAACCAAACCCGATAATCCAATAAACAACCGAACCGAACGCAAAATCCATCAAATTTTTCATGATGATGTTTCCTGCGTTTTTAGCGCGGGTGAATCCTGTTTCTACCATTGCAAAGCCGGCTTGCATAAAGAATACCAGCGCTGCTGCGATCAGGGTCCACATGGTGTCAACCGATGAAAACATATAAAATACCTCCTAAATTAATAAATAAAAGGCTCAAAAATGACTTTCAGGGTCATCTTTGAGCCTTTTGTTTCGAATGATTGCCGTTTATCTTTAATTTTCTTAATTGTAACATAACGATGAATGAAATGCAAGATAATATTTTAAAATTTCAAAAAATAATATAAATATATTCAAAACGGCATTGAAACAACGTAAAAATGAAAAATGGATCTATATATAATTCATTTTATATTGCCGCATAAAATAGCGCAAATCAGGATGCTTTTTTTGTCCCCATGCGGTGCAATGGAGACGGATAAAAAAAGACCGCGGCTTTTTGCCGGCGGCCTTCATTTTATTATGTTATCTATTGGTCATTTAGCATCAAGCAATCAAACGTTCAGCAGCAGATCGCCGTAGTTGGGATAGGGCCAGTATTTCTTGCCCACGATCATTTCAAGCGAATCGGCTACCGCACGGAGTTCCTGCATGGCTACAAATACGCCCGAACGGTAGAATTTGGCGATATCCAGGATCTCGGCGTATTTTTTAACCTCAATCAGGGCATTGTCCAGAGCGTCTATGCTGTCCATAAGGCACTTGCTGAGGGAGGACAGTTTTCCGAGGATGGATTTTTCGAGTTCGTTGTCTATCCCCAATTCCTTTTTGAACATTGCGGTTTTCGCAAGATCGCGTTCGTAATCGCCGACTGCCGGAAGGATGTCGCGTTTTGCCATTTCCAGCATGGTAAGCGCTTCAATATTGAGCGTTTTGCAGTAACCGTCCAGCAAGATTTCATATCTGGAGTGAATCTCCGTCTCGGAGAACACCTCGTGTTTGGTGAACATGGCAACGTTCTTTTTCTCAATGAAGTAAGGAAGAGCGTCGGGTGTGGACTGCAGGTTCAAAAGGCCTCTCTTTTCCGCCTCGGCGACCCATTCTTCCGAATAGTTGTTGCCGTTGAATATGATGCGTTTGTGTTTTTGTATGGTTTCTTTCACAATCTTCATCACACCGGAATTCAGATCCGATTCTTTTTCCAACTGGTCTGCAAACAGGCTCAGGGATTCGGCTACAATGGTATTCAGCACAACGTTTGGACCGCTGATGGAGATGGACGAACCCAGCATACGGAATTCGAATTTGTTGCCCGTGAATGCGAAAGGAGACGTTCTGTTGCGGTCGGTGGTATCCTTGGGGAAACTCGGCAGTACGTTTACGCCGATCTCAAAGGTCCCGTTTGATTTTTCGTTATAAAGCGTGCCTTTCTCAATTGCTTCCAGAATATCGGTAAGCTGTTCGCCCAGGAAAATCGAGATAATAGCCGGAGGCGCTTCATTGGCGCCCAGACGGTGGTCGTTGCCTGCGCTTGCAACCGAGACGCGCAAAAGATCCTGACGTTCGTCCACAGCCTTGATGACGGCGGAGAGGAACAGAAGGAACTGCATGTTATCCTGCGGCGTAGCGCCCGGATCAAGCAGGTTCATGCCTGTGTTGGTGGAAATCGACCAGTTGTTGTGCTTGCCGCTTCCGTTTACGCCTGCAAACGGTTTTTCGTGTATGAGGCATTCTAGGCCGTGCCTTTGCGCAACCTTTTTCATGATTTCCATGGTAAGCTGATTGTGGTCGGTCGCTATATTCGTTGTGGTAAAGATGGGAGCAAGTTCGTGCTGAGCCGGAGCAACTTCATTATGCTCGGTCTTGGCGAAGATTCCAAGCTTCCACAATTCTTCGTCCAGGTCTGCCATGAAAGCGGAGATTTTGGGCTTGATCGCGCCGAAGTAATGGTCTTCCAGTTCCTGGCCTTTAGGCGGTTTCGCGCCGAACAGCGTTCTCCCGGTGTAAATAATATCTTTTCTCTGGTCATACAGTTTTTTGTTTACAAGGAAATATTCCTGTTCGGGACCAACGGTGCTGAGAACCCTTTTTACACCGGCATGGCCGAACAAGGCAAGAATACGGAGAGCCTGTTTGTTGAGCGCTTCCATGGAACGCAGCAGGGGCGTCTTCTTGTCAAGCGCTTCCCCGTAATAGGAACAGAAAGCGGTGGGGATGCAGAGCACATTCTCTTTAAGAAATGCATAGGAAGTGGGATCCCAGGCGGTGTAGCCTCTGGCTTCAAATGTGGAGCGCAGTCCGCCCGAAGGGAAGCTCGAAGCATCCGGTTCTCCCTTGATCAGTTCCTTGCCGGAGAACTCCATAATGATGCTTCCGTCTGATGTGGGAGAAATGAAACTGTCATGTTTCTCGGCTGTGATTCCCGTCATCGGCTGGAACCAATGAGTGAAATGTGTAGCGCCTTTTTCGATTGCCCAATCTTTCATTGCGTTTGCAACAACATTTGCAACCGACAAATCCAAAGATTTGCCTTCTTGAATTGTTTTTTTCAGAGCTTTGTATGTGTCCTTTGGCAGACGCTCACGCATTACGCTGTCCCCAAATACCATACTTCCGAAAGTTTCGGAAAGGTTTTGCATAGTATAGACCTCCTCTATATCAATAAAAAATGTTTATTTTTGCTAATAAATCCTTATTTTTGGCTAATAATAAAGGCACTGAGGGTAGGTCCCTCAGCGCCTTTGCTGACCTGTTGCCATTATACAGTATAGTAAAAAAGATGTCAACAGTTATTTTATAAAAATGAATTATGAAATCATTTAAATTGCAAAAAATGCAATTAATAAAAAAATAAGCTTATTAAAAAAATAGAAATGAAATATCATAAATCAAATATTTCATATTTTATTGACATAGCACATAAAAAAAGATACAATTTCAAAAAAGTCAAAAAAACGGGAGGTTTTAAAAGCAGACCGGTTGAAATCCGGGAGATATCCATAATGCTTGGAAGGCATTCGCTCTCTGCTGAAAAAAGATTATGGGAGCGGGGAAGGCTTTTTCAAAAAGGGATGGACAGATAAAGATGGGAAGTGTACAATAATGAAAAGAGATAGGGAATTATTCTGCACGGCGCCTGGCAAGCAAATAGGGGCGCCGGAAGACAGAGAAAAAATCATAAGCGGCGAAACCGGATGCGCAATACGGGGCTGTGCCCGAGTGGTCGGCAGCCGTACCGGTATTCAAACAAAAGCGTATGATAACCAGTTTCCTGCAGCCGCGTTTGAGGCATGCAAAAAAGCAGGCAAGTATCAGGCTGGAAGTATAATTCTTATACTGGGACTATATGTTGGTAAAGCCCCGGTATTTCGTTTTTTTAAAACGGAGGAATCCGGAGGGGATCTCCGGCGTTTGAAAGGCTTTCAGACTTTCTGCCTCATGATGCGGGCGCAAGGCGTTCTGATAAAGCCGGTCTGGATCAGACCGGGAAGTGTGCGGATCTGTATCCGGCATATTCCGGGCCTTAAGTCCCGGACCTTGAAGCAAAATCAAACTGACAGTTATATCCATGACTGCGAAGGGGTGATGTTTTGTGAAGGGTAACGAAAGAACACCTGAGGAAATTGAGATCATAAACAGAGCCAAAACAACCCTGATGGAATATTTGGGTTTTACGGAGCCGCAGGCGCACAGGTATATTGAAAAACACGCAATGGATATGCGGGTTACAAAAATAGAAATTGCGAAAAATATATTGAAAATATACGAAAGCTAAAAAGGGGTATAAAACATGACAAAATATATTTTTGTTACCGGCGGTGTGGTCTCCGGCCTTGGAAAAGGCATTACTGCGGCTTCTCTTGGTCGCCTGTTAAAATCCAGAGGACTAAAGATTGCGGCGCAGAAGCTGGATCCGTACATAAACGTGGATCCGGGTACAATGAGTCCTTACCAGCACGGAGAGGTATTCGTGACTGAGGACGGAGCGGAGACGGACCTTGATTTGGGACACTACGAACGGTTTATAGATGAAAACTTGAACCAGTTCTCAAATCTGACCACCGGGAAAACATACCTGAATGTGATCGCCAAGGAACGCAACGGCGAATATCTTGGCGAAACGGTTCAGGTAATACCCCATATCACAAATGAAATCAAGAGTTTCATATATTCGGTAGGCCAAAAAACCAGCGCGGACGTTGTTCTTACCGAAATCGGCGGCACCATCGGCGATATCGAAAGCCAGCCCTTTCTGGAAGCCATCAGGCAGGTCGGCATGGAGGTGGGCAGGGAAAACTGCCTCTATATCCATGTGACGCTGGTGCCTTACATTCAGGGCAGCGGCGAATATAAATCCAAACCCACCCAGCATTCGGTGAAAGAACTGCAATCCATGGGTATCATGCCCAATATCATTGTCGCCCGCTGCGACGAAAGCTTAAATAACGATATTAAAAATAAAATCGCTCTTTTTTGCAACGTAAAAAAAGATTGTGTGATCGAAAACGTCACCTTGCCTGTTTTGTACCAGGCTCCCATCATGTTTGAAAACGAGCATCTGTCGGACATCGTCTTAAGGGAACTGTATCTCGATTGTCCGCCCTGCGATCTGGCGGAATGGAACGAAATGCTAGACCGGATCGCCAAACGGGACAAGCAGGTGAAAATCGCGATCGTCGGAAAATATGTGCGTCTTCACGACGCGTATCTTTCCGTTGCGGAATCCCTTTTCCACGCGGGGTCCGAAAACGGCGCGGTGGTGGATATCGCCTGGATAGACGCGGAATCGGTGAACGACGAAAACGCGGGAGAAATCCTTGCGGGATGCAGCGGCATTATTGTTCCCGGCGGATTCGGCGACCGCGGAATCGAAGGCAAGATATCTGCCATAAAATACGTACGGGAAAACAATATTCCGTTCCTTGGGATCTGCCTTGGAATGCAGATGGCGGTAGTGGAATATGCAAGAAGCATACTCGGCCTTACGGAAGCTAACTCCAGCGAATTTAACCCGAACAGTCCCGATCCGGTTATAGATCTGATGCCCGAGCAGCAGGGGATCGTTCAAAAAGGCGGCACAATGCGGCTGGGCGCTTATCCCTGCGTGATCGCGGACGGCACGCTCATGAAACAGGTGTATAAAACGGATGAAATACACGAACGCCACCGTCACCGGTATGAGTTCAATAACAATTACCGTGAGCGCCTTAAAGAAAAAGGCATGGTGATCTGCGGAACTTCTCCGAACGGTTCTCTGGTGGAAGCCATTGAGCTTCCGGATCATCCGTATTTTATCGGGGTGCAGTTCCATCCCGAATTCAAAAGCAGGCCCAACCGGGCGCATCCCCTGTTTGCGGGGCTGGTAGCGGCCAGCCTGAAAAAACAGGCTGGGAAATAATTATAAGTTTGGTTACCCGGGGGTTGCTTTAGGCGGCCCCTTTTTGATAAAGCAATTGCATGGAATGGCGGCGAGAGCATGAAACAGAATAAATATGACAATGTCATCTTTTTTAACAAGTACAGGAATATGGAACGGTCAATAAACGGACTTGAATCTGCGGGAGAGTGGCACGAACTGAAAAAAATGCTGCCCGCTTTTCAGGGAAAAAGAGTCCTGGATCTGGGATGCGGTTTTGGCTGGCATTGCCGGTATGCAGCGGAGAACGGCGCAGAGTCGGTGGTAGGCGTTGATATTTCACAAAAGATGCTGGAGGAAGCTCAAAATAAAACCGAATCCGGCCGTATACGGTATATCTGCACGCCGATAGAAGATATCAGTTTCCCGCCGGATTCCTTTGAGATTGTATTAAGCTCCCTGGCTTTCCATTACGTCCGGTCGTTTGGGGATATTGTTCATAGAGTGTCCGGATGCCTTTCTTCCGGGGGAGTTTTTATATTTTCAGTTGAGCATCCGGTTTTTACCGCGCAGGGAAAACAGGATTGGCATTGCGATGAAAAGGGAAACCGCCTGCATTGGCCTGTCGACCGGTATTTTGACGAAGGAGAGCGCAATGCGGTTTTTCTGGGAGAAGAGATTATAAAATACCATAAAACTTTAACGACCTATATAAAAAGCCTTATTGCCGCGGGATTTGAGATAACGGGGTTTACAGAGCCAAAGCCGGCGGACGATATGATGTCTCACCCCGGTATGAAGGATGAACTGCGGAGGCCTATGATGCTGATTATATCGGCTAAAAAAAGATAAGGGTCAGCCTTATATAATTTAAAATTGTGTTCCGTTTATCCGAAAAAGTTGAACCAGCCGCTTATTTTCGTGCCTTTTTTGAATACGAAAAACTGGTTGAATATCGCGTTGAAAGAAAACGCGATCGCGCTCGCAAAAAGTTTGGATATCATTTCGGTTATTCCGACTATTCTGAAAGAAATATACAGGAGGAAACTTTCCATCACAAGCGCGATTACGCGGAAAACGACAAAAAGCAGAAATTCCTTTATGATGCACTGCGGTTTCCGGGTCCTGCTTTTAAAGACGTAGATCCGGCTTGTAAAATATGCAAACAGGGTGGACAGCGACCATGCGATCGTGTTGCTTAAGAGATATTCAATACCCAGTCCCTCGGCAAGCAGAAAATAGGCGAAAAGGTTGATCGCATATGTAGCTATCCCTAAAATGGTATAGAACAGGATCGTAGGATAGTGATCCAGTAAATATTGAAAATCAGGCATTTTAAATTTCTTCATTCGGTTCCCCCTGCTTTTGAGTTACTAAGGGTATTTTATGCGAAATAAAGATTCCTATTAGTCTAAAAATATGCACTGCCGGAAAATAATAAAAACTGTTTTTCGGCATAAAGCGCTAAAAAAACAAGCGAATATAATCTTTTTTACATAATTGTGATAAAATAGTATCAGCGTCAAAAAAATAGCAGGGGGCTTTATGCAGATGGAACAGGATTATGTGTTGTTGACCGCAAACGCGGGGGTACTTATCTCATATCATCAAAAAAAAATTCTGGTGGACGCTCTTCACTCAACCAAGACGCAGCGTTTCAGCCGGGTGCCGGACGATGTGCTTCGAAGGATCGTAAACGGAGAAGGGGACTTTGCCGGCGTGGATATGGCGTTATACACCCACGACCATCCGGATCACTACAGCAAAAATTGGACGATGCGCCTTCTTGAGCGGAATCAAAATATCCATTTGGTTATGCCGGTCCATGATTTTACGGACAGAAATCATGTCCACGTTCTTGGCCGGGCAAAAGAAGTTCTGCAGATAAACGGGGTAAGAATCACCTGTAAGCGCTTAAAGCACGACGGCAGCGAATTCGCGTCGGTCGTCAATTACGCCTATCAGCTGGAAGTGGACGGTTATCATATCCTTCTTCTGGGCGACGGGATGATGGACGCAAAGGCCATACAGGATTTGCTTGACGGCTGGGAAGTGGACCTTGCATTGCTGAACTTCCCGTTTTTAACCTTAAAACGCGGAAGGGATATTATCGACCAGGTAATCGGCGCCCGTAAAACCATTCTGTTTCACTTGCCCGAACTGGAAGACGATATCAACGGCTACGGTCCGGCAGCTCAAAGAACGATTCAGAGATTTTACCAGAACGGCCCGCAAATAGGGCTTTTGATGCAGAGTATGCAAAAAATCCCCATCAGCGGCGAATAAAGGGACAGGATCCGCCGCTTTTTTGGCTGAAGGGGAGAAGTAACAAGGCTTACGTCTCCTGCGTACAAACGGAAGCGGTCTCTGCCCCGCCGATGTTCCTGATCTTCTGGTCATAGATACGCTTCAGGAACAGGGTGCACGATACCACGGATGCAATTTCCGCGATGGGAAAGGACCACCAAACCGCATCAACGGAGCCCGAAAGGGAAAGCAGGTAAGCAACCGGCAAAAGAACAACGAGCTGTCTCAGCACCGAAACAATCATACTTTTCATGCCGTTGCCCAACGCCTGAAACACGGAGCTTACCACTATGCAATAACCGGCGAATAAAAAGCTGATGCTGATGATGCGCAGCGCCGGAGCGCCGATAGCCAGCATGTTCTCGGATGCGTTGAACCATAGCAGCAATTGATCGGTAAAAAGCTGAAACACCGCAAAACCGGCTATCATGATCACAACAGCATAAATAACGCTGAGTTTTATAGTCTTTGTCATGCGCTGCTTGTTTTGCGCGCCAAAATTATATGCGAGTATGGGAATCATGCCGTTGTTCAGGCCAAATACCGGCATGAATATAAAGCTCTGCAATTTGAAATACACGCCGAATACCGCTGTCGCCGTTGCGGTAAACGTTAAAAGTATTCTGTTTATGCCGTATGTCATGATAGAGCTGATCGCAATCATGATCATAGACGGAACGCCCACGGAGTAAATTGCTTTTATGATTTCGCCGTCCGGTTTAAACTTATTCAAGGAAAGCTTGATTTCATGATTCTTTTTGAGATTGAAATACAATGCCAGCAGCGCCGCAACAAACTGGCCCACAACCGTAGCGACAGCCGCGCCGGTCACACCCATCTTTGGAAACCCGAAAAGACCGAAAATCATTATGGGATCGAGTATGATATTCACTACGGCTCCAAGCGACTGTGTAACCATGGTGTATAAGGTTTTGCCGGTGGACTGTAAAAGCCGCTCGAAAGTTATCTGTCCGAATAACGCAACCGAAAAAATACAGCAAATGTTCAAATATTCCTGTCCATATTCAACGATCTGGCCGATGTTCGTCTGAGTGCCGTAAAAGAATCTGACGCCGAATATTCCAAACAGCACGAAGGCGATACAACCTGCAAGTCCTAAAAAAACGCCGTTATTGGCTGTTTTGTTTACTTTTTCATTGTTCCTTTCACCAAGGCTCTTTGAAAGCAGCGCGTTTATTCCAACGCCTGTACCGGCGGCTACGGAGATCATTAAGTTCTGGACCGGAAAAGCCAGCGAAACGGCGGTCAGCGCGTTTTCGTTGAGCTGCGCCACAAATATGCTGTCCACAATATTATATAAAGCCTGCACAAGCATGGAAATCATCATAGGAACCGACATTGCAATAAGCAGCTTGTTGATCGGCATAACGCCCATTTTATTCTGTGTCTTTATTTCTGCTGCCTGCCCCATCAATTCCTGCCTCCCGATAATTCTGCAATAAGTTCTTTGATGACATGCGTAGTTGCGGAAATACCGATACTGCTGTCTATGCATAAATGATAATTTTTCGCTTCGCCCCATTTGTTTTGAGTAAAATAATTATAATAAGACGCCCTGTTTTTGTCCTGCTTATGCACAAATTCCTGAAGGTTTGGATGCTGTTCTCCGTACTGGTCGCGAATACGCGCGGCACGCTGCTTAAGGGACGCATGAATAAACACGCGTATGCAATTTTTATTGTCGCGCAGCACATAATCCGCACACCTTCCCACAATCACACAGGGTTGTTTTGCCACATTTTTGATCACCTTGGACTGAATCAAATAAACCTGCTCGGAAAGCGGCAATTCCTGGCTGGTCATGTAAAGGTTATAAAGATAGCTGAAATTTTTCTTTTGCTCCATTTGGCTGATAAAGTCTTCCGCCAGGCCGCTTTCTTTCGCGGTCAGCGATATCAGTTCCTTATCATAAAACGGCACCTCCAGTTCCTTTGCCAATTGCTGTCCGATCAGCCTTCCGCCCGAGCCGTACTCCCGGGCAATCGTTACCACAAAATCTTCCATGATTTTTCTCTCCTTCTTGTCATAATTGGATCGGGCCATACAATAAAGAATGTATCGCCTAATATCGTACGATCGTTGGATCAATATAACGCTCTTTTGCTTCAGGAAAAATTTTTCAGCATGATCTTCAGAAGCCTCCCAAGCTGTTCTTTTTCCCCGGGTGAAATGCCTTGTGTAAGCCTTTCTTCTATTCTGTCCCCGTTTTTGTGGACTTTCTTCTCTATTTGCCTGCTCTTTTCGGTCAATATGATCTTTTTATAGCGCGCGTCGTCTTGGCTGGCGGCGCGCCGAATAAAACCTTTGGCTTCCAATCGGTTCAATATGCCCGTCACAGTAGGATTCTTTATCATAAATTCCTTTTCGATATCCCTCTGATTGTGCGCTTTGTCCTGATTGTTCAGCAAATACATCAGCACATCAAACTGCGAAAATGTCAGGTCGATTTCCCGAAGCATGCTGTCGCAGTCCTTCTTTATGGCATGGTGAATAAATTTGATGAGAAGACCCAGCCTGGGTTCATTGTCCATAACGCAGCTCCTTATATATAGCGTGCTATATAATCTTATTGTAAATTCCTGTATATTGGATGTCAAGGCGGAATTTCTGCGGGAGCGGCGCCGCGTTTATTCGTTCAGCCTGTCCCATACTTCTTTCACGATCTTCCAGTTTTCCAGTTTCTCCTCAAGATTCCGGTTTTTTGGGGTAGGGATGGGGCTTGAGGAGGGAAGCCGGGTATGCGGAATGGAACCGTAATAGGAAGGAAAATATTTGCGGAAAACCTGTTCCGATTTGGACCCGTTGAAAAAAACATGGCCAATAAACGGGTGCCCGGCAAAAAAACGGTCAAAATCGTTTGGAACAATGTTTTTGATATCGCCGTCCAGGCTGCCCGGATTAGAAGCGGTAGCTATGGAATCCCACAGCGCTATTTTTTTTGAATGCATAAAATTTTTCCTGTCTTCGTAACCGGCGTCGGGCTCGCGTCCAAACAGCGCGTACAGGATCCGCCAGAAATGATTTTGCGGATTACCGTAATACTGGCGCTTTTCAATGGACAAAACGCTTGGCAGGGAGCCCAGTATGAGTATCTTTGCGCCGCCGTCCGCTATGGGCGGAAAACCGTATTTCATTATGCCATTTTCCATTTGTTTAATCCTCGTTCCGGTTCTGCCTGCCTTTTCATATCAGGCATTCTTTCCGTTATATATTTTGATTTGTTTTCTTATTGATAAACCGAAAAAAACCGGAATAAAAACATTTGCCGTTATTTGTTTCAAAACAGAAACTTTGAAAAAAATTCCGCGTAAATGCCCGAGACCGGGTTATAAATAACGTAAGCGGCCGGTTTGCCGGTTTTCGTTTCATAAAATAAAAGTATTTACATACCCTAAATTTAGGGTTATACTGTGCCTGTATACCCCCCCGGGGGTGGGGTGGGTGAACGAAAGGAAAGTCATAAATGAAAAAGAGATTTGACGTTTTCGGTATGACCTGCGGCGCATGCGCCGAGCATGTGCGCAAAAGCGTAAGCAAACTGCCCGGCGTACAGGACGTATCCGTAAACCTTTTAAAAAACAATATGACGGTTACATACGACAAGAATATTTTAAAACCGGAAGGTATTGAAGCCGCGGTTATGAAAGCGGGGTACCGCGCCGCGCTGAAGGATACGGGGGAAAAAACGCCGGCGCGCGGGGACGTGATGCAGGAGGAAGCCCTTGGGATGAAGCGGCGTTTTTTCGTTTCGCTTGTATTCCTTGCCCCCCTCTTTTACATTGCAATGGGGAATATGCTGGGGGCTCCGCTTCCGGCGTTTCTCGTGGGAATGGAGAACGCGATTATTTATGCGTTTACGCAGTTTTTGCTTGTTCTGCCCATTGCTTTTGTGAATTTTCATTATTACCGTTCGGGATTCAAATTGCTTTTCAGGGGCTCGCCCAACATGGATTCCCTTATAGCCATCGGTTCTTCGGCCGCGCTCGTATACGGCGTGGTTGCGATCTTTAATATCGGATACGGGCAGGGACATGGGAATATGGAACTGGTAGACCGGTATTCCATGGACCTGTATTTCGAATCCGCCGGCATGATCCTCACCCTGATCACGCTCGGAAAATATTTTGAAACAAGGTCCAAGGGGAAAACATCCGAGGCCATCACCAAACTGATGAACCTGGCTCCCAAGACAGCCGTGGTCATACGGGAAGGCGTGGAAGAAGAAATCCCGGTGGAAAACGTCCTGGTTGGGGACACTATTATTGTGGGGCCCGGTCAAAGCATTCCCGTTGACGGAGTGGTGACGGAAGGAAGTTCGTCTGTTGACGAATCGGCGATAACCGGAGAAAGCATACCCGTCCAAAAACAGAAGGGCGATACCGTGATTGCGGCTACGATCAACCGGACCGGTACGTTTCGGTTCCGCGCGCAAAAAGTGGGGAACGATACGGTTCTCGCCCAGATCATTGCGCTGGTGGAGGACGCGGTATCATCCAAGGCCCCGATAGCGAGGCTGGCCGACAGGATCAGCGGCATTTTTGTTCCGGCGGTGATCGCAATTGCGGCCGGCGCGCTGATTGTCTGGCTGCTGGCCGGATATCCGTTTGAGTTCGCCATGTCCGTGGGCATTGCCGTTCTGGTAATTTCCTGTCCGTGCGCCCTGGGGCTGGCGACGCCGGTTGCGATCATGGTGGGTACGGGCAAGGGCGCGGAGAACGGAATACTTTTTAAATCCGCCCGGACCCTTGAAACCGCGCACGCTGTCGATGTGGTCGTAATGGACAAAACAGGCACCATCACCCAGGGAAAACCGCGTGTGACGGATATTTTCTGCGGCGCGGATATCACGGAAAACGGGCTTCTGGCCATCGCGGCTTCACTGGAAAAGCCGTCCGAGCATCCCCTTGCGGAAGCGATCCTTCAGGAAGCGGAAAGCCGCAAGGCTCAGGTCAGGGAGGTTCTGGAATTTGACGCAATACCCGGACGCGGGGTATCGGCAATGGTGGACGGAAAAAAATATTATGCCGGAAACCTGCAGCTGATGCAGGAAAAAGGAATACAGCTTTTTGGAATGGACAAAAAAGGTGAAGAATATGCCCGCGAGGGAAAAAGCCTTTTGTTCTTTGCCGAAAGCGGGCGGGTTTTAGGACTGATCGCGGTTGCCGATGTCGTCAAGCCAACCAGCAGGGAGGCGATCGAAGCTTTCCGGGCATTGGGCCTGGAGGCGATTATGCTGACCGGAGACAACCGTGGAACGGCGGAGGCCGTCAGAAGCCAGCTTGGAATATCCAGGGCAATCGCCGAGGTGATGCCCCAGGATAAGGAGAAGGAGATCGCCGCGCTTAAGTCGCAGGGGAAAAAAGTCGCCATGATCGGGGATGGGATTAACGACGCGCCGGCTCTCGCACGCGCGGATGTCGGGATTGCTATCGGGGCCGGAACGGATGTCGCTATCGAATCCGCGGATATCGTGCTCATGAAAAGCGATCTGCTGGACGCCGTTACGGCGGTGGAATTGAGCCGCGCGGTGCTGCGCAATATCCGCCAAAACCTGTTCTGGGCGTTTTTTTACAACGTGATCGGCATTCCGGTCGCCGCCGGCGCGTTTTATCTGGCCTTCGGGCTGAAATTAAATCCCATGATCGCAGCGGCCGCTATGAGTCTGAGTTCGGTTTTTGTCGTAACAAACGCGCTTAGGCTCCGCCTGTTTAAAAGCAAAAGGTCCGGGAGGCCGGGAGAGGCCCAGGCATGCCCGGCCCAAAATTGTGATCTGAAAATGAAAGGAGAAAACGAAAATATGGAAAAAACAATGCTGATCGAAGGAATGACATGCGCACATTGCAAGGCAAGGGTGGAAAAAGCGCTGAACGCGATACCCGGAGTCCGGGCAAATGTCGTTCTGGAAGAGAAAAAAGCCCATATCGAGGTATCGGGCCGGGTTTCGGATGACGAACTCCGAAAAGCAGTGGAAGAAGCCGGATACGAAGTCGTTGAAATTAAATAAGCAATGGTGGAAGAAATGAAAGCGGATAGGGAAAAAGTAGAACTGCTGCTAAAAACGGCCAAGGGCCAGCTCGACGGAATTTTAAAAATGGTGGAGGAAGACCGCTATTGCATGGATATCTCAAACCAGATACTTGCAGTGACTTCCATACTGAACAAGATCAACCGCGAGATCATACGCGCCCATATGCAGCACTGTGTAAAGAAAGCGTTCCAATCCGGCGGCGAAGAGGAAAAAATCGCCGAATTGATCGCGCTGTTTGACAAAATGGCAAAATAACGGTCTCCGGGACAAAAACGGAAGCCGGCGGCAGGTATGATCATTGCAAATGCGCGGCTGATGGCTTACAATGTAATGCGAGGTGTTTTGTAAAATGAAAAAACAGGAGATACTAACAGGAGCGGTGGCGGGGCCTTATTCGCCCGCAATCAAAACGGAAGGCTTTATTTTTATATCCGGACAGATACCGGTAGACGCAGAGGCGGGCGGCGCCATGCCCGATGGGATCGAAGCGCAGGCCAGGCAGTCGCTTAAGAATCTTAGGGCGGTACTGCAGCAGGCGGGCGCGGATCTTGGCGACGTTGTAAAAACTACTGTTTTTTTAACGGACATGGACGATTTCGACACGGTCAACAGGGTGTACGGAGAATACTTTGAACGGCCCTATCCGGCCAGGAGCTGCATTGCGGTCGTCAAACTGCCCAAGGGCGCTCTGGTGGAAATTGAAGCGGTGGCGGCAGTATAGGATATGGATCAATTTTCCAGAACGGAATTGCTTTTAGGCAAAGGAGCAATGCAAAAACTGAATGGTTCGCGGGTCGCCGTATTCGGCCTGGGAGGCGTCGGCTCGTATGCCGTGGAGGCGCTGGCCAGGAGCGGGATAGGCGGCTTTATGATCTGCGACGACGACCGCGTTTGCCTGACCAATATCAACAGGCAGCTCATTGCAAATATCAAGACCGTGGGCAGGCAAAAGACCGAAGTGATGCGGGAACACATACTGCACATCAATCCCAAAGCGGAAATCACGGTGAAAAACTGCTTTTATTCCAGAGATAACGCGGATGAATTTAATCTTTCGGAATACGATTACGTCATAGACGCGATAGATACGGTATCCGCCAAAATAGAACTCATATGCCGAGCGCAGGCGGCTTCTGTGCCCGTGATCAGTTGTATGGGCGCAGGCAATAAACTGGATCCAACAAAATTCGAGGTTGCGGACATATACGCAACGTCCATAGACCCGCTCGCCAAGGTCATGCGGCATGAACTGCGCGCAAGAGGAGTCAAGTCCCTGAAAGTCGTATATTCCAGGGAAACGCCCATGAAGCCCATGGAGCAGGAGGACACAAGCTGCAAAACAAACTGCATATGCCCTCCGGATACCAAACGCAGTTGCTCGGTCAGGCGGCAGGTACCCGGAAGCGTGGCGTTTGTTCCTCCGGCAGCCGGGTTGATACTGGCAGGGGAAGTGGTAAAGGACTTAATTGCAAAGTCTGATTGAAGCGTTTTGGTTTTCTTTTGGTATACCTTTTCTTTTTCAAAAGAAAAGGTATGAAGGGTTTTCTTTTTTCTAAAAGAAAAGGTACGAAACTTATAATATACGGAGATTTTTATGATACGCGATTTGCAGGATAAAATCATCAAACTCAAAAAGGAGAAAGGGGTCAGCATTCTGGCGCACAGCTATCAGGCGAAAGAGATCGTTGAGATCGCGGATATTACCGGCGATTCGTTCCAGTTAAGCGTGGCTGCCCAGAAAGTGCCGGAGATGACGGTCATTTTAAGCGGCGTGCATTTTATGGCCGAGACAGTCAAGCTCCTTTCGCCTGAAAAAAAGGTTATACTGGCCAACCCGATCGCCGGCTGCCCCATGGCGGAACAGATCGAGCCCGAACTTTTGGCGCAGATGAAAAAGAAATACCCGGATTATACCGTGGTCGCCTATGTCAACACCACCGCCGCCCTCAAAGCGGAGTGCGACGTATGCGTCACGTCGTCTTCGGCGGTCAAGATCGTCCGGAACATTGAGAACGACAAGATCCTTTTCATTCCGGATTGCAACCTGGGCCAGTATGTGCAGAGCCAGGTGCCCGAGAAAACGTTCAAATTTGTGCAGGGCGGCTGCCCCATCCATGCCGCGGTCACAATGTCTGACGTAAAAGCGGCGCGCGAAAAGCATCCGGAGGCGCTCCTGCTGGTGCATCCGGAATGCGTCCCGGCCGTCGTCCAGGCGGCGGATTTCGTGGGTTCCACCGCGGCGATCATGGATTACGCCAAAAACTCGGATCATAAGGAATTTATCATCGGCACGGAAATGAGCATCGCGGAACATTTGTCCTACGCCTGTCCGGACAAGAAATTTTATATTCTGTCCAAGAAACTGCTGTGTATGAATATGAAGGTTACCACGCTGGTCGACGTGTACAATGCGCTTACGGGAGAAGGCGGGGAAGAGATCGTCATGTCCGGCGAGCTTATCAAATCGGCGCGCGTATGCATAGACGAAATGATCCGCCTGGGCAAATAAGTTCTGTCATACGCGGACGCGTGCATACTTATCAAGGCTATTGCTTTATTTATGCGCGTATAATAAAATAGTACAAGTATAAATGATATTGTTCAATAAATAACCGGGCAATTTATCTATAATGAGAAAAAAGAACATACAGTATTATGAAACCATGAAGGTTTCATAATTAAGAATCATTGAACCGTACAAAATATAACCCATGAAGGGTTTAACGTAACGCCCTTCTTTGGGTTATTATTTTGCAGGGAGTGATTTATATGCATATGGCGGACGCCTTGATCTCGCCCGCAGTCGGGATCGCTATGATGGCCGCAACCGCAGGAGCGGCCGCGTATTCCATAAAAAAAGTCAAGCCGGAACTGGACGATAAAAAGGTCCCGTTCATGGGCGTAATGGGCGCGTTTGTTTTCGCCGCCCAGATGATCAATTTCACCATACCGGGAACAGGTTCCAGCGGGCACCTGGCGGGAGGCATATTGCTTGCCGCGCTGCTCGGCCCCTACGCGGGGTTCCTGACGCTGCTTTCGGTGCTCCTTGTACAGGCGCTTTTCTTTGCGGACGGGGGACTTTTGGCATACGGCGCAAACGTATTCAATATGGGATTTTATGCCTGCTTTATCGCCTATCCGCTGATCATGAAATTTATTTTGAGAAAAGGATATTCGCCCAAACGGATATTCGCCGGTTCCATGCTGGCTTCCATAACGGCTTTGCAGCTGGGCGCTTTCAGCGTGGTGCTGGAAACGCTCCTGTCCGGCAAGACCGAGCTGCCCTTTGCCGTGTTTGCATCCCTGATGCAGCCCATCCACCTGGCGATCGGCGTAGTGGAAGGCCTGGTGACCGCCGCTGTGGTCACATTCGTGTGGAGGGCGCGGCCCGAGATATTGGAAGGACCAAATCTTCAAAGGAATCTGTCCCCTAAACCCATGAAAAAAGTCCTGATTGTTTTCATCGTTCTGGCGCTGGCCGTGGGGGGCTTTGTTTCATGGTTTGCCTCATCGAACCCGGACGGCCTGGAATGGTCCATGATCAACACGACAGGGCAGGCGGAACTGGAGGCGCAGGGCGAAGTCTATACGCAATTCTCCGAGGCGCAGCAAAACACAGCCGTACTGCCCGATTATGGGTTTAAAGATTCCGAGGCGGCGTCCGCAAATGCGGGGACCAGCGTATCGGGGATCGTGGGAGCCGTGATTACCCTGGCGATCGCAGGCCTGATAGGGTTTTTGATCAGCTTTTTCAGAAAAAGAAGAAGGTCAGCCCGCTGAGAACCGCCAATTACTTTGCGGCCTTCATAATTTGCTGGAAATTTTAGTCCGGGTATACTGTAATCTGATATATTAAAGGGGGTTTCAGATTGTCCAAGCTGGTGAATTCCATAGTTGCCATACGTTCTCTGGACGACCTTGCGCTGCGGGATAACGGTGTAAACGCTTTGAATCCTCTTATTAAGCTGCTTGTTGTCATAATCTATATCATTTTTGTGGTATCTCCCGGAAGGTATGACATCGCGGGCCTGCTGCCCTTCGCTATTTTTCCGATCATCATGATACCGGCTGCAGACATACCCGCCAGGCTTCTTGCAAAGAGGCTGCTTGTCGTCCTTCCTTTTATTGTGCTCATCGGCGTATTCAATCCGGTATTCGACAGGGAACCGGTCATATTTGCGGGCGTCCGGCTCGCCGGCGGCTGGATCACTTTTGCGTCCCTTCTGATAAAGGGCGTCCTGACAGTGACCGCGGGCCTGCTGCTGATCGCCACCACCGGCATGGAAAACCTGTCGGCGGCGTTCCGGCAGCTCCGGGTGCCGCGCCTGCTGGTTCTGCAGCTTCTCCTGACGTACCGGTATATCACCGTGCTGCTGGAGGAGGCCAACAACACGGCAGTCGCTTATTCGCTGCGCGCGCCCCTGCAGAAGGGGATCCAGTACAAGGTGTGGGGATCGTTTGCGGGGCAGCTTCTGCTGCGCACATACGACCGGGCGCAGCGGCTCTATGCAGCCATGCAGCTTCGCGGGTTTGAAGGGGAATATCATACCGGCAAAGCGCAGGCCGTACGCGGCGGAGATTTGACTTTTCTTATAGGTTGGGTTATATTTTTTATTGCAGTGAGAATTCTGAATTTTGCCGGGCTTCTGGGCAATATGTTCACATAAAATTTTTATATACGGTATGGGATGATTTTTAAAATATGAGCCATCATAAAATCGAAGCGCGGGGCCTTGAATACGTCTATCCGGACGGCCATAAAGCGGTTCACGATATATCTTTTCTGATAGGCCACGGGGAATCCGTGGGGATCATAGGAGCCAACGGGGCGGGCAAATCCACCCTGCTGATGCTGCTGATGGGCGTTATTATGCCCACAGCCGGCGAGGTACTGGTGGGAGATGTCGCGGTCACTAAAAAAACGCTTCCGCAGATACGGCAGCGCCTTGGCATGGTATTGCAGAATCCTGACGACCAGCTTTTCATGACCACGGTATACGAAGACGTCGCGTTCGGGCCGCGCAATTACCATTACGCCGAACCCGAAGTGGAAACGCGGGCTTTAGAGGCGCTGCGCACGGTAGGCATCGAACATCTGAAGGACAGGGCGCCCTATAAGCTTTCGGGCGGGGAAAAACGCAGCGCGGCCATCGCGAGCGTGCTGTCCATGCAGCCGGACGTTCTCATTCTGGACGAACCCACCAGCGCGCTTGATCCCAGGGCCAGACGCCGGGTGATGGGCATGCTGAAAGAATTCAGCCATACCAAGATCATCGCCAGCCACGATATCGATATGATATACGAAATCTGCGGGCGCACCATCGTGCTGCAGGACGGCTGCGTGCGTGCGGACGGCAAAACAAGCGAGATCGTATGCGACGCCGCCCTGATGGATTTGAGCGGGCTGGAGATCCCGCTGATGTTCCAGAACTGCGGACGGCGGGAGACGGAGGTAAGCAATGAAAGTTGCGGTGATTGACGGACAGGGCGGCGGCATGGGACGCGCCATCGTAGAAAAGATCAGGCAGGTCCTGGGGAATGAGATTGATATACTCGGTCTGGGCACCAATGCGCTTGCCGCGTCCGTGATGATGAAGGCGGGCGCGAACGAATGCGCTTCGGGTGAAAACGCCGTCTGTTATAACGCCGGGCGTGCGGACGTAATCTTAGGCCCGGTCGGCATTATCGCCGCAAATGCGATGACGGGGGAACTGTCCCCGGGAATGGCGTCGGCAATCGCCTCCAGCGAAGCGGTCAAAATATTGATACCGCTCAATAATTATAAATTAAAAATAGTCGGGACAAGAAGCGAGCCTCTTCCGCATATGATAGACGAGGCTGTAAACATATTGAAAGGACTTTTGGAGGGTAAATAAAATGTGTGAATCAAATGTGTATATGATTGAAAACGGAAAAGAAAAACTGTTTATGGAATCGGTAGACAAGATCATTCCGGAAGAAGACGGAATCTATATGGAAAACATATTTTCCGAGACGAAAAAGGTAAAGGCCAGAATAAAGGAAATGGCGCTGGTTGACCACAGGGTCGTTCTGGAAAAGCAGCCGGAATAGAATTGCCCAACGTATTCGGGCTTGCAATATGTAAGTTTGGATTTACCGCGTATGTACGGGACAAACTTTGTCCCGTATTCCCAAAAATCCAAAGATTGCTTGTGCCGCAATATTTAAGGAGGAGTTTTGGGCATAGCTTATTAGGTTAACGCTTTTTATCATTAGAATCTGCAGCAGCGGCGGCAGCAGAATGGGTCAAAGCCGAAGCAGCGGCGGCGAAAGAACGGGTCAAAGCCAAAACCGCCAAAGAATGGGTCAAAGCCAAAACCGCCGAAACCACCGAAGCCGCCGAAACCTCCAAATCCGCCAAATCCATTACAACAGCACATGTGGATTACCTCCTTCCTATTTCTGTATTTATAGTATTCATAAATGCGTCGGTATGTTCGAATTTAGACGTTTTTTTGAAAAAAAAGTATAAAAATGACGAGGAGCAACTGATAATTATTTTAGAAAAGCGCTGCATGATTAAAAGAATAATTTCATACTTCAAAACAAAAAGAGTCTTAGAAACAGAAGCGTTTTTAAGACTCTTATTTTATATTCTGAGGTATTTAAGGAACGGGCTGAATAATCAGGTATTGGATATGATTATCTGCTCAACGATATCCGCAACGTCTTCACACCTGTCCAGCGCTTTCTCAAGGGTAATGTAGAGGTTCTGCAGGCGGACGATGTCTATCAGCGGTATTTCTTTTCCAGGGTGGAATAGGGCGCGCATGCCTTCGTTGTAAACCTCGTCGCCCTTCTCTTCCAGATGGTTGATCTGTACGGTCAATTCCTTGATCTTTTTCATATTCTTCTGGAAATGCTTGAATTCGGTCAGCAATACGAGAAGGCCCTCGCAGCTTTCGTCGATCAGGTCTACCATTTGATCGACGGTTTCATTGGATTCGGAAATATGCATCATATAGATCTGGTTCCCGATTTCGTTGATGCTGTCCGTAATGCATTCGATCGCGTTTACCAGGCTCATCATATCCGAACTGCTGATGGGCGTAATAAAAGCGTCGGCGATCAGGTTGAAGCATTCGTGAACATGCTTGTCCCCCTCGTGCTCCACTTCCTTCAGCTGAACGATCTCAATCTTGTCTATCTTGCCGTCGCCAAACGATTTTTTAAGAACCTTGGCTGCCTTGCAGGTAATGCTGATCCCTTTTTCGAATAACGCGTAATAGTCCGGCCCTTTTGAAAAAAAATTGCTCATTGATATTTAATCCCTTTCAGAAAATTATACTTTTATCCAAACAAGACTATAAAAAGTTTGGTCATCACATACCCGAGACCCATGCAAACCGGGAAAGTCAAAACCCACGCGATCACCATTTCTCTGGCGATCCCCCAGTTTACATCCGAAAACTTCCGCGCCGCGCCCGCGCCCATCATAGCCGCGCCCTTGGTGTTGGTGGTGGAAAGCGGGATGCCCGAGGAAACCGTGGTGACCAGCATGCATAAGGATGCAACGATCTCGGCGGAAAATCCCTGGTATTTTTCCAGCTTCACCATGTCGATCCCCATCGTCTTGATGATCCTGTAACCGCCTATGGAGGTGCCGATGCCCATGACCAGAGCGCAGAGAAGCATGATCCAAAGCGGAATGCTGATCTGTTCGGGTATCACCTGGTTGCTTGCCAGCAGCATTACCAGTACAAACACGCCCATAAATTTCTGTCCGTCCTGCGCGCCGTGGCTGGTTGCCATCAAAGCGGCGGAAACGATCTGGCCGCTAGAAAAAAACCGGTTTGCCTTGGCGCGTTTCACGCGCTTGAACAAAAACCGGATCAGCTTTGTAACAAAATAAGTTGCAAAAAAACCAACAATGGTTGCGATAACGATGCCCCAGAGCACCTTTTCAAATTCAGGGAGCCTGAAAGCGGAGAGCCCGTTGTACGCAATGCCCGAACCCATCAGGCCGGCGATCAGCGCATGGCTTTCACTGGTGGGTATGCCGAATTTCCAGGCCGATACCGACCAGATCACAATGGATAACTGGGCGGCGCATATGGCGATCAATGGATTTGCACCCGTGCCCACGTTCACCAGATTGGCGATGGTGCTTGCGACGGCCGAGCCGAAACACATGATGCCTACAAGATTAAAGATCGTAGCCATTATAACGGCTGTCCGCGGACGAAGTACTCTGGTAGAAACAACAGTTGCGATCGCGTTTGGCGCGTCTGTCCACCCGTTTACGAAAATTGACGCACAAACAAGCAAAAGCGCAACAATCAGCACTAATGACATAAATAACCTCGTTTCGTTTGATGAGCCTTGGGCTCAATATGATTAGTATTCGTAATCTTTTAAACAATATTATAACAGATGGGAAAGGGAATATAAATAAAAAAAATAAAATATTATGTCGGATGGGCATGACAAGGGGAGAGAAACGGATAAATAATTTTGTCTTAAAGACGAAAAAATGCTTTTATCAAAGTGTAAAAAAGACCCCGGCATATATTTAGCTTTACATTTTTATCCAAGCAGAATAAAATTATTTCCGGAGGATGATTTATGATCGCATTTATTATTTTACTTGCAACCGCGGCGCTGCTGCTACTTTGCGCCTGCATGATCCGCTTTAAAAAAACCTACTGGATGATTTCAGGGTTTAACATGATGACCGAAGAACAGCAGCGGAATGTGGATGTTGAAAAGATGGGAAAGACGGTCTCGAACTGTTTGTTTGCATGCGCGGGAGCCGTAGCCGCAGGTGGGATCTGCTTTTATCTGGAGTATGATCTTGCGGGGATCATTCTGATTCTTCTCGTCATGCCGTTTAGTTTTATCTCGGTTTCCTTATCCCAAAAGTACAACCGCAACGAAAAGCAAAAAAAGAGATCCAGGGCGCTCACAACCGGTTCCGCTGTCTTTGTCGTGATCGTCCTTGCGGCGGTTTTTATTATGCTCTATACGGGCAGCCTGAATCCGGAGTTTACCGTCGCGGACGGCGTTCTGAGCGTTTCGGGCATGTACGCCGAATCTTTCAGCCTCACGGACGTAAAAAGTGTGGAGCTTAAAGACGGTATGCCCGGCAATTTAATCAAAACCAACGGATTTGATTTGAATACCATTCTGAAAGGCCGGTTCAAATCGGACGGAAAGGCGCTTACGCTCTTTGTCGATACGTCAAAACCGCCGTTTATCTACCTGGATGCCGGGGATGAACTGATCATTCTGAATTGCGGGTCCGAGGCTGAAACGCAGAAATTATACGAAGAGCTGGAATCAGGCATTTAACAGCAAAGGCCGCATATGCGGCCTTTTTTTATAACTTTCCTTCTTTTATATATTTGTCCTTCAATTTTTTGTAAAAGTCGATATAATCGATTTCGTCCTTGCGCCGGAGCCCATAGTCCATGCCGGCAAGGGTCAGGTTCGGATTGTAGAAGGGGTCGCCTTTGCGCATTTCGGTCTCCCACCGGTCGATGAATTTGAATATTTCCCTGTGGTAGCGCATCACCTTTTCGTCGGTGTCCTCGTAACCTCTGGTCTTGGACTCAAAATGGTGCAACTGGGCATACGGGGTGGCGACGATCCGGTATCCCGCCCGGCAGATCTTCATGCAGAGGTCCATATCGTTGAGCGCGACGACGAATCCTTCGTCAAAACCGTTTAATTCCTCAAACACTGTCCTGCGCATCATCATACAGGCCGCGGTCACCGCGGAGACCTCCCTCGCCAGAACAAGATTGTTGAAGTATCCCGGGAAATAGCTCATTGCGCCGGATTGGCTGTGGCCTGCAATCCCCATGATGCCTATGATCACGCCCAGGTGCTGCAGTGTATCGTCCTCAAAAAACAGTTTTGCGCCCACGCCGCCGATATCTTCGCGCTGGGAAAACATAAGCATTTCTTCTATCCAGCCGGGCGTAATCACCTGCGTATCATTGTTCAGGAACAAAAGATGCTCGCCCTTTGCGTGCCCCGCGGCGAAATTATTGATGGCCGAGAAGTTGAAGCCGCCTTCCCAGGTGACAATGCGTACCTTCTCATTCTTTTCGATCTCCCGGTAATACCCGAAGATATCTTCCGTCTGGCTGTTGTTTTCCACAATCAGGATCTCATAATTTGAATAGGTCGATTTTTCCAGGATGGAATCAATGCATTGCTTTAAGTATTTCAGAGAATCCTTGTTTGGGATGATGATGGAAACCATAGGATTGCCTATAATATCCGCGCGGATCCTGTAGCTGAAAATGTATCCTTCGCGGCTTTCCGACTTTCCCTTCATCCCGATCCTGTCCATATGCTCCTGTACGGCCTTTATGCCCGCTTCCACGGCATACAGCTTGGAGCCGGGGTTCGCGGCGACAGACTCGCTGTGCGCCCGCCAGTGGTACAGTATTTTGGGGATATGGACGATCTTTTTGGCCTGTTCGGTTGCGCGCAGGAACAGGTCGTGATCCTGCGAACCGTCGAAGCCCAGCCGGAACCGGCCGACCTTATCAAAAAGTTCCGTGCTCATGATCGTAAAATGGCAGATATAGTTGATCGCACGCAGGAAATCCGGATCGAAATCCGGTTTAAAGAAGGGGGAGTGGCGTTTTTCCTCGTCGATATTATCCGAATCAGAATAGATGAAATCCGCGCCCGTTTCGTTTACCGTTTTTACCATTTCAAAAAGCGCGTCTGGAGGCAGGATATCGTCGTGGTCCAGAAACGCGATATATTCCCCGGAAGCGAGCTCGGCAGCCGCGTTGGTGTTTCCTGCAATACCGTGGTTTTCGCCAAGAAGATTCAGTTTAAGCCGGGGCTCTTTCTCCTGCCAGTTCTTGAAAGAATCTATCGTTTCGGGGTTGCTGCCGCCGTCCGCCAGGCAAAGCTCCCATTTGGCGTAGGTCTGGGACTGAAGGGATACCATCAGTTCGTCAAAATATTCCGGAGGCGTATTGTATGCGGGCGTCACGATGCTGATGAGGGGGCTGGATTCAAATACATGCGCGCGCTGCTCCTCGTAGGTTTCGCGTTTGGGTTCGTTTTCAACGATCCAGTCTTCATAGGTGAACGTTTTGGTTTCTTTGCGGATGATGCGGACCTTGTCCGCGTATTCCTTCCACTTGGAGGGTTTGAAAGAAAGCCTGCCTTCCTTTATCAGCGCGCGCAGGCGCTCAAAAGCCATGGATACCGTGCGGAAAAACCTTTCGATTGGGTTTAAGTCCTTGGTGACCCGCGGAAATTCCCTGTGCCGTACGAAGGCGCTCAAATTGTTTTTCTGGTTGACTGCGGTGACGGAACGGATCTCAAAATAGGTGAGATCGGTTATAAACTCAAACCCGGTGTACAAGGGCAGGTCTTCTGCATAGCTGTACAGCGCGACCACATCCGTGCGTATCTTGTTGTTCCGGAAGCTGACCGATTTGGCCGGATCAAAGGTGTGAAGCGTGATTACGATATCGTTTGCATCCGTGGTGTCGATCGTCCAGCCTTTTACAATGCTGCCGCGTTCGGATTTTCTCTCGGTAATGGAGTCGATCTTAAGAAGAACGCCTTCTTCCGTCGGGATCGTCCTGGGGGCGTGACCGTTTACCAGGGAACCGTTGTCCGGTTGCTTTACATCGGGATTGTTTTTTTCATCGTTCGCCATCTTAGCTCTCCGTATATAAATAGTACAATTCAGTATAATTCATCGGGATTTTTTAGTCAAATTCTATTACTTCTTATTGCTGAAAAACAGATTTTTTGATATTGAATAAAGTCTACTATCAGACGATGCGTTAAAATTTATTGGGCAATCATTGGAGAAAGCTTGGGGAGATAGGCCCCGGGCCCCTGCGGGCCGGTTTATGGAGAAAATGAAGTGACCGCCGCCAGTGGCGGATGAAGGGAACGTAGTTTTTACTAAGTATGAGATGAACACAAGGGTTAACCTAAAAATAATACTAACCCGAAGTGTAAATCCATAGTGAAGTGGGGAGGCATGTTGCTGGTTAGCGATTGTTGGTTTTCTTTGGTGCTACCTTTCTTTTTTAAAAGAAAGGTAGCCTGTACAAAAAAACCGCCCCGGTTAATCGGGGCGGTTTTAAGTGATTCCGTATTATTTGCTGGGTTCGCTGCTTTGCGCGCTTGCGCATCCGCTGCATCCGCTGCATCCGCCGCAGCCGGTCTGGGTGGTGTCCACCGTTTTGTCCAGAGCGCGGTTGATGCATTTGTTGAAGGGATAGTGGTAATTATCCCATATTTCGTCTGCCGTGATCTTCCATTGGTCCGCGACATCTATCGTTTTTTCGGTCAGCGTATCCACGTCTTCCAGATCCAGTTTCTGCGTGGAGTGCGCGCCCGATTTCTTTACGATCTTGCGCAGCGCTTCGGGATTATCCAGCAGCGGGCATGGACGGAGCAGGTTGTCGGAGAAGGGCTGGCCCTCCTGGTATTCGCGGAAAAGAGGGCTCTTCAAAGCCTCAACCAGCGTGCATTCATGGATGTTATGCGTAGCGTAATGGATAAAAGCACAGGGTTCGCAGTCGCCCGAGGCGTTGATGTGGAAATACTGCCTGCCGCCTGCGATGCATCCGCCAACGTATTCGCCGTCGTTCCAGAAATCCATAACGAACATGGGAAGCGTATTGTTCGTGCGGTAATTGCGGACATAGTCGTACATATACTTTCTTTCTTCGTCCGATACCATAAGGTCAAGCGCCGCGCCCGAACCGATGGGCATATAGGTGAACAGCCAGCCGAACAAGCAGCCCTTGTCGATCATCAGCTGGTTCCATTCGTCGCTTGCGATTGTCTTATAGTTTTTGCTGTGGTAGCACGCGGAATAGCCGAACGGAATCCCTGCGCCTTTCAGCAGGTCCATGGCTTGCATGATCTTGTCATACGTTCCTGCGCCGCGGCGGGCGTCGGTTTCTTCCTTGGTGCCTTCCACGCTGATCATGAACGTGAAGTTGCCGACGCGGAGCAGATCCTGTACAAAATCTTCATCGATCAATGTGGCATTGGTGAAAGCGCCGAACGCGCAGTCGCTGTGTTTTTCGGCAAGGCGGATGAGGTCTTTTTTGCGGACCAGCGGTTCGCCGCCCGAAAACAGGTACATATAAATGCCCAGCTCTTTACCCTGCGTAATGATCTCGTCCATTTTTTCGAATGACAAATTATCGTGTTTTTCGTATTCAGCCGCCCAGCATCCGATGCATTTCAAATTGCAGGCGGAAGTGGGGTCCATCAGGATTGCCCAGGGCACATTGGCGCCGATTTCCTTCGATTTTTGTTTGGACAGGGGAGCGCCCTTTACGCCGCTGTTCAAGAAGAAGTTCAAAACGAACCGTTTCAGGTAATTTACGTCCGATTCGGTCAGAACGCGCTTCATCAGCTGTCCCTGCCAGGTTTGATCCTCCCACCACTTCTGAAACGTGTGTACCGTTTTGTTGTACTGGTTGCCCTTTGTGAAGGTATCCGCCCATTTCAACAGTTTCGGGAAATTCTTGACCGGGTCTTTCTCCAGATACGCAAAAGCCGGTTTAAATGCGACATTCTCCATTACCTTTGCGCCGGTGTTGCGAAAAATTTGTTTGACTGTAGCCATAATTCTTCCTCCATAACAGATCTTTTCAGATAATTGCGCAGCGGCTTCAAACCGCCGGTATTTTAAGTTTCATATTATATATATTCATATAAATAAATATAATAAACATAAATATGGAATTATTAAGGTATATTAGTGCTTTTCTTTTAAATTGTCAAGTGGCAACATAAAATATTTTCAACTGATGTCAATTTTTTATATAGCAATAACAAACCTATAATTCTTTATATAAAGTATTTGCAGGTATTTCAAACATATTCTTTGATTGGTATAACATTTTTTTCTTGTTTTTCAGAAGAGCGCGGCCCGGCGGACGCGCGCCGCGCCGCGCGTACTGAATAAAACATGGTTTTTTGTCCATAATACCCCATAGCCTCAGTTGACAAAGTAGTAAACGCCCTAAGGGGCATCTATCCACTCCCGGCGGCGTACTCGTCCTCGCTTTGCAACCAGCAAAGCTTCGTCCTGCGGCCTTGCCGGGAACGAATATCTATCCCTTAGGGTCGAAGAGTTTCCAGCCGGGCAATTTGTGTCAGGGCAAGGCAGACGACCGAAGGCATGGCGAATCCCATGGCGAGGGAGGCTAACACAGCCATGGCGCGAATGGCCCGCTGCAAACCGTTTATTACCTTGTCAACTGAGGCTAACAAATAACGAAAGGAGGAATCTTGTATGGCGATGGAAGACTGCAACAATTGCGGCGCAAAGATGGACACGAAAGAATTTAAAAACTGTAAAAACTGTGGTGCCTATATGTGCAGCACATGTTACGCCGAAAATGACGGTTATTGCATGGACTGCACAGATTCTGATGACGATTATTAATATGAAAGAAACCGCTCTTTTGGAGCGGTTCTTGTTATGTCTTAAATCAGGATGCAGGTAAACGTCAGCAGTATTTTTTATTGAATTTATCAACAAACGCCTTGCATTCTGCGGTAACCCTCCAGGCGTCCGGCCATTCGCACAGGTCGATCGCCCACCAGTCGCCCTTATAGTTTGCTTTATTTAAAAGAGCGGGAATGACCTCGTCGAAATCAACTTTGCCCGTTCCGAAAGGATTATGCGTGCTTGTTCCCTGGTCGTTCAGAGAGCCGTCCGAATCGATCACATGCACCAGGCCGATTTTGTCCTTCAGCATTTCAATAAACTGGAGGATGCCGCCGGGAAGCTTGCAGCCTTGTTCAATATGACGCGCGCCCATCACCGAGCTCATGTATCCGTGGCAGGTGTCGAACAGGACCTTAAAGTTTTTCTCGCCTACGTCCGTCACCACTTCCAGAATGTTTTTGGGTTCGTTGATCATAAATCCGGGTTCGAATTCCCAAACGACTTCAATACCGTCCTCGGCCGCGCGTTTCGCGCATTTTTTGAACTGCGTTTTTACAAAATCCTTGGCGTCTTCGTATTTCCAGCCGTCCGGAAGGATGGGCTGCGTGCCCGAGTCGATCCTAATGGTTTTAAATCCCATTTGAGTCATGAAGCGGACGCTTTCATCAAACAGGGTAAGCCATTCTTTGTTTTGCTTAAAGGAATCCACACTCCAAAGGTCGGCCGCATAATCCGCAACTTCCAGTTTGTAATCCGCAAGCAATTTTTTCAGTTCCGCTCTTTTCTCGGGGGTATCGTAAAGAGAAGGATGCGCATGAGGTTTAAATCCGCCCATGCTGATGCCGTCGAACCCCAGATTGGAGAGTTCTTTGCACAATTCGGGAAGAAGGATGGGCTTTTCAGCAAAAGCACCAAAAACATAGGCCCAACTGCCGATAGATACTTTTTTCATTTGAAACTACCTCCTATTATTTTATTTATTCGTATTCATTGTCTGGACAATCCTATTCTTTCATAGAATAGGATTGTTGTCAACACAAGCTGAAATTATTATGCCGTTTTTTTCTCCAAATAGTTCACAATGTCTGCAACTGTAACAAAGAGGCGGAGGTCCCTGTCGGGAATTGAAATGTTGTATTCTTTTTCGAATGCAAGGAGCATGTCCATCATGCAAAACGAATCGAATTCCAGATCTACGATGAGGTCGCTTTCCAGATTGATTTCTTCCGGCGAATAAGGGCAGGAAGCGGACAGAAGTTCTTTCACTTTCTCTACGTCTATCATGACTGCTTTACTCCTACATTCATTCTTTTGATGGATTTTTTAGTCGTTTTTTCAAATTCGGTATTCCGGATGCTGAAATGATGCACCTGCTGGAACAGGGGCAGGGTTTTGTTTACTGCCGCAAGTTCTTTCTGGAGTATTTTGGTCAGTTCTTCCTCGTCTGCATCCGGGGCCGTGTCGTAATTGGGGTAGATTTCGGCTGCAAGTTCGGTCTCGCCGCCTTCGCCGGAACGTTTCGCATAAACGACCACTTCGCGGATCAGGGGAATACCGCCCAGCAGACGGTCCTCAATCTCTTCCGGGTAAACGTTCTTGCCGTTGGATAAAACGATAATGTTTTTTGAGCGTCCTGTCAAGAACAGAAAATCGCCGTCCATATGCCCGATGTCTCCTGTGTTCAGCCAGCCGTCCGCCATTACGTCGCGGGTTGCCTGCTCGTTGTTGTAATATCCGAGCATCACGTTGGGGCCCTTTACCCAAACCTCGCCGTCCCCGTCTTCGTCGGCATCCCTGATCTCCACCTGGCAGCACGCTATGGGCAGGCCGACCGAACCGTCCTTGTAATAATGGTTGCGGTTCACCGAAACCAGGGGAGAGCATTCGCTTGTGCCGTACCCGTTTAAAACCATGATGCCGAATTCGCGGAAGGACCGCATAAGATCGGCGGAAAGCGGCGCGCCGCCCGATATGATGAGCTTCAAGTTGCCGCCGAACGCGGCCTGGATCTCGGCAAAAAATTCATCGCGTTTGTCAATTCCCTGGCTCAAAAGTTCATTGCTTTTGGCAATCGCCGCTTTCAGTTGTTCCGTGATTCCCTTGGCAGCAGCCATTTCCCAGATCTTTTTATGCATATTCTGTAAAAACAGGGGAACCAGACAAATGGTGTCCGGCTTGAATAATTGCAGGTTTTGCATGAAGAACCGCATGGAGTCGTTGATGCAGATGGTTAAACCAGCCTGCAGAAACATTATGATGCCGTGTGTGCATTCAAAAGAATGGTGAATGGGGAGCACTGAAAGGGCTACGCGCCCCAATTGAAGCAAAGCATTGCCGCCGGAAGACGCCGAAGTGATACTGCGGTGGGTGAGCATGATGCCTTTGCTTTTGCCGGTCGTACCCGACGTATAGATCAGGGATGTCATTGCGTCCGGATCGATTTTGGCTTCTGTAAAAGACGTGTTGCCGCCCAGGATCTGTTTTGCGCCAAGACGCAAAAGTTCCGGAATGCCCGGGCAGGTCCAGTCTGCTTCGCACGGATACATGGGGATGTAACGGATGCGCGCGGCCCGGATGTTTTTGATCGTTTCCTCGAATGTGGCGGAAAAAATGACTGCCGAAGCGCCGCTGTCCGCAATGATATTGGCGATATCGCCGTCGGGCAGCTCCTTGTCTATGGGAACCACCACGCCGACGCCGCAGGTAACGGCGAAATACGAAACCACCCATTCGTAGCTGGTCTCGCCTAAGAGCGCGATCTTCTTGCCGGCAAAGCCTTCGCAAAGAAGGGCGGTTCCAAGAGCGTTTACGTCCTTCTCAAATTGTTCATAGGTTTTGGATTGGATGCCTTCCGGTGTTTTAAAGCGGAAAGCGTCCCGTTCCCGAAATTTGGATGCGACCTTAGAAAGCAGATCCTTTAAATCGGAAACCTGCAGGTAATCTTCATATTTATAATTTTCCATGGCTCACTCCCTAAATTCAGATTTTAATTATTATACAATTTTTTGGTTGGAATAGCAAGGGACGCAGGGGTATTTCCCGCTTGACAGGACGCGGCTAAATGCGGCTGCTAAGGGATTTTTAACGTTTGGAGGGGCTTGCCCGGGATCTTTTGTTTCCTTCAATGATCTTTTTCTGAAAGTCCAGGCATTCCTTTTTGATTACGCCGCTTAAAACAAGAAGGCAAATGAGATTGGGAAACGCCATCAGGCCGTTGATCGTATCTGAAAGGTTCCAGACAGTTTTCATGGCAATCAGGGCGCCAAAAAAAATCATAACCGAATAAACCGCGCGGTACGCGGTATTTGCGCGGCTTGATCCAGTCAGGAATTCAAGGGATTTTTCACCGTAATATTCCCATCCGAGTATTGTGGAAAATGCGAAAAGCGCGATACCGATGGTAACAATGTATCTGCCGGCGTCGCCCATGCTTTTTTCAAAAACCGCTATGGTGAGGGCTGCGCCGCTCAGTTCGCCGCCGGATGCATCCGCCGCGCCGAGAATGCCGGAGGACGCGATTGCAAGTCCTGTCAGGGTGCAGATCACAATGGTATCGAAAAAAGTCCCGGTCATATTGATATATCCCTGCCGGGAAGGATGGTCAGTTTTTGCAGCCGCCGCAGCGATGGGAGCAGACCCCAGCCCCGCTTCATTTGAAAATACGCCGCGCGCAACGCCGTAACGGATGGCGTTTGCTATGACTGTTCCTGCTGCCCCGCCGCCCATTGCCTGAAATGAAAACGCCTGTTTTAAAATCAGCGCCATTCCCGAAGGAATGTTCCCGATATTGTCAAAAATCACCCAAAGAGTCCCAAATATATATAATACCGCCATTGTGGGAACCATCAGCCCGCAGACCTTCCCGACGTTCCGGATCCCGCCCATTAAAACGGCTCCGGCAGCCGCGGCTGTAACAAGCCCGGTAATACGGGGGTCGATTGAAAAGGTGATCCTGAACGCTTCCGCAATTGTATTGGATTGAGTGAAATTTCCCACTCCCAGGGAAGAGGTCACCGCAAATACCGAAAACAGTATCGCAAGCAAAGTCCCCAGCCATTGAACGGGGAATCCGTTTTTCAGCGCGTACATAGGGCCGCCCGCCATTTCCCCGTTTTTGTTTCTTACACGGAACCGGACCGCCAGCACGCTCTCCCCGTATTTTGTGGAAAGGCCGAATAAAGCGCTGACCATCATCCAAACCAATGCGCCCGGACCGCCAAGAACCATCGCGGTGGCGACGCCTGCGATGTTTCCAACGCCTACGGTTGCCGCCAGCGCGGTCATGAGGGATTGAAAAGGGGATATGTCGCCGGCCGTTCCGCCTTTGGGCTGTTTTGCAAACACCTGGCGCAGGGCAAAACCCAGGTTGCGCCAGGGAAGAAAATCCAGCCGGATGGTCAGGAAAACGCCCGTGCCCACAAGCAGCGCAAGCATAAACGGTCCCCATACAAAATCATTTATCCGGCTCACCAGTTCGGATATTGTCATGAAAGAGCTCCTTTATCGGGACATGGCTTAAAAATTGGCTTTTACACATCCTTTATATGTCTATTCACTTAAAAATCTTTTATTAAAATAGAAAATGATAGAAACAAAATGCAAAATGCAAAAAAAAAACGCGCAGCACCGCGCGTTTTCATGTACTTTTTTATAGCATGCTACCGTATCATCTGCAATATTTCCTGCTTGCCTCTTGCTCCCACAAACTTGGAAGTTTCTTTTCCGCCAACAAAATAATATACCGTGGGAATTGACATAACCCCGTACTTCTCCGCCAGCCCCTGGTTGTTGTCCACATTAACTTTGACCACTTTGACATTTTCCTGGGTTGCGACGTCCTCCAGAATGGGGGAAAGCATTCTGCATGGACCGCACCAATCCGCGTAGAAATCCACCAGAACCTTGCCCTGGTAATTCAGAACTTCCTGTTCAAACTGGGATTCATTGATCGATACTGTACTCATTATTCTATCTCCTTAACGTTTTGCTTTTATATGGTATTATAATAACCCAAGATACGTTATTTAAACATTATATCATAATGCGGAATAAAATGTCCTATATTTTGGAAGCCGGGTTTATTCCGGAATTTCAGCTTTCTGTTCATACCCGGATCAAAACCATCCGCGCGAACTTCCCATTTGAAATTGATGCGAACATATACCATGCTTCCGCTTTGTTTCTCCGCATTTGGGCCTGCGCCCTGTACGCGCCGTTTCCGAAATTTATTGACTAATATGTGGCAACTATATATAATTGTAACAAAAAGCCGAAATTTCTTTTTGGGTATAAGTATATGAAGTTTTTTTTCCGTTTAATTCTTTTTATAATGGTCGTGCTGATATTTATTTTCGTGTTTGCGGGCCAGGGCATATTCGACAGCTTTCTGCCTCTGATGGATGCAAAAGCGGTCATAACCACAACGTTCAAGGGCGGCGTGTTTGATTACGGGGACGGCGAACGGTATCTCGTAAAGAAGAGCGAGGCGGACGAATATATGAAATACATGTTGGACCAGGGCTGGACGCTGACCGACATGGGGGACGACTATTATATTTTCCAAAAAGACGGGAAAGACTATAAATTCGAGAGGGAAGAAGTCTTAAAATTCTTTTACAAGTTTAAGGTGGACTGATTTGAAGAAGAAATCGTATACGATGAAGGACATTGCGCAAATGGCCGGCGTAACGCAGCCGACCGTTTCGCATGTGATCAATGGGACCGCAAGCATATCGAAAGAGGTCACGGAACGCGTAAACCGCGTGATACGCGAGCTCAATTACCGCCCCAACGCGCTGGCCAAAGGCCTCAAAACCAACAAGACAAATATCGTCGGACTGATCGTTCCGGACATTGGCAACGGTTATTACGCGCTTGTTGCCCGTGCGGTCGAAAGCGCGCTCGTCAATTTGGGCTACGCCGTTTTTCTGGTCTGCACCGGGTATGATGAGACGGCTGAGAAAAATTATCTGGATAATCTGCTGCAGTACAATGTTGAAGGAATAGTGGTAGCTTACCAGTTGACAAACAGGCTTTCGATCGATAAACTTATACGTATGAATAAACCGTTCGTTACTCTGGACGACGAGTTGTGGAACAATCCGGCAAGTTCGGTGCATATCAACCACTTTGAAGGCGGATATGCCGCCACCGAATATCTGCTGAAAATCGGAAGAAAAAGAGTAGCGTACGTCAGCGAACCTCTGGCAATGGAAGCCATCAAGGAAAGACTTGCGGGATACAAAAAGGCGCATGAGGACATGGGCCTTGCGTTTGACCGGAATCTGGTGGTTACCGCGCACAGCGTATACGATAAATTTAAGATGGGCATGGAGCTGGGACGCAAGATCGTCGAAAGGGATCCGGACGGGATATTCGCCGCTTCGGACGTACTGGCGTTCGGCGTGCTGCGCGCCCTGTCCGAGGCCGGAAAGCGCGTCCCGGAGGATATCGCTCTGGTAGGATACGACGACGTGCCCATGGCAAAGGTTGCTACCCCCGCGCTTTCCACCATTGCGCAGCCTGTCAATAAAATGGTCGAGATAGGCGTCGGAAAACTGGCGGCTATGATGCAGGGGGAACCCATCCAGAGCAACAAGATGCTGAAGCCTAAACTGATCGTCAGGGAAACCACCTGAAAAAGGGGAGGATAAACAATGTATTTCTGCGGACTGGACGTAGGGACATCCGGCGTTAAAGCGGTGGTGTTTAATGAAAAAGGAGCAATCGTTTCAACTTCTTTTTATGAATACGTATTAACACTAAAATCGGACGGCACCAGGGAACTGGACGCCGGCGATATCTGGAATAAAACAAAGGCTGTCCTGCGCGACGTTGGGGCTCAGTGCGGGGAAATTGCGGCCCTGGCGGTAAGTTCGTTCGGCGAGGCGTTTGTCTGCATGGACAGGGAAGGCCGGGAAATCAGCAAAGTCATGGTTTTTACGGACCGGCGCGGGGAAGACGAGTATTTTGCGGAAATGAAAAAAAGTTCGGATGAAGAAATCGCGCGGATCTGCGGGCTTCCGCCTTCCACAACCTACTCCATTTCCAAGCTGTTGCACATCAAATTCAATCTGAGGGATATTTACGATAAAACCGAAAAGTTTTTGCTGATAGAGGATTATATCTACTTCAAGCTGTGCGGGCAGGCTTTCACGGATTTTTCGCTGGCCGCGCGCACAATGCTTTTCGACGTGCATAAAAAATGCTGGAGCCCGGAACTGATGAAAAAATTCGGTTTTGAGGAAAAGATGTTTTCAAAACCGGTTCAATCCGGGACGATCGTCGGCGAGATGCCGGCGGGCATTGCAAAGGAACTCGGCCTTCCATGCGGGCTGAAACTTGTGATGGGCGGGCACGACCAGCCGGTAAACGCGATGGGCGCAGGCGTGCGCAAAAACGCCACGGTTTGCTCCATGGGAACGTCCGAATGCCTGACGCCGGTGTTCGCGTCTCCGCTTCCGGCGGGCGTGACGCTTCACTCCAGCCTTTCCAGCGAACCTTTTTTAACGGACGACCAGTATTGCACCCTTGCCTATAACGTAACGTCCGGACTCTCGGTAAAATGGTTTTTCGATACGTTCGCGCCAAACGAACGGGTGGACGGCCATCCTCCCTACGCGCTTTTTGAAAAGAACGCGCCGCAAAAACCGACCAGGCTTTTTGTGCAGCCTTACCTGATGGGAAGCGGTACGCCCTATATGGATCACCGCGCCCGGTTCGCAATTCTGGGCGCGGATGTGGGAACCACCCGGTACGATATTTACAAAGCGGTTCTGGAAGGCCTGTGCCTGGACCAGCGGCTGAACCTGGAGATCATAAAAAACGAAGGAATTTTAATAGACAGCATTATATGCGTGGGCGGCGGAAGCAAATCGCGCCTGTGGCTCAGCGCCAAGGCGGACAGCATGCAGGTCAGCGTTTCAACGCTCAAATGCTCGGAAGCGGGGGCCCTCGGATGCGCGATTCTGTGCGCCGTTGCGCTGGGCGTGTATCCGGACGCCCGGACGGCCGGGGAAGCGATGAGCGAGATCGATCAAACGATAGAACCGGATGTCAGGTCCGCGGCCTTCTATGAGGAAAAATTCTCTCTTTACAGGGAACTGCACAACGATATCAATAAGTATTCGCTGTTTGCAAGCAAATAGCGAAGGCCGCTGACAAACTCCAACTACTGCGTTATTTCTCCGCCTGCTCCTCAGCGTAGGCAAACTACGCTTGCGTCGCAGTACTCGAAATGCCTTGTATTTGGGGCTTTCAACGGCCTTCGTAAATTAATGAAATAGACTTAAACTTTCGTCTTTTTCAAAGCTATAGTTTGTCATCAATCTACGCTGTTTGCCAGCAAATAGCGGTTTTAAGGAGGATCATTAAATGGCACTAATCACTGACAGGGCGATGGTGGAAGGGATCATGCAGGATGCGGGCAAAAACTGCGTCAGCGTCGCAATGTTCTGTTCGGCGTCCGCCTGGAATAACGAAGCGATACTCATGGCGGCCCAGCGGTTCGGCCGCAAACACGGCATAAAACACGTGCCCGTTATCGTTGGGATGACCGGTTCTTATAAGCATATGCCCCAATGCAAACGGGTCACGAGGGGCGGGGATCTCAAGGCCGGGTTTTTATCCGTCATAAAAAGCCTGGAAGCTTTGACCGGCGAAAAAGATTCGCCGTATTACGACCTGCTTGTCATGCCGCAGCTTGATCACGGCGATCCGGTTGAGGACAAGTGGATATTCGAGGAGGGCATCAGGTATCTGGCGGGCGTCATGTTCGACTGCCAGCGGTTTTCGTTCGAGGAAAACGTGCGGATGACAACCGAATATGTCAAGAAATTCGGCGGCAGGGTCATGGTGGAAGCGGCCATGGAGACGCTTTCCGTAATCGGCACAAAGGCTGCGGCGGTCAAGGACGAGCACTATGTGGAAAACGCCGTTCAGTACGCAAAAAAAACAGGGACCGATTTTCTGGTGGCGGACCTTGGCACCGAACAGCAGTCAACCGGCACCGAAGCAATATATTTAAAGGACAGGGCAAGAATGCTGACGGAAGCCCTGGGTTCCAAGATGCTGGTGCTGCACGGCGTGTCCAGCCTGAAACCCGGCCAGATAAAGGGCCTTGCCGAGGACGGCGTCGTTAAGGTCAATATGTGGACAAGGATCGTCCGTGAAGCCGGCATTTATGCCGTGGAAAAAATTCAGACTCGCGCTTCGGACATGGCAAAAGGCGTATTTGACGCCTGCGACCCGCAGACATTCATCAACGACGCGACGGAAAAAGCCGCGGATATCATGGAGGAGCATCTCGCGTATTTCAACTACGGAAAACTCTCCGGCAAAATGTAAGATCAATTAAACATTGCAGTTGATTTCGGAAATCTCCGGGAATCAGCCGGTTTTCCGGAGAGAGATTTAGTACTTTACACGGTCCGGAATGCTGTGATATAATACATATAATTTCAGCTAATACGTATAAATAAACAGCCATGAGGCCGGCGTAATCCATTGATAAGTGTATATCCAATAATAATGCATAAATTTTGTTATTACCATATATACTAAGTTAACTTGCTTTGCAGTTAAACATTATATTATTCGATAAGGAAGGTGCGTTGAATGATTAAAGTAGGAATGAATTTATTGCTTTGGACGGACAGTATTTCGCTTGAAAAAGACCAGGCTCTGATCGAAAAGGTTATTAAGATCGGGTTTGACGGCGTAGAAATCCCGGTGTTTGCGGGAATGGATCTGGATGGGGCAAAAAGACTGGGCGAGTTTCTGAAGAAGAACAATATTCCCTGTACGGCTCTCTCCGTAATCAATCCAAGCCTGGCCAACTCTGTTTCCCCCGATAAAAAAATGCGGGACGCATTTGTGGACCTGGTCAACACACACATCGACTATTCCGTTGAACTGGGCGCCGAACTGCTGATGGGGCCGCTGACGCAGGCTCTTGGATATTTTTCGGGCGAAAGACCGACAAAGCAGGAATGGCAGTGGTCGGTGGACGCATGCCGTGCGTTCGGCGAATATGCGGGCCGGAAGAACATGCCTATCGCAATCGAGCCTTTGAACCGGTTTGAGCAGTATATGGTGAATACGGCTGAAACCGCCGTCAAATACATCGAGGAAGTAAACTTGAAGAATGTCGGCCTTATCATGGACACCATGCATATGAACATTGAGGAGCTCGACGTGGCCAAAGCTTTGGAGTATGCGATGCCTCACACCATACATATTCATATTTCCGAAAACAACCGTGGTATTCCGGGAACCGGACACGCCTGCGGAAAAGACGTATTTGACGTCATCAAAAAAACGGGCTACAGCGGATGGCTTACGATCGAAGCGTTCAATGAAGGCGCGCCTTCTATGCAGGGACCGCTTCATCTGTGGAGAGCTTTCGCGCCTTCCGATGATGCGCTGGCCAAACAGGGAATGGAATACATCAGGAGCATGATCAAATAATATTAGGAGGCTGCATAATGGCTGATAAAAGTATTTACAGAAAAGTTTTGGACAAGGGCGACGGCGTTTTGCTGATGGTGCCCAACTGGGTTCCGCGTCCGTTCTTCTCGCCCGGCAAACGCATAAGGCTTCATCCGGATGATTATTATGCAATGGGAATGAAAGCGGGCGCGATCGTGGAGCGCTGGTTTTCGTCCATCACAAAGGTGGAAACGGATTCGTCTATCGAAAACCTGGGGTTGAGTTATGTGAATGTGGACAGCGACCCCGCAAAAAAGATCCTTTTCAGGGATCTGATCGACGCGCTGGGAGAAGAGCTGATCGGCAGGGAACTGATGGACAAATACGGCACATGGCCCATGTACTCCAAGTTCTACGACTACAACGAACCTCTTTTCCATCATGTGCATCACGGCGAGGAAGCCTGCAAACGCGTAGGCGTACTGCCCAAACATGAGCACTACTTCTTCCCCAAACAATACAACAACCACCTGGGCAAGCGGCCCATCACCTTCTTTGGGTTCGATCCTTCGGTAACCAAGGAGCAGGTGAAAGAGAGGCTTTCCAAATTCGAAAAGGAAGACGGCAGGATACTGGAACTGTCCCGCGGTTTCCAGATTGAGCTGGGCACGGGCTGGTTCACGCCCGCAGGCGTTGTACACGCGCCCGGTTCGCTCTGCACGTATGAGCCCCAGTGGAACAGCGATGTAATGGCATTATGGGAAAACGTAGTGGACGGCGAAATCTTCAGTTACGACTGGCTCTCCGCTTATCTGCCGGCAGGCAAGGAACGCGATCTGGACGCGATCATAGACGTCGCGGACTGGAAACTCAATACGCTGCCTGATTACCGTGAAAAATTCTTCCGCCCGCCGGTGCTGGACAAGAGGGGCGACGGTTATGTGCAGAACTGGATTTGTTACGGAAACGATTTTGTGGCGGCCAAGGAACTGACCGTGGAGCCGGGCGCGCAGGTCACAATTTCGGACGGCGCGGCATACGGCTGCCTGGTTGTGCAGGGCCACGGCGAGTTCGGCAGGTTCGTCTGCGAATCGCCCACGCTCATCCGCTACGGACAATTTACATCGGACGAATTTTATGTGTCGCATGACAGGTCTTTAGAAGGCGTAGTGATCAAAAACACGTCGCCCTACGAACCGCTTGTGATATTGAAGCATTTCGGCCCGGACTGCAATATGCCTCAAAAAAAGTAGATTAGAAGGAGGATACAAATATGAAGGGAAAAATGAAAGTTCAGAATTTTTACGAACCGCTGAAAATGGCTTATGAAGAGCATGATATCCCGCAAATCGCCGATAACGAGGTCCTGATCCGCGTAAAGGCGGTGGGTATCTGCGGTTCGGACGTTTCGTATTATTACGGCCACAGTCCTCTCGATACACCCAATGGCAAAGGGCCCCTGTATCTTGGTCACGAGGCTTCGGGCGTTGTGGCCGAAGTCGGTTCCATTGCCGACAAGATGGGCCTGTTCAAAGTGGGAGACAGGGTTGCCGTCAATCCGGTGCAGCAGTGCAACGCATGTCCGGCGTGCATGCGCGGAGAGTTCAACTCCTGCACGCACCTGGAGGTGATCGGCGTTTCGGTAAACGGCTGTTTTGCGGAATATGTAAAAGTAAAGTACACGCATGTATATAAAATACCCGACGAAGTCACATTTGAGGACGGCGCGCTGGCGGAACCGCTGGCTTGCGCGACGCACGGCGTAAAACTGCTGGATATCGATCTCGGACAAACGGTCGTGGTATTCGGAACAGGGACCATCGGACTCATGCAGCTGCAGCTTTGCAAGGCTGCGGGGGCAGGCAAGGTGATCATGGTGGGCATTGAGGATTTCGGCCTCGGAACCGCCCTCAAACTGGGCGCTCATGCCGTCATCAATTCTCTGGATAAAAAATCGCCCTACTATTCGGCGGACGTTCCCGCCAAAATCATGGAACTGAACGGCGGAGACAAGGCGCCCCGCGCGATCGTGGCAACCAGCGCAATGCCCGCTCTGCAGCAGGCGTTGACCGTTACGGGAGCCCATTCCACGGTGGTCTATTTCGGACTGCCCGGCCCGGAAGACGAACTGAAAGTTCCGGTGCTGGAAGCCATACAGTCCAGCAGAAAGCTGCTGTTCTCCTGGCTTGCGCCGCTGGTATGGGATAATGTGTTCCATGTGATCGCTTCCGGACAGGTCCGGTTAAAACCGCTGATTACGCACAAGTTCAGTCTGAAGGATGCCGAATCCGGAATCAAATTCATGAAAGAAAGTACGGAAGACAAGATCAAGGGCGTAGTACTGATCGATTAGGACCATTGATAAAACAGGACGGCCGGAACCCCGGGTTCCTCAGCGCCGTCCTGTATCAAAAACAGACGCTGATTAGTATATATATGAAATATTAACATATGGTTACGAATGATAAGTTTGTATAAATAATTTATAAACAAAGCAATACAATACACAAATATGATGTATAAAAATGATAAATACGAACAAAAACTACTTGAAAAGGGCGGCGATTTATTGTACAATAACCAAGCAAACATTAGGGGTTAATGGAAATTGTAAATTAAATTGATTATATAAACTTGTCCATGTTCTTTTTATCTTTCAAAACTGAAGAGAGACTATTATTTATGGAGGTGGGAAATTATGTCGGAAGAAATATTGCAATTGTCCAATATTTCTAAAACATTTCCTGGTGTTAAAGCATTGAGTGACATCTCATTCGGCCTTAAACCCGGCGAGATTCATTGTATTTGCGGAGAAAACGGCGCAGGGAAATCCACGCTGATCAAAATCATTTCAGGCGCTTACCAGCCGGACATCGGCGGGCATATCCTGTTTGAAGGAAAACCGGTTACTGTTACCCCTCATATGGCCATGCAGCTGGGCATACAGACGATTTACCAGGAGCACACCATATTTCCGCATTTGAGCATTACCGAAAACATTTTTGTAGGAATGGAAATCACAAAAAGAGGCATCATGCAGAAAGACGAGATGACAAAGAAGACTGCCGATGTTCTCGAATACCTGCACAGCAATCTGAAACCGGACCAGCTTGTGGACGAGTTGTCCTCAGGCGAGCAAAAAATCGTAGAGATAGCAAAGGCGCTGGTTCTTGACCGCAAAGTAATCATCATGGACGAACCCACGGCGTCGTTCTCCGTAAGCGAAATCGACAACCTGCTGGAAATCGTTATGAAGATAAAAGCGCGCGGCATCGGAATCATTTATATCTCTCACCATCTGGACGAAGTGTTCAAAATAGGGGACAGGATCACGGTAATCCGCGACGGAAAACATATTAAAACATGCAATAAAGAAGATATTGACGAACAGCAGCTCATCCGCGACATGGTGGGCCGCGACGCTTCCGCGTTCTATCACCGCGAATTTTATCAGCCCGGCGAAACGGTGCTCAAAGTGGAGAGGCTTTCCGGAAACGGCGTCAGAGACGTTTCCTTTGAACTCCGGCGCGGCGAGATCCTCGGGTTTGCAGGAATGGTCGGTTCGGGGCGTTCCGAACTGATGACGCTTCTCTTTGGCGGCGCTGAGAAATTACATGGCAAGGTGACCGTACTGGGGAAGGAAGTCAACTTTAAAGATCCGAGCGACGCCATCCGCAATAAAATGTGCTTCATAACGGAAGACAGGCAGTTCACCGGACTGTTTTTGATCCATACGATTGCGCGCAATACAATGCTCGCAAACATGGTCAACACGAAAGGATCACTTATAAAACCCAAAGAAGAGGTTGTGATCGGGGACGAGTACATTAAAAAACTTAACACCAAAGCAAGGGATTCGCATGTGCTGGTGATGAACCTTTCGGGCGGCAATCAGCAAAAGGTCGTATTGGCAAAATGGTTCAACACAAATGGAGAGATATTCATATTCGACGAACCCACGCGCGGTATCGATGTAGGTGCCAAACAGGAAATTTATCAGATTATGATGGATCTTTTAAAACAGGGCAAGGCGATCATCATGGTTTCTTCTGACATGCCGGAAATCGTATCCATGAGCGATAGGATCATGGTCATGAAGGAAGGCCATTTGGTGGGTGAACTTACAAGGGACGAAGTGTCCGAAGAAAATATACTTGAGTATTCCATAGGAGGTAAAAGAATATGAGTCAGTCGCCTGTCCCGCAAGACAGAAAAAAATTTGCATTATTTGGAAGAGGTGAGAACTCCACGGTTCTCTTGATTATGGTCTGCTTCTTTGCGGCTGTTATAATTCTTCAGCTTATATCTACTGCAACTGCAGGCAAGGTGGAATATCCTTCGTTTATCAGCCCCGAAAACCTGCTGAACATCATGACGCAGGTTTCTGTAGTAGGTATGATGGCAATGGGTATGACCGTTGTTATGGTCGGCGGAGGCATCGACCTCTCAGTCGGCATGCTGACTTCGTTTGTCACTTTGTTTCTGGCAAAAGGCGTAATCGACTGGGGAATGAGCATGGCCGCTGCTGTTATTACCGTCCTTATCCTTGCGGTTGCTTTTGAAACTGCCATGGGTCTTGCGATTTCCCGCCTGAGTGTTGAGCCTTTTATTATCACCCTCGGCGGCATGATCACATTCCGCGGCGTTGCGCTTCTGATCTGTAATTCGCAGGAAGTCAGCATTCAAGGGGCGTTGGCTCCCCTGAAAACAAACCTGATCGCAGGCGTAAAGGGGGCCAGCGGACTGGAATTGGTAATTCCTATTTATGTTATCATATTCCTGGCGATAACCGTATTTATGTGGTGGCTGCTGAAATATACAAAGTACGGCAGAAGAGTGTACGCGGTTGGTGCAAATAGAAACGCTGCTTACCTGGCCGGTATCAACGTGAAAAATATCATGTTGTCCACATATGCGCTGAACGGCTTGATTGTTGGAGTAGCGGCTATATGCCTCCTGTCCCGTATCAATACGGCGAATATTACGAACGGACAAAACCTGGAAATCGACGTTATCGCGGCGACCGTCGTCGGCGGCGTGGCGATGTCGGGCGGCAAAGGCAATATCTTAGGTACATTTATCGGCGCGATCCTGCTCGCGGCGATTGCAAACGCCATGAACATCATGCGTCTTCAAAGCGAATGGCAGTATGTTGCAAAGGGCATGATCATCATAGCCGCCGTATCGGCCGGCGCAATCGTTGCTGCTGCCCAGAAGCGCAGTGCAAATTTAAAGCAGGCCAAGGAAGCGGCTGAAAAGTAAAAATAGATTAAAATTGAAAACTGAATAGAAGAGCAGCTGATTTAAGGCGGGAGCCAACTTGCCGGGCAGATGAAAGTATCTGTATCAAAACCGGAAAAACAGTGCAAAATATGGTTATATCCTTTGCAGCGGAACAAGTCCGCCGCGGTTGGTATAAAACATATTTGGCCCATAAGTTGGTTCAAAAAGGAGGACAAGATTTTACATGAAGAAAATTTTTCTGATCGCCTTGATCGCGGTCCTGGCAGTGGGAATGTTGGCCTGCAATAATAATAACCCTGCCGCAACATCGGCTGCTCCTTCCGTTTCGGCAACTACGGCAGCGCCAGGTGGTACACCGGCTGCAGCTTCCGGCGAAAAACTAACATTAAATATCGGAATGTATGCAGACGGCGCTGATTCTTATTATCAGGTGCTGCATGACACATTGCAGGCTTGTGCGGATGCTGATCCGGCTTGCGCCTGGAAAGTTGACTACAAAGTCGGCCAGAACACGCCTGCAGAGCAGATTCAGGCAGTGGAAGACTTTATCACGGCAAAGTATGACGCGCTTGTAGTCATACAAAACTCTCCGGATGCAACGTCCGAATGCCTGCAAAAAACTACGCAGGCAGGGATACCCTACTTTGGCGCAGTCCATAGCTTTGCCGGTATTCCAAACGCAACCGACGCTGCGGGTTCCTGCGGATTTGACTTTGTCCAGGCGGGAAAGTATGCCGGCGAGGACGCTGCCAAAAGGGGCGTTAAAAAGGTTATTATGATCGAAGGCCAGCTCGGACAAGGTACGGCAAGCGCGCAGTCCGAAGGCTTCCTGCTGGCGTATGAAGAAGCTGGCAAGAATATGGGCGGAGTAACTGCCAAGGAACTGGCTGAAAAGAAGACCGGCGCCAAGCAGGACGGATCGCAGGACATTACCGTTGTCGGCTGGGCGTCGGGCGGATGGTTCGCTGAACCTGCACAGAAAGCCATGACGGACTATATCACGTCTCTCGGACCAAAAGGTTTTGACGGCGTATATGTGCATAATGATCCCATGATGGAAGGCGTTCTTTCGGCAATGCAGGCGGCGGGACTCAATCCGGCGGATTACTGGCTCGGTTCCTGCAACGGCAGGGAAATGTCCTGGGACTGGGTGAAAGACAAAACGGTAACGATGGACGTAAACCAGTCTGCGGCTCTTGAAGGCGATACGATTTATCAGCAGATCAAGGCTTATTTTACCGGCCAGACATACAGAAAATACGTACATCCGTATCTGACTCCCTACAATATCGATGATATCTCTACAAAATCTCTGGTTCCGTTCTCAGATGTAGCGCAATATATGGAACAGAGGGCGGCCAACCAATTCCCGCATGATATCACCGGAGCTGAATGGACGGATATGGCGAATATGGGTGGAACGGGCGCTACGGCGTCACCGGCAGGCACGGCCTCAGCCTCACCGACGGCAAGCGCCTCGGCTACGGCAGCTGCGTCCTGATTATCAGCTTTACAAAAAGCGGAAGTTCTTAATTTAAAATAAATGCCGCCCGCCTTAAGGCGGGTGGCAGGATTTCCTGCCATAGGGGGAAGAATGGCGCGGACGGCATGCGTTTAAAAAACGCAAAACAATGAAGTTAGGGGATTTTGCAGTCCATTCACAATATGCAGTTATTATTAAAGAAAACTCTATTAAGGCAGTTCGGAAGGCACGGCTTACATGTAAGCCGCATAGATTAATTCAAGAGTTATGCATACGGATTAACGGAATGCAGGTCATAAAAACGAACAGGTATTTTTGCAAAAAACTAAGACGCCGTAGACGGATGGAAAAAAATAGGTTAAAATTGGAAAGATCATCTTTCAGCCTTGATATCGATATATACGCCGGCGCGGCAAAGCCGTGCGGGCTGATATATAAAACCATACTTATCCCTTAAGTTGGTTAAAAAATAGGAGGAGGATATAAAATGAAGAAATTTCTAATGATCGCTCTTGTTGCGGTATTGGCGGTTGGCCTGCTGGCTTGCTCCAGCAACACCCCTGCTGCTTCTTCCGAAGCTGCTTCCAGCGCTGCTCCGGCATCGTCTGAAGCTGCTTCCGCTGCTCCGGCTTCTTCCGAAGCTGCTGCTGGCGAAAAATTGACACTGAACATCGGTATGTATGCTGACGGCGCAGACTCTTACTATCAGGTGCTGCATGACACCCTGCAGGCTTGCGCAGACGCGGATCCGGAATGCGACTGGCAGGTTGACTATAAAGTCGGCCAGAACACTCCTGCTGAGCAAATTCAGGCAGTTGAAGACTTCATCACATCCAAGTATGATGCCATCGTTGTAATCCAGAATTCTCCCGATGCTACTTCCGAGTGCATCGAGAAGGCAAAAGCCGCTGGCATCCCCTACTTCGGCGCTTGCCACGCTTTTAATACCGTAGCGAATGCGAAAGACGCTACCGGTTCCTGCTGCTATGACTTCGTTCAGGCTGGCGTATATGCCGGTGAAGACGCTCTTGCAAGAGGAATTAAGAGGGTCATCAACATCGAAGGTCAGCTGGGCCAGGGTACTGCCGGCGCTCAGTCCCTCGGATTCTTAAAAGCATATGAAGATGCCGGAAAGAGCCTAGGCGGAATGACTGCACAGGAAATTGCTGAGAAAAAACCCAATGTTTCCGATTTGGACGGAACACAGGAAGTTGAAATCGTTGGTTGGGCTTCGGGCGGCTGGTTTGCTGAACCTGCACAGAAAGCTATGACCGACTATATTACATCTCTCGGACCGGATGGTTTCGACGGTGTATATGCTCATAATGATCCTATGATGGAAGGCGTTATCGCCGCTATGACCGATGCCGGCCTCAATCCTTCGGATTATTGGCTGGGCGTCTGCAACGGCAGAGAAATGTCCTGGGATTGGGTCAAAAATAAGACTGTTACCATGGACGTTAACCAATCCGCAGCTCTTGAAGGCGACACCGTATATCAGCAGATCAAAGCTTTCTTCAATGGCGAGGAATACAGGAAATATGTTCATCCTTACCTGACCCCCTACAATGTCGACGATATCGGCACGAAGACGCTGGTTCCTTTCTCTGATACAGCCGAATACATGAAACAGAGAGCGGAAAACAAATTCCCGCATGATATCAATGGTTCCGAATGGACAGATATCGAAGGTATGTCCTGATTTATTCAGAAACACATAGAAACTGAATAATTAAGTCACTGACTCATAGGGATAAGAATAAAAGCCGCCCGCTTTGCGGGCGGCTTTTCCTTGCAAAAACCGCCATTCACCTTATGGTTTTTGCTGCGCACGGTACCTGCGGGGCCTTGCCGGTTTGGCGAAGAGCGCCGCCTCGTGTTTAGGCCTTTTTACGGAACATTTTCGCGCATTGCCGGAATTTGGAATATCTCCGTTTTTCACGCTTCCATGATATATAAAAATAAGAAGGGTATAAATCCCGCAGATGATCGAGGTCATCATTACGGTCAGGGAAGCTGAGTCGGACTGCAGGGCTATCCCGACGATGAATAAAATAAGCGCAACCCCTGCGGGATAAGAGGGTTTTACCCGGAACATTTCTATCACCAGACATATCATTCCTGCCATAAACAGTATAAATGAAAAAAGTTCAACGCCGCCCCATATTGTTCGTTCCATGATATATTTCCTTTCCTTTTTCAAGAAAATGCTCCTTTTATTTTGTCCAATGAATATTAAAATTAACAATTGGATATCGACAAAGTTGATATTTGTCTTAACAAATAAGTAAATTTGTGTTATCATAAACATAAAAAAAGTGTGGGATTTACAATTTGTTGTATGCAGGATGTTACTGAAAGGGTGTTAAAACAGGCGCTGTTAAACAACCTGCCTGTTATTATCATATATAATGGAAAAAAGGAGATGACGCAAAGGCGCATTTTTGTCCGCAGTATGGATGATGAATATGTTACTGCGTACTGCATAGTAAAAAAGGGTGTTCGAAGATTTAAAAAAGAAAACATCTTAAGCGCAATAATAGCAGAGACCATGGATTAAGATCGTTTTCTTCCCGATTACTTCTCCTGTTGTGTTATGCATTTGGCGGCAGAGGTGCAAGAAGGTGAATTTATGGTCTCTAAAAAAGAAAAATATTTAAGCAGATATAGGGCGCTTGGGAAAAAGTTGGAAATAGAACGTTTGCGGATTAGCGAAATGATGAATGAGGATTTCGAGAAACCTTTGGACAAGCAAAGAATAACTCAGGACCAATTCAGAGATAAATGCAACGAACTGCTTATAGAACTGAATGAATTGGAAGAATTGCTATTTTAGGTAAAGGAGAAAAATATTTGGGTACATCGCTGGCAGAAACGAAATATTTAACTTCTTTTATCGACGCGATGGGTGATCTTGTTCGCGTGGTGACGGGCGAAGGCAGGGTTTTACTCACAAATCTGGCATTTAAGCAGGTGTTGGGCGATAAGCCCGAGGAGATTTGTTTTTCCGCTATGGGGCTTGAAAAAAGATGTGCGAATTGCCTCACAAAAAATGTTCTGAAAAGCGGACGTGTGCAGAAGCAGACCAGGAAAATAAACGACAGGATATACAGTGTGACAGCGTCTCCCCTGATGGACGGGGACGGCAGGCCCGTAGCGGTGATCGAGGCTTTCAGGGATATTACGATAGATTTCCAACTAAAACAGGAACTGCTGCGTTCCAATACAAAAATGCAGAATGATCTCGAGCTGGCGCGGCGGCTTCAGTTTTCTCTTGTACGGCACGATTTCAAGGATATTAAGGGCGCACGGATCACAGCGGGATATTTTCCCTGTGAAGCCGTGGGCGGAGATATATATGATTGTTTTGAAACCGGGGGCAAACTGGTCCTATATGTTTCGGATGTGTCGGGTCACGGCGTAATGCCTGCGATGCTTGCCGTATTCACGGCGCGCACCTTAAGGCAGATTTGTGATTCGGGCGAACTCACTCCGGACGGGATACTCGGGCGGCTGCAGGCGCAGTTTGATGAACTGGATATAGACGAGAGTATTTACATCACGGCATTTATCGCCGTGATGGATATTGCTGCCGGTGAATTTCTGTATGCAAACGCCGGACTCTCGGTAGCGCCCCTTTTATACAACGGGGGAATTTTAAAAGAGCTTTTCATGCCGTCGCAGCCGGTGTGCAGGTGGTTTCAAAAGAGCGAATTTTTAAGCGGTAAGGAACAACTTCAGCCGGGCGGAAGGCTCCTGCTGTTTACGGACGGTATATTCGGCAGTTCGGACAGCATGATATCCGTCGATAAGTTAAACAAAAAGTTTACCGGCCCGGAGTTTAACGGGGAGACGTTTATCAGGGAGGTGCGCGGCAGCCTTCAGAAGCAATTAAAAGACGATCTTACGCTGCTTGTTTGCGAGCGGCTTTACGAATAGATAAGTAGGAGTAGGAATTTGGCGGATTTCTTTTTACCTTTTACAACAGGCGCAATACAGTTTTCATGGCGCGATGTGGTGGATATCATCATCGTTGCCGTGATTATTTATTCCCTGATCCGCATTACAAGCGGCACCAGGGCTTTACAGGTTCTCAAAGGTTTAGGGATCATTCTTGCCGCCGCGTTTGTATTTTCCATGCTTGATCTCCAAACGGTTACATGGATGCTCAACTTTTTGATGAATGCAGCGGTTGTGGTATTGGTAATCCTTTTTCAGCCTGAGATCCGGCGCGCGCTTGAAAAGCTGGGCGGCGGAAAGCTTTTCGGCGTGATGAGTGCGCCCAGGGAAGGCGCGGACCGCATCGTGGAGGAATTGATGCGCGCGGTGATCAACATGTCCAAACGCAAGGTCGGCGCGCTTATCGTATTTGAACGGAAGACCGGGCTCAGAGATATTATCGAGACCGGAACGTATATCAATGCGGAAATCACATCCGAACTGGTAGAGAACATCTTTTATCCGAACACGCCCCTGCATGACGGCGCAATGATCATAAAGGATGGGAAGGTCTGTGCGGCGGGATGTTTTTTGCCGTTGTCGGACAACAAACAGATTTCGTCGGAGTTGGGTACAAGGCACAGAGCGGCCTTGGGCGTATCCGAAGTTTCAGACAGTTATACCATCGTCGTATCCGAGGAGACAGGCGTCATTTCGTATATGTACGACGGGATGCTTACCCGTTATCTGGATATACCCGCGCTCCGTAGTATTCTTGAAAGAATATTTATATCCGTCGACATTTCGGAAAAAAGACCGCCCGTGTTTAAATTCAGGCGCAAGGTGGGCGAAAAATGAAAGAGTTATTGAAGTATTTGCTCAGCGTCATAAAGAATAATTTTTGGATGAAGATTATGGCCCTTGGGTTTGCCGCGCTTCTTTGGGTTTTTGTGATCGCGGAAACAAATCCGCCGCGTATAAAGGAATTCGAATCCATTCCCGTAACATTTGCGGGCGTTGAAGAGCTCAGAGACAAAGGGTTGACCTCATCTCAGGACTTGAATAAGATCATATCTACGGCTAACGCGACGGTGGACGCGCAAACCGACCAGCTGAAGTATTTAAAGGACGACAACATTACCCTGACCGTGGACCTGACGGGTATTTCCGGTCCCGGCGAGTACAGGCTCCCCATACGCGGAAGAGCCACGGCTGGCAACGTAACGTCCGTAAATCCTTCCGAAGTGACCGTTGTGGTGGAGGATGTTGTAACCAGCGAACTGCCTGTAGAAGTGCAGATGGTGGGGGATAAAAAGGATTCCCTTTATTACGGGGAACCAAGGCTGTCCAAGAATACCGTTACCGTACAGGGACCGCGTTCAAGCGTAGAGAAATATGCAAAAGCCGTTTGTTATCTTGATATAGAGGATCTTACCGGCCCTGTGACCGAGAACAAAAACGCCGTGGTAATGGATTCCGGCGGCAATATTGTGGATGACAACGAATTTTTGGGCGAATTGCCTTCCGTAATTGTGTCTTTGGATGTTTATCCCAAAAAAGAAATACCCATAGACACGCAGGCGGTCACGGCTTCCATTACGGGGGTGGCCCCGGGATATCAGATAGATAATGTGATCCTTGATCCTGCCAGTATAGAGGTTGCCGGCCCCGAGGATATTCTGGAAGGGATTACGAATATAATGCTGGAGCCGATCACGCTGAATAACGCCACAGTGGATTCCACTTTGCATGCCTCTGTCATCATACCGGACGGCGTGGTAGCGCTTGAACCGCGCGATGTGGAGGCGACGATACAAATATCGCAGATTCTGGAAAACAGGGTATACCAGGCGGTGGATGTTCGTGTCAAGAATCTTGGAAGCGGCCTGAAATACATCCTGATACCCGAGTCGATCGACGTCACCGTAACCGGGAGCCTGGACGCTCTCGATAAAATAAACGCATCGCAGATCAAACCGTTTGTAGATCTTGCGGGGCTGGGCGAGGGTACGCATACTGCGACTGTCAAGTTTGAGAATGCGCCGGATCTGGGCGCAGCGCCTTCTTCTTCCACTCCTACCGTGCAGGTGAAGCTGGAAAAACGGTGAACTGTGTTTGGGTTTTAAGCGGAAATGTCAGATGACGTTTTTCGGCGGCAAAACAAGTATAAACCAAAGACAAACCGGCCAAAGGTTGTTTTTGGTTTTTCGTTTATTCGGGGAATTATGAAAATATTGGTTTTTTGTTAATGATACGGCAATTGAGGGTATAGTAGGAATAAAAACAAGGAATGGTTTCATTATGGCAAAGTGTTTTATACTGGCTGGGAATTACGGGAGCGGCAAAACGGAAATAGCGCTTAATATGTCGCTCGAATATGCAAAAAAGGGAAGGACCGTTCTGGTCGACATGGATATTGTAAATCCATACTTCCGGTCTGCGGAACATAAGGCCCTTCTTAATGAAAAAGGCGTTCGCCTGATCGCCCCCACGTACGCCAATACGCTGGTGGACGTGCCTGTGATCAGCGCGGAGGTTTTCGCCGCTTTTGAATATGACTACGCGGTTTTCGACGCGGGGGGAGACCCGGTTGGCGCAAGCGTTCTTGGAAGCATCGCTCACAGGTTCAAAACCCAGGAAGACGTCCGGTTTTATTATGTGGTGAATGCCAGGCGTCCGCTTACCAAAACGGCCGAAGAGATCGCGGAAATGATGGCGCTCATAGAGGGCAAGGCCAGAATCAAGGTAGGCGGCATCATAAACAACACCAACCTGGCAAGAGAAACAACAGCGGGAGACCTGCTGTATGGGCGGGATGTCTGCCGCGAGGTGTCGCTTAAAACAGGCGTTCCGGTGGTGATGACAAGCGGGGAGGAGCACGTGCTCCGCGAGTTTGGGGAAAAAGCCGGGGAGAAGGACCTTTTTACTATTAAGATATATACCAGGCCTAATTGGCTGGACAGCACGATATAACGCTCAGACCACTGATAAACCCCAACTGCTGCGTTATTTTTCCGCTTATCACCTCCGCGCTAAGCGCGATCGGTGAGGACATTAAGGTTTCGACACTTACGCTTGTGATTCGCGCTTCGCGTAAGAGCCTCCCTCTGACGAGGGAGGTGGCACAGCGTAGCTGTGATGGAGGGAGAGAGTGAACAAAAGTGCTCCGCTTATCTCATGCTCAGCGAGCGTTCGCCTTCCTTTTTCCGCCACTGGCGGCGGTCGGCTCCGCTCTCAAAACGCCTTGCATTTGGGGCTTTCAGCGGTCTTCGTGGTTCACTCGGATATCCTGATTTAGGTGAACGTAAATCTGCATGATTAACTGCTAAGTACTCAACTTGACGAATTTTGTATTACATGATACTCTAAATAAATGTAAATTTTTATCTGGCTGGAAGGTGAAATAAATTGTCAAAGGTAACGATCGGTGAAGACGTATGCAAGGGATGCGGTATGTGCGTAGCGGCATGTCCGCGTAAAATTCTTGTAATCTCCAAATCAAAAATCAACGCAAAGGGATACCATGTGGCCGAAATGACGGATATGGAAAATTGCACGGGCTGTATGGCCTGCGCGACCATGTGCCCGGATGTTGCGATCGAAGTTGAAAAATAATTGTAAAAGGTGAATAGAAATGGCAAAAGTATTGATGAAAGGGAATGAAGCGATAGCCGAAGCCGCGATATCCGCGGGCTGTACCTGCTTTTTCGGTTATCCCATTACTCCGCAGAACCAAATACCCGAGTATATGTCCAAGCGTATGCCGCAGATCGGCGGTACGTTTGTACAGGCTGAAAGCGAGGTCGCCGCAATCAACATGGTATACGGCGCGGCCGGCGCCGGCGCCCGGGTCATGACCTCTTCGTCCAGTCCCGGGATCAGCTTGAAACAGGAAGGGATCAGTTATATCGCCTGCGCGGAACTGCCCTGCCTGATCGTCAATATGGTAAGAAGCGGCCCCGGTCTCGGCGGCATACTGCCTTCGCAGGGAGATTACTTCCAGGCGGTAAAAGGCGGCGGCCATGGGGATTACAGGCTGATCACGCTTGCGCCCTCGTCCGTACAGGAAGCTGTGGACATGGTAATGCTGGGATTCGATCTGGCGGATATGTACCGCAATCCGGTCATGATATTGGGAGACGGGATGATCGGACAGATGATGGAACCCGCTGAGTTTACGAAACACGAAAAACGGGATCTCCCGCCTAAAACATGGGCGGCTACGGGCTGGAAGGATAAGACCCGTCCGCGCGCAATCATTAATTCTCTTTATATTGAAGCTGAAGTAATGAGCGAAGTAAATGCTCATCTGCAGAAAAAATACGCCGAAATCGCAAAAAACGAGACGCGGGTCGAAGAATATATGACGGAAGACGCGGAGTATATCATTGCGGCCTTCGGGACAACTGCGCGGGTGGCAAAGAGCGCCGCTCAGATGGCCAGAAAAGAAGGGTTCAAAGTCGGCGTTATCCGTCCAATTACGCTGTGGCCTTTCCCGTCCGCCGCATTTGCAAAGGTCGCCGAAAAAGTGCGCGGGATACTGACCGTCGAAATGAACTGCGGGCAGATGGTGGAAGACGTAAGGCTTGCGGTTTCGGGACGCGTGCCCGTGGAATTCTACGGCACAACGGGCGGATTTGTACCCGAACAAAGGGATATCCTTAAAAAATTACGTGAAATGAAGGAGGGCAAATGATATGGCGGAAAAATTTCAGAAAACCGGCATGCTGACGGACAAGCCTTTTCATTATTGCCCGGGATGTACGCATGGTATAGCGCACCGCCTGGTTGCGGAATGCATAGAGGAACTGGGAATGGAAGACAGATCGATCGGCGTTGCGCCCGTCGGCTGCGCGGTATTCGCTTATGATTATTTCAAGTGCGACATGTTTGAGGCTGCGCACGGAAGGGCTCCGGCTGTAGCGACCGGAATCAAACGCGTGCATCCGGATAACCTGGTGTTTACCTACCAAGGGGACGGCGACTTAGCGTCCATCGGCACGGCTGAGATCGTGCATGCCGCGGCGCGCGGAGAAAAAATAACTGCGATTTTTATCAATAACGCAATTTACGGCATGACGGGCGGCCAGATGGCCCCGACTACGCTTGTGGGCCAGGTGACGACCACGTCTCCGTACGGGCGCAACCAGGAAACGCAAGGGTCTCCCATCCGCATAGCGGAGATGCTTGCGCAGGTGGATGGGGCCTATTATGTCGAGCGGGTCGCCCTCAACAATATGGCAAACGTGATCAAGGCAAAAAAAGCGATCAAAAAAGCTTTTCAATACCAGATGGAGGGAAAAGGTTTCACACTGGTTGAACTTCTTTCCACATGCCCGACCAACTGGGGAATGTCGCCGGTAGAGTCGCTGTCCTGGCTGAAGGATAATATGATTCCTCACTATCCTTTGGGCGTGACCAAGGAAGGGGGAAAAGGCGATGAGTGAGCAGATCATTTTAGCCGGATTCGGCGGGCAGGGAATGCTCCTGGCCGGGCAGTTGCTGGCTTACGCGGGGCTTGCGGAAAATAAAAACGTGTCCTGGCTGCCTTCCTACGGCCCGGAGATGCGCGGAGGCACCGCGAACTGCTGCGTAATCGTATCGGAAGAGGAAGTAGGCAGCCCGATCGTGACCGAAGCGGATTCCGTGATCGTAATGAACAGGCCGTCTCTGGACAAATACGAAAGTTATGTGAAAAAAGGCGGGCTTCTGATCATCAATTCCACGCTGATCGACAAAAAAGCCACGAGAGACGATATCGACGTGGTATATGTACCGGCCAACGAACTGGCGGAACAGGCGGGAAGCGTCAAGGCGGCGAACATGGTCGTGCTGGGGGCATATCTCCAAAAGACCAGCGTGGTCAAGGCAAGCAGCGTGATCAAGGCGCTTGAGAAGATCATGGGGGAAAAGAAAGCAAAGCTGATCCCTCTGAATGAGAAGGCGCTGGAATTAGGCGCTAACTGCGCAAAATAAAATATCAGGCCGCTGAGAAACGCCAACTGCTGCGTTATTTTTCCGTCTATCACCTCCGCGCTTATACGCGGTCGGTGATGGACATTAAGGTTTCGGCACTTCGCAATGGATTCGCACTTCGCGCAAGCCGCTTTATAGGGTTGCACTCGTGCTTATCTCATGCTCAGTGAGCGTTCGCCTCGCTAACCTCCGCGCTAAAGCGCTTCGGCAGAAACATCAAGGTTTCGGCACTTCGTTATGGATTCGCACTTCGCGCAAGTTAATTATATATGTGTATGCTCGTGCTCATCTCATACTCAGTGAATACTGCACTTCCTTCATCGCCCACAGGGCGCGGTCGTTCCGTATTCACTGGCGGCGGTCACTCCGTTTTCTCAGCGTAGGGCATACTACGCTTGCGTCATTTCAGTACTCGGCACTTCGCTATGGGCCTAAGCTGCGCGTAAGCAAAAGTGCAGGCGGGCGCTTGCACATGCCTCATGCTCAGTGAGCGTTCGCCTTCCTTTATCCGCCACTGGCGGCGGTCGGCTTCGCTCTCAAAGCGCCTTGTATTTAGGGCTTTCAACAGCCTTCGTAATTAAGTAAAAAACGGGTTAAACGCCCGTTTTTTTATGCCGTTTAAATGAAGCCTTCCCACTTACGCTTGTGATTCGCACGTCGTAAAAAAGCCTCCATCTGACGAGGAGGTGGCACGGCGCAGCTGTGACGGAGGGAGAGAGTGAATAAAGGCGCTCGTGCTCATCTCATACTCAGTGAATACTGCCCTTCCTATTTCGCCCATGGGGCGCAATCGTTCCGTATTCACCGGCGGCGCTCGGCTCTTTCCGGCAAGCCTCCCCACTTCGCTATTGGCTCGTGCTGCGCGTTAGCAGAAAAGCAACCGACGCTTGGCACTTGCCTCATGCTCAGTGAGCGTTCGCCTTCGCACCTCTTCGCTGAAGCGCATCGGCAGGAACATTAAGGTTTCGGCGTTTACGCTTGTGATTCGCACTTCGCGTAAGAGCCTCCCTCTGACGAGGGAGGTGGCACAGCGCAGCTGTGACGGAGGGAGAGAGTGAATAAAGGCGCTTGTGCTCATCTCATACTCAGTGAATACTGCACCGCTTCGTCATGGGCTTATGCTTCGTGTAACTTTATATTTATGGTCTCCATCCGTTCATTTTCTTTTGCGCAGCTTTTCTTTTTTAAAAGAAAAGCTGCATTCAAAGTTAGCGATTGCGGACTTCATAAAAAAAAGGTAAAATGAAACCACAGCAAAGTTCCGTCTCTTCCGGTATAAAAATAAAAAATCGGGGATCAGGCAATGAAAAAACTGCTATTTTTCTTATTGGCCGCAGCCATCGTCATAGGTTCCGCGGGCTGCGCGGCGTCCACGCCGGATACGGCTACGCCCGCGCCTTCAGCCAGTTACGAGAAAATTTCCACCGCGCCCACCATCGCTCTCATATTCGCACAGGAAAACAGTTTCTATGAGCGGATGCAGAAAGAAGCCGAGACCATCGCAGCGGAAAAGGGTTACGAAATCAAAACGTATTATTCAAACAGCGATTCCCAGCAAGTTTCGGATATTTATTCCGCGCTCGGAGCCGGCGCGCTCTCCATAATGCTCGTTCCGCGCAACATGGACAACCTGCAGGACGTGCTGGATGAATGCGTGCTGCAGGATGTTCCGGTCATCAACTTAATGGTGCCCGTCAACGGCAGGGTGAACATGCTGGTATGCCCCGATTATCAGTTGATGGGAGCCAGGGGCGCCCAAGCCATACGGAATGCCCTGGGCGAGGATCCGGCCAATGTGTTCCTGCTGGAATCGGTGGAAGGAACGTTTGTTTCCCAACTGACGCACGACGGGTTTGCGGCGGAATGTGCAGGCTTGGAAGGCGTAACAATCAAAGCCGTCGGACTGGTGCATTTAAACCCGGACGAGGCGTATGCCGAAACCAAAAAGCAGCTTGCAAACGATCCGGATATCAACGCAGTGTTTGCAATGGACGAGTCTTTTGTTAAGGGCGTACTGGAGGCGGCGCGAGAAAGCGGCAGGGATATTAAAATCGTTTCCGTCGGAGGAAACAGCGGCGTCATGAAGATGGTGAGCGAAGGAAGCGTATATGCCAGCGTTTTTATAAGCCCCGCGGAACTCGCGCAGATAGCCATGGAGCACGCGGTCAAATCCGCAGCCGACTCCAACTATATCCTGCCGCAGTATCAGGGATTAACGGTGGAAACCATATTTCCAACAGATGTGGACAAATACCGTGCATTCGGTGATTATGCGGACGCGCTCACCAACAAGGCGGCTTTGCCGCAGGAGCCCTTGGGATCACAGCCTGAGTCCTCCGGGTCCCCCGATGGTCAGGCGGGCGGAGAAAGCCCTGAACCGTCTTAAGCGAAATACCAAGGTTATCAAAAGGTTATGCGTACACGGCCGAAGCTGAAAAGCCAGGCCGTTTTTTATACTGCAAACCATATAAATATTCAATTATATTTATAACAGCCGCTTGATTCCATATATTGTCGGGTGTATAATGAGACACCGTGGGGTAAAAAAATGCCGTCTTATGCATGAATATGCAGATTTAAGCATAAGGCGGTTTTGATTGCCGGATTTTTTTATTTTTAGGGATAGTGCGGGTGCTTTGCAATGCGTAAGAATATCGTCATAATGAATTTACTGGTTGCTTTCTTTTGGATGACAATGTATTCCTACGTACCAAACCTGCCCGAATACGCGCGGTCCCTGGGGGCCGACGCGGTTATTCTGGGGATCATCGGAGGCTCTTACGGAGTCGCCCAGATTATTTTAAGAATTCCAATCGGCGTGATTTCGGATAAAACCGGTAAAAACAAACTCATGCTGCTGATCGGTTCAGGCGTGCTGGCGGTTTCCTGCGCTATATTGATACTGGCCAGGGATACCGACATGATCATTCTTGGCAGGCTGATCGCGGGCGCCGCCGCATCCTGGTGGGTCGTACTCAGCGCGGCGTACGCGGATTACCACACGGATGAAAAACAGGTCCGGGCGCAGGGCGTATTAAGCGCGTTTTCAAACGGCGGCAAGGTTGCCGCGGCTTTGGGCGGCGGGATCCTTGCCCAGTTTCTCGGCATGAATTCCGTATTTGTATTTGCGCTTGTCACCGCTATTTTGTGCATCCTGCTCGCGGCACAGCTCAAAGACCTTCCCAAGAAGCCGCAGACAAAGTCTTTCCGTGATCTGCTGCCCCTGCTGCGCAACAGGGACCTCATGGTGCTTTCCGCAATCGGCATTATACCGCAGCTTTTGTGCTTTGCGGCTCCCACGCTTTTTACGGAAGTTGCGGCGGAGGATCTGGGCGCAACCAGCTTCCAGCTGGGCATGGTGAATATGGTTTTCTTTATTGCGACAGCCGCCCTTTCCCTGTTTGTGGGAAGCCGGCTGTATAAAAAAATCGGCGGCATAAAAGTGATGGTGATTACTTTTATGCTGAGCGCGCTGTCCCTGGTTCCGGTCTTTTATCATATAAACATTGCCATGATATTCGTGATGCAGGTGATTGCCGGGATCAATTACGGCATCACCGGATCGGCGATTGCCGGAATGGTCATCAGAAGCGTAGCACCGGAGCAGCGCGGGGCCGCAATAGGGATATTCCAGTCCATGTACGGATTCGGGATTTTCATCGGACCGGTGCTGGCCGGGGGTATAACCAAATGGATATCGTTTGACGCCGCGTACTGGACGCTGGCGGCAATATCGGCGGTGTCCGGGGTTCTCTGCTGGCTGCTGATCCCTAAAAAATACGCGGATATGTAATTTATTTTTTTTAATATAGAGGAAACGCAATGCGCAGGAATATCGTCGTCATGAACCTTTTGGTCGTCTTTTACTGGATGTCCATGTACGCTTATGTACCCAATCTGCCCGAATACGCCACGGCTTTGGGCGCGGACGCCATTGTCCTGGGCGTTATCGGGGGCGTATACGGGATTGCGCAGGTCATCCTGCGCATACCCATCGGCGTCATATCGGACAGGGCGGGCAAAAACAAACGTATGCTCGCCATAGGATCTCTCGTGCTGGCGTTGTCCTGCGGCATACTCATACTGGCCGGCAATACGGGCCTGATCATAGCGGGAAGGCTGATCGCGGGCGCGGCAGCGGCGTGGTGGGTCATACAGAGCGCGGCATACGCAGATTATTTTGACGATGAAAAGCAGGTAAAGGCGCAGGGAATGCTTACCGCAAGCTCCAACTGGGGCAAACTGGCGGCGTCCTTTATCGGCGGGATCATGGCCCAGTTTTTCGGGGTGCATTCCATATTCGTATTCTCGTTTATCATAGCAATTCCGTGCATACTGCTCCCTCTCTGGATGAAAGAAAAACCGGATGCGCCAAATACGGCGGCAGTTTCTGAGAAAAGTGCGGCTTCTCTCCGGGATGTTTTGCCCCTGCTCCGCAACAGGGATCTGATCGTATTCTCGGTGATCGGGATTTTAACCAATATCCTCGGATTTGCGGCGCCCATACTGTTTACTTCGGTGGCGGCGGAAAATCTGGGCGCTTCCAGTTTCGATCTGGGGATGCTCAATACCATATTCTATCTGCTTGCAGGAGGCACGTCTCTGTTTGTGGGCACCAAACTTTATAAAAAGATCGGGGGGATCCATGCCCTGGCCATCGCGTTTTTCCTGACCGGCATTTCCTGCATACCGGCTTTTTACCATTTGAATCTCGCAATGATATATGTCATGCAGATCCTGATAGGAGTCGGGTTCGGCATTATCTGCGCCGCGGTCGCGGGTTTTGTTATCCTGTGCGTTCCGCCGGGGCAGCGGGGAGCGGCGACGGGAATATACCAGTCGCTCTACGGCATCGGCATACTGGTCGGCCCCGTTTTGGTAGGCGATATTACAAAGGCGGTTTCTTTTGACGCGGCCTACTGGACTCTTGTAGGCGTTGCCGTGTTCTCGGCTTTGTTCTGCTACATATTCATCCCCAAAAGATATGCGCGCCTATAGGGCGGGGCGTGCCTGTGTTATATTATAAAAACTTGTTATCCTTTCCAAATTTGTGTATAATATATAAACAGGGAATTTTATAACAATAATTTTAAAACCTCATCTTGGAAAAGCAATGTATCTGAAAAATTGAATAAGCTGTATTTCAGAAGGAGAAACATATGAAATACGGAGTCAGACTTTACAGGTATAAATCCAGGCGCCGCCAGAGAAAGACGCGGGCGCACATTTATATCGTTGTTACGGTTGCCGCCGCCGTATGCGCCTTTTTTGGATGGCAATACTACGGCAGTATAGACCACTATGCCAGTGCGGACATAAACGCGGTTGCCGCGCCCGTTCCTTTCGCGGAACCGGTTATAACGCAGTCCGGATTTAAAACCGTGCAGCCGGTGGACGCAACAAAGCCGTCGGCGTTTGATTTCAGCTGGGACGTGATGAAAAACGGCAATATAGTCGGCCAATACAGCCGGACGCAGGGAATCGAATTTCCTTCGTCAAGTTTTTATTCTCAGGATGCAAAATATACGGATATCAAAGGCGTGACAACGTTCAGGGGGAACAATTACCGCAACGCGCCCGGTTTCGGCGCGGCGAATGTAACGGAGAAAAAGCTGGAGCCCATTTGGAATATCAGTACCGGAGCGTTTGATTTCTGGCCGATGACCGGCTGGAAAGGGGCTGGGTGGACAGGCCAGCCGCTGATCGTGCAATGGGACGATTCCATGCGCCAGATCATGAACCTGTATCCGGATAAGAAAGAGAAAGACGGCCTGACGGAAATCATTTATCCCACAATGGACGGAAAAATATATTTTATGGACCTGAGCGACGGAACGCCTACCCGGGACCCCATTGACATGGGCTTTATCGTCAAAGGCACGGCTTCCGTTGATCCGCGCGGCTATCCTCTGCTGTATGTGGGCCAGGGAGTCGGCATGAGCGGGGACCAAAGCTCGGATTATTCCTGTATCCATATTTACAGCTTGATAGACGGAAAGGAACAGTACAAATACGGTTTTGAGGCCAAGGATCCTTTTTCCCTGCGTGATTCGTGGCAGGGATGGGATGCAAGCCCGCTTGTGGCGTCGGATGTGGACGCGCTTATCTGGACTGGCGAGAACGGGATACTGTATGTATTTCAGCTGCATGCCGATTTCGACGAATCTGCGGGCACGGTGTCCGTATCGCCGGACGAGCCGGTGAAATACAGGTACGATACGCCGCGGAACGGCGACGACAAACTTTCGGGAACCAGGCCGGATACAAGATGGTACGGGGTGGAAGATTCCCCGCTTGCTTACGGGAATTACGTGTATTTTACCGATAACGGCGGATGGCTGCAGTGCGTGGATCTCAATACCATGCAGCCCGTCTGGGTGCAGGATGTCACGGACGACAGCGACGCGACGATGGTGCTGGAAGAAGACGGCCCGGGCGTATACCTGTATACGGGCAGCGAGATCGACAAGTCCCTTGAGACGGGAAGCGGCGCGGGCAACGCGTATATCCGCAAAATCAATGCGCTCACCGGCGAGATCGTATGGGAAGTCCCCTATCTTTGCTTCTATGAGGAAGGAAGCAACGGCGGCGTTATCGCGTCACCGGTTCTGGGAAGGGGCAATCTGCAGGGAATGGTGTTTTATACGATAGCGCGTACGGGAAAAAGCAAGGATTCCGGCCTTATGGCGGCGCTCGATAAAAAAACGGGAGAGGTTGTCTGGGAGAAGGGCATAGATCATTTTTCCTGGTCGTCTCCCATCCCGGTTTATACCGGCGACGGAACGGGATATCTCGTCCAATGCGACTGCGTGGGCGGCATGATGCTTTTAGACGGCGTGACGGGGGAGGTTTACAGCAAAATTTCGATGGACGGGAATGTGGAAGCGTCTCCCGCGGTGTATAACAATATTGTGGTGGTGGGGACGCGCGGACAAAAGATTTACGGCGTCAGGATCAATTGACCCGCGTTTGCTGTTATGCGGATATAAAACGGACCCGGTTTAGTTCCGGGTCCGTTTTTTGGAGTGCCCCCAAAGGTGCAAGACTTTGGGGTAAAGTATGAAGAAAATTTCCAATTAGCTGTATCATGCTGCGGCATACGCCGGGGCCGCCGCAGGGAACCGTTTATTCAATCCCCGTTTTTTCTGTCCGGCTATAAAAAAAGCGCCGTGGAGCATCTTCTCCTCAGCGCCGTTGCTATCGTTTGTTTTGTCGTTAATATAATAAAGGCTGGAACGGTATTTGTCAAATAAAAATATCTGGAATAAATATTTATATGCACAGCCGTTAAACAGCCGGAAGGCCTTTTGTGCAGTTGGCACATATCCGCGGGCCTTTTGCATATCCACCCGGCTTAGGAACAAAAGTCTTAAAAAACCGGTTAAAAATCAAATCCTTTAAATTGGAAAGAATACCCTTCTTTTTGAAACTTACGGATTTTGCCGGCGATCTGCAGCATATTCTCAAAACTTACTTTATGCGTATTGTCTTCATTCAAACTTTCACAGACGCCGTTATATTCATCAAACAGCAGTATACATGCCAGTCCGGTGGTCCTGTTAATATCCTTTTCAATGATTACGTTCTTATTTCTTGCCATATTGCTCACCAATCGTATTTTTAGTCACAAATATATATTATATTCATAAACTCCTTTTATTTCAATCAAACGGACGTTAAATTTAGGATTTTTTAATGTTGGGAGATCAGGTTACGGTATAATGGTCAATCAGCCTTGAACCCAGATCACATACGGGCCTGCTTTTGCCGAGCATAAAAGATAATTCCGTTACCGTATAGCAAACAATCCGGTAGACATGATCTATAGTGACGCTGCTTAATGTAGTCGGCAGCTTTTTTTGTTCTATTAAAACCATCATATTAATGATAAAGGTTGCGTAAGAAGACAGCCGCTCGTATATTTCCGAATTTATCTCGGCGTTGATGGGGAAATCGGGCATGCCGTTCCGCAGGATCGATATGCTTTGCGCAACGCGTATGTTATCGTTTATGAAAGCCCCGGTATAGTAACGGGCTTTTTCCTTGACCTCGCTGAAATAAATCCCCATGTTATTTTCAATGGCGATTGCCTGAGAAACGATATCCGGAAGCCAGAATCCAAGGAAATACGAAGGATGAAAGGAGGGTTTTCTTTTTTGTATGAATTCATTCAGTATGTACGAATACATGTTGGTCAAATTTATGATGCCGTTCAGCACTGCGGGCAAAAGGCCGATATAGAACTTCTCAAATAAAAGTCTTCGTAAGATCTCAAATACAAACGGTTTAAATTCCTGCGTGATATGCAGGGCATCCCGGTTCAGTTGATCTATCTGATCCTCCGTAAGTTCCCCGCTGGTCTTCAGAGCCAGTTCATAAAACCTCGCTGAAAATTGTTTCGACTGCGCTATCTCGTCCGATTGTTCAGGCGCGAGCCGATATGTTATAATACTGGCTTTATCGCCGAGTATCTGAAGCCAAAACCTGTTTTCTTCCTGATTCGTTAAACCGTTACTTTGAGCCATCAGCCGGCCCCCCCGTTCAATGATCCATGTTATTTTATTCCAACCGCTTATTAAGAGTTACAGCCTTTTCCACGGTTTCGGATCAGGTAAGCCGGATTCGCTTTATTTATGGTTTGTTGATTATCGGGCGCATCCGGATTTCAACCCGCAAAAGCGCGCCGCCGGAAACTGGATTCAATTTCGGATGGATACGGATCCTTAGCCGGCGCCTGTTTTCATATGCTCAAACGTGCCCGATATATTCGCCACCAGGTTCCATTGCCCTTCCATATACTTTTTTAGCGCGGAAGTGCTGTTTTGATAAGCCCTGTATACCGATTCAAGGTCCCGGCCGCCGTTCTCCGCAATCGCCCTGGCGGCCGCGTGCCCGCTTTCCATTCCCGCGGAGATACCCTCGCCCATGGGGTTCAAAAACCCCGCCGTTTCACCGGCAAACAGCACCCTTCCCTTGCCGTAATCAACAGGACATTTGGGCATGATTTGCGGCATAAGCCATTTTTCGGATTTTTCCTGTCCGCCGATTTTCGCGTTGTGGCTGGTTTTCATATAGGCGATGAATTCGGAATAATAACGGTCAAGTTTGCCTGCATCCGGGCCGGCCACGCCAAAAATGAGATAATCGTCCTTTACATTGAACCATGCGTCGTATTCGGAAAGATGCGGCTGCAGATAGGCGTAAAAATAATGCGGGTCCAAGTCTATGGAGCCTTTATTGAATGTCTGGAAAGTCGTTATATAGTTTTTGGGGGCATGGATCAGCTTCCGTTTGACAGAGCCCGTGACCCCGTCGCAAAGAATCACGTATTTTGCTTTTTCGGAGTACAAGGAAGCGCCCTTGAGATTTACAAGAACAAAATCGTCCTGTTCCGCGCAGGCGAGGGCGGATGTTCCGTCGCGCAGCTCCGCGCCGGCTTGGGCGGCCTTTTCCGCCAGCCAGTGATCAAAGCTGCTCCGCCATATATTCAATCCTTCCTGCTCAAAACGGTACTCACGGCCCTGGTCGTTGGTAAAAATCATGCCCCTGTTGTCCCTGGGCATGCACATCGTATGCCCGGGCGCATCTTCGCCAAAGTACCGCCTTATGAGGTCCATTGATTTTTTAATGAGAATGCCCGAGCAGGATTTGTTCCGCGGAAGCTCGAATCTTTCGACCAGCAATACTTTCTGGCCGCTTCGTGCCAGTTCGTGCGCGGCGGCGCAGCCCGCCGGGCCGGCGCCTATGACTATTACGTCGTACATATGCGTAGATTTTCTCCTGTTAAAGATATAATTTATAGTTTCATAATTAAAATTCTGCACGGCTGGATTAAATTCCTTTGCCGATTATTGAATAGATTATGGTATACCGGCAACTCACTATCCCATTTGTAACCACAGTACCACAGGGACGGTTCGAAACCACTGAAAAAGCACCATTATACAGACAACGGGTTGAAAGATCTTCGATGCATATGAAATTCAAGTGAACGATAAAACGCAGCGAAGCAAACCCCAAAAACAAGCTTGACCTCCCCAA
>JAEWMJ010000014.1 GCA_023393165.1 Bacillota bacterium | reverse complement strand
CGCGCGCCCATGCGCGATGAAGCGAAACGGAAGCTCGCTGAATATGAGGCGAACGCAAGCGCGATTCTTCTAGGAAATCTAACGCGTAGCGCGAGTCCATAATGAAGCGGAAATCGGAATCTTCCCTGGGCTCCCTGACGAAAAAAAGCAGCAAGGGTACCTAACACTCAATCAAACCAACAGCTAATATAAACCGTACAGATCCTTCGACTTTGCTCAGGATGACGCGGTGTGGTATTTGGAGTTATTCCTGAGCCGGGCAATCGTCATCATTATAAGCCGTGTTGATATTTTCAATATAATTTTTCGAGATGATTCCGTATTCTGATAATTTGATAGTTGGCGGCGCGATGTGGGCATCGCACCCTACATTGATTTTACCCAACAATTCATGTTTGTTTTTGACGCAATCATCCAAAAAATTCACCTCGCCTATTTATACAGAACTTCAAAAAGGAAATATTGCTGTTTTTCGCATAGAATAAAAATTATCGAATTTTAACGTTCATTTTGTTATCCCTCGCAGTATAGACATAATCTCACCGATAAATGGAATTTACAGATTCATAAAAAGAAATATTGCAAACACAATAATTCCGACACAGCCAACTACAAAATCAAAAATCTGCCAAAGTTGTTTTGCAATGCCGACAAGTGAAGATCGGTTTCTTCCATACCAATACCATGTTCCAAAGGCGCCACAGCCCAAACCGATAGCCAAAGCAAGATATTTAGAAAGAAAGTTACGCGCTTCACCAAAACTATTCCATTGAACCGCCACTTTTTCCGGTAAACAAATGACACTAACAATCCCAATAACAACCGTAATACCAATCATCGCTAAAGCAATGTATTTTCTATTCTTGTCCATAGCACGCTCCATATCAAATTCTTATAGGTAAATTCTCCATATTATTCTAAAATCCTTTGAATGAAATTAAAATTAGTTAAAAACGGAGCGTGTTTGTTATTGAATACAAAGTTTTGGAAAACTGGAATCCCCACCCGGTGCTAACGCCCAGAATACGCAACCCCTTTCTTTTCATCTAATTACCGGCTTTCTTTCAATCATCCAAATATTAAAAACGCCGGAAAACGGAACCAGCCAGACGCGCAATGCGCGCCCCTACATCAAGCGGCAAAAATCCGGACGCAATGCCCGCCTCCCTCTGACGAGGGAGGCCAGGCCGCTGACAAACCCCAACTATTGACAAAAATTCATATCAAATACAAATGAGAAAACTGATCAATGCGGAGATACAAGTTTCAATCCTATAATTCCTGTTACTATGAATCCTATACAGATCAGCCTGATTGCATCAATAGGTTCTTTGAATAATATTATCCCTAAGATTACAGTACCAACTGTACCAATTCCTGTCCAAATTGCATAGGTAGTTCCTAAGGGAAGTTCTTTTAAGGTTAATGATAAAAAATAGAAGCTTGCTATCATTCCCGATACGGTAAGTATACTCGGTACAAGTTTTGTAAATCCTTGTGAATACTTCAAGCCTATAGCCCACCCCACTTCACAGGCCCCCGCTATAATTAAAAATAACCATTTCATAACTTTTGCTCCTTCATAAAAAATTAAATAAAAGAGCCTGGGAGGTATCTTTCAATATCTCCCAGGCTTTTATCCTTCCGTGAACACAGCGGAACTGTGCGTTTTATCTCGGACCTGTCCAGCTAAAAATTTTAAACTGCGGAACCCTATAAAACTTTGAATTATTATGTTTTTGATCTCTTCCAACAAGATTGTAACAAAGACTATAAAGGTAGTCAATATACAATTTATGTCTGTGCTGCAGGTTATATGGATTGAATAACATAATGATATGCCACAACATGCCAGCGAAAATCAACTGTACAGATTCTTCGCTTTGCTCAGAATGACCCGGGAAGTAACGCTAAAGAAAGAGCGGATCATATTTATAATTAAATGCAGTATACCATTTGCAAAGGCGAAAGGAGCCGAATGCCGCCAGCGGCATATCAGAACAGCAGATGCTCTCTCCCTCAGCCGGCATCGCCGGCAGCTCCCTCGTCAGAGGGAGCCTTGGGTAGAAAGCAGGTCCGGACAGCTTACCTCAAAAACCGAACCTTCCCGGCTAAACCCTTTCTTCTGATAATAACCGTCCACATCCGAAAGCACATATACCGTATGGTCCGAATAATCCCTGCATACGCATTCCATAAGCATCTGGCCGATCTTCCGGCATCTGAAAGGTTTGGCCACAAGCAGGTCGCTGATGTAAATATAAAAACCGTTGTCCTCAACGGAGCGCGAATATCCGCAAAGCGTACCGTCCTCAAAGGCAACGTAGGTAATCGAATCTGCCAAGGCGCTTTTGAATTTTTCCACTGCATCCGGGGCCGAATAGCATTCCCATTCACTGCCTTCCGATTCAAGCAAACGCAGCAGGAACGGCTCGTCTTCTTTTTTATACCTTCTTATTTCCATAACGCTTACCCCGCAAATATTTATTTTAAACTGCAAGCATGCTTACTTTTCCGTCTTTTTCAGCCGGTTCTCCAGCGGAACGATGGACTTCTCATATACTTCGATCTTATGGTTCAGGCGCTTAAGGGTTTCCTGCATTTCTTCCATTCTCACTATCAGCCGGTTGCGCTGCTCGGTCAAAAGTTCTTTTCTGACCGCAATGGTCGCGTCGCCCTGCTGGGACAACCCAACATACTCGATCAGCACCTCGACCGGAAGTCCTGCGCTGCGCATACATTTGATAAATTCGATCCATCTTACGTCTTCTTCCGTATAATCCCTGATCCCGCTTTTCCGGCTTACGCCGGGGATCAGCCCGATGCGCTCATAGTAACGGAGCGTATCCTGCGTGAGATTTAATCTGCCGCTCACTTCAGCAATCGTCATGCGACCTGCCCTCCTGCGATTGGTTTTTCACCGGATAAAATTGGTGGTTATGGGTTCTTCCCGTACCGGGAAGGGCACGCCGGCTTTTATGCCCGCTTCCCTGCAATTTAAAAACCAGGCCATGTTCCTGCCCAGCGTGCGCATGATCTGCAAGCCCTCCAGATCCTTTTGTACGTCCTCAGGCGTAAAGCCGTGGACCATGTTCCAGTACTGGGAGGAGACGACCGGCATCTGGGAAATGGTGAAATACTTGTTGAGCTGGTCAAATGCGGCCGTTGTACCCACTCTTCTGGCCGAAACGACCGCCGCAGCGGGCTTTAAGTAAAACGACTGCCTGCCCGAACACATATCTGCAAAAAACAGCCGGTCCATGAATGCGGTCAGCGCGCCGTTTGCGGACGCGTAATATACAGGAGAACCGAAAATAAAACCGTGGGCGTCTTTTGCGAGCTCAAGAAAATCGTTCACACGATCGGAAAAAACGCAGCGTCCTTTTTCCCCGCAGCTGCCGCAGGCCATGCAGCCGGCGACCGGTTTGGTTCCAAGCTGGAATATTTCCGTTTCAATCCCTTCCGCGTTCAGCGTTTTGGACACCTCCTGAAGCGCCGTATAAGTACAGCCCTTTTCATGGGGGCTTCCGTTGACCAATAATACTTTCATTGGGACCTCCTGTTTTTTATAAATCCTATTGGCATTATACCATTCTTATTCCGCCTGCGGCCTTGCGAACTTAAAATCCGCGTCGAACGTGCCCGACACGTCCTTCATCCATTTCGCGATCTCAATGTGCTGCGGACAGTTTCCTTCGCAGCGTTTGCAACCGATGCAGTCCGACGCCTTTCCGAAAACCTCGGTGTAATTATCGTAATACACCTTTTGCAGGGATATTCCGGCGCTGGGAGCCTGTTTTTCCGTGTTGTACAACGCGAAATACTTGGGGATGGCTATGTTTTTGGGGCATCCTTCCACGCAGTATTCGCAGGCAGTGCACGGAATGGCGACCGATTCGTTGATCACCTGGACAACCTGCCGGACAAGGCTGAATTCTTCCTGCGTAAAAGGTTTAAAATCCTGCATATAGCTTGTGTTATCCAGAAGCTGCTCCATATCGGACATTCCGCTCAAGACCATCATGACCCCTTCCTGGCTTGCCGCAAAACGGACGGCCCACGACGCCAAAGACATGCCGGGATGGAAGCCTTTCAATAATTTCTCCGCTTTCTCAGGCAGGTTTGCAAGCATTCCGCCTTTTACGGGTTCCATGACGACAACCGGCTTGTTGTGTTTTCTTGCCGTTTCCCAGCATTTTCTGGACTGAATGCTCTCGTTGTCCCAATCCAGATAATTCATCTGAAGCTGTACAAAATCCACCTCGGGATGTTCGGTAAGGATCCGGTCCAGCAGGCCGGCGTTGTCGTGGTAAGAGAACCCCATCAGCCTGATCTTTCCTTCCCGCTTCTTTTGCCGGACAAAATCGAAAGTATCCATTTTTTTTGCTATTTCATAATGCGAGACGCCCAGGTTGTGAATCAGATAGTAATCAAAATATTGGACGCCGCATTTTGCAAGCTGCTCCGAAAATATTTTTTCCTGGTCTTCTTTTGACTTTAAGAACATTGTAGGCATTTTTGTGGCCAATGTAAAGCTTTCCCTTTTGTGGCGTTCTACCAGCGATTCCCTGACGGCTGATTCGCTTTGGCCCATATGATACATATAAGCCGTATCAAAGTAAGTAAACCCCCTGTCCAAAAAGGTATCCACCATTTGATTCAACTGCTCTGAATCAATACTTTTGGGATCGTTTTTGTCCTTCAGCGGCAAACGCATAAATCCAAATCCTAAATTTTTCAAGTGTTTATATCCTCCCTGTTCATCCGGCCTTTTCCGCTGCCCTGCCCGGCAGCCTTGGCGGCGGCCTAAAAACGGCGCGTTTGCCGTACGCCATCTAGAATGTAACATCTGGAGTTGACTCCAAGTCAAGACTTTTTTCCGTTTCGCAAATAAAATTTTTATCCGCACGGATAAAGCTTCCCTTGAAATTACCGAGCATAATCACAAAAAAATGACGGTTCCGGACAATATCCATGCCGGTTTTATATATACTTTTCTTTAAATTTTGAATAACCATGGCATAAATCGATAGAATCGTTTATAATCTATATTGTTATGCTTTCAGAAAATTATGAGGAACAGTTTTAAATGCCGGCTTTTTTGACGCACATGATCGGTGCGGATAATATTCTCAAGCGCCTTGAGAATACGCGCGCAAAAAATATCATTACCGGACATATGGACGCTTACCATTCGGGCGCCCAGGGCGGCGATTATTTTTATCTATACAAATATTATTCGATGTGGGCCGGACACACCTACAAGATGTTTGGTTATGGGCTGCACCGGGCGCGCCCGCAGCGCTTTTTTGTGGAAGGCGCGGAGTACGTGAAAGAACACCCTTCCGATATTTTAAAGGCGTTTTTCCTGGGCTATATCACGCATTATTGCTTTGATTACATCCTGCATCCGCCAATCAACGCGATAGCGCCCGACGCCATGAGAGAACACAATACGCTGGAATACGCGATAGATACCATGTATGCGCGCGACAACGGAATTGACGCCGTTGAATTTGACCGGGCGGATTTTGTGCGCCGCACAACCGTTGAGACAAATGAAATCAGCGAATTCTTTGACGCCATGAAAGAAAAGCTGTATTACGGGTTCCGCCTGAAGCCTGATTCTTATCACACGACTTACAGGTATTTTGAAAAGTACAACCGGAAAATGTACAAACCCGGCAAAAAACAATTGCGGTGGATGCGCCTGCAGAACAGATTCACCATGCTGGATCTTTTTACCATGCTGTATTATCCGTATGAGCAGGTCAAAGACCTTTTTGATTACGCTCCGTTTTTTGACTATATAGAAAAAGCCATTCAAAAGAGCCTGTATTACTTTGATATCGTAGACGGGTATTGGAACGGCGAACGGGATATATCCGTATTGCAGAGCGAATTTTATAACGTAAATTTCAACGGCATGCCCGTGGTGCCGCGCGAGGAACGGAAATTTTTCCGCAGGCAGTACAAAAAAGCCAAGCTGAAATGGTGATTCGGGCGGGACTTTTTCTTTTGCGGATTACGATATAGCGCCAATTATAATATGAGCATTCCTTTTTTCTTTTTTGTAGGAGGATGGAAGGGAGATTCCGATGTATTCCCTTATACCCCATGCTCCTTGAAATGGATTATCATTTCGTTTGTCAGGCTGATATCGTCGGCCATCACGCCGATATCTTCCCGGCGGATCCACGAGGCCTCCGAAAGCTCCGTTTCGTCCATTACGATGGCGTCCGGGCCGTCGAGGTCGCAGTAAAACCCCATCAGCAGGGTGTCTGAAAACGGCCACGGCTGGCTTTTGTAAAACCGTATGTTTTTTACACGGACTCCGGCTTCCTCCAGGACTTCACGCCGCACGGTATCTTCTATAGGCTCTCCTATTTCCGAAAACCCTGCTATGAGCGCATAGTTTTTGTATACCCTTCCCGCGTATTTTGTCATGAGCAGCCTGTCCCCGTCCGTCACGCCTACGATGACCGCGGGCGATATTTTGGGATAAATCATGTTGCCGCAGTTTTCGCACCGCAGCATGCGTTCTTTTTGATCCGGGACCGTCTCCCCTCCGCATCTTCCGCAGAAGCGGTTGACGGTATACCAGTTATTGAGCTGGCAGGCTGCTGCCGCCGCAAAGGCCATATGTTTGGGCTTTTTTTTGCGGAATTCCATCATATCGCGGTAAGTAAAGTCTCCAAAGGGTTCCGCCGCGGGCGCGAGGAAAAATTTATGGCTGTCGATGCTGAACAGGTAGGTACAGGAAAAAAGAGGCTGATCTATCCCCGCGGGTCCGGGAAAAACGATCCCCTCTTCCCTCTCCGCCGCAAGCACGGCGCCTTCCTTTATGAATACGATAAAGCTGTCTAAATCCGGCGTTTCCTGCCGGAAGCTGTTGTCAAAAACTCGTGGCTCGATATTATGGATCATATGTTCTGCCTTTCTGTATCCGATGAAACTATATTTTATAGAATACACCCGATCCATGCTTTCTGTCCATTATTTATCTTATTTGAGCCGCTGATCGATATTAAAAAAATCTTTCCACGGATCCGCGCCGCCCATCCTCCGGAGCGCTTCCGCCATATTGACGCCGCCGGGAGCCACCGTATCCAGCTCTTTCCATGTGATGGGCATGGATACCGCGGCCCCTTTCCGCGCTCTTAAGGAATAGGGGGCAATACTGGTGGCCCCTCTGCCGTTCCGAATCCAATCGATGAATATCCTGTTTTTCCGCTGATCTTTTCTGACATTGCTTGTGTAGCGGTCCGGCCACTTCTGCTCCATGACTTCCGCGATATGCCTTGCGAAATCGTGAAACGCGTCCCAGCTGGCGGACGGACTGAAGGGAATGACCACATGGTAGCCTTTGCCTCCGCTGGTCTTGAGAAACGAGACAAGCGAAAGCTCATCCAGCAGGCTTTTCAAATCGCGCACGCCCTGGCGCACCCTTTTAAGGTCCAGTCCCTCGTCCGGATCCAGATCAAACACCATCATATCCGGCTTTTCAAGATCCTTCGCGCGGCTTCCCCAGGCATGGAATTCGAGCGTGCCCATCTGCGCCTCGTAGATGAGCCCGGACGCGTCTTCTATATAGAAGTAATACTCCTCTTCTCCGCCGCTGTCCACGACCGGTATCCTAACGATCCCTTTGTTGTCCGGGCCGGGATGTTTTTTATAGAAGCAGGAACCGGATATTCCCTTGGGGCAGCGCACGATGCTGAGGATCCTGCCGCCCACATAAGGCAGCATGCGCTCCGCGGCCTTGCCGTAATACCGGACCACGTCCTCTTTTGTGATCAGGGGATCCTCAAATATTACCTTGTCCGGGCTGGTGATTGTTATTCCGTTGATTTTGATGCTTTTTCCATTGTCTTTCATTGATTTCTCCGCTTTGCGGGGCGGCTGCTCCTCCTCCGTTTTTTCGTCCGCATTATCGCCGTCCGCAGTTTCCTTTTTTATGCTCTTTGGGTCCTTGTCCGCCCGCAGGCCCTTGAAGCTTGCCTGCCGCAGCAGGTTTTCTTCGGTCCATTCCGCAAACTTGATTTCCGCGGCCAGCGCAGGTTCAAGCCATGTTGCTTTTTCATTCTTCCTGATTCCGGGCGGCTGTTTAAAAGGAGGCGTTTCCCGCCGGATACTTTCAAACTTTTTCAAAAGCTCCTGCATGGTCTTTTGGGTCAGGCCCGTTCCGGCGCGGCCGGCGTAGACCAGATCCTTTCCCTCGTAGACGCCCAGGAGAAGAGAGCTTATCCCGCTTGTTTTTTTATCTGAAAGCGTATACCCCCCTATGACGAATTCCTGCCTGGTATCGCATTTTAACTTGATCCAGTCGCCGTTTCTTTTCCCGCTGTATACGGAATCCGCTTTTTTTCCTATGATCCCTTCCATATTTCCTTCGCATGCGGCAAGCAGGCTCTCCCTGCCGTTTTCCGCGACATGCCTGCTGTAGTGGAGGTTATGGGGACAATCCCGCATGAGGTCTTCAAGCATTTCTTTTCTTTCTATCAGGCGGCGTCCCCGGAGGTCCGCCCCGTCCAGCGCCAGGAGATCAAAGACGATATAGGTAAGGTTTTTGCCCCCGGGATTTTTCATATAGCTTTGCAGGGCCTGGAAATCCGTCCTGCCCTCCGCGTCCGTGACCGCCATTTCCCCGTCCAGTACCATCGCCCTTCCGGCGGCCAAATCGACGAGGGAATCCGCGACATTCTGAAACTGCCCGGTATAGTCTTTCCCGTTCCTGGTTATGAGCCGGACGCTCCCGCCTTCCGCAAACGCCATGATCCTGTAGCCGTCGTATTTGAGCTCGTAAAGCCAGCCGCCGCCCTCCGGGACCGCACTGACAAATTTGGCAAGCTGCACATCGGCCCTGCCGAAGGGATTTACCGCGGCATTTATTTTTTCTTCCCCGCCCTGTTCTATTTCCGCCATTGTGCGCCCGCTCCTTATGCTGGTGATGAAATCTGAAATCCCGCCGTCGGTTTTTGCGAATTCGTCTCTTTCTTTGAACAAAAGCCAGTTGTTTTCATCCCGGCCCTCTTTTGCCTTCATCCGGACCAAGGCCCATTTTCCCCTGAGCCTTCTGCCTTTCAGAACAAATTTAAGGGAACCCCCGCCGAGTCCTTTATCCACATCCTCCAGAGGTTCCCAGAAGCCTTCATCCCAGAGCATCACGACTCCGCCGCCGTACTCCCCCTTTGGAATAGTTCCCTCAAAGTTCCTGTAATCCAGGGGATGGTCTTCCACCTGTACGGCGAGCCTCTTATCCTGCGGTTTATAGGAAGGCCCCTTGGGCACCGCCCAGCTTAAAAGAGCGCCCTTCCATTCGAGGCGCAGGTCGAAGTGGTCCCGGCTGGCTATATGGTGCTGGACGGCAAACCGCAGGCGTTTTTGCGGCTTTCCCGTTTTTCCTTCAGGTTCGCCGGTTTTTTGAAAATTTCTTTTCCGGTTGTATTCTTCCAATGCGGCCATTCTAAATCACCTTTTGACATTTAGCTGGGTTCTTCCTGTATTGTAACCAATTTGCGGCGCTTCCATGAGTTTGAAACGATCTTTATAAAAAATATACCTTGATTTATATTCGGACGCTTTGAAATAACCGTTTTAAAAAACCGGGTTTATTTTTCCGGTTCTGTTTTTTTCACAAGTTTGTACGTATGTAAGCTGTTCGCGATATGGCCGATTGCAAGCAGGATCACCGCAATGCCCAGCCATACCGATCTTCCGAGAAGCGCCGCAAAGGCGAACGCAAGCACGGGGAATACCGCCATGGGGACGGGTATCATTGCAAGAGGCTTGAAAAGCAGGTAAAACCCGCGCCCAAGCGCAATATACCTGATCCAAAGGCAATAATACGCGACGATGCAAAACGCCATTAATAAAAACCATAAGTTTACGCTCAAAGAGCTGAAGCTGTCCCTTGAAATCAAGAGCAGCACAATGCACCCGGCCTGCCCGAGCCTTTCCAATACCGTAAAGAACGCGCCCTTATCCTTTAATCCTTCAGGCGTATTCCCGGGCGGAAAAAATATGAAGAGCAGGTTAGGCGCAAAAACGGCTGCCGCTATAATGAATCCTGCGAATGAAAATCCCATTGTTTGTTTCCTTTATGTTAAAAAATAAGGAGGCCGCGCCTAGTGACATACGGCTATTTTATATCGCCTACCGGATCAGCTTTTCGATCTGCTCTTCCGAGGCCTGCGGCAACAAACTCTTCAGATGCTTTTTGATATACTCTTTAGAGTCGTAAGGGTCCAAATCATAGGACGCCGTCACCAGATCCTCCCCCAGCCAGTCCCCGCTTGCCGCGTACCGCGCGATCCCCCAGCCGTAAGGCTGCCCGAAGCGGTTCAGTTTGTATTCGAAATCCTGAACCGTAATATAGGTTTGCATCTGAAGGCGGGTAACGGCAGTTTCAAACCCGCTGTTCCCTTCCCTGCCGTAATTTAAGAGGCGTTTTAATTCAACGGACAGGCATGAGCCCTTTTTGCGCAGGATATCGATAAGTTCCTTGTCTTTATAAGAGGACAGGCCTTCCCGGTACCGGTCTTCAAAGTCCTGCCCGTTCCGCCTGTAGTTTGCAAGTTCGGGATACCACTCCCGGCTGACGTAACCGGCTTTTTTATCGAACAGCTTCGCATAGGCGACCTTGCGCCTCGAGGCGATTTGGCCCTTCCATTCCCAGGGGCCGTCCACGCCGTCCACAAACCAGTACCCTGCAGGAGTGCACTCCTCAACGGAATACCCTTTGATCTCATTTTTAAAAAACGGAAGAAAACCTATTTCTTCCACCAGCTTTTCCAGCTCGTCCGCGTTATGCAGCATGGGAAGTTTCATATCCGTTATTTTTCCTTTAATCCTCCCGATAACCCTCATACATTACGGTATCCTCAAGAGGTTTTCTTTCTGCGTTATGGCGCTCGGGGCTTAAAAATCCCTTTTCTGGATAACCCAGGATCAGCAACGCGGTGGGCTCGATGTATTGGGGTATGTTGAATTCTTCCCTGATAATATGCGGATCAAACAACCCCACCATAACGCTTCCTATGCCGAGTTCCCTTGCGGCAAGCATCATGTGATCACAAACAATGCCGATATCCAGGTCGCCCGAACATTTGCCGTCAAAAGGCCTTATCAAAGCGTCCCTCGTATCCCTGCAGACGATGAGGACGCACCCGGAGCCGAAAGTCTGATAAGCTTTTTGAATCTTAAGAATATTTTCCGGCCTCTGCACGGCGATGATGCGCTGCGGCTGCCGGTTACAGGCGGTCGGCGCCACGCGGCCGGCGGATAAAATCCCCTCAAGGTCTTTTTGATCGATTTGTTTATCCGTAAATCCCCTTGTCGTACACCTCTGTTTTGCAAGTTCCAAAAAATCCAATATAATTCCTCCGATTGAAAGCGCTGCTTTCATTGTATTATCTTTTCAACTGTCGGTTTAAATCAAGCATGTTTTACTGTATCCATAAAATCCGCAAGCTGCTTTTTTGAAACGCCGACGTCCTCTATGGAATCGAGCTTTCTGCCGTTCATACGGTAAGACGGCACCGCCCAGACGCCGGATTTGCCGTACGCGTAACTGTTGGCGTCATTAAGTTCTTTTATATATTCTCCGCTTTGCAGCGCATTGCGGAAAGCCTGGGCATCCAGCAGTCCTTTGACGCAGTCCGCCAGAACGCCGATGTTTTCTATATCGAGCCTGTCCCTGATTGCCGCCCTGTACATCCTTTCATGGTATGCCCAGATATCCGCGCCATGGTCAAGCGTGAAAAACATCCCCCGGATGCAAAGGTCGCTGTGGCGGCCGTAGCGTTCGGGCCTCGGGTGCGATTCGCACGGACGCCAGACGATTTCGATCCCGGAGTAATGCGGATGGAGTTCTTTTATATATTCGTGGCCCCGATAGCAGTACGGGCAGGCGTAATCGAAAAAGACTTCGAGCTGCATATGTTTAACCTCCGGATCAATATAACAAAATAATACTCTTTAATACTGAAAAAGGCAAACCGTTCCTTTATTGTATAAAAAAAGGCGAAATAATCGCCTAATTCATTAAAAGTTTACTTAAATTATGAGTTTTCTTTTATTTATGAAGGGCGCTGAGAGCCCCATTACCCCACCCCAAAAATCTACGATTTTTCGGGGACCCCAGCCAAGGCATTTTGAGAGCGGGCCGACCGCCGCCGGTGACGGAAAGAGGAAGGCGAAGGCTCACTGAGCATGAGATAAGCACGAGGGCAGCCCTATAAAGCAACTTACACGAAGTGCGAATCACAAGCGTAAGTGCCGAAACCTTAATATTACTCACCAACCGCGCGTGAACGCGGAGGTATAAGCGGAAAAATAACAAAGTAGTTGGGGTTTATCAGCGCCCAGAGTTATTATTTTATGTTTTTCTCCTGCTTATCCAGCTCCTCATCCGGCAGCGCTTCCGAATCCGCCGTTACATTTGTGCCGTCCGAAGTGACCGTTACGTTTCCATTCAGGCTTGTCTCGTATATTTTTGCGCCCGCGTCGCGGAGCGTTTTGATCGTGATCCCGTTGGGCAGTTTATACTGGTTGTTCTTGCCGCAGGGTATGACCGCTATTTTGGGGCTTACCCTGGCGATAAACTCAGGCGAGGACGCGTAGCTGCTGCCGTGGTTCCCGACTTTGAGCACGTCCGCTTTTATATCCCCGGCAAGCTGCCCCTCCACATTCTTGGACGCGTCTCCCATAAAAAGAAAGTTTGTGTTTCCGTAAGTAACGCGCACAACAGCCGAATTATCGTTCATGTCTTTGCTTATCTGTTCCGGCGCCAGTATGACCGCGAATCCGGGTTTTATCTCCACGTCTTTTGCCGCCGTAACCAGCGTCAGTCCGTTTTCCTGGATCAGCTGCATCAGATCGGCGTATGTTTTGACTTCGGACGGCGCGTCCGGCATATACACGCTTCCGATATCAAATGATCTCAGCACGTCCAGAAGGCCGCCGATATGGTCCGTATGCGGATGCGTTCCGACCACATAGTCGATCTTTGTATAGCCAAGGCTGCTGATGTAATCCACAACTTTTGCGCCCTGTTCCGCCGGGCCCGCGTCTATCAGCATAGTCTGGCCGTCCGGGAATTCGATAAAGGACGCGTCGCCCTGGCCGACATAGATAAAATGCACTTTCAGGGGCCCCGCAGCCGCGGGCGTGGGAGTCGCGTCCGCCGTGTCCTGTCCGCCGGCTTTGGGCTCGGTCATTTCCGAATCCGGTGTTGAACAGCCGAATAAAATCATCAGACATAATGAAAGTATCAATAGAAAAGATAGTGTTTTTTTCAAGATTATTGCCTCCTTTTACCTTGCCATAAATTATTTTTTTTGGCTGATATTATGTTGCTCCAACTGATAAAAAGGATGCAAAGATTTCTATGCCATTGTTTGGAATGAGTTTATGTAAAAAGGATTTTGTTAATGATTTTATAAGGATAGGTCGTGCCATTTGTTTTTATGTTCGTAAATGCGGCGTTCAAGATTATTTGTGATACCGGCATACAGTATTTTATTGTTCCAGTTAGTGATTATATATACATAGTACATTAAGCGTCACCTCCCGAACAAACCAAAGACAGTTATCAAGTGTACAGATCCTTCGACTTCGCTCAGGATGACCCGGCGAGCGCGTTAGAGTACATGAAGTATGAATCCATAGCGAAGCAGGAGCACGGGCAGGGGCGATGGAGCAAAGAGCGTATCTTGAGCACTTGACTTTTAATCAAGGTGTCCGGGCTTAGAGGTACATATTTTTAACCACTGTTCCCGCAATCAAGTCGTGAAGGCCCCTGCGGTCTTTTCTGAAGAGAAAAAGAATCCACAATACAGGCAATAGGGTTGATATAATCAGCAGCGCCGACCAGAAAGGACTTAGTTCCCATTGCAGCGCAAAGGCATGGAAAATGACCATATGCGCGAGCTGCCACGGGAGGAATTTTATAATGTTTCGTACAACGATCTGCCGCAACCGGACTTGACCGGACATTGACGCGACTTTTATTTTCATTTTTCTTTTTCCCAGGGTGGCGTGTTTCGCAGACGATTCCGTAATAATGGAGTACAACACAACAGGGACGATTAAGGTTAACGAAACCAAATTCATTTGAAACTCATTAAAACTTGGAATACCGCCCAAAACCGTATTATATACAAGCATACTGACGCCGAACAATATCGCGCAGTAACAGACAATCACAATAAAATCCAATATCAAAGCTAAAAACCGCCGTTTAAGGCTTGCTATATCCTGATTGTTCAAGGGTTTTTCCTCCATATTTATATTGCGCAATCAAAGTTAGTTTTAAAAAGTTATTGATGATATACACATAGTACAATAAAGAATGCCACTATACAAGGTAAAGGTTGCTATCCAACCGTACGGATTCTTCGCTCCGCTCAGAATGACCCGGGTGAGGGCGTTGGAGTAAGGAGTGCTCCAGGTCTTTTGACTCTCTTGATACAAAGTGTACGTTCTTATTTCTATTATATACAGTACAACAAATGTTACACTCTCGTGGGGAAATTGGCTATATGTAATAATTTTAGAAAGTAATCTTTCAATAGTCAACAACAACTATGGTAATTATTTCATCAACAATAGTATAAATCCTTTTGAGAAAACAAAAAAGGAAGATATATTTTATCTTCCTTTTGCTTAAATACATATAATTTAACCAGAAATCAATCCTTCCAATTCCACCATTTCAGCTTCTCCGGGTCGTGGGTGTCGTTCTCAGCATAATACACCGCCAGGCGGTATACATATAACAGGCACCTGTCCAGCTGCCCGCCCTTAAGTAAGCAGTCCCGCTCATAGAGTTCCTGCGGGTCGCAGCCTTTTAAGGACTCGACGCTGTCATAGCCCAGATCGATAAAATGCCGCTCGATATTCACCCCCACGCCGGGGATCTTCCGCAAACCGGTTTTCATATTCTTACCTCTCAGCCATGATCAGTTATTGAGCTCGGTATACTGCAGCATGTTCCTGCTGGCGTACAGCACGATGAACGCGATGGGGATATTGAATACCGTCATGGCAATCATCATCGCGGCATTTGCGGACCCGCCCGCGGCCATTGAAAATATGACGGCGGCCGCAATGCCCGGAATGCTTAGCACGACCAGGATCGCGACAAACACAAACATGGTAAGCGCTTTGGACGCAAGCGAGCCCAGTATCCGCCCCACCAGAACGTTTCCCGCGATGAACAGAAGCGAGAATGAAAAACGCGCGGCGATGCACAGCAGGGTTTCCATAGGCGTAAGCCCCAGGAGGAATCCGACCGGGATGAAAACAAGCGCGGCTTCCACAGCGGATGAGATAAAGCTCTCGCGTATGCAGGCCATCAGCTTTTTAAAGGGCGGTTCGGGCACAAGGTATACGAAGGGTTTTAAGATTTCCTTGTTCATTCTGCCGAACGCGACGCTGAATATCTGCATATAGGTCGCGAAGGCAAATATGGGTATCAGGCCGTTCCCCCTCATGAAAAACGTAAAACCGATAATAACCAGGATAAACAGGATCATCTGTTTATTCAGGAAAACCGTCCCTGAGCGCCTGTTTTCCAGAAGGTGCTTGTAATAAAACGCGCTTGCCCCTTCTCCCCTGCCTATGCCGGTTTTTCCCGTCTTTACATTGCGGGGCACCGCTTCGCCGATCCGGCCTTCCTTCTTCAACTGGGCCACCTGATGCGCTGCTTCGGTGGACTGCAGCACGTCCTCGTAATAATCCGGGTCGCCCTTGATTATCAGCGCCGCGATCCCGGCAATAATGGCAACGCAAAGGGCCGCGCCCAAAACCAGCCGCCAGAAGTCTGCGAGGATCGCGCCGTTTACGATATCGGCGATCCATCCCGCTACCGGGAACAGGCGGAACGCGAGGCCATTAAGGGCTTCCACAACGCGCTGCACGGCGTTAGCGCTGTCCCCAAGCAGATAGAGCAGCAATCCGGCGACATAAACGATGATGATCCCGTAAAATACGTTTTTCAGTATCCGTTTTCTTTTTTCGTTCGCATTGGTAAAAGAATAAATCGCCATGGCTGTCAGCTGCGCGCAGAATACAACGAGGCCGTAAGTCAAAAACACCAGTATCAGCCCGCCGAAATCGATACCGTAAAGCGAATGCAGCCAGGAGTACTGGAACAGCAGGAAAAACCCGATTAAAAGAGAAGTCCCGAGCTGCTGGAACAATCCGTAAAAAAGCACGCCCTGCGGCTTTAAGGGCGAGGGAAACACCAGATTTACGTCCTGCATGTGGAACATGCTCGCTCCGTTTTCAAAGCCGTTTTTGGCGATTACCACAAACACGATGGCAAACAGCGCAAAAACACCTGCCGAAAATTCCCCGATATCGCGCCGGGGCTGGCCCTGGGCGCTTGCCTGCCCGGATACCAGCGTCATGGCGATGATCGCGGCCATGGCTATGACAAAGATCAGTTTGGAGGGGGTTTTTAAAAGCGAAACCAACTGGTTTTTAAGCCTTCTGCCCAGGAGATAAGATAAAGCGCTGCTCATGACTCGCCGTCCTTTCCCTCGGTAATGCTGAAAAACAGTTCCTCCAGGGACTTTTCCGTATCCTCGGGTTTGTTGACCTTTGTGGCGGCAAAGCTGCCCTTCATCATAATGTGCGCGACGTCCCAGTAATCCTCCACGCTGTCCAGCATATGCGTGCTGATGAGCAGGGACGCGCCATCCTCTTTCAGTTCCCGGAACATCACTTTCAGTTCTTTTATGGCGTGGGGGTCAAGGCCGACAAGAGGCTCGTCGAACACGATGATCTTGGGCCTGTGCGCGAGGGCGCAGCAGATGGAAAGCTTTTGCTGCATGCCCTTGGAGAGTTCTTTGCCCAGTTTGTCTTTTTTGTCCCAGAGTTCCAAGCGCTCCAAAAGTTCGCGCTCGTATTTGTCCTCCCGCATCCGGTAGGCGCGGCGGATGAATTCCATATGCTCCTCCACGGTAAGCAGGTCATACACCGCCGGCATTTCCGGAACGTATCCCAAAAGCCGTTTGGCCTCCAGGGATTTATTGACGAGTCCGTCCACCTTTATGCTCCCCGAGAACCGCAAAAGGCCCATGATGCATTTGATGATGGTGGATTTCCCCGCGCCGTTCGGACCCAAAAGAATGGCGATCTGGCCGTCCCGGACGGTAAAGCTGATGTTGTCGTTCGCGAGCGTACTTCCATATTTTTTGGTTACATTTTCAACTGAAAGCATTGTTTTCTCCCACTATTCAATAATTTAATTTATTTTAACATTATACCATATTCTGTCTGATTAAAACCACTTATTTGCATAGCCGCAAATATGAAAAAAACCACCGTTTTTTTTACGGTGGATGAATTGATAATACAAATATATACGCAGTAGTTGGGCTTTCTCAGAATCCTGAATTCAGATCGTTTTCCTCATAACCAGCTCCGGCTGAAACACGACGTTCCTGCAGCCCATGCGGCCGTCGCCCTCGATCCGCTCGATCAGGAGCCTGGCCGATTCCCTGCCCATTTCCCGCGCGGGCTGCGCGATGGACGAAAGCGGCGGGTTGACCATGCTGCAAATCTCCAGATTGTCGCACCCGATGACCGCGACGTCGCCGGGTATCTTAACGCCCGTTTCGGCAAATACCTGCAGCGCGCCGATCGCCTGCATATCCGAAACAAAGAACACGGCGTCCGCTTTTTCTTTTTCAACCCTGAACGCCGCTTCGCGGCCGCCCTCAAAGCTGAGGGCCGCGTTCAGCACGATAATGTCCCGATCCGGGATCCCTTCGTCCGCGGCGGCCTTTAAAAAACCTGCACGCCGCTCCCGGTTGTAAAGCGATTTGTCGTTGGTCCCGACAAACGCCAGCCGCTTGCGCCCTGCCGAGAGCAGCGCCTGTGCAGCCATATACCCGATTTTTTTATTGTCTATAATCACATAGGGAAGGGACGCTTCTTCGCTGAACGTGCAGCACTGCACCACGGGATAGCTTTTTTCGAGGGACAAAAGCGCATCGTCGTGTATGGTGGATTCCAGAAACACGGCGCCATCGGCGATCCTGTTTTTGACCTTGCTCAGGCATTCGATCTGCTTTTCCAGCATGCCGTTCGTCTCGCTTAAAAGGATATCGTACCCCTGCCCGTTTGCGTATTCGCTGATGCCGTGCACGATCTCCATATAAAACAGGTTTGATATGTTGGTCAAAATCACCAGTATGGATTTGCTTTTGGACGTCCTGAAATTACGGGCAAGCATGTTGGGTACGTAATTGAGCTTTGCGATCGCGTCTTCCACCTGTTTTTTTGTCTTGGGCGCGACGTTCCCCGCGTTGTTGATCACGCGGGAGACGGTCGCTACCGAAACATTCGCCAGTTTGGCCACCTTTTGTATGTTTGTCATTATTCCACCATAGATAGATTATTCTTAAGTTATTTTAACACATTCTGCCATCGGCTTGCATCATAAAATCGCCCGAATCAACGGGTTCCGTTATATTTTTTTCTCCAGCGACTTGATGAACGCGAAACCTTTTTTCTGCCGTTCGTCGATATCCGCCACGGTGGGGAACCTGTGGCCCTTCACAAAGAACGGGGCGCACTGTTCGTAGGCGAAATAGCCCTGGTATCCGATATCGCGGCAGGCGCGGAAGAAGGGTATCCAGTTTTCGACCCCGTCGCCCGGAACCACTTCCTCGGTCGCATAGACGACCCCGCTGGGGCCGTGCCGCAGCGCGACGCCCAGCGTATGGGAATGCGCCATTTTGGCTCCTGCCTTGTGCACGGTTTGGGTGATGTATTCGTCCGTCTGGAAATCGAACAACGGGAGGTCGAGGCCGATCTTCACGTTGCCCATATCCACTTCCTCCACCAGGTCGAAGAGGTCTTTAACGCAGTTGACCACCGGGGGGTGGCCCTGCAGGGCAAGCGAAACATTGTAATTGGACGCCAGTTTTCCGGCTTCCGCGACGCCTTCGCGGACGGATTCCCATTCGCGGAAATAGTCTTCCTGTTTGGATACTTCAAGGGTCCTTGATTGCATTGCCGTCTGGCAATACCCTTTATCCCAGTAATCCTGCCAGAAATAGCCGATAAACGCGGGCATGATCCGGATTGTAGGACATTCCAGGTCTTCCGCCAGCTCCAGGCATTCCTTCAAATAGGCCAGCTCCTTCTCTAACCGGGGGACCAGCACATGGTCCGTGCGCATAAAATTGGTGCACGCGTCTATTGCGGCGAATTTGATATTCAAGTCTTTTGCCAGAGCAAGAAGATCGGCTCTTCTCTGCCGGGAGAGGTCCTGCGGAAACGCGAGCGGCTTGTGGGGCCAGATATCCACGCCTTCGTATCCGAATGAAGCGGCTTTTTTGACGATCTCTTCCATTGTGAGCGCGCCGCCCGTATGAAAATAACCTCCATAGTTTACAGCGTCCATACTTTGCTTGATTTTGTACATGTTCATTCTCCTTTTAATATTTAAATTATTATTGCCTGAGCGACGGCTGGCGCGTATATACCGCAAGCAGCACCACCAGCAGTATTCCGTTCATCACGAACCGGCCCGCTTCGTCCGTATCCAGCATCACGAGCAGGCTGTCGATAATGGTTAAAATGACGGCTCCTATAACCGTTCCGTTGTATGTTCCCTTTCCGCCCGCAAGCGACGTGCCCCCGATCACCACCGCCGCGACGGAAGGCATCACATAGGACGTGCCGGCGTTGACATATATGACGCCGTTATACGCGCATAGCCAGAACCCTGCGAATGCGCTCAGTAAGCCGCACAGCGTATATGTAATGATGCTGATTTTTTTGACGTTAATGCCGGACAGGTACGCCGCATTCCTGTTTGCGCCCGTCGCGTAAAGCTGTTTGCCATAGGATGTGCGCGTCAGGATGAAATGGACGAGTATGATCATGCCTATCCATATCAGCACAAGCCAGGTCATATACGGAAAGACTTTCCCGGTTGCGATCGTGCCCGCGATATCCGCAGGCGAACCCTTGGGGTGCCCTCCGGTGAATATCTGCTGCACGCTGGTGATCACGCTGGCCATGGCGAGGGTCATCACAAGGGCCGGGATCCGGGCGAATACGATGCCGATTGCATTCGCAAAACCGATCAGCGCGCCCGCTCCGAGTATGATCAGCATGGAAAGCCAGATGTTGTCGTTGCTGCCGTTCATAAACCACGCGGCAAAAACCGCTCCCAGGGACATTACGGCCCCCACCGAAAGATCGAGCCCGTTTTCCCCGGACAGGACCACAAAGGTCTGCCCGATGGCGACAAATCCCAGAAGCGTGGACATTGTAAGGATGTTGGCCACATTCATGGGCGCGAGGAATTTGGGGTTGACGAGGCTGCCCAAAAGGAGCAGCGCCGCGGTGAGCACAATCAAAACCAGTGCCTGGCGGGAAGACGCCTTCATTTTGCACCGGGTTGCGTTTTCAATAGTCCGTTCGTTTTTCATTGCATCATCCCTCCTCTACCTGTAATCGATGCGGTAATTCTTTTTGTTGGTCAGAACCGCGCTGGCAAGACCGAATATGATAATAAAATTGGATAAAAGCTGCTGATAATATGTGGATATCATAAGGTCCGGGTTGTTTTTGGCTATGATATTGAACGCGAAGAAAACGATATTATTGACGATCGCGAGGAACATGGCTCCCGCAACCGCGCCTCCCACATATTTGCCCCATTTTCCGGTCTCCAGCGTGCCGCCGATGATCACCGCCGCAATGGACGTGAGCGAGAAGGATTCTCCCAGGCGCACGTCGCCCGAGGCGGTGAGCGCGGTCAGGCACAGCCCGGCGCAGCCTGCCAGAAATCCGCCGATGGTATACGCCAATACCTTGGTTTTCTCCACGTTAATGCCGGATGCAAAAGCGTTTTTCTCGCTGCTGCCGATGGCGGAGAGGTATTTGCTCAGGCGAAACCTTGCCATCAGCATGATGAGGAATATGGCAAGGATAATGAGCCACAGCGCGGTGGGCACGCCCAGCAATGTTCCTCCGTATGTCTTGTATATCTCGGGCGGAACGCTGCCGCCCGCCTTGGGCAGCACCATCAGGGACAGGCCCTTGATGAGGATGGACGTCGCAAACGTAACCAGCAGCGGCGGGATGCGCAGGTATGCGATAATGACGCCGTTCATAGCGCCTATCGCCGTCCCGGCAAGCAGGGCGGCCGCCCAGCTTGCGCCCACCGAGAGCATGAACTGGTTGGCAAGCACGATGGCAACCGCGTTTACCATCGCCATATTGTTTCCAATGGAAATGTCGATGCCGCCCGACAGCATGATCACCATTTGCGCCAGCGCCGCAATAATAAGCGGCAGATTGGACGCGAGCAGCGAACTCAAACTTGTTTCAGAGAAAAACGACGTCCCCTGCACCGCTATATTGACGATGACCGCGCCGATCAGCAGCACGTATCCCGATGCCCCGGCGGTCAGCCGTGAAAAATTTTTAATACGGATTTTCATGATGCGTCACCTCCCGTGATCCCCAGCATGGCGGACGCCAGGGATTCGCCGGTTTTTTGGGTCCCGGTCAGTTCCCGGATGATCTTTCCTTCATAGAACACATAGATGCGGTTTGCGACCTCCAGCAATTCTTCGTTGTCGCTGGAAGAAAATACGACTGCCATGCCTGTTTTGGACATGTCGCGCAGTATGTTGTGTATCTCGGTCCTGGATGAAACGTCAACGCCCTTTGTGGGGTCGTCCAGCAGAAGGACCCCGGGGCGCGCGGCCAGCCAGCGGCCGACCGCCAGCTTCTGCTGGTTGCCGCCTGAAAGGCTGTTTGCGGGAACCCCGATACCCGCGGCGACAATGTTCAGTTTTTGGATCAGGCTGTCAGCTTCCATCGTTTCTTTCTTAAGAGAAATGAACGAAAGCAGACGGCTTAAAGCCGTTTTAATCACGAACAGGTTTTCCGCGACCGACCGTATCTGGAAAATACCTTCCTTTTCCCTGTCGCCCGAAATAAAGCCGATGCCCTTTTTAATGGCGCCGGTTGGCGATTTGATCTTTATCTCCCGGCCGTCCACTACGATCCTGCCTTTCGAATACCCGATCGCCCCGTAAACGGCGCGCATGAATTCGCCCTGACCCTGGCCCTGCAGGCCCGCAATGCCCACGATCTCGCCGCGGGAGGCGTACATGGACGCCCCGTTGACCCGGCCCGGGATCGTGAGCTCCTCCACATCCAGCAAACGGTCCTTAAGGCGCGCCGCTTCGGATGCGGAATCCGGCGCGGCCGCCCTTATCTTTTTTCCCGTCATATGGTATACGACCTCTTCCCGGTTGGTTTCCGAGAGAGTCACCTGTGCAACGCTCTGGCCTTCCCGCAGAATGGTGGCGGTATCACAGAGCGAGAAAACTTCGTCTAATCTATGAGAAACAAACAGGATTGCGAGTCCCTCGTTTTTTAACTCTTTTAATACATCGAATAACCTGCTTACCTGGTCGTGATGCAGCGACGCCGTGATTTCGTCCAGCACCAGTATTTTTGGACGCCTGTAAAGCGCCTTTGCGACTTCCACCAGGCTTTGGTTGGAAACGTCCAGATTGCCCGCCATGGTATCCGGAAACGCATTGATATTTAATTTTTCGATTAATTTCCGCGCTGCGGCCTCCGCTTCTTTCCGGTCTATGGGGAGTCCTTTTAGCGGTTCGCGCGCAATAACGATGTTTTCGGCGACGGAAAGCCTGGGCAGCAGGCTTAAGTCCTGGTAAGCCACGGCTACGCCGCATTTTGCGCTGTCTTCCGGAGATTTCAGTATTGCCGGGCGGCCGCCTATTTCGATCGTTCCGGCGTCCGTTTTGTTGATTCCCCCGAGAGCCTTAACCAGGGTGCTTTTCCCTGAACCGTTTGCTCCCAGAAGCGCGCGTATTTCACCCGAACCGATGCTGAGCGACGCGCCCGCAAGCGCCTTGACGGCGCCAAAATTTTTGGTGATTTGATCGACTTTCAGCAAGCCAATGCTCCTTTCTGATCCCATTCAGGAAAAACCTTTATGGACCGCCGCCCCGCATGAGGCGGGGCGGCGGAACCTTTTTCAGGAGTCAAGATACGTTATTTAAAGAATGCCGCTACTTCGTCGTCAGACAGGACAGCTGAGAACGTGTAGGAATCGGGCATGCCCTTGGTATCCGCGACATACTTTTCGCGGTTCTCGTTTGTAATCACCGGGCCGGGGGTCAGCATCAGCGCTTTGCCGCCGTCCACATCCTGCAGCAGGCCGTCTTTGAATTCTTTACCGTTCATGAGCTGCACGGCCACTTTTATCGCCGATACGCCGATTCCCGGAGGATTGCCTACGATGATGCCCTCAAATGCTTTATCTGAATTTGCAAGGTTGTAATCGTTCCACATGTTGAGATAAGTTACCGTTTCGTCGCTGCAAATTACTTTGGGCATATCTACGCCGGCTTCCTCAAACGCCTGCATGATGCCGGGCGAGCATTCCTGGTTCAGTATGCCGTCGATTTCCGGATAAGCGGATATCATGGTTGCGGTCAGCTTCTTGGCTTCGCCTTCGTCCCAGTTGTGGTATACTTTTTTCAGCACTTCGATATCCGGATATTTGGCCAATACTTCGTCGTATGCTTTTTCCCTGATATCGCTTGCCGGATAGCCCGCGATGGCGTTGTATATCACGATTTTGCCCTTGCCGCCCAGCTTTTCCGCCAGGAATTCGGCCTGGATCCCTGCCCATTCGGCCTGGTTGTTGGAAAGCGTCACAACATCGGGATGGCCGATGACGGAGTCAACGCCCAGCACTTTTATTCCGGCCGCAACCGCCTTATCGATGGCGGGATTGAGGGAAGTGGCCGAAACCGGGTTGATGATCACTACGTCCGTTGTTCCCGCGCTTGTGATCTGATTCAATTGCTGCGACTGGGTCGTTGCGTCGTCATTGGCCGAATACGCAACATAATCGCTGATGATCCCCTGCGCCTTGTAATCTTCCACCAGACCGTTCATTTCCTGTTCCATCTGAGCGCGCCACGCGTTGCCGTTGGAAGCGTTCAAAAGCGCAATGGAGATCCCCTTTCCGGCTTCAGCAGCCGGGGCGGGCGCGGACGCTTCGGACGACGCCGGAGCGGCCTGGGATGCCGGCGCCTCTGAAGCCGCGGCCGATTCCGTTGCCGCGGGCGTTCCGCCTGAACATGCCGCGAACAGCAGAGCGGCGCAAAGCAAGACAGAAATCATGACAAATACTCTTTTCATAGTTCTCCTCCTTTTTTTGGCAAAACGAAAGAAAGGTCCTTCCCTCCGTTTTGATACCTATTAAATTTTGATTTTCGAACATTGTTATGTAATTGATTACATTTTGTTTATATCATTTATTTGCTTTAATGTCAACGAATTTTTTATATATTTTTATTTAATTTTATATATTTTTATGTTTAATTATGTAATTGTTTACACAAGTGCAGACAGAATAAAGCCGCGTGGAGCTTTTCATTTGCTAAATGCTCCGGCGGCATAGTTTATAGAAGAACTGTCATAGATAAAAGAGGAAAAACAGCACGGCCATTGGGTTTGTCAGCGGCCTGAGCCGGGCTTTTGTTTGAAGTTTCTGGCGAACTCCCTCGCCGTCTTGGAACCGGCTATGCCGCCCTTTGCGGTTTCCTTGAGTTCGCGGGTCATGGAACAGCCTATTTCTTTCATTGCGTGCACGACCTCGTCGAAGGGGACCATGCTTTTGATCCCGGCGCAGGCCATATCCGCCGCGGCTATGGCGTTGGCCACGCCCATGCCGTTCCGTTTGGAGCAGGGCACTTCCACCAGTCCGGCCACCGGATCGCAGACAAGCCCAAGAATGTTTTTAAGGGCAATGGCCGCCGCGTGAAAACACGCTTCCACATCGCCTCCCGCCAGCTCGGTCAGCGCGGACGCAGCCATTGCGGAGGCCGCTCCGACCTCTGCCTGGCATCCGCCCTCCGCCCCGCTGATGGAGGCGTTGTTGGCAATGATGATGCCCATGGCGGACGCATTGAAAAGCGCGTCTACAAGCTCTTTATCGGAATACCCCATCTCTTCTCCGGCTGCGATCAGGCATCCGGGCACCACTCCGCTCGCGCCCGCGGTCGGGCAAGCGACGATCCTTTTCATGCGGGCGTTTTCCTCCGTGACGGCAAGCGCGTAAGAAATGGCTTTGCCCATCATGGGGCCGCTGTACGCCCGGTTATTCTGACAATAATTGTGCATGGCAGCCGCGTTCCGTCCGATCAGGCCGCCGATGGAGGGTTCCGTGGATTCTATTCCGTTTTTGATATTGGTTTTCATAACGGAAAAGGCGGTCCGCATTTTTCCCACGACTTCCTGCGGGACCACCTCGTCCCGCTCCGCCTCGTGCAGTATGGCGATCTCCGATATTTTGAGGTTTTTGTCTTTTGCGATTTTATAAATTTCGGCCTGGCTGCCGTATTGATATTGATACATAAGATTCACTCCCGCGCCTTTAATACAGTTTTTTAATGTAAATCGTCTTCATGTCTTCCAGGCTGTTGATCATTTTTAGAACATCCGGCCCGACCTCCTGGTCTGTCTCCAGGATCATGTATGCCCTTCCGTGCTTTCCCTGCCGGTACATGTTCATGCTGGCAATATTGATCCTGTGCTCCGCAAGTATCCTGGAAACGCCCAGCACGGCTCCCGGCTTGTCCAGATGGTCCACGACCAGCGTGTCGTACTTCAGGCTGATCTGAAGATTGGTGGAATCGATCTGATCTATCATGATGCTTCCCCCGCCGATGGACGCGCCGCGGATATTCATCATACTCCCGTCCGCGCCGGTAAGCTCAAACAGCACCATGTTGGCGTTTAAAAGGGTTTCGTCCTCAATTTCAAACCGGTAGGACAATCCCTTCTTTTCTGCCAGTTCAAACGCGTTGACCAGGCTCTCGTCGTCGGGCAGTATGCCCAGCAGTCCGCCCACAAGCGCCTTGTCCGTACCGTGCCCGAACAGCGTTTCGGCAAAAGACCCGTACACATGGATGACCGCCGAAGCGACTTCCCGGTTCAATATCGCGCGCGCCGCGTTTGCCAGCCTGCACGCGCCCGCAGTATGCGAACTGGAGGGCCCGATGATGATAGGCCCGGTTATGTCAAATATGCTGTAACTTTCCCGCATGTTACTCTCTCCCGTATTATTTATTCCATAAATCCGATATGGCTATCCAACTGCCCATATAAAAATAACAATTGCACTCTTTAATATTCTTTGCTGTTTTTTTAAATCCTTTTTTATTCTAAAATAATATAAAAAATAATAAAAAAAGGAAAGTTAGAGCAAAGCTTTTTTCTTTTGAAAAACTGGACGCGCAATGCGCGCCCCTACGGTCAACGGTAAATTTTCGATCCTACGGTCCTTATTTTGATCACCGGAATATTAAAATGGCGAGAAACGGAATACGGCCTGGTATTGGCCGCAACGCGGAAAAACCCCCCGTCCGACAGTGAACACCGGACGGGGGGGTTTTTATGGGTACCGGAAATATCCGCCTTAAGCGCTATGACTTCCTGAATATATCAATACTTGCTGTCCGCGTAATTTCCCGGAGCTGCAACATTCATAACCTTGGGTCCGGCAGGCAATATATTTTCCCTGCCTCCCGTTTTCAGCTTGAACTGCTGGAGTTTTTCCTTTAAGAGTTCGGCCTGGCCGTTGAGCTCCTCGCTGGCCGCAGCCCCTTCCTGCGCCGTCGCAGAATTGGTTTGCACCACCTGGGACATCTGTTCGATCCCCTGGTTGACCTGCATGATGCCCGTGGCCTGTTCCCTGGAGGCCACCGCGATTTCTTCTCCAAGCTCCACAGTTTTTTCCACGCTCGAAACGATGTTCTCAAGCGCTGCCGCCGTCGCTTCCGCGATCCTGGTCCCTTCCCCTACCTTTTTGATGGAGCCTTCGATCAGTTCGGTGGTTTCCTTTGCGGCGTTCGCGCTTCTCGCCGCAAGGTTCCTCACCTCTTCGGCCACCACCGCAAAACCTTTGCCGTGGATTCCGGCGCGCGCCGCTTCCACCGCGGCGTTCAGGGCCAGTATATTGGTCTGGAACGCGATATCGTCTATCACCTTGATGATCTTGGAAATATTTTCGGAAGATTCGTTGATGTCCTGCATGGACTTGAGCATTTCCTTCATCTGTCCGTTACCGTCCATGGCGGCGGTCTTTGCCTGCAGCGCCGCCTGATTCGATTTATTGGAATTCTCCGCGTTCTGATTTGTCTGGTCGGCGATCTGCGAGATGGACGCCGTCAGTTCTTCTATGGAGCTTGCCTGTTCGGCAGCGCCCTGCGAAACCGCCTGGTTTCCGTCGGACACCTGTTTGCTTCCCTCGGATACCTGCTCTGAGGCCGTGTGTATTTCCTGCATCAGATCGTTTAAGGAATTTATGATATGGTTGATCGAGTTCTTCAGCTGGATGAAATCTCCCCTGTAATCCGATGTGATTTCGACCGTCAGATTGCCCTGCGCCATTTCTCCAAGGGTTGCCGAAATCTCGCCGATATACCCCTTGATAGAGGATATGGTTTCGTTGAGCGCATTTTTAAGGATCGCGTGGTCTCCCTTGTATTCGCCCGTCACCGCGGTATTCAGGTTGCCCTGGGACAGTTCCGCGAGCACGGCCCTGGATTCGCTGATGGGCCCTACGACCGCGTCCAGGGTGTTGTTAAAGCCTTCTATGATATTGCGGTATACGCCCTCATGATTTCCGGCGTCCGCCCTGGTGTCAAGCCTGCCCTCTATCGCGGCTTCCGCAAGCACGGTGGATTCCCTGACCAACGCCCTTAAAGCAAGGCGTACGCGGTTTAAGTTATCCGTAATATCTTTGAAATCGCCGTTATAGCGGTCCGTATCGATCAGATCCGCCGATATGCCATGTGAAAGCTGGTCTAAATGCTGCATGACCACATCCAGGGGCTGCATCACGGCGTCCAGCATGGAATTGACGCCTTCAATGATTTTCCGGTAATCCCCGCTGTGCTGCGAAGCGTCCGCGCGCGCGGAAAGTTGGCCCTGTATCGCGTTTTCCACCAGCATATTCGCGTCGCCGATCAGTTTCTTTATGGATGCGACCATTTCGTCAAACGCCCCTGCCAGTATGCCGACTTCGTCTTTTGTTTTGATGTCAAGGCTGATGTCCGTATCGCCCTCGGCGATCCGCCTGGCCGCATCGACAAGTTTGTTGACCGGCCTTGTGATCCCGCGCGTAACCGTGAGGGCGAACGCAACCGCGACGACCCCCGCGGCAGCCGCGATGGCGATCATAAGGATATTGCTTGTACTTCCGAGGCTCTTGTTTGAGTTCATCGTCGCTTCGCCCTCTTTATCGATGTATTCCTGCATGACATTGAGCTGGTCGGTAACTTTTGTGGAAGCCGCGGCGGTTTTTTCCATCTGGTCTTTGAGGTTTGCGGAATCGTTTGCCTGTATGATGGAAATCACCTTGGATATATTTCCGTAATACTCGTCCAGTCCGGATTTGACAGTATCGAGATTCGCCTGGTCTTCCTGCTCGTCAATGGTTTTTGCGTATCCTTCGAACAAGCTGTTCATCTGTGTTTTTGCATTGTCCAATGTTTTTTGCAGGCTCGCAGCTCCGTCCGCGGTAAAGTTCTCATATGCAGTCTTTAAAGCGGCCGTCCGCAGGCTGAAAAATGTTTCCGTGATATCCGCTATACTGCTGACGCCCATGAGTCCTTTGTTATACAGCACCTGGTCCGCGCCGGTTATGCTGTTGATGGAATAAATCCCGTATGTGCCCACGGCGGCCAGCCCTATAATAATGACTAAAAATGCAATCAATAACTTTTTTCCTATTTTTAAATTTTTCATATGCAGTCCCCTTTATTTTTTAGAAATTCTCTGTGTTCCGGAGCGGTATTTTTCCTCCACCCTCTATTGTCCGATTGGTTCCGGTTCTTCTTCCGCAAAAAGTTTTTCGCAGGATAAAAGCAGGTTAACGTCATTCCCCGATTTCCCTATGCCCGAAATGTACCGGTTTTGAATTCCTGTCCTTGTGTCCGGCGGGGGCGCGATGTCCGCATCGCCGATCATGAGCACCTCCGCTACACTGTCCACGATCAGGCCCGTCGTTATATCGGCGGTTTCGATCACAATGATGCAGGTGCGGTCGTTATATGCAATCTGTTCTTTGCCGAACTTGAGGCGCATATCCATTACCGGAATGATCTTGCCCCGCAGGTTCACGATTCCGCGGATGTAATCCGGCGCTTCAGGGATCGGGGTAATGGGCTGCATGCCGATAATCTCGGTCACATACTTTATATCGATCCCAAAAACATCCTCTCCCAGCGAAAATGTGAGATACCGTCCGTGCTGCGTGTCCTCTTCCATGAATTCTTCCTGGTTCACAGTCATTTTTTACCTCCTTTTAAATTTATTTAATTCAAATACAAAAGTGTATATATATGCAACGCCCTAAACTTATTTCGGCTAATTAAGCAATAAAAGTAGCAAGTTTACATTTTCAGGTGGTTTTTAGCAAATTCGGTCATTTTTTTTAATAGATTTAACATTTACTCCGGTTAAAAATACTTCATTCAATGTTATAATGGAACGTAAAAATTAAAACTGTAAAGTTAGGTCAATCATTTCATGATTAAAATTGCAATTTATGATGACTCGGCCGGCGATAACAAGAATTGCCTTGCATCTCTTGTTTCACAATTCTTTCTGTCAAAAAATGTTCCGCATAGTATGACCGCGTTTGACAGCAGCATTGAATTATTGAGATTGTTAAAAACCGAGCCGGTTTTTGATATTGCCTTAATCAGTATGATGCCGCCCGGGAGTTCTCCCCTATGTCTGGCCTGCCCGGAAAACGGCAAATGCGTATTGGTGTTATCCGTTTACTCGGACGAGTTTACGCTCCGGGATAATCCGCTTTACAAATTCGATTACTTTTTTTATCCGGATAGAGAAAGCGAAATTTTTTTATTGCTGGAAAAGGTTCTTGCCCGGATAAAAAAAAACAGCGGGCTCATTCCCATAAAGATCAACAGGTTTATACAGGATTTTCCCGCATCAAAGATTATTTATATAGAAAGTTCAAAGCATTATCTTTTTTTTCACACAACCAACGGCGCAGCCCTTAAAACATATGCGAAACTGGACGAATACGAAAACATTTTATCCGGTTTCTGCAATTTTATGCGGTGCCATCAGAGTTTCATTGTAAACATGGACTATGTGAAACAACTGTGCGGACATGATTTTATTATGGCAGGCAATCTCCGCATACCCATCCGGAAATCCGGATTTTCAAACTATAAAAAAAAATACTTCGCCTACAAGCTGGCCAAATACAGCCGGGACTCGCGGGAGGAGTATTAGAAACAACATAAAAATTTACGTCTAATTAAGCATAATGTATAAAAGAGTGCGAAACCCTAACCAAGCGATAGTATGCACCGTACGGATTCTTCACTGCGTTCAGAATGACTCGGGTGGGACTTCGCTTTTTTAAGAGTGGCTTTGGAGTTAATAGAGCGGGTATTCATAGCAATGACATGGGTGGGGCGCTGCACAACACCTCATCCGGCGCTGTGCGCCACCTTCCCCTCAAGTAAACGATGATTAAATGAGGGATGTTGGATAGGTGAGCAGGCTTTGCGCCCCTGTAAGGAGCGAAATCGTAGGAATAGCAGCGCTATTTCAAGAGCTCTCCTGAGCGTAGCGAAGGATCTCAGCGACACAACAGGGCACGAAGTCCTCGGGGTCCCCGAAAAGTCGAAGACTTTTTGGGGTGGGTCTGCCGCCTAGACAGCGTTCCGAATTAATCAGCGTTTACTCAAGGCGAAGGCTATAAATTGATACGCTCACGGAAAACTGAAGTGAGTGGCACAGCGCAGCTGTGACGGAGGGAAAGAATGAATAAAGGTACTCGTGTTCATCTCACGCTCGGTGAGCGTTTGCCTTCGCTCGGCTCCGCTGAACTGATACCATGCTCCCTCATGGGGAAGGCCATTAAATAATTCCATAGCGAAGTTGGTAGGGGTTAGCATTGCGGAATAGCATTACAATGCCCGGTCATCGCTATTAGTTAAAGCCGTTTTGGAACTGAAGCGTTTTTGTCATCAGATCCCTTCCCGGAACCGTATTTGGAAAGATGGTGCGGGCAACGTCCGCGAACGCTTCGGGGTCCTTCATGAACGGGCTGTAATGCGTGAGCCAAAGTTCCCTGGAACCGGATTCTTTTGCAATGGCCGCGGCTTCAGAAAATATCATATGCTTTTTCTCTATTGCCCCGGCTTTTTTTTCGTCTTCCCCGTATATGCCCTCGCAGACAAGGAGGTCCGAATCCCTGCAAAACTCCGCCAGGCTCCGGGTTGGCCTTGTATCCGTGCAATAAGCGATCTTAAGGCCCTTGCGCGGTTTCCCGAGGACCATTTCCGGATCATAGCGCTTTCCTTCATATATGACCGTCCCGCCTTTCTGCAAGCGATTCCAGTATTGAACGGGCAAACCGAGCCCGGCCGCCCGGCGGGCGTCAAACATGCCCGCCCGCTTTACTTCCAGGCTGTACGAGAGGCATGGGATCCTGTGGTCTCCCGGTATGCTTTTCACGACGACCTCCCCTATGCTTTCCTCGGACATGGAATTATCCGGCAGTTCGGTCAATATAAGATCAAAAGGCACCGGCGCGATCACCGAGAGCCCCGCGACAACCTGCCTTAAGCCGGGAGGGCCGGCCAGCAGGAGCGGTTCGGTTTTTCCGCTGTTGGCGAGCGTCAGAAGCAGGCCCGGCAGCCCCGCGACGTGATCCGCATGATAATGCGTAAACAGGATCGCGTCGATCGGTTTAAAGCCCCAACCCGCAAGTTTGACCCCCACCTGGGTCCCTTCTCCGCAGTCGATCAGGATCATTTTACCGTTATGCCGGAAAAGCAAAGCCGTCAGCCTTCTTTGGGGCAGGGGCATCATACCCCCGCAGCCCAGCAAGCACACATCGATCATAAAACACCTCAAAAGTTCTCCTGACCTTATTATATCCCGGCCGGGGCACTAATGCATGCTTCTTTTTAAAAAATAAAAAGAACCGGGAGCGTCCCGGGTGAATATGATAAACCGTCCGGAATCCGATTTAGGGGGAATTGATATGCAAAAAACGATTGTCCGCAGCTTGTGCTACTGCGCCTTCCTGACCGCGCTTGCGGTTTTATTGCAGTCTGCGCCCGTTTTTCTGCCGCTTGCAGGAATGGCTTTAAGCCCGCTTGCAACGTTTCCCGTTGCGCTTGCATGCTTTGAATCAAAGGCCCTGGGCGCGGCGTCCTATGCAGCGGCGGGATTGATCCTTCTGCTCATCTCCCCGGAGGAATCCCTGATCTTTTTTTTCACGACAGGAATCATGGGCATACCTCTGGGCATTTATACGCGGTCATTCATAAAATCAATTGCCGTAACGATGGGCTTTCTGTTTGGGGGCATGAACGCCCTGACGTTCCTTGCGGGCGTCAGCATATTTGGGGACATGACGCCGAACGCCTCTTTCTTTTCTTCACTAATGCCCTATCTGCTGTTCTCGGCCGGTTACGCGGCGGTCTGGACGCTGATCATAAAATATCTGACAAGAATCCTCGCCAAACGCGGGATATCCGGCGGGGATAATTTACGCAAAAAAATGTAAAGATATTATTTTTCCGCGACCCGGCTGATAAACGCCTCCAGAACTTCCTTATCGTAATGCCCGATTTCTTCCACTAGGACGGAAACCGCCTCAGATGCGGGCATTCCCTTTCGGTAGACGCGGTCCGCAACCAGCGCGTCAAAGGAATCGGCAACGGCTATAATCCGGGCTTCCAGGAGTATTTCTTCCCCGGCAAGGCCGGCCGGGTATCCTTTGCCGTCCACTCTTTCATGATGCTGCAATACGATATCGGATATGTGCTGCATGAACTCCGTTTCTTTTAATATTTCGGCCCCGACTTTGGGATGATTCTTCATTGCGTCAAACTCGTTTAAATCCAGCTTGTCTTTTTTGTAAAGAATATTATCGCGAATGGCGATCTTGCCGATATCGTGAAACAAACCGGCAAGCCTGATATATTCCTTGCGCTTCTCGGACAACCCCATTGCCGAAGCGATCTTGAGCGCTGTTTGGGTCACATTCTCGCAATGCGTTAAGATCTCGCTGTCTTTTACCTTGATCACCCTCAAAAGCGCGTTTACCGTTTTCTCCTTGCCCGCATCGATTTTCTGGTTTAAATGTTTTACGAGATCCGACCATTTTTTCTTGTCTTCAAGCAGGGAATGAATGATCTTTTCTTTTTCCTGCTGCTCCCGTTTATATTGGACGGCATTCCGGGTGATTTCCAGCATGTTTTCGTTGTTCCACGGTTTCACGATATAATGAAATATATTCCCGTTGTTTATAGCGGCAATTACAACATCAAAATCCGAATAAGCGGACATGAGTATACGGACGGTCAGCGGCGAAATTTTCTTTGCCTCCATCAACAGGTCGATACCCGGCAACTCCGGCATCCTGTTGTCGCTGATTATGACGTCAAAATCATGCGTCCTTAAAAGTTCAAGGGCTTCCTTGGGATCGGTGGTGTCATACAGAAGGTAATCCTCTTCGGCGAACGCCCTGCGGATGGACCTGAGTACCTGCGGCTCGTCGTCCACGATCAATATGCTGCTTGCCTGATTCATTGCAATATCTCCAGAATATAATGATGATCCATAACCTTCGTTTACTTCTTAAAACCGATCCTGTCCAGCGAATCTTCAAATTCTTTCCTGTCAAGGCCGATCTTCTGAAACGTTTCCTCCTGAAAAACGCACAAAGGATCCATTCGCATATAATCGCTTGCATATTTTTGCGCGATATGCACCGTGGAAACAAGTTCGGGATAGATAACGCTTTCGTTCATGGGCTGATGGCAGTAAAGCGCGGCCTCCACGATTGGGTAGGGTATCTCCCACCAACGCAGCAAAAACCCCCCCGCTTCCGCGTGTGAAACGGGAAACTCGCCTTTTTCCAGCGAGACCAGATCGCCCTCTCCCCCACTGTTTTTGATAACGCTGCCGAATTTTTCCCCGAAATGGGAAAGCATAAAAATCATCCCGATATTGTGCAAAAGCCCGGCCGCGCTCGCCTGTTCCGGAACCTCTTTATGCAGATGCTGCTTGAAAATCTGGTGCATGATTTTATTGGTCAGATAGGCGTGATTCTGCAATTGACGGGCAAAATCCATGGAATCGGCGGGAATCCTCATGGAGTCGAAAAATGAAGTGGATACGATCACGCTGCGTAAGTTGTTAAAGCCGAGAAAAAGCACAGCCTGTTTGACCGACCCGGTTTTTACCCCGAAATAGGCTGAATTTGCGATATGAAGGATCTTTGTTGCTATCGACTGGTCAAGCTCGATCGCCGCCGTTATATCCCCCAGATCGGCGTCGTTCTCCGTCATATCGACGATTCGCCGGTAGCTGGATTTTAATGTGGGAAGCTCGGATATATTGTTGAATTCCTTTAGAAGGTTGCCGTTGTTCAAAAGGCTTTCCGTTTCAAATATCCGGTCCACGGTCCTCAGGATGTCGTTGTTGCTCCACGGTTTCATAATGTATATCATCGCGATGCCTTTTTGGATTGATTTCAGTATCGGTTTTTCATCCGAAGCGGCGCTTAAAATGATCCGGATTACGCCGGGATAATCTTTTTTGACCCGGCTTAAAAGCTCCAAACCGTCCATTTCAGGCATGCGCATATCCGAAATGATGAGATCCACCGGATTCTCAAAAAGCGCCTCCAGCGCGGCTTCGCCGCTCTGAACGCAAATGAGGTCGTAATCTGCATCCAAAAACAACCTTCTCAGTGACTTTAGAATCTGCAGCTCGTCATCTACAATTAAAATTGTTTTCATCCAAATACCTCTTGTCAGTTCAGATTTCTGTCCTTTTTTACCGGCAGGCAAATTAAAAAGCATGTTCCGTCGCCCGGTTTTGATTCAACGTCGATACTTCCCCCGTGCTTGTTGCAAATAATATCGTACGCAATTCCGAGGCCAAGCCCGGTGCCCTTTCCAACGGGTTTTGTGGTAAAAAACGGCTCGAAGATCTTGCGCTTGACATCCTCCGTCATTCCGAACCCGTTGTCGCAGATATTCAGATATACCGCTTTTTCATCGGCGTATGATTTGATTATGATTTCCCCTTTTTTACCCTTGAACTTCTCTTCTATGGCGTACGCGGCGTTCATAAGCATATTCAGAATCACCTGGTTGATCTCGCCCCCGTTTGCATAAACGAGCGGAATATCTCCCCTTTCAAAAGTTACGTCGCAATGGTATTTGAGTTCGTTGGTCGCCACCAGCAAGGTCGTTTTGACGCCTTCGTTCAGATCGTACATTGTATATTCTTCGCCCTGCCTGATCCTGGAAAAGCTTTTTAATCCGTTCACAATTCCGGCAATTCTTTTCAGTCCGTCCTCCGTATCGGACAACAGGTCGTTCATATCATTTAAAACGATATTCATTTTATTTTCTTTCCATTTGTCCGATACCTTTGCCTTTAAATCGTCCGCCTGGATATTGCCGTCCTTAACGGCTTCATGCATCATTCCAAGCAATTCTTCATACCTGGCGATATACTTTTTTAAAATATCAAAATTTGCGGTGACAAATCCGAGCGGATTATTGATTTCGTGCGCGATCCCGGCCGCAAGCTGCCCGATGCCGGCCAGTTTCTCCTGGTTCAGCATTTGCGCCTGGGTTTCTTTGAGCCTGCCAAGGGCTTTTTGCAGCACAAGATTCTGCTCGTTGAGCATTTTCTCCAATTTTTTTTGCGTGGTAATGTCTTCGCGCGCGTCGATAAAGCCGTTGAACAGTTTCCGGAGTTCCCCGAGTTCGTCATCCGAATCGATATCCAGCCGCCTGGCGCTTTCCAGCTCGCCGTTTTTTAAAAGCCGGAAGGTATCGGTGATTTGGCTGATCGGTTTTAAAACCTTATTGGACAGCATCGCCTGAAAAATGATCAGGAGCACAATGGCGATGCAAACGACCAGAATAAAGAACAATGTCACCATATTGCTGTTGGAATAGATATAGGCGACCGGAATGAAATCCGCTACCGTCCAGTCGCCTTTTTGGGTTTTGTTATAAATCACGATCACATTCTGGCCTTCGATCGTTTGTTCAAAATTCCCTTCGTTCGCCGCTATCCTTTCGGTCAGGGAATCGGACAGCGTCTTTCCGATGTACCTCGCGTCCGGGTGGTACAGTATGCGTTTTTTGGAATCCAGTATCACGCCGTATCCGCCGTCCCCGTGTTTTTGCCCGATCGCTTCGCCCAGTACGGCCGGATTGTAGCTGATAATGAGCAATCCTTTTGCATCCCTGGCCTCCGGAGTGCTCAGATTGTAATTCGGCTTCAATATTTTGGTTGCCATAATTACATTTTCGTATCTGGAATCCTTGTTGACGTTGGTCTCGATTCCGCTCCAATACACAAAATCGTCCGAAGCTTCGGTCTCCGCAAACAGCCGGTCGCAAAGCGCCTGGTCCACGTTGATTACGTTGAGCGTTTCACCCACATGATACTGGATGCCGTAATTTGTAATGATATCGATGGAAACAAGCCCGTTCAGGTTTGTATAGCCGCTCAGAATGTATCCTATTTTCGCCTGTGTGCTGAGCCTGTCGTAGGATGAATCCGTAGGCTTTTCCACCAGCGCGTTGTTCACCTCTTCGATTCCGGATATGTTTGCGATCAGGCTCTCTATGTTGCTCATCACAAGATCAATATAAACTTCCTTCTGCCCGAGGTTTTCGGTATGGTAATTGATCGTCTCATTTTTTATAACGGTGTTCATGCTGAAAATGGAAAGCCAACCCAGGCAAAGCAGGGGTATGATACCAATAAATATCATCGTATGAAAGAATCTGCTCCGGATACCTTTCATTCTGAATTTTCCGGCGATAAATTTGACCGCCTTCAGCACTTTGCCGCCTTTAAGTATGCTCATGATTCGCTACCGACGTCAGAAGAAGTGATTAACTTTACGGGAATATAGATCTCGCTGTCTACCCGGGAGCCCTCCAGCATTTGAACGGCCGACTCGACCCCCCTGTACCCCTGTTCGATTGCCTGCTGGTCGATGGTCACATCCATCCAGCCTTCCTGGATGGCTTTTTGCGCATCCTCCAGATTGTCAAAACCCGCAAGCAATACGTTTCTTTTATATTCTTCCTTTAAATACTGTACAACTCCCAGCGCCATCATATCATTGGCGCAAAACACCATGCCTGTATCCGGATATCTTTCAAACAGCTGTTTGGAAAGCGAATACGCTTCGTCTATTTTCCAGTTGGCGCTCTCGGAAGCGACCACCTGGATCTGCGGATTTTCTTTGAATGCCTTCATTGCGCCTTCTTTTCGGAGTTCCGCGTTTTCAGCATCCCGAATGCCTTCCAGTACGACCGCTTTTTGGGGACCCTGCGACAGGGACATCATATATTTGACGGACTGGTACGCCGCATCGTCATTTTTTACGCTGATAAAAGGAACGCCCGTGAGATTTTGTTTTTCACATTCAGCCTTGTCCAGCCTGTTGTCCACATTGACAATGACGATGCCGGCGTCCTGCGCTTTTTTTAATACCTGCACCAGTTCCACGGAACTTCCGGGGGCTATCACAATCGCGTCCACCTTTTGTAAAATCAGTTCTTCCACAATCTGGATCTGCTGCTCAATGGATGTTTCCTGCGCGCCGGTCTGCACGATCAGGTTCACATTAAAATCCTTTTCGGCCTGCCTCGCGCCTTTTTCCATTTCCACAAAAAACGGGTTCGTGAGCGTTTTCATAACGAGCGCGACCGTATATTTGTCCTGTATTTCGGACCCCTGTGGGGCCTGCGTCACCGTTTCTTTTGTCAGGCTGTCGTTTTGCGCCGCACCCTGGCAGCCGGGGACAATAAAAACCAACAATAAAACAATACCGCAGAAAATGATTGAACTGAAAAACGCTTTTTTCATATTTGCCCTTTCACATTTCAGCCAAAAAGTCAAAAAGTCACCGGAGAATTCCGGGAACCGGAAAAGGTGTTGTATTCAGGCAGCCGATATCTTTTGATTTATGCGGCGGCAAAGCAGATTTTTGCCGCCGCAGAGATACATTCTTAATATTTATCGTTATGAATGGACAATACTTTATCGTGAATTACAGTTTCATAAGAATTTCTGTCTTGGTATCCGGCAATATTCCCCTTTCTGAGCTGAAAGCTTCCGATCTTTTCTTTCAGCAGTTCGGCCTGGCCGGAAAGCTCTTCGCTCGCCGCCGCACCCTCCTGCGCCGTAGCGGAATTCATTTGCACCACCTGGGACATCTGCTCAACGCCCTGGTTGATCTCCGAGATCCCGGCCGCCTGCTCGGCCGACGCAGCGGCAATCCCTTCGCCCAGCTTAACCGTATTGTTAACGCTGTCAACGATTTTTTCAAGCGCCCCTGCCGTTGACTGTGCGATCCTGGCGCCTTCGCCCACCGTCCTGATGGACTCTTCTATCAGTTCCGTGGTTTCCCTGGCCGCATTCGCGCTCCTTGCCGCAAGGTTGCGGACTTCTTCCGCCACTACGGCGAATCCCTTGCCGTGCACGCCCGCGCGCGCCGCTTCCACCGCCGCGTTCAGGGCCAGTATGTTTGTCTGGAAGGCAATGTCGTCGATGACTTTGATGATCCTGGAAATGTTTTCGGAAGACTCGTTGATCTTTTCCATTGATTTGAGCATATTCTTCATCTGGTCGTTTCCTTCAACGGCGGCCATCCTGGCTCCCATCGCCATTTCATTGGACTTTTTGGAATTCTCCGCATTTTCATGCGTTTGCTCCGCCACCAGGTTGAGCGAAGCGGTCAGTTCTTCGATCGAGCTTGCCTGCTGGGTTGCGCCCTGCGATATCGCCTGGTTCCCCTGGGATACCTGTCCGCTCCCCGCCGCAACCTGGTCCGCCGCCAGACTGATGTCAAGCAGCAGTTCGTTCATTGCGTTCGTGATATGGTTGATGGATTCCTTGAGCGTAACGAAATCCCCGCGGTATTCTCTTGTGATTTCCTGCGTCAGATCGCGTTCCGCGAAACTTCCAAGCACATATGCCATCTCGTCTATATAACCGGAAATCGCATCCACCGCTTCCTTAAAGTTGCGGTTGATTTCCTCAAAGTTCTCTCTATCCTGCACGGTGTACTGATCGCCTTCGCCTACGTTGAATTGAAGCTTCAGATCGCCTTCTTTCAGCTGTTTTAAATTATGCGCAAGCTTGGCCACTTCGTTTGCGCTGTATTCTGTGGAGCGCGCCTTTGCCGTGACGTCCTGAACCAGTTCGATATGTCCCACTTTTTCGCCTTTTGTATTGTATATGTACGTCGAATCCACCTGGAAATTCATATTCATCTGTTCGAACTGGGTTTGCAGCTGTCCGTTGCGCAGCCTGGCTATGCCGCAGTTCTCCGTGTTGCAGATGCCGGCGTTCCAGTTGCTGCACTGTTTGCCCAGTACATCCCTGCGTTTGATCTTCAGCATTTGTTCCACCGGTTTGTTGACGAACGTCCAGTTCATATCCATATCCGTAACGGATATGGGGAAAGGTATGGAATCCAGAAGGCCCTCATACCAGAAAACCTTTTCCACGACCGTATCCAGGGTTGCGTTGACGCCTTCCACGATCTTTCTGTAATCCCCCTGGTGTTTTTCCGCGTCAGCACGTATGTCAAATTCACCTGCTACCGCCGCCTCGGACAGCATGTTGGCGTCCGCAATCAGTTTCCTGATGGAGGCGACCATTTCGTCAAACGCCCCTGCCAGCATGCCGACTTCGTCCCTTGTATTGATCTTAAGATCGATATCCGTATCGCCCGCCGCTATTTTCTTTGCCGCGCCAACAAGCTTATTGACCGGCCTTGTAATCCCGCGCGTTACTGTGACCGCAAACAGAATTGCAACCGCGGCCGCCGCCGCCGCGACAGCGGTCATCAGGATGTTGCTTCTGCTTCCCAGGTTTCGGTTTGCCGTCATTGTCGCTTCGCCCTGGTTGTTGTTGTAATCCTGCATTTTATTGAGAAGATCGGCTACCGCCGTGGAAGACGACGCGGCCGCCGCCATCTGGTCTTTCAGGCCGGCCGGATCGCCTGATTTAAGAACCGATATAACCTTTAAAATATTTTCTTCATAAACGTCAAGCGCTTTTTTTAAGTTGTCAATATTATTCCGATCTTCCTGATCTATAATTGTTTTTGCATAGGTTTCAAATTGGCTGTTCAGCTCTGCCTTTGTGTCATTCAAGGTCTTCTCCAGGCTGTCCGCGCCCTGCGCCGTAAAATTCTCATAAGCCGTCTTTAAAACGTTTGTACGCAATGTGAAAAATGTTTCCGTTATATCCGCTATTCCGCTTATACCCAGTAAATTATTATGATATAACGCCTGATCCGCATCCGTAATGCTGTTTATGGAGAAAACTCCATATACGCCGACCGCGGCAAGGCCTATAATAATGACCATAAATGCCAGCAGCAGCTTTTTCCCTATTTTCATGTTTTTCATCATCAATTCACCTTTTAACCTTATTCTAATTTTTTGGCTTTCTTTTTTCTCTTAAGCCTTTTTCTAAATATACGTCAAAAACTTTTTTCCTTTATGATTTCAAGCTCGTCTTCCAGGAAAAGTTTTTCACAGGAAAGCAGCAGCTTAACATCCGCGCCGACTTTCCCGATCCCGGCCAGATACCTGTTCTGCAAACCCGCTTTTTTGTCCGGCGGCTGCGAGATATTCTCTTCCCCGATCATCAGGACTTCCGCGACATTATCCACAATCAATCCTACCGCGGAATCGTCGATATCGGTTACAATGATGCACGTCCTGTCGTTATATTCCCTGGGTTCTTTTTTAAACTTCAGCCGGATATCTATCACCGGAATAATTTTTCCCCGAAGATTGATAATCCCTTTCATGTAATCCGGTGTTTCCGGTACAGGCGTAACAGGCTGTATGCCCACGATCTCTGTAACAAACCTGATTTCTATTCCGAATATTTCCGCCCCCAACGCAAAAGTCAAATATCTCCCCTGCTGCGTATCTTCCACTTCGTCTATTTGTTTACCCATACTGCTCAATCATATCCCCTCCTTTCCCATTACTGATATACGAATGTTCGTTCGTTATTACTAATTCGTATAAAATAAAAGAAACTTTAATATTAATTTGTGACAAAAGTATGGTATTTTTCTTAAAATTGTCAAGATGAAAAAACAGGGCTGCCGCATGATGCGCAACCCTTTGTCAGGCTGATTTGCCGATCTTAATTTTGATCATAAGAATATTAAAAACGCGGAAACGGAATGCGGTCAGGACACGCAATGCGCGCCCCCTGCAATCAAACGGTAAAATTCGAATATCAATCCTGCAGAAAACTGTATTTGATGCCGTTCCAGTATTTTTCCCAGACAGCCCGCCAAATAGAATCGTTATGCCCGGCAACGACCACCCAATCCAGATATCCGTTAACAAACAGCATAAAGGACAGCATTACGGCTTTAAAATTATTCCAGTCTTTCAGTCGTTTATATTTGCCGCCGAATAAATCGTACAGTTCCCTGATATCATTTTTCAGACGCTCGCCGAACTGCGCGTTGTCTGTTTCAAAAAATTCTCTTCCCTTGTTCGTTCCCCAATGAATCAAAGTCCTTTTCCATAAAAGCAGACGCTCCCGGGGAGAAAACAATTGAATAAATGTCCGGGAAAGCTCTTTCATGAATATTTCCGCAGGCTCTTCTTTGAGCCGGTCCAGCGCAGATTTTATTGCGGTGGAAAAATAAACGGACTGATCCCTGAGAATCTCTTCGTAAATGTCTCTTTTACTTTTATAATGAGAATATAATGACTGTTTCTTCAGCCCCACAGCTTCCGCAATTGCCTGTGTTGTGGTATCTTCATAACCATTCTCGGCGAATAACTTGAAGGCAGCTTTCTTTATATCTTCCTTCGATACCATAATTTTCAGCCTTTTACTTTTTTGCTTAGTATAGCAAAAAAAAATTTATAATTCAAATATTTTATGTCGTCATTTTACATTATATGTCGTTTTGTGTGGTAAATTTTATATCTTTATTTGATTTTTTTTTTAAGTTTCAATTTCAGCCCGCCTATATGCCCCGGCTCCATGTAAACGATACGGTGCTTTCCCTGAGATAAAATTGTGAAAACTTTAATTGTGTTTTATGCAAAGCTTGGCCCAATTATTTTTGATTTTTGCAGGGAACCGCAAAAGAGCGTTTTTTAAGTCCAGAGCTGCGCCCAGGTGGTAGCTCCGATTATGCCGTCGGCAGCCAGGCCCTTTCTCATCTGGAAATTCCGGACCGCTTTCTGCATTTGCGGCCCGAATATACCGTCCAGATTGCCCCCGTAATAACCGAGTTCTTTGAGGCGTCTTTGGGCGGCGCGCACATCATCGCCTCTCATAAGCGAGGCGGCGTTATATCTCAATATCCTGGTCAATGCGGGCAGCCGCAAAAACATGTTTACCCGGTCAACAAATGTATCCCAATTATAGGGGTTTCCTCTGCGGATCTCGGCAGGACAATTCTTGCCCGTCCAGTCATGATGCTGGAATATGTTCTCCTTCCAGACCGCCCTTGTCTGGCCATGCCTGCGCAGGATATCCGAGGCCAGCCAGGCCGCCGTATTTGTTGCAAACAGGATATTTCCGTCCGCGTTTTCAGCAATCTCGATTCCTACAGTCGTGTGATTCCCTTCCCGGCTCCCGGTGTGCATCGCCTCTTCATCTTCGGGTATCGATTGTATGACTTCATGGTCATCTACGGTATAATGCCAGCTGTTGTACATGTCATGCGCATTATCGATCATGTAACGGACATTTCCTTCCGCATCCGCTCCAACCCGTGGGTTATCTGTGTTATGGATGGTTACGCCCCTGTAATCCAGCTTCGCCTGGTTGCGTCCCAGACTGCCCAGCGGCAGCCATATTTTTTTAATCAGCATTTTTTATCTCCTTTATGCAATTTGGTTCTTTCTATAATATGTACGGCGGCAATCCATTGTTTAAGGCAAATAAAAAATCATACGTGATTTTATAAAAAACATTGACATTCATTTCCATTATGATTATTATTACAATCATATATGATTACTGTCGTAATCATATTTGCATATTTCTTGAACCGACGAGGAGATAAAAATGAAGGATACTTTGACCTATCCGGAATGGATGGTGCTTTCGGCCCTGTGGGAAAAGCAACCCCAAACATTGTCCCAGGTGATCAGGACAATGGAAGGCAAAATGAACTGGAGCTACAGGACCTATGCGTCCTACCTGAGAAAATTATGCGAAAAAGGAGCTGCCGGTTTCGAAGTGAACGGCAGGGAAAAATATTACTATCCCCTTGCAGACCGCGAACAGTGCATCCGCGCCGAAAGCAGGAGCCTGATCCAAAAGGTGAGCGAAAAAGGCGCAAAGGACCTGCTTGTATGCATGATACAGGAAAGCGGACTGTCGCCAAAGGATCACGAGGACCTGCAAAAACTTCTGGAAGAATTGTCGAAAGGAAGTGATCAAAAATGACCGTACTCTCCGCGCTGCTTCAGATAACGGTCTATTCTGCAGTCATTTATGCAGCCCTGATGCTGTTTAAATCGCTGTTTAAAAAGCTCGCGTCTCCGCGCCTGCAATACCTTGTCTGGTTTTTGCTGATCGCCCGCCTGCTGATTCCCGTGACGCCGGACGCCGGGTTCAGTTTTTTTACCGTACCGGCGCAGCAGAACGCGGCTGCGCCCGCGGATCCCTTTATTGAGGGAACCAGCCTGAATAACATTTTATACCCGACTGAAATAAGGCCTTTAGCCTACCCGGTGATGAACGTGCCCCAAACCGGTTTGGAGCCGGGCCAGACCGATTCTCCCACACAAAATCAAATGAATAAAGCGGCTTTTCAATTTGACTGGATTTCAATTCTGATCATGGCATGGGCTGCGGGCGCCGCGGTTTCAATGATTCGGGTTGCCCGCTCTTTCCGCCGCTTAAGCCGCCTGATCGGCGACTCCGGCCCCGCGCCTTTCATGCTTTATGCGCTGGCGGAAAAAATAAAATCCGAAATCAATGTGACATCCGATGTGAAAATAGCCGTTGTGGACAAAGCCGTATCCCCCGCGCTCAGCGCCGGCCTGCGCCCCGTGGTTATTATTCCCCGCAGGATGCTGTGGATGGGCGAAGAACAACTGGAATTTGCGCTCCGCCATGAACTGATGCATTTTAAGCGCAGGGACTATCTGGTTTGCCTTTTGCTTGTTTTCCTTCGCGCCGTTTACTGGTTCAATCCGGTAGTATGGCTGGCCGCAAGGCAGATAAAAACGGATATGGAACCGGCGTGCGACAGCGCGGCTGCGGCTTTTATGGACGGCGAGGAAAAAAAGAGATACGTGAATACCATCCTGAATATGTATACAGGAAAACCGGATTTTGTACTGGGCATGGCTCTTCAGAACAACGCCAGAAAAACTGCTGAGAGCCGCATACGCGGGATATTCATGTCCAGGCGTTCCAGGAACGGGACAAAAGCGGCTGCGGTACTTCTTGCGTCCGTACTTGCCGTCGCCTGCTTCACGACCGCCTGCCAGCCCACTCCCGAAAAGCCGGTGGTCGTAAACAAGAACGCCAATGCCCTTTCGGATTCCTTAAAGGCTACTCCTGCCCCTGAGGCCGCGTACGACGCCCCCGAAACATTCCAGAAGTCTTTTCCCGCAAAGGATGACCGCGTGACGATGAATATCGACGCGGCTGTTGACGTACCCAAAGTATCGGCATTTCCGGTAGTCCGGATAACGCCCGGCGAATTTACAAGCGATTTTGTCAAAAAAACGGCGGACGTATTGTTTGAGGGCAAAACCGCATACGAGCCCCGTACGCAGATGACCAAACCGGAGATCGAAAAGGAAATACTGGAACTGCAGCAGGCGCTGGCCGATCCGGAGCACAGCAAATCCGACGGCCTGACTTCGGGCGACCCGGACACGGTTGCGATGGTCACCAAAATGTTTGAGGACAGGATCAAAAACTACCAGGCTCTTATGGAGGCCGCTCCCGACGAAGCCACCCCCAAGGAATCGGATTTCCAGTTCCATCCCGCAAAGACATATGAAGACCCCGCCATGTACAAGGAAGAAAGCGACGAATGGAAAGACGCCGGAGACGACCAGTCCAATGAATTATTGGACCGGTATGAGAACGGACAGCGGCTCATTGCCGACGCTACGCTGGATAGCGGTTACTACGGCAGGATCGACGTCTCCAATTACAGCGGCAGCGGTCTGAGAATCAATGATTTTTCATTCTATAAAAGCAAGACGCTCAATCCAAACAATTTACTGTTTGGACCGGGCCTGAATCAGGATACCGAATTGCCCGCGACGGATATGACGCAGGATGAAGCGGCGCAGATGTCGCAAAATCTGCTGGATCAGTTGGGAATAGCGGATATGGTTCTTACCGCATGCTCCTCCCTCTCTTCGACCCCGGACATGAAGGACGCTATGGATCCGGAAGAAACCGGCCGGGAATCAAATGAAATATACGGATACAGCCTGACCTACCAGCGTACATATGGCGGGATTCCCACCATGTACGACAAGTGGAGCGATCTCCGGCTGTCCTACGATGAACAGTACGGGCCCTATTACCAGCACGAATTCATCGAGATTACCATTAACGATGACCAGATCGTCTCTTTCAGGTGGGTAAGCCCTTCCGGGGAGGCGCAGACCGAGAACGCCAATGTGGAGCTTCTGCCTTTTGACGGCATTATGAACGCATTTGAACGGCAGATGTCCCTGGAATACACGCTGGATAAACTGGTCCTCTATGCGCCTGAGAATCCGGATTACGAAGAATATATTGCAAAAATTGAATACGGGTATTTGGACATAACAAGGATCGAGCTTGGGATGGTTCGCGTACAGGTAAAAGACAAACCAGGCGAATACCGCATGGTCCCCGCCTGGAATTTTTACGGAAACGAAAAGCTCAAATGGAAGGACCAGGCGGAAGAACAGACCAATATCAGGGGCCTTATCGGGAATCCCCCGGCCGTTTTCCAGACGATAAACGCGATAGACGGAAGCATCATTGACGCTGCGCTTGGGTATTAAGCGCTGATAAAAAACAAAAAGGCGAAAGGTTGTGATTTAAGATGGCGATCCTTCGAACCCTGCTGATACTGTCCATATACTCCGCGGTCATATACTGCGCGGTAATGCTCTTCAGGACGGCGCTCAAAAAATATGCCTCTCCCGTTTTAACGTATCTTTTATGGTTTGTGCTGATCGCCCGCCTGATGATTCCCGTGACGCCGGACGTGGGAATCAGGTTTATTACGCTGCCCGCCCCGCAGCCGGCGGAGGTTTCCGCTGCGGATATGACCGCGGCGGACGAAGGCCCCGGCGGCCCGGTTTACAATACGCCTGCGGGCGGCGAAAGCCCGCAGGCATCCTACCCGGCTCAAGCCGCGAATGTCCCGGACCGGGAAGCGAACCCTATGACCGATTCCGTGTTGCCGGAAGTTCCCGCAAACATGGAATCCCTGCCGGACGCCGCTCCCGCCGTTTCTTTTGATTTAACTTCCGCCCTTTTGTTGGTATGGGTTTCAGGATCAGCCCTAGGGTTATTTCAGACGGCCTTTGTCTCCATCCGGCTGAAAAAACGCCTTTTGAAGCTGTCAGTCCCAGCTCCTCCCGGTATCGCCGCTCTGGCCCAAAAGATAAAATTAGAACTGCATCTGCGCGCCGGTATAAAAATAGTCATACTGGACGGTATTGACTCCCCGGCACTGACCGCGGGCTTCCGCCCGGTTGTGATTATTCCACAGGACCTTGCGCCTAAAAGCGCCGAGCGCCTTGAGTTTGCGCTTCGACACGAACTCATGCATTACAGGCGGGGGGACCATATCGTCTGCCTTCTGCTTGCCGTACTGCGCGCCGTATACTGGTTCAATCCCGTGGTGTGGCTGGCCGCAAGGCAGATGCGGATGGATATGGAAACCGCGTGCGACAGCATGGTCGTATCCGCCATGAGCGTTGAAAGAAAAAAAAGCTACGCGAACACCATCCTTAAAATGCAGGCCGGTGAAAAGCGGACGCGCCTTTTGATGGGAATGGCGCTGGAGAACACCCGCAAAACGGCCGAACGCCGTATACGGGGCATATTCATGCGCTCAAGATCCGGACGCGGAGCAAGAGCGGGTGCGCTTTGCCTGGCAGCCGTGCTGCTGGTTGCCTGTTTTACCACGGCCTGCCAGCCGGTAACGGCGGAATTAAACGAGCCTCCCATGAGCGGTACCGCAGTGCCGACACAGTCCCCGCCAACCGAATCAGCTTCCCCTTCCCGCCTTTCTTACGAAGCGCCCTCCGCATACAAGGATTCGTTTCAGGCAAATGATAACAGAGTATCCGTCAGCATAGACGCGGAGGTGGTCCTTCCCGAGGCCGCGCAGATCCCCGTCCTGCGTACGGAGCTCAGTGATATCACCGCTGATATGGTCAAAAAAGCCGCAAATGTTTTGATGGAAGGCAAAACTTTGACCGAGCCGAGGGCTGCGCTTACAAAGGCGGAAATACTATCGCAGATCGATGCGCTTCAGAGAGTACTGGACAGTCCCCAGCAAAGCCGTTTGGAGGGCATGAATTACAGCGATCCCGATATTGCCGTAAAAGTTGCCCAAGAACATCTTTACAGAATCAATGAATTAAAAGAATTATATAAAAACGCGCCGGAATCGTTCACCCCCATGGAAACGGATTTTCAGTTCCATAATCGGGCGTATTATTATGAAACCTCTGCGCCGGACTCCGGCAGCGAAACGTTCGCCTCGGCATCCGCGGCCGCTGAAGAAAAAGCAGCCGGAGAGGAAGAACCCGACAGCATTGAAGACCAAAATAGAAACGACAGGATTCTGGTTGCCCAGGCCCAGCTGGACGATGGATATTACGGGGAAATCACGGCTAATAATTACAGCGGAAATAGTATGCAAAGCCACTATTTATTTTTCAACAAAAGCAGATTCATATATCAGATGGACAATATGTCCTTCCCTGACCAGGACATTTTTTATAAGCCCTGTACCATCAATCAGGACGAAGCCTACCGGATGGCAAAGGACCTGCTGGATAAACTGGGGATCACAGGCATGACGCTCGACTCCTGCAGGCCCGCCGGAACTTGGTTTGAGCCGGCAGATCCCCGGGAAAAGGACGTCTACGGATATTACGTAAACTTTGTGCGTTCTTATAACCAGGTGCCCCTTATATCCTTCAGCGGAGATTACAACTCTTTTACCGGAGGATTTGATTCTTCCCTGGTTCCCTATGAAGCCGTTACCGTTATGATACACGAGGACCAGATCACATCGTTCTCTTGGGTGAACCCTACCGTACCGGAAAAGACCGTTGATTCCGCAGCGGCGCTGCTGCCGTTTGACCGGGTGATGGAGATTTTCAAAGAAAAGGCCGCGGAGGTATACGACGCGGAAAAACTTACGCAGTATCAGTACATCGGATATGACGTGGGCGCTGAGCGCGACGAGATTATAGAGGGGTTCCAGTCCGGACAGATCAATATCTCCAGAATAGAGCTTGGATATGTGCGCATGAAGGACAGGGCGCAGCCCGGAGCGTACCGGCTGCTTCCCGCATGGAAATTCTACGGATCGGATCAGGCGACTTCCGTGGTGGATGGAAAGGCCAACGTTTATCCGGGCCGCCTGCCCAACGCAGTCAACACATACCTTACTGTCAACGCGCTGGACGGCAGTATTCTGGACAATAGCCTAAAATTATAAAAAAATATAAAATTTTTGAAAAAAATTTGAAACTTTTTCCTTCTTTTTGCGTCTAAATAATTGACAGTTCCAAATGCATCATGTATGCTAAAGACAAATTTATCGTAATCATTAACGACAGAATGTAAATACTTACGGTAAAGGAAGGAACAGACGCCATGAAAAACAGACTTGCGGATTCTGAATGGATCATACTGAAGGCGTTGTGGGGAAAGCCTCCCCAGACAATGAAACAAATCGTACAAAGCATACAAAACGAACAGCCCGGGGTGGACTGGAGCTATAAAACATATCACACCTATCTGCGCAACATGAGCACAAAGGGATTGCTGCTCTCGGAAGAAAGAAACCTGAAAGACAAGCTGTATTCCCCGCTGATATCACAGGAGGAAGCCATCCGTGCGGAGAGCGAAAGCCTTCTTTCCCGGAGAAGCTATTTTGGTTCTGTCGGCCGTCTGGTAATGATGATGGCCGAAGACGGACAGCTGACTGAAAAAGAGCAAAAAGAATTAATTCAGCTTGCCCAAAAGCTGGAAACTGAATCTGAAACCGAAGACGACTGAATATGAATAATATATAACCGGCTGCTTTTGTATAAATTACATGCGCCGGGAGCCGTTATTCTTGCAAAACAGGAGGATACATTGGATACTTTGCGATCGGATATAAGGCGCGCCCTGACGTCCTGGGGATTTATCGCCGGGCTGGCGGGAATGTGCGCCGCACTGTTTTTCGGTTCATTTGACACCATACTTGCCGTTATGCAAAACGGCTCTCAAGGCGGCCTTCCGGCCGGTTTTCACGAGCAGGCGCTCTTTGGCGCATTGTCGTCCAGCGTGATGATGCTCTGCGTCCCCATTCTGGCCGCGCTGCCCTATACCTCGGCTTTTGTGGATGAATATAAAAGCGGATATATCAAACAGAGCCTGCCGCGCGCAGGGATCCGCCCCTACGTCAGGAGCAAGGTGCTTGCGACCGGCATATCCGGCGGACTGGTGCTTTTTGCCGGGATCATCCTTACATATATCGCGTTTGCGCTCATATTTACGCCAATGGAAATAGCCCCGCAGCCAATGGATACCGATTCCATGGGCATGGCAATGGCGGCATCCGGTATGAACGGCCAGATTGCCCAGCCTTCCATGTTTATGGAGATCATCGGGCGGGGATTTATATTCTTCCTGTCCGGGTGCTTCTGGTCTCTCGTCGGCGCGCTTCTGGCGGCAATCACAATGAGCCGGTACATGGCGTACGCGTTTCCTTTTATTGTGTATTACGTACTGGTCATTCTCTGCCAGCGTTATTTTACGGGACTTTACAGTTTTAATCCGCAGGAATGGCTGAATCCCGTATCCGTATGGCCCGGCGGCACATGGGGGATCATCCTGCTACTGGGCGAGATCATTCTGGTTGTCGGGATCACCCTTACAATCGCGATAAAAAGGAGGCTGACCGATGCTTAGCGCTCAAAAGAACATGTCCTATACAGGCAAAGCCGTTCCTTTAGAAAAAAGAGGCCCTTCCGGATTCCTGGCATTGAAGCAGATCTGGGCGGTATCCTCCTACAACTTCAGGCAATGGAACAGGAATCCGCGGATCATCATCACTTTTTGCCTTGCTTTTATACTGTGTTTTCTGCTTTCAGACAAGGCTGTTAAATTCGCAATGGAATACGGCACCACAATGCAGTTGGTGGAACCCTTCGTATGGACGTTTGGAGACGCGAACTCTATTTTACTCTCCTCTCTCCTGCTGCTCCTTTTGTTCGCGGATATGCCGTTTATTACGCCCGCGACCCCCTATTACCTGATGCGCACCACGCGTACAACCTGGCTTTTGGGCCAGGTCGTATATATTGCGGTTGCCACAGCCATATACCTGTCTTTTATACTTGTTTCGACTTCGGTGGTCTGCATGTCCAATTCGTTTATCGGCAATATGTGGAGCGAAACGGCGGCTATTCTGGGTTACTCCGGCGCGGGGCAGGCTGTGGCTCTCCCCGCCCTGGTCAAGACTCTTGAAATGTCTACTCCCTACGAATGCATGGCGACGATTTTTCTTCTGATGCTGCTTTATACGCTGCTGATGGTATTTATCATGCTTGTGTTCAACCTGAAAAAAGGATATTTCTGGGGCGTTGCCTCGGTTTTTATATTCAGCCTGTACGGGTTTTTGCTGAACCCGGAATTATTCAAGGCGCTTTTCCATCTGCCGGACGAACTCATGTATCAGGCGAATGTGGCGGTGGGATGGCTTTCCCCTTTAAACCACGCGACATACCATATGCACAATTTCGGATACGACCTCCTGCCCAGGCTATGGACGACGTACCTGATTTTTGGCGGACTTATTGCGTTCTGCTTCTTTGCGGCGGAGCGGGAAATGAGGAAATATAAGTTTAATTTTTCCGGAACGGAAGTGTAACTGCGAAATACTGATTAACAGTCAGTTATAATATCGGTCAGCTAAAATGGACTTACGTGACGTGCGAATCACAAGCGTAAGTGTCGAAGCCTCATTGTAACTCAATGACGCGCAATAGCTTGGAAATGACGCGAGCCGGAAATTCACTTTGTATATGAGCGGAACGAGCAGCAGCGAAGGGTTTCGGCTATTACGAAGTGGGTATTCCAAAGTCCTGACTCAAAAAAAGCGAAGTGATTCGGCTGGTTCTTGGGCGAACTTTCTGTCAGGAGGACGGAAGGGAGATTCCGATTTCCCCCTTTACGTCCTCCCGACACCCACCATAAACCCCTTTAATCGGCCCGCAGGGGCCTTGGGTCTACCTCTCCAAGCCGTTCTCCAATGCTTGCCCAATGAACCTGGCTGCATCGTCTGATTATTCCCTTTATTCAATATATATCAGACTAACCAGATGAGGCTTTACAGTAAAGATTTCAGAATATTTAACACGGAGGTATAACCGGATGATAAATACCGCTGTCAGCGTACAGCATGTGTACATGGATTTTAAGGGAGAAACCGTACTCACGGACGTGACCCATGATTTTGAAGAAGGCAAAATCCACGGCATTATTGGCAACAACGGCTCGGGCAAAACGGTTCTGTTCAAATGCATCTGCGGATTTTTGATTCCCACACAGGGCAAGATCATGGTGGACTACGAACAGATAGGCCGTGATACGGATTTCCCGGATGATCTGGGGCTGATCATAGAGACGCCGGGATTCCTGCCCAATTTAAGCGGTATGAAAAACCTGCAGCTTTTGGCGTCCCTCCGTAAAAAGATCGGCTATAAGGAAATCGTTCAGGCGATGCGCCGGGTAGGCCTTGATCCGGGGATGAAAAAGCATGTGGGCAAGTATTCCCTGGGAATGCGCCAGCGCCTGGGGATCGCGCAGGCGATCATGGAAGACCCGACGCTTCTCATTCTGGACGAACCTTTCAACGGTCTGGATAAACAGGGCGTCCGGGATATGCGGGATTTGATCCATAAGCTTAAGGGCAGCGGAAAAACCATTCTGCTTGCCAGCCATAACGCGGCGGATATTCGCGAACTTTGCGACACGGTTTGCGAAATGGACGCCGGAAAGCTGGTGGTTGTCCGATGAGCGAGCCTATCATCAGCGTAAAAGACGTCGTCAAGATCTACAAATCCCGCAATATCAAGTTCAGGGCCTTAAACGGCGTCAGCCTGGATATCTATCCCGGCGAATTCGTGGCCATCGTAGGGACGTCCGGAAGCGGAAAATCCACCCTTCTGAATTTGATGGCGGGCCTGGAAAAGCCCAGCGCCGGAAGGATATTTGTGAAACATCGCCCTATCCACAAAATGACCGAAGACGAACTGGTGGATTTCCGCCTCAAGAACATCGGATTCATCTTCCAGCAGTTCAACCTGATGGATATGCTGACCGCCCTTGAAAACGCGGCGTTTCCGCTTATGCTCAGGGGACTGCCGCAAAAGAAAAGGATCAAAATCGCGCAGAAGGTCCTTGATTCCATGGGTCTTGCCGAGCACGCGCACCATACGCCCTCAGAGCTTTCGGGCGGACAGCAGCAGCGGGTATCCATCGCGCGGGCGATCATTACAAAACCCCCCATACTTTTTGCCGATGAACCGACCGGTAATCTGGACAGCGCCACCGCCGCGCAGATAACGGATATCCTGCGCGTGATCGTGAATGTGGAAGGCGCCACGCTGGTACTGGTGACGCACGATATCGAAAAGACAAAGTACGCAGACAGGATCGTCCACCTGGCGGACGGCAGGATCACCCATATTGAGGACATTACCCATAAAGAAAACGACGATCAGGAGAATACAGATCAGGAGATGGAGATATGAAAAAGAAAATATGCATCCTTTTAACATTAATATTGGTATTAGGGATTTTTCCCCTGACAGCTTTTGCAGACCCGACGCCTGCCCCTGAACCTACCTCTATACTATCCATAGAAAACAGTTATGTAGATGTTAATATGAATAATAAAACGTATGCTCAAGGCTATGTTCCGATTATTTGGGAGGGTAAGGCATTTGTGGTTCTCCCTCTGAAATCTTCCGAACCTTTAAACAACGTCAGCGTTACTGTCAACCTGGGTGATCCAGCATCTTCCCCCTTTGTGTTTGGAAATTATGATCAAACAGTTCCTCTACAATCAGGTTTGTATGTTGCTACGCTCACGCTTCCCCTGATCCAGAGTCCTGTGATCGGCAGGTATCCGGTGGTGGTAACGGCTAATTATACTAAGCAGGATAATTCTGTAGGATCTCAATCCTTTACGGTCTACGTGACGGTATCGGACGGCATCGATCCCAACGCGACGCCAGCACCCACGCCCACGCCGACGCCCGAACCCACCGAAGCGCCTCTCCCCCAGCCCAAGATAATCATGGACAGCCATACAATCACTCCTGAACAGGTAATGGCGGGCGAAACGTTCTCGCTGAACGTTACCCTTAAAAACACCAGCGACAGCCAGTCCGTGCAGAACATCAAGGTAACGGCAAAAGGCGGAGAAACGGCGGACCTGATCCCGGTGGAAGACACAGGGTCCGCCTACATCAAAAAAATAGGCCCAGGCAAGACCGAGGACTTTCTTGTAAAAATACAGGTGCGCCAGGACGCCAAGCCCGGCCCTCAAATAGTGTCTCTTGCCATTGAATATGAGAACAGCAAGGCTGTCGCATTCACGACAAGCGAAGAAATCATCATACAGGTAAAACAGCCCATCCGGCTGGAATACGACCCGCCGACAATCCCTGAGAGCGTGAACGCGGGCGATACCATTTCCATTTCCATGAACCTGATGAACATGGGAAAAAGCACGCTTTACAACGTCCGCTGCGCTCTGGAAGCGCCCGGGCTCATGCCCGAGGGCAGCGTATTTCTAGGCAACATGGAATCCGGGACCTCCAAAACGGGAGATATTTACGTATTCGTGGGGACCCTGGATATGGGAGGACCGGGAGCAACCGGGGATTCTTTGGATACGGGGGCTGAGACCGGTACCGGCGGAGACGCCGCTGTGCCCGATGAGACTGCGGGCGAACAGAATGCGGTCCCGACTTCTGAAAGCGTACCTGCCGTAGGCGAAGCCCCTGCCGCAAACGCCGGCAACGCCCAGACCGTAGCCGTAGCCGTGGCGGTTCCTGAAGTAGCCGTAAATTCCAAAGAAATGATCGTCCCGGCGGACGACGGCGCTCCCCAGGACGGAACGGCAGAAGGGGATATGGGCCAGGCCGGACAATACGGCCCCACCCAGGGCACGATCGTGATCACCTATGAGGATGAATACGGCCAGGAATACAGCCAGGAGGTGCCCTTCCAGACAATGATCAACCCGCCCGTCATACAGCCGGTATCGGGAGACGAGGAAACGCCCGAGGAACCCGAGACCGTCAGTCAATGGTGGATATCGGTCATTATTGCGGGCGGAATCGCGGCCGGACTGATCGTGTTCCTCCGGATCCGGAAAAAACGTCGGATGCGATTGGAGGAAGAAAATGAAGATGAGTGATCTGCTGCGTTTTGCAGCGCTCTATCTCTGGCGCAGAAAGATGCGGGCGATCCTGACCGTAACCGGCGTTATAATAGGCACCACGTGCATCGTCCTTATGTTTGCCATAGGGCTTTCCAACTACCAGCAATTCCAGGAGAGCATCATGGAAAACCAGGACCTGACGGAAATACAGATCAACAACTACAGCATGGGGCGCGGTTCCCAAAGCGCCGGCATTACGGACAGCACGATCGCTTCCATCGCGGCAATCGAGCATGTGAAAACGGTCTCTCCCGAGATTTCTATTCCGGTGATGGTGGAAGCAGGCAGATACCAGGCGATGCTTCAGTTGACGGGAATCGATCCCGCCGCGCTGAAGAGCGAATTCAAGGAAGGCAAGATATTCTCCGACACCATGCCCTCCATCGTACTGGGAGCCAATGCCGTGCAGCAGTTTGTGGATCCCCAGAATCCCCCCGATTATTCGAATTACGAGAGTTATATGAACTACAAGCCGGATATTGACTGGCTGAATACCCAAATGAGCCTGACGCTGGGCTACAACTCAAAGGACAATCCGGACCCCAACATGCCGGCTTCCAAGATATACCGCGCTTCCGTATCCGGCATTTTCAAGGACGCGCAGGATCAGCAAAGCTACGGCGCGTACATCAGCCTGGATGTGGCCAAGCAGATGCTGCGGGAAAACCGCAAGCTGGCCGAGCAGCTTGGGATATCTTTAAACTCCTACCAGACGGCGGTTGTCCAGGTAGACACGCTGGATAATGTGGAGGAAGTGCTGGAACAGGTGAAGCAGTTCGGGTTTGAAACTTACAGCCCAACCGAATGGATCACTCAGATGCAGGAGGAGCAGTCCCGCCAGCAGGGCCAGCTCTTTGCAATCGGCTTTATCTCCCTCATCGTCTCCGCAATCGGCATTGCAAACACAATGTACGCCAGCATACTGGAACGCAGGCGCGACATCGGCATTATGAAGGTGCTCGGGATGAGGATACGCAAAATACGGCTGCTGTTTCTGGCGGAAGCGGCGTTCATCGGCCTGATCGGCGGCGCTATCGGAATCGCCGTCAGCTATATATCGGCGTTTATTATCAGCTCCGGAGGCGGAGATACCATGTTTTTGGGCATGTACTTCTCAGCGGGCATGGCGATCCAGATTCCGGCATGGCTTTCCCTGATGGCTCTTGGGATCGCCGCCGGGGTAGGCATCCTTTCGGGCGTATACCCTGCCCATCAGGCAACCAAGACCAGTCCCCTTGAAGCAATGCGGAACGTATGAATTTTTATTTTTAGGTACACAATAGAAAGAAGGCAAATAAGATATATAAAAAATAGAACCGGGAAATCAATATGATCAAAAAGGCGGAAGCCGCGATGATCGCCATACTGTTTATCGGCATGTTTATAGGCGTGATCTTTAGCGGAAGCAGCACCGCGGCAAGCGTTTTTTCAAATATGCAGCCGGCGCCGACCGTATCGGCGCCGTTCAGCCAACAAGAATGGGCGGATGCGATGCGCTCAAAAAAGCCCGAAGCGGTAAACGGCGCCGGGCCCATGGAACTCTTTGAATGGGACGAGTCTTTCGCTTTGTATGCGGCATACCCAAAAGTTATGGGCAGCAACAAGATATCCTCCGAGCTGCGCGGCATCGTGCAGAACAAGGCGGAGCTGTTCAAAGACGAAGCAGAAACCGCTCCGCCGGCTGATGACGCCGCGAAACCCGAACTGACAATTACCTATAAAACCTACAAGTATGAAAATAATATGATCTCTATCAAATTTGTTACGGACGCCCATACGGGCGCAACGTTTACCGACGGATTTATCAGCACGTATGTATACGATTTGAAAACTGAAAAAAGAATGTCCTTAAAGGACGTATTTAATACCAATACCGGTTATCTGCACACAATATCCGGCCTTGTGCGGGACAAACTGCAATATAACCCTATTCTGCAAAGCAACGCCGATAAAACGCTGTTTGAAGAGGGCATTGCGCCCCGGAAAAGCAATTATTCCAATTTTGTGATAGAAAACGGCTGCGTGCGGTTTTTTTTCAACCGGCTTCAGATCGCTCCGGCAGAGGACGGTACCTTTGAAGTTGCGCTTTCTTTTGAAAGCCTTGCAGGCGTACTGCGGCCTGAAATTATGAATCCCCCGGAACCGCAGCCTCAAAACGGCGAATCGGGCGGACCGGACCCGCAGGAGGCCCTGCCCGTATTCCTGCAAAGCGGCGGCGGTGAAATGAAGGCTTTCGGCCTGGAAGGAATAGATCCTCTCCAAGACAAGGTGGTGGCTTTGACGTTTGACGACGGGCCGAATCCTTCCACTACCGGCCAGATACTGGACGCGCTCAAAAAATACGGCGGGCACGCCACGTTTTTTTTGGTGGGCGACATGGCGGAAGAATACCCGTCCACTGTCAGGAAAATCTATGCCGCCGGAAACGAGATCGGCAACCACAGTTATAGCCATGCGGATTTCTTTAAATTATCCATGGATGAAATATTGGATGAGATAGATAAAAACAACCGCATCCTCTATGGCATTCTGGGCGTCCGGCCCATCCTGGTGCGCGCCCCCTACGGGAATGTGAACCTTGAAATCGCAAAAAAAATCGGCCGCCCATGCGTGCAGTGGACGGTTGACTCGGAGGACTGGAAAAACCTTGACGAAGATATGGACTACCATATAGTGATGGATGATATTAAAGACGGCGATATCGTATTGATGCACGATATCTACCAGCCTTCAGCCGACGCGGCGGAACGCATCATACGCGATCTGAACAAAAAGGGTTACAAACTGGTTACCATATCGCAGATGATACAGATTGCCGAGATCCGCGGAAAAGACGTGGGCCTGTTAATCAAAGATCTGAGAGCCAGTAAAAAATAATTCAATTTACAAATGAGGGGTTATTATGCGAAACTTAAAAAAAGCATTGTTGGCGTTGGTTTTCTTTTCGGTATCCTTCTGGCGTTGTATTTCATAACGCCATATTTGGAACAGGCTTTCCCTATGGCGCAATATCAGCTTATGCCTCAGCGGGTCTGGCTGTATGTCTGGACAATCCTGCTGAGCGTTTTTTTTGCGTTCGGACATATCAAAACATGGTGGGAAAACCCGGGCAAGTTCAGGATTAATTATGTATATCTTATTTTTACAGCCGTACTTGCCTCGTCTTATTTACCGATACCCGGCTGGCCGCTGAATTTTGTCTGGTTCCAAAAACAAATCGATGTGGTGCTGATTGTTTTATGGTACAGCGCTTTCCACATCGTCGACAAAGGAAAAAACTCGTATGATTACGTTGGATACGGCAGGCTTTAATTCCCGGTGAAATAGTCCTTGCATCCGTCCGTTATTGCCTGGGCGACCTTTTGCTGGTAATCGCCGCTGATAAGCAGCGCTTCTTCATCCGGATTGCTGATAAAACCGCATTCCACGATCACACAGGGCTGCGTGCCGCTTTGCGTGATAAACAGTTCTTCCGCGCGCGCATTGTTCTGCGATTTGGGCTTCAGTTCCTCAAGAAGGCTTTGCTGTATGGATTTTGCGAGCCTCTCCCCTTCGTCCAAGCCGGGCATAAAAAGTACGATGGGCCCGGAAAAGGATGGATCGGTTTCCGAATTCATATGGACGCTCAAAACGATATCCGACCCGCTCTCCTGGATGATTTTCCGTCTTTTGGCCATATCGTCGTCCTTGGTCTCCGCAATTGCGTTTTCATCTTCCCTTGTCATTATCACGGTGGCGCCGTTTTTCTCCAGATCGGCTTTCAAATACTTAGCGACTTTCAGATTCAAATCGTCCTCAAACACGCCGCTGACGCCCGTCGCGCCGACATCAAACCCGCCGTGTCCGGCATCCACAACGATCAGTTTGCCTTGAAGCGATCCTCCCTGCTGTACACTTTCCATGGGGACTGAATCGTTTTGCGCGGACGCGGGCAATATCCTGTCCGAGAAGTAATAGTAACCCACAAGCCCCGCAATGATCATGAAGATAAGAAGCATGACCGTCCGGGCGAATTTTTTTTTGTTGAGCTTCCGCCTTCGGACGGCAGGCCGGTAATTCCGCGTATTTTCCCATTCTTCCGGATCGATCCGCCTTTTGGCCCATTCCTCTGTGCCGACACGCCTTTTCGTATTATTTTCCCTCATAAATTTTCCTTGCGCTATTCAAGTATTTTAAGCCCTGATACCGGGCAACCTTCTATTAAAACTCTTTTTTATATACTATACGCCTTCAGCCGTATGAAAACCACAACCAAATCTCTGCCGGAATTTCCCGTGATCAGCCGGCTGCCGTTGCCTCCTCCACAGCCGCAGAAAGCTCGATGGCAGATTCGGGAACCGGCGCGATCGCCGGCCCGGCAGCCGGTTCAGCAGGCAGCTGAGCCTCTTCCGTACTTTCTGAGGCGGCATTGATTTTTTGCAGAAATACTGCCGAAGCTGTAGAAACGGAGCCGCCGTCTATCGCGTCCAATACTATGATCCGCCGGTCCTCCATCGGGGCTTTTTGATTATCGCCGTTCTCCCCGTAATTTTGGATATTTTGGTGAATCGTATAGTGTATATACCACGCCGGAACAAACATCGCCTCATCCGGATTATCCCGGATATTGATCATGGCGGTTTTCAGTTCTATCCGGTCGACTGTTGCGTACAGGCCGGACCCGCCCATAGGAGAAAGCGTATAACGAAGCTGCCTGCGCATCCTGTCCTGCATATCCGCAAAAGGCATCAGGCCGGCATTGTCCGATACCTTGTCCGTCACTCTGAGGGGAGCAAACCAGTCGAATTGCTGCACATTGCCGCTGTCGTCCACATAAACGCGGATAATTTCGGCTTCCCAGGGCGGTATATAGGAAAATGTCTCGTTACCGCTGAAACTCCAGCTTTCAATCAGTTCGGTTGGGATTTCATCTATTTCCCGGACATACTTGATGTAATAACCTTTGGACGCCGGGTTTTCGTTCTCCGAGACTATGTCGGTTTCAAAGTTTGTCAGGGAATAAAAATATGCCTTTTCTATGCTTGCGGGCGCCATGCCGGTGACGCCCAGCGCATCCAGGGTTTTCTGCGCCGCTTTTTCGGCCTCTTCTTCCGTCATCCGGAAGGTCTCTTTGATCCCTTCCTTTCCCATGGAAATCATCTGGGATTCCGGCAGGGAAAAACTGCCGTTGTTATAACTGAAAGCGCTTTCCGAAAAACTGATTCTGCCGTATTTCCCGTTGCCCAGTTCCACCATGCCGAAGGCTGGTTCTCCTTTTTTAAGGCTGAGATCCGTTAAGTATTCCTTCTCGCCGGTTTCCGGGGCTTCCGCCATCCTTTGTTCCAGTTCGGCGACCCATGCTTCCGATTCGCCGGTTACCACGTATTTCCCGTCGATAAGCTGGCCCCGTTTTGCCTCTACGATCTGTTTTTCATAGTCCGCTTTTGTCATCACCGGGTTTTTGATCACTTTTTTATCTTTCAGGAAATACTTGAGCAGCATGTTTATCTGATCCTGCGTAAAATCAGCCTGCCGCGCCTTATATACCGGATACGCGCCTGCTTCCGGGACATTGACCGCCGCGTCTATAGCGACCGGCATATCGCTGCCCTGCATATCCAGTTTTTCCTGCCAGGTTCCCGGCGCATCATATTTTACGGCAGGAGCGGCTATCTGCTCCACTTTTTTCTCCAGATCCACCCTTCCAACCACGGGCTGGTTTTTGGGCGTGGGCTGGCAGGCCGTAGTGAAACAGGTAAAAATTATAACTATGCACAAAAGCAGCACGGGAATTTTGATCCGCGTTTTTGTCTGTTTGCGCATGAACATGCCCATGATCCTCTTTTGCATTGCAATGCGCCCGTCGCCCAGGCTCATCGCGGGATTGAGGCCCGGCGTATGCTTTTTCAGCGAAAACTGCAGCACGGTCTCAATGTAATTTTGCCTGTTTTCTTTTCCAATGCGGCCGATCACCCGGTTGTCGCACAATATCTCCATGTCCTTGCGTACAAGGCCGCAGCAAACCCATACCAGAGGGTTGAACCAGTATACGGCGTTTAAGATATTTAACAGATATGTGACTATGATGTCGCCTTTTTTGTAATGCGTAAGCTCATGCAGCAGGATATGTTTCATTTTACCGGCGTCTTTGCCGGATAAAGTTTCCACAGGAAGAATCAGCACCGGTTTTATAACGCCGGTTATTGCGGGTACCGGGAAAACATGCTGGACCGCCAGCCGGATTTTCCTCTTGATCCCGAGTTCCCGCCCGCATTCCTCGAATACGCGCAGCGCCCACCCCGGGATGGGCTCCGTACCGTTTGACGCTATTTTCCATCTTATTTGCGCCGCGCATATGATCATCCATCCCAGCATGGCAAGCATACCCGATATCCAAACGTATATGGCGGTATAACACCAATTGATCCGGCCTGCGCCGCTTCCGGTATTTTCTACTGTCTGAGCCGGATCGCCTTCCTGAACCTGCTGCCCCCCCGCGCTGTCCGGCAGGCCCGCCGGATATTGCGGAGGCATGCCCGGTATCCGGGCCGGACCGGATCCGGCGTTTTCCGTCAGGTCCGCCTGCGCGGTTTGGCTGATTGCCGGCGTTTCGCCGGACGACCCAAAAAGGTTCCACGGACTGAGTTCGCTTGGAAGGCCTACCGGTAATACAAGCTTTACGATCACCACGATCCAGAGAATATATTGCAGCAGCGCGGACAGATGCCTTGAAAACGCTTTTTTGATCAGCCATACGCCAGCAAACAATATTGAAAACAGAATTGTGCTGTTAAATAAAAAAGAAAGAATCGTATCTTCCATATTACTCATCTTCCTTTTCCAGTTTTTGCGCCAGCCGGATCAGTTCTTCCCTGTCCTGCGCGGTCAATTGGTTTTTTTCCGCCATTGCAACAACAAGCCTGCCCACAGAGCCGAAATAACTGCTTCGCGAGAGTATGTTTTCCGTTTCCGCGCCGATGGCTTCCTCCTGGGTGACAAGAGGATAATACATCTTATCCTTTAAATTGCGCGTTTCGGAAGCGATCAGCCCTTTTTCCTCCATCTTGCGCAGATAGGAGTGAAAAGTTTTGTAATTCCAAGTGATGTCCGGCCACTGAAACCGTACGAATTCCACGATCTGCTTCATTGTTTGCGGACGTTTTCCCCATAACGCGCGGAGAAGTATCCATTCGCAATCCAAAAGCCTCTTATCCAAACCCCGGTTCGCCTCCTTTAATCTGTCTTGTAATTGCAAGAATAGTCTGTCTCTATACTACAAGACAAGCATATGATTGTCAATTGTTTTTTAACATTTTTGAAATATTAAATACATATTCGCTTCATAAAACGTTCCGATACACAATTCCAAATATGCCTTTGCTTAATATCCATGGTTTCTGTCTATCACACTTCCATCCACCGCATTGATCGTGAGAAAACTTGTATATCCCTGCGATACCGGCTGGTCCTGCCTTTCCTTAAAATTGGATATAACGATGTCGATCACATCCTGTTCGGCGCCGTTCTCTTCTAAATCATCCACGATCGCGTCAAGATCGTACGTATCCTGCGTGGAGCCGAAGAAATCCCATACCGGAACCAGCAGATATTCCCCCGGCTTGTCCTTTGCCGCAATGCGGGTGTATCCGAGCGTGATGCGCCCGATATGCATTGTACTCATAACCGGCGTCTGCGCGTTTTTATATTCCGGATTGTAAATGGCGTAATGCGTGAATATCTGCTGATCGAAAGTTTTTATGATATCCTCAAAGGGCTTGAGTTGCACATTTTCCGACGCCTTGCCCAGCAAGTCCATTTTGCCTAAAAACTGTATTCCGGTGACCCCCGTATCGTCCACGCTGACCGATAACCGCTCGTAGTTCCAGGATTGCGCGCTGGCGGCGTCTTCCGGCGATTCAAAACCAATCTGCTGCCTGCTCTCGTATGTAAACGGAATACCGCTAAGCCGCCGCGTAAAATTCACCACATAGCCCTGTTTATCCCTGTTTTCATCGATTTCCGATTCGCTTCCGCCGCTCCAGCTTCCGACAGTAGCAGCCGACACGGCGAAATCCTGTATGCCGAGGTCCGAAACCATTTGCTCCGCTTCCCTGACCGCTTCTTCCCGGGTAACGGAAAGTCCGTTGGGCTCGCTTTCGAGGCTGTCCACAAAATAAACAGCGCCGTTTTTGTAATCCAGCCTGGAACCGCCTCTTTGGTCGCAACTGACAAGCAGCATTGCCGGTACCGCTCCGCCCAGGTCCGCGGAAACATCCAGATATTTCCCGCCGTATCCATTTTCCACTAAGGTCGAATCCACGATCTGGTCGGGAACCGTCTCGGGCGCTTCTTCTATGCGCTTTTTAATATCCGCAGCGATCTGTTCCATTTCTTCATCCGAATTATCATATTTAGGACGTCCGCCGCTTTTCCTGATGCTGATATCCGCCTGAATATCCAGCAGCTGTTCCGTGAGCTGATCTTTTGTCAGAGGCTTAACATTGCTGATCAGGGGTTGTCCCTGCATGAGCACATCCACGAACCTGTCCGCTTCATCCTGCGTGAACATTGACGACTGCACGTTGTATACGGGGTAGGCGGTTGCGTCCGGCACTTCCACATTCGCGTCAAAATCAATGGTAACGGTTTCCCTTTGGTAAGAATCCCTGTACTCTGCCGGAGCCTTGTATTTTTCCTGCGGCGCAGGGGCTGCGCTGACAGCCGATTCCAGCGCGCCCTGGTTTTTATTGACAACGGGCGGCGTCTCGGGCGTAGGCTGGCAGGCGGCAAGAAAGACGGGCAGCAATACGGCCGCTATGAAAAGCGGAGCTGTTTTTGCGTATCTGCTTTTTGGATTCATATGAATACCTCCTATCCGTTAACGGCATTTTTATGCGGACCGGAAATTTGGCTAGTTTATTACTAAGATAACTTTTTATTTCTGGCATTGGAAATTACTGATGCATATTTTTATGATATACTTCCAGTAACTGGATAGCAATACTTTTTTTATTACCGCGCAGGCCGTTCATTGAAAAACGGTCCCGCTTTGCCTATAATGGAGGTAGTAATAAATTGGAGCGGATACTGTGGCCCTATGGAATCCCTGGCACGGGTGCCATAAAATAAGCCCCGGCTGTAAGCACTGTTATGTATACCGCCTGGATTCCAGGTATGAAAAAGACAGTTCGGTTGTGGCGAAAACCGGCAACTTTGACCTGCCCATGAAAAAAAACCGCGCGGGAGAATATAAGCTTTCCGGCGGTGAGACAATCTACACCTGCTTTACATCTGATTTTTTTCTGGAAGACGCCGACGAATGGAGGCCGGAGGCCTGGCGGATAATGCGGCAAAGGCCTGATCTTGATTTTCTGATCATTACAAAACGGATCGACCGGTTTCATGTGAATCTTCCGGACGACTGGGGAAACGGTTACCCGAACGTTGCGGTCTGCAACACCGTGGAAAACCAGGACCGCGCCGATTACAGGCTGCCCATTTTGCTGAAAGAGCCTATCCGGCATAAAATGATCATCTGCGAGCCTCTTCTGGAACCCATCGACCTTATGCCCTACCTTGACCCCTCTGTGGAACAGGTGGTTGCGGGCGGCGAATCCGGGAACGAAGCGCGCCTCTGCAAATTTGAATGGGTCCTTCAAATCTGGGAGCAATGCCGCGAAAAGGGTATCCCGTTCTGGTTTAAGCAGACCGGGGCGAATTTTGAAAAGGACGGCAGGGTTTACCGCGTCCCGCGCAAATACCAGCACAGCCAGGCGCGGAAGGCGGGGATCGATTTGCCGGGGAAGGGGTGAAGATGCGGCTAAAGATGATAAGACAGGTTGTTATTAACTACTGATTATTAGCCTTAGCAGAACCTATTTGGCTTCCTCTGACGAGGGAGCTGTCGGCAAAGCCGACTGAGGGAGAGAATTGTTTACTGTTTGATCTATCAGTTCGCAAATGCCAGCAAAGCTGCAGTCAATATCTAAATTACAAATCCGTAATATCTCCAAGCTCATTGTTTGCAATATTTTTGCACGCTCGCTATCCCTTGTCATCTGTTCAGGCTCATAATGTCCGCCACCGTCCAACTCAATAACCAACCTGGCTTTTGCGCAATAAAAATCTGCAATATAATTTCCAATAGCCTTTTGGCGTTGAAAACGAACTGGGTAAGAACGTAGAAATTCATACCACAATTTGCGTTCCCACGGCGTCATGTTTTTTCTCAACTCTTTAGCTAATGAAATATTG
>JAEWMJ010000050.1 GCA_023393165.1 Bacillota bacterium | reverse complement strand
TTCCCGCTTCATTATGGGTTCACGCTTCGCGTCAGAAGATTCTTAAGCTGCGCTTGCGTTCTCCTCATATTCAGCGAGCTTCCGTTTCGCTTTATCACGCTTTGGCGTGCGCTCAACTCCGCTCCGGATAAACCCCTTAAAACGGCCTTGCGGGGCTCCGGATCTTCTCCCCAAGCCGTTTAGGGCTGCCAGCCAATTAAAAAGGCTGCTTTACGCCAAGTGCGCGCTGTTGGCTGGGGTGAAAGGCTATCTGGTTTATAATAATTCATTTTAATTATAGAAAGAAGGAAACTAAAAATGCAAGAATTCAGAAAAGATGTTTTAACCGTAAAGGATGTCGCCTATCTTATCGACGCGTCCACTCTTAAAATCGACACTTCTTACGAAAATGTCTACGCGCTCATCGACGCATGCAAAAAGTATGACTTTGGCTGCGCTTTCGCATGGCCCGCATATTCCAAGATGATGGGCGAAATGCTTAAGGGAACCAACACCGCGTTCGGCACGTCCCTTTCTTTTCCGTCCGGACAGGAACCCACCTGCATCAAGGTTGCGCAGGCCGACTACTTTGTAAGCCTGGGCGCAGACGAAGTGGACATGGTCCTCAACGTCGGCTGGGTCAAATCCAAGAAGTTCAAGGATGTAACGGACGACATCGCGGCGGTAAAAAAAGCCTGCGGCAAAACATCGCTTAAGGTTATTATCGAAGCCATGCTCTGCAACGACGAACAGATCGTAAACGCCTGCAAATGCGTCATGGACGGCGGCGCGGATTACGTGAAGAGCGGAACGGGATTTTCGGCGAACCCCACAACCCTGCACCATGTTGCGCTGATGAAGAAGACGATCGGCGATAAGATCAAACTGAAGGTTGCGGGCGGCGTCCGCGATCTCAAAACCATGATGATGATGTACAAGATAGGCGCAAACCGCTTCGGCATCGGCCTCGCAAGTTCCATCTCCATCGTGGAGGAAGCAATGAAAATGCCGGGCGGCGTCATTGATTTAAGTAAAATCGAAATCAAGGACGACGAGCTGCTGCACACTCCGGCAGAGTACTAAAAAAACCGGTCAATATTATCCGCTGCGCATGACGGATGATATTGACGAATCCCCGGGAAGAAAGTAAAATATGGATAAAGGAATATTGAATGAAGGATATGGGAGAGTAAAAAACACCGACGATGTAAGTTGCGGCGAGCCAATTCCGCAATGAAACTTTCAGGTAAAAGGACTGTATCCGGACAAAACTCTGGAAAGCTATCTTTTGATGGCACCTAAGGTGCAATATGAAAGTGAAAACACTGTTTGCATTTTCATAGAATCTCTCGGGTAAGATAACAGGGGAAACGGCAATTTTGTTCGTTTCCCCTTTTTTATTGGGTAAAAAAACAAGAAGGCCTGCGGGCGTAATGAACAAAGAGCTTTATACCGGGGCCCCGGAAAACCGGACGGTCCGGGGCAAGGAAAGGAAGGGATCAATATGAAAAACACACCGCTGTACGAAAACCACCGCAAACTGGGCGGAAAGATCATCGACTTCGGCGGATGGGCGCTCCCCGTTCAGTACGAGGGGATCATTAAGGAGCATAGGCAAGTACGTGAAGCCGCGGGGCTTTTCGACGTATCCCATATGGGTGAAATCACGGTGCGCGGGAAGGACGCCGCAAAGTTTATACAGAACCTTATCACCAACAATATCGGGGCTGCGGTCGACGGCCAGATCGTTTATTCGCCCATGTGCTATCCGGACGGGGGCGTGGTGGACGACCTTCTGGTATACAGGATTGGCGCGGAAGACTATCTTCTGATCGTGAACGCGGCCAATACGGATAAGGATTTTGACTGGATGCTGGATAACATGAGAGGGGACGTCCTTTTAAGAAACGTTTCGGACGAATACGCCCAGCTTGCGGTACAGGGCCCAAAGGCGGAAGCCGTTTTGCAAAAGCTGGCGGACGTTCCCCTTTCGGAAATCAAATTTTATCATTTTAACGGTAAAGCAAAGATTGCGGGAGCTTCTGCCATCGTATCCCGTACGGGCTATACCGGGGAAGACGGTTTCGAGATCTATATTGCGGCGGGGGAAGCGCCCCGTGTCTGGGAAGAGCTGCTGGCTGCGGGAAACGAGGACGGCCTTGTTCCGGTGGGTCTGGGCGCAAGGGATACGCTGCGGTTTGAAGTCGCGCTGCCCCTTTACGGCAGCGAAATCACCAAAGATATCACGCCCCTTGAAGCCGGCCTCGGAATGTTCGTAAAGCTGGACAAGGGAAACTTTATCGGCAGGGACGCGCTTTTAAAACAGAAAGAAGAAGGGATCAAAAGAAAACTGGTAGGGTTTGAAATGATCGAACCCGGCGTGCCGCGCAGCCATTACGAGGTGTTCGCCTCCGGCAAAAGCATCGGTTTCGTTACGTCCGGCAGTTTTTCCCCAAGCCTCCAGAAAAACCTGGGGCTTGCGCTGGTCGACGCGGCTTATTCCACAGCCGGAACGGAAGTGGATATCGTCATCCGCGGCAGGGAAACCCGCGCCAGGGTAGCCGCAAAACCCTTTTATTCCAAAAAGTATAAAAAATAAGTTTAAAACCTGTAAATCAGTATAAAGGAGAAAAGACTATGAACATTATTCAGGAATTAAAGTATTCAAAGGACCATGAGTGGGTCAAATTTGAGGGCAATACGGCCACCATCGGCATTACGGATTTTGCGCAGCATAATCTCGGGGAGATCGTGTATGTGGAACTGCCCAAAATGGATGCGGAGCTGAATGCGGGGGACGCCATGGGCGTTGTGGAATCCGTTAAATCCGCGTCGGACATCTATACGCCCGTAAAGGGGCGCGTCGTGCGGGTAAACGATGCTTTAAGCGATTCGCCTGAAAAGATCAATTCCGAGCCGTATGAAAGCTGGATCGCCGTGCTTCAGTTGGAAGGCGGGGCAGCGGAGGACGGATTGATGAGAGCATCGGAATACGAGGCTTTCTGCAAATCGGAGGAATAAATATGCCATACCTTTCAAATACGCCCGAAGAACAGCTTAAGATGCTCTCCGCGATCGGGAAAACAAGCCTGGAGGAGCTTTTCGACTCCATTCCGGACGATGTGCGCTTTCACAAAAAGCTCTCCATTCCGGACGGAATGTCAGAGATGGAAGTAACCGCGCGTCTGAAAAGCCTGGCCCGAAAAAACGGGAATACGGAAGAGTACGCCTGTTTTTTGGGAGCGGGCGCATACGATCATTTCATCCCTTCGGTGATCGACCAGATGCTGCTGCGCCAGGAGTTCTACACCGCCTATACGCCCTACCAGCCCGAGATCAGCCAGGGGACTCTCCAGGCCATATTTGAGTACCAGTCCATGATCTGCTCGCTTACGGGAATGGACGTGTCCAACGCTTCCCTGTACGACGGCGCTTCGGCCCTTGCGGAGGCAATGATGCTTGCATGCAGGGAGACGGGGAGAAGCGAGGTCCTGGTCGCGCGGAGCCTGAATCCGCAGGGAAGGGCGGTGCTCAGAACATACGCGCGCTTTGAGGGCGTCAAAGTGACCGAATTCGGCTGCAAAACCGGACTTTCCGATTTAGGGGATCTTGACGGCAAATTAAACGGCGGCGTTGCGGCCGTGATCATTCAGAACCCCAACTTTTTCGGTTCGGTGGAGGACCTGTCGGCGGCGGAGAAAATCGCCCACAAAGCGGGTTCGCTCCTCGTTGTGAGCTGCGACCCCATTTCCTTAAGCCTTTTGAAAACGCCCGGAGAAGCGGGCGCGGATATAGCCGTTGGGGAAGGGCAGTCCATGGGCAGCCCGCTCAGCTTCGGCGGCCCGTATCTTGGATTTATGGCTGCAAAGGGCAAGCTGCTGCGCAAAATGCCGGGCAGGATCGTAGGCCAAACCGTGGACGTTCATGGAAAAAGAGGTTTTGTGCTGACCGTGCAAACCAGGGAGCAGCACATCAGAAGGGAAAAAGCCACCTCCAATATCTGCTCCAACCAGGCTTTAAATGCCCTCGCAGCTACCATCTACCTGACGGCCATGGGAAAAGAGGGTCTCAGGCAGGCGGCGGACCTGTGCATCCAGAAATCCCGGTATGCATATGAAACGCTTCTTGCAACCGGAAAATTCAGTCCGGCCTGGAGCGCTCCCTTTTTCAAGGAATTTGCGGTCGCGTATAAGGGTGATATCGGCAAACTCAACCAGTCCCTGCTCAGGAACAGGATCATCGGCGGCTACGACCTCGGGCAAAGTTATTCAGAACTTCAAAACGTATGGCTGGTCGCGGTCACGGAAAAACGTACAAAAGAAGAAATTGACGCTCTGGCGGGAAAGGCGGCGGAAGCATGAACAAAGAAGAAAAAGCGTTGATTTTTGAAATCAGCCGTCCGGGCAGGATGGCGGTCAGCCTTCCGGAATGCGATGTTCCAAAGAAGGACGTCGGGGACATGATCCCCGCCAATTTGCTCAGGGAAACCCCGGCCCAACTGCCCGAAGTCAGCGAAGTGGATCTGGTGCGGCACTTCACCCGGCTTTCCCAAAGGAATTACGGCGTGGATTCCGGTTTTTACCCGCTGGGTTCCTGTACAATGAAATATAATCCAAAGGTCAACGAGAGCATGGCCAGGCTGTCCGGGTTTGCAAACGTGCATCCCCTCCAGTCTCCGGATACGGTGCAGGGCTGCCTGCAGCTGATGTACGAAACGGATGAGATGCTCTCCGAGATCACGGGAATGGAGCGGGTCACCCTGCAGCCTGCAGCCGGCGCGCACGGGGAAATGACCGGGCTCATGATAATAAAGGCTTATCATGACAGCAGGGGCGACCAGAAAAGAACAAAGATGATCATCCCCGATTCGGCGCACGGGACCAACCCCGCTTCGGCGGCGGTCGCCGGTTTCGATGTCGTAAACGTGAGATCCGACGCCGGGGGGATGGTGGATATTGAGGCGCTTGCGGCCATTCTGGGCGGGGACACCGCGGGTCTGATGCTCACAAACCCCAACACGCTGGGCCTTTTCGACGCGAACATCAAAAAAATCGCGGATATGGTGCACAACGCGGGCGGACTCCTGTATTACGACGGGGCCAACGCAAACGCCATCCTGGGCGTGTCCAGGCCGGGCGATATGGGATTCGACGTGGTGCATCTCAATCTGCATAAAACTTTCAGCACGCCGCACGGCGGCGGCGGACCGGGGTCCGGGCCCGTGGGGGTCAAAAAAGACCTGGTTCCGTTCCTGCCGGTACCGGTGGTGGAAAAGAAGGGCAGCGCGTATGTCCTGGATTACGACAGGCCGCTGTCCATCGGCAGCGTAAAATCCTTCTACGGGAATTTCGGGGTTGTCGTGCGCGCTTATACCTACCTTAGGACAATGGGCGCGGACGGCCTCAAACAGGTCGCGCAGAACGCGGTTTTAAACGCCAATTATATCATGAAGAAATTAAAACCGTACTACGACCTTCCGTATGATACGGACTGCATGCACGAGGTCGTATTTTCGGGCGCAAGGCAAAAGGAATCGGGCGTCGCCACCCTGGACATTGCAAAAAGGCTTCTCGACTACGGATACCATCCGCCCACAATCTATTTCCCGCTCATCGTAAAGGAAGCGCTGATGATAGAGCCCACCGAGACCGAGAGCAAGGATACGCTGGACGCGTTTATCGCAGCTATGATCGAGATCGCTAAGGAAGCGGAAGACAACCCGGAGTCTATCCACAACGCGCCCATGACTACTGTGGTCGGGCGTCTGGACGAGGGAAAAGCGGCCAGGGACTGCATATTGAAATATACCCCCTGAAATAATCCATGGATTTCTTATAATTTTTTAAAAAAATAAAGGAATTCGAAAATAAAAATAGAATTATATAAACAATATATTAAAAAGACAAAAAAATATAAATATTCGTAAATGTATTTTTCTTAAAGTCTAAATTTGTCTATTAATATATTGTTTTTATTTTTTTATCTGCGAGAGGATTTTGAAAAAATAAACGGTTCGAACGAAAGCTGCGAAGATGCAAATTTTCTTTTGGCTGTTATTTTATTTATGCTATTTTAGAAAATATTTTTGAAACAGGAGGAGCGATTTAAAATGGCTGAAAAACACACCGTACATCCGTATATTCCTAATTCCGAGCCGCGCGTCAAAAAAGAGATGCTGGATTTTTTGGGAATGAAGAGTTCGGAAGATATCTATAAAGAGATACCCGAATCTCTCCGGTACAAAGGGACCCTTAACATTCCGGAGCCGATCATGTCCGAGTACAAGCTGCAAAAACATGTGGAGAAACTGCTCGGGAAAAACAAAAACTGCAAAGACAATCTTTGTTTCCTTGGCGGGGGAACCTGGCAGCACCATGTGCCGGCGGTATGCGATACAATCATCGGCAGGGACGAATTCCTGACCGCTTATGTGGGAGAAGCTTATTCGGACCATGGCAAATTTCAGGCGCTGTTTGAGACCAGCTCCATGTTGGGCGAATTAACCGGATTCGAAGCGTGCAACACCCCCACGTACGACTGGGCGAACGCGATCGCCATCGCCTGCCGCATGGCAAGCCGCACAAGCGGGAAAAAAGAGGTCCTTTTATCCGCAAACATGGGCTCCGGCAGGAAATCCGTCGTAAAAAATTACTGCAAACCGGATATTGCGGTCAAAGAAATCGGATTCGGAAAAGACGGCCTACTGGATATTGCCGACCTGAAGTCTAAACTCTCGGATAAAACGGCTGTGGTCTATTTTGAAAACCCTTCTTACCTGGGCACAATCGAAACGGGAGCCGCGGAAATCTGCAAACTGGCCAAAGAAGCCGGAGCGCTGGTCATTGTGGGAGTTGATCCCACGTCTCTGGGCGTGCTGGAAGCGCCGGGAAATTACGGCGCGGATTACGCGGTGGGCGATCTGCAGCCAATGGGGCTGCATATGAGCTACGGTGGCGGTCTTGCGGGTTTTATTTGCACGCACGATAAAAAAGAATTTGTGGGCGAATATCCCTCGTTGCTGTTCGGCATCTGCGAAACATCCAGGGAAGGCGAATACGGCTTCGGCGAGGTGTTTTATGAAAGAACGTCCTACGCTTCACGCGAAAAAGGCAAGGATTTTATCGGCACAAACGCCGCGCTGCACGGCATAGTCGCAGGGGTGTATATGGCGCTGATGGGGCCGCAGGGCTTTGCCGAGATGGCCGAAGGCATACTGCAAAGGGTAGCTTACGCCAAAGAGGAATTAAAAAAGATACCCGGCGTAAAGATTCCGTTTGAGGGGATATCCTACTGCGATTTCCTTGTCAGTTTCGACGGTACGGGCAAACAGGTCGCGGAAATCAACAAGGCGCTTCTTTCGGAAGGGATCATCGGCGGAAAGGACGTATCCAAAGAATTTCCGGTCGGCGAAAGCGCGCTTTACAGCGTGACCGAAGTGCACGAAAAAGAAGACATCGACAAGCTGGTTTCGGCTTTGAAAAAGATTTGCAAGTAATTGAAAGGATGGAAGGTGAAAACAAATGGCAAAAATGAAAGTAAGGTCAAATTTCCATCAGGCAAGCTGGGATGAACCTATCATATATGAAATGTCCACACCGGGCGTACGCGGAATCATTCCGCCCGAAGTGGACGACGGGATCATATCGCAGGTGGGCGACGTCGCGTCCAAACTGCCTGCCGGCATCAGGAGAAAATCTGTTCCCGAGCTTCCTGAAGTATCTCAAAAACATGTGCTGCAGCACTGGATACATTTGTCCCAGGAAACGATGGGTTCCAATATTTCCAACGATATCAGCGAAGGCACTTGTACAATGAAGTACAACCCCCGCATCAACGAAGCGTTATGCGGCAGCCCCGGATTTGCGGAACTGCATCCTGACCAGGACCCGGATACCGTGCAGGGGATTCTGGAGATCTATTATAAATTCCAGAACGTATGCAAGGAAGTTTCGGGGATGGACCATGTCACCTTGCAGCCGGGCGGCGGCAACCATGCCGTTTACACTGCGGCTTCGGTCGTACGCGCGTATCATGCGTCCAGGGGGGAAGCTGAACAAAGGGACGAAGTCATTACAACGATTTTTTCGCATCCCTGCGACGCGGCCACGCCTGCGACGGCAGGCTATAAGATCGTCACAATCTGGCCGGATGAAAACGGAATACCGGATCTGGAAGCCATACGCGCCGCGGCATCCAAAAGAACCGCCGCCATATTCATGACCAACCCTGAAGACGTTGGTATTTACAATCCGTACGCCGCGGAGATCACAAAGATCCTGCATGACGTGGGCGCGCTGTGTTTCTACGACCAGGCAAACGCCAATGCGTTTCTGGGCGTAGCCAGGGCGAGGGAAGCCGGATTCGACATGTGCCATTTCAACGTGCACAAAACGTTCGGCACACCGCACGGCTGCTCGGGCCCGGCTACCGGCGCTTTCTGCTGTACGGACGAACTGGGCCAATTCATGCCCGTTCCGGTTGCCGCGTTTGATGGAGAAAAATACTACCTGGACTACAACAAGCCCAAAACAATAGGCAAGGTGAGGGATTACATGGGCTCCGCGGGCGTTATCCTGCGCGCCTATGCCTGGACTTCCATGATGGGCCCAAAATGGCTGCGGGAATGTGCGGATGTTTCGGTCATCAACAACAACTATATGCAGAAGATCATGGAAAGCATCCCCGGAGTGAGCAGCGCGTACCAGGGCAACGGCATCGTCCGCCAGGAGCAGATACGATACAGCTTCCAGAAAATAAAGGAAGATGTGGATGTGGGCAGCGAGGATATGAACCGCCGCATGCTCGACTTCGGTATCCCATGGTTCTGGTCCAGCCACCATCCCTGGGTGATTCCGGAACCCATGACCCTGGAACCCTGCGAAACATACAGCAAGGAAGACATCGAAGAATACTGCGAGGTCGTGCGTAGGGTGGCGGAAGAGGCGTATAAGGATCCCGAATTCGTGAAAAACGCACCTTATAATTCCGTTATCCATAAACGAATTAAGGAAGAAGAATTTGACGACGAAAACAAGTGGGCGTTGACCTGGAGAGCCTACCTGCGCAAACACGGCAATAAATAAAAATTATTATCAAATTTGCCATTGCTCCGGTGATTCCGGGGCAATGGCATCATTTTATCATGGGAGAATTATATGCATAAAATTGGACTGATAGTCAACCCGGTCGCCGGAATCGGCGGAAAAGTAGGCCTTAAGGGCAGCGACGGAGAGGAAACCCAGAAAAAGGCGATGTGCCTGGGAGCACAGCCCGAAAGCAACAACAAGGCGAAGATAGCGCTGGAACAGCTCAAACCGGTAAAAGACGGTTTGGAGATTCTTACTTATCCGTCTGATATGGGTGGAAATATTGCAAATGAGTGCGGTTTTCAAACTGCCGTACTGGGACGGATCCGGGAAGGACATACCAAACCGGAGGATACGGTAACCGCTGCAAGGGAGATCCTCCGGGCAGGAGCAGAAATTATTCTTTTTGCAGGCGGAGACGGCACGGCAAGAAACATACTCGACGCCGTGGGGGGCAGCGTTCCGGTACTGGGCATTCCCGCAGGATGCAAGATCCATTCCGCGGTATATGCGCTCAATCCCCGGCGCGCCGGAGAACTGGTAAAAAAGCTTGTTCTGGGCGGCATCACGGATTTCCGCGAGGCTGAGGTCATAGATATCGACGAAGAATTGTTCCGGCAGGACCGGGTGCAGGCCAGGCTTTACGGATATCTTAAAGTCCCGAACGAGCGCAGTTTTGTACAGAATATGAAAAGCGGACGGGGTGTAAGCGAATCGGCCGCTGCTGAGATGATGGCAGGATTTGTGGCGGATATAATGGAGAAGGACACCCTATATATTGTAGGACCCGGGTCAACCACGCGGGCGATAATGGATAAGCTGGGACTAAAAAATACGCTTTTGGGTGTTGACCTTGTATATAACCGACGGGTGATAGCGAACGACGCGACTGAGAAAACGCTCCTGGACGCTCTGGATCAATATCCTAAGGCACGAATCATTGTTACTGTTATTGGCGGGCAGGGATATGTATTCGGCAGAGGAAACCAGCAGATCAGCGCGCGGGTGATCCGGCGCGTGGGACGGGACAATATAACAATTGTCGCAACAAAGGAAAAAATGTTGTCGCTTTTCGGCCAAAGCCTGTATGCGGATACCGGGGATGAAGAGGTGAACGCGGCGATCTGCGGCTACTATAAAGTTGTGACCGGATACGAGGACCATGTGATGTTTAAAATGATTTGTTGAATCGAGGACTATTTGAAAGGCAGCCGCCCCTTTGGCGGTCATTCTAAAACAGTAATTAATGAAAACTTGTTATGGATAGCCGGCTAGGCGTAATGTCATTTAGTTAAGACAATTTAAAAATTAAGAATCACAAACAGGAGTATATGAAAATATGCCCCTGTTTTTTTATTTAAAAATATATATAAAAACACTTGACATTTCTCTGATAATATGT
>JAEWMJ010000024.1 GCA_023393165.1 Bacillota bacterium | reverse complement strand
CCCGTCTTTGCCAGCACCGCGGTGATCGCCGCTGTCAAAGTCGTTTTGCCGTGGTCTACGTGCCCGATCGTTCCTATGTTAACATGCGGCTTGCTTCTGTCAAATTTTGCCTTAGCCATTCTTTTTTCTCCTCCTTAAAATTTTTATCTTCATTTAAAAAAGTCTTATTTGGAGCCCGTGATTTTCTCTACGAGATTTTTCGGAACAGGCTCGTAGTGGGAAAACTGCATTGTGAAAACGCCTCTTCCCTGTGTTCTTGATCTAAGGTCCGTCGCATATCCGAACATTTCGGACAACGGCACAACCGCACGGATGATCTGTCCGCCGCTTCGGCTTTCCGTACCCTCAATGCGTCCGCGCCTTGAGTTTACGTTACCCATAACATCGCCCAGATACTCTTCCGGAACCACCACTTCAACCTTCATCACAGGTTCAAGCAATACTGGCGCGGCCTTTGCAGCGCCTTCTTTAAACGCCATGGATCCTGCGATTTTAAACGCCATTTCGGATGAGTCCACTTCATGGTAGGATCCGTCGGTCAGCGTGACCTTAAAATCAACCACTTCAAACCCGCCCAGAAGCCCGCTCTTGGCAGCTTCCTGTATACCGGCGTCGATTGATGGAATGTATTCCTTGGGAATTGCTCCTCCAACGATTTTGTTTTCAAATTGATAACCTGTGCCGGGCTCCAGCGGTTCGATATCGATTTTACAATGCCCGTACTGGCCTTTACCGCCGGACTGGCGTACGTATCTGCCTTCCGCAGCCGCTTTCCGTGTAATTGTCTCTCTATATGCAACCTGCGGTTTGCCGACCGATGCCTCCACCTTGAATTCACGCATCATACGGTCAACAATAATCTCCAGATGCAATTCGCCCATGCCGGCAATAATGGTTTGCCCCGTTTCCTGATCGGTATACGCCTTGAAAGTAGGATCTTCTTCCGCCAGTTTCATCAGGGCAATGGACATTTTCTCCTGACCGGCTTTGGTCTTAGGTTCAATTGCCACGCGGATAACGGGATCCGGGAACACCATGGATTCAAGGATTACCTGATTCTTTTCATCGCACAGGGTATCTCCCGTCGTAACATCCTTAAATCCAACTGCCGCGGCGATTTCCCCGGCGCTGATTTGTTCAACTTCTTCGCGGTGATTGGCATGCATCTTTAATATACGGCCAATACGTTCACGTTTTCCCTTGGTTGAATTGAACAGATAAGACCCGGAATTTATTTTACCGGAATATACCCTGAAAAACGCAAGTTTACCCACAAACGGGTCCGCCATTATTTTAAATGCAAGAGCGGCAAACGGCCCGTCTAAATCAGCAGGGCGTTCCACTTCTTCCTCTGTACCCGGCTTTTTCCCCTTTATCGGAGGAATATCCAAAGGCGAGGGCATCAGATTTACTACAAGGTCCAAAAGCGGCTGAATGCCTTTATTCCTGTATGCGCTTCCGCAGCATACAGGCACGATTTTACCCGCGATCGTTCCCCTGCGCAGCACCGCAAAAATTTCTTCCCTGGAGATTTCATCGCCAACGAAGTACTTTTCCATGATTGCTTCGTCGAGGTCAGCCAAGGCCTCGATCATTTTTTCACGGTATTCTTCTGCCATTTCCTGCATTTCTGCGGGAATTTCCTTGATTTCGAATGATGAGCCCGTCTTGTCCTCCTCAGGATAGATGACGGCATTCATTTCTATAAGATCGACCATTCCGCAGAATGTGTCTTCAGCGCCGATTGGCAGCTGCAGCGCAACAGGGTTGGCTCCAAGCCTTTCACGGATCATATCGATCACGTTATAGAAGTCGGCGCCCATGATGTCCATCTTGTTGACGAACGCTATCCTCGGAACCCCGTAACCTTCCGCCTGTCTCCAAACTGTTTCGGATTGCGGCTCAACACCGCCCTTTGCGCAGAATACTGCAACGGCTCCGTCCAGCACACGCAACGAACGCTCTACTTCCACGGTAAAGTCAACGTGCCCGGGCGTGTCAATGATATTGATATTATACCCTTTCCAGGACGCGGTCGTAGCAGCGGATGTAATCGTAATTCCTCTTTCCTGTTCCTGCTCCATCCAGTCCATGACTGCAGCTCCCTCGTGTACTTCGCCAATTTTATATGTTTTTCCCGTATAAAAAAGGATACGTTCGGTAGCCGTAGTTTTTCCGGCATCAATATGCGCCATGATGCCTATGTTTCTAATTTTGTCCAGCGGAAACCTGTCTGGCATTTTTCCTCCTTCCGATTTTCCTTAAAAATCAAAATATTTAAAATATTATTGCAAACAAACTAGCAGCGGTAAAAATCCGCTATATTAAAAACAGTCCTATGGACTGTTTTTTTTCTGACAGCCTAGCTATCAAATATTTACCAGCGATAATGCGCAAACGCTTTGTTTGCCTCCGCCATCCTGTGCGTATCTTCTTTCTTCTTTACGCTGGAGCCGGCGTTGTTTGCTGCGTCCATAATTTCGCTCGCAATCTTTTCTTTCATTGTCCGCTCGCCGCGTTTGGCAGCATTTGATACCAACCAGCGAATGCCCAGTGTCTGCCTTCTCTCTGGCCTGACTTCCATAGGCACCTGATAAGTAGCACCGCCTACGCGTCTTGCCTTTACTTCGAGTACAGGCATTACGTTTTCCATGCAGTTTTCAAACACTTCGCCCGGATCTTTTCCTGTTTTATCTTTAATTATATCAAAAGCGTCATAGCAAATTCTTTGCGCGGTTCCCCTCTTGCCGTCTACCATAATCTGATTGATCAATTTGGTTACGACAACGCTGTTATAAATGGGGTCCGCAATTACTTCACGCTTTGGAACGCCTGCGCGTCTTGGCATAACAAAACCCTCCTTTTAGGCTTTACTTCTTCGGTTTTTTCGCTCCATAAAGCGATCTTGCCTGTTTTCTGTTCGCAACGCCCGCAGTATCGAGAGCACCGCGAATAATATGATATCTTACACCCGGCAGATCCTTTACTCTGCCGCCCCTGATCAGAACAACCGAGTGTTCCTGCAGGTTATGGCCGATTCCCGGGATATAAGCCGTACCTTCCATTCCGTTTACGAGTCTGACCCTTGCGATCTTACGCAGCGCCGAGTTCGGTTTTTTGGGAGTCATAGTTCTGACTGCGAGGCATACTCCTCTTTTCTGAGGACATTGTTTCAAAATCGGAGAACCCGATTTACTCTCAAGCGTCTCTCTGCCCTTCCTTACCAACTGGTTAATGGTTGGCATAATGTTAGCACCTCCTAAAGGTATATATATAGTAATATTTTTATCTAAAATCCCCCGCAACCCTTGAAAGGGACTCTTTTTACATTACGACTCTTTTTTGATTGCCGCGCAAGCCGCCAGCACATCTATGCCGCAGCATTCGCCCAGGGCTTTCATGGCATCCGCATAAACGATGCGGATATCCTGACTGCATACCGCTGCAAGTAATTTTTCTTTGATCCCGGTGTCAGCATCATTTGCGATATATAAAACCGCAATCTCATCCGCGCTCAAAGCCTTTAATACCTGTTTTGTGCCTACCAATCTATTTTTAGCCGTTTCCAGTTCTTTATACAATTTTACAAAAACCCTTCTTTAAGATTCTCTAAAAAAGGCATGCTCGAGTATTTTATCACCAGAAATCACGATTTGTCAAGATCGTTTTTCAACATTTCCATCTAAATCACAGTTTTCGGGAAACAGTCTGCCAAACGTTTTCTTCGTCTTAAAGAACAGTTTAGGCGTTCCCTTGGTATCCTGGAAAAAGAACCATCCTTTATTGAACATATAATTGATAAGCGGTATTTCCGTAAGGTCTGTTTTTACTTCCCGGCTTATTTTCTTGCGGTATATGTTGGAAAGCGACTTTCCAAGAAAATACCCCAGAATGGCGAGCGCCGCCACAAAAAGCACGGGATACAGTGGGCTTGCATTTGCCATCGGAGTGACAAACGAAGGTATGGAAACTAGAATAAAGGCCAATGCAATCATACCCAGAAGGAATATCCAAAGAAAGCCGTCCATCAGATAGTGCTTGTTTCTGCATTTCTTGCACGCAGCCATGTTGACCGTTACAAGCGAACCTACAGGCGTACGGATCTTCTTGCCAAACCCGAAAAACATACCTTTCATGGTTTTGGGCTCCGGATGGGCAAGATCAACGGACGCATAGCATTCCGTATCATTGGGTTCTCCCTTGCACAGCACACATTTTCCGCTTTCATGCAGCGAATCGATATCTCTCGGAAGATTGGAAAGCATGACCTTCCAGTTTTCCAGCGCCTTTACCTTATCGTCTTTTTCCTTGAGGGTTCTGACATAGCAAAGCGTGCAGCCGTTTTTACCGATCCAATAACAAAGCTCGCTGTCGGCTATAGGGCATTCGCTTTTAATTTCCTGCTGAATCTCATCATTGTATTCCATAATTCAATTCCCCATCTATAATTTTTATCTAACCTTCGGCTATTCCTTCACCCTCAAACTTTTTCACCATTTCATCGTTTTTGGCATTTACAATAACGTCAATGTCCTTGTAACGCTTCATGCCGGTTCCGGCAGGAATCAGTTTACCGATGATAATGTTCTCCTTGAGTCCAAGGAGCGGATCCACTTTTCCTTTGATTGCAGCCTCGGCAAGCACTCTCGTCGTCTCCTGGAAGGAAGCTGCCGACAGGAATGAATTTGTCGAAAGTGAAGCCTTGGTAATACCCAGCAGTACGCGCGATGCGGTTGCGGTTTTCTTGCCTTCAGACAGCATCTGCTCGTTTTCTTTTTCAAACCGGAAAATATCCACCAGTTCGCCCGGCAGCATGGATGTGTCACCCGCATCCTCAATCTTGCACTTCTTCAGCATCTGGCGGACGATGATCTCAAGATGTTTATCTGAGATCTCAACGCCCTGCATCCTATATACCATCTGTACTTCTTTGATAAGGTATGCCTGAACGCCTTTGACGCCTTTGATCTTCAAAATATCGTTCGGATTGATGGAGCCTTCGGTGAGTTCATCGCCTGCTTCCACTACGTCGCCGTCCGAAACCACCAGCCTGGAACCATAAGGTATCAGGTAGGTCTTGGCTTCCAGATTTTCACCGGTTACAGTGATTTCACGTTTTTTACGGGTATCGTTGATCGTAACTTTACCGGCAACTTCTGAAATCACTGCGAGGCCGCGCGGTTTTCTTGCCTCAAACAATTCCTCAACACGCGGAAGACCCTGTGTGATGTCGCCGCCCGCAACGCCGCCCGTATGGAATGTTCTCATGGTAAGCTGCGTGCCCGGTTCGCCGATGGCCTGCGCCGCAATAACACCGACGGCTTCGCCGATATCCACAAGATTTCCGGTCGCCATATTGGAGCCGTAACACTTCGCGCATACGCCGTGCTCGCTCTTGCATGTCAGCACCGAACGTATGAAAACTTCTTTTTTGCCTGCCTTAACAATCTTGTGTGCAAGTTCGTTTGTCACCAGATCGTTTACTCTTGCGATTAGTTCCCCGGTTTCTTCGCTTACGATATCCTGGGCAAGCACCCTGCCGCGGATCCTGTCCTCCAGAGATTCGATTACTTCTTTGCCGTTGGTCAGATCCGTCAGTCTGATGCCCTGAACATTTTCGCCCAGATTTGCGAAGCAGTCCACTTCGCGGATAATCACGTTGTGGGATACGTCTACGAGGCGGCGGGTCAGATAACCCGAGTCAGCCGTACGGAGGGCCGTGTCTGCCAGACCTTTTCTGGCGCCGTGCGAGGAAATAAAGAATTCCAAAACGGAAAGGCCTTCGCGGAAGTTTGCGCGGATCGGGATCTCGATTACTTCGCCGTTCGGGTCTGCCATGAGACCGCGCATACCGGCCAGCTGTCTGATCTGGTTGGTGGAACCACGGGCTCCGGAATTGGCCATCATGAATATCGGATTGAATTTATCCAGATTGTTCATGAGTGCGGTAGTTACCTGATTGGTGGTTTCACTCCATATCTTTACCGCGTTTTCCTTACGCTCTTTATTTGTCAGAAGGCCTCTTTTATATTGCCTTTCAATTTTTATAACTTTTTCTTCCGCTTCGGCTATGAGTTCTTTTTTCTGTTCGGGAATCACAATATCAGAAACGCTGACAGTGATCGCTCCCACGGTGGAATAGCGGAATCCCAGCCGTTTGATCTCATCCAGGACAATAGACGTTTTTGTGGGCCCCAGCTTGGCAAAACACAGGTCTACGATCTTGCCGATCTGTTTTTTGTCAACCAGGTTATCAACTTCAAACTTCAGTTCGTTTTCGGGAATGGAACGGTCCATGTATCCAAGATCCTGCGGAATTGCCTGATTAAATATAAGCCTTCCGGTGGTCGTCTTAATAATGCCCGTCTTCATCTCGCCGTTCACTTCTTTTGTAACGCGAACATTGATCATGGCCTGCAGGTCGATGTTGCCCGTATTGTATGCGAGGATCGCTTCATCCACGCTGGAGAAATACTTGCCTTCGCCTCTTGCGCCTTCCTTATGTATGGTCAGGTAGTAAGAGCCGATAACCATATCCTGCGTGGGCGAAACAACCGGACGTCCGTCCTGCGGCTTTAAAATATTGTTTGCAGCCAGCATCAGGAAACGCGCTTCGGCCTGCGCTTCCACTGAAAGCGGCACGTGGACCGCCATCTGGTCGCCGTCAAAGTCTGCGTTGTATGCGGTGCATACCAGGGGATGAATCTTAAGCGCACGGCCTTCCACCAGAATGGGTTCGAATGCCTGGATACCCAGCCTGTGCAGCGTAGGCGCACGGTTCAAAAGAACCGGATGCTCTTTTATTACTTCTTCCAGTACGTCCCAAACCTCGGTGCGTACTTTTTCCACCATTCTCTTGGCGCTCTTTATATTATGCGCCAGGCCGTCCGCAACCAATTTTTTCATTACAAAAGGCTTGAACAGCTCCAGAGCCATTTCCTTTGGCAGACCGCACTGATACATTTTCAGCTCAGGTCCTACCACGATAACGCTTCGGCCCGAGTAGTCAACACGTTTTCCGAGCAGATTCTGCCGAAACCGTCCCTGTTTGCCGCGCAGCATATCCGAGAGGGATTTTAACGGTCTGTTTCCGGGACCGGTAACCGGTCTGCCCCGTCTGCCGTTGTCAATGAGAGCGTCCACCGCTTCCTGGAGCATGCGTTTTTCGTTTCGTACAATGATATCCGGCGCCCTTAATTGCAACAGCCTGTTCAGGCGGTTGTTTCTGTTAATCACACGCCTGTATAAATCATTTAAATCGGAAGTTGCAAATCTGCCGCCGTCAAGCTGCACCATGGGGCGCAGTTCAGGCGGAATTACCGGGATCACGTCCATTATGATCCACTCGGGCTTATTGCCGGATTTCCGGAAAGATTCGATTACTTCCAGTCTTTTAATTGCGCGCACCCGTTTTTGGCCGGTTGAATTCTGGAGTTCTGCTTTCAGTTCTTCGGACGTTTTATCCAAATCGATCTGTTTTAAGAGAATCTTCACGGCTTCCGCGCCCATTCCGGCCGAAAAAGCATTTTCTCCGAAACGGGATTGAGCCTCTCTGTATTCCTTATCTGTCAGGAGCTGTTTGTATTCCAGACCCGTGGTCCCCGGGTCGGTCACAACAAACGCAGCAAAATAAAGAACCTTTTCCAGGGACCGCGGAGACATATCAAGCAAAAGGCCCATCCTTGACGGAATTCCTTTAAAGTACCAGATATGGGATACCGGAGCGGCGAGTTCGATATGGCCCATCCTCTCGCGCCGTACCTTGGCGCGAGTTACTTCCACGCCGCATTTGTCGCATACGATACCTTTATACCGCACCCGCTTGTATCTTCCGCAATGGCATTCCCAGTCCTTGGTAGGTCCGAATATTCTTTCACAGAATAATCCGTCCTTTTCAGGTTTGAGAGTTCTGTAATTTATGGTCTCGGGTTTCTTTACTTCGCCTCTGGACCATTCCCTGATTTTGTCAGGAGATGCCAATCCAATCTGTATGGAGTCAAAAGTGTTGAGTTCAAACAAATAAACCCCGCTCCTCTCATATATCAAATTTCAAAAATTTATTCATCGTCAAAGTCGGTCAAACCGTTAATGTCCAGATCGTCATCCAATCCAAGACCGTCGTCAATATCCAGATCATCGCCCAAGTCCAGATCTTCGTCCAACCCTAAACCGTCGTCAATGTCCAGTTCGTCATCTTCTTCAGACATATCCAGATCATCGAATTCATCCAGTTCCGGTAGATCCAGATCGTCGATGTCCAGATCGTCTATATTCTTGATCAGCATATCTTCCGAACTGTATGCATCTTCGCCGTCCTGGCCAAGTACGAGGTCTTCGTTTCCTTCTATATTGATATCCAGCGGCGCAGTATCCATATCGATCATTTCCTTGATCTTTACTTCGCCCTTTTCGTCGCTCAATACCTTGATATCCAGCCCCAGACTCTGCATTTCCTTTATCAGAACCTTAAAGGATTCCGGCACGCCGGGAGTCGGAATGTTTTCGCCCTTCACGATAGATTCGTAGGTCTTTACACGGCCCACAACATCGTCCGACTTAACCGTTAAGATTTCCTGCAGCATATTCGCAGAGCCGTAAGCCTCCAGCGCCCAAACTTCCATTTCTCCGAAGCGCTGTCCGCCGAACTGCGCTTTGCCGCCCAAAGGCTGCTGCGTAACCAGCGAATACGGTCCCGTGGAACGCGCGTGGATCTTGTCATCCACCAGATGATGCAGCTTCAATATATACATATACCCAACGGTTACTCTGTTTTCAAAAGGTTCGCCGCTGCGGCCGTCGTACAAAATCGTTTTGCCGTCCTTATTCAGGCTGGCTTCCGTCAGCAATTCTTCGATGTCTTCCTCGGAAGCGCCGTCAAAAACAGGCGTTGCGATATGCCATCCGAATGCCCTGGATGCACGGCCGAGATGAACTTCCAGTACCTGGCCGATATTCATACGGGAAGGAACGCCCAGAGGATTCAGAACAATGTCAAGCGGCGTGCCGTCAGGCAGATATGGCATATCTTCCACAGGCAGCACGCGGCTGATAACGCCCTTGTTTCCGTGACGGCCGGCCATTTTGTCGCCCACCGAAATCTTTCTTTTCTGCGCTATATATACGCGGACAAGCTTATTGACGCCCGCAGTCAATTCGTCTTTGTTTTCACGGGTAAACACCTTTACGTCTACCACGATGCCGCCTTCGCCGTGAGGAACGCGCAGGGAAGTATCGCGTACTTCTCTTGCTTTTTCACCGAATATTGCGCGCAGCAGCCGTTCTTCCGCAGTAAGCTCGGTTTCTCCCTTGGGCGTTACCTTGCCTACCAGAATGTCTCCGCTGCGGACTTCCGCGCCGATGCGGATGATTCCGCGTACATCCAGATCCTTTAAGGCGTCTTCACCCACATTCGGGATATCCCTCGTGATTTCCTCCGGTCCGAGCTTGGTATCGCGCGCTTCGGATTCATATTCCTCAATATGTATGGAAGTGAACACATCGTCTTTCACAAGCCGCTCGGATATCAGAATCGCGTCCTCGTAGTTATAGCCCTCCCAGGTCATAAAGCCTACGAGAACGTTCTTTCCCAGCGCGAGTTCGCCTTCGTCGGTTGAAGGGCCGTCTGCAATTACCTGCCCTTTCACGATCTTTTCGTTCACGCTGACAATGGGGAACTGGTTGATGCATGTTCCCTGGTTGGAACGCGCAAATTTGATCAGTTTATATTCATCAACCTTTCCGGCGTCGGTTTCAATTACGATTTTATCAGAGGTGACGGATCTTACCTTGCCTCCGTTTTTCGCGATCACCAAAACGCCCGAATCGTAAGCAGCCTTGTATTCCATTCCCGTGCCCACAACCGGCGCTTCGGGAATCAGCAGCGGAACTGCCTGCCTCTGCATGTTGGAACCCATCAGAGCGCGGTTTGCGTCGTCGTTTTCCAGGAAGGGGATTAATGCGGTCGCAACCGAAACCAGCTGTTTGGGTGATACGTCCATCAGATCGACCTGTTCACGGGGGAGTTCGACGATCTGTTCCCGTACACGCCCCATGATACGGGAACGTTTGAACCTACCGTCTTCTCCGATAGTTTCGTTGGCCTGGGCTACGATATATTTATCTTCCTCCTCGGCCGTCATATATACAACTTCATCGGTTACCACCTGGTCTTTTTTATTTATGATGCGGTAAGGCGATTCTATAAACCCGTATTCATTCACTCTGGCATAGGTGGAAAGCGATCCGATAAGTCCGATGTTCGGACCTTCAGGCGTTTCAATGGGGCACATTCTGCCGTAATGCGAATGGTGAACGTCGCGGACTTCAAAACTTGCGCGGTCACGGTTCAAGCCGCCCGGACCCAAGGCCGACAGACGGCGTTTGTGCGTCAGTTCCGCAAGCGGATTCGTCTGGTCCATAAACTGCGACAACTGGGACGAACCGAAAAACTCCTTGATCGCGGCGGTCACCGGCCGGATATTGATCAGGTTTGAGGGGGTCGCCATATCCATATCCTGTATGGACATTCTCTCGCGCACCACCCTTTCCAACCTGGAAAGTCCGACCCGGAGCTGGTTTTGCAGAAGCTCTCCCACCGAACGGAGACGCCTGTTTCCAAGGTGGTCGATATCGTCGGTAACGCCGAGATTCCATTTGAGTCCAAGCAGATAGCTGACCGATGCGTAAACATCGTCTTCGATGATATGCTTGGGAATAAGTATATGAATGTTTTCACTCAGTTCTTTTCTTAATTCTTCCTCGTCCGCCGTGTGGTCAAGGATCTCTTTCAGGGCGGGATAGTAAACTTTTTCGTTGATCCCTACTTCTTTTGGATTAAATTTCAGGTATTTTGCGGCGTTTACGAAACGGTTTCCGACAACGCGAACCACACGGTTGTCCACCATCAACTCCACGGTGGAAATTCCCGCGTCCTCGATCTCCTGAGCGGTCTCAGGGCTGATTTCGTCTCCCTTTGCAGCGAGAAGTTCGCCGGTATCCGTGTTCACAATATTGGAAGCGGCGACGCCGCCGGATATCCTTTCAACAAGAGAAAGTTTTTTATTGAACTTATATCTTCCCACGCGGGCAAGATCATAACGTTTTGGATCAAAGAACAGGGAATTCACCAGCATGCTGGCAGATTCGACGGTGGGCGGTTCGCCCGGGCGTAGTCTTTTATAGACTTCCAGCAAACCTTCGTTTTTGTTGGTCGTATTGTCCTTTGCGATGGTAGCCTCGATGTTTTCATCCTCGCCGAAGAAATCCCGCAGGTCGGAATCGGTGGAGAGGCCGAGCGCCCGCAAAAATACGGTGACGGGCAATTTTCTGGTGCGGTCCACACGAATCCAGAAACAGTCGTTGGAATCGGTTTCATACTCCAGCCAAGCGCCGCGGTTTGGAATCACTGTGGTCGCGAAGAGGTCTTTGCCTACCTTATCCTTGCTGCGGCCGTAATACACGCCGGGCGAACGAACGAGCTGGCTTACGATAACGCGCTCCGCGCCGTTTATAATAAATGTACCTTTTTCCGTCATCAGGGGGAAATCCCCCATAAATACTTCCTGTACCTTAACTTCGCCGGTCTCTTTGTTTGTAAGCTTGACTTCCACCTTAAGCGGCGCGGCAAAGTTAACGTCCCGTTCCTTGCATTCTTCTACGCTGTATTTCGGGTCGTCCTTTATATAGTAATCCACAAACTCCAGCACCAGGTTTTCAGAGTAGTCAGTGATGGGTGAAATATCCTTTAAAACTTCGGCCAGGCCTTCATCTAAAAAACGCTTATATGAATCTTTCTGAACTTCTATGAAATCCGGCATTTCCAATACTTCGCGGATCTTAGAAAAACTTTTCCTTGTACGTTTGCCATTTTTGACTTCATGCACCATACTATAAAACAACTCCTATAAAAATTAAAAAATGCTTATCTTGATTTGATTCATGTTTCGTCTTTTATGTTTTATTATATAAAATAACCATATTATTCATCTATTCATTTATCCTTAACGCCCGGCCGTTTTTCAATGGAACGGCAAACTTACGGCAGTTTAATTATGTTAATGCAGTTTATTATAATATCATACCACATATCAACTGTCAATGACTATTTTTCATAAACCACAAATAATGACCACAAATTTTTTGGGCCATTATTGTATGGGAACCAGATATTTTATATTCATTTAATTCTGGCAAATATCATCCTTCCCGCCGCAGTCTGCAGCACGCTTGTTACGACAACATCCAGTTCTTCGCCGATCCTGCCTCTCGCGCCTTCCACAACGATCATGGTTCCGTCGTCCAGGTATGCAATTCCCTGGCGCTGCTCCTTGCCGTCCTTGATGATCACCACGGTCAGTTCTTCTCCCGGAAGCAGCACGGGCTTTACGGCGTTGGAAAGCTCGTTGATATTGAACACGTCCACTTTATGTACGGCCGCAACCTTGTTTAAATTGTAGTCCGTGGTTACCACCTTGCCATTCAGAAGCTTGGCCAGCTTGATAAGCTTGGCGTCCACCTCCTGGGTATCGTCAAAATCGATATCGCTGATGCGTACCGGCGTGGTCAGTTCTTTCTGGATCTTGCTCAGTATATCAAGGCCTCTTCTTCCCTTTGTACGTTTCATGGAATCCGCACTGTCGGCAATATGCTGCAATTCTACCAGAACGAATTCCGGGATCACGATGTCGCCTTCGAAAATTCCCGTCTTGCAGATGTCAAATATTCTTCCGTCAATAATCACGCTTGTATCCAGTATCTTTGGAGCGATATATGTTTCCTTTCCGGGCGTGTCCGCTTTTTTTGAACGCCCGCTAAAAACCGCTGCAAAATCAAATTGCTTTCTGTACCCCATGCTCCATCCTAAAAAACCGAATATGATATAATCCACAACGGTCAGCGGCAGGGATATCCATTTCACAGGGATACTGCCGATCAATACCGACAGCAGGACGGCTATAACCAGTCCGATGATAAGGCCAAGCACTCCGGACGTAATTTTGACCGGAGAGGCACCCGCAATACTGGCCTCCAGCTTTCTGACGGCAGTCTCAATTGACTTTGCAATCCTCCCGGATAATAATAAAAATATGATACCGGATAAAACAGCACTTGAAACAAAAATAACCATGATCGCCCATGAGGCAAGCTGCTCGGTGACAGTCACCAGAGAAACGGTATTAATGATTCCAAACACTAAAAAAACAATTCCGGGGCCGATCGCAATGCCCAGTATTATGATGAATATCCTAAGAAGTTTATTCAGCAATAAGTTTTCACCTCCTCTTTTAATAACATTATACTATATTGAATGTGAACAAAATATGAACTAAAGATAAAAATTACTGAAATAATTTTGAGAGCGCGTCGGAAAGCGTGTCCACCCCAACAACAGAGATATTGCCGGGAAGTCCTTTCTCCAGCCCGGCGCGCGGTACGATCACCCTTTTAAAACCCATTTTGGCACATTCCTGTATCCGGCGGGAAAGCCAGGATACATGCCGCACTTCCCCGGCAAGTCCCACTTCGCCGATCACCGCAGTTCCGCGGGCAACCGGAAGGTTGCGCAGGGAAGAAACAATACTTGCCGCAAGGGCAAGGTCGGAAGCATACTCTTTTACCCGAATGCCGCCGGCGACATTAATAAATATATCCTGATTGTAAAGTTTTAAACCTATTTTTTTCTCCAGAACCGCCGCAATCATATAAAGCCTGTTTACATCCATTCCGGAAGAAAGCCTTCTTGGAAGCGCGAGCTGAGTATTTGAAACCAGCGCCTGGATCTCCAGCAACATTGGGCGCGTCCCCTGCGCCGCGCAAAAAACGGATACGCCTGAAAGAGCCTGATCGTTTTCGTTCAGCAGGGAGGGATTTTTAACTTCCTGCATGCCGGCGTCCCGCATTTCAAAGATGCCTATCTCCTCTGTGGAGCCAAACCTGTTTTTAACAGCGCGCAGTATGCGCAGATTGGACGTTCTTTCACCCTCAAAATAAAGTACCGTATCCACCAGATGTTCCAAAACACGGGGGCCGGCAATAGCCCCTTCCTTAGTCACGTGCCCTATGATAAAAGCGGCGACGGACCGTTTCTTGGCTTCCGCAACGATCCTGCCCGCACATTGCCGCACCTGGCTTACGCTGCCCGGCGCGGACGAAAGTTCGGGGTCGTACATTGTCTGTATGGAATCGATTATGAGAAACCTTGGCGACGCCGTTTCGATTCCAGCCACCACCGCATCAATATCCGTTTCCGCCATAAAAAGCATTTTTGCGTCCACACCCAGCCTCTCGGCGCGCATCTTGACCTGGGTGGGGGATTCTTCGCCCGAAACATACAGCACTTCCCCGGATTGCATCAGTTCTTTTGCGATCTGCAGAAACAGCGTAGATTTTCCTATTCCCGGCTCCCCGCCGGCGAGCACCACGCTGCCGGGTACCACGCCTCCCCCCAGTACGCGGTCGAATTCCCCGATTTTTGTGGGAACGCGTTTTTCATTCTGCATAGGAATTTCGTTGAGCAGCAGAACCGATGCGGTTGCCGTCCGGCTGCGCTTGGCGGCGGACGGATGCTTTTCTTCCACAATTTCTTCCGTCATTGTGTTCCAGGAACCGCAGTTCTGACATTTCCCCAGCCACCTGGAGCTTTTATACCCGCATTCGCTGCAAACGAACTCCGTCCTCTGTTTAGCCATTCGCGCCACCTAAGGTAAAGAGAGTTGAACCCATGCGCCCAAAAGCCGCTGTTTGGGCGTATTTCTTTGTCATCGTCAGTCGCCATAGCGCCACTATGGCTCCTTCCTCTTCCGTGAACTGCATCCCAAACAGCGGCTTTTGGGTCTGCGAGTTCAGAGGGTCATAAGGCTTGGCAGTACAAGGCGCCGGGGTGCAGCCGTAGTGGTGCTACGGCAAAGCACGGCAACGCAGTAATGCCGTGCTTTACGGCCCTCTGAACCGCATGGGTTCGACTCCCTTTACCTTAAATGAATATAACGCACCACTTCGATCGTCCCCGCCATATCTGTCGTATCGTAAAAGCAGACGTTGTTTTGGTTTACGGACGCAAGTATCCCTCGCGTCGCTTCGGATGTAAGCTCTTTTGTCTGCATGGAGTTATCGATCCCGTACACATAGATCTTCTGATCTTTCATATACGAAACATAATCGTCTCCAATATCGTACAAAACCGCGCCTTCCGCAATTTTCACAGGAACTCCTCCGTCTGTGCTCAGCATCAGATCTCCCTGCTCCGAAATTTTATTTGTTGAAAAAACAATGTCCCGGCCGTTGGTCTTGGGGTCGTAAGCCGAACTTCCAAAATCGGGATTTGCGTAATCCCCTCCCGAAGCGTTCAATAAGAGCCTTTGCACCTGCGCCAGATTGCCGGTGCTGTACTCGGACCAGACAAGATCGCTGCCGGATACGTCCACATTGCCGCAGGATACATCTTTTGAGTCATAAAGGCGAACGGTAACATTTTCCCGCGTTTTGAGGTTATATAAATAGAGCCTCTGCGTTTCTTCCCCCGCTACCTGCATGAACGCAAGATAATCGCCGGACACGCTGAGTTCGGGAACGGCATAGGCATATTCTTTTATAACAAACATCTGATTGGAGGTCAGATCGTAACCGCAGATCCTGCCCCCGCCGTCCACCATGGAATCTGCCCAAACCGCAATGTTTCTGGACAGTTTGGTTTCCAGTATATTGTCATACTTCTTTTCCACATTAGGAAGTTCACGAGCCTTTTTGTCCGTTGTGTTGTAAATCACAACGGTGTTTAAAAACAGCCCGTTTGTTCTGTCGGTATCCGTAGAGAATATGATATTGTCGCCGTCCATGTACGGATCGTTCTTTGTGTTGTAATCCGCCCCTTCTACGGCGATTTCTTCCGACCTGAGTTCGGGCGCGCCCTGAGCGGCCTCAGGATCTTCCGTTATATTGAATTTTGTTTCCACCTTGGGCGCATACCGCAGTGAAGGGTCGACCCCGTTTGTAACATCGTATAAATAAGGTATGCCGAAAATAATAAAAAGAACGATTGCACAGCCCGCCACGGCTAAGCGCGTGACCAACCGCATGAGATGCCTTTTGTTGGATATCTCGCTTTTTTTCACCGGCGTTTTGCTGCTTCGCAACAGTTCCAAATGTTTTTTTCTCTTTGTTCGGGCATTTACCATAGCTTAAGCCTCAGTTAACAAGGTAATAATACCATTCCGAGATTAAAAACATTGCATGTTTTTAATCCGGTAATCTTTGATTGCCGTTGCGGCGAAGCCGCAAGCGGATAGTATTGCACTACATCCGCACGGGCTTTGCCCGCTGCCGCATAAGATGCGGCATGTTAAAAACGCAACGTTTTTAACTGCGGATTAGTATAAACGGTTTGTAGCGCGCCATTTGCGCCATGGCTGTAAACTCTTCAACCCTAATGGATAGATATTCGTTTCTGGCAAGACCGCAGGACGACGCTTTGCTGGCCGCAAAGCGAGGACGAGAACGCCGCCAGGGGCGAATACATACCCTTAGGGCGTTTATCACTTTGTCAACTGAGTCTACCATTGCTTTTGTATCATGCAGACGGCATGGGCGCTTGCGCCCTCCCCCCTGCCTGCAAATCCAAGTTCTTCGGTCGTTGTCGCCTTTATGTTAATGTATTGTTTGTCAATATCCAGTGCCGACGCAATATTCCTGATCATATCGCTCTTATACTGCAGAACCTTGGGCCGCTGCATGATAAGCGTCGCGTCTATGTTAATTATAGTATATCCGCAATTATTTAGCAATTCGCCAACCTTTTTTAAAAGCAAAATGCTTGAAATGTCCTTATATTTGGGGTCGCCGGGAGGAAAGAGTTCCCCAATGTCTCCCAGTCTTGCGGCTCCCACCAGCGCATCCATGATCGCATGCACCAGTACATCCGCATCCGAATGCCCGAGCAGGCCCATTTTGCTTGGAATCTCTACGCCGCCCAATATGAGTTTTCTGTCCCAGCTGAACGCGTGCACATCAACGCCGCTTCCTATCCTTAAATTGGAAAACATTTTTCTTTCACCCGCAATCTTTTCCCCGATTTTTAGATCATAAGGGGTGGTAATTTTGATATTGTTCGCACTGCCGTTGACCACGTATACTTCCTGGCCCAGCCGTTCCACCAGAAAAGAGTCGTCCGTTCCAAGAATTCCGTCTTCCTTGGCCTTCTGGTGTGCGCGCAATAACAGATCGCATCTGAAAACCTGAGGTGTCTGCACCAGCACAAGCTCGTCCCTGTTGAGGGTTTCGACTACGCGTTTTCCGTCCACCCTCTTGATTGTATCCACTGCAGACACTGCCGCCACGCCGCTGCCGCGGCGGATGGCGCTTGCCACGCAGTCTTTGATGATCTGCGTCGTTACGAAACACCTAGCGGCGTCGTGTACCGAAATGATATCCGTATCAGTATCAACGAACGCCAGAGCATTTTCCACGGAATACTGCCTTTCGGATCCGCCTGTCGCGAACTTGAACCGTATTCCCTGCACATGGCGGCCCATTTTACTCTGTATGGCGGGGATATCATCTTCCTTGCAGACGATAATCAGATACTCGAACAGTCCGGTCTGTTTATGCGTTTCCACGCTCCGGACAAGCGCGCTGATGCCTTCGAATTTTATGAAAACCTTATTTTTGCCCGTGCCCATCCGCGTACTGCTGCCCGCCGCGAGTATTATGCCGCCGATCTTCATGAAATCACCTCGTACATTGCATCGGCTTCTTCTTTGCGCACATTTTCAGCCACTTTAAGCACACGGACCGAAAGCGGTTTTTCCCCAAAATGGATGGTAAGAACATCCCCTTCTTTTACCTGATATCCGGGTTTGGATGTTTTTCCGTTAACTTCCACCCGCGCGCCGGCGCAGGCATTCTGCGCAACCGTACGACGTTTAATCAGCCTGGACACTTTCAAAAATTTATCCAGCCTCATAAGGATCCTCCAAACTGTCTTAAGTTGAAAAATTAAAGTTTAATAAAAAAGGGTGGTAAACCGACCACCCTTTTCATTAAATAAAACTATTTAACGGCATCCTTGAACGCTTTGCCTGCTTTAAAACCAGGAACTTTAGACGCAGCGATGCTGATCTGCTCTTTGGTCTGCGGATTAATTCCTACTCTTGCAGCTCTTTCTCTTGCTTCAAAAGTACCGAATCCAACGATTTGAATTTTTTCGCCAGCGGCAACACCATCAACTACAACGTCGATGAGAGCCGATATAGCCTTGTCCGCTTCCTTTTTCGAAATAGCAGCTTTTTCTGCAACAGCAGCAATCAGTTCTGTTTTATTCAATTTCTTTTTCCTCCTTAGATTTTATAAGAGAATCTTGTTAAAAATCTGACCTTTATTGCACGATTATAAACCTTTTATTTCAAGAAATCAAGAAAAAAATCCCCTAATAAAGCACATTTATTACATTCCTTGCCTTTTTGCATCTTCCCAGAGGCAATCCAACTGTTTTAAGGTCAGATTTTTGAGGTCATCACCCGCGTTTTGCTCGATAAAATTAAAACGCGAGATGAATTTTTGAATCGTCCTCGTTAAGGCGACCTCGGGGTTGATTTTCATCAGGCGAAGTACATTGACGCAGGAAAAGAGAAGGTCCCCGGCCTCGTTTTCCATTTCATTCGGCCTGGCGTTGCGGATTTCCTGTTCAAATTCGAAAACTTCCTCCTTCACCTTTTCGAACGCATCTGAGGCTTTTTCCCAGTCGAATCCGGCCTGCGCCGCCTTTTTCTGGATTTTGGCGGCGCGCATGAGGGCGCTCATTCCCGAAGGGATGTCCTCCATGGTCTGCGTATAAGTGGAGAGACCCTTTTCATTCCGTTTGATTGCTTCCCAATTGGTCACCACTTCCTCCGCTCCGCCGACGCTCACGCTTCCGAATATGTGCGGGTGCCGCAGGATCATTTTGGAACAGATATTGCTTATTACGTCCGTGATGTCAAATTCACCCCGCTGGGCTCCAATCTGCGCGTGAAAAACCACCTGCAGCATAAGATCTCCCAGCTCGTCCGCCAGCGCCGCCGGGTCTTTTGTATCCACTGCATGCACAACCTCGTAAGCCTCCTCCAGCACATATTGCCGAAGGGTTTCATGTGTCTGTTCGAGATCCCAGGGACAGCCGCCGGGTCCCCGGAGCTTTTCCATGATTTCGACAAGATCGCCAAACGTATACCTTGTCCGCTGTGTTTTTTTAAGAGGGGGAAATACCGCAATGGACCCGATCCCATAATCCTTCTGCTGGTCCAGATCGCATATGGGAATGAGTTTGTGATTCCCTCCGTTGATAAATACGACGGACGTCTCATCATCATAGTAACCGGTTATATGAAGCTTTACCCCGGAGGCCAGCAGAGGGTTGTCCATACCGGTTACGATCAGGGCGGAGGCACTGTCCAGCCCCACGTTGCGGATATTTCGTGCGTCGACGCTTTGAAACGCTTCTGTTTCCATATATTTATCGGCAACACACTGGGCGGCGCTTTCAAGGCTTGCGCCGGGAATTACGGCAAACTCCGTTCTGGTTTTAAGCGCCGCTACGAAACCGTTTGAATGAAGGTTCCCGAGCGCTCCGAAAACCACCTTTTTCTTTGCGGACAGTTCCGCAATAAAATCTCCGCTTTTCCGGTACAGCTCGTCAAAGTCCGAAGCCTGTTCGAAAAATTCGTCCAGCGTATGGAATTCTTTTGCCTCCTGCCTGATCTGTGCGGCGCACAGGGCCTTGTCCGACTGCAGCACGACCGCATCAGCGGCCTTAATCTCCCGGACGGCGCCAACGCTTAACAGATCATAATTTCCGTCTGCGAGTCCAATAATTTTTAACATTGTTTCATTCCTTCCATAAGGTAAAGAGAGTCGAGTCCATGCGCCCAAAAGCCGCCGTTTGTACGCATTTCTTTGTCATCGTCAGTCGCCATAGCGCCACTATGGCTTCTTCCTCTTCCGCGGACTGCATCCCAAACGGCGACTTTTGGGTCTGCGAGTTCAGAGAGGCGTAAGGTTTGGCAGTACAAGGCGCTGCGGTGCAGCCGTAGTGGTGTTACGGCAATGGGTTCGACTCCCTTTACCTTAACCGGGCCCTGCGCATCAAGCGGCGCATTTTGCCGCCGCCCGGCATCAGGCCCATTTCCTCTTTTGTAATTGCGTGCATGAACGATAACGCAAGCCCGTATACTATCATTGCCAAAAGTATGGCGGCCAATACCCCCAAAGTATTGGAATAGCCCGACACCATCCTGTATGTAAGGATGGCAACGCCGCCCATCAGCGCCGTCGCAATCATTGGCTTTAAAATATGGTCGGGAAAGCTCAGACGCAATTTCACATTTCTGACTACAAATATGATATCCATCAGCGCCGCTATGGCATAGCAGCACATCGTCCCGATAACTGCGCCGGCAATATTGATATCCGGATCGCGAATCAGCCATATACTCACAAACACCTTGACGACCGCTCCTACGGTAAGACCGATTACCGGCAGCGCCGGTTTGCCGAGACCCTGCATTACGCCCGTCATGCTCTGCACCAGCGTCAAAAACAGCACGCCCAGCGACAGGATCTGCAGTAGGGACACGGAAAGTTCAAATTCCGTATTGACGATCGACCGGAACAGCATATGGATGATGGGGCCGGCCAGGATCGCAAATCCGAATGCCGCCGGCATTCCGATGAAAATAGCGAGTTTGAATCCGAACGCAGCCTTGGTCTTCAGCTGCTTTATATCCCTTTGCGCCAGCGATTCCGAAATGGACGGCACAAGGCTCATGGCGAGAGCGAGGGATAATACGGCGGGCATATTGATGAGCGGATTCACCACCCCGGTCAGCATCCCGTACATGGAAGCCGCCGCCTGCTGGGAGGCTCCGATCGCAAGCAGATTGCGCAGTATGATTACCGAATCGATGGAAGCTACGATAGGCATGACGCACCCGCCCAGCGTTACGGGTATGGCTATCAGCAAAAGCCGCTTGATTGTCGCATTTGACCTGAGCTCGCCCCTGCCCAGCCGTTTGAAATCCACCGACTGCATAATCCCGCGCTTGCGCCGCCGGTACATGCCCACGATATATACGAGCGCGCATACTTCACTGATGGAAACCCCCACCAGCGCGCCTGCCGCGCCGTATTCCGGACCCGCGGGCATCCACTGATAGGCAAGATAGAGGCCGAAACCGAGTTTTCCAACCTGCTCGATCACCTGCGTTATGGCGGTGGGCGCCATCATTTGCATCCCCTGAAAATATCCCCTGTATGCGGACAGAGCCGCCACAAAAAACAATGCGGGCGATATTGCCATCAGGGATAAAGTTCCTTTGGGCTGCAGCACAATGCCGTTTGCGATCCAGGTGCTTGCGGCAAACATGATTGCCGAAGTAAAAAGGCCCACCAGGATCAGCAGGCGGAACGCCACCCGAAAAGTATTGTACGCCGCGGTATGGTCGCCTACCGCAGCCTTTTCCGACACCATTTTGGAGATTGCGGTGGGTATCCCCGCGGTGGAGATCACCAGCAGCAGCGCGTAAATGGGATAAGCCACGTTGTAGTAGCCCATGCCTTCGGTGCCGACCGCGTCCACCAGGGGTATCCTGAAAACGGCGCCGATTACCTTGACAATGATGCCGGCGACACCCAATATCGCCGCGCCTTTTACAAAACTTTTCTGTTTTTCAGTCATACAGGCTCCCTAGCCTCTGCTGACAAAGTAGTAATCGCCCTAAGGGCATCTGTCCGCCCGCGGCGGCGTTCTCGTCCTCGCTTTGCAACCATCGTCCTGCGGTCTTGCCGGGAACGAATATCTATCCCTAGGGTCAAAGAGTTTACAGCCAGGCCATTTATGCCAGGGCAAGGCAGGCGACCAAAGGCATGGTGGATCCCATGGCGAGGAGACTAACGCAGCTATGGCTCGAATGGCCCGCTGCAAACTGTTTATTACCTTATCAGCTGAGGCTATATTTAACAATTTATTATATATTTATTCAAATAACAATGCAAACATAACCAATTAAAAAAGACCCTGCGCTTATCTGTGGCAGCAGGATCTTACTTTTTTCTTATATTCATATTTACTTTGCTATAAATTTCTTCAGCTTACCGATCGCCGCATGCTGCAGATAGCGCACATTCTCATGGCTTAAATTCATCATCCCGGCCACCTCCCGTGAGCTTCGCTCATAATAAAACCGCAGCATAATGATATCCCGTTCCCGCTCAGGCAGCCAATTGACCAAACCAATACAGCAGCCAGCAGCACAATAACAGCCGTCAGGATAATCCATATGCTGGGGTTTGATACTTTTATATAATCATTGAGCTGCTCGGGTGAAGAAATGCGGTCAATACTCTGCTTTCTGAAAATATTCTCGTTCATATTTCGCTCCAATAAATAAGCATATCCCTTCAAGATAATGATCTTTACTGTAAAATGTGTTAAATTATAGAATGTGGATTGTTTGTCTAGCGCGCATGAACGATAACTGTGAATAATTTATCTTATCAAACCAGTTTATCCGTAAACTGAAGAGGAAAATGATTTTTAGGACAGGGGCTGTACAATGGTTAAAAACATTTATTATGTTGAAGATGACGAAAACATTGCATTTGGCGTCAGGAACTATCTGCAAGGTAAAAATCTGTGTGTTTCAACTTTTCGGACGGCTACGGAAGCGAAAAGCTTTTTGAAAAGACACTTACCATCGCTTGTCATAATTGACTGGAATCTGCCGGACGGCACTGGAGACGGTCTATGCAGGTGGATTCGCAGCAAGTGGAAAGAGCTTCCCGTATTATTTCTTACTGTACGGGGAGATACAAGCGATATTGTACAGGGGTTTGAATACGGCGCCGATGATTATATAGTTAAGCCCTTCGAATTGGAGGTTTTATACTCAAGAATCTGCGCAATTCTAAGAAGGGCAGGCGATGCCTCCGGAAGCTGTATAATCTGTGGCTCTATTGTGATTGACAAAACGAAGATGCAGGTTTTCAGTGAAGAAGAAAAAGTTCCGCTCAGCGCAATGGAATATCAGCTTCTGCTAATCCTAATGAAAAACAAGAATTGCACTGTGACCAGGCAAAGACTGTTGGAATCAATATGGGATGTAAACGAAAATTATGTCAATGACAATACCCTGACCGTAACAATGAAACGTCTTAGGGAAAAGCTGCATAATCCATCCTGTATAAAAACAATTCGGAGCTTCGGATACCGAATGGAGGATATGTTGGAATGAAAAATAAATACAAACTACTTTTTATTTTCCTCTTATGCCTCAGCTGTCTGATAAGCTGTAGCGTCATAGGCATAATCTTATCTCAGGCTTATGCACAAAGCCAATACAAGATTTTATCCGAACTGGCGCAGGGCATAACAGAAGAAAATCCGAAATCGGAACAGTATATTATAAAAATGATTAAGGACAGCCTTTCGCCTGTAAAAAACACCGAAGAATCAAATAAGGATATACTTGCTCTATACGGTTTCAAACCAATGGATTTTGCTTTTGAATATATAGAAAACATGAAATTTTCCTTGCTGATTATCTTTCCGGTTTCTGCCTTTCTTATTTATATGATTTTCCGAACCTATAAAAGAATATATAGAAAACGCATTTCGGACTTGACTACCTATCTTGAAAAAATCAACCTGGAATACGATGCTACAATTTTACCGGATACCGAAGATGATTTTTCCCCGTTGCAGGATGAAATTTACAAAACAGTAATAAAGCTCCGCCAGACCAGCGAATCAGCCTTATTGGCACATAAAAACCTCGCCGGGCATCTTACCGATATTTCGCACCAGATTAAGACACCGGTTGCAGCCATTTCCATTATGGCGCAGCTGCTGGACAATGAGAAGAATCATACCTATGTGGAAAAACTTCAACGGCAGACGATTCATTTGGAGCAATTGATGAACGCTCTGCTGACACTCTCACGGATTGACGCCGGTGTACTTAAACTGGAGAAAAACAAGGTAGACGTTTATTCAATGCTGCAATTATCTCTGGAGACCCTGGAGGAATTGATCAGGAAAAAAAATATCCAAGTAGTGTTGCCGAATCATCCGGAAATTACTTTTCAGGGAGATATGGAATGGAGTATAGAGGCATTCATTAATCTGATTAAAAATTGTATCGAGCATACGCCCGAGGGTAGCTTGATCTCGGTGGATTATACGCAAAATCCCCTTTATACGGAGATAAAATTAGAAGATAACGGGGAAGGCTTTAATGAAAAGGATCTTCCTCATATTTTTGAACGCTTTTATTTCGGTGAAAATGCCACCAAGACTGGAACAGGGATAGGACTATCTCTTGCCAAATCCTTAATAGAGATGCAAGGCGGCCTGATCAGCGCGAAAAACCTGCTTTGCGGCGGCGCCTGTTTCATTATCCGATATTATAGTCACTAAGTTGTCACTTTTCCATGATAGGATACCACGTATAACGGATGCATCGGTTAAATTTAATACTAGGAAGGTGTATTATGGAAATTTTGAAATGCGAAAGTGTATCAAAGATCTATGGTTTTGGAGCCAACAAGGTAACTGCCCTGAATCAACTCAGCCTATCAGTAGAAAAAGGAGAGTTCATTGCAATGGTTGGGGCTTCTGGCTCTGGCAAGTCCACTTTGTTGCATTTGCTTGGAGGAGTAGACCTCCCAACATCCGGTAAAATATGGATTGATAATGCAGATATTACCTGTTTCAACACGGAAAAAGCAGCCATTTTCAGGCGAAGGAAGGTAGGACTGATCTATCAGTTTTATAATTTGATACCGACCCTGACTGTCAGAACAAATATTATGCTGCCGATGTTATTGGATAAACGGAAGCCCGAGCAGGAATATTTCAATTACCTTGTAAGTACCTTAGGATTGTCCGACAAACTGGATGCTCTGCCCAGTCAGCTTTCCGGAGGGCAGCAGCAGCGGACGGCGATTGCCCGTTCCCTGTTGTACCGCCCCGCAATTATACTCGCTGATGAGCCGACGGGAAACCTGGACCAAAAAAATTCAAGAGAAATTGTGGAATTGCTGAAGCTTTCCAACCGCAATTTGAAGCAAACTATTCTACTCATTACACATGATGAAAGAATTGCCCTGGAAGCGGACCGGATTATAACAATTGAGGACGGAAGCATCCTTTCTGATAAAAAAGTAGGATGAGGAAGGAGGTTTTTATGAACATATGGAAAGAATATTCTTTAAGCTATATAAGAAATAACAGAATTTCAAGTATATCCATAGTTTTTGTCGCTTTTATAGCATCCGTGCTTCTTTCCTTGACCTGCGGGGTTTTCTTCAATATATGGACGGATGATATACGTCTGATTGAACTAGAGACGGGCGACTGGCATGGAAAATTAACCGGTAATATAACAGAAGATGACGTTGAATTTCTGGAGCGCCACGCGAGTGTGAAGAACGTAATCTTTAACGAGACTGATATAGGCAATGGCAGGACAGCCTATCTATATTTTGATCCTATGAGCAGCATTTATAAGGATTTACCGGAGCTTGCGGAAAAGATTGGACTGACTGTGGACAATGGAAAAATTGAATATAATAACAAACTGCTGGAACAATATTTTATTTTTTCACCCGAGGAGAAGATGAATCCACCGCTTATTCCATTTATATATTTGCTTACAATGCTGGGGGCATGCTTTTCACTGATTATGACTATCCATAACGCTTTCGGCGTTTCCATGAACGCGAGGCTGCACCAGCTAGGATTACTGCAGAGTATCGGAGCAACACCCCGGCAGATCCGTTCTGTTCTGGTCAGTGAAGCCCTCATTTTATGCCTGCTGCCGATCATAGCCGGAGTAGCGTTGGGAGCAGGATTATGCTACGTTTTTATCCAAATAATCCAAAGTGTTACCGACCCTTTCAGGGATTTAGCAATCCAATTCCAATATAATCCCTTTATTTTTATAGCGGCGCTGTCGGCCTCTTTTATAACCGTATGGCTATCTGCCCGCATACCGGCCGTAAAAATGAGCAGGATAAGTCCGCTGGAAGCAATACAATACGGAAAAACACAGCCTGTAAATAAAGTAAAGCGGATTTACATTTTTTCACGTCTGTTCGGCATTGAAAGCGATCTGGCGGAAAAATCTATATACGCAAGGAGAAAGGCTTTTAAAACATCCACTATAGCCTTAACTTTATCTTTCCTGATTTTTTCGGCTTATCTGAATTTTAATACTATATCGTCCATCAGTACTCACTATACGTTTTTTGAGCGTTACAAAGATAAATGGGATCTGATGGTTAATATGAATGTGGACAAAAAGGATGGAGATACGCTTCTTTCCGGCATCCGGAACATACCGGGAGTATCAAAATGCATATCTTACCGCAATGTAAATGCCTATAGCAACATTTCAAAGGATATGCTCAGCGACGATCTTCTGTTCCTCGGTGGAATAGAGGTGTTGAAGGATACCGGTATACAGGCTTTGGATAACTACTATAAGATAAAAACTCCATTTATCATTCTGGATGACGAAAGCTTCAGGGAGTATTGCAATGAAATTGGAGCTGCTGTTTCGCTTTCTGATGGAACGGAGTTGCCGGCAGTCATTACCATTAATACAATATGGGATAATATAAACAGCGGCCGGAATAATAAGAAACTGATTCCATTTATAAAAGTGTCAGGCCTGCAGGACTTCGAGTTTTTAACTGAGACAGCAGGAAGCTTCAATGCAATGCAGATTGCTTTAACGGATAAATTTCCAGAAATCAGAGAGGAATTTGAAAACTTTACTCTGCCGCAGGTTACGTCCGCAAGCTCCTTTGAAAAAACGGCACAATATTTTAGCGCCGAAAAAATCTTTTATAATATTAAGGCCGCTTCAGAGGATGAGATTGCAAGCATTCAGGATAATATAAAGATCCTTTTGAATGGAAAGTACGAATATACAACCGAAAACAGACAGGAAACGGAAGAATCCAATATATCAACTCGAAATGTGAAAATTCTTTTAATCGGAATCTTATCCAGTTTATTATTCTGTATCGGACTTGCAAATGTATTTTCCAACACTCTGGGCCATATTCATCAAAGACGAAGGGAATTTGCGAGATACGTTACAAACGGATTGACCCCAAAAGGTGTTTGGAACATTTTGCTGGTGGAAACGGCCATAATAAGCCTAAAACCTATTGTCATAAGCCTGCTGATAAATATACCGATTGTTCTGTTTGCTTTGAATAAAAGCCAGATTCCTTTGAATGAATTTATTAAGCAAATGCCGATTGTACCGGTTATGGTATTTGCTCTTTTGATTATACTGTCCGTAGTTCTGGCCAACTATTTAGGCGGTAGAAAAATATACCGATTGAATCTGGTGGATGCGCTCAAAGATGATACGATGTTCTGAACGGGTGTACAGAAAGCCGGCACGGTATTCTATAACCCTTGCCGGCTTTGTTTGTACATAAATTCAGTTCCGTATGCTTCCTCATGTGTAAATTTTATAACTACAAAAGATTCCAGAAGTTTTTCCTGCCAACCTGTTTCGTTTGGATACAAGTAATATAACCCCCAATAAATATAAACAAGGCATTCAACCATATGATGGTCACTGCCTTGTTTATTAAACTACATCCCGCTTGCCAGCCGCCAGCAATCAGTTTTTTAAATACTGCCTTATAGATAACCGCCTTACGGGTATTTTAATATATTTAAAATTGCAACTTGAAGCGCTACTGCTCCATTTGCGCACCTAAAAAAGCCGCGGCAACCTCAAGCGCCTTGATATCGCCTGCAGAAAAGGCGGACTCAGGCTTTTTGGAAAGCGCGCCTACAGCTCCGATCGTGTGCCCTTCCGATATAATGGGCACCAATACTTCCGAATATATTCCTTTTGCATCTTCCCCTTCCACCACCGGGATCACATTGCCATTATCGGCTGCGGTAAGCGCCTGCCTGTTTTCTATCAGGCTTTGCATGGCGCGGCTGATAGGCTTTTCGAAATAATCCTTTTTATTAGTACCTGCAGCGGCGATGACGATATCCTTATCGCAGATAAGAGATACTTTTCCAAGCGCCCTGCTGATAGCTTCGGTAAACTGGTTGGCATATTCGTTCAACTCGCCTATCGGCGAGTATTTTTTCAATATAATATTGCCCTCCCTTTCGGTGAATATTTCAAGAGGGTCTCCTTCACGAATTCTGAGTGTCCTTCTTATTTCTTTTGGGATAACTACTCTTCCAAGTTCGTCTATCCTTCTTACAATTCCAGTTGCTTTCATATGCTCCTCCTCTAAAACTAACCAATTTGGTTGTATTGCTATTATTTGCAAACATAAAGATATTATTCAAACGCATGCAAAAAGCGGAGGACTGACAAAATTTTTGAATTATATTTAACAGCTTGGCAGTTTCCCGTAAAAAAAGCCCCGCGTCCGCGGGGCCTAATGTCTTAATTTACAATTTGTTGTAGTATTCTTTTACGTTTGCGGCTTTGACAAGCTCCTGCCGCTTTTGTTCAAGCGCTGACTGCTCCTGGTCTGACTGCAGCGTCGCTATCAGATCGTCCTTAATCTCATCAAAAGGCACGATCTGCTCGGGTATGGCAATCAGCTTTAAGATATGATAGCCGTAATCGCTTGCAACCAAGTCGGACGTATCGCCCACGTTTTGAAGGGCAACAGCGGCGTCCACAAAAGACTGCACGTACTGGGTGTCTTCGGGATAAACGTAATAGCCCTTTGTTTTGCCGGGTTCCTGCGTCATTCCGGGATCTTTGCCGTACTGATCGATCAGGGAATCAAAGTCTTCTCCGGCCTTTACCTTGGCAAGCACTTCGTCCGCCTGTGATTTTATTTTTGCGAGTTCTTCCTGCAGTGTAGCGTCGGCCTGCGCGTCGTTATTATTCTGCCTGTATGTCTGGATCTCGGTCTGTTTATCGTCCGGGATAGGGATCAGGATGTTTTTGACCGCCTTGGTTCCCTCAGGGTAAACGTAAGGGGTGTTGCCCAGAGATATGTTCAGCTGATACGAAGCCATGTTGTCCAGCATCAGCTTCTGGTTATCGACTTCCAGATCGTATCTTTCCTTCGCCTGTTCCTCGGTCACATTGACCGTACTTGTGACGCTTTCTTCAAACTTCTGGAGAATCTGATACCGGATAGTGCCTTCCACATAGGAAGGATCCTGATAAACTGCAAGCTGCTCCTGCTGCCTTTTTGCGGTTTCCTCGTCAACATTGATGGAGGGGTCGGAAGACGCTTCCGCTTCCACCTGTTCACGGATAGTGTCTTTATAGGATTCGATCGTTTCATTAAGATTATCCTGCGTTTCCTGTTTTTCAGCGTCCGTCAGGTCCATACCGTTTGCAATCGCGTACTGATACGCAACCTCATCAGCAACCATCTGATCGAGAACGGATTTTTTCATGCTGTCTACCGTTTCCTTGTTACCCGGGTCTTTAATGTAGGTTTCGTCGTATCCGTAAGCGGACATTAAATAATTAAACTGTTCGGTGTATTCTTTTTTCAGTATCTGTTTATCGCCCACGACCGCAACAACCTGGTTGGCGTCTTTTTCCGGATCGACCGAAATCATGGAACAAGCCGTGAGGGCGCCAACGACAGCGGCGCAAAGTATGATAGAAGCTATTTTTTTCAGTTTATTCATAGCGTTCTCCTTTTGTAGAAAAATCAAAGTTATTATACTCCGAAAGCGGAGGGTTTGCAACGTTTTAATGCGTGCAGGAACTCCACAAGTTCCTTTACAGCCGGGCTTCCGAAAACAATCACAGGCGGATTTGTGGCTCTGAACTGGGCTTTTTCTCCCATCCTGGTTAAAAACCGTATAAGGCGTTTAGGCTCAATATTTACATTTTCGGCATATTTTAGCTCAATTTTATCGCTTTTTTTAATTACGCTCGCGATACCGGCCTCGTTTGCGAATTTTTTAACCAGTGCGCATATGATCAGGTTTTCCACTTCCCTGGGTATTTTTCCGTACCGGTCTGTAAGATCGTCCCGGACTTCCTTCATATCCCGCACGCCTGAAATGCGTGATATCGCCTTATACATATCCAGTTTGTGCGTCTCTTCGTCTATATAGGAATCCGGAATATAGGCGGGGATAGCCAGGTCCACCGCGGTTTCGAATTCCGTTTCCGCTCCTATGGGAACCTTTCCCTTAGCCGCCTCGATTGCCTGTTTCATCATTTTGCAATAAAGGCTGTACCCTACGCTTGCCATATGTCCGCTTTGTTCGGGGCCCAGCAGGTTTCCGGCGCCCCTGATCTGCAGATCGCGCATCGCGATCTTGAACCCGGACCCGAGCTGCGTGAATTCCCGTATGGCAGCAAGACGTTTTTTGGCGTTTTCGCCCACAACGCTGCCCAGATACGTGAAATAGGCGTGAGATATCTTATCGCCCCTGCCCACCCGGCCTTTCAGCTGGTAAAGCTGGGACAATCCGAATTTATCCGCCTCGTAAATGATAATGGTGTTGACGGCGGGTATATCGATCCCGGATTCTATTATCGTTGTGCATACCAGCACATCGGTTTGGCCTTCAATAAACGCGGAAACCGTTTTTTCGATCTGCGCTTCCCCCATCTGCCCGTGTACCGCCGCTACTCTGACCTCCGGAACGTTTCTTCTGATATCTAAAACCAGCCGGTCCATCTGGTTGATCTGCCGGCAGACAAAATAAACCTGTCCGCCCCGCCTTATCTCGTTTTGCACCGCGTCGCGAAGAAGGCTGTCCGAATACCGCACCACATAAGACTGGGTTTGTTTTCTGGAAACGGGCGGCGTTTTGATTGTGGAGAGGTCCCGGATGCCTATTAAAGACATCTCCAGCGTACGGGGAATGGGGGTTGCCGAAAGAGTAAGAACGTCGACGGACTGCTTTAAGAGCTTGATTTTTTCCTTATGCGCCACCCCGAACCTTTGCTCCTCGTCCACGATCAGGAGCCCGAGATTATGAAATTTGATGTCTTTGGACAGCAGTTTGTGCGTGCCGATAATGATGTCAATTTTTCCGAGCGAAACGTCCCGCATGATTTCCTTGTGTCGCGAAGCGGAAAACCGGCTGATCATGTCTATTGTGACCGGGAATCCCTCGAAGCGTTTTTTAAAGGTTTCTAGATGCTGACGCGCCAGAAGGGTTGTGGGCACGAGCACCGCCACCTGTTTGGAATTCATCACCGCCTTGAAACAGGCGCGCATGGCGACTTCGGTTTTTCCGTATCCCACGTCCCCCAGCAGCAACCTGTCCATGACCCGGTTTGATTCCATATCCCGTTTGATTTCCTCAAGGCTCTGCTCCTGTCCGTCCGTCTCTTCGAACTCAAAATTATCTTCGAATTGCTTTTGCCAGACGGTATCCGGGGCAAACCTGAAACCGTTTGCCTCAAACCTGTTTGCGTAAAGCGCTACCAGATCGAACGCCAGTTTATTGACGGATTCTTTCACCTTGTTTTTGGTGTTTTCCCATTCCCGTCCGCCCAGGCGGGATAGTACGGGAACGCCGTCTTCGCTGCCGATATATTTTTGCACACGGTCGATCTGCGCCGTCGGGACATAGAGTTTGTCTCCGTCCCGGTATTCTATTTCCATGTATTCCGCAACGCTTCCGGCAGCTTCCATTTTTTTGAGTCCCAGGTACCTTCCACGGCCGTGCACCTCGTGCACCACATAGTCGCCTGCCGAAAGTTCCGCAAAGATGTCTTCCGTTGTTTTTTTGGACGGATGAGATTTCATCTGCACCTTTTTGATCCGTCCGTATACATCCCATTCGCCCAAAAAATACGTTTTGATGCGGGGGATTTCAAAACCGTAGTCCAGCACTTCTCTGCTGATAAATATCCCTTCTCCGCCCCCGGCCGTCACCGGACAAAGAATATCAAGATCCCGGAGCGCACGCGACAGGGAATCCGCTTTTGCACCCACACACATTGCCACACGGTACCCGGCTTTCCGCCTGGATTTGAGGCTGTCGGCCAGCAAATCTATTTTGCCGGTGAACTGCGCTGCCTGCCGCATGGCAAAATCCACGGTGCGCGCCTTCCATTTGGACGACGCGACCGGCGTTAATTCCATTGCAGATTTATGAAGGAATTCCAGCTTTTTGAAATCCAGAAAGGACTCTTTTTGTACGGGGAAAACCTCCCCGTTTCTCTTCAGGGATTCAAACAAACGTTCGAATTCTTCCCGGTTCTTCTCCGCCTGGCTTAAAACCCTGTCATAGTCGTCAAACAAAAAGAGAGCGCCCTTAAAATATTCCGCTACGGAGGACCCCTGCGTCATAACGCCAAGAAAACTGTCCGCGTTTTCGAATGTCCCGAATTCCCGAAGCTGAAAGCACATATCCTGCGCGGCGGTCCCGAGAGGAGAATTGTCTTTCTCATATCCGCCGAGGTATCGGAGAGCTTTTCCGGCCATGTCCTCATCCAGTATAAATTCGCTCGCCGGGAATACATTGATTTTTTCCAGCGTCCTTCCTTCAGACTTCTGGGTGTCTTCGTTAAAACACCGGATGGTTTCGATCTCGTCGTCAAAAAAAGTCAGGCGGACAGGCGCGCCGTAGCAGGTGGAAAAAACATCCACGATCTCGCCCCGCCGAGCAAACTGGCCTTTTTCATATACCGTCTCCACCCTCTCATACCCAAGGCGCATAAAATTTTCCAGCAGAGAATCTATCCCGTATTGTTTCCCGGCGAAAAGCGATATGGCTGCGCCGTAAAGAAGTTCCGGCGGCATCATTTTTTGCTGCAGCGCCAGAACGGGCATGTGGACCACATCAACCGGATTCCGGTCAAAAAGCAGTTCGATCCGCTCAAACGTATTTTCCCGGCTTTTCGCGGCGACGGTCCTGAGCTGCATGTCTTCGGCGGGAAACAGTTTCCCTTCTTTTGCGCTTTGCTTCGCCTCTTCAAAAGTCGGGTGCACAAAAACGACCGTCCTGCCCGTTTCCCTGGACAGGGTTTTTAATAAAAAGCGCACCGCGTTTTGAGGAACGCCAATAATCGAGACGGGCATTTGCCCCCCCCGTATAAATTGCAGCAACTGCTTGAATTCATCCATTTCAGCAATTGTTTGCTGTATAAAATTTTGCACGATGCACCTCTTCTTTAGTAAACGGTGATCAATCGAGGAATGATGAATTGGTAAGCAGGCTTTATATCCCTTCCAGGAGCGAAATCAAAGGAATAGCGGCGCTATTTCAAGATTTCAGCCACACAGCAGGATACGAAGTCCGCCGCCAAGACAGCGTTCCGAATGAATCAGCGTTTACTCTATCCGTTATACTTGCTTTGCGCAGCCTGCAAGCCTTCCCGTATCAGGCAATCCACCGCCCGGGCGCACCGCCCGAACGTCTCTTTGGCCAGCCCGCCCTCTTCGGGGCTGAATTTTCCGAGCACATGGGGAATTGTCCCTTTTTGCCCCGCGGGTTTTCCGATACCGATCCGAATGCGCGCAAAATCCTCGCTTTTTAAATAGCTTATGATGGATTTGAGGCCGTTATGTCCTCCCGCGCTTCCCTTCTCCCGGATCCGGATGGATCCTAAGGGCAGGTCCATATCGTCTACCAATACGACGATATCCTGCTGCTTTATATCGAAATAATCCATGACCGCATCCACCGCGTATCCGCTGTCATTCATATACGTGAGCGGCTTTACCAGCAGGATCTTTTTTCCATCTACCGTGCCCTGCGCGGTTTTTGCCTGAAACTTGCTGGTCTTGAACCTGACGCCATATTCCCGCGCAAGCAGGTCGATGACCTGGAATCCGGCGTTATGCCGGGTATTTTTGTATTTTATCCCCGGATTTCCGAGGCCTATAACACATATCACTTTTAAACCTCCGCCCTGGGCAAACCGCAGGCCCATTCGAACAATGCCCGAAGGTCCCCGCTTGTGTAATCATCTTTTTTGTATTCTCCGATTTCATGACCGGTTACCAGGAACACGTCGAATCCAAGGTTTTGCGCGACCATATCTTCTTTGATATTATTACCTACCATGATGCAATCCTTTCCGTCCAAATGGATTTTGCTCAGTATTTCCTGGTAATATTCCGGATGCGGTTTTAAATAAGTGGAATTTCCATAATGGGATATATAGTGAAAATCCTCCGGGCGGAGTCCTACGCTGGAAAGCCTTGACACGGCCGCAGTCAGCGGGAACACAGGCATGGTCGCAAGCACCGTTTTATATCCTTTTTGGCGTACGGTGTGCACGATCCTCCGCTGGATCCCCTTTTTTTGAACAACTCCGGTCAAAAAATCAAATACCGTCCCGTAAAACCTGTTGAGCGGCTCCTTCAAATGTTCTCTTTTCCTGCCAGCCGCCTTTTCAATATATGCAAGAAACGCACCTTCGTTGGTGTCCCCGCCCCTGTTTTCCATCATATACGAAGCCGCTTCCATAAATATGCGGAAAGCGTCTTCCGTGTCCGCAGCAATCAATTGCATGATTTCGCTTTTTTTCAGCAATTCGAAATAAGGACCGAACATCGTATCCGGATCGACCGGGAGAAGCGTCCCGTCCAGGTCAAAAAACACCGCTTTTTTATTCGTCATCCCTTTTGTCTTTCCATTCCGTCTTGATTACCTGGCGGCTCCTTGCAATACAGAGCGAATGGGGGGGCACATTATCCGTAACAGTAGATCCGGCGGCAACATAGGCGCCCTCGCCCACCTCCACAGGGGAGATGAGGTTTGTATTGCAGCCAATAAAGGCCTTGTCGCCCACTTTGGACCTGTACTTCCTTTTTCCGTCGTAATTGACGAATACCACGCCGCAGCCCACGTTGATATTCCGGCCAAGGTCGCCGTCCCCGATATACGTGAGATGCGATACCTTTGTTCCATTGCCGATCACCGAATTTTTGACTTCCACAAAATCGCCGACCCTGCATTTATCGCCGATTTTTGTACCCGGACGCAAATAAGCGTAAGGACCGACAGTGGTATGCGAACCTATGACGGCATTTAAAACAACGGAATTCTGAACATCCGAAGCGTCGCCGATTTGGCTGTCTACGATCCTGCTTCCCTGATACAGCGTAACGTTACTGCCTATTTTGCATTTTTCCAGTATCACGCCCGGATAGATCACGGTGTCCTGCCCGATGGTTGTTTCCGGATCAATGTACGTACACGCAGGATCCAGTATTGTAACGCCGCTCAGCATATGCTTTTTTGCGGTTCTTGCATAAAGTATTTTTGATACCTGCGCCAGTTGGACCCGGTCGTTGACGCCCAGGCATTCTTCCGTATCCTCCGCAATATATGCGCCGACTTTTTGGCCCGCCCCGTTCAGCAGCTCCACCACGTCCGTCAAATAATATTCGTTTTTGGGGAGCTTGGGCTGCATTTTTTGAAGGCACTGGAGCAACAGCGGCGCTTTGATGCAGTATAAAAAGGCGTTGGCCTCACGGATCTTCTTTTCCTCCTCCGTAGCATTGGCCTCTTCCACGATGCTTTTGACATTACCAGATCCGTCGCGGATTATCCTGCCGTATCCGTAGGGATCATCGTAAACCGCGGTCAGGATCACACAGGCATAATCCCCGCCGGCCGCTTTGTTATAAACATTTTGAATAGTTTCCGCCGTATACAGCGGCATGTCTCCCGGCATAATGACGACATAGCCGCCAAAATCACGGATGAACTCCGCCGCCTGCATGACGGCATGGCCGGTTCCCAGGCGCTGAGCCTGTTCCACATATGTTACGCCCCCGCCAAGCTCGTTTTTCAGATCTTCCATGCCGTTGCCGCAAACGACCGCCGTGCGCCCGACACCGGCTTCCGCAAGAGAATCCAATACCCATTTTATCATGGGCCGTCCGGCAGCGCTGTGAAGCACCTTCAGTTTATTTGATTTCATTCTGGTTCCTTCACCGGCGGCAAGCACCACGGCTATACAATTTTCCATCCTTTTTCTCCTTGCTATTTAAATCCTACTTTATTGTATACAGTTAAAAGTATGGAGTCAACAAAACTGTGAAATTCCCATTTCTGTCCTCCTGGCAAAATGATAAACCGTAATACGTAGACCGGCTCAATCAACCGGAGTTTATCACCGGCGGACCGGATGAACCCGGCCCGCTGATTATGAAATGTTTTGTTAAGCTTGAACCGGTCTCCTTTCGCTTACAAACGTTGCGCCCAGCAAAATTGCGGCCCCCGTTAATGCAAGCGGCGTCATAGTCTCCTGAAGAAGGGTGAAAGAAAGTATCACCGAGGTGATCGGGTCAAGATAGCTTAATGCCGCTATGCTTTGCCCTTTTAAATCCTTCATTCCCGAAAAGAACAGGAAGAATCCTATTCCGGTGTGCACAACGCCCAATATGAGAACAAGCAGAAGGGAAACACCTGCTGTCTGCATAAGTCCGGCTCTCCCATTTGACAGTAAGACATAGGGCAAAAGCAGCAACGAGGCGGCTATAAGTTGAATAAGAGTGGTTTCCAGCCCCGTAAGGTTTTTAATAAATTTGTTCATTAACATCAGCGACGCATAGAAACCGGCCGCCGTCAGGCCGAAGGCAATGCCCTGCAAATGATTTCGGACCTCCGCGTCCCCGCTGTTTCCCACTATGAGGAACATGCCAAGCATAGCTGCTCCGATGCAGACGATTTTCTTTACTGAAAGTTTCTCCTTTAACACAACCGGAGACAGGCACAAAAGAAAAACCGGCGCGAAATAATAACTCAAAGCCGCGTTTGCGACGGTTGTATGACGGTATGCCTCAAACAGGAATATCCAGTTTGCGCCCAATGCGGCGCCGGAAATCAAGAGAATCAGCGCGTTCTTTTTTATTTTTTCCCATGATATTTTCTGCCTTGTAAAGAGTATCACGCCCAGCAGGAAAAGGCTTCCGATCAGCCCCCTTAAGAGGGCAACAGCGCTTGAATCAAGGTTGATATACCTTATAAAAATGCCGATGGTGCCGAATATCACCATTGACAGTGAAAACTGTATTTTTGATTTCATATAATGCTCCTCTCATGCGGCGAATCCTGTCTCGTATTCGCCGTAAGATATTGGTCCCAAAAAATTCCGTATTGCTTACAAAACCCTTGGGAGGCGGCGGAGGAGAGGCCAGCCGGCATTTATATGACTTAATTTCAGAAATTGACAACATAGTGATTTCCTCCTTGATTCTTTATTGATTCTAAAATATAATAGCAAAACCTTTCATTTTTTCCAATGCAAAATTTTTTTCCATTTTTTAGAAATGATTTGTAAAAGCGCAAAAATAACACAGCGGTTGGGGATTCTTAAGACCCCTGCAGCCGGAAAATAAAAGCCCTTTTAACTAAAAATAAAAGGGCTAGAGAATATGCACTTATAAATTTAAGATCAGTCCGGTTGGTCTGCCTTATTATCCTTCATATCTTCGGGCATGGATTCGTACTCTTTCAGGATTCTTTGCTGGATGAGTTCCCTTGTTTCCGAATTGATAGGATGTGCAATATCCTTGTACTCACCGCTTGGTGTCTTTCTGCTGGGCATTGCGATAAACAGGCCACTCTGCCCCTCGATGACCTTCATGTCGTGCACCACGAACATATCGTCAAACGTGACGGATACGATCGCTTTCATTTTCCCCAGAGCTTCAATTTTTCTGATTCGGATATCTGTTATGTTCATGATATTTCCTCCACCACTTATTATGTAGACTTGTCCTGTTTCTAATATTCTCCATAAATAGCAAAAATCCTTTTTATAATCCATAATAATTTATAGACAATTAAAGTTATTTGATTATTTTATTGATAATTCAATCTAGGTTCTAGTATAATATACCCAGTATAAATACGATATTTTGGAGAATCAAATGATAGATTTAAATGACTTTAAGGGCAAGCTCGTTCATTTTATCGGAATCGGCGGATGCAGCATGAGCGGGCTGGCCCAAATACTTAAAACCAACGGTTATCAGGTTACCGGAAGCGATCAACGCGAATCCGCGTTTACCGAAAAATTAAAAGAACTTCAAATCCCATTTCATATAGGACACGATGAAAAAAACGTACAGGGCGCCGATCTGGTGATTTATACGGCGGCAATCAAGCCTGTAAATCCGGAATACGCTTACGCCGCGACGCATGACATTCCCATGCTGGAAAGATCCAAGCTTTTGGGCATTCTTTCTTCGAAGTATGACCGGGTCGCCTGCATTTCGGGCTGCCATGGAAAAACAACCATAACCTCCATGCTGGCGCTGATCATGCAGACTGCCGATATCGACTGCACGGTGCATGTAGGCGGAATGGTGGATTTTTTGGGCGGCGGCGTCAAACTGGGGAAAAGCGATATATTTATCACCGAAGCATGCGAATACGTAAAAAGCTTTCTGACGCTCTCTCCTAAATACATTCTGGTAAACAACATTGACGACGACCACCTTGATTTCTACCGCGATATTGAGGACATTTATCAGACATTTGCCGAGTTTGCGCGAAAGCTCGGGCAGGATAGCGTACTCATCCTGAACGCAACCGATCCGCTTACAATGCGTCTGGCAGGCGAAGTATCCTGCCGCGTCATCACCTTTGGAAATGAAAACAGCGACTGGTATGTGGACGGCGTGGGATTTGACGCAATGGGCAACGGGCATGCTAAACTAATTCATAACGGCAGGCAGGAGGGCGAAATCCAATTGAACGTTCCCGGACTGCACAATCTGCAAAACGCGCTGGCCGCGTCCCTTTACGCGCACGAAGTATTCGGCGTAAGCCTGGAAACCTGCGTGCAAGCGCTGAAGGATTACCATTTGGCCGGCAGAAGGTTTGAATTGGTTGGCGAGCGCGACGGCGTCAAAATATTCCATGACTATGCGCATCATCCCAGTGAAATCAAAGCCTGCATGCAGGCTGCGCATATTTACCCCCATAAAAAATTGTGGGCGGTGTTCCAGTGCAATTCCTTTACCAGGGCAAGGACCCTCAAAACAAAATACGGTCTGGCGTTTTTTGACGCGGACGAAGTACTGGTTCCGGACCTGTATCCGGGAAGGGATATCGATCAGGGAGACATCCATGCGACCGATCTGGTTGCCGAGATCAACAAAAATTCCGGCAACGCGAAATATCTGCCCACATTCCAGGATATTAAAAAATACCTTCTGGAAAACTGGAAGGAAGGCGATATAGTGGTGACTCTGGGATCGGGGGATGTGAACAAACAGCAACTGGTATTTTTACAGGATTAATATTTTAAAAGATTGAATAGTAAACGGCGGGATATTCCCGCCGTTATTTATTTTTTCACCTTTCTTTTCGAAAAAAGAAAAGGTTTAAGAAAGATGATTTACTTCTTTATGATGGGCGACGGCTGCGCATTATACACAGTGGAATAAGGTTCCACCGACGTGGTCAGCCAGACGTTGCCGCCGATCACGCTGTGCTTCCCAATTGTGGTATCCCCTCCGAGAATCGTAGCGCCTGAATAGATAATGACATCGTCCTCTATATTCGGATGGCGTTTGATACCCTTGACGGGATTTCCGTTTTCATCCAGCTCAAAACTTTTAGCGCCAAGAGTCACTCCCTGGTATATTTTAACGCGGTCTCCTATCCGGCAGGTTTCTCCGATCACCACGCCTGTACCGTGATCAATAAAGAAATATTTCCCAACCGTAGCGCCCGGATGGATATCGATACCCGTCCGCTGGTGTGCGTACTCCGTCATGATGCGGGGCAAAAGGGGCACTTTCAACTCAAAAAGCTTATGCGCCAGACGGAATATGCTGATGGCCTCAAACGCGGGATAGGACAATAGTATCTCTTCTTTGGAGACCGCCGCCGGATCGCCGTTATACGCAGCCTCGATATCCGTATTTAAAACAGCCGCAATATCCGTCAGGCTGTTCATAAACTGAACGGTGATCTCCTGAGCGGCTTCCTTGCATTTGTCGCACTCCTGGCCGCCTTTTGTCATAAGCTCGCATTTGTTTACGAGCACATCCCGGCAGATTTCGTAAAGCAGGATGGCGGCCTGCTGGAGTTTATCGCATACCACCGTATCCAGAAACTCCATATTTTTGAGCGACCGCTGGTATATATTAGGAAACATTGCGGACCGTATCAGGTCGATCAATTTCTCCACTCTGGCCTTCATGCCGAAACCGCTGATGCTTTCCTCGCCAAAATTTGCGCTGTTTATCCGGTTCAGCTTTTCAGCCAGCGGCAGAGCGTTGTTTGTTAACCAATTATTAATAATAAAAACCACCTCCAAGCAGTTTTTTTCACGAATTATATGTACATCCATTTTATTATAAAGTATAATGTACGTCAAACATAGAAAAAGGAGTTGTCAATATGCCTATCAATGTCAATGGCGATTTACCGGCAGTACAGATACTTTCTCAGGAAGGGATATTCATAATGACCTCCGAGCGCGCTGAGAGACAGGATATCCGTCCGCTGCGCATTGCCATACTCAACATCATGCCGACAAAAGAACAAACCGAAACCCAGCTCCTGCGCCTCCTGTCAAACACGCCGCTGCAAGTTGAAATCGTTCTGCTGCATCCGGCTACACATACATCCAAGAATACGTCCAGGGAATACCTTAACACATTTTATTCGACATTTGATGAAGTGTGCCACCAAAAATTCGACGGGCTAATCATTACGGGCGCTCCGGTGGAACAGATTCCTTTTGAGCAGGTTACCTACTGGAAGGAACTGACCCGGATATTTGAGTGGAGCAAAAAGAACGTGTTTTCCACCCTGCACATCTGCTGGGGAGCGCAGGCAGGGCTTTATTATCATTACAATATTCCGAAATACCCGCTGGAGCAGAAGATGTTTGGAATTTTCAAGCATACCTGCAACAACATGCTGGTGCCGCTGATGCGGGGATTTGACGAGGTTTTCTACGCGCCGCACTCACGGCATACCGAAGTCAGGCACGAAGATATTGTAAAACACCCCGAACTTGAGATCCTGTGCGAATCCGAGGAATCGGGCATCTATATCGTTATGGGCAAACACGGCAGGCAGATATTTGTAACCGGCCACCCGGAATACGACCCAGGCACCCTGCGGGACGAATACAACCGGGATATTTCCCGGGGACTGGACATTGCAATGCCCAGAAATTATTTTACGAAAAACGACGCCTCTTCCGAGCCCGTGGTGCGTTGGCGCGGACATGCGAACCTGCTGTTTTCCAACTGGCTGAACTACTATGTTTACCAGGAAACGCCCTACGATCTATCCGGGATTTCGAACAACGACTGATTCCCTGCGATCCAAAACCGCCGTTTATGCAAACGCGCGGTTTTTTTATGCCGCCGGCTGGCGCAGTATATAATTTCCCCTTACAAATGTTTCTATTTAAGCTCGGAATCCGGGAGAAGCTGCCCGAACGAACTCATTTTTTCCTTTCCACAGGGTTGACATGGAGTTAACTCCATGTAGTATGCTTTCAATAATAATTTATACCGGAGGTAAAACAATGGATGACAATCGTTATGAGCGGGGCCTTAAAAAGCTGTCGGAAGTGGACGGTACCGGCGGTGAACAGGTAATTGAATCCCTGAAAGACATTGCCCCCGATTTGGGAAACTATATCATCGAATTTGCATTCGGAGACATATACTCAAGAAGCGGTCTTGACCTTCAGGAACGGGAACTGATCACCATAGCCAGCCTTCTCACCGCAGGCGGCTGTGAACCGCAGCTTGAAGTGCATATAAACGGCGCGTTAAACGTCGGCGTTCCTCCCCAAAAGGTGATTGAAGCGTTTCTGCAGTGTATTCCCTATACCGGGTTCCCAAAAGTCCTCAACGCAGTCCGGGCAGCAAAAAAAGTTTTCGGCGAAAGGCATATAACCGTATAGGGAAAAAGTAAAAAATATGATTAAAAAAAGGAGCATGCGCTCCTTTTTAATCAGTGCAATTAATAATAATAATCGTCGTCCGCGATTTCGGCCACTTCGCGCCGGATATCAGCGCCCAGCAATTTTAATTTGTTTTCTATATGGTCATAGCCGCGGTCTATATATTTGATGTTATGTATTTCGGTTGTTCCGTCCGCCATAAGCCCCGCAACGATCAGCGCGGCTCCGGCCCGGAGATCGGTTGCGCGAACCGGTGCGCCCGTAAGTTTTTCAACGCCTTCCACAACCGCCACACGGTCGTCGATACTCACCTTTGCGCCCATTCTGCGTATTTCGTTGATATGCTTGAATCTGGATTCGAATATATTCTCCACGATCACGCTTGTACCCAGCGCCGTGGACAAGAGGACTGTCGCGGGCTGCTGCAGGTCTGTCGGAAACCCGGGATAGGGCAGCGTTTTGATATGAACCGCCTTGGGGGTTTTATTGCAGGAGACATGGATAAAATCCGAACCTTCTTCCACGTTGATACCCATTTCGATCATCTTTGCGGAAAGCGCTTCCATATGCGTGGGGATCACATTCCTTAAATACACGTCCCCCCGCGTTGCGGCAGCTGCGATCATAATGGTGCCGGTTTCAATCTGATCCGGAATAATGGAGTAATTGCAGCCGTGCAGCTTTTCGACGCCGGTGATGCGGATCACGTCCGTTCCGGCGCCTTTTATCTTAGCACCCATGCATGTCAAAAAGTTTGCAACGTCCACCACGTGAGGCTCTTTTGCGGCGTTTGCAATGGTCGTCAGCCCCTGCGCCTTCACCGCGGCAAGCATCACATTGATGGTAGCGCCCACGGATACAAGATCCAGGTAAACGTCGCGGCCGACGAGCCTGTCTTCCGTAGTCGCGACCATTTTGCCGTATTCAGTTTTAACGGTCGCCCCCAGCATTTCCATGCCTTTTATGTGTTGGTCGATCGGACGCTCGCCTATAGCGCAGCCGCCCGGCAGATAGATCTCCGCGTTTCCGAATCTGCCCAGCAGCGCACCCAAAAAATAATAGGACGCGCGCAGGCTTTTTACCAGGGAAATGGAGACCTGGCTTGTATTGACGGGAGAGGTATCGATACGCATCACGCCCGCTTCGGGGTCAAACTCCACAATCGCTCCCAGGGATTCCAATATTCTTTTAAGTATGAGCACATCTGCTATATTGGGAAGATTTTCAATCGTTGAGACGCCTTCGGCCAGGATAGCGGCCGGCAGCATGGCTACCGCTGCGTTTTTGGCACCGGTAATATTTACTTCACCTCGAAGCGGAATACCGCCTCTGATCACAAGTTTCTCAATCAATGAACCATTCTTGCCTTTCTTTTAATTGGTCTTATGTCCTTTCCAAAAGCGGATGTTATTATATCATACTGATTAACATTTTTCAAACCGCGCATTAGCTAGAACATTCGTTTGCGCCAAAGTATAATGATGGATATGCAAGACACGATAGCCGCAACGCCCACCACGGCCCAGAATCCACCTCCGAAATCGGCAAACGGCATTCCCTTTAAATTCATGCCGAAAAAGCTTGAGATCATTGTCGGAATAGCAAGCACAATAGTAATCGATGTTAAAAATTTCATTACGATATTTAAATTGTTGGATATCACGGATGCAAAAGCGTCCATGGTACCCGTTAAAATATTGCTGTATATATTACACATTTCAATAGCCTGCTTGTTTTCCACGATAACGTCTTCCAAAAGATCCACATCGTCCGGATACCGCTTGATAACATTGTTTTTTAGCATTTTCTCCAGAACGATCTCATTGGATTTCAACGAAGTAGAAAAGAATACCAACGATTTCTCCAGGCGCAGCATTTGTATCAATTCCCTGTTCTTCATGGATTTATGCAGGGAATTCTCAATCTGAGTGCTTAACTTGTCTATCTGCCTCAGATACTGCAGGTATTTCGCCGCATTTTTGTAAAGCAGCTGCAGCACAAACCTGGCTTTTTTAGAAGCGTCAAACCCGCGCACGCGGTTGCTCCAGAAGTCTTCTATGATTGAGGTCTCTTCCAGGCAAACGGTCACGATGTTGTGCTCCGTCATAATGATGCCGAGCGGAATGGTCGTATACAAAAAAGATGTTCCTTCTGGCTGAACCACAGGAATATCCACTAGTATCAAGGTCTGATCCGGTTCGGTATCGATACGCACCGTTTCTTCTTCGTCCAGGGCTGCATGTAAAAATTCCGTTTCGATAAGGAGCGCTTCCGCAACCTTATTGATCTCTTCTTTGGTAGGATCCGTAAGATGAATCCAGGCGTTAGGCTCTATTGAAGATATTTCCTCCAACATGCCGCCTCTTGCAGTTGTCATGATCTTGATCAAAGTTCATTCACCCACTTTCTTTTAAAAAGCGGGTCAGCCGGTTATAAAAATGCGCAACGCCTCTCCGCTTTTATTTGTAGTTTTTTGTTGATCCGTAATCGGGGATCTGCGTCCACGCATCTCACCTCCTGCTTGGGTTTTTTCCTATCGAATATTATATATTCTTGCCCCATCAAAATCAACTTAAACTTTTTTATTTGCGTTTTTGTATTTTTTTGTTATAATTTATATATTATATAAGTATGCAGGCTATAGGCTAGAAATGGGGAAAATTCATGGAAAACAAGGTACCAGATGAGAGTTTGCCATCGCGCGTACAGAAGTATCATACAAGAGACGTTCCTCCGGAAGTTCCTTCCATACTTGCCCCGAAACCTGAGAAACCCCAAAAGAATAAGAAATCCGTTCCCAGGGACGAATCCAATAAAGGATCGGGCGCCAGAAGCTGGATAATTACCATACTGCTGGCAATTGTAATCTCGCTGGCTCTGCGCGTTTTTGTGTTTGAGATCGTGATGGTGGACGGCGATTCCATGCTCCCCACACTGAACTCCAGTCAAAGGGTGGTAGTGGATAAAGTATCGCGCTATTTCGGTTTGCCCGCGCGCGGCGAGATCATAATTACAAAGTATCCCAATATGCCGGGTTATTACGTAAAACGCCTGATCGGTTATCCGGGCGATATCATTAAAATTCAGGACAGCGTGGTTTATGTAAACGACGCACCGCTTCAGGAGGGCTATCTTGATCCAGCGCAGACCTATGCGGATATGGCCCAGACTACGGTGCCTGACGGCACAGTATTTGTAATGGGCGACAACCGGCCGAAATCCTTAGATTCGCGTACCGCTTCCATCGGCCCCATCCCCATAGAAAACATACTGGGCGACGGTATTTTGGTTATATGGCCTTTCAGCCAAATTCATGCATTGCAATAAGGAAGTAATATGAGAAATGTAGGCGACGAGCAAAAAAAAGAATCAGGTTGGGGATGGGTAATCTCCATAGCAATCGCGATTGCAATCGCGATTTTTGTTCGCACTTTTGTTTTTGAACCCATCAAGGTGGACGGTGAATCCATGTCTCCGACATTGCATTCCCACCAGAGTCTTGGCGTTGAAAAGATGTCGCGCTATTTTGGCCTTCCCAAGCGGGGAGAGATCGTGATAGTCCATTACCCCAAGAGCAGCGACGCTTTTGTCAAGCGCGTGATCGGGCTGCCGGGCGAAACAGTGGAAATCAAAAACAGCACCGTATATATAGACGGCCAGCCGATCAGCGAAGATTATACCAGCAAGGAGACCTATAACGATATGGCGCCCGTAAAAGTGCCCGAAGACAGTATTTTTGTCATGGGCGACAACCGGGCGAATTCGCAGGACAGCCGGTATGTGGGATGCCTCAAAAAGGATGCGATCATCGGCCATGCGCTGTTTATTATCTGGCCCTTAAACGAAATACGCGGGGTTGCGTGAACAATTAAGTAAAAAATTGAAACCATCCAGCAGGGTGGTTTTTTTAACCTTTTTTTTAGAAAAAAGAAAGGTTAAACCAAAGAAAATCAATTGGCTATTGCCTTTCAAGTACTTTGCTGTTTGAGCAAAAAAGAGGAAGCACGCTATACAACTTACCGAAGCAAATAATTTATTATGGCAAGCATTGGAGAAGGCTTGGGGAGATAGACCCTGGCACCCGGAGGGCCGTTTTAAAGGGGTTACGGGGGTTGTTAGGGGGCCCAATCTTCCCTGGGCCCCCTGACGAAACAAAAGACCTACTACCCAGAAGTATGAACCGCTATAAGAAAACTCCTTCCGTCACCTCTGGTGACACCTCCCTCAAATGAGGGAGGCAAAATAGAAGAATAGACTTTACAAATATAAAAGCCGCAATCTTATAGCGATTACGGCATAAGTATTATTCTTTGTTTATTCCAAAACGGCCTTTATCCTCCGGACGCCCGAGGATGAACTCTGCTCCTTGACGATTTTGAATTTACCCAGCTCGAATGTATTGGACGCGTGCGGACCGCCGCAGATCTCCTTGGAATACCCCTCGATGGTGTACACCTTGACGGTTTCGCCGTATTTGGATTCGAACACACCGACCGCGTTCTGCGCCCTGGCTTCTTCAAGAGGCATCTCCTGCATTACAACGGGCACATGGTCCTGAATTGCGCAGTTCACATAATCCTCCACCTTTTTGAGTTCGTCAGACTCAATCTTGCGGTCGAAGTTGAAATCCACGCGCAGCCTCTCCGCCGTGATGTTGGAGCCTTTCTGATTGATATCCTCGCTTAGGAACTTGCGCAGCGCAGCCAGCAGTAGGTGGGTTGCCGTATGCAGCCTTGCCGTCTTTTCGCCCGTGTCCGCGAGTCCGCCCGCAAAGCGCTGCTCTGCTCCCGCGTGAGACAGTTCCTGGTGATGGGCAAAAGCCGCGTCAAAACCTTCCTTGTCCACAGAAAGACCTCTCTCGGCCGCGATTTCCAGCGTAAACTCGATCGGGAACCCGAAGGTATCGTACAGGCGGAATGCGCTCCTGCCGTCTATTACATTGCCATCCAGCTTTTCCACCAGTTTGTCGAACTCTTTCAAGCCCTGCGCGATCGTCTTCTGGAAGCGTTCTTCTTCCCTGGCGATTTCGTCCGTTATCTTTTCCCGGTTTTGTTCAAGTTCCGGATAGGCGTGCTTATATTTATCAATGACAGTTTCTGCGATTGCCGCAAGGCTCCCTTTCTCGATGCCCAGCTGCTCCGCAAACCTGGTTGCACGGCGTATGAGCCTCCGCAGAACGTATCCCTGATCCACATTGGAGGGTGTGATGCCCCTCTCGTCTCCAATCATGAACGTGGAGCAGCGCACATGGTCCGCAATGATGCGGAAGGCCTTTTTATTGTCCTCGTACTTATTACCGGAAAGCGCTTCGATCTTGCCGATGGCGGGTGCAAACACGTCCGTGTCGTACACCGATTCCACGCCCTGCAGTATGGTGATTGTCCTGTCCAGACCCATGCCCGTATCCACGTTTTTCTGCTTTAAAGGCTCAAATTTGCCTTCCGCGGTTTTGTTGTATTCCATGAAAACATCGTTCCAGATCTCCAGATACTTTCCGCAGTCGCAGGACGGGTCGCAGTTGTCGCAGCACTTGGGTTTGCCGGTATCTATGAACATTTCGGTGTCCGGGCCGCAGGGGCCGGTGATTCCGGCTGGTCCCCACCAGTTGTTCTTTTTGGGCAAAAAGAAAATATGGTCTTCCGCCACGCCCAGGGAGCGCCAGGTTTCAAATGATTCCATATCGCGCGGCGCATCCCCATCCCCCGCAAAAACGGTAAAATATAATTTTTCCTTTGGAATGCCAAGCCATTGTTCCCCGGTCAAAAACTCGTAGCTCCACGCGATCGCTTCTTTTTTGAAATAATCGCCCAGAGACCAGTTTCCGAGCATCTCAAAAAATGTACAATGGGAAGCGTCCCCGACTTCGTCGATGTCCCCTGTGCGGACGCATTTCTGAACATCCGAAAGCCTGGTCCCGGCCGGGTGTTTTTCACCCAGCAGATACGGCACCAGCGGGTGCATGCCCGCCGTGGTGAACAGCACCGTGGGGTCGTTCTCGGGGATCAGGGATGCGCTTTTAATGATTGCATGGTTTTTTTCTTTAAAAAATTTAAGATATGTTTCCCGTAATTCGTCGCTCGTAAATCGCTTCATGATTTCCTCCAAATGTATTTTAAGTAATTACTGATTCAATGAGGAATATTGGATTGGCCGGCTGGCTTTGTGTCCTGCAAGGAGCGAAATCGCAGGAATAGCAGCGCTATTTCAAGATTTCAGCGACACAGCAGGGCGCGAAGTCCGGCCGCCTGGGCAACGTTCCGAATGAATCAGTGGTTATCTAAGTACAAAGTTTTAATATTGCGTTTGCTATAATGTCGCCCGCTTTTAAAAGCGAGTCTATATCGATATATTCGTCCGGCATATGCTCGGTCCCGACTTCGCCGGGGAATGTGGGCCCGAAAGCAACCGAATTTTTAAACACGCGCGCGTATGTGGCCCCGCCGATGCTGATGCAATATGCCTTTTCGTTAGTGATCTCTTCGTAAGCCTCTTTCAGGCAGGCGATCAGCTCCGAATTTTCGCTTACATGGTGGGGCGGCATTGAGTGGATGTCCCGGATCTCAAAACCTGAAAAAGCGTGCTTGAACTTGAAAAAGATTGCGTTTTTATCCGCGTTCACGGGATAGCGGATATCTATGAGGGCGCTGATTTTATCGCCTTCCGTTTTGATGGCGCCCAGATTGAGCGTCAGTTTTCCGGAAAAGTCCTCGTCTGCAATCCCGAGGCGTTCGCCGTTATAGTCCAGGTTGATATGGTCGCCCAGGGCGTATACCAGATCGCTGACCCCGCTTTTTTGAAGGGGCAGCGTGCTTAAAAAGGCGATGAGGTAAGCCAGCGCGTTCACACCCTTTTGCGGCTTGGAACCGTGCGCAGCCAGCCCAAAGGAAGAAATCACGGTATCGTTGCCCATTCGTTCCGCCTTTAATTTGTACTCCGCGTCTTCGTTATAAAGTTCAACCGCCTTCGCGACCGTTTCCGGACGTCCGCGCAGCACGCATTCCGCAAAATTGGGCACCACGTTCACCCGCGTGCCGCCTTTGATGGATACCAGCGCCAGGCCACCCTCCGGCGTCCTGCCCACAGGCTTGCTCACGGATAAATGCAGCAGGCCTTTTTCCGCGTTGATGATGGGAAAGTTTGCGTCCGGCGATATAGCGTACAGAGGTTCTTCGGGCTCTTTTTGCCTGTAAAACTCCATATCCGACCATCCGGATTCCTCGTCGCAGCCGAATATCAGCCGCACCCGTTTGTTTAAGCTTTTGCAGTTTTCCTTGATGGCGTAAAGCGCATACAGCGCGGCGATGGCAGGCCCTTTATTGTCCACGGCGCCCCTGCCGTATATGCGGCCTTCCTTGATCGTGCAGCCAAACGGCTCTACCGACCAGTTTTCTCCCGCAGGCACCACATCCAGGTGAGTCAGGATCACAAACATGTCCTCTCCTTCGCCGTATTCCACGTAGCCCAGGTGCGAAAACATGTTCACACTGTCAAAATCCAGCTTTTCCGCAAGATTCAGCATATACAGAAGAGCATCGAATACGCCTTTGCCGTAAGGCATATTTGTCTGAGGTTCATCCTTAACGCTTTTTATATTTAAAAGCCCACACAGGGCCTCCAATATTTGCGCCTTATACGTTGTTAATGTAAAATCCATCATGGCATTAACCCCAAAAAATAATATACTTGATATATTATATCAAAGAATTCCCTATTTTACACAATTTTTTTATTTCCGGCTTAAAAATATAGTGCGCTCAATTTAAGATATGTTATAATCAAAAAGATGACAACTGTTAATTTAATCCAGATAAAATCCGGAGGTTTTTATGCACGGCGGTCACAGGGAAAGGGTAAAGAAACGTTTTTTGGACGAGGGTCTCTCCGCCTTCAGCGATGTGCAGGCGCTTGAGCTTTTACTGTTTTATTCTATTCCCCGCATCGACACCAATCCCCTGGCGCACAGGCTGCTTGACCGTTTTGGTTCCCTCTCCAATCTTTTTGAGGCGGACACAGGCAACATTGCCTCGGTGGAGGGGATCGGTGAAAATACGGCAATTCTCATCAAAATGCTGCCTGAAATGACACGGAAGTTCTGGATAAACGAACAGAAAACCAGCCCTGTGCTGACAAGCCCCGAAAAGGCGGCGGAGTTCATAAAACCCGTGTTGTTCGGCCGCCCCGAAGAGTTTGTTTACGTGTTCTGCCTGGACCTAAACTGCCGGATGAAGCATTACGAATGCATATCAGAAGGCACGGTCGGCGAAGTCGCCATTTATCTGCGGAAGGTGGCGGAATGCGCGATGCGCCTGCACGCCGGCAAAATACTGCTTGCGCACAACCATCCGGGCGGGCATCCCCAGCCGAGCGACGCGGATATCAAAACGACCCGGGCAATATTGGAGGCGCTTGCCCCTCTGGGCGTGGATCTTGTGGATCATATCATTTTTTCAGGCCATCAGTTTTACAGTTTCGCCCGGGAAAACATCCTGGAAAAAGCATACCCAGACGGCATAAAACCGCAGATTTGCAGAGAAGGCTAAATAATAATGAATGATTTGCAAATATAGCCATATAATTGTATAATATGGGTATTCTTTTGAAGGAGGTTATGGATATTGGCGATTGAATATTTTCATATAAAAGAACGTGATTTTGATTTGGTCGAGCAACTGGTGCAGATGGAAAGCATTGCGTTTGACGAAAACGGCGCGCTGGATGTTTTTGAACTGATTGCCATGCTCAGGCATGCGAGAGTATACGTTGCGGTTGAAAACGATCAGATTATCGGCGCGGTGTATTTTATGCGGAATTTTGATAATCCTGACAAAGTCTTTCTGCACAGCATTAATATAGCCAATCCCGAAGAAACACCGAATCTGGGCGTGTCCCTGCTGAATATAGCTTTCTCGGATATGCAGGCGTTTGGTATAAAGATCGTCGAAGTCAATGTGGACCCCGCCAATTATAAAGCGCTTAAGATATACAGGGAACAGCTTGGCTTTGTCGCCTGCGACAGCATGCAAAGCGAGATTCTGAACGGTGAAGAAATACTGATGCTGCAAAAAGAGTTATAATACCGGCCCTGAAACAAGGGTTTCAAGCCCGGTAAAATAACATTTTATAAAGCGTATAAAGACGGCAGATATGAAAATACCGCCGTCTTTTGTTATACCACGGTAAAAAAAGCCGCAACAGGGCCGCGGCTTTTTCCTGTTTTCAGCCAAGCCCGTAACCGGTTTCGTACAGCAGATCGGGATTGTCTTTTCCTATGTCATCTACGGATTTATACCACGGCATGGGCAGTCTGCCTGTGAACGGTACATCTCCGACAAGCGGAGCGGCCACGCCGTCCCCCTCGGTTCCGGGCAGATAGCACATCACAACCGCGTCCCAGCCGTCCATGTATTCGCCGATCAAAACATTCCGCCCTGCCACAATAAGCGTTACTATGGGCTTGCCGAGTCCCTGCGCTTCTTTTATTGCATCCGCGTTGCCGCCCAGGGCCTGCCTGCCCGTTATGGAAAGGTCCTCCGTATCACCCTCATACTCCGCGTACGGTTTTTCTCCGATTGCCAGCACCACGGCATCCGCTTCGTCCGCACGGCTCTCATCCGTAATTACCGTAAGCCCGTATTCGTCCGCATATGATTCAAACCCCTGCAATATGGTTTTGCCCGGCGCAAGGTTACAATCCGGAATTCCTTGCCAGCTTAAGGTCCATCCGCCGCACTGTACGCCTATATTGTCCGCGGCGGGACCCATGACATAGATTTTTTGCCCCCTTTTGAAGGGCAATATATCATTTTCGTTTTTCAGCAGTACCTGGGACTCTTCCACCAGTTTTTTGGCGAGAGCCCTGCCTTCCGCACTACCTATCTCATCCACCCGGACAGGCGTATGATCAAGATAAGGATCTTCAAACAATCCCAGGTTAAACTTAACGGTCAAAATGCGCGAGACGGCGTCGTCCACCCTTTTCTTTGGTATGGCGCCGCTGTTTACGCCGCTTATAATAGCTTGAAGCGCTTCCTTGAATTTATTGGGCTCCATGAGCATATCGACGCCCGCATTGACTGCGGCTGCAACTTTTGCCTCATATGTGGGCGCATCGATGCCCGCGATGCCCTCCCAGTCCGATACCACAAAACCTTTAAAACCAAACTCTCCTTTCAGTATATCGGTGATCAGGTATTTGTTTTCATGCATTTTTAACCCGTTATACGAACTGAATGATACCATAACGCACTGAAGGCCGTTCTCCACCAACTCTTTATAGGGCGCAAGATGAAGTTTTCTGAAAGTTTCTTCATCCATCGCAGCGTCGCCGCGGTCTATCAGGTAATCGCCTTCCCCCGTACCGAATTTTGTGCCGCCGTCACCTGCATAGTGCTTGGCAGCTGACAGTACGCCTCCATCCTGCTGCCCTTTTAAATAAGCCGAGGCAAGTTTACCGACCAGCGCAGGATCGCTGGAAAAACTTTCATATGTTCGCCCCCACCTGGGATCCTGTGCTACTGCCACGCAAGGGCCAAAATTCCACAGTATGCCTGTCAATTTCATTTCTTCGGCCACATAGGCGCCCATTTCCCGCGTCAGGGCGGCGTCGCCGGCTGCGCCGATACCTATATTGTGCGGGAATATCACCGCTCCCAAAGCGATGCTGTGGCCGTGAACAGCATCCGATCCGTAAATAAACGGTATTGGGAGAGTCCTTGAAAGCGCCGCTTCCTGATAAGCGTCTATCGTCTTTTTCCAGTTGTTTACGGTATTGTCGTTGCCGGGCACCGATCCGCCGCCGCTCAATACGGAGCCCAGCCCAAGGCTGGACATATCTTCTTTTGTTACATTATATTGTTCGCCCTGCACCATTTGGGCGGCTTTATCGGCAAGGCTCATTTTTGAAAGCAGATCGGCTGTCCGCTCCTCCGTACTTTCAGATGCGTCAAGATAAATATTAAGTTTACCTGCCTGTACGTCCGGGCCGCTTTCCTCCGCGGACGCGGACGGCGCGCCGCCGCTCTGAGCGGGCGCAGTCTGCTGAATATCCGCCGTTCCGCATGCCGCCAGTCCAAACGACAACAAGAAACAAAGCATTATGAAAACAGGTCTCATAAAGCACCTCCGTTTTTATTCCGGATCCGATTAATACAAGAGTAACGCCCCCGGCAGCGAAAATCAACCGCCCTCCAAACGAAACTTACGAAACAAAAAAGAACCGGCTTGAGCTTCCGGTTCTTTATATGATATAAATCCTAATAGTATGTCCTGACCCTGAACCCCGCCCCAATCTCGTCGGCGATTTTTCTGCATTTGGCGATATTTTCTTCGCCGATCAGATCCATCACAGAAAACTTGACCGCGATGCCGTTTTTTACGCAGTCACGGGCAAACTGCAGCATATGCAGATATCCTTCTTTTCCGTAAATGCTTTGGCAAACTTCGTTGTATTTCTGGGCATCCGAGTTGTTGAGGCTGATGGATACCTCGTCCACGATCCCCGCAAGCTCTTTTGCAATATCCCTGCCATGAAACGCGCTTCCGTGTCCGTTGGTATTGATCCGCACCCGTCCGCCGTAGCTTTTTACAAACCCTGCGATTTCCTTGAGTTCTTCTATCTTAATTGTGGGTTCGCCGAACCCGCAGAACACAACGTCTTTCTTATCTTTCTCCAGAATTTTTATGACTTCGTCCGCCGTCGGTTCCTTTGACAGCCACAGGTGGTAACCGCCTACCCCGTCTTCGTGGTTCCTGATGCAGAATGTACAGCTGTTTGTACACCGGTTGGTCAGATTTATATAATGTTTCCCGTTGTACTCATAAACGTATGTGTCCAAATTCAATCCTCCGATAAAGAAAATAAATCCGTTGCATTTTTTTTGGCGGCTTGCGCGATTTCCTCTATTGTTAAACCTTTTATCTCTGCAAGTTTTGCAGCGACATAGCGCACATAAGCCGGCTGGTTGGTTTTTCCACGCATGGGCTCGGGTGCAAGGTAAGGGCAGTCCGTTTCAATCAGTATACGTGAGAGAGGCACCGCTTGTGCCGCCTCCACGACTTTTCTTGCGTTTTTGAAAGTGATCGAACCCCCGAAGGCGATATAGAATCCTTTTTCCACATAGCGCATCGCCATCTCGGCGCTTCCCGAAAAACAATGCAGTTCCCCGCGCACATCCGCACCGTTCAGAATTTGAAAGGTCGCTTCCGACGCTTCCCGGCTGTGCACCACAACAGGGAGGTTTAATTTTTTTGCAAGCGCAATCTGGGCGGCAAATACTTTTTCCTGCACGTCCCGCGGAGAAAAATCGTAATGAAAATCAAGCCCGATTTCTCCTATCGCGACCACATTGGGATCACGGGAAAGCCCGGCCAGGATTTCTTCGGTTTCGTTTGTATACTCGCTTGCGGAATGCGGGTGAACGCCCACCGCGCAATAAATCTTTTGATGAGCGCGGGCGAGTTCGACAGCCTTTTGACTGTCCTCCGCGTCCGTGCCGCATTCTATGATAAACGCGATATTATCTTCGCCTAAATTATCTATGATTTGCCGCCTGGTTTCGCTAAAACGTTCGTCCAGCAGGTGGGTATGGGTATCTGTAAGCATCACCCTACGATACCGCCGTCCGCCGCGTCTTTATCCACGCTGAGAAGCGCGACATCCGGGTTGTCCCCTACAGCCAGTATCATTCCCTGCGACAGCACTCCCCGAAGTTTTGCGGGTTTCAGGTTGGCAACGATAATGACCGTTTTGCCCACCATCTCCTCCGCGGAATAAGAAGCTCGGATACCGGATACGATCGTCCGGTTCTCGTCCCCGCATTTTACCGTGAGTTTTAAAAGCTTATCCGAACCTTCCAGGTTTTCGCATGCAAGCACCCTGGCCGTTTTGAGCACTACTTTTTTAAAATCCTCGATAGTGATCTCTCCCTGCGGTTCGCAAGCTGACGCCGCAGGCTCAGGAACAGGCTTATTGATGCTTTTTGCTTCCAGTGCCTCCAACTCTTCCATCTCCTTTTTAACGTCTATGCGCGGGAACAGGGCGTCCCCTTTGCAGACGGCCGTACCCTCTCTGACGGCGCCGTATTTTTGAACGCTTTCCCAGGCGCCAAGATCTTCGCAGACACCAAGCTGACTCCTGATTTTAAGGGCAGTCTGCGGCATAACGGGAGAAATCAGCACGGATACGATTCTGAGGCCCTCCGCAAGGTTATACATGACGGTTGCGAGCCTGTCCATGTTTTCCTTGTTTTGGGGATCTTTAGCCAGCACCCAGGGCGCCGTAGTATCGATATATTTATTGAGCGCGCCGATATACTGCCAGATTGCCGTCAAGGCATCTGAAAACCGAAGCGAATTCATGGCTTCATTCACCTGCGAAGGCAGCGCGGACGCTATCGATATCAGTTCTTCGTCCTCTTTCCCGGATTTTTTGGGTTCCATTATTTTGCCTGAAAAATACTTGTCCACCATTGCAACGGTACGGGACAGAAGATTTCCAAGGTCGTTTGCAAGATCGGCGTTTATACGGGTGAGCAAAGCTTCGTTGGAAAACAGGCCGTCCGTACCGAAAGGCACTTCCCGCATGAGAAAATAGCGGATCGCGTCGCTGCCGTACCGGCCTATCAGCACAACGGGGTCTACCACGTTGCCCTTGGATTTGCTCATTTTACCGCCGTTTAAGAGCAGCCACCCGTGCCCGAATACTTTTTTGGGCAGCGGCAGCCCAAGAGCCATCAGTATGATAGGCCATATAATCGTATGAAACCGGATGATTTCCTTTCCCACAATGTGCAGGTCCGCCGGCCAGTATTTTTTGAATTTGGAATCGTCATCCGAAAGATATCCAAGCGCTGTAATATAATTGGAGAGTGCGTCTATCCAGACGTACATAACGTGTTTTTGATCAAAGGAAACCGGAATGCCCCACGTAAAAGACGTTCTGGATACGCAAAGATCTTCCAGGCCGGGAAGCAGGAAGTTTTTCAGCATCTCGTTTTTACGGCTGACCGGCTGGATAAAATCAGGATGTTCTTCTATATATTGAATCAGCTTGTCCGCATATTTGGACGCGCGGAAAAAATAACTTTCTTCCTTGGTAAGCTGGACTTCCCTGCCGCAGTCCGGGCATTTGCCGTCTTTTAATTGCCTGTCCGTCCAGAAAGACTCGCAGGGCGTGCAGTACCATCCTTCGTATTCGCTTTTATAGATATCGCCCTGCCTGTATAATTGTTCGAATATTTTTTGCACGCTTTTGACATGCCGGTCGTCGGTGGTACGGATAAAATCGTCGTTTGTGATATCGAGAAGCTTCCACAGGTCCCGTATGGACGAAACAATCCCGTCGACATACGCTTTTGGCGTAACGCCCTTTTCCTGCGCTATTTTTTCTATTTTCTGCCCATGTTCGTCCGTGCCTGTCAAAAACATCACGTCGTATCCGCAAAGCCTTTTCATTCTGGCAAGCGTATCCGTTGCAACGGTGCAATAGGCATGTCCGATATGCAGACGGTCGCTTGGATAATAAATGGGCGTAGTTACATAAAACTTCTCCGGCATCACTATTCTCCTTATGCTTATCTTTGAAACAAACGTATCTCAAAGCCACCCCGAAATTCTTTCCGGAGTTTCTTTGAGAATATAACAACGCTTGCATGCGTTCTTTATTTTGTTATGACCCCTTCTTTATATACCGGCACAACATCAAAGAGATCTTCCTGTAAGCAGAATTCCACGTCTTCCCTAAACCCAAGGCTCATCAGATGATCAAAATGCATGCAGCCTTCAAATGCGGCCATCAGGTCCTTTTTTGCATTTCTGTACAATTTAAGGGCTACCCTTCCAAGATCGTCGAGTTCCACCGTTCCATCCATGCCGATGATCCTGTCCAGGATGCAGCCTGTAGCGATAATGTCGTCCGTGGAAAACTTTCCGCGGGTACTGGCGCAAACAAGATATGTGTCCCTGCCGATTTCCAGTACTTCCTTTGCGACCGCTTTGGCGTTGAGCATGCATCCGACCAATACCTCGGCGGCATCATCGCACCGCTTGATTGCCACAGAACCGTTTGCAGTGGAAAATACGATGATTTTCTCCTCAATATTTTCTTTGGTATATTCAAGCGGGGAATTGCCTAAATCAAACCCCTGAATTTTTTTGGAATCCATTTCGCCGCCCAGCAGGATTTCACCTTCCGAAACCTTTTTTATCTTTGCAGCTTCATTCGGACTGATCGCCGGAATGATCCTGTCGCATTCGTTCTGCAAAGCCGTTACAATTGTTGAAGAAGCGCGCAAAACGTCTATAACCACCGCCGTTTTATCGGCAAGTTCTCCGGGCTTCAAATACTTGGGTGTAACAGATACTGTTATTTGCATTCTTATGCCTGCCTTTTTTTATGATACCTAACTTTACTACAAAAAAATTTTTTTTTCAAGTTTTATTTGGTTTTATGCGAATATGATGGCGCAGATTGCAACCGCAACGATCACATTAGAGACCTCGGCTACAAGGGAGGCCGGGATGGTATGCCGGGTATGTTTTACGCCGATACTCCCGTAATACAGGGACACGGTGTAAAACAGCGTCTCGGAAGACCCCATCATCGTACTGGCAACCCTGCCGGCAAACGAATCAGGACCGGACATTGTAAATATTCCGATCAAGACGCCCGTTGCCGCGCCGCCTGAAAACGGCCTTATCAGGGCAAGCGGGAGGATTTCGGGCGGAAATAACGGCCCAATGATCGCCGCGATCCCCTGCGCGATGTATTCAAAACAACCCGACGCCTTGAATATGTCCACCGCAAATACCATGCCGACCACATAGGGCAGTATCTTGAACGCTATTCCGATTCCGCCCTTTGCCCCCTGAACGAACGAATCGAATACGGGAACTTTTTTCTTTAAACCTGCCGATACCACCAATAATATGAAACCAGGTACGCAAAGCATGGATATGTAATTGATAAGATCCATATCAGTACCTTCTTTCCATTATTTTAGCCGCCACAATAGCGACCAGCGTGGATACCCCAGTCGTTATGAGCGACGGCAGCACTATATCCGCAGGCTGCGCCGACCCGTATGTGCCGCGGATGGCTATCAGCGTAAGCGGCAGTATCTGGATAGAGGATGCATTGATCACGAGGAACATAACCATTGCATTACTCGCAATTTTCCTGTGCCCGTTCAGTTTATCCAATTCACGCATTGCGGAAAGGCCGAACGGCGTCGCCGCATTGCCCATGCCCAGCATATTCGCCACAAGGTTTAGAGATATAAACCCAGCCGCGTCGCTGTTTGGCGGAACGCTCGGGAACAAAAAACACAGCGCTTTTTTCAGCCTTTTTGCAAGTTTATCCACAATTCCTGCATCCTTTGCTATATTGAGTATGCCCATCCAGAAAACATATATGCCAATAAGGCCTAGAATCATGGTTGCGGAATTCTTGGCGCTGTTCAGCACCGCATCCACAATGGCTTCCTGCCTGCCTGTTGCAATACCCACTATAATCCCGATTATGACCATAAATACCCAAATATAATTCAGCATCTGCCTCACCTGTTATCATTTTATGCCCCAAAAATTCATATATTACATTGCATACATCAAGGATTGGTTCATAAAAATTTCATAGAAATGACACAAAAAAAATACTGTATTTTTATTTAAATCGTGGTAATATATGTATAAACAGAATTCTTATAATTTCAATAAAATCTTCCTAAAAAGAAAATAAAAATAATTGACGAAATTTGTTAGATTTGTTATTATAAGAAAAGTACCCAGAACTGAAAGGAAGTAAATGCTATGAAATCTACAGGAATCGTGCGCCCTGTTGATTCACTTGGGCGAATTGTTCTACCCATCGAGTTGAGAAGGATCTTGAACATCAATTGCAAGGACCCGGTAGAAATTTTTGTGGACGAAGACAAGATCGTTCTTAAAAAATATCAGCCGTCTTGCATATTCTGTGACAGCATGGATGATATCAAGGTCTACAAAGGTAGAAACGTATGTTCAAAATGCATAAGTGAATTGAAAAAGTAACCTAGCCTAAAGAAATCTTATAAATTTTATTTTTGGGCAAATGAAGGCGCTTGGCGACATCAGCTACAGCGTCTTTTTTTGTCATATTCTTCGCCATGCATTCGTCCAGCATAGCACGGATTTCCCCGTCGGAAAATTCTTTAATTTCCTGTTCAAATTCGAGTATCAGTACAAATTCGCCCCGCGCTTCGCGCCGCTCAAATTCGGCAACCGCTTCCTGAATATCTCCGAAAAAAAATTCCTCGTATATTTTAGTGAGTTCACGGGCAACCACGATCCTGGTCGCGCCGCCGCATACCGCTTCGATATCGCGGAGCGTTAATAGAAGCCGGTGAGGGCTCTCATAGAGCACAACCGGAAGCGGATAATTTTTTATCTGCTCAAGCTGTTTTCTGCGGACGCTTGACTTTGCGTCAAGGAATCCCCAGAATACGAACTTTCCTTCGCCGACGGCTGCCACGGACATGGCGGCTATCGCCGCGCATGCGCCCGGAACGCAAACGGTCTCAACACCGGCTTCCCTTGCGGATTTGACGATGGGGTATCCCGGATCGGATATCAGCGGGGTTCCCGCGTCGCTTACCAGGGCGATATTCTTTCCTGAAAGAAGGAGCCCCAAAATTTCATTCTCCTTTTTTTCTCCGCTGTATTCATGATAGCTGATAAGGCTGGTCCTGATATTGTACTGTTTTAACAGAACACCCGTCCTGCGTGTATCTTCCGCGGCGATGAAATCGGCCTGCTCCAGCGTTTCCAGAGCCCGCAGCGTGATATCTTTTAAATTGCCTATCGGCGTAGCCACAATATATAGTTTTCCCGCGCTCATTTATTTCTCCCCGTCGTACAGTATTTTCACTTCTTTGGAGTAATGGCCTTCGTCATCGTAGACGATCAGCGGCGGCATTACCTGAAGGCCCTGCCCGCCGTTTTTCGACGCCCCCAGCAAAACGTATTTTGCCCGCTCGCGGCTATTTGCATGGATAAACCGGGCGCATTTGGGCTCAAGATTGTATTTCAGCAAGGTTTTGATGAGCTCGGTCAGGCGCTCCGCCCTGTTGATAAAATAAAACCTTCCTCCGTCGCCCAGGAGACGCGAAGAAGCGGCCGCTATATCCTCGAAATTGCATTTGATTTCATGCCGGGCTATCCGGTGACTTTCGTTTGGTGACGCCTTCCCTGTTCCCAGCCTTTCATAGGGAGGATTGCACACCACCACATTGCATCTGGGAAAAAGGGTATGGGCTTCTTTTAAGTTTCCTTTCAGCGCCGTTATATTCTGAAGCCCGTTCAGTTCGATGTTCCTTTGCGCCAGATCAAAAAGAGCGTGCTGTATTTCCACCGCGTATACCCGGTTGCCCGGATTTTTACCCCCAATGAGTACGGAAAGGATTCCATTGCCGCATCCAAGGTCCGCGACCGTCTCCCCTTTTTTAACCTGTACAAAGTTGGCCAGCAAGACCGAATCTGTGCCAAAACAGAACAGTTCAGTATTTTGTATTATACGAAGGCCTTTGTACTGCAGATCGTCGATCCGCTCGTTTTGTTTCAATTCTTCCATGACTGTATTATACACAAAATACAGTGCGTTATATAGCCTAAAAACTGCAAAAAAAAACAGGCGATTGTATCGCCTGTTTCGAATCTGATTATTCCTCAGAAATTGCTTCCGCAGGGCAGGTATCAGCGCACGCACCGCAGGAAATGCAGGTTTCCGCGTCGATCACATAGGAATCGCCGCCGTCAGAGATTGCTTCAGCCGGGCAATCCGCCGCGCATGCGCCGCAGGAAATGCAGGTATCAGCGTCAATTTTGTATGCCATATAATTCACCTCCAAAATTTTTAACAGTTTTATTGTATCATTTAAACTGCAAATTGCAACATCTTTTTATATTATTCGCGTTATAATTATTCATCCAGGATAGACTTGATTTCATCATTGATCACAATGTCTTCGTCCACGTTCCCAGCGATCTTAACCTCGATATCGGAAAGTGTGTACTTCTTCATAGCCACGGTATTATCCGGCAGTATGACCTTTGCAACGACCATTTCCGTGATCGCATTGGTTTCCACTACTTCCGCATCGCCGTCCTCGGTTTTAATAATGCTTCCAACCTTGGGAAGTTTGCAGCGCATGCATTTGTAATGTTCGTTTTCGTAATTCAGGCAGCACATCAGGCGGCCGCACAGTCCGCTGATCTTGGTAGGCGATAAAGAAAGATTCTGTTCTTTTGCCATGCGGATGGACACAGGCTGAAAATCCCCCAGGAACTGCGAACAACAACACGGACGTCCGCAGGGTCCAAGGCCGCCCAGCATCTTAGCTTCATCCCGGACGCCTATCTGCCGGAGCTCGATGCGCGTTTTGAATATGCTGGCCAGGTCTTTCACCAATTCCCTGAAATCAACCCTGCCGTCGGCGGTAAAATAAAAAATAATCTTGTTGCCGTCAAAGGTGTATTCCACATTGATCAGCTTCATTTGCATGTTGTGTTTTTTTATTTTTTCAAGGCAGATCCTAAATGCCTCTTCTTCTTTCTTTTTATTGGTCTCCAGCTTTGCGTAGTCTTTTTCGTCGGCTTTTTTTATGATGGATTTTAATGGTTTGACAATTTTATCTTCTTCAACTTCCCGCGGCTGCAGAACAACCTCTCCAAATTCCACGCCCCGTACGGTCTCGACGATCACGCCTTCCCCAACATCTATCTGCACGTCGCCCGGATCAAAATAATATACCTTGCCGACATCCTTAAACCGGACGCCAATTACTGTTTTATTCATGTAAGTAAAACCTCCAATATCTCGAAAAGCATGTTCTCCAGCAACAGTTTTTTTATAAGCCCCAGGCAAATTTTTCTTTTTTCATCCGTTTGCTGAAGAATCTGAAGCACTCTTGTCAGTTTGCTGTTCGAAAGTCTTGCGGCGTAAGCCTTAATATCGATAATTTTATCCGTATTTCGAATAAGCCCGTCGCTATTCGTATTTTTATATATCAAAATGTCTCTTAAAAAGCATTCCAGCGCCAAAAAAACGTCGTCCAGGTTTTCAGCATGTTTCAACAGCAGGTCCAAAATCATGCTGATAGCCCTGTTTTTCGCCTCTAGCAGCCGTTTGGCCGCCCGCAGACAGTCTTCCCTGGTCTCCGGGTAGTTTCTGCGCACAAGTTCTGCAGCGGCATATGGGTCGAAATTAACCGTTCTTGCGAGCACTGCGGCGCTCATGGTAGACAGTTCGAACCGTTTTTTCAATTCGCCGACTACGGCATCCCGGCCGCCTGAATGCATTCTAATAATTATACAACGCGACAACACGGTAGGCAATATGTTTTTCCTGTTGTCCGCGCCCAGCAGGAAAACCGTCCTGTCCGGCGGTTCCTCCATGGATTTTAAAAGCTTATTTTGTACGGCTTCAACCATTAATCCCGCATTATGTATGACTATCGCCTTATATCCGCCTTCAAAGGGCTTTCTGGCTATCCATTCGCCCAGTTCCTCCACATCTTCCACCTTGATGCTTTGGCCGCTCGGAGTAATTTTTAAAAGGTCCGGATGAAACCCTGCCTTTATCTTCCGGCACCCCGAACAGGTTCCGCACCCGGCGCCCGACTCGCAAAACAGTTTTCCGATGAATGCATCCGTTTCGGCCTGAACGTATCCGAAACTTCCTTCGATGAGATACGCTCCCGCGATATTTCCGGTTTTAAGCGCGCCTTCAAGAACGTTATCCATTTTGATTGTCCCGTCCGGCCAGTATATCCGACATCATTTTTTTTATTTTTTCACTTGTTTCATATTTATTGCCGCTTGCGTCCACACGGATCACCCGTTCGGGATACAACCGGCTGAGTTCTACAAACCCCTTGTAAAGCATTTTATGGAACTCCATCTCTTCCAGTTCCAGGCGGTCGTGCACGCGTTTTTTGCTCATGCGTTCAAAAGCGAGCTCGGGTGGAAAATCCAGAAAAAACGTCTTGTCCGGCATTATTCCGCCGATTGCGAAACGGTTGATTTCCATTATATTTTGTATGCCAAGCCCTCTGCCCACGCCCTGATAGGCGAGGGACGAATCAATAAAGCGGTCGCACAGCACGATCTTTCCCTCATCGAGCGCAGGCCGGATCACCTGCGCGATATGCTGCGCGCGCGCAGCCGCATACAGCAGGGCTTCGGTTTTCTCGTCCATTTCGGAATTTTCCACATCCAGAAGCAGATCGCGGATCTTTTCTGACAGCGCGCAGCCGCCCGGCTCGCGGGTAAATACCGGTTCGTACCCGTTTTCGGTAAGATACTCCCCCAAAAACCTTTGCTGGGTGCTTTTTCCGCAGCCGTCCACGCCTTCAAATGTAATAAACAAGCCTTTCATATTAAGCTAAACCTTTCCTATATATCAGCTACGTCGAGCGAATATCCGTCCGTTCCGAACAGCGCGTATCCCTGATTTTGAAGGATTACCAGATGTTCGAGAGCCTCTATGTTGATCACCTGTCCCGGCAGAATATACGGCACGCCGGGCGGATAGGTTCCCACCGTGCATGCGGCCATCCTGCCTACGGACTTTATAAAAGGCAGAGCAACCGTTTTATGCAGCATGATATTCCGCATGCTGTAATTGATTTGTTCATTGCCGTTAAACTGCATGCCGGCCACCGCATTCGCTATATTGAAGTTTGTGCCGTTAATTTCGTTCAAAGCGGCAAGAAGCTGTTCAAAATCCCTGCGGTTGTTTGCATACGAGCACATCAGTATGATATTGCGGTGGTCCGCCCCTTCTATATAGATGCCCCTTTTGCATAATTTCTGCTCGGCCATAAAGCCTGTCATTCCCCGGTCGGTCACATCGATCACCAGTTTTGTAATGTCACGGTCAACCGCGCCCGTGCCCCTTGGGATATCGGCGGTAATACATTTATATCCGCCAAGCATGCCCACTCTTAAAATAAACTCTTCAAGCAGTAAAACGGCGTCTCCTACCATCTTTGCGCCGTTTTCCCGCAATTCGGCAAGCGCGTGGTCCATGGAAGCGAGCAGCAAATAGGATGGACTGGTGGTCTGCAGCAGATTGATGTTCCGCTTGACCAGGCCGTCGGGCAAATCGCTTTGTTCCCCCGTGCAAAGCACGGCGCACTGGTTCGGGGCGTGAAGCGTTTTATGCAGGCTCATCGTCCAGATATCGGCTCCCGCCTCGCCCGGATGCACGGGCAGCATATCGCTGTAAGCAAAAGCCGCTGCATGCGCGCCGTCCACAACAACATACATCCCCACGCTGTGAGCGAGAGCAACAATCTCATTGAGATCCGGGCAAAGGCCGTAATAGTTCGGATAGGTTAGATAGACCGCTTTTGCGTCTTCGTTTTCCGATATCACTCTTTTTACGTCCCTGGCCGTAACCACGCTGGGCAGATAGTTGTTTTGCGAACTTGGGTAAACAAACACGGGTTTGATCCCCGAAAGAACAATCCCCGACACCGCCGAAAGATGGAAATCCCTTGCAAATATCACCTTTTCGCCCGGACTCGCGACCGAGAGAAGGGACGCTTCAACCCCTATGGAAGAACCGTTGACCAAAAAAAAACAGGATCTTGCCCCGAGAGCCTGCGCATTGATTTCTTGCGACTTCAGTATGGCGCCTGACGGCATATATAGATTGTCCGTACCCGAAAGTTCCGTTATATCGTATTGCAGGACCTCCGGCGGGAGAAACCCAAGCCTTCCCTTATGCCCCGGCATATGGAAACGAACTGCGGATGCTTCCGCAGTCCTTTGGAGCATTTCAACAATAGGTTTTTTCATAAACCTCCTTTAATTTTTGCATAAACACTCCTGATGGATTGAGCACCACAACTGCGCCAGCCAGCACAATATAATATGTGTCCGGGCCTTCCTTCCCCATAATTGCCCTTACTTTTTTCCTGCCGTACGCCGCATCGGATACCTCTGGGCGTTTTCCGTATTTTATGATCTCCCCAAAAGAAAATTCTATCAAAACCCTGGACTTTCGGCCGATTTTCCTTAATATCCGCACTCTGTCCCGCCCAATCATATAAACGTATTCCATAGCGAGAGAACGCAGGATCGCGATTCCAAGCAAAACAAGGCCGGCAATCAATATATACTGCAGATAGCCGATACCAAACTTTTTTTGCATATAACCGACAATGAACATCAGCGCCAGTATTCCGTATACCAGTACGATGATGCCCAAAAAGCTTTTGAATCCCTTTAGTTCCTTGCGCCGGAGCGTCTCTTCGTACATTTTTTATGTTCCAGATCCTTCTATTGCCTTTTTTACTACTATAGCAAAAATGGGGTTTTTCATCAAGTAAAATAAAAAAAGCCTGTATCTCAAGGCCTTCTCCTGCAAAATTTTCCATAACCAACGCAAAAAGCAAGGCTTTATCAGCGGCCTGGGTTTCGCTGTACCACTGCCGAATAATGATGATCTCCTTCCGCCGCGGAAACCATGAACAATTCCCCCGATTTCAGCATGGATTCCACCCGCAGATACAGCCATTGGTCGCCGACGCCCGGCGTATGGTTCAATGTTCTGCCGATCAAATGTGCAATTCTGAATTTCCCATCCGGCATGTTTGCGCGAAGGGCAAAATCATAAAAATCTTCCGGAACGCTCATAAGGCTCCCGTTGACCAAGGCGCGCAGCGGGGCGTTTTCACGTACAAGGTCGCTCCAACTATTAGAAAACACTATACGCTGCAACCCGCTCACAGGTTCCTCATACCCTGCGTACCGTCCCATGTCCTCCGCGTTGACGTCCCCTGTGCCGCGGTAACTGACGATGCAGCCGTCTTTTTCGACTTGCTCCGGGATACGCACGGCCGAAAGCGGTACTGCGGTATCGGCAAACAGGCGGCATATAAAATACAATCCGCAAAGCTCCGAAGGATTGCCGTTGCAGATCCACATGCGCACGGGCTCTCGCGTTTTTTTCGCTTCCTCGAGCCGCGACAAGGTGATCTGGTTAGCTTTCCATATCTCATCCGACACGCCGAGGTACTCCGCAAACAGGTCGTCCAACGCTTTTTTGCGCCCGGGCATGCCTGCATCCGTATCCAAAGTATCCGAAATATCGCCGATATCCATATAAAGACTTAAAGGCGCCACATCCCCGGAGCCGCCTTCCATTGTCAAGCCGGTCCAAACACGGGGCTTTTTGGCCTCCCTCCGCTCCTTTGCCGTACCGCCGAATACGGCAATTGCGCCTTGAAGGATGTCTCCATGTTTCATAGATTTTGCGAATTTCAGCGCGCCGGCGGCGCTTTCGTTAAATGCAAGCTCGATCATACTCCCCCCACCCAACTTCTTTAGGAATAAATTTTAATTCATCTTTCAAATATATAACAAATAACACTATACTCTCATTCCCACAAAATAACAATAACAGGAAACGGTATTAGGGTAAATCAGCGCCGCAAGAACGAATATGGCCAAACGGCGGATTGAGCTGCCTCAAGCCGCCGTTTGGCCCCAGGATTTTAATTTTAAATTACGGTTATCATCAGTCTTTTTTTATTTTTCCGCAACGACCAGCATTTCGAAATCTTCCGTTGAAAGTTTGTGTTCTCTGGAAAAGGCTCCAAGCTTTGCCCCGAAAATATCGATCTTTTTAAATCCGAGAGTCTTAAGCAGCCAAGTGATCTCGCTGGGTACGTAATACCTTTCATTGCATTCCAGTTCCTTATGAACGCCCGAATCGTCGACAAACATTATAACGCTTTGTTGACGGAATGTCATTAAATCAAACTTGTGATTGCGATAGCCGGCGTTGCCCTCCTTAGCCGATTTGGCGCAAAATTGTTCTATTGAGTGATACAAAGGGAACAAACCGTTCAGCGTGGTAAATATGATTTTGCCGCCGGTTTTGGTTGCTTTGGCCGCGTTTTTGAGAATCTCATAATTCATTTCGTCTGTCTCCATTAATGGAAACGCTCCTTCGCAAAGCATGATCGCCGCGTCAAATTCATTAGCAAACGGCAAATCCCTTGCATCATGTTTTCTGAAATCAATATTCAGGTTTTGCATCCCGGCCTTTTCTCTTGCTTTTTCAAGCTGGGAATCGGACAGGTCTATCCCTGTTACCGTATAGCCTCTTTTTGCCAGTTCAATGGAATGCCTCCCCGTACCGCATCCAATATCGATTATTTTAAGCGATTTACCGTAATTCAGTTCTGCTTCAATAAAATCGCATTCGCCGATTGTTCCCTGTGTAAATATCTCATCGTCGTATTTTTTACCGTAGTTTTCAAACAACAATTCGTACCATTGCTTCATATTCAGAACTCCTTTCCATTTACTTCTTATAAAATTATACGGAATGTTCTTTTATGGACGCAACCGCAAACACTTTTCATAAACAAAAATACGCCGTAAGCGGAAGCTGTACGGCGCATCTTATTAATAGATTTTCTGTTTTATTCCTGCAATAATTTTCTGTATGCTTTTAGGTGACAGATAATAAATTTCCGCAAGGGAAATTACAGATATTCCCGCTTTGTTTTTTTTAAATATTTCCATATTTCTGAGAGAGATTTCTCCCCTGCTTTTTGTTTTTTCACCCCAAGCTTTTTTATTGCCCGCTTTTCTTGGAATATAAATGTATTCGCCGTCAATATATTTTTGAACTTTATCTATAAGTTCTTTTGGCAATACATCCATTGCTTTTATATAGCTCATTATGCTCCTCCCGGATTTAATTTATAGGAATGAGCAAAGGCTATACATGAATCAATTATCTGACGCTATGCAACAGCCTTTGCTATGCATAACGAACCGACTCCAATATAATAAGTCATGCCTCCTTTCATAATACGGAACCGCTATACCGCGTATTTCCGTACAGTTTAACTATACTCTTTCTCCCACAAAATAACAATGCTAATAAATTCATGTTTAATATTTTATGTTCCCGCATTCCTAACCATAATCTGCCGGCGGATTTTTCGTCTTGACAGGCGCTTCTTTACGTACTAGCATTGGGTTAAAACAATAACGGGGGTAGTTTAATGGCGGTATTTATTGCGCTGATCCGGGGATCAACGTCGGCGGAAAAAACACGATAAAAATGGGTAATCTGAGAAAATCATTTGAAGCCCTGGGGCTTTCAGATGTAAAGACATATATCCAAAGCGGCAACGTGCTGTTTAAATCAAGATGAAAGATATTTAGGGGAGCAAATCGAACAGCGGATCGAGACGGACTACGGCTTTTCCGCGGCAGTGGTGCTCCGCACGGCGGAAGAACTGGAAGGGATCATAAAAAATTGCCCGTTTTCGGAAGAAGAAATCAAAGAGGCTAAAGCTGCTTCGGGCGTGGAAAGCCTTTACGCCGCGCTTCTGCCCCAAGCGCCCACAAGCGCGGACATTGAAATTCTGAATAAATACCAAAACGAAAACGACCGGTTTATAGTTTCCGAACGCGATATTTACCTGTTGTTCCGCCATAGCGTAAGAGATTCCAAACTGGCGGGAAAGTTAAATAAACTGAGCGTAGCCGCGACAGTGAGAAATTTTAAAACGATAAGGAAACTCATTGAATTGGCGAAGGATATGAAAGGTTAGCAAAGCGCCAATATTAAAACGAACGCACATTATAAACGTCTGATTTTTGCTATAGCAGAACCTATTGAACCGGAATTTAACCTTTTGTGTTCTTTTTAAAATAACGGGACAGAATTATAAAACTTTCGTCACGAAGAACACCGGGCGTTACCTGAGGCTTCCAACCGGAATTTTCAAACACGATCCGGCAACACTCAGCTCCCGTTTCACCCAATATGCTGCACAGGTCAATGTCACTGGCCCCATATACCAAGCGGCCAAGCTTCGTCCATACCATTGAACCGCAGCACATAAAGCATGGCTCACAACTTGAGTATAACGTGTATTCACGCAAATCCGTTATATGTGTTTCCGCGCAGAATCTCCTCAACAATCCGGCCTCCGCATGAAAAGTGGGGTCAGAGCCGGTATAGATTTGATTTTCATTGGAATATACCATTATTCCGTCTTTTACCAGTACCGCGCCGAAAGGTTCGTTTCCATGTTCAACGGCAAGCTCGGACAAGCGAATTGCTTCCAGCATATATAATTCATCCTGATTCATATGTATCCTCCTGACAATGAGTATTCTTTCAAATGGCAACTGTATCTTAAGTATGAACTGCATACAATAAAAATTCAATATTTTATTTATAGCATACGGAAAGCCATTTTTAATTAATATTAGGATTCCTTTTTATTTCTTTTTTGTCAGGGGGCCCATGGAAAATTCCGATTTCTTCCCTTAGGGCCCCCTGACAAAGTAATAAATAGGAATACCCTAATTAAAAATAGATTGCTAAAAATAAGTAATTATTTCAGAACATAGGTAAGCCATTTAAAAAAGGAAGACTTTTCATCTCCCTTAGAAATATTTCTTGTATAATGTAAATCCAAAACAAAACTTAAACCCGTTCTTTCAGTTCTTCCACCATCTCTTCAATCTCGGGTATGCAATCTTCCATTAGATCTTTAAAATACCCCTCGTACACAAAGGTTTGCTTCTCAATGGGCCTCTCCATCCCGCGGATATACCCTTCCAGCCGCTCAAAATCCTTCTCATAGCAGTGGAAAGAATTGGCGCGGTGCGTGTAGCTCCCCACCGGTATCCCAAGCTCGTCCGCGATCTTCTCCTGCAGCATGATGAATGCGAACGCGTTCATAAATGTGGCTTCCGCCGCGTCGTTTGAGCGCATCATCACTTTCTGGTGCAGCGCGCCCTCCCGGATGAAAAACTGCATGGACTGCAGGCATGCAGGATGCGTATTTTTGGAATCCACTTCAAAATCGCGTATGTTTATGATCGCCCGGCGTGTTTCCGGGTTTCTTTTGAGTTCGTTTAAAATAAAAGGCAATTGGTGCGCAAAACGCGCGTGGTAGGTGTACTCCCATTTGTTTTCCAGGCCGATCTCAAAATCGAGGATACCGTCCAGTATTTCCATTTTATATTGCTGCAGCTCGCGCGGTCCGCCGATCCAGAACACGGAGATCATGGGTTCTGCCATGGCCTGTTCCACGTAAATAGTCATTGAGACTTCCTTCTGAGTGGTGTTGTAATCGCCGCACGGCAATACCGCGCCTTTTTCATACAGTTCCTTAAGCGCCTTGTGGTACGCCTCAGGCAGCGTTTTTCCGCGCACAAAACATTCTTCCATACTGAATCCCCCTTATCCTCGCCTTTTTTTCTTTATTATACCATAAATTCTTATAATATACGGTATTTCTTATTTGTCATTTACGTGTCTGCAAAAACGGCTGACGCATGGGGGAATCGCGTTAAGAATTATTCAAAAATTCCGGCTCTGTCAAAAAAATTTTTAAAACGCCTGCCTTCAGTGTTTAAAGCCCTTTGTATCGCGTCTTTGGTGGTTGCAGTTTATTACCTCGGAATTCTCCAGCTTTTTTACGGCAAGCCGAAAATCTTCAATAAAACGCTCCGCAAGATTCAGTGAAATATCACTGCGGCAGACTATCCGCAGAACAACCGTATCCTCCATATCTCTGGGCAATGAATAAACCGGAAGCTGCCAGCCCTTCATTTGAAGGCATTCGGACAGATCGTACAGCGTCCAGACCGTTTTCCCGTCCAACAATTTAAAGCATACCACGGGAATACTGCCGCCCGGGTTGATCATTTCAAACAAGCCCGCCGCTTCTATTTCACGCGCTATGAACTCCGCTATTTTTTTTGTATGTTGATGGACCTTATAATATCCTGCGAAGCCGAGCCGAAGAAAATTATAATACTGCCCGATAATCTGGCTTGCAGAGCGGGAGAAGTTAATCGCCATTGTAGGCATCGAGCCGCCTAGATAATCAACTTCAAAGATAAGTTCATCCGGCAAAAAGGAACGGTTCCTCCATACGATCCATCCGACTCCGGGATAAACAAGGCCGTATTTATGTCCGGACGTATTGATGGAAACAACATTGGAAAGCCTGAAATCCCACTTAAGTTCGGGATTGACAAACGGGGTAAAAAGTCCGCCGGAAGCTGCGTCAATATGAATCAATACTTTATTTTTGAATCTTTTATTATAATTTTCAACCGCTCCGTTCAAAAGGCTGATATCGTCAAACTTTCCGGTATATGTGTGTCCCAGGATACCGACTATACCTATTGTATATTCATCTGCGGCATTCATAGCCTTTTCAATATCCAGGCTCATATTATCGGCAGAAATCGGTATGGCGCGCAGTTCGACATCCCAATAAACGCAAAACTTTTCCCAGCATACCTGGTACCCTGCCGATATCACCAGATTCGGCTTTTTAGCCGCTGTATCCAGTCTAATGGACCGTGCCTGATCCCGCCATCTGAATTTCATTGCAAGCCCGGCCAGCATGCAGGCTTCAGATGAACCCAACGTGGAGGTGCCGGTAAAACCAATTTCCGGCGCGTGCCAAAGGTCTGCGATAATATTAACGCACCTGTTTTCCAGTTCGATTGTGCTTGGATATTCCGATTTATCAATTGCATTTTTGTCGAGGGTCTCGGTCAGCAGTTCTACCGCTTCATCCTCCATAAATGTGGTACAGAACGTCGCCATATTCAATCTGGCGCTGCCCTCGTCCAAAAGCTCATTTTTGATCAGACGGCGAGCGACGCCGGCGTCAATTGAATCTTCCCTCAGCCGGTATTTAGGTATTTCAATGTCATCATAAAGCGCCAGTGTTTCCGCAGGTTTAACATCCATAAATTTTACATCGTTCGGTTTTCCATGCAGCATAAATAATACCCTTTACCTTACTCAAATTTTGATTAGTCTGCGTAAAAAGATCGGTTTTATCACGGTATTCTAATTTTTAGGAATGTATGTGCAATAATAAATTAATGTAATTCAGTTGCTGTCAGGTTTTGCGTCGACTTGGTTATCGTATCCTGGATACAAAATGCCGGCACATTACACATTGAGCTGCTTTGTCACGCCCATCCGCAGAGACGTATTGACTGCAGCAATTATCTTGCAGCAAAATGCCGGCCCGCGATTCATATTCGGAATCTGGCACCAATTCGCAGCAGAAAAGATCCGTAATCTTGAGATTTCTGCCTTCGGCAATCTGATCAATGATATCTTCAGCCTTTTTTTCTTCATACGGTTTCAGCGGAACCTGATTCTCATGTTCAGACATCTGTTCTCCCTTTTTCTGATATATTTGATAATATTAACTATCTATTGCTATTTATCGTCAGATTACGCAGCAATTTTAGTTTTTAAATATTTATCTACATCGTAAAGCGCAAAAATGATAAATAAAAAAGAAAGCTGCCTTATATGTAAAACAGCTTTCTCTTTATAAATTAGAATCCGGCAGCTACCTATCCTCCCGGGCCGTTACCAGCCAAGTACTTTCGGCGTATAAGAGCTTAACTACTGTGTTCGGAATGGGAACAGGTGATCCTCTTAGCTATCGCCACCGGAAAATG
>JAEWMJ010000036.1 GCA_023393165.1 Bacillota bacterium | reverse complement strand
TTTGGAACGACATGCACGGCAGGGGAGACGTGCTTTTAGCCTGCGCAAAAACCCTGAAAGATCTGCGGCTTCAATATGTGGACGTATATTTTATGCACTGGCCTTTCCCCAATTATCACGCGCCGGGCTGCAGCGTAGACAGCAGAAGCCCGGATTCCAGGCCGTTTTCGGTGGACGGATTCATGGAAACCTGGCGGCAGATGGAGCGGCTGGTGCGCGCCGGGCTGGCAAGGCATATCGGCATGTCCAATATGACCATACCAAAGCTTGAAGCGATGCTGCCGCTGTGCAATATACAGCCCTCTCTCATAGAAATGGAACTGCACCCAAGCTTCCAGCAGAAAGAACTGTATCAATACTGCGTTTCCAAGAACATTCAGCCCGTCGGTTTCTGCCCCATCGGTTCGCCTTCGCGTCCGGACAGGGATAAAACGGAAGAAGATGTTGTGGATACCGCCATGCCTGAGGTGGTTCGGATCGCAAAGGCGCATGGCGTTCATCCGGCGATCGTCTGCCTGAAATGGGCGGTTCAGCGCGGTCAGATCCCCATTCCTTTTTCCATCCGCGAAGATAACTATTTAAGCAATCTGCGCTGCACAACCGAAGATCCGCTGACCGATGAGGAAATGCAAATACTTGCCGGAGTGGATCAAAATTGCCGCCTGATCAAAGGACAGGTTTTCCTGTGGGAAGGCGCAAAAAGCTGGGAGGACCTCTGGGATTTGGACGGGACGATCACCGGGTAGCTATTTTTGCATTTTTTTCCTTGCAATGGAGGAAATCATTTCTGCCGTTCCGTCGATCCCAAGGAGAGAACTGTCGATCAAAAGGTTTCTGAAATAAGTGGTATTAAACTCGCAGCCCGTGTAGTGTTTATAATATTCCGCACGGGCTTTGTCCACGTACTGCCGCCGAAAGGACATACAGGTCTCAAAGTGGGAGCAGGCTTTCGGATGCGAGGTGATGGCATACAGCCGCACGCCCAAAAATATGGAAGGCGTTGCATTTACGGATCTTGATACATTGCTTTCAACCTGCGATATCGTTTCGCTGCATATACCGCAGAATACCGGAACTATCGGCATGATCGGCAAAGCGGAAATAGCAAAGATGAAAAAAAGTGCGGTGCTGATCAATACGGCCCGAGGGCCCATTGTGGACAGCCGGACGTTGGCCGATGCGCTCAACAGCGGAACGATTGCGGGCGCCGGCATCGACGTGTTTGAAACCGAACCGCCAATTGAACGGGATCATCCGCTTCTGCATGCCAAAAACTGCATCGCCGCCCCCCACGTAGCTTTTGCCACAAAGAGGCGATGTATAAACGCGCCGCCATCGTATGCGGCAACATCCGGGCCTACCTTGCGGGTTCGCCTCAAAATCTGGTTTAGCCCGTTTGACGACGGGGATGTTTTGTCCGCCGGTTCCGTTTCCGGAACGCCTGCAGTTGCGTGGCTTTTTGCCTCGTTTTCCGACTGCAAGGCGTTTTTTACATTGTCGTTCACATTTTTTTGAATTTTTTCAGAAAGTCTCAATGAAAATATTCAATTTTTCGCGCAAAATATTCAATATTAGTGATTTTTATCCAGTAATGTGATATGCTTTATAACATCAGACGAAAGGAAGGTCGAGAATTGCTATGGCAGAAATTAAAATTGTTATTGTTGACGACTCATCTTTCTCAATTGCGTTTATAAGAAGCATTCTTGAAAAAAATGGGTTCGAGGTTGTTGGAGAGGCTGGCACATTGGAAGAAGTGAAACAGGTTGTAGCCGAAAAAAAGCCCTCTTTGGTAACGATGGATATGACTTTACCGGGCACGGATGGCCTCGAGTGTACCCGCGCAATCCATGAAATCGATAAGAACATCAAGGTAATCGTTGTAAGCTCAATGATGGACGAAGAAATAGTCAAAGAGGCAAAAGAAAATAAAGTATCAGCCTATATCCAAAAGCCCGTTGACGCTGATGAACTGATTACGGCAATCAAAAGGGTAATGGCTTCCGACGAATTGTATCAGTTTTTGGAAAACGAATATTCAACAATATTCAAGGAAGCCTTGATGGACAGCTTGAACCGGATGACAAAAACCCTTCTTACATATAAACAGGAGTATCTCTGTAAAGATGAGTGCGAATCAAAAGGTATGACCATGATCGTTGGTATAATCGGCAAATTCTCCGGAAGGATGCTGATCGATTTATCGTTGGAAACCGCGAATCTTCTGGCTGCCGCCATGCTGCGAAGAGAGCCGAAAAGTAATGACGAAGTGATTGCCGTTCTTGGAGAATTCACAAACATAGTCTCCGGAAATGCGTGCTCCATATTGAACAGAAAGAACAAGGCGCTGGGGCTCCGCGTAGCTCCGCCCTCCATACTGCATGGAGACAGTGTCACGATATCGGCTCCCAGTTTTAATACAACCACCGCGATTGCGGAGACGGCTTACGGTGAATTATTAATGAATGTGGGTTTTCAAAGGAGTGAAGAATAGTGGACGTTAAATACATCAATCCATTTATAGAATCTTTTACAAACGTTATGCCTCAACTTGGATTCAGTGATATACAAACTGGCAAACTGAGTGTGAAAAGCCAGGAACTGGTAAACACAGGGGTAATTATTATTGTCGGTCTTGTCGGGGCGGTCAAAGGGAATGTAGTTTACTGCATTGACCTCGAGATCGCAAAGAAACTGGCGTCAACCATGATGATGGGTATGGAGGTTGCGGAATTTGATGAAATGTCGCAAAGCGCATTGTCGGAATTAACAAATATGTTAACGGCCAGCGCGGCAACCTGTTTTTATAATCAGGGCATCAAAATCGATATTTCCACTCCCACGCTGCTGCATGGTAAAAACGTTTCCGTAAAAATGAGCTCAAACCAGGCGTTATGCATCGAAATGATTGCGGATGGAAATCCAATTGAAATCAATATAGCTTTTGAGAAATAATCCCTTACCCTTTTTAAAGTTTAAAACGCCCTGCGGTTGCGGGGCGTTTTCGTTGTCTTAATATTTATAATTTATATATATAATTCCGTCTCCGGTTTTAAAGAAGAGCTGGCTTCGCCTTTTTATGGACCGTATTTTTATTTGAGAACCCGGTCATTCAAAACTGGTCGTTCCGTGGTATACAACCTGCAGGATGATTTCGGAAATCTTGGTGGTTGATTCCACCATGCCGTCCTGCAGCCATTTTTGCAGCAGGCTGATGCAGCCCGTCGTACCAAAGACCATCAGGTATTCCTGCACCCGCTTGTCATATTTTTTATTGAGCTGCATGGAAATGATTTGTGCAAAATTCATGATCTCCATCTGGATGCCGGGATCGCAATTTTCGCTTAGCAACGCTTTGAAAAGCGCGGCGTTTTCTTTTACATACTCCAGTATGCGGTTTAACATCTGAAAGGATACGGGCCTTTTGTTGTTGAAGTCCTGCTTTTCCAAATGCTTTTTTACATTGTCCACCACTTCCTGTTCTATGTAGTGAAGCAGGTCGTACTGGTCGCTGAAATGCGCGTAAAAAGTGCTGCGGTTGACGTCCGCCAGATCGCACAGCGATTTAACGGAAATTTTTGAAATATGCTCTTTTAGCAGGGATTCAACCAAAGCATCCTTTAACATAGCGACAGTGTACTTGACGCGCCTGTCGGTTTTGGCTTCCTTCATAATCCGTCCTCCGATTGTTAAATTTTAAAGATATCCAACACTTTTGATCTGACTGTCGGGGAGAAAACACTTTTCCAAGCATTGTTGGTTGTAATGCAACACCATGTTGATTATAATGCAATAAGTGTAAAATTGCAACTGGTTGTTGTGGAGGATTTTATGAACAGATTCGCAAACTTTGTTACGGGACGCAAAAAACTTATATTTGTCATATTTATTGCGGTTGCCGTCTTATGCACATTTTTACAAATGCTCGTTAGCGTAAACTACAATATGGTCGATTACCTGCCGCGGGACGCCCAGTCCACCAAGGCGATTAATATCATGAACGAAGAATTCGGAGGCGCGATGCCCAACGCGAGCGTTATGGTGAAAAACGTCTCCATCCAGCAAGCCATGGAATACAAGCAAAAGCTTAAGTCCATAGACGGCGTTACGGAAGTTTTGTGGCTGGACGATGCGGTGGATATCAAGCAGCCGCTCCAAATGGCGGACGCCGGCACTGTGGAAGGCTTTTATAAAGACGGAAACGCATTATATACGGTTACGATCGAAAAAGGCAGGGAGGTGGAGACGTCCCAAGCCATCCGGGATCTGATCGGGAGCGGAAACGCGCTCTCGGGCGAAGCGCCCGAGCTTGCCGCCATGCAGCTGGCGACGGGATCGGAAGTGATGAACGCGGTTGCGATCCTTTTGCCCGTCATAATCGCTATCCTGATTATATCGTCCACATCCTGGATAGAGCCTGTGCTCTTTCTTGCGGCGATAGGCGTTTCCATACTTGTCAACATGGGAACGAATATCTTTTTCGGTGAAATATCCTTTATGACAAATTCGGTCAGCCCTATCCTGCAGCTGGCCGTCTCACTGGACTACGCAATCTTTCTGCTGCATAGCTTTGCCGACCACCGGCAGAAATGCGCCGATGTTACAGAAGCCATGCGCCTCGCCGTGAAGGACTCCTTTTCTACTGTTGCGGCCAGCGCGGCCACGACGCTGTTCGGTTTTTTGGCGCTGGTTTTCATGGATTTCCGTATCGGGGCCGATATGGGGCTGATCCTGGCAAAGGGCATTGTTTTGAGCTTCGTTTCCGTAATGATATTTCTGCCCGCGCTCACGCTGCTTACATTCAAACTGATAGACAAGACGAGGCACAGGCCGTTTATGCCCGCTTTCAGAAACGTGAACCGCGCACTGTCCAAATTGGCTATGCCTGTGCTCATACTGGTTGCGCTGTTCATCATCCCCGCATTTTTGGGGCAGGGGCACACCGGTTTTCTTTATGGCAACAGCATTCTGGATGAAACCACCCCCAGCGGGCAATCCAGAATCGCGATACAGGACGAATTTGGAAAGTCAACCATTATGGCGCTGCTGGTGCCGCGCGGCGACGTTGCAAAAGAGCAGGCCTTAAGCAGCGACATAGAGCGGCTTGATCATGTAAAAAGCGTTGTTTCGTACGCGAATACTGTTGACCCTGCGATCCCGCCGGAATTCCTGGATAAAGATGTTGCGGACCAGTTCTATTCGGATCATTATGCCCGTATCGTCGTATATACGGATACCCCGGAAGAAGGAGACGTAGCGTTTGGCACCGTGGAGAAAATCACGGAGACGGCCCGGGCCTATTACGGGGATACGGTCTACTCGGCGGGACAGAGCACCAACCTTTATGATATGAAAAATGTGATACAAAAAGACAACAGCATGGTCAACCTGATCGCTATCGTCGCCATATTCTTTGTTCTGCTGATCACGTTCAGATCGTTTACGCTGCCGTTTATTCTGCTCCTCACAATAGAATCCGCCATATGGATCAATCTGGCCATTCCGTATTTTATGGGCATATCTATCAATTTTATGGGTTACCTTGTTTTGAGCACGGTGCAGCTGGGTGCGACGGTGGATTACGCGATTTTATTGACGACCAACTATGTGAACAACAGGAAAATGCTGCCTTATAAGGAAGCGATACATAAATCGCTGGGCACGACGTTTCGGTCCATACTGGTATCCGCCAGTACTCTTGCGACGGCGGGATTTACACTGTACGCCACTTCGTCCAATCCCTCGATCAGCGATATCGGCTTGCTGCTGGGCCGCGGGACGCTGCTTTCCTTCGGGATGGTGGCATTATTCCTGCCCGCAATGCTCAGGATTTTTGACAAAATGATCGCAAAGACAACATACAGGGCGGATTTTATATTCGATAGAAATAAACACAAAAAACATAAGGAATATTCTCATAAGGAGGCAGAAAATGAAATTTAAGCACATTGCTGCGATATGCATGGTTGCCGTATTGGCAGTTTCATTCAGTTTCAGTACATCCGCAGCGGCGCAAGAAGACGCCGGATTAGCGCAGGCGCAGGCTGCGGATGGCGCAGGCAGCCCGGCTGCGTCCCTGAAAGGAAAAGACGAGGTGATTTACGCCCGGCTGACTGCGGGCGGCGCTGTGGATTCCATGTATGCCGTCAACCATTTTGACGCGCTTGAAGGGGGCGCAGTTGTGGATTACGGCGATTACGAATCGGTAAACAACCTGACCGATACCGCCGGGATGACCCAAAACGGCGATTCCGTTTCTTTTGTGATGAACAATGAGAACTTTTACTACCAGGGCAACATGACGTCAACCGATTTGCCGTGGATTTTTGAACTGTCCTACTACCTGAACGGAGCCAAAACAGAGCCTCGGGATATGGCGGGAAAAAGCGGCAAAATGGAGATGCGGATCGCAACCAGGCAAAATACCGGCATAGAACCTGTTTTCTATGACCACTATATGCTGCAAATCACCGTAACGCTGGATGCGGAAAAATGCACAAACATAGACGCGCCGGATGGAACAACTGCCAGCGCCGGGAAAAACAAGGTCATTACCTATACCGTCATGCCGGAAACTGACGCTGATTTCAGTTTAAAGGCGGATGTTTCCGATTTCACCATGACGGGCGTGCAGATTGCGGGCGTACCGTATTCAATGAATGTGGATATGCCGGATATGGACGACAAACTGGAGGACCTGGATAAACTGCCGGATGCGATTTCCGATCTGAACGACGGCGTGGGCGAACTGGCAAGCGGAGCCAACGAAATGAAATCCGGTGCGGATGAACTGGTTGACGGTTCCGCGGGCATCAAAGCAGGCCTTGATCAGCTGAGCGGCAACGCGGGGCAATTGATCAGCGGTTCCGTTCAGATCAAAGACGCTTTATCGAATATCGCTGCCGCCTTTAATTCCGGTTCCATGAATAACATTGATCTCAGCCAGGTGTCCCAGCTTCCGGACGGCCTGAACCAGCTTGCGCAGGGACTTGATGGGATGTCCGCCGGATTGACCCAGTTGAAAGACGGTTTTGCACCGGCTTACGCAGCCCTTGATTCGGCCATTCAGGGCATTCCTGCAGGAACGGTTACACAAGACGACATCAGCGCTTTATACGCCGTCGTGACAGATCCCGCACAGCAGGCCGTGTTAAATCAGCTCGCGGCGAATTACGCCGCCGCGCAAACCGTAAAAGGGACCTATGTGGGTGTGAAAGCGGCGTTTGACGGCGTGGGAACAACAATCGATTCGATGGTTCCGTCCATCGATCAAATGGCGGCGACATTGGAAGGCATATCGACGCAGATCGGCGGTTCACTGGAAAGCTTAAAAGGACTTGAGCAAATTGGCCAGCTTGCGTCGGGCTTGTCGCAGCTTTCCACAAATTATTCAAGCTTTCATTCAGGGCTGGTGGATTATTTAAACGGAGTGAATACGCTTGCCTCAAATTACGGCGCGTTCCACTCGGGCCTTGCCTCGTTCGGCGACGGAGTGGGAGAATTGGATAACGGCATCGGCGAGCTGCATGACGGAACGGATACTCTCAGCGGTGAAGTGGCCGATCTGCCCGATATGATGCAGGAAGAAATAGACAAAATGAAAGAGAAGTACCTGCCTGTCGATTTTGACCCTGTTTCCTTTACTTCATCCAAAAACACGGATACTAAATTCGTCCAGTTCGTGCTGCAGTGCGGCGGGATCGAAAAACCGGAGGCAGCGGAACCCGCGCCCGTCCAGGAAAAAACGGAGACATTCTGGGACCGTCTGGCCGCGCTGTTTACCGGCGGTAAAGAATAAACCGCAAATGACGTAAGAAAATGAAAAGACCATGAAAATGGTCTTTTTTATTTAACATTAAAATTCATGCGGGACTAACTGCATGTAGAAAAATGATAAATTTTGTTGAAATCTCCGGGGATTGATCTTTTTGCTTCATAGACTATCCTGCCGTCGCGCAGAACGAGTATCCGGTCGCACATTCCCGTAAGCTCCTCCAGGCTCGAACTAATCAATAGGATGCCTGCATGCTTGCGCACCAGGTCGTTCATAAGGTTATAAATATCCACTTTGGATGCAATATCGATTCCGTGTGTGGGCTCGTCGAAAATAAATATCCTGGCTGAGGAAAGAAGCCACCGCAGCAGCATCACCTTTTGCTGGTTGCCGCCTGAAAGAGAGTAGAGAGGAGAATTATAGCTCAACAGTTTTAAATTTATCTTGCTCTCATATTTTTTATAAAGTTTTGTTTTGCACTTTTGGTCATTTAAGATACTTGCATCTTCGGGCTGGTTCAGTGAAAAAACGTTTTCAAGCACATTCAGGTTTAAGAAAAGTCCGTCCTGGTGCCGGTCTTCCGTAATATAGGCGATTCCATAATCAATAGCATCCTTCGGACTATTGATGGAAGCTTTTAAACGGTCAATATAAAATGTTCCGCTCTGAATAGGATGCATTCCGATAATTGCTTTCGCAAGCTGGGAGCGGCCCGAACCGACCAAGCCGGTGACGCCAAGTATTTCTCCCTGGTTTAATGAAAAAGATATTTCATCCAATGTATTTTCCGTGCTCAGATTTTCTATGCAAAACAGTTCCGGACCGGGTTTCAGCGAAAGCTTGGGGTATTTTTCCGGGAAGTATTTACCCCATACCTTTTTTTCAATGCTGTCGGCCACTTCGGCTCTGCCGAACTGCACCTTTTCTGTGCTCACGATCGCCCCGTCGCGCATAATGGTAAGCCGGTCGCCTTCTATATAGTATTCCTTGAATTTTTGCGTGACCAAAAGTATGGCAACGCCTTTGCTTTTAAAATAAGAGATCAGCTGCAAAAAAGATTGCGCCTCGCTGCGGTTCAGGCTAACCAGCGGCTCGTCAAGTATCAGTATCCTGGGGTTCAGAATAGAAATCCTGGCAATCTCCACCATCCTTTTTTGGGCCAGATCCAGATACTTCATTTTTTGTGAGCTTTTTATTGGGAAGGAAAGCCCGTCCAGTATTTTTTGTGCAGTTTGAAACATTTTGCGCTTGCTGATAATGCCGATGGAGGAAGGGGCAAGAAGCCCCACGTTGTTGACGAACATGTTTTCCGCAACCGTAAGGTCTTCGAATACGTTAGTGTCCTGCTGTATGGAAACAATGCCAAGCTGCCTGGCTGTATGCGGGGAATCGATACGCACTTCTTTTCCATCCATATATATTCTGCCTGTATAGCAGCTGTAGATTCCGCACAGAACCTTAACAAGAGAAGATTTTCCCGCTCCGTTTTCGCCCAGGACAACATGTATTTCACCCGGATGCAAAACAAAATCAATATCGTGAATGATGGATATGTTTTGTATCGAAACCGATATTGATTGCATTTCCAAAATAGGTTCAGGCATCAATGCTACCCCCTATATGCGTCAAATGTGCAGAAAAACTGGATGTTATTGCGAAAAAAATATTCTTTGTAATCTTCGGGCGTCTGTTCGTTAGAAATTACTGCTTTGAACATATCAAGGGGCCCTAGCGGTACAAAGGAGTTTTGGTTAAATCTTAAAGAATTGGCAATTGCGATGGTTTTCTCGGAAACTTTCATGATGTCCTGGATCAGAAAGGACTTCTCCAGCGTTGAAACGGAATATCCCCTCTCCAGAGAAATACCGTCCACGTCTATAAAGGCAATTGAAAAGTTAAGGTTTCGAAGCGCAATTTCGCTGATCCTGCCGTATAGCTGCATATCGCCGCAATTCAGCTCTCCGCCGGGGCATATTATTTTTGTTTCGGGCGCATTCAGGCCCAAATTCATTGCGGTAAAGATATCGTTTGTCACTACTGTTACGTTTTTTTTGTCTTTTAAAGCTAAATGAAAATACCGGTTGGATATCCCCGGACCCAGAAAAACAATTTCGTTATCTTTTATAAAGAATCCCGCGATAGTCCCGATCATTCTTATTAATGCGTCTGTTTGAGGTTCGAGTTCAAACGGCGAAATACTTTCCTGACGGGCAGCGTTCTCAATCAGCACCGCGCCGCCATGCGTGCGGGCTAAAAAACCTTCCGATTCGAGTTTTTCCAAATCCCGGCGTATGGTCACTTCAGTAACATGGAGCGCGTTGCTGAGATAAGAAATATCGATTTGCTTTTTATCAAGAAGTATTTCTCTGATTCGCGTCAAACGCTCAACTGGAAACATAATTTATTGCCCCTATATATTCGTTCAGAAAAATAAAAATTCATACATCAAATATACATAAAAAAAAGAATAAAATCAAGTATAAATAAGTGTAAATGTACGAATTTGTTCAAAATGTATAAATTATACAATAAAAACTTTAAAAATATGATTGACATTTTACGAAATAAGTCTTAAAATTAAAAAAAAGAAAATAAAAGAAAAAAAACGATCATACCTAATCGAGATTCAATAAGGCAAAATAAAGAAATAATATTATACGTTATCGGCAATAGTTCGAAAGCAAGCCATTTTGTTAAAGGAGTGTAAAAGATGGAAAACGAATATGTCCTGAAAGTGGAAGATATTCATAAGAGTTTTCCTGGAACACAAGCCCTGAAAGGCGTGACAATGTGCGTCAGGCGAGGTGAGATTCATGCGGTGGTCGGAGAAAACGGCGCAGGCAAATCTACTTTAATGAACATTATTTCAGGTGTTTTTCCGGCGGACAGCGGAAAGGTCTATCTGAAAGGGGAAGAAGTTCATTTTAAAGGCCCCAGTGACGCGCAAAAGCTGGGAGTAGGATTTGTACATCAGGAACTGGCATTATGCCCGCATGTAACTGTGGCTCAGAATATTTTTATGGGCAGGCTTCCGGTAAAAAACGGCGTTGTGGATACAGCCATACTCAATGAAAACTCGGAAAAGATTTTAGAACCGTTCCATGTTGATATCAAATCATCGGACAAGCTGGGCGACCTGAGTGTGGCGCAGCAGCAGATTGTGGAGATCGCAAGAGCGCTTTCACTGAATTGTAAAGTAGTGATATTTGACGAGCCGACGTCCAGTTTAAACGAGGCGGAAGCCGAGGCGCTTTTTCGGGTGATCAATGACATCAGTAAAAAAGGGATCAGTGTTTTATATATAAGCCATAAGCTCTCTGAGATATTTGAAATCTGCAATACCATAACCGTTATGCGTGACGGCAGCGTAATTGAGACCATGGCCATAAGCGAGACTTCTCCAGAGCAGATTGTAACATCCATGGTAGGCAAGGAACTGGGCCACCTGTATCCGGAAAAAAGCAAGGTAATGAGTGAAGAGATATTGCTTGGGGTGAAAGGCTTTACGCGCTATCCTGATTTTAAAAACATTACGTTCGAATTAAAAAAAGGTGAAATACTTGGACTGAGCGGATTGGTGGGAAGCGGAAGGACTGAATTAAGCAGGGCCATATGCGGCATAGACGGATTTGGGGAGGGAACGGTTTATATCAACGGTATAAAAACCAAAATAGAAAGCTATGAAGACGCCATAAAAAACGGACTTTGCTATTTGACGGAAGACAGAAAAAAGGATGGGCTTTTCCTGAACATGTCCATCAAGGATAATGTTGCGGCCTGCATCATAGATTCGATTGCCAATCATAGTATACTCTCTGACAAGTTGACGTCTGATATCGCATTGGATTATAAAAAAAAGTTGAATATAAAAATTACGGATGTTATGCAAAAGGTAAACAGCCTTTCGGGCGGCAACCAGCAAAAGGTTCTGATTGCTAAACTGCTGGCTACACAACCTAAGATCATTATTATGGACGAGCCTACCCGGGGCATAGACGTTGGCGCAAAATCCGAAATACATTCCATGCTGCGTTCCCTGTGCGACGCGGGGATCGGAATAATCATGATCTCTTCCGAACTGCCGGAAATCGTCGGCGTCTGCGACAGGGTACTTGTCATGCATGAGGGGCAAATTTTAGGGGAATTATCAAAAGATGAGATAACGCAAGATAACATCATTCAAAAAACGTCGCAGTTTTCTGCATTAAAAGGAGCGTGAACGGTATGGAAAGGCAGGAAAGGAAAATCGGCAATGCCTGGGAAAAGATAAGGGGATACAAAGAAACAACGGTTTTATTCATTGTAGTCGCATTAATCATATTAATTTCTATTTTTAAACCCATATTTTTATCAGGCGAAAATATTAAAACTACGGCTATCGGCATGTCGTGCGACGGTATTATTGCAATTGGTATGACCATTGCATTGATCAGCGGCGGGTTTGACTTATCCGTAGGGGCGGTCATGGGGCTGTCTGCCGTCATAACGGCTATGCTGGCAGGCCTTGGCGTAAACTTATGGATTGCAGCCGTTATAGCAATGGGTATCGGCACCTGCGTTGGATTGGGGAGCGGCCTTCTCATTGGTAAGGTCGGGCTGAATCCCTTTATTACAACACTTGGCATGATGTCGATTGCAAGGGGCGCTGTGTTTGTGCTGACCGGCGGTACATCATTAAGCATTACGGATACCGAAGGGTCGTTCCGGTTTATCGGAAGCGGCCTGATTGGAGGAATGTTTCCCACCATCGTCATAATCTTTCTGGCGCTGCTGGCAGTCGGAGAATTCATGGTCCGAAGATCTGCGCCCGTGATGAAGGTGTTTTATGTGGGCAGCAATGAAAAAGCTGCAAAGCTCTCGGGCATTAATGTAGCCAAGGTCAAAATAATGGTATATATGTTTACCGCAATCATGGCCAGCCTCGCAGGTGTGCTTGCCCTTGCAAGGTTCGGAGCCGCAACGGCCAATCTTGGGAGCGGAACCGAAATGAGCGTCATTTCCGCCGGCGTTATTGGCGGCGCAAGCCTTTCGGGCGGTGAAGGAAGCGTGATTGGAACCATTCTGGGCGTATTGCTGCTGAGCATTATCAATAACGCGCTGGTATTGTTCAATGTTTCGGTCAATTGGCAGAACCTGATTTCAGGAGCGATTCTGATATTGGCAGTTACACTTGATTTGTTAAGCCACCGGAAAAAATACTCAAGAGCGGTATAGTTCATATCCCGGCATTCATTAAAAAATCGCCCTGCGTAAATGAAAAGCGGCAAGGCTTTGTTTCCCGCACTCTCTGAAGCTGCTTTTCCAACCCAAAATTTGAATAAAGTTGCCCTTAAAATAAGAAGGAGGAAAAAATCATGAAAAGAGTAATTGGAATTGTACTGGTAATTGTATTGGCCCTGGCGGTTACTTTGACCGGATGCTCATCTACCACCCCAACTACAGCCCAGGGAGACTCGGGGAATAAGTTCGCGGGAGATTCCAGCAAGGAATTTTATATGGTAACTTTCTTGTCCGGTTATCCCTTCTGGAAAGACTGCTATCGCGGATTTGAAGAGGCCGGCAAGCTGTACGGAGTGACCACTGTATACGGCGGCGCAACAGAATACGACGTAAATGCGGCTATAACGGCTTTGGACCAGATCATTGCCAAAAAACCCGCCGGTATCGCCGTGACCTGCATGGATGCGGAAGCCTATGCGCCGTCCATCAATAAGGCGATAGAACAGGGAATCCCCGTTGTCACCTTTGACTCGGATTCTCCGCAAAGCAACAGGATCGCGTATATCGGTACGGAAAACTATGCGGCAGGCGCTACCGCTGCAAGATTTATCGGCGACAAGCTCGGCGGAAAAGGCAAGGTTGCAGCAGTAACTTCACTTGGACAAAGCAACATCAAGGAACGTACGGACGGTTTTCAGGAGACATTGGCGAAAGAATACCCCAACATCCAGGTGGTGCAGATCGTGGACGGCGGCTCGGACCAGGTAAAGGCAGCCGAAAATGTGGCGAATCTGCTGAAAGCCAATCAGGATATTAACTACATGTTCTGCGCTCTGCAGACTGCAATGATCGGCGCGCAGACAGCCCTGAACGAAGCAGGAAAGACGGACCAGGTAAAAATAGTGGGATTTGATACCGATCAGACTACGCTGGATTCCATTAAGGCCGGTACGGTGGAGGCCTCTATCAGCCAGTCGCCCTGGTGCGAAGGATTCTGGGCGATGAACTACCTGTATTTCATAAATGCCGGGCTCATATCCTCCACGGACAATTGGCTTCAAAAAGGATATCCTTCGATTCCCGAAACAGCTGACAGCGGTTCCATGGTTGTAACAAAAGATAATGCCGATATGTTTTATGTGACGAAAGACGCACCGGCGTCGGCATCAGCCAGCGCAGCGAGCTGAAGATTATAATACTGCAACGGCAACGGTTGGTGAACAAACATTGCGGGCGGCCGGGAAACCGGCTGCCCGCAATATTAAAAAGTACTGGAGGTATTATTATGTCGGTCAGGCAGGATGAGAACAGGCTGATATATGAATTTGACGGAGAAATACTATACGTGGAACCTTGGGGAAAAAACAGCCTGAGGGTACGCGCAACAAAGAAATCCAGAATCAGGGAAGAACTGCGGTGGGCGCTTCTGGAACCGGAATATCGCAAGGCGGATATAACCATTGACGGGAAAAAGGCAACTGTTAAAAACGGAAAGATCACGGCAAAGTTAAATGAGTTTGGATGGCTTAGTTTTTACAACCAAGATGAAAAGCTTTTGCTGCAGGAATGGTGGCGTGTAAAGGATGGCGGAGAGAAAACAAGCGCGCTTGAGATAAAGGGAAGGGATCTAAAACCCATTCTAAAAAATGAAGACTACACGGTCAGCATGCGGTTTGAAGCCAATGCAGGCGAGCGTATATACGGCCTGGGACAGCGCCAGGAAAAAGAACTGAATATAAAAGGATGCCGGCTGGAGCTGTCTCAGCGGAATTCGCAGGCCAGCGTTCCTTTTGCCCTTTCCAGCAATGGTTACGGTTTCTTGTGGAATAACCCGTCCATAGGATATGTGACGTTTGCAAATAACATAACGGAATGGGTTGCCGAGGTCGCGGACCAGCTTGATTACTGGATCACTGCCGGAGACACGCCCGCTGAGATCGAAGAAGCATACGCCGATGCAACGGGCAAGGTACCCATGATGCCGGATTATGGCACAGGATTCTGGCAATGCAAGCTGAGGTATAAAACACAGGAAGAATTGCTGAGCGTGGCCAGGGAATATAAAAAAAGGGGGCTTCCCATTTCGGTGATTGTCTGCGATTTCTTCCATTGGCCGGAGCAGGGGGAATGGAAGTTTGATCCCAAATACTGGCCCGACCCTGATGCGATGGTAGCTGAGCTGAAAGAAATGGGCATCGAACTGATGGTTTCCATATGGCCTACGGTGGATGTAAAGAGCAGCAATTTTGACGAGATGCTGGAGAAAGGCTATCTGGTCCGCACAGAACGCGCTACACGGACCAATATGAATTTCCAGGGAAACGAAGTTTTTTTTGACGCGACAAACCCGGGCGCGCGGAAGTACGTCTGGGAAAAGGCAAAGAAAAATTACTACGACAAGGGCGTCAGAATATTCTGGCTTGACGAGGCCGAGCCCGATCTGATGGGGCACTACGACTATGACAATTTCCGTTATTATGAAGGCCCTGCTGTCAAAGTAAGCAATCTGTATCCTTTTTATTATGCCAAGGGATTTTATGAGGGCATGGAAGCCCAAGGTCAAAAAAACATCATGAATCTGATCCGCTGCGTTTGGGCGGGAAGCCAGAGATACGGAACATTGCTATGGTCCGGGGACGTACATTCCACCTTTGAGTGCCTCCGCCGGCAGTTCTCTGCCGGACTTAACGCCGGGATATCCGGAATACCCTGGTGGACGACGGATATCGGCGGATTTACCGGCGGCAACGGTTCGGACCCGCGTTTCCGCGAGCTTCTTGTCCGCTGGTTCCAGTTCGGAACGTTCTGCCCGGTCTGCAGGCTGCATGGATTCAGGGAGCCGGTGGAATGCGAGATTTTTGATACATGGAGGACATTCAACGAACCGTTTGGGAGCGGCGCGCCCAATGAAATATGGAGCTATGGCGAGGATGTGTATGCAATACTCAAAGGCTGCCTTGATACCAGAGAGCGCTTGCGCCCGTATATCGTAAAGCAGATGGAAGCGGCCCATTTATACGGCACGCCCGTTATCCGTCCTCTGTTCTATGATTTTCCGGGTGATGATAAAGCATGGCAGGTGGAAGACGAATATATGTTCGGACCCGACATACTCGTCGCCCCGGTCCTGTATGAAGGAATGCGGCAGAGGGAAGTCTATTTGCCCGAAGGAAAGGATTGGACCGACGCAAATACCGGTAAATCTTACAAAGGCGGGATGACCGTTATCTGTGAAACGCCCCTGCATATAATTCCTATATTTGTTGAGAAGAGTAAAAAAATTAAAATATCCTAATCCTATGGCTGGGAGTATAATCTCTGTTTCAAAAGCAAGAGATTATACTCCCCTTCTTTTTAAACAACCTTGAGTTATGCTGTATGATTACACTTTCGAAGTATATAAGCCATTTCATTCACTTGTGACATAAAAAGAGTAATGGGCATTGCCTTGGGGCCATGTTGCATAAACTTCATAAACATATTCTTTTCCGTCGTCAGATAGGACAATGGCGTTATCGGATACATCTGCCGTTTCATAGTATTGCTCATATGCTTGCGCATCTCCTATATATTTATTCTCCCATCGTCGAACAGTATAAGAGGTTGGGGGTATTAAAAATATCAATTCAATTATCCTCATATCATCCGTTTTTTCTATTTCCGGCATTTGCCCAACAGAATCCAATGGATGTGCGGAGTCTGATTCGATGGCAGTTGTGATTCCGTCCTCGTTTTCAAAACTCCAACTGTAAGTGCCCAATAATGCGTTCAAGTTATAGTAATCTTCACGCGTCATATACCGCAACTGCAAATACGGAACCTTATTTTTAGGAAAGAACGGCAATTCATATTCCTGCACATCCTGCTCTGTGTAATTCATTTCATCCCATAAGTCAAAAATGCGGTCTCCATTATCTACTTCATACCAGAAATTTTCCTGTGATTGAATTGTTGAACCATTGTATGAAATGGCAAATTGGCTATTATCAGATTTACTAAATACAAACTGAATCGCGCCGCCTGCAGTTGACTCGGCTGCGGACCCTTCGCCCTTTATTCTAACTGCCGATAAAGTGTCTATAATAGTTTTTATATCCTTTGCGCCGGTTACAATTTTCCTCTTTGAAGCTGACGGTACAGGAACGTTGTAGATTTCAATGTTCGATATTTCGTTGGACTGGAAGTCGGCTATTTTTTGTCCGCCTCCATTACAGCCGGCGCATGATAATAAAATTATAAGGACCATACCATATATCAACAATTTTTTCATTCATAACTCCATCCTTTCAATTACTAGACGCTTAAAACAGATTATTGGTTCCATGAAATATAAATATATTTCTCCGCACGCGGTCAGCATTGTTTTCTGTCTGAGCATTTTGATGAAAATTTGGATGCCCTGTCCTCAATATGTATGAAAACCCAAAAGACGTGTGGTTTTGACCGATTTGGATATTTAATGTGTTAAAAATGGATACGAAATAACAAAATGGGATAAATTACCTGTTAATCAGACATACTTGTGAACGATTTCACATTGACATTGAAAAGGCAATTTGGGAGAATATTCAGGAACTCATTTCATGCTGTTTGAGTAAGGTAAAAAAATGGGAAATAACATATGGAAAAAATCAAAAACGTTGTTTTGATTTTTCCCGGCCGGTTTATTAAACAATAAAGTGCTTGTGAACGATTTCACATTAACGGAAAAGGCCGGTAATTAAATCGACAATAGATAGGGGAAAATAATGGAAAAGAAAATCGTCGTGGTGGGGGCCGGGTACTCGGGCATTCTGGCCGCAAAGAAACTCGCAAAAAAATTTAAAAAGATGAGGGACGTATCGGTTACAATTATCGATAAAAACCCTTTCCATACCATGCTCACGGAACTGCACGAAGTTGCGGCAAACCGTGTGGAGCAGGACAGTATAAAGGTCAGCCTGAAAAGAGTTTTTGCCGAAAGAAGGGTGGAGGTCATAACCGATACCGTGCTTTCCGTTGATTTCGATAAAAAGCAGATTTCCGGAAAAAACGGAGTTTACCCTTACGACATTCTTGTGATGGCCGCCGGCGCAAAACCGTGCTTTTTCGGCGTGCCCGGCGCAGAGGAGTTTACCTTTAAATTATGGTCCTATAAGGACGCGGTCGTTTTAAAGCAGCATATCCACAAAATGTTTCACTTGGCCGCCTGCGAGACGGATATCGAGGAAAAGAAAAGGCTGCTCACCTTTTATGTGGTGGGCGCAGGCTTTACCGGCGTTGAAATGGCCGGCGAACTTGCGGAGTATGTTCCCATCCTTTGCGATCAGTATGAGATAGAGCACGATTTGGTTTCGATTCACGAAGTGGATATATTGGACAGAGTGGTTCCCATGCTTCCTGAAAAACTGTCGTGTAAAGTTGAACGGCGTCTCAAAAAGATGGGCGTACAGGTCCGGATGAGTACAAAGGTCATTAACATTGGAAGCGATTTTATAGAAACCGAGAAAGACGGAGTAAATAAACGCCAGTCTGTCGGGACCATAATCTGGGCCGCGGGCACCGAATGCACGGATATTACCCAAAACGCGGCGCAATCCCTGTCCAGCGAGGGCAGGGGGCGGATCCGTACGGACGCTTATCTTCGTTCTATAGATAACCCGGACGTATTCGTCATAGGCGACAATGTCTTCTATATTCCGGAGGGGGAGGAAAGGCCTGTCCCTCAAATGGTTGAAAACTGCGAACAAAGCTCCGCTGTCTGCGCAAAAAATATTTTCTGTGCGGTCACCGGAAAGGGAGAGATGGTCAGGTACGAGCCGACCTTTCACGGAGTGATGGTAAGCATAGGCGGAAGATACGGCGTGGCGCATGTGGGATTCCCCAACGCCATGGTAAGCCTGCCGAGTTTTCTGGCGATGTTTGTAAAACATTTCATCAATGTCATTTATTTTATTCAGCTGCTGGGCTGGAATAAGGTCCACAGCTATATCCGGCATGAGTTTTTTACAGTAAGAAACTTAAGAAGCTTTTTGGGCGGACATTTTTCAAACCGTACGCCAAGCTTTCTGTTGTTCCCGCTGCGCGTATGGCTTGGCCTGGTCTGGATTTTTGAAGGCGTCATGAAAGTTGTGGAGGGCTGGCTTTTAACGCCCAAACTTACGGGATTTTTCGGCGGCGCAAGCGACTGGTACAACAGCATACTGCACAGCGCCGCCAATGGCGCTTCCTCGGCTGCCGACGCGGTAACATCGGCGACAACGGCGGCTGCAAGCGCCGTGCCCGACGCTGTGACATCGGCGACGACCGCCGTTGCAAGCGCTGTGCCCGATGCGGTATCGTCCGCGACGACCGCCGTTGCAAGCGCCGTGCCCGACGCGATATCATCGGCGACAACAGCTGTTGCAAGCGCCGTGCCCGACGCGGTATCGTCCGCGACAACAGCGGCTGCAAGTGCGGCGGATGCGGCGCATTCCGCCGGCACCGTGCTTTTCAATATCGATTGGGGCTGGCTCCAGGCCTTATTTGTGAGCGGCAAGGATTTACCGCACTCGACCTTAAGCGATTACGCGTTCAAGCTGAATTTGCCCATGATGAATTCGTTCATTGATATGAACGTTCTGGCCAGCAATCATGCGCAGCTGGGAATGCAAACGTTCATCGTCCTTGCGGAAATCATTCTCGGAATACTGCTCACGGTCGGTTTCTTTACGACGCCTGCAGCCGCTCTTTCGCTGATCCTTCAGTTGATGTTTGTGTGCACAACCGGATTGTACCTGGGAACATTCTGGATGGTGTTTGCGGGAATAGCCTGCCTGCTGTGCGCGGGAAGAGTGTTTGGCGTGGATTATTACTTTATGCCGTACCTGAGCAGAAAGTGGAAGAAAATACCTCTGGTAAGAAAGTTGTATCTCTATAATGATTAATCAAGCAATACCGGAAAAAAACGGGACCGTTGCCGATTTTAATACCGCTTTCGCCCTGGTGCGGGAAGAAGTGGACAAAGCCTTGTCCTCCGCCCCCTTGATTATTCGCGGATATACGGAATACCTCATGAAATCAAAGGGCAAGTTTATCCGGGCAATTTCCGTTATAACCTGCGCGCAGAAAGAAGACGGCGCTGTGAGCAAAGACGCCGTCAGAATGGCTGCCGCCATTGAAATACTTCATCTGGCCACGCTTGTTCATGACGATGTGATCGACGATGCGGGGGTCAGAAGAGGGGTCCCTACGCTTCAAAAAAAATACGGAAAAAGAACCGCGGTGATCTGCGGGGATTATTTGCTGAGCGCCGCCCTGAAAATGGCGTCGTCAATATACCGGGAAACCTCCGGCGGATTGCCGGACGCGGCGGCGGATGACAAACGGAACATGCAAAACCTGAATCTGCCGGATTATGTCGCCAGGATATGCCTTGGCGAGCTGAATCAGCATATCAACAACGGGAATCTGAACCTGACGGTTTTTCAGTATCTCAAAATTATATCCGGCAAAACCGCAGCCCTGTTTGAAGCGTCCTTTTGCGCCGGAGCCGTATTCAGCGGATGCGGCGCAAAAGAAATAAACAAATACAGGCGGCTTGGCCGGCAGATCGGAATGATATTTCAGCTGATTGACGATTGCATGGATTTTGAGGCGGACGAGAGCGTGGCGCAAAAGCCCGTCCAATCCGATTTCGAACAGAACGTGATCACACTTCCGCTGATACGGGCCATCCAAAATCTCAAGGGCTTTAAGGAAGTTATAAAGACGACGCTTATATCAAGGAACGAGATCAACGAGGCTGTGAAACAAGCCGGCGGGATTGCCTTTGCGCGGATGATTGCAAAAAAATATTACGGCAAGTCTCTCCGCCTCATCGGGGAGCTTGACGCGCCGGAAGAGAAGAAAGAGGCTCTCACCGGGATATTAAACAAGGTTTACCGCGAATTTTAAGAGGTTAACGTGATTCATCGATTTTTGGACTTTGTAGAAATAAAAACAAAAATCACAAGCCTGTTTGCGTTTCTCATCACGATCGCCTGGCTTTTTTATAAAGACCTGGCGATCAATTGGGAACTGACGTCCGTTTTCTTTGCTTCCATGTTTTTGTTTGACCTCACAACAACTGCGGTCAATAACTACATCGATACAAAGACAAACGGCCAAAAATTGCAGTTTCAAAGAAAAAGGGCGTTTTCGGTCATTGTGCTGCTGTTATCCGTCAGCGCGGCGCTGGGGCTTTATCTGGCGTACCGAACCGATATTGTGGTCCTGCTGCTTGGAGGCCTTTGCTTTTTATGCGGCCTCCTCTATACGGCCGGGCCTGTCCCCATCTCCAGGCAGCCCTGGGGGGAAGCTTTATCGGGGATATTTTACGGCCTGCTGCTGCCCTTTATACTTCTGTACATCAACATGCCGGAGGGAACTTTCCTCACGCTGGGCGTTGACGCCGGAACGGTTGCGCTGAGCCTGCAGATACGGCCTGTTTTGGGGCTGATCCTGTTTTCGGTCCTGCCGGTCTGTACCACCGCTAATATCATGCTTGCCAATAACATCTGCGACGTGGAAAGGGATATTGCGGTCAAAAGGTATACGCTGCCGTATTATCTCGGAAAAAAGGCCCTGTATCTGTATATCGGCCTCTATTACGCAACATATGCCGCGGCAATCGCCCTGGTTGCGCTCCGGATATTTCCGCCTCTTTGCCTTGCCTTCCTGCTTACCATTGTTCCTGTGCAGAAGAATATCAACGCTTTTTTGAAAAAGCAGGACAAAGCGACCACGTTCAACGGGTCGATCAAAAATTTTATCATCATCATGGGAAGCAACACGCTTTTGATCTTTTTAAGCGGGGTATTGTTTTAAATTGAGCGGAAAAAAGTTTTTCAAAAAAACGGATATAGTGGTGCTGCTGGTCATCATAGCCGCCGCAATTACGGGTTTCCTGATCTACAGAAGCTACGTTTCAGATAAATCCGCGGTCGCGGAGATCTATTACTACTCGCAGCTGGTGGAAACTGTGGAACTGAATACGGGCGAAGACAGGACCTTTTCCATACCCCAGGACGAAAATGTCGTTTTTCACCTGTACCCGGACGGGGGCATCGCCTTTGTGGAATCGGACTGCCCGGACAAAATCTGTATCCATTCGGGAATACTGCGCACGCCGGGGCAATCGGCGGCCTGTCTGCCCAATGGAATTATACTGAAGATCGTTCCGCGGGATGGAGGGGACGGCGATATTGATATTATCGCAGGGAATTAGAAATATATGAACAGTATCCTAAAAACGAAAAACAAAAAATCAAACCATACAAGGCAATTGGTACTGACAGGGCTTATATTCGCGCTGGCGCTTGTGCTTTCCATGGTTGAAAATGCATTGCCTGTCCCGGTTCCCGTTCCGGGCGTCAAGCTTGGCCTTTCAAATATCGCCGTTATGTACGCTCTGTTTTTTCTGGGAAGGAACAGGGCAATCATGATCGCCGTACTGAAGGCCTCCTTCATATTCATGATGAGGGGCGGCATGGCAGGCTTGTTGAGCTTATCCGGCGGGCTTGTTTCGCTGGCCGTAATGATGCTGCTGATGCTGCTGTTTAAAGACAGGATCTCCTATCTGATCCTGAGCGTTTTTGGAGCTGTTTTTCATAACCTGGGGCAGTTTACGGTTGTTTCGTATATTTATACGGATATGTTCTTATGGGGATATCTCCCTGTCCTGCTGATATCGGGGGTGGCTGCGGGTGTGGTTACATCCGTTATATTAAGGGGTATTTTGCCGGCTTTCAAACGGCTGGCGTAAATATATATCAATAATGGAGGAAATAACATGAAAAAAACTTTAGCTTTTATTTTGAGCCTTGCGCTGGTACTTATGGTATTCGCCGGCTGCAGCTCAAAAACCGATGATGCGGCGTCAAGCGCTCCCGCTGAAACGGCTGCTGCGTCTTCTGCCGCGGCATCTGAAGCCACAGCGGAAACATCGGCTCAGCCCGCCGAGGGCGGCGCCGTTAAAACGGGCCTGGCGGTCGTTACATCCGTTGCAAAATCCACGGACGCCGGCACGGAGGACGGCCTTGCTGAAACCGATTCCACTGTGGTCGCGGTTACTGTTGACAAAGACGGGAAAATTGTAAAATGTGCGATAGATATGGCGCAAACCAAAATAAATTTCTCCGCACAGGGCAAAATAACTACGCCTCTTGATACCGCTTTTAAATCCAAACAGGAACTTGGCGCGGACTACGGTATGGGCAAAGCGTCCAGCATCGGGAAGGAATGGTTCGAACAGGCAAACGCTTTTGCCGCCTATGCCCAGGGAAAAACGGTTGACGAAATAAAGGGTATTGCGGTAAATGAAGAAGGCGTTCCGTCCGATGCGGAACTTGCGAGCTCGGTTACGATCCATATCGGCGATTTTGTCGCCGCAATCGAAAAAGCGGTCGCGAACGCGCAGGATCTGGGAGCCACATCGGCTGACAAACTCGGCCTGGGGATCGCAACCAACATTGGCAGCTCGGCGGACGCCGCGGATAAAGACGGGGTTGCGCAGGCTTACTCCACTTATGCGGCTACAACCTTTGACGCCGGCGGTAAAATCACGAGCAGCGTTATAGACGCGTTCCAGGCAAACGTAAATTTCTCGGCGGCGGGCAAGATCACATCCGATCTGACGGCGGCGGTTCAGTCAAAAGACGAACTGGGCGAGGCTTACGGTTTGAAGAAAGCTTCTTCCATAGGCAAGGAGTGGAACGAGCAGGCTGCGGCTTTCGCAAAATACGCGGCCGGCAAAACGGTTGACGAAGTGAAGGGTGTTGCCGTAAACGAGGAAGGCGTTCCGTCGGACGCCGAACTTTCGAGCTCGGTAACCGTTCATGTCGGCGATTTTATTGCTGTCATTGAAAAAGGCTTTACAAACGCAAAATAAAATTGATAATGGAAAATCCTATTTCAGGATTGTTTTATTCAATAGTATGCTAACTATTAATCTGGGAGATAGGCTCGCCTATCTCTCTGTTTATAGGTGAATGGTTTGAAAAGAATTATTGCATTTTTACTGGCGGTAAGCGTTGTTTTTAATCTCGCGGCCTGCGGCGGCGGTAATGAAAAAAGATATGAAGCAGAATTTCTTGTGCTGTTCGATACATTGACCCGGATTGTCGGCTATAATGACAGCAAGGATGAATTTACAAAACAGGCGCAGTTTATTTACGACAACTTAAAAGAATATCACGAGCTTTACGATATTTATAATGATTACGAAGGCGTCAACAATGTGAAAACCATCAACGACAATGCCGGTATTGCGCCCGTTAAGGTGGATCAAAGAATCATCGATTTGCTTCTGTTTGCCAAAAAGGAATATAACGATACGCAGGGAAAAGTGAATGTAGCTTTTGGATCGGTTCTAAAAATCTGGCATGATTACCGTGAGCGGGGAATTGACGATCCAAACAGTGCGGAAACGCCGCCCATGGAGCTGCTTCAAACCGCGGCAAAGCACACGGATATCAGCCGGGTGATCATAGATGAAAACGCTTCCACCGTTTTCTTAAGCGACCCGGAAATGAGCCTGGACGTGGGCGCCGTCGCAAAAGGGTACGCGGTTGAACAGGTGGCGCAGATTGCCATGAAAAACGGATTTCATTCCGGTTTGATCAGCGTCGGGGGAAATGTGCGGGCAATAGGCCGCAAGACCGGATCCGGTGACCTGTGGAATGTGGGCGTGCAGAACCCGGATGGACAAAGCGGTCAAAAAAATCTTCTGGTAACGTTTTTAAGCGATATGTCTCTTGTTACGAGCGGCGATTATGAGCGGTATTATACGGTGGGGGACAAAAAATATCATCATATCATAGATCCCGCTACCTTGTTTCCGGCCGAATATTTTACGGCCGTTACGATCGTTTGCAGAGATTCCGGAATGGCGGACGCGCTGTCAACGGCCATATTCAACATGCCCTTTGAACAGGGGCTCAAGCTTATCAATAGCCTGCCCGATACCGAAGCGTTATGGGTCTTTAAAAACGGGGAAATAAAATACAGCGATGATTTTCAAAAGTATGTAAGGCAATAAAAAAGTCAGTCCCGCGTATGGAGCGGCAGGCGCACCATGTTCCAGGATGCCTTGGGCAGCGTGAATGTGAGCGTGTTTCCGGATAAAAGGATCCCTTCAAGCGCCGCCGGTTTTACGGGCGCACCGTCCGCCGTATTGACGGCATCGGGCCCGTACCCGGATAAACTGGTCCACCCGGGAGTGTCTTTGCATGAAAATCCTGAAAGGAACAATTGGCAGGGGATATCGTCATTGAGATTCTTATTTACCATAAATACGGCGATCTCATTTTCTTCCCGGGAAAACACCGCGGCGCAGTCGATGAAGGGAATGCCTTCCCCGGCCCGGCAGTTGTACGAAGGAGCGTCCAATTCAACCTTCAGCGCGGTTCCGCGTCCTCTTTGCGATGTGTATAAAAAGGGATAATAGATGGTTTGCGCCCAGGCGCGCCCCTGCGGCTCGGTCATAATGGGGGCGATTGTGTTGACCAGCTGCGCAAGGCATGCGATCTTGACCACATCCGCGTTGTTGATGAGGGTCGTCAGCATGCTGCCCACAAGCAGTGCGTCGGCAAAATCATAGCGCTCTTCTTCTATGGGGCGCGCTTCCGTCCATTTGGGCGGCTGCCCGCAGTCTTTATTAAAGTGATACCAAACGTTCCATTCGTCAAAAGAAAGATATATTTCTTTTTCTGAACCTTTTTCAGCCTTGATTTCAGCGCATATGGCCGCGACTTCCTTTATGAACCGGTCCATCCTTGCGCTGCTTGCAAGAAAAGACGGGATGTCGCCGTCCGTATTCATATAATATGTGTGAAGCGAGAGATAGTCTGCATAATCATACGTGTGCCTTAAAACGGCGCGTTCCCAGTCCCCGTATGTCGGCATTTCCCGGTATGAACTGCCGCATACCACCAGCTCTATACCGGGATCCAGCCATTTCATCATTTTTGCCGTTTCGCGGGCCAGCCGCCCGTATTCGTCGGCCGTCTTGGCGCATATCTGCCAAGGGCCGTCCATTTCGTTTCCCAAACACCACAATTTAACGTTGTGGGGCATGGGGTATCCGTTCGCAATACGCATATCGCTGTAGTATGTGCCGCCGGGAAAGTTGCAGTATTCCAGCAGATTGGCGGCGTCCTGCGCTCCGCGGGTGCCCAGGTTGACCGCAAGCATGGGTTTTGCGCCCACATATCTGAGGAAATCCATAAATTCATCCGTCCCCACCTGGTTGGTCTCCAGGGCAAACCATGCAGGCTCGGGCCGGACGGGCCGGGAAGCTTTGGGGCCGACCCCGTCTTCCCAGCGGTAGCCTGAGACAAAATTGCCGCCGGGATAGCGGATAACGGGGATGTTCATCGGCTTTATCAGATCGATTACATCCTCGCGAAATCCGTCCTTGTTTGAAAACGCGTGGCCGGGCTCGTATATACCCGTATAAACGGCGCGTCCCATATGCTCTATAAACGACCCGTACAGGCGCTCGTCTATGGGAGAGATAACTGCGTTTGCGTCTATCCTGATATTGGCTGTAATTTCCATACGGCCTCCCGTAGCTTTATTTATTATTTAGATGTGCAGACGCAGGTGGATTCTCGTTCTATCACGCTGCATGCGAGCATGACCTTCTGCCCGCAGGGGATATGCCTGCCCGCAAGAATATCCAGTATAAGATGGGTGGCCGTCTGGCCGATTTCAAAAAGCGGCGGGGATACCGTGCTCAGCGTCGGACGGCATACGGTGCCGATTTCCCGGTTGTCAAAACCAATCAGTGCAAGATCTGATCCAACCTGTATGCCGTTTTTGTTGCAGTAATCGATCACGCCTGTCGCCATCAGATCGTTATGGGCAAATATTGCGGTCACTCCGGCGTCGATCAGCTTTGAACACAGCTCAAACCCTTGGTCCCGTTCCCAGTTGCCGTACAGGGTAAAACTTGGATTGTAGGGTATTTCGCTTGCGTATAAGGCCTCCTGGTATCCGAGGATACGGTTGGAGGTGTGGATGCTTTCCGCCTGGCCCGCGATCACGCCTATTTTGCGGTGGCCTTTTTTGATCAAAAGCTGCGTGGCCTCATAAGCCGCTTTCTGATCGTCGTACAACACGGAGGGAATCGCGGGATCGGTGCTGTAGCAATAAGCGTAAACAAAGGGTATTTCGCCGCTGTTGCTTACGGGGACGACCGCGTGGCTGTGGCACCCTATGTAAATGATTCCGTCCACCTGCTTGGAAAGCATGGTGTCCACCATGGATCCCACAAGCCGGCGGCATTCTCCGGTATCGCTCGGATACCTGCCGAAACGCTTGTTGAAACGCAAATTTCCCAATATATAATGATAACCCTGGTTTTCGCAGTACGCATCGATGCCGTCCACGATATCCGGGGTGTTGAATACCGTCAAATCTTCCGTGATAATGCCCAATGTCTGGCTTTGCCCTTTTTTTAAGTTGCGCGCGGTAAGGTTTGGCCGGTAGTTCAGATCCTGCGCGATCGTCATGACATTGTCGATCGTGGACCGGCTGACGCCGCTTTTGCCGTTCAGAACCTTGGATACTGTCGCAATGGACACATTGGCTCTTTCTGAAATCTCGCGAATCGTTGACATATTCCATCCTCTTGTTTTATTAATACACAGAAACAATATCACATAAACGTTTAACATTCAAGATAAAAAAATCAAAATAGACAAAGTTTGGAGTGCGGCGGGAGCGTTTTGTTTAAAAACGGACAATAACAGCCTAATTATGTAATACGTTTAACATGTCCGAAAAGTTCAAATAAATTGCTCAAATTTATTGATATTCGATAAATAAGATGAAATTTTATTGAAAAATTTAGAAAAAAGTGCTTTACATTTCCATTTGGATGTATTATAGTTATCTTACATGTTAAACGTTTACCAAATTTATTTAAATATTTATGATCGGAGCATTCGTATGTATCCAATATTAAAATTGCCGGAAATGAATCAGGTTAAAATCAACGACGCTTTATGGAGCCGGTATACCGATATGGTTGCGGAGAAAAGTATTCCTTATCAATGGGATATACTGAACGACCGGGTACCGGACGCCGCACCAACGCATTGCCTTGATAACTTCCGTATTGCCGCGGGAGAACAGCAAGGAGAGCATCAGGGCGTCGTGTTTATGGATACCGATGTTTATAAATGGCTGGAAACCGTCGCTTACTGCATACAAAACGGTTCGGGCCTGCGTTTTGAGAGCGTAGCGGACGAGGTAATAGAATTGATTGGACGCGCGCAGCAAAGCGACGGATACCTGAATACCTATTTTACGGTAGCCGAACCCAACGCGCGCTGGACCAATCTGGTGGAGGGGCATGAACTTTACAGCGCGGGCTATCTAATAGAAGCGGCGGTTGCTTATTACAAGGCGACGGGTAAGGATAAGCTGCTTAAAATAGCCCGGCGGTTTGCGGATCTCATCTGCAATGTTTTCGGGCCTGCCGAAAACCAGTTGAAAGGTTATCCGGGGCATCAGGAAATAGAGCTGGCGCTGGTAAAATTGTACCGGTTGACTGGGGAAAAACGTTATTTATCCTGCGCAAAATTCTTTATAGACGAGCGCGGCAAACTGCCAAACTATTTTGAAGAAGAAATCACGCGCCGAAAGGGCAAGGTCCTCTTCGACGAATTCAAGGATTACGATCTGAAATACGCGCAGACGCATATGCCTGTACGGGAACAGCACACAGCCGAAGGACACGCGGTCCGGGCGATGTATATGTGTTGCGCAATGGCCGATATAGCTGCGGAATACGAAGATGAGGAACTGCTTGAGGCCTGCCGCGCTCTTTGGCGCAATGTGACTGAAAAACGCATGTATATCACGGGAGGCGTTGGTTCTTCCGGAATATTTGAGCGGTTTACAACGGATTACCATCTTCCGAATGATTCGGCTTACTGCGAAACCTGTGCTTCCATAGGACTTGCGCTTTTCGGCCGCCGGATGTTTTGCATTGAACAAAATGCAGCTTATTATGATACCGTTGAACGCGCTCTATATAATACGGTGCTTTCAGGCATCAGTATCCACGGGGACCGTTATTTTTACGTGAATCCCCTGGAAGTCTGGCCGGCGGCCTGTATGGAAGCGACTTCACTCAAACATGTGAAGCCCGAGCGCCAGCGCTGGTTTAACGTCGCCTGCTGCCCCACAAACGTTGCGCGCACATTGGCCTCCCTGGGCCAATACATTTATGCCCAAAATAACGACACATTATATATCAATCTTTTCATTTCTTCCTCCATTCAAACGGTCGTGTCGGGAGTTCAAACTGATCTCAAAATGGAATCCGGTCTGATGCAAAAGGGAGAAGTCTCCATGACTGTAAAAGCGGAGCGCAGCTCGCTCATTTGTTTGGCTATCCGCATACCGCAATATGCGGATGAGCCGGTTTTTCTGATGGACGGGGAACCGGTGCGGCCGGACGTTGCGGGCGGTTACGCGTATATCCGCGGAGATTTTGCGGAGGGGCGTACCGTAACGCTCAAACTGAATATCAAGGCAAAATGGATATCGGCAAATCCACTGGTCAGGGAAGACGCGGGAAAAGTGGCGCTGATGAAAGGGCCGCATGTATATTGCCTGGAAGAAACGGATAACGGCTTCAATCTGGCTTCGGTATTTGTAAGCCCGGACGTTCCGGTAGAGGAAAGCGTGGATATGGCTTTGCCTGGCAATCTTCCGGCGCTGCGCTTTGAAGGGCAGAGGCTGGCGCAAAAAAACTGGAATGAAAACCGTTTGTACGGCAAGGCCCGTTTTGACACCGAGCCTGTGGTACTTAAGGCCGTGCCTTACTGCTTATGGGGGAACCGCGATCCGGGCGAAATGGCCGTCTGGCTGAAATGCCGGTTTTAATGAATTTAGTTTACATATTTATACAATACAAAAGTTGTTGTATAATATAATAAAAGGAAGGAAGGTATATGGAGAAATGAAGTCTATCAAGAAGGCTATTGTCCTATTGATCTGTTTTGCCGTGCTTTTGAGCTGCGCGGCATGTTCAGGAACGACTGCAACTCCCACAACAAGTGAACCGGCCGCAGCGAGCAGCGCTGAGGCGAAACCGGCTGAGAGCGCCCAGGCTGAAAGCGCTCCGGCGGGAGAAAAGGTCAAGATTACTTACGCGAACTGGGGGAACGCCGACGAAATGAAGGTATTGCAGGCGGCGGTCGACAAGTTCAACGCATCGCAGGATAAGATTGAAGTAGAAGTCATGCAGATACCCCATGAAAGCTATATTGAAAAGCTGACCACACTGGCGGCTGCGGGCCAGCTGCCCGACAGCGCGATCATGAGGGAAGACGCCGTTGTTTCGTGGGCGCAGCAGGGCATGTTGGCCGACATCAGCGGGATGTACGAGGGAAGCGAGAGCAAGCCTCTCGACTGCATCACGTTCAAGTATGAAGGCAAACCTGTCGCTTACTCCGCCGCAAATGAAATCATGTGCCTGTACTATAACAAAGACATGTTCGACACAGCGGGCGTATCCTATCCCCCGACGTCCCTTGACCAGGCGTGGACCTGGGATGAGTTCGTCGCGGCCGCCAAGAAACTGACACTGGACAAAAACGGCAAACATCCCGATGAAGCAGGTTTTGATCCGGATAGCATCGTGCAGTATGGCTGCATGGTGGAGAACCTGACCTGGCAGCTTGAATGGCCGTGTCTTTCCAATGGCGGCGGCTTCTGTTCCGCGGACGGCAGCAAAGTCACCATCGGAGATCCCGCCAGCATCGAAGCGATCCAGAAGGTCGCCGACCTGTACCTCGTTGACCATGTCGCTCCCCTGTCCAACGGCACGCAGGATGACGGCGTACAGCGGTCGCTCATCGCTAAGACCTGCGCCATGACCACCAACGGAACATGGAACGTAGGCACCTGCCTTGGCGCTGCCAAGAAGGAAGGCCTCAACTATGGCATAGGCGTGCTGCCCTATATGAAGAATAAGGTAACGATCGCCACCGGCGGCCCCAATGTGGTGTTCAGCCAGTCCAAGCATCCGAAAGAAGCCATGGAATGGATCAAGTGGTACTATCAGGAAGAAAACAACTGGCCGCTGATCACGGAAGGCACATGGATGCCTATCCTTGATAAGTATTATAAGGATGAAACCCTCACGCATACATGGGTAGACAATCCGAACTTCCCGCCGTATGAAGACTATAAGTCCGCAGTGGTGGATGTCGCAATGAACAATGATGTCACAAAATCTACTGCGTGGTACTATACGGTCCACTCGACCGAGTTCAACAACCTGTTGCAATCTACACTGGGCGATGTATGGACGGGCAAGATTACCGCTCAGGACGCCATCACTCAAAATCTCGATCAACTCAACGCGGCGTTTGCCGGTCAATAATTAATTAATCAAAGCGGTAGGGCGCCCGTTCACGGGCCGTGCAGCCTGTGCGGGCGCCCCTTCACTATGATAAACGCTGATTAATTCGGAACGCTGTCTGGGCGGCAGACCCTCTCCAAAAAGCCTTCGCCTTTTCGGGGACCCCTAGGAGTTCGCGCTCTGTTGTGTCGCTGAAATCCTGAAATAGCGCTGTTATTCCTGCGATTTCACTCCTTACATGGGACGCAAAACCTGCTCGCCAATTGGGCATCCCTCATTTAATCATCGTTTACTAAGGGGGGCAATTATGAATCGGCTGGATAGAAAAAAAATAAAGCAGATTTCCCTGCTGGCAAGAAAAGAAGAAAGGGCGGCCTATCTGTTTCTGATTCCTGCGTTCGTTGGCCTGATATTTATTACATACGTGCCGTTGGCGGCCGTATTCGGACTCAGCTTGTTCAAATGGAATGGGCTGACGCCGCCGGTATTTATCGGTTTTGAAAATTATTTGGATCTGTTTCAGAGCGACCCTTATTTTCTGGATTCCATCAAGGTAACGGTTGTATTTTCATTGATTGCCGTAGGCGGCAGCATGATCTACTCGCTGATCGTGGCGATGCTGTTAAACCGCAGGATTCCCGCGCGTGGTTTTTGGCGGGCAATATTTTATTTGCCCTACATCCTGCCTGCCGTAGCGGTATACATGGGTTGGTTGTTCCTATATGACTCGAATTTCGGGTTGTTCAATTTTATCCTGTCTCAATTGGGTATGAGCAAACAATTGTTTTTGGATGATTCCAGCCTGGTTGTACCTGCGCTGGCGATGATTGCCGTCTGGACGAGCGGAAACCTCATAGTCATTTTTCTCGCCGGGCTGCAAAATGTGCCGCGGGTATACCACGAGGCTGCGCAGATAGACGGAGCCACATCCTGGCAGCGTTTCCGGCATGTAACGCTGCCCTGCATGACGCCAATCATATTTTATAACCTCTTGATGAGCCTTATCACCAATATGCAGGTCGTCACGCCTGCGCTGGCGCTGACTAACGGCGGTCCAGGCAATGCCTCCATGTTTATGACATACCTTATGTACCGGTATGCATTCCGGGAAAGCAAGATAGGATACGCATCCGCGGTATCGTTTGTATTGTTCATATTGATCGGTATTTTTACTTTGATATTGTTTGCCACATCAAAGACGTGGATATTCTACGAAGGGGGTGACGATAAATGAGTCAGGCTGCGGCAGAAAAGCTAAAAAGTAAAAAACGGAGCGAAAGGGCAGCCGGCATTCCGCGAACAAGGCTGCGCAGCATGAAACGGAGCGAGAAGGTCGCGGATATACTTTCGCTGATTGCCGTCATTATACTGGCGGCGGCCGTAATGCTGCCGATATGGTGGATATTCCGCTCCTCCCTGATGACGAATGCCCAGATATTCGCATACCCGCCTCCGCTCATGCCGCCGGACTGGCTGTTTTCCAATTATCCCGCCACAATGGAAAACTTTAAATTTTGGTTATACCTTAAAAATACGTTGATTATCCTCGTGCCTGCGGTCATAGGCGGGACACTTACCGCTACGCTGTGCGGCTATGCTTTTGCACGCCTGCGCTTCAGGGGAAAAAAATTCATATTTTCGCTTTGCGTAGGTTCCATGCTGCTGCCCGCTATGGTCACGCTGATCCCGCTTTATATCATGTGGACGCGCGGGCTGGGGTTGCAGGATACTTACTGGCCGCTCATCCTTCCGTATTTCTGCGGGGGCGGCGCATTCAATATCTTCCTGATCCGCCAGTTTATCATGACCATTCCCCGGGAATTGGACGAAGCGGCTACCATAGACGGGGCCGGCCATATGCGTATATTGACGCAAATCATTATTCCCGCCATAAAGCCCGCGATGGTTGTTGTGGCCCTGCTGATCTTTATCTGGCTGTGGAACGACCTGCTGCAGCAGACGGTTTATATCAGCAAATCCGAAAACTTTACGATTGCCCTTGGGCTGACCATATTCAGGAGCGCACTGAAAGCGGACTGGCCAAGCCTCATGGCTGCGACATGCATGTCGTTTGTGCCGGGCATATTATTTTATCTCATGGGTCAGAAGTCGTTTGTGGAAGGAATTGTCCTCACCGGAATGAAGAATTGAGGCCTAATAGAAGATGAGCATCACGGATTTGATTGCAAAAAAACGTTTCGCGCCCGGCCCGGGCGTTACCGGACCACCTCCCGAAAATGGAATCAGGCGCTTCTGGTTCCTGTTTACAACGCATTTTTGGAAGCTTATAGAGCTCAATCTGCTGTTCTTTTTGTTCAGCATCCCCATATTGACGATACCGGCTGCGTATTGCGGCATGAACAGGGTGCTGATCAAGCTGGTGCGCGAAGGGAACTGTTTTTTATGGCATGAATTTATAAAGGAGTTTAAAGCAAATTTCGCAAAAAGCCTGCCGTTTGGCCTGCTCGCCGCATTCCTGCTTTTTGACTGTTATTACGCTTTCAGTTGGAGCATGTCGGCCGGCGGAACGGGCATGGACATTGTTTTGATCATAATAGGCTTTTTGCTGCTTGGAATCGCGATCCTCTTTTCCGGTTATGTATTTGTGCTTCTTCCCGCGCTTGATTTAAAAAACAGGGTTATTGCAAAAAATGCTTTTATACTGATGTGGACCGAGTGGAAGATAAATCTTGTGATACTTGGCTGCACGATCGCCATGCTGTCGGTAATTGTTGCGTTTTTCCCCGTCTCCGTTATTTTGCTGCCGGTGATATGGTTTTCCCTGCTGCAGCTGATCGTCTGTACGGCGGTCAACGAACCGCTGCAGGCGCGTATTATAGGGCCCTTCGAACAAAGACAAAAGGAAGGTTTGTAATTATGGCGAATGTAATATTTAAAGGGTTGAAAAAAGTTTACGAAAAGAATGTCGTAGCTGTCCAGAAATTTAACCTGGAAGTGGAGGACAAAGAATTTATAGTGCTCGTCGGTCCTTCCGGCTGCGGAAAATCCACCACGCTGCGCATGGTGGCGGGGCTTGAGGAAATATCGTCCGGGGAGCTTATGATCGGCGATAAGTTAGTCAACGATGTTGCCCCCAAAGACAGGGACATCGCCATGGTGTTTCAAAACTATGCGCTTTATCCTCATATGACTGTATATGAAAACATGGCCTTTGCGTTGAAACTGCGTCATGTGAATAAAAAGGATATCGATCAAAAAGTAAAGGAAGCCGCCGAAACGTTGGGCATTACCGACCTGCTTCAGAGAAAACCGAAGGCGCTCTCGGGAGGGCAGCGCCAGCGCGTGGCGATCGGCCGTGCGATCGTACGCGAACCGAAGGTGTTTTTAATGGATGAACCTCTTTCCAATCTGGACGCCAAGCTGAGAAACCAAATGCGTGCGGAAATCATCAAACTCCATAAACGGATCAATACCACGTTTATTTATGTAACGCACGATCAGACGGAGGCTATGACATTGGGCGACCGTATCGTGATTATGAAGGACGGCTATATCCAACAGATCGGAACGCCCCAGGAGGTATTCAACCATCCGGTCAATCTGTTTGTGGGCGGATTTATCGGATCTCCCCAGATGAACTTTTTTAACGCCGAATTGAAAAAAGAAGACAGCGGATACGTAGTCATTTTGAACGGCGTCAGGATTCCCCTGACGATCGAGATGAACGCGAGGCTGACCGCAAAAGAATGCGGGAACCAAAGCATCATACTCGGCGTGCGGCCCGAACATATCAATATTGCCAAAAATACGGAAGAAGGAGCCATCCATGCAACGGTTGACATATCCGAAATGATGGGCAGCGAGATGTATATTCATTTGAGCGTGGAGGGACAGGAGGCTGTTGTGCGTGTGCCGACCGTTGATTTGGAAGAAGATTACCGCGGCGGCTTCGGATTCAAAAAGAATATCAATTTTAAATTTTCCGCTGCGCTGGCGCATCTGTTTTCAAACGAAACCCAGCAGAATCTGCTGATATAATTCATTTTGAAGGTCTTGATCCGATCAAACGCGCTTTTTCATAACAGTTTATTTTAAGGCGGCTGTAAAAAGAGAATACGGGCAAAGTTTGCCGCATAGAAATACGGGATGCAAAACGTGAAAAGAATTCAGAGAATGGAGGAAACGGTATGAATCAGTATCAATTTTGGTTTGTTGTGGGTTCGCAGCATCTGTACGGGCCCGAAGTTTTGAAGGAAGTCGATGCACATTCAAGGATAATGGCCGGCGGATTCAACGAAGATGCAGCGGTCCCTTACGAGGTCCTTTATAAGGGGGTAATGACCACGCCCGACGAGATAAGGGATATCTGCATAGCGGCGAACGGCGATCCCGGCTGCGCCGGCGTGATAACGTGGATGCATACGTTTTCGCCAAGCAAAATGTGGATCGGCGGCCTTTCCCTTCTGAACAAGCCCTATCTGCATTTAAATACGCAGTTCAATCGGAATCTGCCGTTTGATGAAATTGATATGAACTTTATGAATACCAACCAGTCCGCACACGGCGACCGTGAACATGGCTTCATTACCGCACGCCTGCGCATGAAAAGAAAGATCGTCTGCGGTTATTGGGAGGATGCGCGGTTAAGAAGCCGTTTGGCCGATTGGATGCGCAGCGCCGTAGGGGCGGTTTTCAGCCGGAATCTGAGGGTGATGCGGCTTGGCGACAATATGCGTTATGTGGCCGTGACGGAAGGAGATAAGATTCAGGCGGAGAAGGATCTGGGATGGAGCGTCAATACCTGGGGCGTGGGCGGACTTTCCGCGCGGGTGCAGGCAATTGCAGCGCCGCAGATTGATCGGAAGATAGAAGAATACAGGAGCAAATACGCGTTTGGAACGGATAATATGGAGGCTGTCAGGTATCAGGCCAGGATTGAGGTTGCGCTGGAGCAGATGATATCGGAGGGAGGCTTTCACGCCTTTACGGATACGTTTGAAGACCTTTATGGACTTGAGCAGCTTCCCGGCCTCGCGTCGCAGAACCTCATGGCAAATGGTTTCGGTTTTGGCGCTGAAGGCGACTGGAAAACAGCCGCGCTGGGGGCGGTGATGGGGGTCATGTCGGCGGGATTGCATAAGGGCCTGTCGTTTATTGAAGACTATACATATCATTTTGAAAAAGGGAACGAGGCGGTTCTGGGCGCGCATATGCTGGAAATATCGCCTGCCATCGCCAAGGAACAGCCCCGGATCGAAGTGCATCCGCTGGGCATAGGCGGCAGGGACGACCCCGCAAGGTTGATCTTTGAAGGAAAAGAAGGCAGCGCCATACTGGTCACGATCGTCGACATGGGCGGAAGGTTCCGCATGGTCGCGCACGATGTGCTGGCAATACCGCCCATGAAGGCGATGCCCAAATTACCCGTCGCGAGCGTCATGTGGAGACCCAGGCCGGATATGGTTACCGGAAATGAAGCGTGGATACGCTGCGGAGGCACGCATCACAGCGTGATTTCCTATGATCTTACCGCGGAACATATGCGCGATTTTGCGGAGATCATGGGTGTTGAGTTTGTTCACATCAACCAGAATACAAGCATTGAAAACCTTAAGATGATGCTTGCAATGGGGGACGTTATATGGAATTAAGGGAGTCAAAAAGGTAATAAATACGAAAAAAGAGCTGCACGGCAGTTCTTTTTTTTCGTATTTTTCAGGCATTGCCTGCCCCAAGTTTTTTTGCGTACACCGGTTTTATTCCAATGGAAAGTGTTTAAGATTACGTTGAAGATTGTCGATCCATTGTATATACTTAAAAGAAAATATTAAGAAATTCAAGGTAAATTATGAATTTTCCGTCTGAATTATCCTTATTGTTTCTTTTTACTCAAAATGATTATGCAAGTATTATTGTGGATGCGCTTTCAAATGCATTTCATTGCCGGGTTCATTTTGATGTGGCGCTGAATATGGACCAGTATGAAAAACTGATGAATCGTCATCCGTTCGATATCGTTTTGGTTGAAATAAAAGACGGCTGCGACCCTTTAAAAATCCGCGAGTACTTTAATGCTGCCTATCCGTATATAGTGATGGTTTTTGTTTGCGATTTAACCAATAAACAAATTGCGTTTGACCTTTTGGAGTTTGGAATAACGGACGTTATTTTTATAGAAGATGTGGAATTGATTCCGTTTACCGTGGCAAGAGCGATGAGCGCAGCCGGGAAGGAGGCCGAAAAAAGAAAACTGGAGGAAGAACTGCAAAAAACGCTCAGAAGCCTGAACGAAGCGCAGAAAATTGCGCAAATCGGCAGCTGGGAATATGATTTGGAAAAAAACCAGCTGATCTGGTCGGATGAATTATACAGGATGCTTGGAATAAAGCCGGGGAACGCCGATTTAAGGAGAGGTTTATTCCTTGATCTTTTAACCCCGGAAGAAAAGGACAGGGTCAACAGCGAAATAGACCGGGGAATAGAGGAGAAGAACGGCTTTTCCGTGGAATTCAGTATGTATGGGATGGACGGCGTTTTCAGGACCGTCCGCTCGGATGGCAGGGCCGTGCGCAACACCGGGGGCGAGTGCGTTATGATGCGGGGGATCATGCAGGATATTACGGCTCAAAAAGAAGCGGAGGCCGCGTTGAACCGGAATTTGTATCTGCTCCGCGCGATTATGGAAGGCGCCGACGACCCGATCCTTATCAAGGACGAAGAAGGAAAAATTCTGCTTGCCAATACTGCGGCTGTCCGGGCCATGAATGCGCCGGGCTTGGAAATGCTGTACGAAAAAGGACAGGCATATTTTATAGGCGACGAGTATTATAACGACATTATAAAAATTGAAAAACGGATCATGGCGGCGGACAAGCCTGAACAGGTGGAAGTGCTGCTTCCTTCAAAAAAAGGTTTAAGGACGTATTTGTCCAACAAATCTCCCTGGCATGACGAGACGGGCAGCGTGACGGGCATTATTATTGTATCGCGCGATATTACCGAGAGAAAGGAGATGGAACTGAAGCTTAAGACACAAGCCGAGAAACTGGACGCAAAAAACCGTCAGATTCTGAATTATATTATAAATATCACGCATGATTTTAAAACGCCCATCTCCATTCTTATTTTTTCGCTAGAAATGGTGGAATCCATTATCGAAAAGAATGAAGAACTCAGGGAAGAGCTGAAAGAATATATTGAGATACTCAAGCAGAACGCATTCAGGATCAGCAAACTTGTGGGCAATTTTCTGGATATAAATTTGATCGAATCCGGATTTTTGCAGCCTGCGTTCATTCATATAGATATAGTTAATTTGCTGTACAGGTTTTATTATATTTTGAAACCTTTTGCCAAAAGGAAGAAAGTCCGGCTGAAGTTTGAAACGGCCATAAAAATCAAGATTTTTAAAACCGATATTTATTTTTTGGAGAGAATTGTTATGAGCCTTGTATCTAATGCGCTGAAACATACCTCCAAAGGCAACTTTTTGCATATTTTTTTTAACGACCAGGGCAAGACCGTGGTCATTTCCGTCAAGGATAACGGCAAAAGCATATCGCAAAAAAGCAAGGATATATTCAACAACGGAACGAAGCCGGAAAAAAATATATTTGCATATCCAAAAGAAGATTATCCGATCGAACTTATCATTGCAAAAGACTTTACGCAGATTCTTGGCGGGCAGATCCGCTACGCGGAACCTGTCAGCGGCGGAAATGAATTTTTTATTGAACTTCCCATGCTGAAGGCGGATGAAAGCAAGCAATTTGATCATTTTAACAGCATGGATATGTACCGGAGAATGCAGATCGAATTTTCAGATGTATTGTAAGAGTAAAATTCTCATTGAAAAAAACCTGTATTTTTAATACAATTCATTGTACTACTTATTTATAGGGGGAGTTTGATTGGAAACAGATTACCGGATTCTGGTCTGCGACGATACGGAATCGGTACATCAATCGTTGAAAACCTGTTTTTCGGCAAGCGGAATGAAAATGATTTCCGCTTATAACGGTATGGAGGCGCTTGAAAAATTTCGGCTGAACAAACCGGATCTCATGATTCTTGATCTCGTAATGCCCAAATTGTCGGGCATTGAAGTGTGCAAGGAAATCCGGAAAACGAGCGATGTACCCATCGTAATGCTGACTGTGATGGGCGATGAGATTGAAAGGATCGTTGGTATTGAAATCGGAGCGGACGATTATATTGTCAAGCCGTTTTCAACCAGGGAAGTTCTCGCGAGGGTCAAACGCATCTTGAAAAGAACAGCGCCGGAAGAGACGCCGCCAAAAGTTTTGGATTTTAAGGATATCAGGATTGATCTGGAACGCTACGAGGTGGTTGTTTTCGGAAAAAATATTGATCTTACGCCTAAAGAAATGCAGATATTATTTTTTCTGGCCAGTCACAGCAACAAGGTGTTGAGCCGGGAACAAATCCTGGCTGAAGTATGGGGGTATAATTATCTGGCGGATACCAGGATTGTGGATACCCATGTCAAGAGGCTTCGCAAAAAACTCGAATCGTTAAAAATTGATTCCGCCATCAGAACCATCTATGGAGTTGGCTACAAGTTTGAAGCGTAAACTCTGAAACTTAAATTTTATAAAAACTTTTCAACCTAAATTTCTTATTACCAATTAATATCCAGAAATATCAAAATTTCGACATAATCTTTCAAAAATATGACAAACTTGCGCCATATTTCTGTCATAAAATAGAATTATCTAAAAAACTTTCATACGAGACCCAATCTTGTTTTTATTTAACGGAGGAATTAAATGAACACACAAGAACTGCAGCTATCTGACGGGCAGGATTTTCAACATGGAAAAATATTGACGTTTTCTATCGGACAGGAAGTGTTTGGAATCGATATTGTGTATGTGAAAGAAATTATAGGCATGCAGCCCGTATCCGCCCTGCCTGAATCGCCCGATTATCTCATCGGCATTATCAATCTGCGGGGCAAAATCATACCGGTTGTGGACGTAAGGATCAAGTTTGGGAAAGATAAACTGGGTTATACGGACAGGACCTGTATTATCGTAACCGATATTCAGGGGGTGAGCACCGGATTGCTTGTCGACCGTGTGTCCGAGGTGATTACCGTTGATGATGAGAATATCATACCTGCATCCGAATACAGTTTTGGGAACAAAAACAGGTATATCCGCAGTATTGCAAAGGTCGGAAACGACGTAAAACTGCTTATTGACTGCAATCAGTTTTTCAAAGAAGAAGAACTGGATGACATTTTAGTACAATGACTGGGGGAAAAAAGTTATGAAGTGGTTTTCAAATCTGAAAATCGGAAAAAGGATGATTGCGGGCTTTTTAATTGTTGCGGCGATTGCGGGCCTGGTTGGCGTGATGGGGATCATGAACATCAGCCGGATTGCCGACAACAGCAATCAAATATACGAGAAAAATACGATGGGTATCGACAATATCGGCAAATCGGCTTTGTATTATCAGCGGCTTCGGTTCAATACCCTGAAACTGACCACAACGGATGAAAAAGAAACTCAGGATGGATACATACAAAAGATAAATGATTTCTCCAAACAGGTAGACGATTACTTCGCTAAATATGAGCAGACGGTGACTTCTGAGGAAGAACAGGCAAAGTTTGACGAATTGACGGCGCTGTTTGCCGATTACAAGAAGTATGTTTTAAACGCGGTGGATCTGGTGCAGGCGGGAAACACCCAGCAGGCTGTTGACATCATTTTGGGAGACGCGACACAGGTGGGCGACCAACTGCAGGCGGACTTCGATGAATTCTATGCGCTCAACGAAAACCAGGCGGCCGAGAAAAACAACCTGAATATGGAGACGCAGAACCAGGCTGTCTTAATCATGATTGCGATTGTGTGCGCCGGCGTTGCAGTTGCAATCCTGCTTGGCGTTTTAATTGCAAGGTCGGTCAGCAAACCGGTCAATAAGATGGTTGCCGCCGCCGATTCCCTTGCTGATGGAGATCTGGATTTTACACTGGATATCGTTTCAAAAGATGAAGTGGGAAATTTATCGCACTCCTTTGGCAGAATGAAGGCGTCTATAGAACGGATGATAGCCGATTCGCAAATGCTTGTGGATGCCGCGGTTTCGGGCGAGCTTAAGACCCGGGCGGACGAAAACATGCATAAAGGGGATTACCGCAAAATTGTGGAGGGTATGAACAATACGCTTAACGCGGTTGCGCTGCCCATAGCCGAAGCCTCGGCGCACCTTGAAAGGATGGCGGACGGCGAAGATTTGGAAGTCCTGGATACGGAGAAGTACAAGGGTGATTTTAAACTGATCATCAATAATCTCAACCGGGTAAGGGATTCTCTGTATTTACTGCTTGGCGATTCCTCCATGCTGGTGGATGCGGCGGCGCAGGGCAAATTATCCACGCGAGCGGACGAGAGCCGGCATAATGGCGGATACCGGAAAATCATTTCCGGAGTCAATCAAACGCTGGATCAGGTGATCGGGCCTTTGAACGAGGCGGCGGCTGTGATGGGAGAAATGGCAAAGGGCAATCTCCATGTGCAGATGGAGGGAGATTACAAAGGCGACTTTGCGATAATAAAAGATGCGCTGAACGGCACCATCCGGTCGATGAACCAATATATTTCGGAAATCTCGGATGTGCTTGGCAAAATGGCGGCAGGTGATCTGACGCATGAAATCGTATCCGGTTTCAAAGGAGATTTTGTAGCCCTTAAAAATTCCATCAATCAAATTGTGGATGCGCTGAACGAAGTCCTGTATGAGATCAACATTGCGGCGGATCAGGTCGCGGAGGGCACTGTGCAGGTATCGGCCGGGAACCAGGCGGTTTCGCAGGGAGCCTCGGAGCAGGCAAGCTCGATTGAGGAACTTACGGCTTCCGTGACCATGATATCCGAGCAAACGAATCAAAATGCTGAGAATTCCGAAAAATCAAACGAAGCCGCCATTCAGGCCAAAGCCGCAGCGGTTGCCGGAAACGATAAAATGACTGAAATGCTGCGCTCAATGGATGAAATCAACGAGTCTTCGGCCAATATTTCCAAAATAATAAAAGTCATAGACGATATTGCGTTCCAGACAAATATTCTTTCCCTGAACGCCGCTGTGGAGGCGGCCAGAGCCGGCGTACACGGAAAAGGATTTGCGGTGGTGGCGGAGGAGGTCAGGAATCTGGCCGCCAGAAGCGCCGATGCGGCCAGGGAGACTACCGAGATGATCGAAAGCTCCATTAAAAAGGTCGGCGTTGGAACCAAACTTGCCAAGGACACTGCGGATGCGCTGCACGCTATTGTAAATAATGTTGAAAAAGCCGTTGAGCTGGGAGAGGGTATTGCTTCCGCATCAAAAGAACAGGCGCTCAGTATCACCCAGATCAACCAGGGGATCGAACAGATGTCCCAGGTGGTGCAGAACAATTCGGCTACGGCGCAGGAGGGAGCCGCGGCCAGCGAGGAACTGTCCGGCCAGGCCGAATTGCTCAAGGAAAAAATCGCGCAATTCAGGCTGCGAAGGCAAAAGACGGCAGACGCCGAAACAAAGCAGGATAAAGCCCTTAAGCAGAAGATGCCGGATGAGCGCATGGCGCAGGTTTTTGAGACGGATAAATATTGATGGGAAGCGGGTGCGGCCGTCCGGAAAACGGCTGCACCCTGCTCAATTAGTCTTGCGTACATAAAATAAACATAAATAGAAATTGAATACGAAAAAAGAGCTGCTTTGAGGGTGCTTTGAAAGGCGCTCTTTTTTTTGCTTTACAAAAATTTTATTGACTTTGAAAATCGAAGATCATATAATGAAGTAAACTAATAGTTTACCTAAATACAACACTGTGCAAAAGAAGGACGGCGGTATCATGGGAATCAATGAACGCAGGGAAAAAGAGAAAGAAATACGGAGAAACGATATTATTGAGGCTGCCGAAAGAGTCTTCTTTTCCAAGGGCTACGATGCGGCGACAATGGACGATGTCGCCAAAGAAGCCGAATTCAGCAAGCGTACGGTATATGTATACTTTAGCAGCAAAGAGCAGATTTACTTTGAAATCATGATAAAAGGATACAGGTTGCTCATCGGCATGCTGGACGCAGATATGAAAAAATTAAAAACGGATGATCCGATCGGGACGATCCGGCAGATGGCTGTTACACAGTATAATTTCAGCCGTGAATACCCCGATTATTTCAATGCGATTATGGAGTATGAAAACAGTGAACTCGATTTTCAAAAAGGAGTATCCGACGCGTCAAAAGAGGAATGTTATTCGCTGGGTGAAAAAGTATTTGGTTATCTGACCGGAGCGCTCAAAAAAGGGATTGAAAAAGGTGTTTTTCGCAGCGATCTTGATGAGGAAAAAACAGCCCTTGTTCTATGGTCCTGCATGCTTGGTGTTTTTAATACGGTAAAAAGGAAAGAGAAATATATCCTGAATTATCACAATACCTCGGCGGATGAATTGATATCGACTGCTTCGGCGTTTCTCTTAAGGTCTATAGTGAAAGATGGAGGAAATGATCTGTGAAACATAAAAAGAAAAGCAAATTGAAAGTTGCGGCTATCAGCGTCGTAATTATCCTGGCTGCGGCATTCGGAACGCTGTTTATTATAAGCGGCGTTTTTGCCGCGCCCAGGTATCTCGAACCGTGGGATAAATCTTATTATCAGAAGTTTGACGATCCAAGGATCCAGCTTGCCGCGCACGGCCTCCTGGCGGCAAACGGCCATAATATGCAGCCATGGAAAATACGGCTGGACGATAAAGATCCCAATGTTTTTTATCTTTATGCCGACAGCAGCCGGCTTACGATTGAGGTAGACCCTTATGCGCGGCAGATGATGGTTACACAGGGCGCATTTTTGGAATATGCGGCTATAGCGGGAGATGAATTAGGGTATAAGACAACCGTGGAGCTTTTCCCACAGGGAGAGTACGATGAAAACAACCTGACGCAAAGCATGGACAGTATGCCGGCGGCCAAGGTTATTCTTGCAAAAACACAGCCTGTGGAGAACGCGCTTTATCAGTATATGTTTTTACCGGATACAAACCGCGCGCCCTATCAGGACCAGCTGCTGACAGCCCAGGAAATAAATGCGCTCAAAGGCATTGATGCGGGGAACTTGTCGGTCAAGGTTTTTGATGGGAAAGAAGACATGGAAAGATTGGGATGGTATGCGATGCAGGGAGCGGTAACAGAAGCGGGCGTTCCGCGCGTCATGCAGGAAACCGCGGATATCTTCCGCCCAAACGAATATGAAAAAAACAAATACCGGTACGGCTTTTCGGTGGAAGGCCAGGGAACTTCCGGAATCATGCTGCATATCATGCAGGGCCTGGTCACCGTCTTTCCTTCATTGAACAGCGGAAAAGGCGCGTCCGATCAATTTATACAATCCACGCAGTCGTCCGTGCTTGGCACGTCCGCCTACGCAATGATCGTCTCAAACGACAACAGCCGGGAAAGTCAGGTCTTGAGCGGCATGGCTTACAGCAGGCTGATTCTTGCGGCCCATCAATTGGGCATCGTTATGCAGCCGCTGAGCCAGGTGCTGGAGGAATATCCCGAGATGGCGGAGCTTTATGCAGGCATACACAGGGAATACGCCGCAAATGGGGAGACTATCCAAATGCTGGTCCGCATGGGCAAACCCACCAAAGAAGTTCCAAACAGTATGCGGCGCGATGTAATGGATCTGATTGCCCAAAATTGAGGGGTTTCCAAGCATAATACGCGGAGTTAAGGCAAAAAGCCCTGTGATAATTTATCGTTCATATTCTGCCCATAGATGAAAAAAGCGTTTGATAATTTTATCACAATGTGATATGATGATATAAAGCCAAGATGCGAGGGACTCCTTTCATCAAGGCCAAACAATTGAAAATGTTGCTGACACTTAAAGAAGATCTGAGGTGAAAGGGCAGTATAAAACTAAAATGCAGTTTTAACGCGCTTTTTCGGGCGCTTTTTTCGTTGAAGGCAGCATTTCAATAATCGGAAAGGATTTTGAACCATGGAAACGAGAGTCGCTTTGCTTGGGATCGTGGTGGAGAATGCGGATTCGGTGGAAAAGCTGAACGACATCCTGCATCACTACAGCAAATATATCATCGGCCGGATGGGGCTGCCCTATCAGAAAAGGAACATCAGCATTATCAGTATTGCGTTGGATGCTCCTGCCGATGTAATCAGCGCGCTTTCCGGCAAGCTGGGGATGCTGCCGGGCGTAACTTCCAAAGCTGTTTATTCAAAATATTCGGGCAGCCGTGCGGAGGAGTGAAATGAAAGAACTGATCGACAAATTGGAAAAGGATGAGCGCCTGACTAAAGACGAATACGCACTGCTCATTCAAAACCGCAGCGAAGAATCGGCGGAATACCTGTTCCAAAAGGCCCGCGCCATCCGCCACCGCTACTACGGCAGGGAGATTTATATTCGCGGGCTTATAGAGTTTACAAATTATTGCAAAAACGATTGTCTGTACTGCGGGATCCGCAGGAGCAACAGCGGCGCGCAAAGATACCGTCTATCCAAGGATCAAATACTGGAATGCTGCGCCCAGGGTTACCAGTTGGGCTTCCGCACCTTTGTGCTGCAGGGCGGGGAAGACCCGTATTTTACGGACGACAGGGTAACGGATATCGTTCGGAGCATAAAACAGGCGCACCCGGAATGCGCGGTCACCCTCTCAATCGGCGAGAAAAGTCATGAAAGCTATGTAGCCTATTACAACGCCGGGGCGGACCGCTACCTGCTGCGGCATGAGACGGCGGATGCGGAGCATTATGCCAGGCTGCACCCTCAAGAACTCACTTTGGAAAACCGGAAAAGATGCCTTTATGACCTGAAAGAAATCGGTTTTGAGGTTGGATGCGGTTTCATGGTGGGTTCTCCCTTCCAGACTGCCGAATGCCTTGCGCAGGATCTGCTCTTCCTTGCGGAGCTTCAGCCTCATATGGTTGGGGCGGGGCCTTTTATTCCGCATCATCAGACTCCTTTTGCAAATGAGCGGGCCGGAACGCTTGAACTGACTCTTTTTATGCTGGGGCTCGTGCGGCTGACTTTGCCCAGAGTCCTTTTGCCCGCCACCACGGCGCTGGGCACCATCCATCCCAGGGGAAGGGAAATGGGCGTCATGGCAGGAGCCAATGTAACCATGCCCAATTTGTCGCCTGTAGATGTCCGCGGCAAATATCTGCTTTACGACAACAAGATCTGCACGGGAGACGAAGCCGCCGAATGCCGGCATTGCATGGAAAGACGCATGCAGGGGATCGGTTATCAGGTGGTGGTCAACCGCGGAGACCATTATTGCGAAGCCGGAAAGAACATCTGAAGGGGAAGGCGTTTGCAGCCTGACCCGGTTTACGGTCCCAAAAAGAAAAGTTTTGGGGTGTAATAAGAAAGGAAAATAAAAATGTACGATGTGAAATCGCCCAAAGCGGAAGAATTCATCAGCTATGAAGAAGTCATGGAAACGCTTGCCTATGCGCAGGAAAACAAAAAGAACGAACAGCTGATAGAAGCGATTCTTAAAAAAGCCGAAGAACGGAAAGGCCTTTCCCACCGGGAAGCCTCCGTGCTGCTTGCCTGCGAAATTCCAGAAAAAAACGAGAAGATCTACCGGTTGGCCGAACAGATCAAAAAAGATTTTTACGGCAACCGCATCGTGCTGTTCGCGCCCTTGTATCTCTCCAACTATTGTGTGAACGGCTGCGTATACTGTCCCTATCATATGAGCAATAAGCATATCGCCCGTAAAAAACTGACGCAGGACGATATCAGGCGGGAAGTAACCGCCCTGCAGGACATGGGGCACAAGCGTCTCGCTATTGAGGCGGGCGAGCATCCCCAAATAAATCCGATCGAATATATATTGGAGAGCATTGATACCATTTACGCAATCAGGCACAAAAACGGCGCGATCCGCCGGGTGAACGTCAATATCGCCGCGACCACCGTGGAAAATTACAGGAAACTGCACGACGCCAAAATCGGCACATACATCCTTTTTCAGGAAACCTACCACCGGGAGAGCTATGAAAAGCTGCATCCCACCGGGCCCAAACACAATTACGCCTACCACACCGAGGCCATGGACCGTGCGATGCAGGGGGGCATAGACGATGTGGGGCTGGGCGTGCTGTTCGGGCTGGAACTGTACCGGTATGAATTTGCGGCTCTGCTCATGCACGCGGAGCATCTGGAAGCCGCTTTTGGGGTCGGACCGCACACCGTCAGCGTACCCAGGATCCGCCGGGCGGACGATATCGACCCGGATATTTTTGATAGCGGCATAGACGACGATACCTTTGCGAAGATCGTCGCCTGTATCCGCATTGCCGTTCCCTATACCGGGATGATCATATCCACGCGTGAAAGCCAGAAATGCCGGGAACGCGTGCTGCATCTCGGCGTATCGCAGTTAAGCGGCGGGTCGCGCACCAGCGTGGGCGGATATGCGGAAAAAGAGCCGGACGATGAAAAATCCGAGCAGTTCGACGTATGCGACACCAGGAGCCTGGACGAGATCGTAAAATGGCTGATGGAAATGGGGTATATCCCAAGCTTTTGCACCGCCTGCTACCGCGAGGGCAGGACGGGGGACAGGTTTATGAGTCTCTGCAAAAGCGGGCAGATCCAGAACTGCTGCCATCCGAACGCGCTGATGACGCTGCGGGAATACCTGGAGGATTATGCCGCCCCGGAAACCGGACGGATCGGGAACAGCCTGATTGCAAAAGAAATGTGCAATATACCCAGCATAAAGGTGCGCAATCTGGTGGGAAGCCATCTTAACGCCATCGGCAGCGGAAGCCGCGATTTCAGACTGTAGGAGGGAAACGATGAGCCTGAATGATACGCCGGCTGCACAAAGGGTACACATCGGATTTTTTGGGCGGCGCAACGCGGGAAAATCCAGCCTGGTGAACGCCGTTACAGAGCAGAACATCGCCATTGTTTCGGATGTACCGGGAACCACCACGGATCCTGTTTACAAGACAATGGAACTGCTGCCTATCGGCCCGGTGATGATAATTGACACGCCGGGAATGGACGACGTGGGCGAGCTGGGGTCTTTGCGCGTCAAAAAAGCCCTGCAGATACTCAACAAAACGGACGTCGCCGTTCTGGTGGTGGATGCAAATGCGGGAAGAACAAAAGAAGACCTGGAACTGATCGAAGCTTTTAAAAAGAAAAATATCCGCTATATCACAGCGGTAAACAAAACGGATCTGTTCGCCGCCCCGCATGCGCCCGGGGAGAATGAAATATGGGTAAGCGCCAGGACCGGGGAGAATATCTGGGCGCTCAAGGAGAAAATTGCGCGTCTTGCCGTCCGGGAGGAATCCAAGCTGCGTATTGTGGCCGATCTGATCCAGCCATCCGATTTTGTGGTGCTGGTGGTGCCCATTGACAAGGCCGCGCCCAAGGGAAGGCTGATCCTTCCGCAGCAGCAGACCATCCGTGATATCCTGGAGGCGGACGCTACCGCGATTGTCGTGAAGGAATACGAACTCCGGGAGACGCTTCAAAGCTTGGGCAAAAAACCAAAACTTGTGATTACAGACAGCCAGGTATTCGCCAAGGTTTCGGCCGACACGCCCAAGGATATTCTGCTTACCTCCTTTTCCATATTGTTCGCCCGTTACAAGGGCGATCTGGAAACTGCCGTTTTGGGCGCAAAGGCCATTGAAAAGCTGGAGGACGGGGATACCGTTCTGATAGCCGAGGGCTGCACCCATCACCGGCAATGCGACGACATTGGGACCGTCAAACTTCCGAGATGGATCAGGCAGCATACGGGGCGGGATATCGGGTTTGCGTTCACCTCGGGCGCCGAATTTCCGGACGATCTTTCTCCTTATAAACTGATCGTCCACTGCGGGGGATGCATGCTGAACGAACGGGAGATGAAATACCGCATCCAGTGCGCACGGGACCAGGACGTGCCCGTTACGAATTACGGCGTACTGATTGCCTATATGCAGGGAATTTTAAAACGCAGCGTGCAGGCTTTCCCGTCCGTCGCGCTGACACTGGAGGAGGACTAGATCATGCGGACCGAGAAAGACAAAATAGGCGAGATACTTCTGGAGGACGGCGCGCTTTTTGGCAAGGAGACCGCGCGCGCACTGGAAAATTTTCCGTTGGGCAATAAAAAGGTCCATTTAAGCCTGATTTATGCCATGGCGGAGGTGAAAAAAGCCGCGGCCATGGCCCATATATCCCTAGGATTGATGGATCAAAAGAAGGGGGATGCGATCGTTGCCGCCTGCGATATGGTTCTTGGCGGGAAAGCGGATCATGCGTTTGTAACGTCCGCCCTGCAGGGAGGGGCCGGCACGTCCACCAATATGAACGTCAATGAGGTGATCGCCAATCTTGCGCTCCGGTCATTGGGCCGGAAACCGGGCGAGTATTCCGTCATCAGTCCGCTGGACGACGTCAACAAGGGCCAGTCCACCAACGACGTTTACCCAACCGCCCTGCGCATAGCAGCCATACGGATGGTGCGCGAGCTGAGCGGCGAATGCGCCCGGCTGCAGGAATCGCTGCAAAAAAAGGAACAGGAGTTTTCGGATATCCTGAAGCTTGGCCGTACCGAATTGATGGACGCCATGCCCGTAACGCTGGGACAGGAATTCGGCGCATACGCGCAGGCAATTGCGCGTGACCGCTGGCGCATTTACAAGGTGGAGGAACGGTTGCGGCAGGTGAATCTCGGTGGTACCGCGGTGGGTACGGGCAGCAATGCGGACAGGAAATATACGTTTAAAGTGATAGACGTTTTAAGAGACCTGACCGGTGTCGGCCTGGCCAAGGCGGAATACCCGATGGATCTGACCCAGAACAATGATGTTTTTGTGGAAGTTTCAGGACTTTTGAAAGCGCTGGCTGTGAACCTTATGAAGATCGCGGGCGACCTTCGGCTGATGAACTCCGGGCCCAACGGCGGCCTGGGGGAAATTACCCTTAAGGAGCTCCAAATGGGAAGCACGATCATGCCCGGGAAGGTCAATCCTGTGATCCCCGAGATGACTACCCAGGCGGCCATCAGGGTGATTGCCAATGACTCGGCGGTGACTCTGGCCGCGGCTTCGGGGAATTTTGAGCTTAACGCCTTTATGCCGCTCATCGCGGACAGTCTGCTGGAAAGCCTGTCGCTGCTCGTCCATACCGTGAAAATCTTCAGGGAAAAATGTATCCAAACGCTTGAGGCCAACAGGAAAAACTGCATGGAACATTTAAACAGGTCGCTTGTGCTGGCAACCGCGCTTTCCCCTTATATCGGTTATGAGACCGCTGCGGAAATCCTGGCGGCATGCGAAAATAATCCTCAAAAAATCAAAGAGCTTGTGCTGCAAAGGGGATTGATGGAGAAAGATGTGATCGACCGGATATTGGATTATAAAAACGAAATCACATATTTAAGATGATTTGCAGGTTAATTGGGCTGCAGAGATGCAAAATAACAGGTGACCCTGCCGGGCCGCCTAAAGGCCGGGTTTCCAAAAGACGTCCGGCGTGTTCCCGGGATTTACGCCGCATATAAGAGCGCTGCGGTATAGTTCCTGGTATTTTATTCTGTTCCCTGCAGCCCATTGCGCTTCGAATTCAGCAAGATAATCTCCCCTGTAAAGCGATAACAGCTCTTGCAGCGCTTCATTGCAGCCCTGATCCCTGAATTTTTGTACGGCTTCTTCAAAAAGATCCGTATCCACCACGATCTCATCCCTGCAAATGCTGTAATGCTTTTCATGGTTTATGATGGGATCCGTAATGCCCAGGCAGGCAAGGTCTTTTTTTATCTGGGCAAGGTTCACGCCTATCAGCTTTTTTACATCGTCCGAATCCGACTCGTACCAGAGCGCATCATAAATCTGCTCTTTTGTAGCGCCCCGGCTGCCCGCGTCAAGAAGGAAAGCCAGAAGCTCCCGTTCTTTTTTTGTGCGCATTTTAACGGGGTCATGCCTGCCATTGTACGGATATACGAAAAAACCGCCCAATGTCGTGATATATGCCTTTTTAAACTTATAGCCTGCAAATTCCATTATTTCTCTTGCGATATCCGGCTCAATGCCGTTTATAAGAGCAAATTCAAGGACTGGATCGTATGCTTTTCTAACCCTGAAATATTCGTATACGCCGTTTTCGTGGCACAGAAGCAGAAAGCGCTTTGTCAGAGCGGCTGCTTTTTCCTGATCTCTCTGCGCAATGGCAGCTCTTGCCAATATGCCGTAAGCCAGGGTTGGAATCAGCATAATACCAAATTTTTCTCCAATGTCTATGGACATCTGCGCGCAGCGGACGGCATTCGGGAAATCCGATAAAGCCGCAAAATAGCTGAAGAGCCTGCCTAAAATAATTGTTTTTAAATAATCATTGGCATGCTCAAGGTCCTCAAAAATCTCATGGATAACGATATCCTTCGGATCGTTTGAAAACATGAGACAATTGGTCAGCCTTTGTATCTTTGCCCAATGCGTCTGGAAATCGGTGTTGCGGTAAAGGGGGGCATACTCGTCGGCAAGGTTGAAGTATTTTACAGTCGTCTCATAAGTCTGACTGCCGCCGTTCATCCTGTCTATAAAGGTATTCTGGTAGTGTATTTCCGCGGCGAGAAGGCAGCCCGACCACAGTTCCTCATATCTTCCCGTATTCCTTAAGTTTTGAAGTTCCGCCGTTATGATGGATACGGCTTTATCTCTTTCGCCCAGCATTTGATAAGCCTTTGCCGCAAAGATGCCGATATTGTGCGCGTTTAAATACTTAAGTTCATCTTCCGGAATCTCAAGGGATTTCTCATAATAGTAAACCGAATCTTTCATCCTGCCCGCATAAAAATGGACGGCGCATAAATATCTTTCATACCATGCTTTCACCTTTAAATTGCCTGCGCCCGAGCAAATCTCCATCATTTGGCGGACAAGATCGTAGGCTTCCCTGATCTGCGTGTTATAACATAAATTATAAATTTTTTCTATCAGGACTGTATAAACGGTTTCAAAGTCAAGATTATTCAGTTCGGGTATAAGCTCATCCAGCAGCTTGTTTGATTCTTCAAATGAGACAAAGTTCCTGAGCACACGCGCCTTATGCGTCATGGCTTCAATGTAGAGTTCCCTGTCCCCGGCGCCGAGCAGGGGTATCGCTTTATCCAGACATTTTTTTGCTTCATTAAAGTTTCCGATGCTTGATAAAAAAGCGCCTTTCGCAACCAAAAGTTCCCGGCTCGGGTCGGAGATCTCTTTTCCGAGGGCATAAAACCACTCCCTGAGCTCGTTGAAACTGCCGTTTTTAATGGAATCCCTGTAGCCGGTTAAAATGATTTTTTTAAGGAGATCCTTGCTTTCCAGCCTCATTGCGTATTCCGCAGATTTGGAGTACTCCTTTTTATCAAAATAAAAAACTGCCGCCTTTTGCTGCAGCAGCAGTCTTTTTGAATTTTCAGAATATCCGGCCAGATATTCGCTGAAAAGAGAGTGGTAGCGGTAATGGCCTTCGTCCGTTCTGATGATAAAAATATTGCGTGCCACCAGGCTCCGAAGAAGCGCTTCGGCGTTTTTTATTCCCAAAACGGCATTGAGCATCTGCGCGTCCAGATCTTCAAAACAGGCGGATGATTTGAGAAATTCCACCGTCTCAGATGACAGGCGGCTTAAGCATTCGTAAAAAAGATAAGAATACAGAGCCTCGTTGCCGCGCGAGGGAAGTTCGGAGAGGCTTACGCCGTTTTCCAGAAGAACCTTGAAAGAACCGATGGCAAGCGGCCAGCCTTCCGTCATTTTGTAGATATATTCGTCGTCAAAACCCAGAATCTGCACGGATTCTTCGCGTGTAAACGCGAGTTCTTTTTGGGTGACCTCTAAAATGTGCCCCCTTATACGCAGGGAAATCAACTCCTGCCAGGGGGCTTCCCTGCTGCTCAGATAAAGCCTTATATTCGAGGGCTTGTACTTCATGATGCAGGCAATCAGATTTTTGATCTGCCCATCTTCTATTGTGTGAAGGTCTTCTATAATGATCGTTATATCCCGTTCAAGGTTTTCAATACTGTTTAAAAGAGCATTTGCAAGAATGGTCGCAAAATTCTTTTTTCCTTCAAAAGGCAGATATTCGGAGACATTGAAGATATAATCCGGAAAGGCATGGCGCAAGGCTTTGCATAAAATGCCCAGAAATGCAAAAACATCGTTTTCACAGTCAAGCGTCAGCCATACGGCATTTTCCAATAAATTGGCGGCCTGGGAAAGCAGCGTTGTTTTGCCGTATCCTGCCCCTGCATGTACGTAAACAAGCTTTTTTTGATCATCAAGGACCGCGGCAAGGAGTTCCCTGCGAATAATTTCTCCGTGAGCGGCTTTAGGAACAGATATCCGTACATTCGATATATTCATCTGATGTCATGCTCCATCTGTTTGTATACCATAATACTATTTTATACTGACAACCGTTCGCAATCAATATAATTTCTCAAAAATATCAAATTTTGTTAGCGATTTTGTTAGTTGTCCGTAATTTATAATAAAATAAATATATATAAAGTTGGAGGTGAAAGCAGGTGGCAGATGAAAAAGTTTTCGGCACGCCTTTGGGTATCGGCCGTCTTAATGATATTTGGGATAATCAGGATACGAAAGATAAATGCGCCGTGCCGGAGAAGCAATTCCCTTGTTCAGAAATTTGTTTAAGCAAGGTAAATTCCATAACGGGCGCCGTATACACCAGAATCTGCCCCTGTTGCAGCATCTGGGAATCTCTACCGGATAGTACAAAACTCACCGTAACGTATATATTTGAATGTGATCTGTTTGGATACTGTAAAAGAATAAAAGAGTAGCATTAAAGAAACAGGGGGAATCAAGAGTGTCAAAGGAAAACGCAATATATTTTTTGGCGGAACTGATCATGAACAACGATCTGAAACAGGAATTCAATGAGCTTAAGCCGGATACTCCGGAAGGGCTTGTCTCTTTTGCGGAGGCGGCGGAGCTCCGGTTTACACCTGAAGAATTAAGGGAGGTACTGGTTGAAATAGGGGCAATCAAATTCATGGAAGAGGAAGAAGAAGATTTGGCCGCTGATTTTCCTGTTGCGGTCAATTCCCAAATAACAGACGGCGTTCGTGAGAACACAAAAGTCCTGACGACGCTGCGGCTGCTGCGATGGGACCCTTTATGCAGCGACAGGACGGACGCCTAGCGATACGGTCTCACAAGCCGGCCGCTGCCCAAACAAAGCTTTAACATGAAAACTTATGAGGTGTGCAAAATGTCAAAAAATCATTTGTCCAGGTTTGTCGCAACACTTGGAGAAAATCAGGAATTGTTTGAACAGTTTAAGAATTTGAACCTGAGAGAAGGAAAAACAGAATTGCTTATCTCTTTCGCCAAAGAGGCGGGTTTTAAGATTTCAGAAGGCGACTTAAACGAGGCGTACCGTTGTTTTGACGCCAAAAAACTTTCGGATGAGGATCTGGACATGCTGGCGTCGGGAAAATATAGTCCGGTTGAATGTATAGAAGCGTCCATCACATCCGCAGTGCTGGCCGTGCAGCAAGCTATCGAACAGGTCGCGGTTTTGGATGCCGCCGGGCGGTAAACAGCGCGGGCAAAGATCCGGAAGTTCTTTTTTTGCATGGATTATTAATATCAATTTTGCGGGCGGCGTGATATGATAGGCATGGAACTTTATTCAGACAAGGGGCAAATATATGGATATGCTTATCCGTATCAATACCGAACGGGAGCATTTATTTTCTCCCGATATCCATGTGGGAATCACCGCCGGAATATCAAAGGTAATTGAGGCCGGCAGGATACGCGCTGCATTAAAAGCGATGTGTTTCAAGCATCCGCTTTTGGCTTCTGCCATCGTATTCGATGAAAACAATGTTGCCTTCTATAAACTGAACTCATCCAAACCGATCCTTATAGAATTTTCAGAAAACAGCTGTAATGAGTCCTGGCAGCAGTGGATCACCCGGTCAAATCACAAGCCGTTTGATTTTGAAAAAGGTCCGCTTATGAGGATACGCGTCGCTTACTCGGCGGGGGCCACAACAATTACGGCGCTGGGGCATCACATGCTTGGCGACGGGCTTTCGTTTTACTTTTTTATGCGCGACCTCCTGAACGCTCTTGACGGAAAAACGGACGGCGCGCAATTGCTTCCGCCGATCATACAGGACGCGTCCGCGCTCCCAAAAGCCGCGCGCCCCGGGTTTCTGGGCAGGCTGCTTGCAAAGAGTCTTAACAGAAATTATCGAAGGAGCGGGAAGCGCTTTTCTTACGGCGATTATTCGGCGCTGTATCAAGATTATAATTTTAATAAGAAACCCGCTTTAAGCACATTTTTTCTGAGCCCGGATGAAACGGCCACGGTCATATTCAATTGCCGCAGGCATAACGTTACGGTGAACGAAGCCGTTTCCACGGCGTTTTTTGCCGCGCGCAGGGAGGCGGGCATACAATCCTCCTATCTCGGCGTTTCATGCAATATCAGAAAAGAGATGGTAGCAGACCCTTTGGACAGCATGGGAAACTACGTGTCGGGTGTATTTATTCAGGCGGATTATGATGACTCGCTCGATTTCTGGGCAAATGCGGGAAAAACGGGCGGACAGCTTAAAGCCAAGCTGAAAGACGATCATACAAGGCTGATTGTTTTAGGGCTGCTGGACGCGCTGGACGATACGTTGCTTGACGCCGTAAACTTTGCCGGTTCCGGCGGGTACCGGAATAAAACCGCGCAAAAACTGTGCGGCATCTTATGCGGCGTTCCATCCGAGGGCCTGGGTGTATCAAATCTTGGCAGGCAAACGGCGATATATGAACACTTTTCACTTGAGGAGATGTATTTTATTCCCCCGTTATTCGCATCCAACGATTTTATCGCGGGCGTGATTACGGTAAACAACGCGATGTATTTCTGCCTGCGGTACGCGGAAGCGGATCTGGATCCGGCCTCTGTATCCGCCCTGTTCGGGCGCGCAAAAGCATTGCTTCTGGGTAATTGAGCGGAGGCTGCCGGAATTATTTTTTAAGCTGCCTGTATGCGGAAAACCATCCTATTGCGGAAACAATCAGCAACATTGCCGCTCCGATCAATAATGCAATAAAGACGGGCAGATATACCGCATAGGAAATTCCCTGCGCCGATGGCAGGATTACGGCAAGCGGAGCGATAATCAGTATTGCCGGGCTTAAGGAAAGCAGGTAAGACCATTGAACGCTTTTTTTGGGCATGGGATGGCTGCCGTTATTCATTCTTTTGAGCATAAGGCCGGTCAAAAAGGCCAAGGAAAACAGGAATGACGCCAGGGCGACGCAGGCCATCAGGATTGGCACATATACTGTGTACGGGAACCCGGATATATGCAGCAAAACCAGCGCCAGTACGCCGAGCGCGGCAGATAAGATACCGCCGGCTATTGCGGCAGGGAAGTTTTTTTTGTTAAAACTGTTTTCCGGATAATTCATTTGAGAATTCCTTTCTGTTCCTTTTACAATATGGCAGAGATTTTTTATGATGCGTGAGGCATGACGGGCAATCGCCATGCCGCTTGCAGCTTGTTTTTTTGCAGGGGCATTTTTCTGTTTGGGGCTGCGGCATTTACTTTTCTCCCTTCCGGTTAAAACCGCCTGCAAGGGCGTTTACGTCCATTTGCAGCGTGCCGGCAACGGCATTGGGTAGGTTTTTTAAGTTGGCGGCGATATTTTGGCCGGGAGTACCGCCGCCATAGTTGAGTGCTCCCAATGCGCCGTGTATGATATAATTGGCGTAAAACACAGGATCGTCTATATGCAGTACCCCTTCTTCCATTCCGGATTGCAGGACCCGGGAGAGCAGGGGGACAAATGTTGCCGTCATTTTCTTTGCAAGCCGGTTCAGCATGATTTCATTATCGGAGGTGAAAAACGCTTCCATTCCGGATGTTTTTTGGGACATTTCAGCAATTACGCCTAAAATCCGGGCGAATTTATCGCCGAATGAGGTATCCGGGTCTTGCAGGACTCCGGTAACGGCGCGCGCGTAGGCGTCCGCCCATCCGGCCACGATGGCGTTCAGTATTTCTTCCTTGCTCTCAAAGGAACGGTAAAACATGCCCTTTGCGCCGCCTGCTGCTTCCATGATATCGTGTACGGAGGTTTCCGCGTATCCTTTGGAAATAAAAAGCGACTGCGCCGCATGCAGTATATCCTGCTTCCATTGGTCGGCGGTTTTTTTTACCGGTCTTGGCATGAACGCACCTCCTTATAGTTATTGACTTAGGGTCAATAACTATAATAGCCCAAATCCGGGAGTGTGTCAAGCGTGTTTTTGGTGATATTCAAATATGTTTTGGGCAGATGAATTTTATATATGCTGCCGTGCGTGAATATGTTAAAATATAGCAGTATATCAATAACGGAAAGCATAACCGGATGAAAGGGTGGAATCATGTTTAGCCTGAGCAAAGATTGGAATCCCAAAAACGCGCGGCTGCGTGAAATCGTGGGAATACCCGAATGCATTGACGAGGCAATCAGCCTGACGCTTAAGCTGCACGGCATTGTGCACGCGTCTTCCGTCAGCGGCTCTTCCGGCCCCACATATTTGGGCGAGGTATTTGATGGAATTGAAAAATCGTCTTATTCCATTATGCCCACAAAAAAAGACGTTACGCTCGCGTGGAACGTATGGCATATCACGCGCATTGAAGATCTGGTTGCAAACCTGCTGATTGCGGGCGGGCACCAGGTATTTGACGGCGAATGGAAAATCAGGCTCAATGCCATTGCAGCCGATACTGGAAATGCAATGACGGACGAGGAGATCATTGCGCTAAGCCAAAATCTGAACATTGACCAGCTTTTTGCATACAGAAACGCCGTGGGCCAAAAGACGCGCTCCATTGTGAGCGGCCTTACCGCAAAAGATTTAAAACGCAAGGTAACTCCGGATGGGACGGATCAAATATTACGGCAGGGCGGAGTGACGGAACATCCGGATTCCGTGTGGCTGCTTGATTTCTGGGGCAGAAAAACGATAGCCGGATTGCTTTTGATGCCAATTACCCGGCACCAGATCGTGCATCTCAACGACTGCCTGAAATTGAAAAACAAAGTGAGCAAGATGATATAAAGGAATCATTTTTATAGGGTTAGATTTGCGGGGCGGGACGTTTGCCGTACGCCTGCATGACGATGCCGTGGCCAAAATCCCCGAACTTTTCCCCAAACAGGTTGAACCCTCCCGCGTAGCGCGCGTCCGGTTTTACACCTATCCGGATGCGGATGCCGTTTTCAGCGTTCATGGAAAGCGAAGAAAGCGTATGCCTGCCGGCGGGCTGGGAATCGATCGCGCACCCGGTGTTTGTGATGGTTACATGGTGAAGATCGCCGAACTGGGTGGCGTAATCCGGCCACCAGCCGGGATTCAGGCGGCCTCTGCGTCCGCCGTGGTCTCCCGGACACTCGATCAGGCCGATCTCGTGACCGTTGATCCACAGGCTTACGTCCGAACGCCAATCCTCGTTGTAGCAAAAGGTCTCGGAACACATTTCAAACAAAAACTCAATGCGCTCCACCCGGTATCCCGGCGTAAACAGCGGCTTTACCGGGAACCGGTATTCCAGATACCCCAGGGAAAGCCATATGATCTGCGCGGCAAAACGCCCGGGATCGGAAAAACCGTCGGGGTCGTCGTCATGGGATATATAGCCGCGCTCGGAAGCAATCCCGCACGGCGCGGTGACGCGGTAATCAAAGTAATTGCCTATGGGCATATCCTCACGGAACAGCAGATCCGAGGCGTTTGTTTCAGGCATGCTTTGCATGATATCCAATGTTATGCTGTCAACCGCAGCGCCGCACCGCTTTTGCGAGCCGCGCGTACCCGGAACCGGCGTTACCGTGATCAGACCCGCTTCCTCTAATATTTTAAGGTGCATTGTCATTGTGGAAAGCGGTATTTTAAGGGAAGCCGCCAGCTCGGAATGGATAGCCGGCTGCCTGACGATGCTGCGCAGTATCTTAACCCGTGATTCGGACGAAAGCGCTTTCAAGACCAGCGCGGTTTTTTTGCTGTCCTCCAGATTCAGGCGGATGGACGATTTATTGGTCATTTATTCACCTCTGTTGCTTGGCTTCTTTTATTATATCAGAATTGTTGAATAAATACAAACGGACTGCCTTCGATTTTAACCGTTTACGGCGTTTTGTTGTGGTAAACCTTGACTTTGCAGTTCTTTGTTGCTATGATTTATTCATAAATATTGAACAATTTCTATTCATAAAATTTATTCATCCGCCCGCCCAGGCGGGCAAAATCCGGAATTGATACATTATATGTTGCTGCTTGATTCTTAAGGTAAATTGTTTTTGGGGATAACCCGGTAGTTTTTGCGCTTGAAAACATTCCGATTCTATATGGATCAAGGGGGCTTTTTATGGAGCGGGAATACGATGTGCTGGTTGTTGGCGGCTGCTCGGCGGGTCTATATTTTGCCGCAGGTATGGCGCGCCAGGGGTACCGCGTTCTTTTGGTCGAAAAAGACGGCGGACAGGAGCACGGCAGGCGGTACGATATATTTCATCTGGTATGGGATAGCTTTTCGAGGTTCGGCGTGCCGCAGCCGGAAGAAGGCGGCGAAGATTTTGTCCTCAGTTTTTCGCGCATTGTATCGCGCTCGGCCCTGGACCGGTATCCCAAAAACGCTACAAATGAAGTATACGTCCTCAAAAGGCACGGCTTTTTAAAACGCCTGAAGGAATGGGCGCAGAACCTGGGCGTGGTTGTGCTTCACAAAGCGCGGTTTGTCTCGCCGGTTTTTAACGGCGCGGGACAACTCTCAGGCGGTATGATTGAGTACAATGACGAGCTTCATCGCGTGTCCGCACGTCTTGTCGCGGATGCGTCCGGGATTCCCTCGGTTGTCCGCACCGCCCTGCCAGACGGATACGGTGTGGAAAACTTTGAGATCGGGCCCCGGGATAAATTTTATGTTGTGCTTTACTATGTAAAACTGGACGGCCCGGAGAGGGACCGCGTGGAGGGAACCTGCGGCTGGCCGTACTACAAGACATGGATCGCTCCGCAGGAGGATCCGGACGGGGCGATTCTGGGCGTAGGGGCGAATCTCTCGTTTGAATACGCCGAATACTGTTTTCAAAAATTTGCGGGCCGCGTTTCGCTGCCGCCCCACAAGGTTGTCCGTGTGGAAAAAGGCTGCACCCCATACCGGCGGCCGCCGTACAGTTTTGTTGCCGACGGATTTATTGCGCTTGGCGACGCGGCCTGCCTGACCAATCCCTGGAGCGGCGAAGGCATGGCTGCGGCCTGGGTCCAGGCGGAAATAGCAATTGATGAGGCGGGGCGCGCCTTAATGGACGGCGCGTATCCCACACAGGAATCCCTGTGGCGATTAAATCCTCGCTATTACGCCGCGCAGGGAGCACAGTTTGCACAGATGCTGTCCATGCTGGCCGGCGCGGTGAGCTGCACGCCGGAGGAGAACGACTACGAATTTTCCCGCAGCATCATATTCAGGGATGAAAAAGAAAAAGAGGGCAGCCTTATGAGCGGAATCATAAAAGGCGTGCTGGCGGGCAAATTGAAGTTTTCGACCCTGAGAAGCCTCGCGGACGCTGCGCACACCGGCGGCAGGATATTAAAACACTATCAGGCTTACCCTGCGCGGCCCGGCGATTTTCCGGGTTGGCGGATGAAAGCGGACGTTCTCTGGAAACGGGCCCGCAGCATGGCGGACGAGGCGGAAAAGGAAGCGGCGTCAGTCAATATACAAAAATAAAAAGGGAAGGCCGCAAGGCGGAATGGAGGCGGAAATGAAGGAAAATCTAGAGAAAGAAAACGGCTTCCGGTTTTGGATTCTGGTATGGGGTCTGGGATTGGCCGGCCAGCTTTGCTGGAACATTGAAAACCAATGGTTCAATACGTTTATCTATGCCAAGATTGCTAAGGATTCGGACATTGTGACGCTGATGGTGATCACCAGCGCGCTTGTGACGACATTCTCAACATTCTTTTTCGGCACGCTGTCGGACAGGAAAGGAACCCGCAGAAGGTTTATCTCGCTCGGGTATATCCTGTGGGGAATTTTTACGATTATCTTCGGGCTGACCGAATTTCTGAATGGAGGGACGGTAGGGGCCGGAACCAAGTTCGGCCTTCTGGCGGCTGTGCTTGTGATCCTGGCGGACGACGTCATGAGCTTCTTTGGGTCGATGGGCAACGATTCGGGCTACAACGCCTGGACAAACGACATGACCACAAACCGGAACCGCGGCCAGATCGGCGCGGCGCTGGCCACCCAGCCTGTGATCGGCACCATTGTGGGAACGGTGCTGGGCGGCATGCTGATCGGCGACAACGACAATTACCAGCGCCTTTTCTGGTCAATGGGCGTTTTTGTGATAGCCATGGGCTTTTTATCGCTCCTGTTTTTGCGGAATTCAAAAGAACTCAAACCCTATAAAGACGGCTCGTTCTGGCGCCAGTTTTCCAGGGTGTTCGGTTTCAAAAACTTTTTCAGCCGGAAGGAAATGGTATTGGTCTGCGTCACCACCGCCATCTTTTTCATATCGTTCAATGTGTATTTTGTATATATGGGCAACTGGATGATCTATCATCTGGGCTTTACCGCCGCAAGCATGGGTATTCTCCAGGGCGTGGGACTCATGGCGGCGATGCTGCTTGCGATTCCGGCGATCCGGTTCATCAACCAGAATAAAACCCCGTATGTGGGCGCCGCCGCGATCATCCTGAACCTGATTGGCCTTTGTTTGCTGTACCTGTTTGCAAAGCCGGGTGCGATGGATACGGCAAACATCTTCTCATCCGCCAACATACTCCTTTTGGTTTCCATATTTCTGGCGGGCGCGGGTTACGTGCTGATCATCCAGGCCATGACCATGTGGGTAAAGCAGCTTTATCCTGCAGAAAACCGCGGGCAGTTCGAGGGTGTCCGCGTGATGTTCTTTACCCTGATCCCAATGATCATCGGATCAATCATCGGCAACGCGGTGATCAAAAACGGAACGGGCACCGTTGTAAACGAATACGGTATCACGGAAAACATACCTACCGAATCGATTTTCCTGTGGGCCGCCATTCTGGTGATCCTCACTTTCATTCCGCTCTTTTTCGCGGCCAGGCAGTATAACCGGCGTATTAAGGAGCGGAATACGTAAACGCAGCAATAACAGGCCGCTGACAAACCCCAACTACTGTGTTATTTCTCCGCTTGTTCCTCAGCGTAGGTCAAACTACGCTTGCGTCACAATGCTCGAAATGCCTTGTATTTGGGGCTTTCAGAGGCCTTCCGAGTTAGTGCATATGCTAATCTGATCCTAAAAAGGGAAGTTTGTCATCAAGCTGAATAAGGAGGCCTTAAATGCAAAGGGAACAAACAACCAAAACGGCGCTTTTGGACGGCAAGGGGCGGATTCTCTCCCCGGGTTATGCAAAAAAAATGCTGTATGAATATAACCGCGAAAACATAAAAGCAGGGCCGTTTTCGCTCAAAGAATGGGATTTTTACCAGATCACCACCCCGGAGCAGGTTTTGCAGATGACCGTCGGGCATGTGTCTTATGTCGCAAATTTTTCGGCAACGCTGATCTCGCTCAAAACAGGGGAACGCTTAAGCTTTTCGCGCATGAAGCCTTTTCCGATGCGCGGCATGGGAATGCCCCGAGACCCGGAGCAGCCCAATACCGTTCAGGCCGAAGGCAAGGATTTTAAAATACGGTTTGAAACCACGGAAACCGAACGCCGCCTGTCGATTCAGGCAAAAGACAAAAAAACAGGCGACGTCCATGTCGGCATCGTGCTGGACAACGATCCGGACAATGAAAAGATGGTTATCGCAACGCCGTTTCATAAGAAAAATCAGTTTTATCTCAACTACAAGGAAAATTATTTCGGCGCCCGCGGAAGCGCGCGGTTTGGAGAGACCCTTTTTGAAACCGGCCCGGAAAACACGGCGCTGCTCGACTGGGGCAGGGGCGTGTGGCCGTTTTCCCACGAATGGTTCTGGGGCAACGGATCGGCCTTTTTAAATGGCGGACGGTTTGGGTTTAACATCGGCTGGGGATTCGGCGATTTAAGCAATGCGACCGAAAATATGTTTTTCTGGAACGGCAGGGCATACAAATTGGGCGCGCTTCTGGTGGAGAGGGACGAAGCAGATTATATGGCGCCCTGGCGTTTCAGGGATGATACCGGCTGTTTTGATTTTACCATGACGCCGGCATATGATAACTTTACCCAAAACAAAATCGCTTTTATCAGAACGCAGTGCCACCAGGTATTCGGCAAATATAACGGCACGGCCATACTGCCGGACGGCCAAAGGATAGAAGTAAAGGATCTGACGGCGTTCTGCGAACATGCCGAAAACAGGTGGTAGGCCATGCAAAAGAATACGGAAGAGACGCGGCGGCTCATGACCCGCTGGGCGGAAAAGATGGACAGGAACTGCCCGCTTAACGATTACCCCCGTCCCCAGCTTCGCCGCGAAAATTGGATCTGCCTGAACGGGCCCTGGCAGTATGCGGTTTGCGGTGGTGACAAAGAACCCGAAAAATGGGACGGCGATATCCTGGTGCCCTTTTCCCCAGAGGCTTTACTGTCCGGCGCGGAAAGGCAGCTTTTGCCCGGACAGGTTTTGTGGTACCGGCGCACAGTGCGCTTTGCGGGACCGGGAGAGGACAGGCGGCTGCTTTTGCATTTCGGCGCGGTGGACCAGTGCTGCACCGTATACATAAACGGCAAGGAAGCGGGCTCCCATTCGGGAGGCTACTGGCCCTTTTGTTTTGATATTACCGGGCCGGTCTGCGAAGGAGAAAATGTTCTTACTGTATCCGTTACGGATGTTTCGGATACCGGTTTGCAGGCGTACGGCAAGCAGAAGCTAAAGCGCGGGGGTATCTGGTATACCGCGCAAAGCGGGATCTGGCAGACGGTATGGGCCGAATACGTGCCCCGCGGGTATATTGAATACATACGGATCACGCCCGATTGCCGGGAATCGGCTGCGGATTTTTACCTTGCGCTCGCCGGTGACGCGCAAACCTGCCCGGAATGCAGCATCCGCATATTTGACGGGGACCGCCTTGTTTCAGAAGAGCGCTTTTCCGGAAACTCGGCCCGGCTCCGGATGGACGGCTTCCGGTACTGGAGCCCGGACGATCCCTTCCTGTACACGGTCAGGATAACGGCGGGCAGGGACACGGTGGAAAGCTATTTCGGCATGCGGGAATTTTCCGCCGTGCGGGACACGGACGGGCATTTGCGCATTTCGATCAACGGCAAACCCTTTTTTCACAGCGGTTTGCTGGACCAGGGGTACTGGAGCGACGGGCTGTATACCGCGCCGCACGACGAAGCCATGATTTGGGAGATCGGGGAGCTTAAAAAGCTGGGTTTCAACATGCTGCGCAAGCACATTAAAATTGAACCGCTGCGCTGGTACTATCACTGCGACAGGCTGGGTATGCTGGTGTGGCAGGATTTTGTGAGCGGCGGCGGCCCGTACCGGTCCTTGGTTACGCAGGCGCTTCCGTTTGTTAATGTCCGCCTGAACGATAAAAGATACGGCATATTCGGAAGGAAAGACGAAGCCGGGCGTTATATATTCGAAAGGGACATGAGCCGCACGGTAAGCCTGCTTTACAATGCCGCCTGTATCGCCGTTTGGGTTCCCTTCAACGAGGGCTGGGGACAGTTCGACGCCTGCCGTATAGCCGGCCGCCTTCGCAAACTGGATCCCACCCGTCTGATAGACCACGCGAGCGGGTGGCATGACCAAATGTGCGGCGATTTTATAAGCCGCCATATTTACTATAAAAAATTTAAAATGGAGAAAGATCCGCAGGACCGCGTGCAGGCGCTTTCCGAATTCGGCGGGTACAGCTGTCCGTCCGCCGGACATATGGCTTCGGCTTCGCTTTTCGGATACCGGATGTACAAAGACAAGGCGGAGCTGACCGTTGCGTTTGAAAAGCTTTATTTAAGCGAGGTGCTGCCCGCCGTCCAAAAAGGGCTCGCAGCCTGCGTTTATACGCAGGTGAGCGATGTGGAGGACGAGATCAACGGAATTTTTACGTACGACAGGGCGGAACTCAAGCTGGACGCGGAAACTGTGCGCCGGATAAACGAAGAACTCAGGAAGGCTGGCGGCGGGGCGGTTTAAGCAGGATTCCTTAATATCTATTTTGAAAAAATTTTCTGCAAACAGGCGCAGGTACTCATTCTGCCGCCTTTTTTTATTTGATCTTTGTGAATTCGGTCTGAATTGATTTTAAAACCGGAATAATCTTTGTTTGGCGGTAAAGAATATGCAAGAGAATGGATTTCAATTAACAGATGACGACTGGAGCTGTAACATGATCATAAATAAACAAATACCTCAGGAGATTGTTTTGGATAACAGCCTTGCATTGATGTTTGAAGGATACCTGTTTATGCCCAACAGGTTTCACAGGTATGGAACCGATATCTTTCAAACGAGGCTGTTTTGGGAAAATGTGATTTGTATAAGGGGAGAAGAAGCGGCGGGTATCTTTTATGACAATCACCGGTTTCTAAGAAAAGGAGCCGCGCCCAAAAGGGTTCAGCAAACCCTTTTTGGAGAAAACGGGGTCCAGGGCATGGACGGCGCTGCGCATGAACATCGTAAGGCAATGTTTATGTCGCTTATGACCCCTGAGCGTCTGCATATGCTGAAAGAACTAATCAGGGAGCAATGGATCGCATTCAGCAGCCGGTGGGAAAAGAGGAACAGAGTCATTCTCTTTGATGAAACACAGAAAATCATGCTCAAAGCGGCCTGCCAATGGGCCGGCGTTCCGCTCCGGGACATAGAGGTAAGCTTCAGGGCAGACGATTTCGGAGAAATGATAGACGCGTTTGGCGCGGTAGGTCTGAGACACTGGTCGGGAAGGGTTGCGCGGTCCAGGGAAGAGTGCTGGATCAAAAAAGTTATTGAAAAGATCCGCTTGAAAGAACTGAATCCTCCCCCCGAATCCGCCGCTTACGCCATCGCGTGGCACCGTGATTTGAACGGACATTTCCTTGACGCGCAAATTGCGGCTGTTGAATTGATCAACATCATAAGGCCCATTGTTGCAATTGCGACTTACATTGTTTTCGGTGCTTTGGCATTGCTTAAGTACCGGGACTGCAGGGAGAAACTGCAAACGGATGACGGCGAATATATGCATATGTTTGTACAGGAAATCCGCCGTTATTATCCCTTTACACCTTTCATAAGCGCGCGCGTGCGCAGCGAATTTGAATGGAACAGCTGCCGGTTTATGCCCGGCACGATGGTTCTGTTTGACGTTTACGGCACGGATCACGATGCGCGCCTGTGGGACAGGCCGCTCGAGTTCTGGCCTGAACGTTTTATCGGCAGGGAAGAAAACCCGTTTGATTTTGTTCCGCAGGGCGGCGGCGATTATGACAAAGGCCACAGGTGCGCCGGAGAAAAGCTTACGATAGAGGTAATGAAAGAGAGCCTCGGATTTCTGTTAAAAGAGCTTGATTATTCGGTTCCCGAGCAGGATCTGGGATACAGTCTTTGGAGAATGCCCACATTGCCCAGAAGCAGATTTGTTATGAGTAATGTAAAAAGGAGACCGTAGTTTCCGGCCAGTACTTGGGGAGATAAGGTTTTTGAAAAAAAGAATCGAGTCCGGGACTTCCCTGACCGCAATAATGACATGCCTTATGCGCGTATTGTCTTATTACGAAAAAAATAAAATGCTGAGGACGGATGATTATATTGCCCCTTTTCTCATCCCGCCTTTTTTGAATTCGCTGGCCAGGCAGCCGGTTTTCAGAAATATTTACAAGTTTCTGGCTCCAAAAGGCATTTACGAATATATCATTGCACGGACAAAATACATTGATGAAGTATTTGAAAATAATAAAAGTAAGATTGAACAGGTTGTTATTCTGGGGGCCGGATTCGATACCCGTTCCATCCGGTTCCGTGATAAATTAAGGCAAGCGGTTTTTTATGAATTGGATTCACCCATAACGCAGGAATCCAAACTGAAGCGGTACGAAGAAAAAAACGTTATCTCCCAAAACGTGGTTTATATACCGATCGACTTTACAAAGGAAGCGTTTTCGCAAAGGCTTAGTGAATCCGGTTTTCAAAAAGGAAAAGTATGCCTGTTTTTGCTTGAAGGGCTTTCCATGTACTTAAATACGATTTCTATGGATAGGACTTTTGATATGATATCGGATTGCGCCGGAGCAGGCAGCATGGTTGTTTTTGATTATGTTTACGCATCTGTTTTGAGAAGGGAAGATACCTATACGGACGAAAGAAAGATTTCTAAAATGGTATCCGTATTCGGCGAGAAGTGGTCTTTTGGTATTGAGAGGGGAGAAGCCGGCAATTTTCTTTCAAAACACGGATTTATGCTGCGGGATGAAGCGGATTCGCGTACTCTTGAAAAAAGATATTTTTCCCTTTCCGGCAAAAAAAGGATCCATGTGCATGAAACGCACTCCATTGTAACAGCGAGAAAATAAAGGAACCTGTGCGGTTATTCTGCTATAATATAAAATCCTGATGTCAGAATCCGGCGAAATTTTACAAATTTATGTAAAATCCGCTTGCAGAGTCCTCATCATTCCTATATACTGATCAATTGAGCGATAAAGGGGCGGCGCAGCCTTTTGGCGGCCGCCTTTTTCTTTGCGCAAATACATTGGCGAATCAACAGGGGCATAAAAGGAATGGAACTGAAGGACGGGCTGAAAACGGAGAACAAAAGAGGAATATACGCAAGGTACTCCTTCTTCACGGTCTTTTTCTATATATCTGTTTCACTCAGTAATTATATCTCCGTATTCCTGCAGGAATACGGGTTTACCGGCACACAGATAGGGGCAATCATATCCGTTTCGTCCGTCATAAGCGCTGTGTCTCTGCCGGTGTGGGGAATCGTCAGCGATAAACTGGGTTCGGCGCGAAAAACTTTGGTTATCTGCATGGCGGCCTATGCGTCGGCTTTTTTTCTTGTTCCGGGAGCGCTTGGGGCGGCCGGCCTCCTGCTGCCCGGTATAATTTTTATCATAATAAGCCGGTCCTTTACTGCGTCCTGCAATAACCTGGCGGTTGGATGGACAGTCAAACAAACCGCGTTTCATGGGATCAGCTACAGTTCCGTGCGGCTATGGGGCTCCATCGGCTTCGCCGGAATGATGACGCTGCTCGGATTTGTAATGCCGCATACCGGTACGAATGTGATATTTTATCTGACGGCGGCAACGGCGGCAGTCTCGATGGCCTCGTTTTTTACCATAAAGGAATATAAGGCTCCGGAAAAGAAGGAATCGCGTCTCAGCCTGAAACCGGGACGCATCCTGAAAAACTATTATTTTATAACCTATCTTGTAATGGTTGTGGGCTTGGTATTATATGATTCGCTGACTGCGGTCTATATGCCCTTCCTGATCAAATCAATTGGCGCGCCTACAACTTCCGCCGCTCTTGTGATGGGCGTCAGGTGCCTTTTTGAAATGATAGCCATGCTGGGGGCCGCGCGCTTAAAAAAGCGTTTCCCGCTGCCCTGCCTCCTGATTGCGGCGGGAATACTGTCAACAGCGGAGCATATGCTGTACGGTACGGCAGGCAGTCTGGCGATTATATTAATGATATCCGTAATGTCCGGCGTTTCCAACGGTACTTTTTTGGGTCTTGGACCAAGCTATGTGTTTTCGATCGTGCCGTCCGAACTCAATAATACCGCGCAGACCTTGTGCGGCTCGGTATCAATGGGAACCGCTATTTTGGGATCGTTTGCCGGCGGCGTTTTGATTGATAAAATAGGCGTAACAAGTTTGTTTTTCGGATGCGGTCTGGTTATTTTATTCATTACAATATTTTTTGCGGCCAGCCTGGCGGCCGGGCGCAGGGTTACGGGCGCCGCGACGCCCAAAAGCGTATATCTGCCTGTGGATAAATTTTAGAAGATCCATATATCATAAACTGCAAAACGAAACGTCAATTTCTTTGACAGCGTCAATTAATTGCCTGGGTTCATTTATGATAAATTTCCTGCCGGGAATTTTATTTTTATCGTACCCCCAGCCGTATTCAACCAAAATAATATGATCGATGCCCGCTTTTTTTCCTGCCTCGTAATCCGACAATCTGTCTCCGACCGCTATAACTTCGTTGCCTTTCAAATTGTATTTCTCAAGTATGGAAATGAATTCAATTGATTTATCAATTTCACCGTCACCATATTCTTGTCCCGCTATCATTGAAAAATATTTATCCAGATCGTAATTATTTAATTTCTGCATCACTTCTTCGGTATAATTTGAAGATACCAATGTTAAGATATATTTATTGTTTAACCAATCCAAAGTCTCTTTGATTCCGTCAAAAATATTTGCTTCTTTCGTGATGATTTCCCTTTTAAAAATTTCCGCAGCTTTTTTTTGTTTCTCATCGCATAAACCAAGATTTCGATAACACTCATGAAAATCATATCCGTATACATTCCTGAATTTTTCAATTGTGTCGGGTACCGTTATTTTAAGTTCATCAGACATTATTTTATAGATGTCATAAACGTTGGAAAAAGAATCTACTATTACTCCATCGTAATCAAATATCACCAGTTTGATCATGCCGACTCTCCCGATAAAACAGTTAATAATTTTTGAATGACCCTCAGCCGCATCTATTGTCCGGCCAATTACGGTCGTTCTTTTTCTATTATATATCAAGTGAGCTCAACTTTATAACAAATATTATTTTGGGCATTACTGTTTATTGCAGTTTTCTTAAAACAAACGATATTGGGAATTGCAGGAAAGCAAGTTGTGTGATATGTTGTTTAAAAATGAAAAGAATATAAATATATATAATGAATACTTTTTGGGAGGATTGCTTTTGGAATTTTACAGTCAGGAGAAAGAGGCCGTTTTAAAAGAACTGGGCAGCTCGGAAACGGGACTTACGGGCGGTCAGTCGGAGAAGAATCTCGCGCAGTATGGAAAAAACGAACTGATCAAGGGCGAAAAGGCTTCGCTGCCTAAGCTTTTTTTTGCGCAGTTTAAAAATCTCATGATTATCATACTGATCGCGGCGGCAGTGATATCCTTTTTGCTGGGTGAAGGCGCCGACGCCATCATTATTTTCGTCGTGGTGGTTTTAAATTCCGTTCTGGGAGCGGTGCAGGAATACAAGGCCGGGCAGGCGATCGATGCCCTTTCCAAAATGGCGGCGCCTTATGCGCGTGTGATACGCGACGGAACCGTTAAGGAGATTCCGGCAAGCTGCGTAACGGTGGGGGACGTTGTCATGCTGGACGCGGGCGATCATGTGCCGGCCGATATACGGATCATTAGAAGCGCCTCCCTGAAGATAGAAGAGGCTGCGCTGACCGGAGAAAGCGTGCCGGTGGAAAAAATGGACACGGTGCTCTCTTCGGGCGTTCCTCTGGCCGAGCGCGTCAACATGGCGTATGCAGGCACGGGCGTGACCTACGGCAGCGGCCGGGGCGTCGTTTGCGCGGTGGGAATGGGAACCGAGATGGGCAGGATAGCGAGGGCGCTGTCCCAGGCCAAAGCGGACGAGACGCCCCTGCAAAAGAAAATGAACCAGTTGTCCAAAATCCTCACCTATGCGGTGCTGGCAATTGCGGTGGTGATCTTCTTTGTAGGGATCGCGCAGGGGAACACCTACTTTGACATGTTCCTGATGGCGGTAAGCATCGCGGTGGCGGCGATCCCGGAAGGGCTGGCCGCCGTTGTGACCATTGTTTTGACAATGGGCGTCACTCGCCTTGCCAGGCAGGGAGCGATCATCCGCAGACTGCCTGCTGTGGAAACCCTGGGATGCACGCAGATCATCTGCTCGGATAAAACGGGAACGCTGACCCAGAACAAAATGAAGGTGGAAGAACTTTACGTGGAGGGCGAAAGGCTTTTGCCCGGCCCTGAAGCCGCCGAAAAAGCCCGTATGCTGGGCGTTGCGTTTGCGGCGTGCAACGACGCGAAATATACGGGAGAGGGATGGATAGGAGACCCCACCGAAACCGCTCTGCTGGATTTGGCGGAAACGTTGGGACTGGACGGACCGTCCATACACGGCACTCCGCGGGTGGAAGAGATGCCCTTTGATTCGGACAGGAAGATGATGACCACGCTGCACGATATAAACGGCCTGATTGCCTATACCAAGGGCGCGCCCGATTGCGTGCTGTCGGGCTGCACGCATATTCTGGCGAACGGGGAAGAGTTGCCCCTGACCGAAGAAAGAAGGCGCGAGCTGCTTTCCGAAAACGCAGCGATGGCCGGACGCGCGCTGCGCGTGCTGGCATGCGCTTACAGGCGCTATGCAGAAAAACCGGCTGAAATGGAACGGGATATGGTGTTCATCGGCCTTGCCGGCATGATGGACCCGCCCCGGCCGGAGGTGCGCGAAGCTGTACGCATTTGCCGCGGAGCCGGCATGCGGCCTGTCATGATCACGGGCGACCATAAGATAACGGCGGAAGCCATCGCGCGCGGGCTTGGGATACTGTCGGACGGCCAAAAGGCTGTGAGCGGCGCGGAGCTGGATCAAATGGACGACGAGGCGCTGCAGCGCGACCTGTTGAACATTGCGGTTTATGCGCGCGTTTCCCCCGAGCACAAGGTGCGGATCGTGGACGCGTTTAAAAAACAGGAATATATCGTCGCAATGACCGGGGACGGCGTAAACGACGCGCCGGCGCTCAAACGTGCGGATATCGGCGTCGGCATGGGCATCACCGGAACGGAGGTTTCCAAAAGCGCTTCGGATATGATACTGACGGACGATAATTTTGCCACCATTGTGAGCGCGGTTTCGGAAGGAAGGCGTATCTACGCCAACATTAAAAAAACCGTGCAGTTTCTGCTCTCCGCCAATTTGAGCGAAGTAGTGGCTTTGTTTTTCGGCACGCTTATGGGGTACGCCATACTCAATCCCGCCCAGATACTCTGGATCAATCTGGTGACGGATACCCTGCCCGCGCTCGCGCTGGGTATGGAGGCGGCGGAGAAAGACAGCATGCGTCTTCCGCCCCGTGATCCAAAAAAGAGCTTTCTGGCTGAGGGGACAGGCACGTTTGTGCTGCTGTATGGGGCTGTCATGGGAGCGATTACCTTGCTGGTTTACCTGTACGGGATAAAAACGTACGACAAAACCGTCGCGGGTACAATGGCGTTTCTGGTAATGGGCATGTCCCAGCTTTTCTATATGCTGTGCGCAAGAAGCATTTACCGGCCGTTTTTCTCAGGGATAACCAAAAACAAATTCATTTTCGGCGCGTTCTTTATTGCGCTTGCGATGCAGCTGATCGTGGTGCTCATTCCCGGCCTGGCGGCATTTTTCCGGGTAACGCTTCTGACCGGCCCGGAATGGATCGTGGTGCTGCTGGGCAGCGTGGCGATACTCCCGGTATCCGAACTGGCCAAATGGATTGCCAGGAGGATCGCAAAAAAATAGGCTGCCGCCAATTTCGGCCTAAACATGCTTGAATTCAATACGGATCTGATCAAAGGCGCGGAAATCCCATAACGGTCCGCGCCTTTTTTGGATGCTGCGCATATGATGGTAGAGAACTTGAAATACTTATATTTCCGGCAAAGCATGGTATTGTGAATCTATACGCTTGCTAGTATAATGTATACTAGCAGTGATCCGGATTTATCTCTCCATGCGTGCGGTTTCCGCAGTGTTGCCGTATATTTCACAGGCGGAAAAAGCATATATGCGTATACTTATGCAATAAAAGGAAAGGTTGAGTCATGAAAAGAAAACTGATCGTAAAACTAGTGGCTCTGAATACCGTAATCGTTCTTATAAATATAATCGTATTCGCCGGATTTAAGTTCTCGCCCATGTCGGACAATAAACTTATCCAGGCCGCCAGCATCACGATTATTGCCATGAGCGTGATTATTTTCTTTGTATTTAATTACAGGTTGTTGTCCTCTGCCGTGGACGCGCCGGAAGCAAACAGACAGCCTGTGATTGAAAAAGAGGATTACAGGGATACGCTTCGGAAATACAGGATGAAGAATCCGGAACTGGACGACGAAATAGACGCTGCCATAGAGCAGATGGACAGCATCGACCGCAAACAGCTGAAGCTTGCGGAAATTCTGAAACGCAACGAAACGCCTTATGAAAGCCTGACGCAGACCGGCGAGGAAACCGAAGACGTGTTATATAACAATATCCGCTATATACTGAACCGGGTAACGCTCTGGGATGAGGAAGAGTATCAAAATCCCAAAAAGAGACATATATATGAGCAGTATTTGACGCAGATCAAAGAAGTTTTAAATAAAAACGACGAGATTTTAAACGAGTTTGATACCTTTTTGTCCGAAGTTTCCAATATCAAGAACCAGGTTATTGAAAGCGACAGCGGGCTTAAAGCAACGATCGACGTCTTAAAAAGCCACTACAAGAATAAAGCTGAATAAAGGAGTTGCCTTATGGAAAACCAAAAAAAGGGCCTGAACAAACGTATTATAATATTTTTGATTATAGCGGCGGCAGTAATTTTTGGCGTGACTTTTGCAATCATATCCGCCACTGGCGGTTCGGGCGATACGGTAAACAGGATGACCTACGAACAGGCGGAGGAGCAGCTTGGCCGGATGCTCAAAAGCGTGTACGTACAGGAAGTTCCCGCCGTCAAAGCCGCGGTGGAGTATAATGTGTCCGACCTGAAAGAAGAACTGCCGGATATATCAAATTATCCGCTGAGCGTTGGGGGGGGAGGCGCCATTGATATCGAGATCGTTTCTTCCACCGAAAAAGCCGGTTCGGGTACGGACGGGTGGCTCAATGAAGTTGCGGAGAACTTTAACAAAGAGAACTTCAATATAAACGGACAAAGCGTATCGGTATCCGTCCGGCCTATATCATCCGGTGTTGCGGCAGATTATATCATTTCCGGCAAATATATCCCGGAAGCTTTTTCGCCTTCCAACGAACTGTGGGGGGAGATGATCAAGACAAAATCCAATGTGGACATCACCCTCAAAAATGCCAGGCTGGCGGGAAATGTGACCGGAATATTGCTCAAGCAAAGCAAGTATGACGAACTCAAGGAAAAGTACGGGAATGTGGATATCCAGAGCGTGATCAAGGAAACCGTATCGAACGGCCTGGCAATGGGCTACACAAATCCGTTCGCAAGTTCCACCGGGCTCAACTTCATTATATCGGCGCTTTACAGCGCGGACCAAAACGACCTTTTAAGCTCGGCCGCGGTAGATCAGTTCCAGCAATTCCAGGCCAATGTGCCTTTTGTCGCCTATACGACCATTCAGATGCGCGACGCCGCCACAAAACAAAACGGCTCGCTGGACGCCCTGGTGATGGAATACCAGACCTATAAAAACACAATGGAGCTGAGGGATTTTGTTTTTGTTCCGTTCGGCGTACGGCACGACAGCCCCATCTACGCGCTGGGGACCCTGCCGCCCGAAAAATCCCAGCTTCTTGACATGTTTATTCAGTATTGCCTCAATGAAAAATCCCAGAAGCTTGCAAGCGAATACGGGTTCAACAATCTGAACGACTATACGAGCCAGGTGCCCCTGCCGTCCGGTACCGTCATTACATCGGCGCAGAGCCTTTGGAAAGAAGTAAAGGACGCGGGACGCCCGGTAGCGGCCGTCTTTATCGCGGATATATCCGGAAGCATGAACGGCGAGCCAATCATGAATCTGAAACAGTCGCTGATCAACGGTTCGCAGTATATCAACCAAAAGAACCTGATCGGGCTGGTGAGCTATGACAACGATGTTTATATTAACCTGCCGGTCGCGGAGTTTGACCTGAACCAGAGGTCCAAGTTCTGCGGCGCGGTGCAGGATATGTCCCCCGGAGGGCAGACTGCGACATACGACGCGATTCTGGTCGGGCTTCAAATGCTGGATCAGGTAAAACAGAAGGATCCCCAGACAAAACTGATGCTTTTCGTTTTAAGCGACGGCCAGACAAATACGGGATACGATTTTAACCAGGTCAGCAAGATTGCGGCAGGTTTCAACATTCCCATATACACCATTGGGTATAACGCGGACCTGGAAGAACTGCAAAAGATTTCTTCCATAAATGAAGCGGCCAGCATCAACGCGGATTCGGACGACGTGGTATATACCTTGAAGAATCTGTTCAACGCGCAAATGTAACCCCCCATAAAAGAAAAAAAACAGCTTTTGCACATTGCGGAAGCTGTTTTTCATTCTATTCAAAATCATTCGCCCTATCAGCCCTTAAGTTCAAGCAGCTTGTTTTTCAGGTCACCTTCTATCCGTTTCAATTGTTCTTCGGCTGCCCGGCGTTTGGCTCTGCCTTCCTGGTAGATGTTCATTACCTCGTCCAGCGTGGAGATCAGCGACGCGTTTGTTTCCACAAGCGTTTCAATATCCACTATGCCGCGCTCGGATTCCCTGGCGGTTTCCACGGTGCTGGCCTTCAGGGCCTCGGCGTTCCTTCGCAAAAGTTCGTTGGTGGTATCGGTCACTTCGCGCTGCGCTTTGATCGCTTCCTTGGAATGCACAAGGCTCAAAGCCAGAACCATCTGGTTTTTCCAGAGCGGGATCGTATTGACCAGCGAGGACTGAATTTTATCCGCCATCATGCTGTCGTTGCTCTGCACCATGCGTATCTGGGGGCCCATCTGCAGACAGATCGTGCGGGTAAGATCCAGATCGTACAGCTTTTTATCAAACCGGTTGCACATTTCCGCCAGATAATTGGCTGCCTGCGCGTCTTCGGTTTTTCCGCTCTGCCTTGCTTTTTCCTGCAGCTTTGGAAGTTCTTTTGTAATGACTTCCTTCAGTTTGTCCCTTCCCGCAATGATATACATGGTGAGCTCTTTAAAATAATTCACGTTGAGCTCATACATCTGATCCAGCATCGTGATATCTTTGAGCAGGGTCATTTTATGGTCTTCCAGCACATTGCAGATCCGGTCCACGTTTTTTTCAACGCTGCTGTAGCGCGCCTGCAGTTCGGCGATCTCGTCCCCGGCTCTTTTCAGCAGGCCGAGCAGGCCTTTTTTGCGGGGCTGGTTGGGCGAAAATCCTCTGAGTTCTCCCACCAGGTCCGTGATCATGCCGCCCACCTCGCCCATGTCCTTGGTGCGTATGTTGGAGAGCGCCGTTTCCGAAAACTGGGAGACCTTGGTCTGTGCCGGAAGCCCGTACTGGAGTATATCCGCCGTCCTGGAAAGGTCTATCTTTTTTGAAAACTCGCTGATTTCCGCTTTTTCCTGTTCAGTCAAACTGCTGTCGTCCGGGCGCTCCGCATTCAGGATGGAGGTTATATCCTTATTTGCCTGAAGATCAAGCGCCCCTTCTTTTTGCGCCATTGCAGGAGCGGCTGCATTTTCATCCGACTGAAGTGTAAGTTTGGGAGTCATATCATCCATAGCTTTTCCCCTTTGCTTATTTATTGTTTCATGGGTTTAATACACATTGTTTGCTGAATATAGTTGCGTTTATTATACCATATTCATAAATTCTGGTAAATAAATTCTCCCCGCATCAAATGAAATTCTTTATATGGAAAAAGGGATATATTACGACAAAATAACACCCTTCCGGCATTCCGGTTGACGGTTGACATATTTTTTAAAATAAACTATACTATATATATAGTATATTGCTGAATCTCCATGAATGGAGAACGGGAGAACCAAACTATTGGGGTGAATCCGAGTGATCGGTAGGGTATCTTTCAACCCGAATCCGTCAGCTAATCTCGTAGGCGTTGAGAGGTCATTATATATTTGAGACAGTCATTCTTCGCTTGCGCTACCTGCAAGCTTTTTTATACTTTCTGAACGCTTATATACTTTGCTTTAATACCTTTGATTAAAGATAGCGGTTCCGCTGTTTTCAGCGGGACATGGCGGGCCTCGTTTGGATTGACAAAAAATCTGAGAAAGGGGGCTTTTGTATGGTGAACGTGGCTTTATGCGGCATTGGCCGTGCGGGAGTTGAAGTCATCAAAACGGTAAGGAGCAACGGCAAATTTAATATTACGGCTGCGTTTTGCAGAATGGGCAGTGAAAAAAAGGGAAAAGATATAGGAACGATTTCGCAGACCGGAGAGATGGGCGTGTCTGCGGCTGAGATAACGGAGGCCGAAATGGTTCTGGGCTGCACTCCGGTGGATGTGGCGATCGATTTTTCTAATCCGGTATCCAGCCGGATGCTTTTGAACGCGTGCCGTATGCACGGCATTCCCTGCGTAGTCTGCACTACCGGATTTGCAGAAGACGATATCGATTGGATGTCCAAACTGGCGTGGACGAATAAAATGGGTATTGTTTATGCGCCCAATGTCACCTTGGGCATCAATGTCCTTATGGCGGTTTTAAAGACGGTGACCCGCGCTATGCCTTATTTTGATTATCAGATCACCGAAATCCATCATAATAAAAAAGCCGATAAGCCTTCTGGCACTGCCAAAAGAATAGCGGAAGTAATCGAGAACGAGCTCCCGGGCGACGCTACAAACCACGTTCCGATCAACTCCGTTAGGGCCGGCGGCTATGTGGGCGTACATGAAGTTCTGGCAGTGGGCGAAAGCGAAAGACTTTCCATTGTGCATGAGACATTTTCGCGCAGCGCCTTTGCACAGGGCGCTCTGATGGCTGCACAATTTATATTTCACAGAAAAGGCTGGTATTACATGGAGGACGTGATCGATATCGGATCTATTATAAAAGAAGAAAACCTGAGTCTGAGCCGGGCCTGAGACCGTAAATAACTATGTATAAGTTTTAAGGAAGGGGATCCCCCTTCTTTTTTTATTTTACGGGCCTGCACTTATGGAAGTATATAAAATACAAAAAAATAAAAATGTATAAAATATTATAATAAAAATACAATTTGTTATTGAATTATTTTAATATCGGTAGTATAGTTTAAGATAATGATGATATTGCCTTAAAAAATTTTTGCCTGTAAGAAGGCCCTTCAAGCAGAACGGTTTTCTCGAATTCTCATTTACGATTGATTTGGGTTTTTGTTTATTGTTCATTTGCACATCAAACGTTAAGCATTAAGGCGGCAATGCGCAAACCACCTGTGAAGGCTGCCTCTGATAATCGGTAAAGGGGGTGATATGTCAAGCCGAAATGATTAAAAAATGACGAAATATAACATAAAATAACTATTTATGTTTTCATTGTCGCAGAGCGTCCCATAATTTTTTAGGGAAAGGGGGAATCGGCTCATTCAAGCGGTTTGGACGCAAGCGGTTTTTGTTTATTCTCGTAACAAAATATGTCATATTATACGAAAACAAATCATATTAATTTCTCAGTTTTGTAATATTTTATACTTAAAATGACAACATATGAGAAGGAATTTTCAAAACAGAGAACAAACGAAAACAAAAAGATAATAAATAAAATAAAAAATATTGATTTTATTTATTATTATGTTATAATTTATGTTGCTTGGATGAAAAACGATAGACCTTGAAAAGCGCAAATAATAGGCTGGAATTTCGAAGATATCTTTTTAACGAATAAAGAGGTTGTCCAGGAAAAAATGGAGTAAAAAGCTGCTGGAATAAAGGAATGTAATAAATACATTTTAAAAGCGAAGTCCTCCGTGCGCGGGCAAGTAGGCTGATTGATAACAGCCAAGATCGAAACGGTTTATTTTTATAAATACAAGAAGCGGTGAATATGCAAAGATGTGTTCGCAGCTTCGCAAAGAAATTGTCAGAAAGCAGGTAAAGTAATGTCAAAACTTGTTGAAATGAAAGGCATTTCCAAAAGCTTTTACGGCGTTGAAGTCTTGCACGATATAGATTTCAGTGTCGACAAAGGCGAAATATTTGCTTTATGCGGTGAAAACGGGGCAGGTAAATCTACCTTAATGAAAATTTTGGCATGCATTTACGATCAGGATAAGGGCGAGGTATTTATTGACGGACAGCCAATTCCCAAAAACGCCACCGCATTGGATGCCCAACACTTCGGAATCTCTATGATTCATCAGGAGCTCAATCTGCAGGAAGAAATGACAATAGCACAGAACATCTTCCTTTCGAGAGAGCCCAGAAACAAACTGGGTTTGATTGATTTTAAAACGATGAACAGGGAAGCCAAAAAATTCATCAACCGGCTGGATAATACGCTCGAGCCGACAATGAAGATCAAAGAGCTGAAAATTGCGCAGAAGCAGCTGGTGGAAATTGCAAAGGCCATATCCTTTGATGTACGCGTGCTCATAATGGACGAGCCTACGGCGGTTCTCACAACCAGGGAAACGGAAATACTGTTTGAACTGACCAGAAAACTGAGCGCCGAGGGACTCGCGATTATCTATATTTCCCACCGCTTAAAGGAAATCAAACAGATCTGCCAGAAGATCACGGTTCTGCGCGACGGCGGTTTTGTTGCAACCAGAAACGTGGATGAAGTATCGGAACGAGATATCGCAAACATGATGGTAGGCCGGGAAGTTGGCATTTCGGTTGCGTCGGACTATAAAGGCAAAGAAGACGATTATGCGCTGGAAGTGAGCGGCGTTACGGATCATTTCCTGAAAAACGTCAGCTTTAAGGTCAGGAGGGGCGAGATTCTCGGCTTAAGCGGCCTTGTGGGCGCGGGCCGTTCCGAATTGATGGAATATATTTTCGGGCTTCGCAACTGCGAAAAGGGCGAGATCATTGTAAACGGCAAAAAAGTAACGGTCCATAATCCTGCCCAGGCAATCGCATCCAACATTGGATTTGCCACAGAGGACAGAAAAGCCACCGGCCTTGTTACCATGAGAAGCATCCGGGAAAATATCAACCATGTTTACCAGGTAAAAAACAAACATTTTTTCAACAACGGGAAAAAATTCAAGGATAACACCGACAGGATGATCAAAAGGCTCAAGATCCGCTGCGCGGGGCACCTGCAGGCGGTGAGCAATCTGTCGGGCGGAAACCAGCAAAAAATAGTTCTCGCAAAGTGGCTGCTGGTTGATTCGGAAATTTTGATCCTGGACGAGCCTACGCGGGGCATCGACGTCGGCGCGCGCGAGGAAATATACCAAATCATAAACGAACTTGCGTGCGAAGGAAAAACGGTCATCATTGTATCTTCGGATTTGACTGAGGTATTGAGCATATGTCAGCGCATTATCGTAATGCACGACGGCGAGATCAAGGGCGAACTCCTGAGCTCCGAACGGACCGAAGAGAATGTTATGAAATATGCAACCAATGCTCAATGTTAATTAATGAGGGAGAAGAGATATGGGAGAATTTAACGAAGCATCAACAAATAACGGAAACAGTTTTGTAAACTTCTTAAAAATGGTTTGGCGTGAATACAGCGTTGTCGTAATATTCATTATTGCATTCATCTTTTGTGCAGTTATTACGCAAGGCAAGTTTGCTACGCCCAACAACGTGACGGCAATACTCAGAAATATATCCACCATCGGCATCATTTCGCTTGGTATGACATTCGTGCTCATTACGGGCGGCATTGATTTGTCAAGCGGCCCTGTACTGGCGACGGCCGGTACGGTTTTGATCCTGCTGCAGGGTTCGGGCGCTGTGCCTCTGGTGGTCGCCATACTTGCCTGCGTCGGAACTGCGGTCGGTTTTGGATTTGTGAACGGTATCATTATTACCAAAGCGAAACTGCCCCCATTCATCGTAACGCTGGCCATAGGCATTATCGCCCGTTCGATTACTACATTTGTAACACAGGGCGCGACCATAGTGGGCAAAAACGTGCCTGAATTTACGAATATCGGCAACGGAGATTTTTTGATGCTCCCCGTTCCTTTCTGGATATGGATAATCAGCGCCGTTGTTCTGGCTGTCCTGCTTACAAAGACAAAATTCGGCACCTACGTATTTGCGGTGGGCGGCAACGAGGTTGCAGCTAAATATTCCGGCATCAAAGTAGACAGAATAAAGATATGGACATACATGCTGATAGGCTTGTGCGTTGCAATCGGCGCCGTGATCGATATGTCCAGAATGGCAGCCGTTTCGTCAACATCGTCCGGTAATCTGTACGAGTTCGAAGCAATCACGGCTGCGGTGGTAGGCGGCACGGCCATCACCGGCGGTAAAGGAAAAATCGTCGGGACCGTCATCGGCGCGCTGTTCCTGGGCGTTGTCAGCAACATGATGATCATGATGAGTATTTCGCCGTATTTGAACGGCGCGGTAAAGGGCGCTGTTATATTGATGGCAGTGCTGTTCCAAAGAAGAGACAGATAAGTTTTATAACGGAAACGTTATAAGAAACAAAATATACAGGAGGAAAGAAAATGAAGAAAATATTGTTTATTGCTCTTGCACTTGTGATGGTATTCGCATTGGTAGCATGCAGCTCAAACGCTCCGGCAGCATCATCGGCTGCAGCTTCTTCCGCAGCTCCGGCTTCGTCTGCTGCTGAGGCTTCCGCTCCGGCTTCGTCTGCTGCTGCAGAACCTGGAAAAACTTTTAAAGTAGCGGTTTCGCTCCCTGCTGCCAACAATGCTTGGCAGGCAAAACTTCTTGAGTTCGTAAACAACGAAACAGCGAAGTATACAGACGGATTTGAATGGACCGTTAAGAACGCTACAGACGACAATGACCAGCTCAACACCCTGACCACCTTCAAAGATGGCGGTTATGACCTGATCATCATCCTGCCCGGCAACGGCACGCTCCTGACCAGCATCTGCGAGCAGATCTATGATGCAGGCATCAAAACGGTTATTATGGACCGCGGCATCAGCAGCGACAAATACACCGCTCTGCTGGCCGGCGACAACAAAGGCTGCGGCAAAAACGCTGCTGACTACATCGGCGAGAAACTCGGCGGAAAAGGCAACATCGTTGTTCTGAGAAGCTACACCGGAACACCTATCGACCTTGACAGGTACAATGGTTTTGCTGAAGAACTCAAAGCGAAATATCCGGACATCAAGATCCTGGTTGAAGGCGACGGACAGTTCGACCGTCAGGCTGGCTTAAAAGCTATGACCGACATCCTGCCCGCATACGACCAGATCGACGCAGTGTTCGCACAGGACGACGAAGCTGCTCTGGGCGCTCTGAATGCTATTCAGAATGCCAAGAGAACAGACATCAAAGTTATCACCGGTATGGGCGGAACACAGGGCGCATACGAGCTGATCAAAGCCGGCGATCCGGTTTACCAGGCTTCCATGTCCTACTTCCCCTCCATGGGTGCTGACGGCGTAGATATGGCTGTTAAAATTCTGCAGGGCGAAAGCTTTGAGAAAGACAACATTCTTCCCACCTATGTGGTAACCACAGACAACGTTGCTGATTACGAGCAGTTCTCCTATTAATGACTGCGCTGAAAAAGCATAAGAATTAAAAATGTTCAGAAATGCCGTTCAAGGTGCGTCTTTGGACGGCATTTCTCTGAACAATTTTTCGGATCATAGTAAGTCCCGCATCCGGCGGGCTAAAACAGAAAAGAATATATAGTACTTATAATTAAATAATATATGTAGGCTTGACCTGCAAACGGCTTTGAATGAAAAAATCTATAAAGGTTTTTGATCTATATAAGGAGGAGTTCCATGAAACTTTTTACCAAAGACATAGCCAGGATGATCGATATCAGCTGCGTTCGTTCATATATGACGTATGAAGATATCGAGGTTATGGCAAAGGCTGCGCTCAAATACAAATTTATCTGCGCGCATGTCCTGCCTTCCAATGTGCCCTTTGCAAAGAAACTGCTGGAAAGCGATCCGGATGTGATGGTCGGATGCCCTGTCGGATTCCCGGGAGGCGGCGTAACCACGGAAACAAAAGCGGCTGAAATGAAACAGTGTTTTGAGATGGGCGCGGACGAAGTGGATGCGGTAATGAACATCGGCTGGCTCAGGTCTGGCAGATATGCCGAGACAAAAGAAGATATCAAAAAAGTGATCGAGGCTGCGGGCGGACATCCCATCAAAACCATCATAGAGGTTATGACGCTCTCCGACGAGCAGATTGTGGCGGCCTGCAAGATCGCGGAAGAAGCGGGCGCAGCCTTTATCAAAACAGGCACCGGCTGGATCACAGGCAAGCCCACGACCCTGCATCACATCGAAGTGATCAAAAAACAGATCGGCGACCGGCTTGGGATAAAGGCGTCCGGCGGTATCCGCGGCCTTCAGACGGTTATCGATATGTATAAACTGGGCGTCCGGCGTTTTGGCGTAGGCTATACGGACGCGATCGATATCATCAACGAGTGCGAGAAGCACCCGGAGGGTATTGAAGTATAAATTCAACTTTTGAATGTAATATTAAAAAACCAATAAACAAAAATGGCGCCATTTGGAGCGGCTCAATAAAACCGTATATGTTCCCGGCAGGCGGTATGGCTTTAAGCTATACCGTCTTATCGTTTAAGATATGTATATTTGCAAAGTACGTTACCCACTATGACACTTTCCCCTTCGGGGCAAAATTTCCTGGGCGCTGCCGTGGGCTTCAGGTATTGCGAAATTTTATGCAGGCCAAACCAGCCGAAACAAAAGAGTCTTAGAGTGCCTTGATCAAAACCCAATTTTGTGCTTATATGTTGTATATTGGCAACAGAAAGAATTTTTATAGATAAACAGGAATTTGAAAAGGACATGTATATGGGCAATGGAATTGACGCGAAATATTAGGACAGGTTGTAGGGGGCGATGCCCACATCGCCCTATCGGTTCTTTTGAGTAAAATTGGGGCGATTACAGAGAAATACATAAAAAATATTGATTAAAAATACGACAAGGTATATGTCGATAAATAGTCATTATGCCTAATCATATCCATATGATTATTGTGCTGAAAGACGGGGCGATGTGGGCAGACTGTGTCAAAAGTCAGGAAATATCGCCGTAAAAAATGGTATAATGAACCTAATAAAATATCGTGGGAGTTTGGAGAATGGAATTCATCAGCGGAGAATCACGCAATCAAA